>CAVQRU010000009.1:0-217116 GCA_963715285.1 Ilumatobacteraceae bacterium | reverse complement strand
GTTCGACGTTCGATGTCGCGAAGCGTTCGAAAGTGTCGCACAGACGCATCAGCGCACAGGTGATATCGGTACGTCAGGTGCTGCTCTGCGGGTGGGCTCGGAAGCCGGTCCGCCTCGTCGGACCTTCGAGCACGAGATCAACCTTCAGTGAACCGTCCCACATTCATTCATTCCGAACTCGATGAAGGAGCAATCAATGAGTACCAGCAAAGGCCCTATTGGATTCATGGGGAAAGTGAACGCCGGGGTCCTGTTGGCCGTCACACCGGAATATTCACGGATCAAGGCTGCCCGCAGCAGCGGTGCAGGGCGGGCCGAAGCCCGGCCAGCAAACCTGGCCATGCAACCGGAGTACCGCACGATTGGGGGCACCCGGGTTCGTTTCGCGACAGGCGGCAAGGAGGACGGGCCGGTGGTGCTGCTGCTGTCCCCATTGCCTCAAAGCATCCTGTGCTTCGATCCGATCTGGAAAATCCTGCAGGATCATTGCCGGCTGGTCGCGCTGGACTTGCCCGGATTCGGGCGTAGCGAAGGCGGTATGGAATTCATGAGCTTCACGGCTCAGGGTGATTTCGTCGAGAAGTTCGTCGATGAACTGGGACTCGAAGACGTGCATGTCGTCGGGCCCGATGTGGGCATGGCCGCGGCACTGAACTACGTCATTCATCACGACCACAAGGCGGCAAGCATCCTGGTTGGGGACGGACCAGGCATTGTCCCGACTTCCAACGGCAGCATCATCAACAAAGCAGTCGATTCCGCGTTCTGGCGCATGATGTTTCGCGTCACTGGCGCCCAGGCCTTTGTAGAGGGCGGCTATCGCCTGGCCTGCGTGAACTACATCCCCAACAATGACGAAGTCGCCGACTACGTGGCTTCCTACGATGATCGCCTGGGGCCCATCACCTACTGGTTCGAAACCTACCCGGAGAACCTGGCCACGGTTGATCCCCACCTCGATGATCTCGACCTGCCGACGCAAATCTTCTGGGGCGACCTTGACATCTTCCTGCTACTGGACAACGGCGAACGGCTGAACGCGAGAATGAAACGCAGCCAGCTGAAGGTGTTCGAGAACTGCGGACATTTTTCGTACCAGGATCGCGCCGATGAGTTTGCCGCAATGGTCCTGGAATGGGTGAACGGCGACTTCAGAACCATTTGAGGATCAATGAGTATCGCCAGCAGAGGCGAGTCACTTGTCGCTGCCACGCCGGCACCACGAGCTCACACACACCGGGCGAACGCTCACGTATCCCGGGCGTCGACCGGGCCTTCCCCATGTGTAAACCGTGGTGCGCAGTGCGAAGAAACGTTGGATGAACGTTGGATATTCGGAATTCTCGCCGAGTTCGCACCGCCGAAAGTCGAATTTCACCTGCGAGTTGGTGGTGGGGCGGGTGGGCATCGAACCCACGACCGACGGATTATGAGTCCGCTGCTCTCACCGACTGAGCTACCGCCCCGAACACGTTGACGGCCCAAGCTACTCAGCGGCAGCGACGCCTGGTCGCTCACCCCTGTCGGTCGAGTCCCCACGACGACCAGCATCATGGACACACGTGGGGACGCCCATGGGCGAACGTCACCTGCGAAGAAAACGAGAAACGGACCCCCGACTCGATCGAGGGTCCGTTTCGCGTGCTCCGGGAGCAGGGCTCGAACCTGCGACCCATTGATTAACAGTCAATTGCTCTGCCAGCTGAGCTATCCCGGAAGGTCGAATCGAGAGGTTATCGCCGTGACCCCGGCCATCACACGCACACGGGTGGATGGCGATTGCAGCAGGGGTCTGACCCCTGGTGCAATCGTCACTCGACTTCGAGGAACTCGCGGAGCCGTTCAGAGCGCTGCGGATGGCGCAGCTTGGCCAGCGTCTTGGCCTCGATCTGGCGAATGCGCTCGCGGGTCACACCGAACTCCTGGCCGACCTCTTCGAGGGTGCGGGCCCGCCCGCCGTCGAGACCGAAGCGCAGCCGCACGATCTCCTGTTCCCGATCGGACAACTCGCCGAGCACCTCGGTGACGGCGTCGTGCAACATCATCCTCGTGGCAGCGTCGGCGGGGCTGTCGACCGAGCTGTCCTCGATGAAGTCGCCGAGGTTCGACTCGTCCTCCTCGCCGACGGGCGAATCGAGCGACAGCGGGTCGAGCGAGTACCGCAGGAGCTCGCGGACCCGATCCGGATCGAGCTGCACCCGTACCGCGAGTTCCTCCACCGTGGGCTCGCGTTCCAGCTCCTGGTGCATCTGCCGCTTGGCGCGGGTGACACGGTTCATGTGCTCGACCATGTGCACCGGGATCCGGATCGTGCGGGCCTGATCGGCGATCGAACGGGTGATGGCCTGACGGATCCACCACGTCGCATAGGTGGAGAACTTGAAGCCCTTCGTGTAGTCGAACTTGTCGACCGCACGCATCAGCCCGAGGTTGCCCTCCTGGATGAGATCGAGCAGCTGCATGCCCCGGCCCGAGTAGCGCTTGGCGATGCTCACCACCAGCCGCAGGTTCGCCTGCGTCAACTCGCTCTTCGCTCGCTCCCCCCTGCTCACGGCGCGCATCAACAGACGTTCCTCGCCCTCCGCGAGCTTGCCGTGGTCCTCGTCGATGCGCTGCGCAGCGATCTTGCCCTCTTCGATCAACTGGGCGAGACGCCGTTCGTCCTCCGTGGTCAGGAGATCGACCTGGCCGATCTCGCGGAGGTACATCCGCACGGCGTCGGCGGTGCCACCCTCCCCCTTCGGAATCGACTTGCGGGTTCGGCGACTCCGTCCCCGCTCGAGGAGCCGCTCGACCGCGTCGCTGTCACGTTCGCTCTCGCTCGCCTCGTCGGTCTCCCGCAGCACGGTGTGGCGGCGAATGGACGACGGCGTCTCGTCGACGTGCTCGACGGCATCGTCGATCGAGATCCCGTGGCCCGACATCGCCGACTGGACCTCGACGAGGACGTCGCCGGTCAACTCGACGTGGCGAAGCACGTGGGTGAGGTCTTCGGCGTGCACCGAACCCCGTTCACGACCGAGCAGCACCAGATCGTCCCACTCGGCCTGGTCGACGCCGGCGAACGGAACTCCGGGCGCGCCGCCGTCGACGTCGTCCCGGGGGTCCGGTCGCGTCGACCGCTCACCGCTGGACGAATCAGCCCCCATGGTTCCGTTCCGCTGCTCGTCGATCCAGCCAACCTAGCAACGACTCGGCCGCGGCGAGCGCTCGTTCCTTGTCGGTGTCGTTGAGCGCCTCTGCGTCGAGACGCGCCGTGCGGTCCTCGTCGATCGCTGCCGGGTCGGTCAACCGCGAGCGTTGCCGCAGCTCACGTCGGGTTGCGGCTCCGATCAACGTGCGCGCCTCGACGTCGGGTACCAGGTTGAGATCGGCGACCGCAGCCCGCTCGAGCACGTCGCGTGCGTCGGGCGACGCCACCTCGAGCGCGGCTTGCAGGTCGCCGGCGGTGGCGGCGAGCGCCACGAACGCCATCCGGTTCGCGTCGTCGTCGAACAGCGCCTCGATCAGCCAGGGCGCGATCTCGTCCCAGTCCTGGACGAGCAGCACGAGTGCGGCGAACTCGGCGTTCTCCATCGGTCCCGTCGATCGCTTCGGGGCCACCTGGATCGCCGGACGACGCGACCCCCGCTCGGCGATCTGCACGAGGTCGCCGATCGGGATGCCGACCGAGGCGGCGACCTCGCCGGCGTACAGCTTGCGCAGTTCCACGTTGGGATGCTCGTTGACGACGGCCATCGCCGCTTCGGCCAGTCGCACACGCTGCTCGGGCGACTGCTTGGGCTGGCCGACCAGCGTGCGGTCGACGCGGAACTTGAGGAACGGCACCGGGTCGGCCACCGAGTGCACCAGCGCCTCCGGGTCGGACTGGGCGAGGTCGCCGGGATCGCGTCCCTGTGGGAGCCGCGCGACCTGGACCTCGACCTTGTGCGCCTCCTCCCACTCGTAGAAGCGAGCGGCCGCGCCCTGGCCGGCTGCGTCGGCGTCGAACGCCAGCACCACCTTGCTCGCGTACCGCTTGAGCAGCCGCACGTGTTCCTCGGTCAGCGCCGTCCCACACGTCGCGACGGCGCGGGCGACTCCGGCGCGATGGAACCCGATCACGTCGGTGTACCCCTCGCACACCACCACCTGGTCGTGCTTGGCGATGTCGGCCTTGGCCCAGTTCAGGCCGTAGAGCACCTTCGACTTCGTGTAGATCGGCGTCTCGGAGGAGTTCTTGTACTTCGCCGGATCGTCGGAACCGGGGAGGATCCGGCCACCGAAGGCCAACGCCTCGCCGGACTCGGAGAAGATCGGGAACATGACGCGGGCGCGGAACGAGTCCTGCATCTTGTTCCGTTTGTTGCGGAACGCCAGCCCGACCGCCTGCAGGACGTCGGGTGACACGCCGAGCCCGCGCGCCAACGCATCCCAGTCGTCGGGCGCCCATCCCAGCTTGAACTGACGAGCGATGTCGCCCGCCAGCCCGCGACGGCGGAGATAGTCACGGGCGGCGCGGGCATCCGGATCGTGGAGCAACCGCTGGTGGTACCACTCGACCGCCTCGCCCATCGCCTCGACGTAGTGCTTGCGTTGGGCACGTTCCTTCGACTGGCCGGTGGTGGTGTAGTTGAGCTGGATGCCGGCCTTGGCCGCGAGGTGCTCCACCGCACCGGGGAAGTCGGTGTGCTCGATCTCCTGGATGAACGTGAAGACGTCGCCGCCCTTGTCACAGCCGAAGCACTTGTAGCGCCCGGTCTCCTCGCGCACGTTGAACGACCCGCTCTTCTCGGCGTGGAACGGGCACAGCCCGACCCAGTTGCGACCGACGCGCTTCAGCGCGACGTACTGCTGGATCGTGTCGACGATCGACACCGTCGACCGCAGCCGTTCGATGTCTTCGTCGACGATCCCCATGCCGAGGTCAATGTAGTGGTGTGACATCTGGGGTCAGACCCCAGATGTCACACTGCTGCGATCAGGATTGGGCGGCGATGATGGCCTGCGCGGCCGACAGACGGGCGATCGGCACGCGGAACGGCGAACACGACACGTAGTCGAGCCCGGCGTTGTAGAACAGATCGATCGACGCCGGGTCGCCGCCGTGCTCGCCGCAGACGCCGAGCTTCAGATCGGGCTTCGTCGAGCGGCCCCGCTCGGCGCCGATGCGCACGAGGTCGCCGACACCGCTCTGGTCGATCGTGTCGAACGGGTTCGCCTTCAGCAGCCCCTGCTCGAGGTACGCGGGCATCATCCGGCTCTCGACGTCGTCGCGGCTGAACCCGAAGGTGAGCTGCGTCAGGTCGTTGGTGCCGAAGCTGAAGAAGTCGGAGACCTCGGCGATCTCATCGGCGCGCAGTGCCGCACGCGGCGTCTCGATCATCGTGCCGATCGTGATGATCGGCTTCTTCTTCATGCCGGCCAGCGCCGAATCGATCTCGGCCTGCACCCAGCTGCGGGCCAGCGCCATCTCCTCGCGCGTGACGGTGAGCGGGATCATGATCTCCACGATCGGCTTCTTGCCCATCTCGCGCAGCTTCGCCGCAGCGGAGAGCAGCGCTCGCGCCTGCATGGCGTACAAGCCGGGCTTGATCACGCCGAGGCGCACGCCCCGGGTACCGATCATCGGGTTGTGCTCGGCCCAGCTCTCGGCGACGTCGAGCATCTGCTCTTCCTTCTTGGTCAGCCCCTTCGTGGCCTTCTTGATCTGCAACTCCTCCACCGACGGGAGGAACTCGTGCAGTGGCGGATCGAGCAGCCGGATCGTGACCGGCAGCCCGTCCATCGCATCGAGGATCTCCATGAAGTCGGCCTCCTGGACCGCTCGGAGCTTCTCGAGCGCCGCCTCCTCCTGTGCCGGCGTGGACGCGAGGATCATCTCGCGCACGACGGGCAGGCGGTCGGGCGCGAGGAACATGTGCTCGGTGCGGCACAGCCCGATGCCCTCGGCGCCGAGCTCGCGAGCGTTCGTGGCATCCTCGCCGGTGTCGGCGTTCGCGCGCACGCCGAGCTTGCCCTTGCGGACCGCGTCGGCCCACTTGAGGATCGTCTCGAACTCCGGCGGTGGTTCGGCCATGCGCAGTTCCATCGCTCCGAGCACGACCTCGCCGGTGGTGCCGTCGAGTGAGAGGACGTCACCTTCCTTGACGACGGTGTCGCCGACGGAGAACTGCTTGCCCTGGATCTTGACCTCCTCGGCGCCGACGATCGCAGGGGTTCCCCACCCGCGAGCGACGACGGCGGCGTGGCTGACGAGCCCGCCGCGCGCGGTCAGGATGCCCTTCGAGGCCATCATGCCGTGGATGTCGTCGGGGCTGGTCTCGCTCCGGACCAGGATCACGTCCTCACCGCGTTCCTTGGCCGCCTCGGCGTCGTCGGCGGTGAAGTACACGGCCCCGACGGCGGCTCCTGGCGACGCACCGAGTCCCGTGGCCAGCACGAGTCCCTTGCCGGCGAAGTGCGGGTGCAGCACGGCGTCGAGGTGTTCGGCCGACACGCGGGTGATGGCCTCCTCGCGGGAGATCTTCCAGCGGTGCGAGCCCGTCCCGGTGCCCTTGGTCATGTCGACGGCCATCTTGAGCGCGGCCGCTCCGGTGCGCTTGCCGATGCGGGTCTGCAGCATCCACAGCTTGCCCTGCTCGATGGTGAACTCGGTGTCGCACATGTCGGTGTAGTGCGCTTCGAGCCGCTTGAAGATCTCGAGCAGGTCGGCGTGGATCACCGGGAAGTGCTTCTTCATGTGGTCGAGGTCTTCGGTGTTGCGGATACCCGCCACCACGTCCTCGCCCTGCGCGTTGACCAGGAAGTCGCCGTAGGGCTTGTTCTCGCCGGTCGCAGCGTTGCGGGTGAAGCCGACGCCGGTGCCCGAGTTGTCGTCGCGGTTGCCGAACACCATCGTCTGGACGTTCACGGCAGTACCGAGGTCGTGATCGATCTTCTCGCGGACGCGGTAGGCGATCGCGCGGGCGCCGTTCCAGCTCTTGAACACCGCTTCGACGGCGCCGTTGAGCTGCTCGCGCGGCTTCTGCGGGAACGGAGACCCGGTCTCGCTCTGAACGATCGACTTGTAGTCCTCGCACAGTTCCTTGAGCGCATCGGCGGGAATCAGGTTGTCCATCGTCGTGCCGGCCTTGGCCTTGGCGGCATCGAGGGCGTGTTCGAACGGTTCACCGTCGATACCGAGCACGATCCGCCCGTACATGGCGATGAAGCGACGGTACGAGTCGTAGGCGAAGCGCTCGTCGTCGGTCGAGTGGGCGAGTCCCTCGACGCTCTGGTCGTTGAGGCCGAGGTTGAGGACCGTGTCCATCATCCCCGGCATCGAGAACTTGGCGCCCGAGCGGACGCTCACGAGCAGCGGATCGAACGGGTCGCCGAGCTTGCGCCCCATCGCCTTCTCGAGCTTGAAGACGTGCTTGGCGATCTCCTCGTCGAGACCGTCCGGCCAACCGCCGTACATGTAGTCGCGGCAGGCATCGGTGGAGATCGTGAAGCCCGGGGGCACCGGCAGCTTCAACACGCTGGTCATCTCAGCGAGGTTCGCCCCCTTTCCACCCAGCAGGTCCTTGTACTCCATCGGAGGGCGGCGGTGCTTGTGATCGAAGGCGTAGACGTATGGCACGTCGGTCGAGTCTAGGCAGGCAATCGCGAGTCGATTGCGGGCACGTGCCGTCATGGCCGTCGGAATCGGTCCTAGCCTGGGCAACGATGTTCCGGCTGCTGGGGTTCCCCGTCCACGTACGGCCCGGCTTCGTCATGATGATGGTGCTCATCGTGCTGCTGTACGGCAACGAGTTCGGGCTGTGGCTCGCCGGCGCGCTCGCCGCGTTCACCTTGCTGCACGAACTCGGACACGCCGTCGCCGCGCGCAGCGCCGGCGCCCGCGCCGAGATCTCGCTCAACTTCCTCGCCGGCTACGCCTCCTACGTACCGACCCGGCCGATCTCCCGGCTCGAATCGATCGGCATCTCCTTCGCCGGACCCGGCATCCAGATCGTCACGTCGGTGGTGATCCTCTTCGCCATGGGCGCCGATGTCACCGACCCGGCATCGCTCGACGGCAATCCGGCGACGTGGGCGATCTTCTGGGCCGGACCCGTGATCGGTCTGTTCAACCTCGTGCCGATCCTGCCCCTCGACGGCGGCAACATCGTCACCACCGCGCTCGATCGCCTCCTGCCCGGTCGGGCGCATCGGCTCATGCTGTTCATCTCGCTCGGGTTGACGTTGGCGTTCTCCGTGGTGGCGTTCACCAACGATCGCTACCGCGGCTTCATCCTGGTGGTGGGCTTCATCCTGGTCGCCCAGCTGCAGATGCTCGGATCCACGAAGGAGCCCACGTCACCGTGGCACGACGCCCACGACGCACTCGCGAAGGGCAAGCCGCAGAAGGCTCGCCGACTGCTCGTGAACGCCCTCAGCCACCACCGCCCCGAGCAGCCACCGCCGCCGGTCACGCTGTCGACTCCCGAAGTGGCCGACCTGATCGCGATCCTGCCCGAACCCTTCCCGTACGGCGACCCGTGGAACGAGTACGTGCTCGCCAACCAGTTGATGCGCGTCGGACGGTTCGAGGACGCGGCGCACTACGCCGCCGAGGGCTATGCCCGTCACCCTCACACCCTCGCTGCAGCCACCGTCGCACGGGCCGCGGGTGCACTCGGTGACCAGCAGACGGCCATCGGGTGGCTCCGCACCGCGGCCGAGGCCGGGACCTCGCCGACCGGTCTCGCCTCGATCATCGACGGATCACCCGAGCTGATCGGTATCCGTCAGCACCCCGAGGTCGCGGCGATCCGCCGCAGCCTCGTTCCCACTCCGGCCGCCTGACCACGACCGACAGCGCCCGACCGCGGTCATCGCTCTCCGACGAGGTGGGCCGGGAGCCGACCGACGTCACCGCCGCGCTTGACGAGCGCCAGCGCCATCGTCCCGGAGGGGTCCACACTCGTGATCGTGCCCACCTCCGTGCCCTCGGCGTCGACGACCGGGTCACCGATCACCGATCCGACCGCCACCTCGACGATCCGCAACGATCGGGGCGCATCGGCGCCGCGGCTGTCCATGCGCTCCACCAACTCCTGGCCGGGGTAGCAGCCCTTCGTGAAGCTCACGGCGAGCGGCACGACGCCGGTGACTGCCGGAATCGTCTCACCGGGGACGATCTCGAATCCCATCCGGGGCCAACCGACGTCGACCCGCGCGGCCTCGTGCTCGTCTGACGGCGCCACCGCGTCTGCGGGCACCACCGCGATCTCGGCCTGCACACGGATCTTGAAGCGCGCCAGACGCGCGGCGAGCGCCTCGCCGTACCCGGCGTCGGTGTCGAAGTCGAAACGCTCGTCGGCGGTTCGCGTCACACGTGCGAGGCTCTCGACCTTGCCGCTCGGCTCCAGCACGAGCGTCCAGCAGGTCTGCCCGACCGCGAGGTCGCGCAGGTCCTGGGCGACCTGGGAGTGGAGATACGTCGCTGCGTCGGGGCCTTCGACGATGACGTGGTCGCGGGCAGCGTCGTCGATCGCGTCGTCGATCGCGGCGGCGAGAGCGCCGTCGAGGGCAGAACGTTCGGAAGTCACGTCTGCAGTCTGCCGTGGCACACTTCCAACGTCATGTCGCAGCAACGAGATCTCGCCCAACGCGCCGTCGACAGCTTCCTCGTGCTCGTCCACCGCGGCACCCGGCTGGCTGCGGGAACCCTCGCCATCGTCGTCTTGATCTGCGTCGGGGGGTTCGCGCTCGGCCTCGCGGCGCTCGATGGTGGCGTCCGGAACGCATGGATCCTGCTCGGCGGCGTGGGCATCGTCGTCGCGGTCGGCGCGGTGCTGCTGGCGATGTTCCGGCTCTGGGCGATCACCAGCCTGAGTGTTGCGCTCGTCAACGAGATCCAGGCGCTCATCTCCAGCGACCCGCAGTCGGAACGTGTGGTCATCGAGACGGTCGAATCCAGCGACGACGTGCAGGACCAGAGCGCAGTGGTGATGTCGCGCCAGTTCTTCGCGATGAGCGATTCGGTGGGTGCACGGGCGGGACAGTTCGTCGCCCTGTCGGTCGCGCTCAAGTCGATCACGAGCTTTCCGCTGCTGATCCTGCTGGCGACCGCGATCACGATCGGCTTCGCCGGCATGAGCGTGCTGTTCCTGCTCGGCCTGATCTTCTAGACGACCCGCCGGCTGCGCCCCTCAGGCCGGTGTGCCAGCGTCGCGGCGCGCTGCGGTCATCCGCCGTGCGGCCGGAATCGCCGCGAGCAACGCCGCCGCCTTGTTGCGGCACTCGAGGTCCTCGTCGTCGGGAACCGAGTCGGCGACGATGCCGGCGCCGGCCTGCAGGCTGGCCGTGTGCCCGTCACCGGTGACGAACATCGTGCGGATCGCGATCGCTGTGTCGAGGTTGCCCGACCAGTCGACATAGCCGACCACGCCGGCGTACGGGCCCCGCTTGACCGGCTCGAGATCGTCGATGATCTCCATCGCTCGCACCTTGGGTGCCCCGGAGACGGTGCCGGCCGGCAACGTCGCCCGGAGCACGTCGATCGGGCCGAGGCCGTCGCGGAGCTGACCCGACACCTGCGACGTCAGATGCATCACATGGCTGTACCGCTCGAGGGTCATCAACTCGTCGACGTGCACCGTTCCGAAGTCGGCGACGCGCCCGACGTCGTTGCGGGCCAGATCGACGAGCATCACGTGCTCGGCTCGTTCCTTCGGGTGCTCGCTCAACTCGGCCGCCATCAGCCGATCGTGTTCGTCGGTGCGACCCCGACGTCGCGTACCGGCGATCGGACGGGACACGACGGTACGGCCGAGCAGCTGCACCATCGGCTCCGGCGACGACCCGACGATCGTCAACTCCGGGTGGCGGACGAAGTACATGTACGGCGACGGGTTCACCTGGCGAAGCACCCGGTACACGTCGAACGGATCGGCGTCGAGTTCGAGGTCGTAGCGTTGCGCGAGCACCACCTGGAAGATGTCACCTGCCACCACGTGGTCCTTGGCGACCTCGACGGCACGCTGGTACAGCCCACCCGGCATCGAGGAGTGCAACTCCGGCAACTCGTCGTCGGCCGACGGGGGCTCGATCGGCGTGTACGGCAGTGGCGCGGCGAGATCGGCGACCGCCCGGGTCACGCGCTCGACCGCAGCGTCGTACGCGCGATCGAGTTCGGCGGCGTCGAGCCCGAGCGTCGGGACGCTCTCGATCAGGTACACCCGTTGGCGCCAGTGGTCGAACGCGGCGAGCGAACCGATCACCGACATCACGGCGTCGGGATACCCACGGTCGTCGGTCGGCGCGTTCGGGAGATGTTCGACCTCGCGGATCACGTCGTAGCCGAGAAACCCCATGATGCCGCCGTGCAGCGGCGGCAGGTCGGCGAACGTGGGGCTGCTGGAGCAGTCGAGGAGCGTCTCGAGCGCCGCGAGCATCCCCCGGTCGGTCGGGATGCCCTCCGGCAGCGGGCCGTCGAGCTCGACGACGCCATCGCGCAGGACGAGCGTCGCCGACGGGTTCCGACCCACGAAGGAGAACCGGGCCCACCGCTCGGCGCCCTCGACCGATTCGAGGAGGAATCCCGGACCGTCGCCCACGAGTTTCACGTACGCGGCCACCGGTGTCTCGAGGTCGGCGAGCAACTCGGTCCACACCGGCACGAAGGTGTGCTCGGCGGCGAACGAGTGGAACTCCTCGCGGGAGGGACGGAACCGCATCAGCCGAACGTCCGGAAGAAGCAGGATCGAGCACCGGTGTGACAGGCGCCGGCACCCTCCTGCTCGACCTTGAACAGCAGCGCATCGGCATCGCAGTCGTAGTACGCCTCGCGAACGAACTGACGATCACCGCTCGTGTCGCCCTTGCGCCACAACTCCTGTCGACTGCGCGACCAGTACACCATCCGACCCTCGGCGAGGGTCATCTTCAGCGACTCCTCGTTCATCCACGCCAGCATCAACACGTCGCCGTTGTCGACATCCTGCGCGATCGCCGCCACGAGGCCGTTGCTGTCGTACTTCACGCCGGCGAGCTGCTCGTCGGTGGGGGTGATCGTGGTCCCTTCGGGCATCGGTTCAGCCTACGGGCGTCACCCCACGGCACCCGCAGACATCGCGGGCACCTGCGGACTTCGAGCTCGTGACGACACGGCGACCGTCGGGGTGGGTACCGTTGCGGCGTGCGGGTTCTGCGGATCGCCTCGTTCGTCGGCGCGTCATTGTTCGCGGGCGCCTGCACCGAGGTGATCGCCACCGGTGCGCAGGACGCAGGCGACGACGTTGCCTCTCCGGCGATCGATTCGCCGGCGACCCCGTCGACCATCGCCCCCACGACCAGCCCTCCCGCGTCCGCACCGAGCACGACCCGACCGAGCAGCACCACCAGCAGCAGCACCACCACCAGCACCACCACCACAACCACCGAACCGCCGCTCGCCGTGCACGACCCGGCATGTGTGGTGCAGGTCCAGCCGGGTGACTCGCTCGGTGGCATCGCCACGAGTCGAGCCGACGAGATCGTCACGATCGCAGCCATCCAGGCCGAGAACGCGCTGGCCGACGACCTGGTCGTGCCCGACCAACTCCTCGACGTGTGCATCGACAACGGTCTCGACGACATCACGGGCGAGCAACGCCTCGAACGCAACGCTGCCGTCGTGGCCGCGGAGACGTTCCTCGCGGTCGCCAACCAACAGGCGAAGCTCAACGAGCTGCTGACCCCGTACGGCTTCCCCGAGATGCCCGTCGACGGCGAGTCCGGCCCCGTCACCCGCCGGGGGCTGTGCGCCGCCCGTCTCGCGCTCGGGCTCCCGGTGAACCGCTCCGACATGGAACCCGGCAGCGTCGAGGAGCAGTTCCTGCTCGCCACCACCGCACTCCCGATCCCGCCGAACGTCGCCACCGACGGCAGGTGGAT
This sequence comes from Ilumatobacteraceae bacterium, assembly GCA_963715285.1. Lineage (GTDB taxonomy): Bacteria > Actinomycetota > Acidimicrobiia > Acidimicrobiales > Ilumatobacteraceae > Sva-07. Next base: position 204,231 of record CAVQRU010000009.1, on the reverse strand, counting down.
CTTCATCGACCTGACCTGTCAGGTGATGCTGACCGGCGAGGGCTTCGACCGTCTCGTGCACGTGTTCCCGACGTCGACGGGTGAGGCCGGCTACGAGACCCGCCTGCAGGAACGAACGAGGGCGTTCAGGTACAACCCGGCACTGAACAACGGTGGCTGGCACGAGTCGAGCATCTACCCCGTGGCAGACGACAACCCGCTCAACGGCAACATGTACAAGCCGCTGTACTTCGACCGCGGCCAGGCGATCCACGGCGCCAACAACGTGCCCACCAGCCCGCAGAGCAAGGGGTGCGCCCGCCTGCGCCCCAGTCACCAGGATGCGCTGGTCGGATGGCTCGGCCTCGACGGGCCGACCAGCTCACGCGATCGCATCAACGCGACCGTGACGGTGCGCGGCGCCTACGAGCTGGGGTGAGCCGCCGACGCGAGGTCCGGACCCGCCCGGGGTCGGAGCGCCCTAGAGATAGAGCCCCGTCGAGGCCTCGATGCGTTCAGCGGCAACGGCATGGAGTTCTCGCTCGCGCAGCATGACGTAGTCCTCACCCTGGACCTCGACCTCGTAGCGGTCCTCGGGGCTGAACAGCACCTTGTCGCCGACCTCGCAGGAGCGGACGTTCTGCCCCTGGGCCACGACCGTCGCCCAGATGAGGCGCTTGGAGACCTGCGCGGTCGCCGGGATCACGATGCCGCCGGACGACTTGCGCTCGCCGGCCTTGTCGGAGATGCGCACGAGCACACGGTCGTTGAGCATCTTGATCGGGAGCTTGTCGTCGACGACGGCCATCAGAGGAAGGGTACCGTCGACGATCGTGAGCGAATCCCTGCCGATCACCCGCCGCACGATGCACTTCGCCGCATCCGACGGTGTCGACCTCGTCGGCGACCTCGCGGTGCCCGACGAGCCGAAGCTGGCCGCCATCGTGTGCCACCCTCACCCCCAGTACGGCGGCAATCGCTTCAACAACGTCGTGACGGCGCTGTACGACGCCCTCCCCGACGCCCGCATTGCTGCGCTCCGCTTCGACTTCCGAGCCGAGTTCTCCGGAGGGCCCGGCGAGCGACTCGATGCGGTCGCCGCACTCGACGTGCTCGCCGACCGGGTTCCGGGGATCCCACTCGTTGCCATCGGCTACTCGTTCGGCGCCATGGTCGCGCTCGGCCTCGACGACGACCGCGTCACCGCCCTCGGGCTCGTGGCGCCACCGCTGGCCATGATGCCCGACGTCGGCGCGCCGCACGTGCCCACGCTCGTGCTGACGCCCGCGCACGACCAGTTCAGCCCACCGGCGATCTCGGCCCCCATCGTCGCCGGCTGGGGACCGATCGCCGGCCACGGGACGGTCGGGAGTGCCGACCACTCCCTCGTCGGCCAGGCGCAGCGCGTCGCCGAATACGTGGTGTCGTGGATCAGCCCTTGACGGCCGCTTCCATCTCCTCCTTCACCTCGTCGGTGAGGAGCGGGATGACGTCGACCGTCTCGAAGTTCTGCTCGACCTGACTCACCTTCGACGCACCGGTGATCACCGTCGACACGTGCGGGTTCTTCGTGCACCAGGCGAGTGCGAGCTGCGCCATCGTGCACCCGAGGCGATCGGCGATCGGGCGGAGCTTCTCGACACGGGCGATCGCCTCGGCGTCCGTGAGGCGGCCGGCGAGCCACTCGTAGCCCGACAGCGCAGCGCGCGAGTCCTCGGGGATGCCGTCTTTGTACTTGCCGGTGAGCAGGCCCGACGCGAGCGGGCTCCAGATCGTGTTGCCGTAATTGAACTCGGTGTTGATCCGGGCGTACTCGCGCTCGACCTTCTTGCGCTCGAGCAGGTTGTACTGGCTCTGCTCGGTGACCGGCTTGTGCAGGTGGTGGCGCTCGGCGATGTCGATCGCCGCACGGATCTCGTCGGCTGACCACTCGCTGGTCCCCCAGTAGAGCGCCTTGCCCGCCGTGATGATGTCGCTCATCGCCCACACCGTCTCCTCGATCGGCGTGTTCGGATCGGAGCGGTGGCAGTAGAGGACGTCGACGAAGTCGAGCCCGAACCGCTCGAGCGAGCCGTCGATCGCCTGCATCAGGTACTTGCGGTTGAGCGTGTTGCGCATGTTCGGCGTCTCGCCGTGCAGACCCCAGAAGATCTTGGTGGTCACGACGTACGACCAGCGGGGCCAGTCGAGCTCCCGCAGCGCCGCTCCCATGATCTCCTCGCTCTTGCCGCCGGCATAGGCCTCGGCGTTGTCGAAGAAGTTGCATCCCGCCTCGCCGGCCGCGGCCATGCACTCCAGCGCCAGGTTGTTGTCGAGCTGGGTGTCGAAGGTGACCCAGCTGCCGAACGACAGCACGCTCACCTTGAGCCCGGTGTTGCCGAGGCGGCGGTATTCCATCTTGGGATTCACGTTGGGGGTAGCCATGCGAGCGACCCTACCCAGACACCCGGCCTCCACTCGCCCTGCGGGACAACACGGGTCAGACCCGTGTTGTCCGCTCAGACGGGGCTGGTGCCGGCGGCGCGGTCGGCGGCGATCTGGGCCTCCATCAGATCGAGCACCGGGCCTCGGAGTTTGCGCACGGTGCGCTGGTAGGCGGACGGATCGAGCGTGGCCGCGAGTTCGGTTGCGATGGCGACCGCCCGATCGAGCACGTCGTCGGCCGGCACGACCTCGTCGATGTAGCCGACGTCGACCGCGTCACCCGGGGTGGTGATCCGGGCAGTCGCCAGGGCGCGCTGGGTGTGCCGCTTGCTGAGGCGGTCGCCGGCGATCGTGAACGCCCAGTCGGGGAGCACCATCTTGATCGCGACCTCGTTGAGGCCGACCTTGGCATCGATGTCGGCGCCGACGCGGACGTCGCAGGCGAGCAGCACGAGCGCCCCCGCCGCGAGCGCGTGGCCGGTGCAGGCTGCGACGACGGGCACCGACGAGCCGTACAGGCGGTGCACCAGCGATCCCCCGTCGGCGACGAGGCCGATGATCGCCGACATGTCGTCGCCGAACATCACGCCGAGATCGAACCCGGCCGAGAACCGACCCGGACGACCGTGGAGCACGAGCGCTCCAACGCTCTCGTCACCCTCCGCGTCGTCGATCGCCTGCTGCACGGCGGCGATCACCTCGAACGACAGCGCATTGGCCTTGCCGTCGTCGAGGTGGACGATCATGACGCCGTCGCGCCGCTCGGTCGTGACATGAGGAGAAGTCATGCGGCAGAACCTACGCGACCGCGGCAATTGCAGCAGGGGTCAGACCCCTGCTGCAATCAGGTGGGGCGGACGTTGATGCCGGCAGCGGCCATCTCGGCCTTCGCCTCGGCAACGGTGTGCTCGCGGAAGTGGAAGATCGAGGCGGCGAGCACGGCGTCGGCGCGCCCGATCGCGACGCCGTCGACCAGATGGCCGATCGTGCCCACGCCACCACTCGCGATGACCGGCACCGTCACGGCATCGACGATCGCCTCGGTCAACTCGAGGTCGAAGCCCTGCCGTGTGCCGTCGCGATCCATCGACGTCAACAGGATCTCGCCGGCACCCCGACGGACAGCCTCGCTCGCCCACTCGACCGCATCGATCCCCGTGGGCGTGCGGCCTCCATGGAGATAGACCTCCCAGCCCTGCGTCACCTCCCAGCCCTGGTGCTCGTCGGCGCCGACGCGCCGCTTCGCGTCGATCGCGCACACGACGCACTGCACGCCGAACTCGGAAGCGATCTCGCTGATCAGCTCGGGCCGCTCGACCGCGGCGGTGTTGACGCTGACCTTGTCCGCACCGGCGCGCAGCATCCGTCGAGCGTCCTCGAGCGTGCGGATCCCGCCGCCGACGGTGAACGGGATGTAGACCTCGTCGGCCACCCGCCGCACCATCTCGACGGTGGTCTCCCGGTTGTCGCTCGAGGCCGTGATGTCGAGGAACACCAACTCGTCGGCACCCTCCAGGTCGTAGCGGGCCGCGAGCTCCACCGGGTCGCCGGCATCGACGAGATCGACGAAGTTGGTTCCCTTCACGACGCGCCCGGCATCGACGTCGAGGCACGGAATCACGCGAGCGACCCTCACGACGACGAGCCCGGTTCCGAGGTCGAACCAGCGGCGGCCAGCGCCTCGAGCGCTTCGACGACGGTGAAACGCCCCTCGTACACCGCCTTGCCGGTGATGATCCCACCCAGGTTCGGAATCTCCGACAGCGCGACCACGTCGGCCAGGCTCGACACTCCCCCGCTGGCGATCACCGGCGCTCCGGCGAGCTCGGCCGCCGCGGTGAGCCCCTGGATGTCCGGCCCGAGGAGCATCCCGTCACGCCCGATGTCGGTGACCACGAACACCGCCGCCGTCGGGAACCGCTCGAACGCCTGGTCGAGCAGGAGTCCGCTCCCAACAGTCCATCCGTGGACCGCGACCTCGCCGTTGCGGTGGTCGAGACCGACCGCGACCGGGACGATCTCGGAGGCGGCGACCACGAGGGACGGCTCGTGCACGGCGGCCGAACCCATCACGACGCGGGCGACGCCCGCGTCGTACAGCTCGCGTGCGTCATCGACCGATCGCACGCCGCCGCCGGTCTGCACATGGGCCGCCCCGGCCACCGCAGCGGCGATCGCGGCGACGACCGGCCGGTTGACGGGGTCGCCGGAGCGAGCGGCGTCGAGATCGACCACGTGGATCCAGCGAGCACCGGCGGCCGCGAACTCTCGGGCCACGCGTACCGGATCGTCGCCGTACACCGTCTCGTCGGCGTAGTCGCCCTGGCGCAGCCGCACGACCCGACCGCCGAGCAGGTCGATCGCCGGATAGAGGTCGACCACGCTCACGCTCCGCAGACCTCGACGAAGTTGCGCAGCAGACGCAGACCCGGCCGACTCGACTTCTCCGGGTGGAACTGGACGGCGAACACGTTGTCGCGCCGGAACGCGGCGTTGATGGTGGTGCCGTACTCGACGGTGGCCGCGACGATCGCCGGATCGTCGGGCACCCCGTGCAGCGAGTGCACGAAGTAGACGTACGCGTCGTCGCCGAGCCCGGCGAGCATCGGGTCGTCCCGACTGACGAGGTCGAGCCGATTCCACTGCATCTGGGGGATCTTCGGGCCGGCCGGGATCCAGGTCACCGTGCCCGGGATCAGATCGAGCCCGGCCGAGTCGGGGTCCTCCTCGGACTTGGTGAACAGCATCTGCATCCCCACACAGATGCCGAGGAACGGCCGCCCCGAACCCGCAGCGGCCCGTGCCGGCTCGTCGAGGCCGGCGGAACGGAGTGCGTCCATGCACGCCCCGAACGCGCCGACACCGGGCAGCACGACGCCGGCGGCCTCGGCGATCAGCGTCGGGTCCGCCGTCAGACGCGCATCCGCGCCTTCGTGCTCGAGCGCCTTCTGCGCCGAGTGGAGGTTGCCGATGCCGTAGTCGAGCACCGCGATGAGCGGTCGGCTCACAACACACCCTTCGTCGACGGAACCCCGCCCGCATCGTCGACGCGCACCGCGTCGCGCAGCGTGCGCGCGAGACCCTTGAACGTCGCTTCGATGATGTGGTGCACGTTGCGGCCGCGGACGAGTTCGACGTGCAGGGTGATGTTCGCCGCGGTGGCGAACGACGCCACCGCATGCTCCGCCAACTGCGGGTCGAACGCCGGATCGCCGAGGGGCAGGCTCTCGGGCATCGGCACGTGCCACTCCACCCACGGACGACCGGAGAGATCGAGCGCGACGTCGACCAGCGCCTCGTCGAGCGGGTAGCGGCCGCTCGCGAACCGGCGGACCCCGGCCTTGTCGCCGAGCGCCTCCGCGAAGGCCTCCCCGACGGCGATCGCGACGTCCTCGACGGTGTGGTGCGTGTCGATGTGCAGGTCGCCGACCGCCTGCACGCGCAGGTCGAACCCGCCGTGACGACCGAGTTGGTCGAGCATGTGGTCGTAGAACGGAATGCCGGTCGAGACGTCGGTGACCCCGGTCCCGTCGAGGTCGATGACGACCTCGATCGAGGTCTCCTTCGTGGCGCGACGGCGCTCGGCGGTACGGGTCATGTCAGTACTCCATCGGGCGTGTCGGCGGTCTGGAGCGCGAGCACGCCGGACAGCGCCTCCAGGAATGCGTCGTTCTCCTCGGGGGTCCCGATGGTGACGCGCAGACAGTCGTCGAGGCGCGGCCAACTCGAGCAATCGCGGATCAGGACGCTGCGATCGACGAGCCCCTGCCACACCGCTCGGCCGTCGAGCACCCCGGGCCGGACCCGGAACAGCACGAAGTTGGCGCCACTCGGGAACACGTCGAGCGGCAGGTCGGCCAGCGCGGCGATCATGCGCTCGCGCTCGGCCACGATGTGCTCGACGCGGTCGTTCATGTCGTCGGAGAAGCGCAGCGCCAGACGGCCGGCGATCTGCTTGACCGCATCGAGGTGGTACGGCAGCACCACCTTGTCGAGTTCGGCGACCAACCACGTCGGCCCGATCAGGTACCCGAGACGCGCCCCGGCCATCGACCAGGTCTTGGAGAACGTCCGGGTGACCACCAACGGCCGGTCCTCGGCCACGAGCTCGAGTGCCGACCAGTCGGCGAACTGCGCGTACGCCTCGTCGACCACGACGAGGCCGGGCGCGAGGTCGAGCAGCTGGACGACCCGTTCGGCCGGCTCGACCAACCCGGTCGGGTTGTTCGGCGAGGTCAGGAACACCACGTGCGGGGAGAACTCGGTGATGACGCGCTCGACCTCGGCGGGATCGAGGGTGAAGTCGGCCGCCCGCTCGCCCTCGACGACCGTCGCGCCGGTGACGCGGGCGATCTGGGCGTGCATCTGGTAGGTGGGTTCGAACGTGGCGACGGTGCGGCCCGGGCCCGCGTAGGCGAGCAGGACGGTCTGGAGCACCTCGTTGGAACCGTTGGCGACGAACACCTGGGCCGGATCGACGCCGTGCAACTCGGCGATCGCGGCGCGCAACTCGGTGGCGGCACGATCCGGGTAGCGGTGCCAGTCGACTCGCGACACCTCGGCCGCCACGGCGTCGCGGAACGCAGCGGGGGGCGGCTCCGGGGACTCGTTGGTGTTCAGACGCACCCGTACGTCGACCTGGGCGGAGTGGTACCCGTCCAGGGCGCGCAGGTCATCTCGGACGGGAATCACCGTTGGCAGTGTAGAGGGAGCCATCGGCAGCCTCCGGGTAGGGTTTCGCGCCATGCCGGGATCCGTCGAGTCGACCGCTGCAGAGTTGGCGGCCATCGCCGACAACGTGGCGCAGTACCGCAGCCGCGTCGGCGGGCTCGCCGAACCGTGGATCGGCACGGAGCGTGACGACCTGGTCACTGCGATCCACGAGGCCGAACGGCAGTTGCGCAACGCCGAACGCAGTCTCGTTCGCAGCGCTGCGCGTCGCCGAGTAGCCCCGCGTTCCCCCGGCTCAGCGGCCGAAAATGCGGCGACGGCCCCTCGAAAGGGGCCGTCGCTCAGTGCGAGGTCGGGAGGCGGATCCCAACCGTCGCAGCAAACCAGGTGGCGGGAACCTGGTTGACTCGAACTATACACCCGCATGGTCCGGCGGCAATGGGTTCACCGGTACTCTCGACCCATGCGATGTCTCGAGATCAAGCGCCAGATGGCCTCCGACGACATCGCCAACGTCACCGAACTCCTCGACGCGGCCGCTCGTGCCGACGGACGGCGCCCACTGTCCGATCACCTCTACCTCGACCTCGTCAACGGTGGTCTCGACGGGTTCGCGGCCTTCCTGGCCTCCGAGCCCGGACATCACCATCCGGTCGCCTATGCACAGATCTCCCGAGGCAACGACGCCTACGCCTTCGAACTCGTGATCCATCCCCACCACCGGTACGAGATGGCCACGATCGGCCCCGAGCTGATCGACGCGGCGATCGACGTGGTCGCCTCCGACGGCGGCGGCCGCGTCAACTGGTGGGTCTTCGAACCGACATCGGCGCACCGAACGCTCGCCGCTGACGCCGGCATGGTGCCGGGCAGGCTGCTCCACCAGATGCGACGTCCGCTGCCCACGGGGATCGAGGTGCACATCACCACGCGAGCCTTCGTCCCCGGCGCCGACGACCACGCCTGGCTCCTCGTCAACAACCGGGCCTTCGCCGAGCACGGCGAGCAGGGCGGCTGGACGATCGACACGTTCTGCCAACGCCAACAGGAGAGCTGGTTCGACCCCGCCGGGTTCAGGATCCTCGACCTCGACGGACGGATGGCCGGCTTCTGCTGGACCAAGGTGCACGAGCCGACCGCGCCGACCGACGACACGCTCGGCGAGATCTACGTCATCGCCGTCGATCCGGACTTCCACGGACGCGGACTGGGTCGCGAACTCACACTCGCCGGTCTCGATCATCTCGCGAGCCGCGGCATCGGCACCGCCATGCTCTACGTCGACGCCGACAACACACCGGCGGTGCATCTCTACGAGCAGCTCGGTTTCCACGTGCACTCCACCAACGCCGCGTTCCTGACCGACGTCGCTCCGGCGCCCGGCGACGACGCCGCACGGCGCGCCGATCAGCTCGCAGCACGCACCCGAGCGGTCCGATGACGATCGACGACCGCGTCGACGGAACTGGCGACACCGACGGCCTCCCCCGCTGGAGCGTCGCCGATGTCCACGACTCGGTCGACTCACGCTCGTTCAACGACGCGATGGAGCGCACCGGCGCCGACGCCGACCGGCTCGTCGCTCTCTTCGACGAACTCGGGATCCGCGCCGTCGAACCTCGCAACCCGTTCGATACCGACGGAGAGGCCGCCGACCGGGCGATCGCCGAACTCAACCGGGTGAGCGAGGCGCTCGCAGTCCTGCGGGTCTACGCCTCCACCACGGTGGCCACCGACTCGCGCGACGACGCGGCGCAGTCGGCGCTCGGCGAGGCCCGTCGCATCGATGCGACCATCCGGCCGCTCACCGCTCGTCTCGCCGACTGGGTGGCGGCGCTCGGCGTCGACGAGCTCGCGGCCGTCAGCACCGAGGTGGCCGAACACCGAGGGCCGCTGTTGCGGCTCGCCTCGAGGGCCGACCATCAGATGAGCGAAGCCGAGGAGCACCTCGCCGCCGAGCTGTCGGTCACCGGATCGGACGCGTGGGGCCGCCTCCACAACGACGTGACGTCGCAGTTGACCACCGTGGTCGGCCTGCCCGACGGCGACGTCGAACTCCCGATGCCCGCCGTGCGCGGACTGGCCACCGACGGCGACCCTGAGGTGCGGCGCGCGGCGTACGATGCCGAGTTGCGAGCCTGGCCGACGATCGAGGTGCCGATCGCATCGGCGATGAACGCCATCAAGGGCGAGGCGAACGTCCTCAATCGTCGTCGCCGTTGGCCTTCCCCGCTCGACGCGTCGCTGTTCGCCAACAGCGTCAGTCGACCCACGTTCGATGCGATGCAGTCGGCGGTGACCGCGGCGCTGCCCGACCTGCGCCGGTGGATGCGCACGAAGGCGACGCTCCACGGCCACGGTACCGGCGCCGGGCTCCCCTGGTGGGACCTCGTGGCGCCGCTGCCGTTCGCGGGCGACGAGGTGTCGTGGGACGACGGCATCGACGTGGTCCGCTCCGCGTTCTCGGGCTACAGCGATCAGCTCGGCGGCCTGGTCGACCGCGCGCTCGATGGCCGCTGGATCGATGCGGCCCCACGCCCGGGCAAGCGTGGCGGGGCGTTCTGCGCGCCGTTCGTCGACGGGCGGTCGCTCGTGCTCCTCAACTGGTCGGGCTCCGCCGACTCGACCCAGACGACCGCCCACGAACTCGGCCACGCCTACCACAACACCACCCTTGCCGACCGCACGGCGTTGCAGCGCCAACTCCCGATGGCGCTCGCCGAGACCGCGAGCATCTTCTGCGAGACCCTGGTCGTCGAGGCAGGCCTGGCCCGGATGTCGGGGGCCGAACGGCTCGCCCAGCTCGACGTCGACCTCGTCGGCACCAACCAGGTGATCACCGACATCCACTCGCGCTTCCTGTTCGAGAGCGAGGTCTTCGCCCGTCGTCAGCGCCGCACGCTGAGCGCCGCCGAACTCTGCGAGATGATGACCGCAGCACAGGCCGCCGCGTACGGCGACGGTCTCGACCAACGCACCGCCCACCCGTACATGTGGCTGCTCAAACCGCACTACTACGGTTCGCACTTCTACAACTGGCCCTACACCTACGGGCTGCTCTTCGGGCTCGGCCTGTTCGCCCGCTACCAGGACGACCCGGAGCACTTCCGAGCCGGCTATGACGACCTGCTCTCCCGAGCGGGCATGGACACCGCCGAGGACCTCGGTGCCGCATTCGGCCTCGACGTCACCGACGAAGCGTTCTGGACCGCGAGCCTCGACGTCGTGCGGGCCCGGATCGACGACTACACCGAGCTCGCGGCTCGGGTCGGCCCCGCCGCAGCATCATGACCACGCGCTACGACCTCACCCGCTCGGAGTTCGGCGAGGTCCTCGCCGACGAGCCGCGATACCGCCTCGACCAGCTCTGGGACGGTCTCTACACGCAGCTCGCCGACCCTGTCGACATCACCAACCTCCCCAAGGCGTTGCGCACGCGACTCGACGCCGAACTCCCCCTTGCGCTCGTCCCGGTCACCGAGTCGGTGAGCGACCGCGGCGACACGATCAAGTTCCTGTGGGAACTCGACGGAGGCAGCCGCGTCGAGACCGTCCTGATGCTGTACGCCGACCGGGCGACCGTGTGCGTCAGCAGCCAGGCCGGCTGTGCGATGGGATGCGGGTTCTGCGCCACCGGTCAGGCCGGCTTCACACGCCACCTGACGGTCGGAGAGATCGTGGAGCAGGTGGTTCGAGCGGCCCGACGCGCCCGGCAGCTGGACCGACGCGTCAGCAACATCGTCTTCATGGGCATGGGCGAACCGATGGCCAACCTCGACGCAGTGTGGGCTGCAACCGAGCGCTTCCACGGCGACCTCGGCCTGTCGGCGCGGCACATCACGATCTCGACCGTCGGGATCATCCCGGGGATCCGCGCACTACGCGACCGGCCGCTGCCGGTCAACCTGGCGGTGTCGCTCCACGCCGCGAACGACACACTGCGCGACGAGTTGGTGCCGATCAACAAGCGCTATCCGATCGAGGATCTCATGGCTGCGTGCGACGACTACCTGCAGGTGAAGCATCGGCGCGTGAGTTTCGAGTGGGCGATGATCGACGGCGTCAACGACCGCGACAGCGACGCTCGCGAGCTCGCTGCCCTCTGCCGCCGACTCAGCCCTCACGGCCACGTCAACCTGATCCCACTCAACCCGACGCCGGGGTATCCCACGACCGGGACGCCGCTGGCACGCGTCGAGGAGTTCCGCGACCTGCTCGAGTCGTTCGGCGCCAACGCCACGGTTCGCCGCAACCGGGGGACCGACATCGACGCCGCCTGTGGCCAGCTCGCCGCCGGCCAGCCCGTCGTGCTCTCCACCCGCCGCCGCTGATCACCTCGCGGGTCTGGCCGCTGGCGTGACGCTCACCGGTAGCGGGGGTTGGCGACGGCGAGTTTGTCCCGCACCGCCTCGGCGAGGAGTGCGCGCAGCTCGTCGGCACGATCGTCGAAGGCCCGACCGCGGATCGCCGCGGCCAGCTCGGCGTCGTCAGCGACGCCGAGCTTCGTGAGACGCTCACGGTGCGCCGCCTCCTGCGCCGGGCCCAGCTCGATCTCACGCTCGACCATCCCGAGCACGTTGGAGGCCACGCGGGCGTGGAACCGCAGCCGGCCGTCGGTGGCCGGGATCACCTCGCGGTCCAGCCACTCTCGCACCGACTCCAGCAACTCGATCGCGGTGGGCGCGTCGTGGGGGGCGGTCATCTCACCACCGCCCGTCCAACGCCAGCAGCAGGTCGTGCTCGTTCTCGCACACTCGACGGCCGATCGCGGCCAGTTCGTGGCTCCGCGCGGCCCCGTTGAGGTGGACGCTGGCCTGCACGATGCACATGATCGCCCACTTCCACGTCCCGAGGACCTCCCACCAGTGCACCACGACCGGGTCGACCGCACCGCCACCCGCAGCCTCGTACGCAGCGAAGAGTTCGTCGTACTCGCCGAGCCCGGCGACCGGCTGCTCACCGCCGAACCGCCAGGCCTTCACGCAGAGCCAGCCGAGATCCTCCATCGGGTCGCCGAGGTGGGCCAACTCCCAGTCGATCACGGCGCGCAGACCGTCGGGGCCGACGATCAGGTTGCCGAGCCGGAAGTCGCCGTGGACGAGGCTGGTGCCGCGGGACTCGGGTCGGGTGTCGATCAACCAGTTGCGCACCAACTCGAGCACCGGGTGCGGCTGACCCAACTGGTCGAGGACGCCGGTGTAGTACTCGACCTGATCGGTGCGGTGCAGCCCCTGGATCGTGCCGGCATCGAGCCCGTGGATGCGGGCGAGGGCCGTGCCGAGGTCGCCGACGAGACGGGTGCGCGCCGTGGCGAACTCGTCGTCGCGCAGGATCTTGCGGGCGATCGTCTCGCCGTCGATCGCCTCGAGCACCATGAACGCCATCCCGTCGTCGCGGCGGCGGGCATCGATCAGCTCGGGCACGGGCGCACCGCCCTGTGCAGCCGCACGAACGACACCGGCCTCGACGAGCATGTCGCGCTCGTCGCCGGCGCGCTGTCGCTGCAGGATCAGGGGGCGGCCGTCGGCCTCGAATCGCCATGTTTCACGCGAGGCTCCTCCCGACAGCCGGTGCAGCCCGTGGATCTCGGCGCCGTCGAGCAGCTGCGACAGCATCGTCGAGAGTTCGGTGCCCACTGCGGAAGTCTCCATCGGTGACGAGATTCGCAGATCGGGCCCGGCCGAGCTGCACTCGACCGACGTTCACGCCGATCGACGCCGTGGTCAGCAGCCGGCAGCACGCACCGACGGGGTGGGGTTGACGGCCAGGCCGCCCCCCGGGTGCACCTCGAAATGGAGGTGGGGAACCCCGGTCGCGTTGCCGGTGTCGCCGTTGTACCCGATCACGTCGCCCTGGTTGACGCGACGGCTGACGCCCTCGTACCGGGAGAGGTGGGCGTAGTAGTAGCGGTTGCCGTTGTCACCCGCCAGCGACACGGCGTTGCCGCCGAGCCGGTTCTGACGGAACGTCACCGTGCCGCCGACCACGGCATAGATCGGCGTGCCCGTCGGAGCGAGCATGTCGACCCCCTCGTGGCGTCGGCCGCCCGAGCGGGGCGCTCCCCAGCTGTCTCCATAGGCAGATCCGGGCATCGGACACACGATGGCGTCGACGTAGACGTCGCCGTTGAGCACGCCGATCGGTGCGCTGCCGGCGCCGCCCGTGCCCGTTCGCCCGCCGCTGGTGCCACCGGAGGCGCCGGTGTTCGGAGCGAGGGTCGGAACCGGTGAGCCGTCGACTCCTGCCGAGATGCCGGGGGCTGCGCTCGCGCCTCCCACCGCGTCGGGATCCGCGTCGGCTGCGGCAGCGGCAGCGGCCTGCGCCGCGAGAGCCGCCTGCGCCGCGAGCACGCCGGGATTCGGCTGGGCCTTGGCCGCCGCTTCGGCGTTGCGGAGCTGAGCCTCTTCGAGCTTGGACAATGCGGCCGCCTGCTGCGCGGCGAGCGCCCGCAGCACCGCTTCGTCGGTGAGGCGCTGCTCTTCGATCTCACGCAGGCGCTTCACCTCGGCGTTCGCCCGATCCTGGAGTTCGACGAAGAGCTCCTGCTGCTCCTCGACCTGGTTGCGGCGGTCATCCAGCTCACGCTGCTTCGCCTCGAGTTCCTTCTGGGCGAGGTCGAACTCGTCCAACGTGCTGGTTCCGGCGTTGGTGACGACGTTGGTGAACACGTCGGCCTGCACCTGGTCCTTCGGCGCCTGGAGGCCGGTGAGCAGCGGGATCCCCTTGGATCCACTGGTCGCGAAGCGAGCGACCGCTACCGACTCGACGTCGCGGCGGAGCCGGGCGACGCGGTCCCGGAGGCCGATCGCCTCCTTCTCCAGCGCGGCCGCCTCGTCCTGCAACACCTCGAGATCGGACTGGGCCTGCAGGAATGCCTCGGCTGCAGCATTGGCCCGATCGCGCGCCGCCTGGATCTCGCGAGCCGCCTGCTGCGCAGCATCGTCGGACATCTGCGCCGTCGCCGGTGCATCGAGCCCCGTCGGCACGACGCCGAGTGCGAGCGACACGGCCAGACAGGCGGTGACGACACGCACGACACGTGCGAGCGACCGGTGCGACGGCCCGCTCGGGCGCGTTGTCACAGGCGTCATCGCCGCTCGGAGGTGCATACGGTGCCGGAGGTTACTGGACATGTCGGTTCCCGAACGGGCAGCTGCCCGACGGTCGAGGACGCCGAACAGGTCGACGCCGACACCTCGTTGTCGGCCTGCGCGGACGTGAACTTGAACGATCCAGAGGTTCTCGACCGCTCCGCGGAGCGGTCGTGCGTCACTCGACGGGCCGAGTACGGCCCGCGAGCAACGCCGCGAGCTCGAGGGCACCTCGCTCGACGTGATCGTCGAGCACCCGCTGCAGTACGGCTCCGGTCCAGAGGTTGCCGCCGTAGACGAGGTTCATCGTGAGCCGTACGCGATCAGCGCCGTCCGACACGATGGTGCACCGGAGCACCCACGGCGAGTGCCGCCGGCCATCGACCTCGTCGCGTTCGAACACGACGGCGGAGGTCGGTTCGTGCACCGTGCGCACCATGCGGAGTCGCTTCGAACGGGCGAACGGGCCGACCTGGGCCCGCAGCTCGACGTCCCACGCCGGCTCAGAGTCGGTGGCCGGATCGGTGGCCGCGACATCGTGGACCAGCTGCATCCACTGCGGGTACTGGGCCAGGTCGTCGACCAGCGCGAAGACAGCGTGCGCCGAGGCCTCGAGCACGACCGAACGTTCGATCTCCATCGTTCAGCGCTGCTCGATCATCCACCGGGACGGTCCGCGGTCCGGAACGCACGCGAGAGCAGCGGGCTCCGAGCGCTCAGCAACCCGTCGAGATCGTCGGCCTCGTCGAAGTCCGGAGTCCACGGGCCTCCCTCGTCGACGTGATCGTCTTCGATCGGCGGATCCGTCGGTTCGACGAACGGCATCGCCAGCTCGGCGGTGTCGTCGAGTTCGAGCTGTTCACCGACGACCGCCGGGCGAGGCAGGCGAACAGATCGGGCGCGGGCCGACGGGATCCGTGGGGGTGGACGGAAGAGATGGAGGTCGGGATCGCGGAGGTCGTCGAGCGTCCAGCCGCGCGGCACGACCATCGTGTCGGCGTGCCGACGACACAGCACCCCGACGTCGCCGACGACGTTCTCGGGATACCAGTCGAGCCAGAACACCAGGTCCTCGGGCCGCATCCCGTAGGCGACCGACGCCGGATCCGAGCATCCAGGCCGTTCGCAGAGGCGTTCCATCGAGCACGACACTAGCCGTGGCGGCGTCGGGCATCGGGGGACGCCACCGAACGGAAATGACCGTCGCGCCCCCGTCGATGCGCCATGATGTGCTCCACCATCCGTACTACCCCTGTGAGGACCTCATGATCCGCCTTCTCCTCCGCATCGTCATCTCGTTGCTCGGCAATGCGCTCGGGCTCTGGGTCGCATCGCTCATCCTCGACGACATGAGCCTGAGCGCCTCGGGATTCGTGATCGCCGTGGCGATCTTCACGGTGCTCACCGCCGTGCTGCAGCCGCTGATCACGAAGATGGCCGTGCAGAACGCTCCGGCGTTGCAGGGCAGCAGCGCACTCGTGACGACCTTCCTCTCCCTCCTGATCACCGAGCTCGTGTCCGATGGACTCACGATCGACGGATTGAGCACCTGGATCTTCGCCACCGTCATCGTGTGGTTCTTCACGATGATCGCAGCGTGGCTCCTCCCGATGTTCCTGCTCAAGGAAGCCCGCGAGAACAACCAGTGATCAGCGCTCCCAGAGGCCGTAGCGGCCTCGGGGATCACGCCAGATCAGCGTCGCACCCGCATCGCTGAGTTCGGGTTCGTCGCCGCGACTCCCGACGCGGGCGAACACGTACGGCGACGTGCCGGCAACCGCATCCTCGACCACGGTGAACTCCGTGCGGGGGAGATGGAACTGGTACAGCATCATCCGGTTGGTCGAGTTGCTGGTGGCGGGGAGCGCGAAGTCGACACCGACTCCGTCGACGAGATCGCGGACCTCCTCGACGGCACTGAGGTTGCCCGAGTCGTCCCACGTGCGGTCGACGATCGTTGCCGCGCGCGACCACCCCACCGCGACGAGGAGACCGAGGGCTGCGAGCGCGATCGGTGCGAGCCCCCGTCGAGCCGCGCCGATCGAGACCGCGGCGAGCGCCAGCGTGACCAGTGATGCCCACACGCTGATGCGAACGACGTCGATCGACGTGCCGGAGGTGGCAAACGGTTGCAGTCCGAGAATCATCGGTTCGACACCGTTGCTCTCGGACAGCACCTCGCTGCGAAGGCTCCACAGGAGCAGCCCGGTGCCCATCGTCGCCGTTGCCGCTGCCGCTGCCACGACGGCGAGCCGCCGCAGCGGGATTGCGCCGACGAGGGCCGCCAGTCCGACCACCAGCACGGGCGTGATGATCGCATCGTTGTAGCGGCCGTAGACGAGCTGATCGCTTCGCCACCGGTCGGACATGAACACGCTCGACAACGCCACGAACACGCTGACGGTCACCAGCACGAGCACCGCATCGCTGCGGCGCGGTGCGGGGACGGTTGGCGGGGTCGATTCCCGATCGACGACGGAGCGAACGAGGACAACCGCTCCGTAGACCACGACGCCCAGCGAGGCCACCAGGAGATACCAGGTCTGCCCGAGCAGTGCCACGAGCACGGCGGATCTGTTCTGGAGTTGCTCGATCACACCATCGGACGAGTTGCGTGTCGACGGCTCGTTCCACAGCCGGTCGACCACGTACCTCGTGTAGGCCGACACGAGGTACACGCCGGCGATGGTGACCGCGCCGACCACGACGGCGTGCAGCACGCGGAGACGTCGACGCACGAGCGCCCACAGCACGACCCCGAGTGTGACCAGCGCGAGCGGCAGCATGCGGCTGTGCGCACCGAACGCCGCCGCCGCGAGCACACCGGCACCCACGCCCGTGGCGAGCGTCGGCGATTCCTGGAACCGCAGCAGACTCAGCAACGTCGCCAGGTACAGCGGTGCCACCAACGACTCCGAGAACACGAAGTTCGTGGTGAAGATCACCCCTGGTGACAGCGCGACGACCACCGCACAGCCGGCACACCACGCAGCACTCATCGGGGTGAGGCGGCGCGCCACGAACACCAGCAGCGCCGCGGCGACCCCGCCGAGGATCGCGTTGAGCGCCAACGCCGTGCGGAGAACGATGACCGGGTCGTCGGTGAACCAGTACACCGGCGCGAACAGCGTGCCGAACAGCGGGCGCCAGACGCTGTGGTTGTGCATGTTCCATCTCGTCCCGCCGCCGACGAACCGTGCGATCGCGAGCTGGGCCGGCTCGTCGGGCCACAGCGAGTACTCGTCGCGCCCACGCGAGGTCCAGAGCCGAGCGACCGTCACGACGGCCGCGGCAACCCCTGCACCGATCATCCAGCTCCGCCGCTCGTTCATCGTGCAACTTCCTACCAGCCACGACGAGTCCGCCACCGTCTGCGCGGTGGCTCATGGTCGACGGTTCGCGACGCCCTACGAATCGCCGATCTCGACCGGCGCCCCGACCGGGAGGAGGTACATCACCTCCTGCCCCGGGGGCAGGGCGAGGAGCCGGGCGACCCTGACCGGGTCGAAGCCTCCGACCGGGAGTGCTGCGAGGTCGAGCGCGGTCGCCTGCAACAGGATGTTCTGCGCAGCGTGGCCGGCCTCCCGCTCGACGAAGTCTGGCCCCAGCGCCCCGTACTCGGCTTCGGTGCGCCCATCGACGCCGGCAAGGATCAGCACGACCGCCGCCGTGCTCACGTAGTCCTGACCGAACGCGAGGTCACCCAACCGAGCGAGCGTCCCGGAGCCGGACCGGCGCTCGACACGGTGGCCGTCGGGCACGTAGTGGAGCACCTCGGTCGCGGTCACCGCGTACAACTCCAAGGGGTAGAGCGCGCCCGCGGATGGAGCCGTGCGGTGCCCCCGATCGTCGGTGATTCCCTGACCCGCCCAGAACAGTTGCCCGATGGTGGCCAACGGCAGCTCGCCAGGCGCGAACTCACGCTGGGAACGACGCTCGTCGAGCGCCTGCTCGAGAGGCATCGTTCCGGCGACGTCGGGTGCCGGCAGTTCGGTGACGACGTCGAAACGCTGGGTCTGCGAGGTGACGGACTCGGGCGCCTCGGCGACGCAGCCGAGCGCGAGGATGCCCGAAACAGCGGCGATCCCCAGCCCCGCGAGCACTCGATCAGGCATCGCGGACTCCGTGACCGACCTCGTCCTCGGACGGCGTCGTGGCGTCGCGCCGGTCCTCGACGCCCCCGAGAATCGTCAGGGCGCGGCCGATCACGAACAACGCGACCGTCGGAACCAGCACGATCAGACCGATGATCCCGACCACGAGCCGGTCGACGTACAGGAACAGCGTGGAGTCGGCATCGGCCACCAGCAACACGATGGCCAGGACTCCTGCGAGCGTCAGCACGGCACCCAACCAGGACGTCTGTCGTCCGAGGCGCAGGATCCGGTGGCGGCCGCCCACCGCAGCAGTTCCTCGGTGCCGCCTCGACGTCGTGACGGCCGCAGCGGCCGCCGACAACATCGCAAGGCAGCCGAGCAGGCCTGCGGCCACGAGTCGACCATTGACGGCGTCGGGGCACCGAGACGTCCGGACGAGCGCCACGCGGACCGCTGGGTCGGGTTCGTCGAGATCCCGCGCCCACCAGATCTCCCAGCCCGAACGATCCACCATGGAATCGAACGCGGACCCACAGGTCCTCGACACATCGACGATGGGGTCCGTGACCTCCACGTGCATCGCGAGCACCACCGCAGCCAGCGACGCCAGTACGACGGCGGCCGCTGCCAACGCAGCACCCGCCCACCGCGCGCGGGTGCACGGTCGTCGCTGGGACACCGCGTCCATGACCCCACGCTGCACCAACCCTCGACGGGTGGACAGGGCACTTCGTCGCCACGTCTCGGCCCCAGTCGATCAGCGTTGGCGACGCGACCCGACGATACTCCGTGGCCAAGGGGGGAGCAGGCGGGCTACCGTCGTTGCATGACGGGTGCTCCCACGGGGGTCCCGACGTTCGAGTCGTTGACGAGCTTGCTGTCGGACCGACCCCGACGACGATTCGCGCGCGGCGCGCGCCTGTACCACGAGGGTGATCCGCCCACCCATGCGTTCTTCGTGCACGACGGTCTCGTGAAGGTGGTGAAGACCAGCGACGACGGCGCAGAAGCCGTCGTCGAGTTTCGCGGATCGGGTGACTTCGTCGGTGAACGCTCCGTCATCGACGGACTCCCCCGGACGACGACTGCGATCGCAGCGAGAGACGTGTCGGTGACGTCGGTGCCAAGCGCCGATTTCGCCTGGCATCTCCGCCACGACGCCGACCTGGCGATGACGATGGTCACGAGTTTGGCCAATGTCGTACGCCACAACATCGAGCACCTGCTCGACCTGACGGTCGGTGACGCCGTGGCACTCGTCGCTGTCCGCCTGATGCAGCTCGTACAGGATCCGATCTTCGATTCGATTCGCGAGGATCGGAACGGAACGATCGCCATCGAGATGCCGTTGTCGCAACACGAGCTCGCGAGCTGGGCAGGTGTCTCCCACCGCTCGGCGACCGCTGCCCTCGGACACCTCCGCGAGCAGGGCCACATCTCGACGAGCCGGCTCCACATCGAGGTACGTGATCCGTCGGCACTCGCCGAACACGGCGCGACGCGGCCGCTCCCCGCCGCGAGCACACCGCACGTGTGACGACTGTCAGGCGTGGCGGAGGTCACGCCTCGTGTGCGCAGCGCTGCGTGGACAGCCTGTCCGGTTGGTCGCACAGTGGACCACTCGCCCAGCCACCAGTCGGAGACACCGCCATGTACCCCACCGATCCCGCATCCGTACGCCAGCTCCGCTCCGCCGAGTTGCTCGCCGCCGACCAGTATCGACTGTGTCACCAATCGGACAGCTCGTCGGAGCAGGTACGCCCCCGATTCGTCTCGATGATCCTCCGTCGTCTGTCGAAGGGGCCCGCCGTCGATGAGTCACTCGAACTGGACGGCTCACTGGAGTTGTTCGTCGGGCTCGACCGGCAGGACCTCGCGCGTCTGGCACGGCACTTCTCCTTCGTCGAGGTGAACGACGGCGCATCCCTGGCGCGACAGGGTGACCCCGCCTCTGAATTCGTCGTGGTGCTCACCGGCCGAATCGGTGTCTCACTCGACGGGATGCCGCTCGCTGTCTTCGATCCGGGTGCACAGTTCGGCGCGGTTCCCTTGATCGACGGTTCACCGGGCAGGTTCAGCCGTGCGTCGTTCGACGTCCTCGAGCCGTCGATGATCGCCATCGCCGACCGCAACCAGTTCTTCGAGATCCTGAAGAACTTCCCGGTCGTCGGCCAGCGGATCCTGCAGATCGCCGAAGTCCGTCGCGCGTACCTGAGGGGGCACGCCGACGCACGTGCACTGGCAGCCGACCGAGAAAGCGCGCCGTTCCCGGTGCACCTCCTCGAACGGATCTGACGGCCACTGGCCGGCGTCTCCGGTGGGCGATGGGAGTCTCGATCTCCCGACCTCCACGGTGTGAAAGCGAATCAGCCACTTCGGCGCTTCTGGGGCCGACTCCCGAAAGTGGTCCTGACCTGGTGTTTTATGTCCGTTTGGTGTCGTCTCGTATCGTCTCGTATTGAAGCGTCTGTGCACCTGGTGTGCACCTGGCGAGTAGAATTCACCCATGGCATCGGTCGTCGACAAGCAGTTGAGCGACGGCTCGAAGGCCTACCTCGTGCGATTCCGCACCGCTGACGGCAAGCAACGATCGAAGCAGTTCAAGCGTCGCCGTGACGCCCTCGCATTCGCCAACGTGACCGAGGTCGACCGACAGCACGGGACCCTCGTCGATCCACGACTCGGTCGCATCACCGTCGGCGAGTGGTGGGACCAGTGGTGGCCGACGGTCACGAACCTGCGCCCGAGCACGAAGGCCCGAGACGAACAGTTCTTTCGAACGCACGCCCGCCCGGTCTTCGGAACGACTCCGCTCGGCAAGCTCGACCGGACCGCGCTCCGGGCCTGGGTCGCCGACCTCGGGTCGCCCGACGGCAGCAACCTCGCACCCGCCACCATCCACCGCGTGGTTCAACTGATGAACAAGTGCGTGAACGCCGCGTTCGAGGACCGCCTGATTGCTCACAACCCCGTCGCCAAGCTCCCGCTCCCGCGCATCGAGCGTCGGGAGATGCGATTCCTCGACACCGACGACATCTGGAAGCTCGCCGACGAGATCGACGACGCGTATCGATCCTTCGTGTTGCTCGGAGCGTTCGGCGGTCTGCGACTCGGCGAGATGCTCGGCCTCCGATGGAAGCGCGTCGATCTGCTCCGCCGCCGAGTCGACATCGCCGAAACGCTGGTCAGCATCGGCGGCCACATCACCTTCGGACCTCCGAAGACGAAAGCCGCGGTCCGAACGGTGCCACTCCCCTCGTTCGTCTGCGACGAGCTGTCACGTCGCGCCACTCCCCCAGTCGACCCCGAAGGCCTGGTCTTCGAGTCGCCCGAGGGATTCCCGGTCCGGGCGACGCTCTTTCGTCGACGCGTCTGGCGTCCTGCGGTTGCGGCCGCCGGCCTCGAACCATTCCGCATCCACGATCTCCGACACACCGCTGTCTCGCTCTGGGTCGCCGAGGGAGCCAACCCCAAGCACGTCGCCGCGATGGCCGGCCACACCTCGGTCTCCGTCGTGTTGGACCGATACGGCCACCTCTACCCGCAGCAGGACGACGAACTGATGCAGCGACTCGCCTCTCGCGCCGGCGTCCCGCACGTTGGCCTTGGTGGCGGGTGATTTTGGCCTCGGTCGATCGGTGATGGACGGGACCAGGAGATGAGTCGTGACCCGTGGTTGAAACAGCTCCGCATCGCTGGTGCGGACGCCCGATCCGTCGAAGAGGTCCTGGCCGGCGATGTTCCCGCCGACGGACTCCAACACGCCGGCAGCGCACTTCTGCGCGTCGAACGCTCGGACGCCCTCGCCGCGATCGCTCATCGGCTGATCGAGGCATTGGGCCAACGCAACTGGGTCGGCGACCCTGAGCTGATCGTGGAGCTCGAGCACTACGTCGACCGCGCCGGATCGGATCTGACGTCTTTGCCAGTCGCCCTCGACGAACTCGGCGAAGCACTCGACCAGTCGGGCGGGAGCGACTCCTTCATCGACCTGACCGACGGAACGTTGTGGCCGGCGCAGCTGTTCGATGTCGATCAGGGCCCGCCGGACTTCGACCCGGAGTCGGATCGGTGGCTGCTCGTGGTCGGCCTCGGGTCAGGCCCTGCATACGACGCGATGCAGCGATTCGTCGCGACGATCGAGCAACCGGATCTCGCGTTGCGTCTCACCGACGCGCTGATCGGGTCGGGCGCGTTCCAGCGGTTCCAGACCGAACTCAGCCGGCACGAGCACGAGTACACGCGCTGGCACCGGTTCCGTGAGGACGCTCGCCTGGGCCGAGCACGCTCCTGGCTCGCAGCCCAGGGCTACCAGTCCAGTCGCCAGATGTGACGAACGGGCTCGGCCGGCCGGACGCGGTCAAGCGGCCTCCAGGCGCCGGATTCCTAACCGGGGTCTACCAGTCGAGTTCCGTGTCGAGGTCGAGTTGAACGAGCTCGACCGCGCCGTCTGCCACGAGCTGGCCAATCACGGAGAACCCGGCAAGAAGCGTTCCGGACATCACCAGGATTCGATAGTCGTCACGTTCGGCGATGAGCCGCGGCAAGTCATCGAATTCGACTGCGAAGCGATCGACGATCCGGATCAACTCGAACACCTGGAAATCGTTCGTCGACGGTTCGCCGTTCGGGCCGCGCTCGGGTCGCAGCTGGCGGTCGAGGTCCTCGAAGAACCTCGGCGTCGCGCGAACGACGCGTCGCGGGGAACTCACTTCTGGTTGGGAGCCGACTCGGTCTGGTCGATGTGCTGCTCGAGGCGCAGACGCACCCGCTCGAGGAACTCGGCAGGGACCTGGTCCAGATCGGTGACGACACTTGCGTCGAAGAGCGCTTGCTGCTCGGCCGGGCTCATCTTCTCGAGTTCGGCGGCAGTCACGACCTTCCCGGGCATCGCTTCATTCTACCTCCCGACCAGGTCTCGACGAGTCGACCACGCGGTGTGCGGTTCCGCTCGGCCAGATCGTCAGATCGATGTCGGGATTATCGAGCACAGCACTTGGGCCGCAGTGCGGCGCGACTGGGGAGCCCATCGCCGGACTATCGAGCGCGCGTTATGCGCTGACCGGGGTGAGAAGAAGTGCCGGATCTGGGCGGGGCTGAGGTCGTCGCGACGCCGCGATTGTCGGGCACCGCAGTAGGGCTTCGGAGTGTGGCGGGGCTGAGCACGGCACTCGTCTCCGTCGGGTGTTCCGAACCGGATCGGCCCCCGACGGTAGTGGGTGCCGTGAGCATTCACTTGCTCGGCGAGGAAGATGGCTATCGTCCCGACGTCAACCGACCGTCTCGACGGCCGAGTTCGATGTTCGAACTGTGGAGTTCGCGGACTGCCCGACGGCGCAGGCGGTCGTCGATGTATCAGAGATGTGTCAATCCGATCTGCACCGGGCCGTATTGCCCTGTCCGGTCGGTGTCAACCTGTCCACCCAGGCCAGGGTTGGAAGATGGCCAACTGATCACGTTTGAGACTGTTTGCAGAAGATTCTTGCCACGGCTACTGTCGCATTCATGCGAAACACGGCCGTCCGTTTCACCCTTGTCGCAGCGTTCGCCGTGATCGGCCTGAGCGCAGGCATCGCCTCCGGCGGTCCGGTGTCGGCCCAGACGCCGGTCGTGACCGGGACGATCGCGGCAACTCCTGCATCGACCGGGCCCGGGAGTACGGTTCAGGTCACTGCGGTCTTCACGCCAAGTGTCACGCTGCCCAACTACCGGGTCAGCATCAATCTGACCGGCACGAACGGCCAGGGAACGATCGCCGCAACCCCAGTGTCGGCGACGTCCGGACTGTCCTCGTGTGTCATCGACTCCGTTCAGCGTTCGATGAACTGCAACTGGCTGACCAACACGGCTGTTGCACAGACACTCGTCGTCACCGTGAACGTGGGCAGCGGGGCGACCCCAAGCACCACGAGCTGGGAGTTGACCGCGAATGCCGCTTCGCAAACCGAAAATTTGGTCGAGCTTGATCGCATCTCCATCGAGATCCTTGCGGAGTACGCCGGCACGGCCATAGCCCTGTGCGATGGGGCGGACCAGCCGGTCACCGAGGCGAGGAACACGGGAGCCAAGGACCTGACCTTCGTGAGGGCGGGAACCGGCTTCCCGCTTCCCGCCGGTGAATCCATCACCGTCAATTGGCCCAACGGCACCGACGGCGCTCCGATTCCGGTGCTCGACTGGCGGATGTTGATACCGGGCTTCACCACCGTCGTCGAGTCAGGCACGCTCCAACTGCCCGACTGCGCACCGCCCGACGACAACCGGATCTTCGGCGACACCCGCTTCTCGACTGCAGTGGCAGTTGCGCAGGAGTACATCCCGCTCGGCTGCGAATACGTGATCGCCAACGGCCTTGACTTTCCGGACGGTCTTGCTTCCGCGGTCTACGACCTGCCGATCCTTCTGACCACGACCGATGATCTGCCTGCGGACACTGCAGCGGAGCTGGAGAGCCTGGCGACCAGTGGTTGCACGGGCAATCTTGTACTCAAGATTGTCGGTGGGACGGCGGCGGTGTCGTCAGCGCAGCAGGATCTTCTTGCCGCCACATACGGGGCGACGGTTACGCGTGTGTTCGGCACCGACCGCTACGCGACCTCCATTGCGATTGCGAACGAAGTGTTCGCAGGGATCACTCCGTTCGGCGAGGCGATCATCACGACGGGTCTGAACTTCCCCGATGCCCTTGCTGGTGGCGTGCTTTCGGCGTACCGCGGTGCCCCGATTCTCCTGAACGACGGGGACAGCGTGCGCGCCGATGTTGGGGACTTCCTCGATGATGCGGGAATCACAAAGGTCTACATCCTCGGTGGCACGGACGCAGTCCCGGCGTCGGTGGAGACAGAGTTGTCGACCGCCCACGGCGTCACCACGGAGCGCCTGGATGGTGCGAATCGTTGGGGGACTGCGGTGGCAATCGCCGACGAGATCAGTGACCTCGGCTCGGCGACTGGGCCGTCCAACAACGAGATCGTTCTCGTGAACGGTCTCGGTTTCGCTGATGCGCTGGCAGCGGCTCCGTATGCCTTCGACCTCGACGTTTCGCCGATCCTGTTGACCGCTGCGGATTCGGTGCCCGCCGAAACAGCGGCGTACCACCAGACCTACTGCGACGAGATCGACTTCATCACCATCATCGGCGGTCTGGCTGCCGTGAGTGCAGGTGTTGCCGACGCTGCCGTCACCGCTGCGACGTGCCCGACCCCTTAGCAGTCGTCAACGGCTCTCGTCGACAGCAATCCTGGTCCGGACGCTGACGCCGACCGACCGCAACATGGGTTCGCCCACCTAACCCCGGCACTCGGCGGAAGCCTTCGACCGGCCAAGAGATCGCACCCAGCCACGGGCTCCAAGTCCGCAACTCGCCTGGGGACACTCATAGGCGATGACGATGACAAGCCCGTGATGGCTGTTCTCCACATCGACGCTCGACCTCATCCCGCTGAGAGAGACGCTTGACCAACGGCCGCGGCGACACGTTACGAGCCGACCCGACCGGGTCGCGGCCAAAGCGACGACGAACAGGGCGTGGACGACGTCGAGTTGAGCGTTGTGTTCAGCGACGGTCGGATGGTCGCCCACGAACGGTTCGCTCGCGACCGCCCAAGCGCAGCGTCAACCGAGCCGAGGCGAACTCGGCTAGGCCGCCGTGCGAGGAACACGGGAGCCAAGGACCTGACCTTCGTGAGGGAGGGAACCGGCTTCCCACTTCCCGCCGGTGAATCCATCACCGTCAATTGGCCCAACGGCACCGTCGCGAACCGATTCCGGTGCTCGATTGGTACATGATTAGACGGGGCTTCTTCGACGACCCCGTCGAATCAGGCACGCTCGATCTGCCCGATTGCACGCCGCCCACAACGACCACGGTCGCCACCGCACCGACGACAACCATTGGCAGCGGGGCTGGTGTTCCGACGACCACCCCACCGGTCGCGCTTCCCGAGACCGGCGCCGACACCACGATGCTCGCTCTGCTCGCGTCGGTCATGTTGATGGCGGGTGGCGCTGCAGTCATGGTCGCCCGTCGAACCAGCTGACGATCACTGACCCCCGCATGCGGTGCGCTGACCGCAGCACCCAAGGACGTCAGTCATCGCTCAGAGCCGTTCAGTTTGGTGCCGCTCGTGAATTGGTCATCGCTGACTGCAACGCACCGAGCATCTCAGCAGCGAGTCAACCACACGCCATTCGCACGGGAACCAACGCCACACCTCCCACCCGGTGGGTGCGACGATCAGTCAAGCGCGGCATATCTACGCGGACGCAAGCCGTCCGATATCGGCACGTATCGATTCCGATCCCACGACGTCGCACCGAGTTGCCGCCGCAGCTTCGCTGCATCGGGCCCTGTGGTCACCGGGCGACGGAATGGTTCAGTCGCCACCAGCGACCCCTGACGAGACTCGCCCGTCGCACAGGCGCACGACGTTGCCGGTCGACACCGGCTCGAGCAATGCCCACCGGGGTACGCGCAAGCACTTGACGCCGAAGCGGATCACCGGCAAGCCCTGAGTCCCGCCGGATGCGAGGTAGTCGTTCGCCAGGTCGTACGCGAGCTGCCGGCCGATGCGCATCACTTTCGACGCTTCCTCGACCGTCAGAAGCTCGGGCGGTTCCGGCTCCACGATGTCGTCCATCGGATCCATGGGACTGTCCTACTTACACCCATGAAATTCAGCTGACAAGCGGCCCAAATCCCCTGCAGACGGACAGTTCGGGCACCAACGGACACGAGCGGACACCAACGGTCACCAGCGGACACCAGACGTCACTCCAGCAGTGGCGAATGTCACATCACACCCACCGTCCCGAAGATCAGGACACGGCGGTCTACGCGTCTGACGTTGGTACCGCGGTGCGAGTCTGACTGATCTTCGCCGCGTCCTCGAGCGCCGCAAGAACGTCGTCAGGCTCGAGGTTGGGACCGTCGTTTGGCGGCCGCTCCGAACGCACTCCGACGTTCCGGCAGCACCGAGTCGCGACGTGGTGTCTGGTGTCGACTCGTGCCGCCGCATCCGTTGCAAGGTGGTACGTCACGATTGATGGCGGGAAATCCTGTGCACCTGGTGTGCACCTGGCCGCTCCTCGCAACCGGCCCGGTCGAGCGATATGGCCTCTGACCAGGTCTTATAGGGTGGGCGATGGGAGTCTCGATCTCCCGACCTCCACGGTGTGAACGTGGCGCTCTTCCAGCTGAGCTAATCGCCCCTTGGGGAAGCCACAAGATATCAGCCGCCACGGCGATCGCGCCGTCTCAACCCGGCGCGTCGACCGGCGTCGCGATGCACGCGACCCCCATCCCCTGACGGTCGCGATAGGCCACCGTCGCACCTGGGCAACGAGCATCGAACGGGACGAACGCGTCGACGACGAGGTCGACCGACTGATCACCGGTGCAGGCCACCTCCCGCACCGAGTTGTCGGCTTCGACGCTCGCACAGTCGCCGACACGCAGGATCCCATCGGGTGCGGCGGGCTCGCCCGGCTCGGTGAACTGTGCGAGCACCACGATGCCGATCACGGCGATGGCACCGACGAACAGCAGGCTGCGCCACGGGATCCGGGCCGGGCCGAGATGGCTCGGGTGCATCGGTGCGCGATCCGCGTCGGCGCCACGATCGTTCGATGACCCGGACGGCGGTCGGTCGGACGGAGCAGTGGACGGCCCCGAGCGCAACCCGGCGTCGTAGACCGCCCGACGCGCCGGATCGCCCAGCACGCGGTACGCCTCGTTGATCTCCGGCATCGACAGCGGCGACGAGGTCGAACCAGCGCTCGCCCGGTCGGGATGGTGCGCGCGGGCCAGGCGACGGTAGGCCTCGCGGATCTCGCCATCGGTCGCCGAGGGAGGAACGCCGAGGGTGTCGTAATGTGTGTCGTAGTGGGTCGGTCCGGACACGATGGCACCACGCTACGCCCGTGACCCGCCGACGTCGCCGGGAGCCGCAACGTCGAGACCCGGTGTCGACGTCAGTAGCCGGCGTCGACGTCGACCAGCCCGATCAACTCCTCGCCGCGGGCGAATCGCCGGACGTTGTCGACCACGCGGCGTGCCAACAACGGTTTGGCCATCTCGGGCGTGTTGCCGACGTGCGGCGTGATGATGCAGTTCGGAAGCGACCAGAGCGGATGCCCGGCCGGCAGCGGTTCGGGGTCGGTGACGTCGAGCCCGGCGCCTCCGATCGTCCCAGAACGCAGCGCCTCGACGAGGTCGTCGGTGACGATGTGTCGACCCCTGGCGACGTTGACGATCCAGGCGTGCGGCTCCATCAACGCGAACTCGTCGCGGCTGAACATGCCCTCGGTCTCGGGGGTCAGCGCCAGTGCGAGTACCACGAGATCGGCTCCGGGGAGGGCGTCGGCGAACCGATCGGCCTCGAGGACGTCGTCGACACCGTCCATGGCCTGGACGTGGCTGCGCACCACGGTGATCCGACAGTTCCACGGCTGCAGCAGACGTACCAACGACTCGGTGATGCCACCCCCGCCGAGGATCGTGACGCGTCCGTCGAGCAGGTTCCGACCGGCGGGCCTCCCCCATTCGTCGGCGTTCGCGTACGCACCGAGATTGCGGAGGCCTGCCACGCCGAGCGCCAACGCCATCTCGGCGACCGGCTCCGCGTACACGCCCTTGCCGCAGGTCCACACACGATCGTGGTCGAGGTGTTCGACGAAGTTCTCGATGCCGGCGAACGGCAACTGCACCCACCGGATGTCGTCGCCGTCGTCGAGGATCCGCCCGAGCGCCTCGACACTGCGGGCGTCGGCCCACACGATCGCCTCGGCGTCGGTGGCGTCGACGAGCTGACCGCCACCCTCGACCACCGCGTCGGCGAGCCAGGCGGGTGCCGTGTCCGGCCCGAGGTGGATGCGAGGAGCGTCGCTGTTCGTCATCGAATCCCCGAAGGTAGCGGTTGAGGTCGCTCGACGGATCGATCGGGCATGATGAGGCCATGACCACCGCCTCATCCGTCGTGCGCACCGTGGGTGTCCCGCGCGAAGTGAAGACCGCCGAGCACCGGGTGGCGATGACGCCCGACGGCGTTCGCGAACTCGAACGGCACGGGATCGACGTCCTCGTCGAGACCGGTGCGGGCGAGGGCGCATCGATCAGCGACGCCGACTACGTCGCGGCGGGTGCCACCATCGTGCCAACGGCTGCCGACGCCTGGGCGCAGGAGTTGGTGGTCAAGGTCAAGGAGCCCCAGCCGTCGGAGTACGAGTTCCTTCGCGAGGACCTCACGCTGTTCACCTACCTGCACCTCGCCGCGTACCCGGCGGTGGCCGACGCGCTCCTCGCAGCGAAGACCACGGCGATCGCGTACGAGACGGTGCAACTGGCCGACGGGTCGCTGCCGCTGCTCGCCCCGATGAGCGAGGTCGCAGGTCGCCTCGCCCCGCAGATGGGAGCCCACTACCTCGAGCGCCACAACGGCGGTCGCGGCGTGCTGATGGGCGGCTCTCCCGGCGTGCGCCCCGCCAAGGTGGTGGTCCTCGGAGCCGGCAACGTCGGCTGGAACGCCGCCTGGATCGCGGCCGGCATGGAAGCCGAGGTCGTGCTCGTCGACAAGAACCTCGATCGCTTGCGCTTCGTCGACCAGATCCACCGCGGACGGATCATGACGGCGGCGTCGAACCGTGGGGCAATCGAACGTGCGGTGCTCGATGCCGACCTGGTGATCGGTGCGGTGCTCGTCGCCGGTGGGCGGGCTCCGGTGGTGGTCAGCGAGGAGATGGTGGAGCAGATGAAGCCGCGTGCGGTGATCGTCGACGTCGCCGTCGACCAGGGTGGGTGCATCGCCACCACCCGCGAGACCACCCACGACGACCCGACGTACGTGGTGCACGACGTGGTGCACTACGCCGTCGGGAACATGCCAGGAGCGGTACCGCACACGAGCACGTACGCGCTCACCAACGCCACCCTGCCGTTCCAGTTGGACGTGGCGCTCCACGGAGCGATCGGTGCCGCGCGTCGCGACCCCGCGATGGCGCACGGCCTGAACACGGTCGGTGGCGAGTACGCGAACGCAACCGTCGCCGCGTCGCTCGGAGCGACGGCGATCGACGCACTGGGGCCGGACGTCTGAGCCGCCGGGTGCGATGTTCCCGCTGCGCAGCGATCGGAGCGGCCATCTGGCTGCTCGCGGCCTGCGATCCCGCCGACGGCGCCACCACGCCATCGTCCGTCACGCTCGGGTCGGACGAAACGGAGACGACCGCCGACGATGCACCGCCCGCCGCACCGTCGTTCGCCACGCTGCCGCCAGTCGACCGCTTCACGTACCCGACGGGCGCCGACGACGTCGTCGCCCAGGTGCTGGTGCGCGCCCCCATCGGCCCCGACGTACCCCTCCTGACGGTCTACGGCGACGGCGACGTCGTCGCCGGGACGACAGACGGGTGGCGGGCCGGCACCGCCACCGATCTCCAGATCCAGGGTCTGCTCGACGACGCCGAGTCCGTGGGGTTGCTCGACGACGCGCTCGTGCTGCGCGTGCCCGAGGGGGCCAACGCTGCGGTCTCGGGCAGCACCTCGGTGCCCGAACCGGCCCCGCGTCCGCCCGGACCCGACTTCACCATCCGGTTCGACGTCGACGGCCGGGCCCTCGAACACCAACTCGACCTCGCCCGCATCGAACGACCTCCGGCCATCTGGGCCTTCCTGAACACCGCGACGACGGCCAACCGGTTCGGTCTGACCGAGCGCTTCGAACCGGACGCATGGATCGCCTGCTCCTCCGACGGCTGCGAGATCGTGCCGACCGCTCTCGATGCGTCGAGCCGCCCGGTACTGCCGCACGAGGACCCGACCGGTCTCCTCGATCCGTGATCCCCCTTGACCCGAGCGAGTCCGGTGCAGCAGAATCGAACAGGTGTTCTCTCCCGGATGCGACGCGATCCAACGTTCCTTGTTCGGCACGTCGACGCCAGAGTTCGACGGCGACTTCCGTGAGTCCGTCCGGATCGACCTCGACGGTACGACGTGGGTCGAGTTCGTGCCCGGATGGCTGCAGGGGTCCGATGCCGTCTTCGACGAACTGGTGGCGACGCTGCCGTTGCGCCAACGAACCGGCATCGCCATGTACGACCGGTTGGTCGACGAGCCACGGCTCTCCGCCTGGTGGGGTGTCGAGTGTGGTCGGGCCGAGCCGACGCCGCTCCTCCACGACATGCGGCTGGCACTCGCGGAGCGGTACGCGGAGCCGTTCGACTCGATCGGGTTCAATCTCTACCGCGACGGTGACGACTCCGTCGCCTGGCACGGCGACCGCCATCGCCACGTCGTGACCAACCCCGTGATCGCGATCGTCAGCACCGGCGCACCCCGACCGCTCCGCCTCCGGCGGCGACGCGATCAGGGTGGTGGCGGGCCGTCACGGAGCTGGGCGCTCGGCAACGGCGACCTGTTCGTGATGGGCGGCGCGTGCCAGCACGACTGGGAACACGCCGTGCCCAAGGTGCGCTCGGTCGCCGGACCGAGACTGAGCATCACGTTCCGATCGGTGTGAACGGGGTTCAGTCGTCGGGCGACGGCGGCCGGCGGTAGCGCTTCGTCTCCTTGCGCTGCTTCTTCGCATCCAGCCGCCGATGCTGCGAGCCACGGGTGGGCCTGGTGGCCCGACGGGCGCGAGGCACGTACAGCGCGGCCTTGAGCTTCTCGGCGAGTCGTTGCTCGGCCAGGGACCGGTTGCGGAGCTGCGACCGTTCGTCGTCGGCGACCACGCGTACGATCGGCCCGAGCTTCGCCACCACCCGGCCGCGTTGGGCCTCGGTCAGTGCGCCGGACGCCTCGACGTCGAACGTCAGCTCGGCGCGGGTCGCAGCCTTGTTCGCGTGCTGGCCGCCGGGGCCGCCCGACGCGCTGAACGTCACCACGAGTTCGTGCCGGGGGATGCGAACGGTGTCGGTCACCATCAGCCGGTCATCGGTCGCCCCCACTCCCCCAGCATGCCGTACCGACACCCGTTCGATCTACGGTGACGGCATGGGAGACATCAAGCTCGGCTACAACACGGGGTACTGGTCGGCGGGGCCACCCAAGGGAGCGCTCGAGGCGGTGCAGCAGGCCGAACGGCTCGGCTTCAACTCGGTGTGGACCGCCGAGGCGTACGGCTCGGACGCACTCACGCCGCTCGCCTGGTGGGGCGCGTCGACCGAGACGATCCGGCTCGGCACCGCGATCATGCAGATGGCCGCCCGCACCCCGGCGGCGGCCGCGATGGCGGCGATCACGATGGATCATCTCTCCAACGGACGTTTCATCCTCGGCCTCGGCGCATCCGGGCCGCAGGTCGTGGAGGGGTGGTACGGCCAGCCGTACCCCAAGCCGCTCGCACGGACCCGCGAGTACGTCGAGATCGTGCGGCGGATCATCGCTCGGGAGCAGCCGGTCGAGTTCCACGGCGAGTTCTACGATCTGCCGTTCGACGGCGGCGCCCACCTCGGCAAGCCGCTCAAGTCGACCGTGCATCCGCTGCGCAACGACATCCCGATCTACCTTGCGGCGGAAGGGCCGAAGAACGTGGCACTGTCGGCCGAGATCTGCGACGGCTGGCTGCCGTTGTTCTTCTCGCCCAAGGACGACGCGTTCTACCGTGAGTGCCTGCAGCGCGGCTTCGATGCGTCGGGTGATCCGACGAAGCAGGACCGCTTCGAGGTCACGGCCACCGCGATGATCATCCCCGGCGACGACGTCGAGAAGTGCGCCGACATGGTGCGGCCGTTCCTCGCGCTGTACGCGGGCGGCATGGGAGCGAAGGACGCCAACTTCCACTACGAGGTGTTCGCCCGCATGGGCTGGGGCGATGTCGCCGACACCGTCCAGGCACTGTACCTGGAGGGCAAGAAGGCCGAAGCGGCCGCAGCGATCCCGCTGGCGATGGTCGAGGACGTGGCGCTGGTCGGCCCGCCGGACAAGATCCGCGACGAGCTGGCCAAGTGGCGCGAGACCTGCATCACCGAGTTCCTGGTGAGCGGCCCGGCGATGGCGTTGCCGACCTTCGCCGAACTCGTCCTCGGCTGAGGTCGACGAACGCCCGATCGATCAGTCGACGAGATCCTCGAGCTCGTGGATCGTTCGCCGAGCGATCCACGACAGATCGAGCCCAGCACGCTCGACCTCCTCCCTGGCGCGGGCGACCGCGTGCTGGGAGACCAGACGGAGTGGCCGTCGATCAGCGGGTTCACCTCCGATGCCTGCCAGGGCAGCCGCGTCCATTCGATCCGCTCGCGCCAGGAGCGCGAGGGCAATGTTGAGGCCCGACGCGAGCCGGATCTCGTTCCCCGAAAGAACGGCAGACCGAAGGGTGTCGAGTGTGTCGATCACCGGATCGTGGATCGACGACGCCCCCGACAACACCGCGTTCGCACGACAGACGATGGCCGTCCACTCGACGATCGGGATCTGCGCCGCGAGCGAAGCGGCCTCGCACGCCAGGTCGTGTGCGGCCTGAGGGTCGCCACCGCATGCCAGGCCGATGTGGGCCGCCTGGGCGCGCAGTGCGGCTTCGAAGGCCGTTGCACCGATCGACCGGGCCCACTCGATGCCTCGGACGAAGCTGGATTGCGCCGTCCCGAATCGATTCGGTGCACCGGCCGCCCGTGCGTACGAACCGATCATGTACCGCATGTAGATCACGAACGGGTCGTCGCTCTCGATCGCGTCCCATCGAGCCGCGCTCGCGGCGTAGCGCCGCTCGCGGGTTCCCTCGGTCCAGGCGAGCTGGGTCTCGATCAGGTCCGCCCCGGGTCCGGGCCCCGCGCGCCGGAGCTGTTCGTACAGGCTGGTCGACAGGTCGTTCATGGTCCAGAAGGACTGGAAGACCGACGTCTGGAACGCCTTCGCGAGTGCTTCGCGCCACCGCTCGTGTCGCTCGATGCCTGGCGATTCCAGGGTGCGCTGTGCCCACTTGCCGGGTCCGAACACATCCTGCTCGTCGGTCAGCATCAGGGGCCGGTAGAGACGGAGGTCGTCGTCGAGCCGACCGCTGCGGACCGCCCAGCCGTGGACGGCAGCGAGGTTGTCCATGTCGAACTCGATGAGCGCCTGCATCGGGGTCGAGCTCGTCGTCGAGAGCAGGTCGAACGCCGCTTCGAGTCGTTGCAGGAAGTACTCGAGGTGTCGATCCCGGGTGACGTCGGGATCCTGCCAGAGGTGCGCTGCCGCATACTGCCTGACCGGCTCGAGCAACTGGTAGCGGACCACGCCCCTCGTGATGTGGGTCTCGACCAGGCTGTGGTCGACGAGTTCCTCGAGAACGAGGACGCAGTCGCCCTCGATCGCGGCGCCGAGAATCACCTCGGCAGCGGCGAGATCGAAACTCCCGGCGAACACGGCCAGCTCGCCGAGCGCGGTGGTTGCGGCATCGTCGAGCAGGTCGACGGACCAGTCGATCGTCGCTGCCATCGTCTCGTGACGATGGCGAGCCCGGCCCCGCTCGGGACGCGATGGCCCCAACAGTCGCTCCAGGCGGGCCTCGATGTCGGGCGGCGACAACGCCCGCGTGTGAGCGGCGGCCAGCACCACTGCCAGGGGAATTCCGTCCAGAGCACCGCAGATCCGGGCGATCGGCTCGCGGTGGTCTCGAACATCCACACCACGGTCCGAGGCATGTCGGATGAAGAGCTCGACAGCGTCGTCGTCGACAGCCAGCGGGCCGAGCGACACGACGGCTTCGCCGGCGATGTCGAGCGGTCGCCGCGAGGTGACGATGAGATGAACGTGCGAGCCGCGCAGCAGGTCCTCCACTGCGGCCACGACCGCTACTCGCACGTGCTCACAGTTGTCCAGCACCAACCAGACCGCATCGCGATGGCTCAGCGCCCGGGCGACGGCGGCCGCATCGTCGGTCCCCGTCCGCAAGCCGACCGACTCAGCCACTCGGAACACCACGTCGTCGTCGGCAGCCGAGACGAGATCGCACCACCACACCTCCGCACCGCCACGATCGGCGAGCCGCCGGGCAACGGCGGCAGCGAGGCTGGTCTTGCCGATACCTCCCGAGCCGGTCACGGTCACCAGCCGGTTGCTGTCGGTCAGGTTCGACAGGCGGCCGATCTCTGCGTCACGGCCGATGAGCGACACCGCGTGTTGACTCAAGTTGTCGCGGCGGGGCGTCATCGAACGGATCGGCGGGAATGTTGCAGTGCCGATCTGGATCACCTCGACGGCGTCGTCGAAGCCCTTGAAGCGGTGCATGCCCAGCGATCGCACGTCGACCGAGTCGACCGATCCGGCCGTCGCCGTCGACAACAGGATCTGCCCGCCGTGGCCGGCCGCTGCGATCCGAGCCGCTCGGACGACCTCCGGGCCGAAGTAGCCGCCGTCACGGACCTCGGCGGTACCCGTGTGCAGACCCATGCGAACCTTGATCTGCACCGGGGGCGGCCAGCACTCCGCGACCAGCGCATCCTGGGCTGCCACCGCGGCATCGACTGCGTCCGTGGCCGCGGCGAACACCGCCGAGAACGAATCCCCGGCGGTGCCGAAGACGACTCCACCGTGTCGGCCGATGACGTTGCGAAGGATCGCGTCGTGTCGCGCCAGCGCAGCAGCCATCGGCACCGCATGGTCGTGCCACCACCTGGTGTGGTTCTCGATGTCGGTGAACAGGAACGTCACCGTTCCCGCCGGAAGTTCCGGTGAATTCATGCCCTCAGTGTCCCACACCTGCCAGAACGGGGTCCCCGACGCGCCGTGCATCTCGACGCCCGCACCCAGCGCACGCGGCAGGTGGCGACAGTCGACGCCCCGAACCGTATCCTCGCCCGATGACGCTCCGCCACGGCCGCCCACAGGTGGCGATCCCCGGGCCCTCGATCGTCCCGGATCGCGTGCTGGCAGCGATGCACCGTCCGATGCCCAACATCTACGACGGCCCGCTGCTCGACGTGTCCGACAGCCTGTTCGCCGACCTGCCGGCGATCGCCCGGACGACGGGCGAGGTCTTCATCGTGATCGGCAACGGCCATGCCGCCTGGCAGATGGCGGTGTCGAACACGATGCGACGCGGCGAGAAGGTGCTCGTGCTCGAATCGGGGACCTTCGCCGTGGTGTGGGGGGAGCAGGCGGCCCTCAGTGGTGCAGAGGTCGAGGTCCTGCCCGGTACCGACGACGGCCCGGTCGATCCGGCCGCCGTCGAGGATCGGTTGCGCGCCGACACGCGCCACGAGATCAAGAACGTCCTCGTGGTCCTCGCCGACACCGCCACCGGGGTACGCAACGACATCGCCGCGATCCGTCGTGCGATCGACGCGGCCGGGCACCCCGCGCTGCTGATGGTCGACGCGATCGCATCGCTCGGCTGCGACCGCTACGAGATGGACGAATGGGGTGTCGACGTCACGGTCAGCGCCAGCCAGAAGGGGCTGATGACCCCGCCCGGGCTGGGGCTGGTGTGGGCCAACGACAAGGCGTTGGCCGCCCATGAACGCGCCGACATGCGAGTCGGCTACTTCGACTGGGCGTCTCGCCGCAACGTCGAGGCGCACTACCAGCTCTACAACGGCACCCCGCCGATCCCGCTGCTGTACGGCCTGCGCGAAGCGCTCGACATGATCCAGGAGGAGCGCCTCGAGAACGTCTGGTCGCGCCACGAGACGCTCGCCCGCTCCGTGTGGGCGGCCGTCGATGCCTGGCACACCGACGACGGCCTGAGCTGCAACGTCACCGACCCGAGTGCTCGCTCACATGCCGTCACGACGATCACCACCGGCACGATCGATGCCGCCGCCATCCGGGCGACCTGCGAACGCGAGATGGGCGTCACGCTGGGGCTGGGCATCGGTGCCGACACCGCACGCTTCCGGATCGGTCACATGGGTCACCTCAACCCGCCGATGCTGTTGGGCACGCTGGGAACGATCGAAGCCGCGCTCCACGCGCTCGGCGCGCCGGTCGGCGGGTCGGGCATCGCTGCTGCGACGCGGGTGATCGGCGACGCCGTCACTGCATCCTGAAACCGACTCCTGGGCGCCGGTCAGCCGTCGACGGTTCCGACGCGGCCGGCGTCCACCCACTCGCGCAGCTTCTCCCAGGCGTAGATGCCGGTGGAGTGGCCGTCGCTCCAGTCGAGGCTGAGACCCCACGCACCCGACAGCTCGGCGTCGGTGATCGTGATCGGCTCGCCCTTGTCGATCCAGGGAGCGACCGGCTGATCGCGGGTGCGCTTGGCGTTGCAGTCGGCGCAGGGGCACGCCTGACGGAGTGGGCCGAGTTCGAATCGGGCGCGCACGCCGTCCTCGAAGAGGACCTCGACATGCGACTGACGGTCCACTTCGACGGATTCGATGTCATGCTTGGCCACGTGAGGAGCGTACCGACGGCGGCCGAACCACAGCCCCTGTCGCCGACGTGTCCAGCGCCGATCCGGCGAGCATGGCTGCGGAACCGCTGGGACGACCTCGCGTTCGTGCACTGGCCGTACGATCCCGCCGACGTACAGGCGCTCCTCCCCGACGGCCTGCGGGTCGACACGTTCGACGACGGTGCCGGGCCACGAGCCTGGGTGTCACTCGTGCCGTTCCGGATGCGGCGGGCAGGGCCGAGCTTCCTGCCACCGCTGCCGTGGGTCTCCACGTTCGCCGAGACGAACGTTCGCACCTACGTGGTCGACTCGAACGGGAACCGGGCCGTGTGGTTCCTGTCGCTCGACGCCACCCGACTGCCGATCGTCGCGTTCGCCCGGTGGTCGATCGGTTTCCCCTACGTGTGGTCGACGATGACGATCGACCGCACCGGCGACCGTTGGACCTACGAGACCACGGGCCGACGCTGGCCCCGGTCGCCCGCCGCGTCGACGAGGCTGGTGGTCGACGCCGGCCCCATCGTCGAGCCGACCGACCTCGACGTCTTCCTGACCGCCCGGTGGGGCACCGTCGCCGAGTGGCGCGGGCAGCTCCGCCACCATCCGGTCGATCATCCGCCGTGGACCTTGCGCACGGCGACGATCGTCGAACTCGACGACTCGGCGGTGATCGCAACCGGGCTCACGACACCGTCCGGTGAGCCCCTGGTCCGGGTGGCCGATGCACTCGACGCTCGTTTCGGACGGCCGGTCCGGGTCGGGCCGACTACCTTCGGCGACGGTGACCGGGGAGTTGATCGGGAGAGGACGTGACTGTGACGTCTTCGAGGCCGGGCTCGGGCGGGTGCTGCGACGGAACCGCGACGGCAGGTCGACCGAGGTCGAAGCGCTGACGATGCGACACTGCGCAGCACATGGCTACCCGGTCCCGGAGGTGTTCGACGCCGACGGAACCGACATCGTCATGCAGCGACTCGACGGGCCGACGATGCTCGGCGACATGAGCGCCCGGCCGTGGACGATGAGGGCGAAGGCGCGGCAGCTCGCCGAGCTGATCGATCGGCTCGCTGGTGTACCGCTCCCCGATCACGACCTCCCGGCCGCCGTCGACGGCGGCGACACCCTCGCTCACCTCGACCTTCATCCGAACAACGTCGTACTCACGACCGACGGCCCGATCGTGATCGACTGGAGCAACTCGGGCATCGGCATCGCCGGCCTCGACGCGGCGAACACCTGGCTCACCCTCTCCGCCGGCCGGCCGGACGAATCGGCGCTCGTCAACACCGTGGTCGCGGTCGGCCGGCGCTTCTTCGTGCGTGGCTTCGTCTCGTCGATCGACCGGAGCACTGCGGTGCGGATGTTGCCGACCGCCCTGGAGCTCCGGCTGCTCGACCCGAACCAGTCCGATGCCGAACGAGCGACGATGCAGGCGCTGGTCGAACGAGTCACCTGACCGATCCGTGCGTACCCTCGAACCGAGATGACGTCGCCAACCGCCGCGGATCCACCGCTGATCCGCCACCTTCCGGGCCCGGGTGCACGGCTGGCCGACGGCACGATCGACGGTGACGCGATCCTCGGCGGGTTCACCGACTACGTCGACGAGATCGGCCTCGAGCTGTACCCCGCTCAGGAGGAGGCGATCTTCGAGGTCGTGCTCGGCAACCACGTGATCCTCAACACGCCGACCGGGTCGGGCAAGTCGCTGGTGGCGGCCGCCGCGCACTTCGCGGCGCTCGCCGAGGGCAAACGGAGCGTGTACACGGCTCCGATCAAGGCGCTGGTGAGCGAGAAGTTCTTCGCGCTGTGCCGGGAGTTCGGGTCCGAGCGGGTCGGGATGGTCACCGGCGACGCCGCCGTCAACCCCGAGGCACCCATCATCTGCTGCACCCAGGAAATCCTCGCCAACTGGGCGTTGCGCGACGGGCGCGATGCGCCGGTCGACCTCGCTGTCGTCGACGAGTTCCACTACTACGGCGACCCACAGCGCGGGTGGGCCTGGCAGGTGCCACTCCTGGAACTCCCCCAGACCCAGTTCCTGTTGATGTCGGCGACGCTCGGCAACGTCGAGTTCTTCCGGCGGGACCTCACGGAGCGGAGCGGGCGCGACACGACCGTCGTCAAGTCGGTGCAGCGACCGGTGCCGCTCGACTTCGAGTACCGAACGAGCACGCTCCACCACAGCGTCACGTCGCTGCTCGAGTCCGGTCGAGCGCCGATCTACCTCGTGCACTTCACCCAGAAGGACGCGACCGAGGCGGCGCAGAACTACCTGGCGCTCGATCCGCTGACCAAGGACGAGAAGGCGAAGGTGAAGGAGGCGCTCGCCGGGTTCCGCTTCGACTCGCCGATCGGCAAGGATCTGCGACGGTTCATCACCGCCGGGGTCGGCGTCCACCACGCCGGCCTCCTCCCGAAGTACCGGCTGCTGGTGGAGAAGCTCGCCCAGGACGGGTTGCTGAAGATCATCTGTGGCACCGACACCCTCGGCGTCGGCGTCAACGTGCCGATCCGCTCGGTGTTGTTCACCCAACTGTGCAAGTACGACGGCTCCAGTGTGCGGATCCTGTCCAACCGCGAGTTCGCACAGATCGGCGGGCGGGCAGGTCGCAAGGGGTTCGACGATCGCGGTGACGTGTGGGTGCAGGCGCCCGAGCACGTCGTGGAGAACCAGCGGCTCGGTGAGAAGGCCGCCGCGAGCGGCAAGAAGAAGGTGGTCAAGAAGAAGCAGCCCGAGCGCGGCTACGCCCACTGGACCCAGGAGACGTTCGACCGACTGGTCACCGGCGAGCCCGAGGAGCTGAAGTCGCACTTCCAGGTGAGCCACCAGATGGTGATGAACCTGCTCGACCGCCCGGTCGTCCACGACGCTGACGGTACGGAGATCGACGGGTGCCGTGCCGTGCGGACACTCTTGACCGACAACCACGAACCGAGACGCCGCCAGCGGGCGCACATCCGACGGGCGATCGCGATCTACCGGTCGCTGGTCGACGCCGAGATGCTGGAGTTCCCCGACGAACCCGACGAGTTCGGGCGTCGGGTTCG
Organism: Ilumatobacteraceae bacterium; assembly: GCA_963715285.1. Lineage (GTDB taxonomy): Bacteria > Actinomycetota > Acidimicrobiia > Acidimicrobiales > Ilumatobacteraceae > Sva-07. The sequence continues at coordinate 163,608 of CAVQRU010000009.1, read as the reverse complement.
TGTCAACTTCGACCTGCAGGACCAGTTCGCACTGCATCAGCCGCTCTCGCTGTGGGCGGTGGAAGCGCTCCACGCCCTGCCCGCCGCCGAGGCCGAAGCAGCCGCCGAAATCGATCTCGGGTCGGATCACGACTCGGGCCGGCCGCCGGGCTCGGGGGACGCGATCGACCACGCGCTCAACATGCTGACGATCATCGAGTCGGTGCAGGAGAACCCGGGCGTGATCCTCGCCGCGCAGGTCAAGCGCGCCAAGGACGAGCTGATGGCCGAGATGAAGTCGTCCGGCGTCGAGTACGAGGAGCGCATGGAGCGCCTCTCGCAGGTCGAGTACCCGAAGCCGAACGAAGCGTGGATCTACGGGAACTTCAACGAATTCCGGACCCGCCATCCGTGGGTGGGTGGCGACACGGTGGCACCGAAGGCCATCGTGCGCGAGATGTACGAGCGGGCGATGACGTTCGGCGAGTACGTCAACGACTACGGGCTCAAGCGGTCCGAGGGCGTCGTCCTGCGCTACCTGTCCGACGTCTACAAGGGTCTCGTGCAGAACGTGCCCGAGGAGCTGGCGACCGCCGAACTCGGCGACATCGTGGCGTGGCTCGGCGCGGTGGTCCGCCAGGTCGACTCGAGCCTGATCGACGAGTGGGAGCGGCTGTTGCACCCGGAAGACCTGCTGGCCGAGGGAGGATCGATCGACGACCTCCGGCCGGGTCTGCCGACCGGCGAGCGCACGATCGTCGACGACCAGCGGGCGTTCCGGGTGATGGTGCGCAACCGGGCGTTCGACTGGGTACAGAAGCTGGCTCGCCGTCGTGGCTACGACGAGATCGTCGCCGACGCCGACCGGGAGGTGTGGTCGTCGGGCGAGACCCTGATCGAGGCGATGCAGCCGTACTGGGCCGAGCACGACGAGATCCTCACCGATCCGGGAGCTCGTTCCGGCGAACTGTTCCACTACGACCGCTCGACGGGCCACGTCACCCAGATCCTGCGCGACCCCGACGACACCAACGAGTGGCGCTTCGAAGCGACCGTCGATCAGGCGGCCAGCGCCGAGCAGGCCCGCGTCGTCCTGCGGCTGGTCAGTGTGACATCTGGGGTCTGACCCCAGATGTCACACTCGGGCATGCGACGGAGCGCGGGGATCGTGCTGTACCGGTTGGCCGACGGTCGGGTCGAGGTGATGCTCGGCCACATGGGTGGCCCGTTCTGGGCCCGCAAGGACAGCGGCGCCTGGACCATTCCCAAGGGCGAGTACGACTCGAACGAGGACGCGCTCGTGGCGGCGTGCCGCGAGTTCGAGGAGGAGATCGGTGTGCCGGTGCCCGCGACCTCGTTTGCCGACCTCGGCGAGGTGCGTCAGCCGGGCGGAAAGGTCGTGCGGGCATTCGCGGCGGGCGGCGATCTCGATGCATCGACCACCACGAGCAACACGTTCGAGATCGAGTGGCCACCGAAGTCGGGGCGCATGCAGACCTTCCCGGAGCTGGATCGTGTCGAGTGGTTCGACGTCGAGGCGGCGCGGACCAGGATCATCGCCGCACAGCGACAGTTCCTCGATCGGCTGCTGGATCACCTGAGCGATCCGGTCGAACGCGAGCGCCCCGACCGATGACCCTGGTGGGCTCCCTACGGGAGAGCTGGGTGGCTCGGCGCGAGCACGTCGGCCCGGCCATAGTGCCCGACCACGTCGAAGTACCGCTTCGCGTGCAGCGACTCGCGAAGATCGCACTCTGCGATGACGGTCCCCTCCGTGTCGTAGAGCGGGCCGGCAATCAGCTCGCCGCCGGGCGACACGATGCACGCTCCCCCGCGGCCGAAGACATCGACGTCGTCGGGCAACGCCACCGGGAAGTCGTCCGGGAACGCGCTCGCCGGGATGTACTGAGGCACGCTCACCACGAACGCCCCTGCCTCGATGGCGATGTGTCGCATCGACGCGATCCAGCCGTCGCTGTCGTCAGCGGTCGGCGCCAGCCAGATCTGTGGCCCACCCTCGTAGACACGCCACCGCGCCAGCGGCATCCGGTTCTCCCAACAGATGAGGCCACCCACCCTGGCGCTTCCCGGAAGCTCGACCACGCCGAGATCGTCACCTGCGCCCACGCCGTGGAACACACGCTCGTGCATCGTCGGCATCAGCTTGCGGTGCCGGTGCAACACCCCCTCGCCGCCGATCACCAGCAATGTGTTGTAGAGCGAGCCGGGCCGGTCGTCCTCACGTTCGTTGATGCCGATGGCGACATGGACGCCCCGGTCCGCGCACGCCGTGACCAGTCGATCGACCAGCGGCCCGCGAACGTCGATGCTCGACGCCCACATCCGCTCCCACAGCACATCACAGCCCCTGGCCCAGCTCGCCGCCTGCGCTGCCCACGCCACGCTCGGGTACACCGACACGAAGCACTCCGGGAACACGACCAGGGTCGCGCCACGATCCGCTGCATCGCCGAGGAGGTCGATGGCCTTGTCGACGGTCGCTTCGGCGTCGAGGACGACCGGCGTCGCCTGGACCGCCGCGACACACACCGACTCGAATCCCGTCATCTTCGGATGGTACCCGCCCAACCGAAGCCCGGCTGACGGAGACTGGGCACATACGCTTCTGGAGTAGGGCCGGGAGCGAGCGATCGTCGTGACAACCCTGACACACCCCTTCGTCATGATGGAGGTATGAGTTCGGTCGGCGTCGACGAGACCGCAGGACGTGCGGGAGGTGCTGGCGGGTTGGCGGGCGTCGAGAGCCTCGAGTCGATCCGGTTGCGATTGGTGGAGTCGATCGATGCCGACCCACCTGCCGATCGGGCTCGTGGTGTCGCTGCCCGTGCGTCGGCCGCGCTGGCACAGCTCGGCGATGTCGACCCGGCCGGATTGGATGCCGATGGTCTTCGAGCCTGGTTGGAAGCCATCGAGGGGTTGCGTCGGATGGTGGAAGCAGCAGCCGTCACGGCGGCGGGTGCCATCGATCGTTCGAATCCGTTCCGGGCGCAGGGGTTCTTCTCGACCAAGACCGTCGTGAAGCACCTGGGTCGCCTGTCGGGCCCGGAAGCGCATCGTCGCGTCCAGACCGCCCGACTCCACCACGCCCTGCCCGAGTGGGCCGCAACGTCACCCTGCGACCCCGCCCCGAGGGCGGCTGGACCCTGACCGGCAACCTCGCCGAGCCGGCCGGGGCCGAGTTCAACGAGATCTTCTCCTGGTTCCTCGAAGCCGAATGGCACACCGACTGGACCGACGCCCACCACCGACTCGGCGAGACCGCGACCACCGACGATCTCACCCGAACCCAGCCGCAACGAACCGCCGACGCCCCCCTCGCCATGGCCCGCGCCGCCGCCTCCATCCCGACGACGCCATCACCACCGCCCTCATCGGCCACATCCGACGCGTCGTCTACGACAGCTCCGGCACCATCATCGACCTCGGCCGCCGCCAACGCCTCTTCCGCGATGCATCACGCGACGCCGTCATGTTGCTGTCGACCACCTGCGTCTGGATCGGCTGCGACCGTCCCACCGCCTGGTGCGACGCCGATCATTCCCTCGCCTGGAAAGCCCACGGCGCCACCGTCCCACGAAACGGCGGCGGCCTCTGCCATGGCCACCATCACCTGAAGGAGCGCGGATTCCAGGTGTTTCGAGACGACGACGGCACCTGGCACGTCACCGACCCTCAGGGCAACGAGGTCAGCTGACCACTGACTCGGGCACCCGGACCATCCGAGCCCGCAGCCACTCCCCCAGGGCCTTGGCCTGCGCGTCCTGTCGGGTCGAGGCTGCGACGCCCTCCTGCAGGAGACCGCGGATCACGAAGTTCAACGCCCGCAGGTTCGGGTAGCGGTACCGATCCACGGCGAGCGTTGCCGTCTCGGGCAGCAGTTCCTGCAGTCGGCCGACGGTCAACTCGGCGTCGATCCAGGCCCAGCCGGCATCGCTGCGGGCGTACACCCCGAGGTTGGCATCGCCGCCCTTGTCACCGGAGCGGGTTCCGACGAACGCCCCGAGCGGCGTCTCGACGAGCCCGCCGTCCGAGGCTGGGATGTGGTCGCCCACCGCGGCCAGCGGCACCTCGATCGGGGCGCCGGTCGGTGCGACCGAGTCGACCTGCGTCGTGGTGCCGTTCACATGCACGTACTGCGGTACGAGCTCGCTCGGCACGGTGGCGGGGCGGTACACACCGAACGGCGATGCGGCACTCGGGCCGCCGCCGAGACCGTACATGCCGGGGATCCCGGCCAGCACCGTGTGCACCATCGCGTCGGCGAAGGCTCGGCCGACCTTGCGCTCGTCGGGGTCCTTCACCGTGACCCGCCAGATCGCGGTCGCCTCCTCCTGCGTCGCCGGATCCGGTTTGTCGGTGTGGACCACCTTCGATTCGATGAACGCGAAGTCGTCGGGCCCGTACGGGCAGGCATCCCAGAACGTCGCCTGGGCGAACGCCGCCTTCGCGTCGATGTCGAGACCGGTCAGCGCCACGGTGAACGAGTTGCGGTAGCCGCCCAGTTCGTTCATCGCCACCTTGAGCGTCGGCGGCGGGGCCTGCCCCTTCACGCCGGACACGCGCACACGATCGCGGCCGGTCTGCTCGACCTCGATCGTGTCGAACCGGGCGGTCACGTCCGGACCCAGATAGTCGGGACCACCGATCTCGTAGAGCAGCTGTGATGTGACCGTCTCGACGTTGACGACGCCGCCGGTGCCGTCGTGCTTGCCGATCACACACGAGCCGTCCCCCGCGACGTCGGCCCACGGGAACCCGAATCGAGCACGACCGCCCACCTCCGTGTGCCCCTCGATCTCGTGGAAGAACGAGTAGTTGCCGCCGGTGACCTGCGCGCTGCACTCGATGATGTGGCCCGCCACGACGCCGCCGGCGAGCTGATCGAAGTCGTTGCGCTGCCAGCCGTGGTGCCACGCCGCGGGGCCGCAGGTGACCGCGGCGTCGGTCACCCGACCCGTGATCACGATGTCGGCGCCTCTCGTGAGGGCCTCGACGATGCCGAAGCAGCCGAGATACGCGTTCGCCGTGAGGAACCGAGTCGGGTCGCCGAGGTCGGAGCCGGTTCCGAACGGTTGCAGCGCGCCGGACTCGGCGAGTTCGACGACGCGCGGCAGCAGGTCGTCGCCGTCGACGTAGGCGATCGTCGGCGACAGCCCGAGCCGGTCGGCGACCTCGGCGACGGCATCCGCGCATCCACCGGGATCGAGACCGCCGGCGTTCGAGACGACCTTGATGCCGCGATCGAGGCAGGTGCCCATCACCTGCTCCATCTGGGTGACGAACGTGCGGGCGAAGCCCCGGCCCGGCTGCTTGGCCCGGATCCGGCTGAGGATCAGCATGGTGAGTTCGGCGAGCCAGTCGCCGGTGAGCACGTCGATGGGACCACCTTCGACCATCTCGAGCGCGCCGCTCGGACGATCGCCGAAGAAACCGGAGCAGTTGGCGATGCGGATCGGCTCGCCGGGTGCGGCGGTCACGAACCAGCCTCCTCGTGGTGCTCCAGGGCGACCAGCAGGTCGCCGGTGTCGACACGGTCACCGACGGCGAAACGGACGTCGGTCACCGTCGCATCGCCGGACGCAACGATCTTGTGCTCCATCTTCATCGCCTCGACGACCATCAGGAGCTGACCGTCGACGACCGACGCACCCGCCTCGACGTGCACGGCGATCACGGTGCCGGGCAACGGGCTGATCGGCCCGCCGGTCGCCGACTCGGCGTCGTGCAGCGCGAACCGGGGAACCCGCGTCAACGTGAGTGCGCCAGAGGTACTGCGGACGTGCACCGTGACCGCACCGACGCCGTCGTCATCGAGCCCGAGCGGGTGGTGCACCACCTCGGCGTGCACGACCTGGCGGCGCCCGTCGACCTCGATCACTTGTCGACCGGCCGTGCGATCGAGCAGGCGCACCGTCAAGACCGGGCGTTCGTCGGCGGCGAGGGCACCGGTGTCGACGTCGGGCTCCGGCCACGGTCCGAGCCGGACGGTCGCCGAACCCAGCTCGCCACCGCCCGACTGCCACGCAGCTCCCATCTCGTACTCGACGTGCAGGTGCTCGCCGCCCGGATCGACCCACACCTGTCGTTGGCCCTGCGTTCGCAGGTTGCGCCAACCCGACGGCGCGAACCCCGTGACGTGATCGCTGCGGCGATGCTCGTCCTCCAATGCGAACACCGCGCCGAGCAACAGCGCCACCCGGGCATCGCCGGTCGGACCCGACGCGGCGAGCACCTCGGGGTGTTCGTCGAGGTAGGCGGTCGGCGTGTCGGCGGCGAGATAGTCGGCCTCGTCGAGGATCGCGACCAGCGTGTCGAGGTTGCTGCGGATCCCCGTGACCTGCGACGCTCGCAGCGCACGGGCCAGCTGTCGGGCGGCGCCCACGCGGGTCGGGGCGTGGGCGATCACCTTGGCGACCAGCGAGTCGTAGTCGGAGGAGATCTCGGAGCCATCGCGAACCCCGGTGTCGACCCGGACGAGACAAGTGGGGTCTGACCCGTGTTGTCCGTCGCCGACGACGAACCGGTCGATGCGGCCCGTCGACGGCATCCAGCCCGCCGCCGGATCCTCCGCCACGACACGCACCTCGATCGCGTGACCGGTGACCGTGACGTCGTCCTGGGTGATCGGCAGCGGCTCACCGGCGGCGACCAGGAGTTGCAGCTCGACGAGGTCGAGACCGGTCACCGCCTCGGTCACCGGGTGCTCCACCTGGAGCCGCGTGTTGACCTCCAGGAACGTGATCGTGGGACCCGAGCCCGATGCCCCGACCATGAACTCGACGGTTCCCGCGCCCTCGTAGCCGACGTGGCGGGCCAACGCGACCGCGCCGCCGCACAGCGCGGCTCGGATCTCCGGGGTGATGCCGGCGGATGGCGACTCCTCGACGATCTTCTGGTTGCGGCGCTGGATCGAGCACTCGCGCTCGCCGAGATGGACGACGTTGCCGTGGCGGTCGCCCATGATCTGCACCTCGACGTGTCGGCCCCGCTCCAGGTACGGCTCGATGAACACCGTGCCGTCACCGAACGCAGACAACGCCTCGCGAGATGCCGCTGCCACCGCGTCGTCCAGTTCGTCCGCGCTCCGCACGACGCGCATGCCGCGCCCGCCGCCGCCCGCCGCCGCCTTCACCAGCGCCGGGTACTCGACCTCGGCGCCGTCGACCACGCGGCCGTCGCGCACCTCGATCATCGACGTGGTCGGGACGTCCGCCGCCAGCGCCGCTCGTTTTGCCGCGACCTTGTCGCCGAGCAGCGTGATCTGGTCGGGAGTCGGCCCGACCCACGTGAGCCCGGCGTCGATCACCGCCTGCGCGAACGCAGCGTTCTCGGCGAGGAATCCATAGCCAGGATGGACCGCGTCGGCGCCGGCCGAGCGCGCAGCGGCGATCACGGCGTCGCCTCGCAGGTACGACTCCGCTGGGGTCGCCCCACCCAGCGCGATCGCGACGTCGACCGAGTCGACGTGCAGCGCATTGCGATCGGGCTCGGAGTACACACCGACCGTGTCGATCCCCAACCGGTGGGCGGTGCGGGCGATGCGTACGGCGATCTCGCCACGGTTGGCGATCAGGAGGCGGGAGATGCCGTGTCGGAGGGGTTCCATCAGTGCCTCCACACGCCGTACTCGGTGGCGCCCTGCACCACGTTGCTGTGCACCGCCGACAACGCCATACCCATCACCGTGCGGGAGTCGGCCGGATGGATGATCCCGTCGTCCCAGAGCCGCCCGGTCGAGAACAGCGCCGTCGACTCGTTCTCGATCTGCGCTTCGAGGCCGGCGGTCTGCGCGGCGAGCGCCTCCTCGTCGACCTCCATTCCCCGGCCGGCTGCGGCGTTTCGAGCGACGATCTCCATCACACCCGCCAGCTGCTTCGGCCCCATCACCGCCACCCGGTGGTTCGGCCAGGAGAAGATGAACCGGGGGTTGTAGGCCTTGCCCGCCATGCCGTAGTTGCCCGCGCCGTAACTCGCACCGACCATCAGGTTGAAGTGCGGCACGGTCGAGTTCGACACCGCATTGATCATCTTGGCGCCGTTGCGGATGATGCCGCCCTGCTCGGCCTTCGAGCCCACCATGAACCCGGTGATGTTGTGGAGGAAGGCGAGCGGGATGTCGCGCTTGTTGCACAACTGGATGAACTGGGCGGCCTTCGACGCCTCCTCGGAGAACAGGATCCCGTTGTTGCCGAGGATGCCGACCGGGAAGCCGTGGATCGATCCCCACCCGCACACGAGCTTGTCGCCGTAGAGCGGCTTGAACTCCTCGAAGCGGCTGCCGTCGAGCAAGCGGGCCAGCACTTCGCGGATGTCGAACGGGATCCGGACGTCGGCCGAGGCACACCCGAGGAGCTCGGCCGGATCGTAGAGCGGCGGGTCGTCGGGCTCGGTTGCGCCGGGTCCGAGCTTCGACCAACGCAGGTGACGCACGATCGAGCGGGTGATGCGGATCGCATCGAGTTCGTCCACGGCCAGGTAGTCGGACAACCCGCTCGTGCGCGAATGCATCTCCGCGCCGCCGAGCGTCTCCTCGTCGACGATCTCGTCGATCGCCATCTTCACCAACGGTGGGCCTCCGAGGTACGCGGTGCCCCGCTCCTTGACGAACACGGTGTAGTCGCTCATCCCCGGCGTGTAGGCACCGCCGGCCGTGTTCGGTCCGAATGCCATCGTGATCGTCGGGATGCCGAGCTTCGACAGTTGCGTCAGGTCACGGAAGCTGGCGCCGCCCTGGATGAACAGGTCGGCCTGGCGAGGCAGGTCGGCTCCCGCCGACTCGTTGAGGTTGATCACCGGCAGCCGGTTCTCGCGGGCGATCTCGTTGAACCGCGAGGTCTTCTTCCACGAGGTCGGGTTGGCTGATCCACCGCGGTACGTCATGTCGGATCCGGTGATCGCGCACTCGACGCCCTCGACGATCCCGATGCCGCAGGCCGAGCCCACGCCGACGGGGTCCTGCGTACCCCAACCGGCGAGCGGGCTCAGTTCGAGGAACGGCGTGTCGGGGTCGATCAACGCCTCGATGCGCTCACGGACCAGCATCTTGCCCCGCTTGCGGTGCCGGTCGACGTAGCGCTGTCCTCCGATCGTCGGCACCGAGGCCAACTCCTCCGCGACGCCGTCCCACAGGCGTTGCATCTGGGCGAGGTTCTCCTGGTACTCGGTGGATCTCGTGTCGAGTCGGCTTCGCAGGACGGTCCCGATGGTCACGGACGTCACCGTAGTTGAGGCACCCTCGACGAGACCGTGCCGCGTCGGCGCACGATCGGCAAGGTCCCCTGGCTCTCGCCGAGCCAGGGCGATCGGGTACACCTGAGGCATGGATGTGCGTGAAGTGCTCGACGACCTGGTGGCCGAACAACAGGCACTCGACGACGTGGTGGCATCGCTCACCCCGGCGCAGTGGCAGCTCCCCACGCCGAGCCCCGGGTGGACGATCGCCGATCAGATCGGTCACCTCACCTACTTCGACGGCACGGCGGCCCTCGCGATCGTCGACCCCGACGGCTTCACCGAGCAGATGAACGTCCTGCTGGGGGCCGGCACCACGGGCGGGTCGGCCGACGACATCACGCTCGGTTCGTACCGGGCGATGACGCCGGAGGAACTGCTGACCGCGTGGCGGGCCAACCGAGACGCACTCGCCGCGGCCGGCGCCACGCTCGACAACGACACCCGCGTCGCGTGGTACGGGCCGTCGATGGGCGCGAAATCGTTCCTGACAGCTCGCCTGATGGAGGCCTGGGCGCACGGCCAGGACATCGTCGACGCCATCTCGAACGAGGGCGACGCCGCCGTCCGTGAACCGACCGATCGTCTCCGTCACATCTCGCAGCTCGGGTTCATCACCCGTGGCTGGACCTACGTGAATCGGGGCCTCGACGTTCCCACCACGCCGGTCCGAGTCGAGCTGACGTCCCCGTCCGGCGACACGTGGCGATTCGGACCCGAGGACGCAGCCGAGTCGATCGTCGGGCCGGCGCTCGACTTCTGTCTCGTCACCACCCAGCGTCGCCACGTCGACGACACCGCCCTCGTCGTCACCGGCGCCGCCGCCCGCGACTGGATGGAGAAGGCTCAGCTCTTCGCCGGCCCACCCTCCGACGGGCCCGCCCCCACTCGCGCCTGACCACTCGCGCCTGACCCTTCGCGCCTGGCCACTCGCGCTTGACCACCCGTGTCCCACCGCGCCCGCAGGCATCCGGACGCGTCGATGCACTACGTTCCCATCCGTGTCCCGATCGAGCCGACGCGTGTTCACGTTCATCACGCTCGCACTCCTTGCGACGGCGACGACGGTCGGGCCATCCGGACGGTCGGCCGACGGTCTCGTCTCGGCGGGCGAGGTGCTCCGGGTGTCGGTTCCCGAGGCATTCGGTGGCAAGACCGTCATCGGTCAGGTCACGGTCGACCGGGCTCGCACGACCGGATTCGTGACGGCCTTCCCCTGCAGCAACGGGTTGTCGGCCAGCAGCGGCGGCGGCGGCCGATCCGATCTCAACTTCGACGGACGGGTCACACCGGTCGCCTCGAATCGACTGATCGTGGAGGCAGACGACGCCGGCGACGTGTGCTTCTACACCTCCGCTCCCGTCGAGATGATCATCGATGTCAACGCCGTGTCGTTCGACCGCGGCATCACGTCGATCCCGAATCGCCGCACCGACACCCGCCAGGCACCGATCGGCCGCCGGGTGATCCCCGCCGGAGGGACGCTGCGGGTGGCGGTCCCGGAGGCGTCGATGGGCAAGACCGTCATCGGCCAACTCACGGTCGACTGGGCGACGACAGCGGGCTACGTCACTGCCTACGCCTGCGACGCCGGCATCGAACAGGACGCGGAGGGCGAGATCGTCAAATCGGATCTCAACTTCGACGGCAAGGTGTCCGCCGTGGCGTCCAACCGGCTGATCGTCCGAGCCGACGACGACGGTGACGTCTGCTTTCTCAGCTCCGCGCCCGCAGCCCTGATCGTCGACATCAACGGGATCGCGGACACCGGCATCGAGGCGTTCCCCAATCGTCGCGTCGACACCCGACGTGCCGGCCTCGACGAACGGGTCGTCACGCCGGACGAGCCGCTGCGCCTGAACGTCCCCGAGGCCGTCGGCGGCGCCACCGTGCTCGGTCAGCTCACGGTCGACTGGGCCGACACCACCGGGTTTCTCACGGCCTATGCCTGCGCGAGCGGGCTCCCCCGCAACGACGTCGGCGCGATCTCGAGGTCCGACCTGAACTTCGACGGGAACGTCGCACCGGTCGCATCGAATCGCTTGATCGTGGAGGCAGACGATGCAGGGGATGTCTGCATCTATGCCTCCGAGCCCACCGCCATCGTCGTCGACGTGAGCGCAGTCGCCTCCGACCAGGCGATCGCGGCGTTCCCGAATCGGCGAGTCGACACGCGGCCGGCGACCTCGCCGGTGGAGCCCATCCTTCCCCCCGGGCCGGGCGCGGTCCCCATCTGGCCGACCTACCAGACAGCCCCAGCGCTCGAGGGCATCGCAGCCCTCACCGGAGCGCGAGTGAACCAGACCGTGACGAACCGACCGATCCTGGCGGTCAAGATCGACAACTACCGACTCGCGCGACCGCAGATCGGACTGGAGCGGGCAGACGCCATCATCGAGTTGAACGCCGAGGGCGTGACCCGGTTCATTGCGCTGTTCCAGTCGCAACTGCCCGCCATGCTCGGCCCGGTGCGATCGGCGCGCACCGGCGACCTCGACCTGTTGGCAGCGATGAATCGGCCGGTGTTCGGGTACTCCGGGGCGAATGCCGGTGTCACCTCGTGGATCGGTTCGGCAGCGGAATCGGCCGTGCTCGTCCCCTTCAGCGCCCTCGCGCGGCCGTGCTACCGCCGGGAGCCTTCCCGGCCGGGACCACACAACCTGCTGATCGATCCCGCATGCGCGATCGCCGCGTCGCCGATCGCGGGCCCGGCGGGGCCACTGTGGACGATCGATCCGGCGTGGACCCCACCGACGGGCGCGGTCACCGGTCCCGACTCGACCTTCACGGTTCCGATGGCCGGAGTCACGGTCGAGTGGACCTGGGACCCTCGTTCGGGCGCGTACCTGCGCTCCCAGGACGGCAGGCCTCACGTGACCGACTCGGGCGCGCCGATCGCCGCCCGCAACGTCGTCCACATCTCCACCGACTACGTCCCCTCTGCCGTCGACAGTCGTTCACCGGTGCCCATCACCGTCGGAACGGGCGTCGCCGTGGTTCACCGCGACGGCATCGCCATCAGGGCCATCTGGACTCGTCCGACCGTCTACGACAGGTTCTCGTTCCACGACCCGGTGACCGGACTGCCGGTGCTGCTCGACAGCGGGATGACCTTCCTCGAACTCAGCCGCGGCATCGCGTCCGCGCCATAGGGTCGCACCGATGGACATCGCATCGTTCACCATCGACGTTCCCGACCGTGTCCTCGACGATCTGCGGGCGCGGTTGCGCAACACCCGCTGGCCAGAGCGGGAGTTGGTCGACGACTGGTCGCAGGGGACCCCGCTCGGCTACGTGCAGGACGTGTGCGAGTACTGGGCCGACGGGTACGACTGGCGAGCGCGCGAGGCATTCCTGAACCGGTTCGACCAGTACACGGTTCCGGTCGACGGGCTCGGCGAACCCGGCCTGCACTTCGTGCACGTGCGCTCACCGCACGCCGACGCGATGCCGCTGTTGATCACCCATGGCTGGCCCGGCTCGATCGTCGAGTTCCACAAGGTCATCGAACCCTTGACGGATCCGACGAAGCACGGCGGCGCTGCGACCGACGCGTTCCACGTCGTCGCTCCGTCGCTCCCCGGCTTCGGGTTCTCCGGCAAGCCGCGGGCGACGGGCTGGACCGTCCGGAGGATCGCCGGGCTCTTCGCTCGCCTGATGGCCGACCTCGGCTACGGCCGCTACGTCGCGCAGGGCGGCGACTGGGGCTCCGCGGTGACCACGGCGATCGGCGGCGACGACGTCGAGCACTGTGCGGCGATCCACGTCACACTCGCGATGGGGGCGCGCCCGGTGCCCGGCGGCGAGCCGACGCCCGAGGAACAGCGGGCGCTCGACGGCCTGAAGTACTACGCCGACTGGGACTCGGGGTACTCCAAACAGCAGTCGACACGGCCACAGTCGGTCGGCTACGGCCTCGTCGACTCACCGGCGGCGCAAGCCGCCTGGATCCTCGAGAAGTTCTGGGCCTGGACCGACTGCGACGGACATCCGGAGAACGTCCTCACGCGAGACGAACTGCTCGACAACGTGATGCTGTACTGGATCAACGGCACGGGCGCCTCGTCGGCGAGGATCTACTGGGAGAGCTTCGGCCGGGGTCCCCGGCCGAAGACGGTCACGATTCCGTCCGGCTTCGCCGTCTACCCGAAGGAGATCGTCCCGCCGGTTCGCCGCTGGGTCGAGGGGGCGTTCACCGACATCCGCCACTGGCAGGAACAACCGAAGGGCGGACACTTCGCCGCCTTCGAGGTGCCCGAGCTCTACGTCGACGACATCCGCACCTGCTTCCGCCAGTTCCGCTGACGAGCGAGCCGGTGTCCGCACGGTGCGGTAACTTGACCCGCGGGTCAAGTGATGACCCGGTCCCACCGCCCATGACCCCACGATGACCGCTCCCAGCGAGATCGACACTCCGCCGACCCACGGACGAACACCCGGCACCGCCCGGGCCGCACTGTCGTACCGAGGGTTCCGGATCATCTTCATCGGGCTCGCGCTGTCGAACATCGGCACGTGGATGCAGAACTTCACGCTGCCGGCCTACATCGACGACCGCACGGGCCGCCCCGCACTGGTCGGCCTGATGGTGTTCATGCAGCTCGGTCCACTCCTCGTGCTGTCGATCCCCGGCGGCGTGCTCGCCGACCGGGTGTCGAAACAGAAACTGCAGCTGACGATGCAGAGCGCCTCGGTGGTGCTCACGATCGCGATCGCCTACTTCGTCGCCGCGGAGACCGAACTCTGGACGATCTTCGTGGCGCAACTCGGGATCGGTGTCGCCAACGCACTCAACGCACCGGCGTTCCAGTCGTCGATGCCGCTCCTGGTGCACCGCCAGGACCTGCCAGGAGCGATCAGCCTCAACTCGGCGATGATCAACGGCACCCGCGTGATCGGACCCGTCCTCGCCGCGATCCTCGCCGTCGCAGGCATGAGCGTCTCGAGCATCTTCCTCGTCAACGCCGCGACCTACCTGTTCTTCATCGCCGCCCTGCTCATCGTGCGGATGCCCGACGTGCGCAGCGGCAACACCGCCAAGGGCTGGCGCAGTCTCCTCACCGGCGTCACGATCGCCAGGCACCGTCAGGTGCTCAGCCGGTTGCTGCTCGGCATGTTCCTGTTCTCGCTGTTCAGCCTCGTCTACATCGGGCTGTTCCCGTCGGTCGTGCGACTCAACCTCGACATCTCCCCGGCGAGCGCGACGTACCGCTGGCTCTACGCGATCTGGGGTGCGGGCGCGTTCTTCGGGGCGATCTCGGTGGGCACGTTCCTGTCGCGCGTCGACCGCAAGGTGCTGATCGTGCGCGGCTTCGTCGGCTTCGGCATCGCGCTGGGTGTCTTCTCACAGCTGCGGGGTCCCGAACTCGCCTTCCCGGTCGGGTTCGTGCTCGGGTTCTTCTACTTCATGACGGCGACGGCGATCACCACCACGCTGCAGCTCAACATGAAGAACACCGAGCGGGCCACCGTGATGCCGCTGTGGTTCATGGTGTTCGGCGGCACGGTTCCGATCGGCAACCTGCTGTTCGGCGTCGTGATCGAGTGGATCGGGGCGCGGGCGGTGCTCGGGTTCGGTGCGGTCTTCGCGTTCTTCCTCGCATGGTGGGTCGACCTGCGACGCCTGCCTCCTGATGCGTTCCTGCCCGAGGAGGACGGCGGCGAGCCGTTCACGCCGACGAACGCGTCACGGCTCGTCTAGACACGCTCGAGGGCGGTGACGACCCGTTCCAGCCCGGCGGACCGGCTCGCCTTCACGAGTACGGCGTCACGGGGCCCGAGCGCTCCCACCGCACTCGGTACGTCGTCGACCGGCTCGATGCCGTAGAGGTCCGTCCCCACCGCGATCAACTCGACACCGAGGTCCTCGGCGTGCACGGCGATCGCGCGGTGGGCCTGCTCGGGATCCTCGATCTCGGCCATCAGCCCGAGCACGGCGATACGCCGTTCGGCGTGGATCGCGGCCAGCGCATCGAGTGCGGCCGCCATCGACGTGGGGTTGGCGTTGTAGGCGTCGTTGACGATCGTCGCCCCGCTCGACGTGACCAGCACCTCCATCCGCATGCCCGACACCGACACGTCGGCCAACGCTGTCGCCGCAGCGTCGAGGTCGACGCCGACCGTGCCGGCGACCGCCAAGGCCGCGAGCGCGTTGGACACCATGTGCATCCCCGGGACCGGCAACGTGACATCGGCACGTCCCCACGGCGTGTGCACCACGAAGCGAGCCCGCGCTCGCTCGTCGAGCTCGATGTCGGCCGGTCGTACGTCGCCCGCCCAGCCGTAGGTGACGACCGACGCACCGGTTCGCGCCGCCATCGCGGCGACTCGTTCGTCGTCGGCGTTGAGGATCGCCGTGCCGGACGCCGGAAGCGCTTCCACGAGCTCACCCTTCGCCCTCGCCACGCCGTCGAGGCCGCCGACGAGGTCGGTGTGGGCGTGGCCGACGACCGTGACGACCCCCACGTCGGGACGGGCGATCTCGCACAGCCGGGCGATGTGGCCGAAGCCCCGCATGCCCATCTCGAGCACGAGCACGTCGGTGTCGTCGGGGGCGTTCAGGATCGTGACCGGGAGCCCCTGGTCGTTGTTGAAGCTGCGTTCGTTGGCCGTCGTCCGGCGTCCCGCCGCGCAGGCGACCGCGATCATGTCCTTCGTCGTCGTCTTGCCGACGCTGCCCGTCACACCCACCACGGTCGCGTCGAGCCGTCGGCGCGCCCACCCAGCGAGTGCGAGGAGCGCGTCGCCGGTGTCGGCGACCTCGATGGCCGTCCCCGAGCGCCGGAACGGATCGGGCTCGCTCGTCAGGTGCACCGCAGCTCCGGCCTCGCGGGCCGCCCCGACGAACTCGTGCCCGTTGCGTACGGCGACGATCGGGACGAAGAGCTGGCCGGGCCGGGTGGTGCGCGAGTCGAACGACGCCCCGACGAACTCCACGTCGGGGCCGATCAGGCGCCCGCCGATCCCGCCGGCCGCATCGGATGCACGAATCCTCACGGACGCCGACGGTACCTTGGGTCGATGGTCGACGAGCCGCATGATCGCATTCACCTCGTGGTGCTGTTCGGTGGGGAATCGGCCGAACACGACGTGTCGTGCACCACCGCCGCCCATGTGTTGCGTGCCGCCGACCGCCATCGGTACCGCATCACCCCCGTCGGCATCTCCACCGAGGGGCAGTGGGCGCTCGCCCACGAGGCCATCGAGGCGCTGATCGAGGGACCGCACGCGATCCCCGGGCGCCTGAACCCTGCGGGCACCGACGTGTCGCCCACCCCGATGCTCGCCGCCGCCGCCGATGGCGACGAGATCACCGTCGTGCTGCCGCTGCTGCACGGTCCGCTCGGTGAGGACGGCACGGTGCAGGGCATGCTCGACCTCGCCAACGTGCCGTACGTCGGCAGCGGCGTGTTGGGCTCGGCGGTGTCGATGGACAAGGCGATGGCCAAGCAGGTGCTGAAGGCGGCGGGGATTCCCCAGGCCCGATACCGGTCCTTCGCCGAACACGAGATGACCCCGGGCCTGCCGGCCGAGCTGGCCGCCGAACTCGGCCTCCCGGTGTTCGTGAAGCCGGCGAACATGGGCTCGTCGGTCGGCGTCTCGAAGGCCACCACCCTCGACGCGCTGCGCGAGGCGATCGACCATGCGCTCACGTACGACGAGGTGATCGTCGTCGAGGAGGCGATCGCCGGCCGGGAGATCGAGGTGGCGGTGCTGGGCACGACCGACCCGGCGGCGTCCGTACCCGGCGAGATCGTGCCCGGCGAGGAGTTCTACAGCTACGAGGACAAGTACGTCACCGACGGCGCCCAGCTGCTGATCCCCGCACCGCTTCCCGACGATGCCGCCGACGAGGTCCGTCGCCTGGCGATCGACACGTTCCGGGCGCTGCGTTGTGACGGGCTCGCGCGGGTCGACTTCTTCTACGAGATGGACGACAGCGGCAACGGGCGCGGGTTCCTGTGCAACGAGGTCAACACGATGCCCGGCTTCACCCCGATCTCGATGTACCCGAAGCTGTGGATCGAGTCCGGTCTGAGCTACGGCGAGCTGATCGACCGCCTCGTCGACCTCGCCATCGAACGGCACGCCCGGCGCCGCCGCAACACCAAACGCTGACCCCCACCTCGATCATCACCCAGCGATGAGCGAAACCCCCGGATACGGGGCGTTCGCTCATCGCGGTCGGTGTCAGGGGGCGAGGGCGGCGCGGAGGAAGGCGCGCAGCTCGTCGCGCAGGCTGCGCAGGCCCACGGCGTCGGGGTGCCAGCCGACCGCCCGGAGCGCTTCGGGCTCGGTGGCGATGCCGGTGAGGGTGGCGTAGCCGAGCGCGGCGATCAGACCCGGGTCGCCGCGGCGGAGGCGGCCCGCATCCATCTCGTTGCCGAGATAGGCGACCGCTCGATCGACGAGTGACTGCAGGCGCTCGCGGAGGCGTGCCGCCTGATCCGACTCCAGCCGGCTGACCTCGCGGATCAACCCGAGCAGCGCCGGACGCCGCACCGCGGGACGGAACACCGCACGGACGACGGCGTCGACTCGATCGAGCGGGTCGTCGGGTGCCGCACGAAGCGCCGCGTCGATCACCACGACGAGTTCGGCCGCCGCGACTGCGAGCACCTCGTCGACGAGCACATCTTTCGACTCGAACCAGTAGAGCACCGTCTGCTTGCGCACGCCGACGACGCGGGCGATCTCGTCGAGCGAGACGGCGTCGACGCCACGCATGCCGAACAGGTCGAGCGCCGTCTCGAGGATTCGGTCGCGGGTCGTCATCTCTCTACCAATTGGTAGAGGATCGTGCTAGAACTGTCAACCGTGATCGCCGAGGAGCTCGCGGGGAAACGGATCGCCATCACCGGCGCCACGGGATTCGTGGGCACGGCGCTGGTCGAGCGACTCCTGCGCTCGGTGCCCGGCTGCGAACTCGTCCTGCTGGTGCGCGACGGGCAACGCACCCCGGCGGCGAAGCGCACCGAGCGCGAGATCTTCAAGAACGACGCCTTCGACCGGCTCCGGGCTGCGTGCACCGAACGCGGCGACGACTTCACGACGGTCACCTCCCGCGTCACCACGATCGCCGGCGACGTCACTCGAGACGGCCTCGGGTTGAACGACACCGACCGGGCGATCTTCGCCTCGTGCGACATCGTGATCCATTCGGCCGCCGCTGTCTCGTTCGACTCGCCGTTGGACTCCGCCGTCGAGATCAACCTCCTCGGCCCGAGCCGCATCGCCAACCTGTGCAACGAGATCGGCATCACGCCTCACCTCGTCGCCGTGTCGACCTGTTACGTCGCCGGCAACCGTCGCGGCAACGCACCCGAACAACTGGTGAGCGACGGCCCGTTCGACGTCGGCATCGACTGGCGCAGCGAGGTCGCTGCCAGCCGTCGACTGCGGTCGGACGCCGATGCGGCGAGCCGCAGCCGAGAACAGCTCGAACACTTCCGCGCGGAGGCCCGCGACGAACTCGGCGCCGCCGGGGCACCGGCGCTCGCGTCGAAGACCGAAGCGCTGCGCGAACGGTGGGTGAAGGACCAGCTCGTCGACGCGGGGCGCGCCCGCGCCGCCAGCGTCGGCTGGCCCGACGCCTACGCCTTCACGAAGGCACTCGGAGAACAGGCCCTCACCGACGTCAAGGGCGACGTCCCCGTGTCGATCGTGCGCCCGTCGATCATCGAGTCCGCCCTCGCCGAACCCAAGCCCGGCTGGATCCGAGGGTTCCGCATGGCCGAACCGGTCCTGATCTCCTATGCCCGTGGCCTGCTCGATGAGTTCCCCGGCGTGCCGGAGGGCACGGTCGACGTCATCCCCGTCGACATCGTGGTCGCTGCGATCATTGCGGTCGCCGCGCTCGGACCGGAACGCGCACCGGCGATCACCCAGGTCGCCTCCGGCGGCATCAACCCGCTCAAGTACCGGATGCTCGTCGACAACGTCAGCGGCTGGTTCCTCGAACACCCGGTGTACGACGCGAAGGGCCAGCCGATCGTGGTGCCGGAATTCAGGTTCCCGGCCCGAGGCCGGGTCCAGGCCCAGCTCGGACGCGCGAAGAAGGTGCTCACCGCCGGCGAGAAGGTGCTGCAGAACCTCCCGCTACGCGGACGTCAGGCCGAGTGGTCGGCTCAGATCGAGACCAAGCGCGTCGAGGTCGAGCGCGCCCTCACGTACGTGGAGCTCTACGGGCTCTACACGGAGTGCGAGGCGATCTACCAGGTCGACAACCTGATGCTCACCTGGGGCGAACTCGACGACGCCGACCGCGCCGAGTTCAACTTCGACCCGCGCTCGGTCCACTGGCCGACCTACATCACGCAGGTCCACCTCCCCTCGATCGTCCAACATGCACGCGTCAAGACCACGCCGGGCCCGGCGGCGTCGACCGACCGCATGGCCCGGATGCGCAAGCAGGTGCTCGACCCGAAGCGCCAGGTGGTCGCGTTCGACCTCGAGAACACGTTGATCGCCTCGAACGTCGTCGAGAGCTACTCCTGGCTGGCGACACGGCGGCTCGACACCCCCGAGCGCATCCGCTACGCCCTGCGCACCCTGGCCGAAGGCCCGGGCCTGCTCAAACTCGACCGGGCGGACCGCACCGACTTCCTGCGCCACTTCTACCGGCGCTACGAGGACGCACCGGTCGAGCAGATCGAGCGCGACGCCCGCGAGATGTTCGCCCAGGTGATCATGACCAAGTCGTTCCCCGAGGGCATGCGGCGAGTTCGCCAACACCGCGCGCTCGGACACCGCACGATCCTGATCACCGGCGCGCTCAGCTTCAACGTGGAGGGACTGCGCCCGCTCTTCGACGAGATCGTCGCCGCCGAGATGTCGATCCGGCCCGACAACACCTACTCCGGCGAGATGGTGACGGTGCCGCCCACGGGTGAGGCGCGTGCGCAGATCCTGTCCGACTACTGCGACGCCGAGGGATTCGACCTCGACGAGTGCGTCGCGTACGCCGACTCGTCGTCGGATCTGCCGCTGTTCGAGGCCGTCGGGTTCCCGGTCGCCGTCAACCCCGAGACACGCCTCGCTGCGATCGCCCGCAAACGCGGCTGGCTGGTCGAACACTGGAGCAAGTCGCCGGGCGGCCCGCGACCCAAGCTGCCGATCGGGCCATTGCTGTCCGAACGCGAGCGTCGCGAGCGCTTCGGAGCGGGAGCACGCCGATGAAGGCGCTCCAGGTGTCACGCTCGGTCCGCCGGCTCGGCATGGCGCGGATCGCGTCGGCGGTCTCCCCGGTCACGGCCACGAGGCTCGGCCCGCTCGAATACACCTCGGTCGACGCACCCGATCTGCCCGGACCCGGTTGGCACCGGGTGCACACCCGCCTCGCCGGGATCTGTGGATCCGACCTGTCGCTCGTCGAGGGCCATGCCTCGCTCTACTTCGAGGACTGGGTCTCGTTCCCGTTCGTACCGGGCCACGAGGTGGTCGGTGAACTCGACGACGGCACCCGGGTGATCCTGGAACCGGTGCTCGGCCACGAGGCCCGGGGGTTCGCTCCCCCGTTCGACGGCGCCGCGCCCGGCGACGGTGACGACTACGCCCATCTCGCCACCGGCCCGCTCGAGCCCGGCATCCAGACCGGGTTCTGCTGTTCGACCGGCGGCGGCTGGGCGCCCGAGTTCGTGGCCCACGAGTCGCAACTCCACCGCATCGGCGACGACATGCCCGACGAACGCGCCGTCCTGGTCGAACCCTTCGCCGGCGGCATCCACGCCGCACTGCTCGCCGCCCCGGTCGTGGCCGCCCGTCAGGACGATGACCGCCCGGCGGTCGTCGCCGTGCTCGGCGCCGGCACGATGGGTCTCGCCGCCGTGGCCGGCCTGCGCCGCTACGTGCCCGACGTCCAGATCGTCGTCGGCGCCCGCTACCCGCACCAGCAGCAGCTCGCCAAGGCGTTCGGGGCCGACGTCGTGGTGGGACCGGACGGGCTGCAACGGGCCGTTCGACGGGCGACCGGCTGCCACATGATCGGCGACCACCTCAGCTCGGGCGCCCACGTCACGATCGACGCCGTCGGCACCAGCGCCACCGTCGCCGACTCCTTGCGCATGACCCGCCCGCGTGGCCGCGTCGTCCTGCTCGGCATGCCCGCCGACGTCACGCTCGACCTGACGGGCCTGTGGCACCGCGAGACCGAACTCAAGGGTGCCTACACCTACGGCACCGAGCATCTCCCCGACGGCCGGACGGCTCGCACGTTCGATCTCGCCATCGAGACCGCCAACGCCCTCGGAGCCGAGCGGCTGCTCTCGGCCACCTACCCACTGTCCGACCACGTCGACGCCATCGCCCACGCCGCCACCGCCGGCCGCCGTGGTGCCGTCAAGATCGCGTTCGAGGTCGCCCGATGATCGCCACGAATTTCACCAGGGGTCTGACCCCTGGTGCAATGCCGTTGTTCTCGCAAGGAGTTGCTCACTGATGCCTCGCCCCGGCTTCGTACTGGACGTCGACAAGTCGACGCCGCCCACCCTGTTCTGGCACGGTGAGGGCTTCCGCCTGGAGAAGCTTCCCGCAGATCGCAGCCGGGTGATCTATGCACCGGAGCCGCTCGACGCGATCGACGACGTCGACGGCGCCATCCGCACCGCGTTGCTCAACCCGATCGACATGGACCCGCTGCCGTCGCTGCTCTTCCCGGGCATGAAGCTGACGATCGCCTTCGACGACGTGTCGCTCCCACTCCCCAAGATGCGCCGCCCGGACCTGCGTCAGCGGATCATCGAGCAGGTGCTGACGATGGCCGCCGACGCGGGGGTCGACGACGTGGAGCTGATCGCCGCACTCGCCCTGCATCGCCGCATGCACGAGTTCGAGCTGCGCCATGCGCTCGGCGATCGCGTGTACGACGCCTTCGAGCCTCGCGGTCTGCTCACCCAGCACGACGCCGAGGACCCCGACAACCTCGCGTTCCTCGGCACGACCGACCAGGGCGAGGAGATCGAGATCAACAAGCGGGCCGCCGAGTCCGACCTGCTCGTCTACGTCAACATCAACCTCGTCGCGATGGACGGTGGCTGGAAGTCGACCGCCGTCGGGCTCGCCAGCTACCGGTCGCTGCGCCATCACCACAACCCCACCACGATGGAGGCCTCGCACTCCTTCATGGACCAGCACGCATCCGAACTCCACAAGAGCACCTGGCGCATGGGCAAGGTGATGCGTGACCACGGGCCGAAGGTGTTCCAGATCGAGACCACGCTCAACACCGACACGTTCCCGCAGCCGTTCGACTTCCTGGCCAAGCGCGAGTGGGAATGGAACGCCAAGGACCGTGCGCTGTACCTCGCCACCGCCAAGTCGGTCGCCAAGCTGCCGTCCCGGCAGGCGCGAAAGCTCTTCCACGGCATCGAGGCACCACACCAGCTCACCAGCATCCAGTGCGGTGAGGTCGAGGCCGTCCACGAGATCACGACCCAGAACGTCTACGACCAGCAGCTCGTCGAGGTCGAGGGCCAGACCGACATCCTCACGCTGGGGATCCCGTACATCTGCCCCTACAACGTCAACTCGATCATGAACCCGATCCTCGTGATGTGCACGGGGCTCGGCTACTTCTTCAACCTGTACCGCGGCAAGCCGCTCGTGCGCGAGGGCGGCGTCGTGATCCTGACGCACCCGACGTCGAACGAGTTCCACCCGGTGCACCACCCCAGCTACATCGACTTCTTCGAGGAGGTGCTGGCCGACACCCACGACCCGCACGTGATGTCGCAGAAGTGGGAGCAGCAGTACGCCGAGGACGACTGGTACCGCCACCTCTACCGCACGACCAACGCCTACCACGGTGTGCACCCGTTCTACATGTGGTACTGGGGCAGCCACGGGATGAAGCACGTCGGCAAGGTGATCATCGTCGGCGGCGACGCTGCCACGGTGCGCAAGCTCGGCTTCACGCCCGCGTCGACGATGAACGACGCCCTGGAGATCGCCTCCGACACGGTCGGCCGGTCGCCGACGATCACCCATCTGAAGACCCCGCCGCTGCTGATCGCGGACGTGAAGTAGGCCGGTCGACGTGGCTGACGAGAACCTGCGACGAGCCCAGCGGGCAGCCGGAGCCGCAGAAGACGCCGTCCGGCGCGCCGTCACCCCGCTGCGCAACTTCGGATTCCCCTACCGCGCCCCGACGGTGCCCCGCGGGGTCATCGTGCCCCCGGAGGCATCCGGGCTCGGAGCCCACTACGACACCGAGTGGGCCCGCCGACCGCTGGCGTCCTCGGTCCGAACGGCGATCGTCGAGGGCCCGGTGCGGTTGGCGGCACGGGTGGTCGCCTCGCCCGACATCCTGGGCACCGATCGTCTCGCCGACCTCACGTCGCTCGACGATCCGCCGGCGGTGATCTTCGCCCCCAATCACCACAGCCATCTCGACACCGGGCTGATGATCCGGTCGGTGCCGCGAGCGTGGCGCCACAAACTCGTCGTCGCTGCCGCAGCCGACTACTTCTTCGACAAGAAGTGGAAGGCGGCGCTGTCCGCGTTGTCGCTCAATGCGATTCCGATCGATCGAGAACTCACCGGACGCAAGTCGTCGGACATGATCAAGGGCCTCGTCGACGACGGCTACAGCCTCGTGATCTATCCGGAAGGCGGTCGATCACCCGACGGCTGGGGCCAGGAGTTCAGGGGCGGCGCCGCCTACCTCTCGGCGCGCACGGGTGCGCCGGTGATCCCGGTGTTCATCGACGGCACCGGCGCCATCTTCGGCAAGGGCATGAAACGGCCGAAGCCCGGCCGCACCAAGATCGTGTTCGGCGCGCCGCTGTGGCCCGAAGCAGACGAATCGACCCGCAGGTTCAACGCCCGGATCGAGGCGGCGGTCACGGTGCTCGGCGACGAGGCCATCACCGACTTCTGGACCGCTCGCCAGCGGTCGGCCGCGGGAACCAGCCCAGCGCTGACCGGTCCGGACCACACCGGATGGCGCCGCGACTGGGCGCTCGCGGACCGCCGCAAGCTCGGCACCGCCGGTCTTCGTCGTCGGCAGCAGCGTCGCTGGCCCGACCTCGGCTGAACACCCAGCAACATCTCGTTTGCGTTGCACGTCGGGAGGGACGGGCCACCGAAACCGTCACGCAAACGACTTGGGAATAGCCTGGCAGGGTGCCGAGCCGAACCGACTCCAGCCAGCGGAGGATCCTCGTGACATTTCGTGGCGTGCCGCTTCGTCGCCACGCGATCGAGTTCCTCATCACGGCGCTCAGCTTCTGGTTCACCGCCTGGGTCCTCCCGGGCATCTCCATCGCCGACTTCGGAACGGCGCTGCTCTCCGCCGCGGTCATCTCGGTGCTCAATGCCGTGATCTGGCCGATCATCTCGCGGTACTTCTCGCGCCTCATCCTCTGGACTGCCGGCCTCCTCGGCCTGGTCGCCAACGGCCTGCTCCTGCTGTTGACCGCCGACGTTCTCGACGGTCTCACGATCGACACGCTGTGGGAAGCGGTCGCGGCCGCGTTCGTCATGACGGTCGTCGGCATCGTCCTGAGCAACTGGCTGTCGATCGACGACGACGCCGTCTGGCAACGCCAGACCGTTCGCCGCATGGTCAACCGACTCGAGCCCCCCACGCCGACCGACGTCCCGGGGATCCTGTTCATCCAGATCGACGGTCTCGCCGAGCCCGTACTCCGCCAGGCGCTCGCCGACGGCCACGCCCCGACCCTGGCGAGATGGGTCCGCTCGGGATCGCACCGCATCACGGGATGGGAATGCGACCTCTCGTCGCAGACCGGCGCCAGCCAGGCCGGCATCCTCCACGGCAACAACCACAACATGCCGGCCTTCCGGTGGTACGACAAGGAGGCCGGCAAGGTCTTCACCTCCAACCGTCCCCGCGACGCAGCCGAGATCGAGGCGCGTCAGTCCGACGGCCACGGGCTCCTCGTCGACGGCGGCGTCTCGCGGTCGAACGTGTTCTCCGGCGACAGCACCGATTCGGCAATCACGTTCAGCACGCTGCTCGACAAGTCGAAGCACAGCCACCATGCCGCCAACTACTTCTTGTCCGACCCGTACGCCATCAGCAGACTCATCGCGTTGACGTTCGCTGATGCGTGGCGCGAGGTCGTCGACCGGCGACGTACCCGACGCCAGGGCATCGAGCCCCGGCTGAAGCGAGGCGGGATCTACCCGCTGCTGCGAGCGGCCACCACCACGGCGTTGCGAGATCTCACGATCTACACCCTGATGAGCGACGTCTACCGTGGCGTCCCGTCGGCCTATGCGGACTTCGTCGGCTACGACGAGGTCGCCCACCACTCGGGGCTCTTCGCACCAACCGCCCTCGACACGCTGCGACGGCTCGACGCACAGTTCGCCCGCCTCGAGTACGCGATCGACGAGGCTCCGCGTCCCTATCACGTCGTGATCCTGTCCGACCACGGCCAGACCCAGGGCGCGACGTTCCTGCAGCGCTACGACCGGTCGTTGAAGGACCTCGTCGACTCGCTGATCGAGGCCGACGTCGAAATCGCCGTACCCGAGATGTCATCGGAGGGTTGGGGGAATCTCAACGGCGCGCTGACCGAAGCGGTCCGTGACAAGGACAGCCGAGTCGGCAAGCTGCTCGCCGTCGTCACCCGCAACCGTCTCGTCGACGGCGACGTCGTGCTCGGCCCGGCCTTCGCCGACGAGAAGGCCCAGGCGAGTGGAACCGACACGACCGGCGAGTCCGACGTGATCGTCCTCGCGTCCGGCAATCTCGGGCTGATCTCGTTCACCGACATCGAGGGCCGCGCCTCGGTGGAGCAGATGGGAACACGGTTCCCCGGGCTGATCGCCGGGCTCGCCCAGCACCCGGGCATCGGCTTCGTCCTCGTGAACTCCGAGAACTTGGGTGGGCTCGTGATCGGCGGGGCCGGGATCCGATACCTCTCCGACGACCACGTCGAGGGCGAGGATCCGTTGATCGGGTTCGGACCGAATGCGGCCGACCATCTCCGGCGGACCCACTCGTTCGTCAACGCTCCGGACATCCTGGTCAACAGCTTCTACGATCCCCACGCCGACGAAGGTGCGGCCTTCGAAGAACTGATCGGGTTCCACGGCGGCATGGGCGGGAATCAGACACACCCCTTCCTGCTCTTCCCCGCTGGATTCGACCTTCCCGACGAACCGATCGTCGGCGCGGCGACCGTCCACCACCTGTTCAAGGGGTGGATGGCCGCCATCAACGACGGCACCGCGCCGCCACCGTGGTCGGTTCCCGAGGCGCCGGCGAACACACCGATCCCTGCGATCGCCACCGACGGCTGACATGGAGCTGACCTGACATGGAGCTCACCTGACATGGAGCTCACCTGGGTCGGCCATGCCACGACGCTGGTCGACTTCGACGGCTACCGGGTGCTCACCGACCCGCTGCTCACCCGTCGGGTCGCCCACCTCCGCCGGCGAACGCCGGTGCCGGACGCCGATCAACACGACATCGACCTGATCCTGCTGTCGCACGTCCACCTCGACCACTTGCACCTGCCGTCGTTGAAACGGCTCCGGCCGACAGCTCGAGTGCTCACGCCTGCCGGTTCGGCGCGGCTGTTGCACAAGGCCGGCTTCGCCGATGTCACCGAGGTGCGAGTCGGCGACCGGATCGAGTCCGGTCCCGTGACGGTCGAGGTGGTCCGAGCGGCTCACAAACACGGCCGCGGCCCGCACTCGCGCGTGAGCGCCGAACCGGTCGGCTTCGTCGTCGACGGCTCGGGCCGGCGCATCTACTTCCCCGGTGACACCGACCTGTTCGACGAGATGGCCGACCTCGGCGACATCGACGTCGCGCTGCTGCCGATCTGGGGCTGGGGATCGAGCCTCGGCGAGGGGCACCTGAACCCCGAACGCGCTGCGCAGGCGACCCAGCTGATCCGACCGGGGGTACTCGTGCCGATCCACTGGGGAACGTACGCTCCCGAGGATGGCCGACGACGTCTTCCCCGATGGTTCGATGCACCACCCACCGAGCTGCGCACCGAACTCGACGCGATCGACCACCTGCACCGCCTCGGCCTCCTCGCCCCGGGCGACTCGATGACGGTGGCCAGCCGATGATCTCTCGCCGTCTCGCGGGACTCACCACGGCAGTGCTCGCCGTCCTGGCGGCCTGTACGACCGAGGAGGCGTCGAACCCGGGACCGACGCTCACGTCGACGACGTCGACGACGACCACCACGACGACCACCACCACGGCGCCGTCCACGACGACGACGTCGACGTCGACCACCGCGCCACCCACGACGCTCCCCGCGGGTCCCGCTGCGGTGGCGGTGCCGTTGTTCATCGGCGGTGGAGGAGGCGGTTGGCTGTCGATCGGTGCCTGGCAGGTCGATCGATGGCAGGAAGACGATTCCGCCTCCGCGGAGGACCCGACCCCACCCTCGATCGAACCGGGGACCCCGATGGTCGTGTCCAATCTCGACGGCGAGGCGACCGCCGACACCGGCGCCCTCGTCGAGGCGTGCTTCGACGGTCGCGTCGGCCCCTCGATCGACCTGGAGGTCGCGGCGCCGGAGCCTCCGGGCTTCGGGTACGGCGCCGTGGCACTCACCGCACCGTCGTGGCCGCTGCGGCCGCGGCCGATCGCCGTCACCTCCAGCGCCCCCGCCGGCTACGACGAGATCGGCATCGCCGCCTTCGACGGGGAGCCGGTCGACGCGACGCTCGGCACCGTCGAGCAGCTCGTGGTCGCCGACCTCGACGGCGACGGCGACGACGAGGCACTCGTCGCCTTCGAGTACGTCCAGGCGGGTGCGGGGCCCGGCGTACCCGGCACACCCGGCGACCTGTCGTCGATCCTCCTGATCGACACGCTCACGCGCAACTCGTCCACCACGCTCCAGGCCGTCGTCGACCTGGAGCTCGAGCCCGACGGCTTCCCGTTGATCGAGCGGTTCCGAGTGATCGACGTGGCCGACTACAACGGCGACGGACGCATGGAGGTCGCCGTGCACGCCTGGTACTACGAGGGCGCGTCCGTCGTGATCTACGAGTACGACGGCGCCGAGCTCACCGAGGTGTTGGTCACCGGCTGCGGCGCCTGAGCATCACGTCTGGGATCCGGCCCCAGCTGCAACACCGGATGCAGCGCTCACCAGGTGTCGATGTTGGGGCGGCGCGGGGGCGCCATCGGATCGACGGCGGCTCGGTGGGTCTCCGGCGCAGCGTCGAACAGCGTGGTCAGCCATCGACGGGTGTCGGCGGGGTCGATCACGTCGTCGATCTCGAAGTGGGTCGCGACGCTGACCGCCTTGCCGTGCTCGTAGAGGCGATCGACCATCTCGCGGAACAGCACGTCGCGTTCGGCGTCGTCGGTGACCGCCTCGAGCTCTTTGCGGTAGCCGAGGCGAACCGCGCCCTCGAGGCCCATGCCGCCGAACTCGCCGGTCGGCCACGCCAGGCACGCGAGCGGCGCCTTGGTGGTGCCGCCCATCATCGCCTGGGCCCCGAGCCCGTACGACTTCCGGGTGACGATCGACACCATCGGTACCGACAGGTTCGCCCCGGTGACGAACAACCGGCTGCAGTGCCGGACCAGCGCGGTCGCTTCGACGTCCGGGCCCACCATCATGCCGGGCGTGTCGACCAACGTGACGACCGGCAGGCCGAACGCGTCGCAGAGCTGCAGGAATCGTGCAGCCTTGTCGGCGCCATCGGAATCGATCGCCCCGGCGAGATGGCCCGGGTTGTTCGCCACCACGCCGACGGGGCGACCCTCGAGGCGGGCGAGTGCGGTCACCATGCCGATGCCGAACTCCCGCCGCAGTTCGAGGACCGAGCCGACGTCGAACAACCCGTCGATCGCCGTACGGATGTCGTAGGCGCGAAGGCGGTCGACCGGCACGACGTCGCGCAGTGCCTCCTGGTCCGGAGCCTCCCACGACGAGGTCCGCCCCTGGAAGTACGACAGGTACTGCTTGGCCACGCGGACCGCTTCCGCCTCGTCGGCGACGACGACATCGACGACGCCGTTGGAACGCTGCACGTCGATCGGACCGATCGCCGTTGGCTCGAACACGCCGAGACCACCACCCTCGATCATCGCGGGGCCGCCCATGCCGATGTTCGAGTCCTCGGTGGCGATCACGACGTCGCAACACCCGAGGATCGCCGCGTTGCCGGCGAAGCAGTAGCCCGAAGCGATCCCGACCAGCGGAACCGTGCCCGACAGCTCCGCGAACCAGCGGAATGCGAGGCAGTCGAGGCCGCTGACCCCGAGGCCGTCGGTGTCGCCCGGTCGACCCCCTCCACCCTCGGTGAAGAACACGATGGGGATGCGGAGCTGCTCGGCGACCTCGAAGAGGCGGTCCTTCTTCCGATGGTTCTGCGTCCCCTGCGTTCCCGCGAGCACCGTGTAGTCGTACGACACGGCGACGCACTTCACCGAGCGCGACGAGTCACCGAACAACTCACCGTTGACGTCGCCGATCCCGCCGATCAGACCGTCAGCGGGTGTCGCCGCAATCAGGTCGTCGACCGTGCGGCGACGGCGCTGCGCCGCGATCACCAGCGGTCCGTACTCGACGAACGTCTCGGCGTCGACCAGATCGGCGATGTTCTCGCGGGCGGTCCGACGGCCGCGCTTGCGGCGCCGTGCCACCGCATCGGGCCGTTGGTCGTCGAGCCCGACGGCGTGGCGGGCGAGCACTTCGCGGAGATCGTCACGCTCGAGTCCGACCGGCCCGACGGGCGCTGCCCGCACGTCGTCGTCGAGCGCCGCCGACGCCGCCTGCTCGGTGATCCGGAACAGCAACTGGCCGGCTGCCACCGTGTCCCCGTCGCTCACCCCCACCGCCTCGACCACCCCGGCAGCGGGAGCGGTGATCTCGTGGTGCATCTTCATCGACTCCACCAGGGCGAGCACCTCACCGTTGCGCACGGTGGCGCCGACGTCGACGAAGAGCCCGATGATCGTGCCCTGGAGTTCCGATGCGACGGCGAGGCTCATCGGGGCTGCGCTCACGTCAGCTCGTGCTCTCGGGGGAACGCTGGAACGTGGTGATCGACTGCTGGCCCATCACCAACTCCGCAGCGACGGCTGCGAACAGCGCCGGCACGATGAAGCCCGGTTGCCCCGTGGTCTCCGCGACGAACATCACCGCGGCGAGCGGCACGCGGTAGCCGGCCCCGAGGAACGCCGCCATTCCCAGCAGCACGTACAGCGTGGGATCGAGCGGGTTCACGAGGTCGCCGACACCTCTGCCGACGATCGCTCCACCGACGACGAGCGGGATGAAGAGGCCACCGACGCCGCCACCGGCCACGGTGGTCGCCGTGGCGAGACAGCGGAGCACGAGCACCGCTGCGAGCAGCCACAGGGCGTGTTCCTCGGACAACCATCGGATCACTTCGTAGCCGGAGCCGATCGTGAGGCTCTCACCGGTGAGGCCACGGCTGATCACGAACAGCAACGCGAGCAGTGCACTGGCGAGCACCACCCGCAGCACGATGGGGCGCAAGGTGAATCCCTTGGCGTACCGGATCATGCGGGAGAACATCCGCGCACCGACCGCGCAGCAGACACCGATCAGGATCGCTCCGGCCAGGTCCTTGTACTCGAACGCGGCTCCACCGTCGTTCTCGAACGTGAAGATCGGACGCACGTTGCTGAGCGCCACGAAGACGAGGTACCCCGACGCGCTCGCGACGAGCGCCGGCAGCAGCATGCGGCGAGCCATCTGATCACGGAACGGCACCTCGAGGGCGAAGATCGCCCCGGTGGCCGGCGCCTTGAAGATCGCGGCGACACCGGCAGCCGCTCCGGCAACGAGGAGGGTCCGGTGGTCTGCGCCGCGGAATGCGGCGGGCAACCGCCGCTGGATCATCGCCCCGAGGGCGGAGCCGCCGTAGATCGACGGGCCCTCCAGACCCATCGGTCCGCCGAAGCCGAGTGTGGTGACCGCCGCGGCCATGCGCCCCATGAAGGCTCGCGGCCGCAACGGGTACTCGGGATCGTGGAACGCCCGGAGGTACTCGTCGGCGGTCGCCGACGACGCACCGTTGCCGAGCGTCCGCAGCAGGATCGCCGACAGCGCGAGACCGATGCCGGGAGCGATCGCCCCGAACCACAGCGGTCCCTCGATCACGACATGGAACAGCACCTCGACCACGACGTACTCGAAGAACCGGACGACGAGCCCGGTGACCGATCCCGTGATCGCCGCCAACAGGACCACCTCGCGGGATCGCCGAACGAGATCTCGGAATTCCTCGCTGCGTATGTCGAACGACGGTGGGCGCCATCCCAACGTCATCCTCCGGTCCGACACGACCGCCCAGTGTAGGCATGGCCCTCCGCGGTGCACGCTACCCTCGGTGCCCATGTCGGTGGCGGTGGTGACGGGTTCCGCGGGTTTGATCGGGTCTCAGGCGGCGCTGCACTTCGCCACGGAGGGCTTCGACGTGGTCGGCGTCGACAACGACATGCGTCGGGTGTTCTTCGGCGACGACTCCTCGACGGCGTGGATGGCCACCGAACTCGCCGATCGTCTGGGCGACCGCTACACGCACACCGCGACCGACATCCGCGACCGTGCCGGCATCGACCGACTGTTCGCCGCGTACGGCACCGACATCTCGTTGGTGATCCACACCGCGGCCCAGCCGTCGCACGACTGGGCCGCACGCGAGCCGTTCACCGACTTCGACGTCAACGCGGTCGGCACGCTCAACGTCCTGGAGGCAACCCGCCAGCACTCTCCCGACGCCGTGTTCATCTTCACCTCGACCAACAAGGTGTACGGCGACACCCCGAACCGGTTGCCCTTGATCGAACAGGACACCCGCTGGGAGATCGATCCATCGCACACCTACGTCGGCGGAATCCGCGAGGACATGTCGATCGACACCACCCTGCACTCGATCTTCGGTGCGTCCAAGGTCGCCGCCGACGTGATGGTGCAGGAGTACGGCCGCTATTTCGGCATGCAGACCTCCGTGTTCCGTGGTGGCACGCTCACCGGCCCGAATCACGCGGCGGCCGAACTGCACGGGTTCCTGGCCTACGTGATGCAGTGCACGATGACGGGCACCCCGTACCGGGTGTTCGGATATGCGGGCAAACAGGTCCGCGACGCGATCCACTCCGCCGACCTGATCTCGTGTTTCGACCACGTCCACCGGGCGGCGAGCAACGGTCGGCGACGCTGCGGCGAGGTGTACAACATCGGCGGCGGCAGGTTCTCGAACTGCAGCGTGCTCGAGGCGATCGGCCTGTGCGAGGACATCACCGGGCGGAAACTGGACTGGACCTACGTCGACGACAACCGCGTCGGCGACCACATCTGGTGGATCGGCGACAACGGCCACTTCGCCGAGATGCACCCCGGCTGGGAACTCACCTACGACGTCCCCGCGATCCTCGGCGAGATGCACGAAGCGAACCGCGACCGCTGGACGCCGACCGCGTGATCGACGCCGGCAAGACCGACGTGATCGGGGTCCAGGTCGATGCGGTCGACTACGACGGCGCGGTCGCTCGGATCATCGACGCCGCCGTCGACCGACGCGCCTACCGGGTGTCGGCCCTCGCCGTGCACGGCGTGATGACCGGCGTCGACGATCCCGAGCACCTCGCTCGGCTCAACGCCTTCGACCTCGTCACGCCCGACGGCCAACCCGTGCGCTGGGCGATGAACTGGATCCACCACCGCGGGCTGCCGGATCGGGTCTACGGCCCCGACCTCACGTTGGCCGTGTGCCGTGCTGCGGTCGAACGCGACCTCGCCGTCTACTTCCACGGCAGCACCGCCGAGACGCTCGGGCATCTCGAACGGCGCCTGCCCACACTCGTGCCCGGCATCCGGATCGCCGGCACCAGCCCGTCGACGTTCGGCACCTCCACACCGGCCGAACTCGATGAACTCGCCGAGCGGATCCGCGCCACCGGCGCATCGATCTGCTTCGTCGGGCTGGGCTGCCCGCGCCAGGAGGTCTTCGTGTTCGAGAACGCCGATCGTCTGGCGATGCCGTGTCTCGCCGTCGGTGCAGCCTTCGACTTCCACGCCGGTCTCCAGAAGGAACCTCCCGCCTGGGTCCAGCGAGCGGGGCTCCAGTGGCTGCAACGCCTCGTCGGCAACCCACGCCGCCTGTGGCGTCGGTACCTCGTGCTCAATCCCCGTTTCGCGTGGAGGGTCCTCCTGCAGCGAACGGGTCGCTACGAGGCCCCGGAGGCCGTCGAGCCGTTTCGCATCGGCTACAGCTGACCCGATCACCCGGTCGCAGCTCAGGAGCCGGCGTTGTCACCGAGCATCGCCGCGGGTGTCCTCGCGAGGATCCTCAGGTCGGTCCGCAGCGAGACCTGCTCGACGTAGGTCAGATCCCATCGACCGTTCTCGTGCATCGGTCCGGATCCCCGAGCGGAGATCTGCCACAGCCCGGTGAGCCCCGGGCGCACGTAGTGGCGCTGGTGCAGCGTCGGTGGGTAGCGCTCGACGACCGACACCAGCTCGGGGCGTGGGCCGACCATGCTCATCTCGCCGCGTACGACGTTGACGAGCTGCGGGAGTTCGTCGAGGCTGTAGCGACGCAGGAAGCGACCGATCGCAGTGTGCCGGGGATCGTGTGTCGACTTGTGGGTGCGCCGCCGGTCGTGGATCACGTCGAGGCGCGTCGCACGCCGGTCCGGTCGCATCGTTCGGAACTTGAGCACCTCGAACGGCTCGCCGTCGAGGCCGATGCGTTGTTGACGGAACAGGACCGGCCGCCCCATCGTGAGGGCCACGACGCCGGCGATCACGGCCATCGGCACGGCGGCCACGACCAACGCACCAGCGGCGAGCGCTCGGTCGAGGAGCGGCTTCACCACCCGGATGTAGGCCCCAGAGGGCCGCCGAACCGGCGCCGCCGGCAGCTCGACCACCGGGGCCGATCGCCCGAACCCGGCGATGCCACCGCGGATCGTCTCGCCACGCGTTGCCCCGTCGCCCCAGGACACGAGTTCGCTCATGATGGATTCCGCCTTCCGTCAAGCCGCCGCCGAGTCGCTCACTCAGGGTGGTATTCATTCCGCCACCAGTCACCGACCGACCCGCCGTGACGGGCATTTGGCTCTGTACTGGAGCGGATATTCTCCCACCACGAGACCCGCAGCGCCACCTCCTTGACCAAGACTTGATCACCACGCTGTGTGGGATTCCAGGTGTCGGCGTCGACCGATCGGTACGCTGCGACGAGATGGGAGACGTGAGCATCGGCGCCGGGATCCGAACCGGGGTCCGTACCGGCGGGCGGGCAATCGTCCGGGCCGGCGCCATGGCCACCGCCGATCTTCGTCTCGATCCGGACCTGATCATCATCGGCGTCAAGCGCGGCGGTACCACCTCGTTGTTCCGCGACCTCGAGCGACACCCCGCCATGTGCCCGCTCGTTCCGTCCGCCCGCCGGTTGCCGTTGCGCGAGAACATGAAGGGGGTGCACTACTTCGACGGAGACATGGGCCGCTCGATGCGGTGGTACCGCAGCCACTTCCCGACCACGATCACCCGTCGGCGACGAGCCCGAGAGGTCGGGTGTTCCTTCACCGTCGAGGCGAGCCCGTACTACTTCTTCCATCCGCTCGCCGCGTCGCGTGCGGCGGAGGCGCTGCCGACCACCCGGTTCGTCGTGATGCTCCGCGATCCCGTGGAACGCACCGTGTCCCACTGGGCCGAACAGACCCGCAACGGAGTCGAAACGCTCGCGCTCGACGATGCCCTGGCGGCGGAGACCACCCGCGTCGGCCACGACGCCGCCAGACTCGCCGACGGCAGCTTGGCCGAGTCCCACGCCCACGAGCAGCAGACCTACGCATCACAGAGCGAGTACGCGGCGTCGTACCGCCGCTGGCTCGACGCCGTCGGGGCCGACCGCCTCGCGGTGGTGTTCTCCGAGGACTACTACGCCGACTCGGCCACGACGCTGCGCACCATCACCGACCTCATCGGGCTCCCGCCCCTGCCGACGGACGGCGTGTCGATCCATCGCAATGCCGCACCACGACCGGGAACCATCGATCCGGACACCGATGCGATGCTGACCGAGCGGTTCCGCCCCGACGTCGCGCGGCTCGCCGCGTCGATCGGGTCGGAACCGCCCTGGCCGCGGTTCTCCTCGGTCGGGTCGCGATGAAGGTCCTCCAGCTGCACACCCGGTACCGGATCACCGCCGGTGAGGACTCCGTCGTCGACAACGAGGCCGAAGCACTCCGCCGCTCCGGCCACGACGTGCGCCGGTTGATCGTCGAGAACCCGCCTGGCACGCTCGCCGCGGTCGGGGCGCTCGCTCGCAGCCTCGACAACCGCAGCGCCGGACGACGGGTGCACGACGAGATCACCGCACACCGTCCCGACGTCGTCCACGTCCACAACACGTGGTTCGCGCTCTCGTCGTCGGCCGTCGTGGCCGCCGCCGCGACCGGCGTGCCCGTCGTGATGACGATCCACAACTATCGCCTCGGGTGCATCGGCGCCGACCTCTTCCGCGACGGCGCGGTCTGCACCGCCTGCGTCGGTCGCTCGCCGGCGCGAGGGGTGCTGCACGGCTGCTACCGCGACTCTCGACTCCAGTCGGCGCTGCATGCCGCCGAGGTCGCCGTCACGCGGTCGCGGCACGTGCTCGATCGATCCGTGGCCAGGTTCGTCGCGCCATCCCGATTCATGGCCGACCGCCTCCTCGACATGGCCGTTCCGCGCGAACGGCTCGTCGTCAAACCCCACTTCGTCGCCGACCCCGGGCCCCGTCCGGGCCCGCCGTCGGCATCGGACGAGGTGCTGTTCATCGGTCGGCTCGCACCCGGCAAGGGGATCGACACGCTCCTCGAGGCGTGGCCCGCCGTCGGGCTCGGGCTCCGTCTGGCGGTCGTCGGCGACGGTCCGCTGGCTGCCGGACTGGAGGATCGAGTGCCGGAGGGGGTCGAACTGCTCGGTTGGCGCAGCCGCGCCGAGGTGACCGAGCGTTTGCTCCGGGCACGCGCGCTCGTGATGCCGACCGAGTGGTACGAACCGTTCGGGATGGTGCTGATCGAAGCGATGAGCGCGGGGTTGCCGGTCATCGTCACGACGGCGGCGGGCGCTCGCACGATCGTCAGCGGCCGCGAGTCCCTGGTGGTGCCCCCGGGTCGGCCCGAAGCGCTCGCGGTCGCCATCACGTCGCTCGACGACGACACCGTCGATGCCGAGGGAGCTGCGAATCGCGCACGGTTCGAGGATCGCTACACCGAGGCGATCGGCGTCGCGAACCTCGAGGCCCTCTATGCCTCGGTGCTGAGCGGCGAGGAGACGCCCGCGTGAGTCAGCAGTTCGTCCGCTATCCGCTCTCGCGACGATTCACGCTCGCCAGAGGGGCGGGCCGGCGGGCACGTCGTGTTCGGCTCCTCGCCGGAGCCTCGGACTGGCGACGCGAACTCCTCGACCGGGTGGGCAGTGCCGCGATCGGCATCGCCGGAACCGGGCACTGGCCGATCACGGCCCCGTGGCCGTGGCCGGCACACCAGCCCACCGAACTCGTCGAGTTCCTCCACGGCGCGCTCCCCGGGCTGGACATCGTGTCGGCGGTCGCCCCGCGTCAGCCCGGGCGAACCCGCCTCTCCGTGCTCGGCACCTGGCACGACGCCGACGTCGTGATCAAGCTCGGACGACCCGACGACGGGATCGAGACCGAGGCCGCGGTCCTTCGGATGCTGACGGCGGACCCGCTGCCGTCGATCGCCACGCCGTCGGTCCTCGCCGCCGGACATCTCGACGACGACGAACGCATCGCCTACCTCGCCACGTCGGCCCTCGGGCTCGACGGTCAACGACCGGCGATTGACGAACCGCTGCACACGTTCGAGGCCGACCTCGCCGAACGGCTCCGCGCGCTCCCCCGCCCGCCCGGCAGCCACCCCGACGACATCCCCACCCACGGCGACCTCGCCCCCTGGAACCTGCGGCGCACCGGTCGCGGTCTCGCCCTGTTCGACTGGGAGGCCGCCGGGTGGCGCCCGCCCGGCTCCGACCTCGCCCACTACCGCCGGACGTGCGACGAGTTGCGCCGCCGCTGATCAGCCGTCTGCCTCGCCGTCACTTGACGACGCGCGGCCTTGCGGTCACTTGACGACGACGGCCGACGGCGTGCGATGCGACGAGTTGCCGGCGGCGTCGAAGGCCTGCACCTGGATGTAGTGCGTGCCGGACCCGAGACTCGTGATCTTCACCGTCGTGGCCGGTGCAGGAACCACGGCCACCTCGGTGCCGTTGCGGGTGACGCGATACGACACGACGCCGACGTTGTCCCGAGACGCCGACCAGGCGACGTCGATCGAGCCGTCCGACTGCACAACCGCCGTGAGGTCCCGTGGCGTCGAGGGGTTCGACGTGTCCGCCGACGGCGGCGGGACGACGATCGCCACCGACGACGGTGTCCGGTACGACGAGTTGCCCGCGGCATCGAAGGCCTGCACCTGGATGTAGTGGGTGCCGTAGCCGAGCGCCAGGTTGACCGTGGTCCGATCGCCCGACACGCGAGCCACCTCGACCGCGTTGCGGGTGATCACGTAGGCGGCCACGCCGACGTTGTCCCGCGACGCCGACCAGGTGGCGTCGATGGTGTCGTCCGCCAGCACCGTGGTCGTCAGATCGCGTGGCGTCGACGGCCTCGACGTGTCCGCGACCGGAGGTGCCGCGATCTCCACGAGCACGGAAGGCGTCGCTGCGGACTCGTTGCCGACGGTGTCGATTGCGGAGACCTGCAACTGGTGACTCCCTTCGCCCAGGTCGAGTGTGGTCGTCGTGGCGTCGCCGGGCACCGTCGCGACCTCGATGCCGTTGCGGTACACCGTGTACGACGCGACCCCCGACGGGTCGGTCGATGCACCCCACGTCACCGTGACGAGGCCCGTCGCCTCGTCGAGGGTTGCGGCGACGTCGGTCGGCACCGTCGGCGCCGACGTGTCCGCAGCGACGAGGCGCCCGAGCACCGACTCGGTACGGGCCGACACGTTGCCGGCCGCGTCGCGGGCGGCGATCTGGATGTAGTGATCGCCGTAGCCAAGGTCGAGTTCGACACTGGTCACGTCCGATTCGACCGTCACGACCAGCGCACCGTTCCGGTACACCGAGTACTCGGCAACCCCGACGTCGTCGGTCGACGGACTCCACGTCACCGACAGCGTGACCGGCACCGGGTTGGGCTCCACGACCAGATCGGTCGGCACCGAGGGGGCGACCACGTCGCCACCGTCGAGCTCGATGCGCACCGATGCCGTCTTCGCCGACTCGTTGCCGGCGTTGTCGATCGCCTGGAGCTGGAACCAGTGGACGCCACGAGTGAGACCGGGAAGGTTGACCGTCGTCAGGTCGCCGGGAACGAGCACGACCTCGGCGCCGGTGTCGAGCACGCGGTAGTTGGCGACGGCGACGTCGTCGGTCGAGGCCGTCCAGGTCAACGTGACCGAACGGTCGGCTTCCACCTGCGCGGCGAGGTCCGTCGGGACGGTCGGCCTCAGGTTGTCGGCGGCACGGAACACCGCCGAGGTCGCCGAGCGGTTCCCGGCCGGGTCGACGGCACGGACGAAGTACCGATCGGCCGGTGATCCGGTGGTGTCCACGAAGCTGGTGCCGTAGACGAGCGGGCTGACGACGCGGTCGTTGCGGAGCACCTCGTAGCCGACGTATCCGGGCGACTCGTCGATCGACGGCGTCCAGCTCACGCGGACGCCACCGGCTGCACGGACCGTGGCGATCGGCGAGGCGGGTACGGTCGGAGCCACGACGTCACGTGGGCAGAACTTGGAGAAGCTCTCCAGGTACTGACGTTGGCCGTTCACGTACGGCCCCCCGAGGAAGTCGCCGCCGAACCAGACGCAACCGTCGACGTCGGTGTGCAGGGCCCAGGCACCCTCGGAGTACGCGGACCGCAGACCGGGCACGAAGTCGTCGTCGTACTCGTGGGTGGCGGCGTCGAAGGCACCGATCCAGTTGTAGATGTCGACCCTCGAGTAGTTGTCCGTCGACGGCCAGCTCGTGGCGTCGCGATAGATCCACGCGTTGGCGTGACTGCCCTGCATCACCGTGTCGCCGGCTCGCGCGAACACCTGGGTGTCGCCGCCGCGGTCATGGGTGACGAACGACTTCAGCAGTCCGTAGTCGCTCTCCCGGTACACGTGGACGTTGTGTTCGGAGCCGCCCTGCCAGACTTCCGATCCGACCGAGAGGACGGCCTGCTGGTAGCGGCGCCTCGTGTTGCTCGTGGTCCACAGCGGCTCGGCGAGGCCGCCGACGATCGATCCGTCGGCCGCGTCGAGCGTCCCGACGCCCTGGCGGGCGACGCCGTTGACGCCGCTCAGGTAGCCGACGAACTGGACCTTGCCGTTCGCCGCGTCGACGTCGTAGGGGATGCCGTCGACGTTCGGGCGGAACGCTCTGTCGGGGTCACCGTTCGAGACGGAGACCCGTGCCAGGCGTCCGGCCGAGAGCGTCCGGCTCGCGCCGGCGATTCGGGTGAAGTTGCCGCCGACGTAGATCCAGTCGCCCTCGACATCGATCGTGCGCGCGATCGGCCGCTGCGTCGTGCCACTGACGGAGAGCGAGGCGCTCCATGTCGGATCGACGGCCCCGGTGATCGGATCGAGCGCTGCGAGCCCGCTCGTGCCGGGCATCCCGTCGACGTTCGTGAACTGACCGGCGACGATCAGGCGACCACCGACGGTGTCGAGGTCCCAGACGGCGCCGTCGAGTTGCGGACGGAAGTCGCTGATCCATGCGCCCGTGGTCCGGTCGAAGGCGGCGAGGGAGCGATGGTCGACCAGGTCGCCACTCGCGGCGTCGCGAACCTGGGCGAACTTGCCGCCGACGTACACGCGGTCGCCGATGGTGGTGATGGCGAGCACCGGCGTGTCCAGCTGGGGCTCGGAGTCGCCGGTCTTCAGGACACCGCGCACGCCGCCGGCGATCTCGACCGGGCGATCGTCGAGCCCGGGTGTGAGCGTCACTGCGCCGAGCCCGTCGTCGGGGACCGGCGCCGGTGGCGTCGTCGTGACGGTGGGTCGGATGAACAGCTGGGTGAACGGAATCGCCTGGCGTTCGTTGTTGTTCTCCCACAGGTGGGACGTGTCGTTGACGTCACCGTCGACGAGACCACGGTAGGAGAACCCGGCCTGACGGCCGTGGCCGCTCCACGGGAACGTGTACCAGCCGCCGAGGTCGTTGCCGCCACGGTTGCCGTCGCCGACTTCCCCCCACATCCTGATCGACGAATCCTTGGTGTTCGATCCGGTCCCGGCCGCGCCGTCGATCGACCACGATTCGAGACGGTGACCGCCCCCGAGCGCCCACGACCACGCACCGAGGTCGAGGAAGTTCCATCGGAGGTCCTGCCAGGAGGTTCCGTCCTTGTTGGTGGCACGGCGTACCCGGAGTCCGTCGGCGAGGTCACTGACCGCGCCACCGTCCAGCAGCCCGTCGATCGTGTCCGCCGAGAGTGCTGCCGGCGAGAACGCATCGGTGCCGTCGATCGTTTCGCGCAGTCGCTTGGCCGTCGACTGCCCGTAGTCGCGGAACGTCCACCCTTCGCGGCCGCGGCCGATCATCACCCAACCGCCGCCGTCGGTGGTCATGTCGCAGTAGAACTGCTCCGGCCGCACGAGGGTGTCGGTGCGGATCCAGTAGATCCCGTCGGGGCTGGTGGGATGAAGCTGCTTGATCTCCCAGCACGAGGCGGCGGCGTCACCGGCCGTGGCGCCGGACCCGGGTCCCGATGCAGCGGTCGGTTCGACGGCGACCGCGTCGGACACCGTTGCGACGATTGCAGCACCCGCACCGAGTGCGGACAGGGCGAGCAGAGCGGTCAGGGATCGGGCCCGCCGCCCGATCCCTGACCGCGTCCGGAGAGTTCCCTCGAGTTCGTCGTACCGCCGCATACGTTCTCTTTCCGCCAGGACTCACCGGTTGATGTTGCACCGACGACAGTACGAGACGGGACCCTCGCACGACCACCAAACGTGGTCAAGATCCGGTGAAATACCACACTCTGTGTGGTTTCGGTGTGTCCCAGCGTGAACAACGAGTGAGCAGGTTCAACGAATGCTCAAGCGGGCGCGCCGCAGGTCCGATGAACTGGACGTGATCCAGGTGCATCCGCGTCCCGACCGTCGTAGCGCGGCCCTCGACGCGGCGGGGTGGGCGCTGTCGTGAGCACCCCGATCGCCGAGACGTCGACCATCGGCCCGCTGGAGGCGTTCTGGCGGTTCCGCGCCTGGACCGTACCGGTGACGATCGTGATCGGGCTCCTCGCCGGTCTCTTCGTCCTCGCCACGTCGGGCACGTCCACCGCCTCGACGACGCTGTACCTGACCGACCCTCGCGGCACCCCGGTGTTCCGCGACGGTTCCAGCACGCCGACCGACCTCGACCGCTACGCCCGCCAGCGAGCCGAGTTCGCCGACTCGGCCGAAGTCCACGAAGCGGTAGCCGCCGCGATCGACGGGGAGACGGTGGAGTCCGTCGACGACGTCGTGGTCACCGGGACGACGTCGAGTTCCGACGTCCGGATCGACTGCACTGCCGACAGCGAGGAACGAGCACTGCGGATCTGCGATGAAGTGGTTGCCGCCTATCTGGCGCTGACCGAGCGGGACACGATCGCGCGCGCCGATGCGACCGTCGACGCCTTCCTCTCCGAACGAGATCGCCTCGTCGAGGAGAGCGGCGGGCAGAGCACGATCGACCAGATCGACCTGCAGATCGCCGAGGTGCGCTCCGAGGCGGCACTGCTCGGCAACGGCGTCGAGTTCGTCGAGCCGGCCAAGGTCGACGAGGACTCCCGCATCCTGCCGGCGCTGCAGTACACGATCGCAGCGCTGCTCTTCGCAGCATTCGCCACTGCGATCATCGCGTGGTTCCGCGCCGGCCGCCGGCCGGTGGTGACGACGAGTTCCGATGCGACCGCCAGCCTCGATGCGCCACTGCTCGGCGAGGTGACCGAGGCCCCGGCACAGCGCTTCGAGCCGACCACGCCCCCCGGCGCCGCCTACCAACTCCTCGCCACCAGTCTCGGCGCCGTGCACCCCGACGGCGGTGTGATCCTGGCCGCGACCGCAACGCCGAGCCAGCACGCTGCCGAGACCGTGGCCCGCCTCGCCGTGGCGGCGGCCCGCGAGGGTCGCAGCGTGCTGATCGTCGACGCAAACCTCCACGATCGGAGGATCAGTCGCCTCTTCGGGTTCGACCACGCCGTCGGCGGGTTCACCGAGCTGTTGGCGGGCCTGACCACCATCGACGACGTACGTCGCACGATCGGTGTGGGCGGCGAAGCCACCCTGGATCTCCTGGTCGGTGGTCGAGCGGTCGACGATCCGGCCGGACTCTTCCGGTCCCAGGCCGCCCGAGCGACGATGCATGCCCTGCACGACCGCTACCAGCTCGTGCTCCTCGACGTCCCGCCGCTGCTCTCGGTCGCCGACGGGTCGGCGTTGGCCGGTGATTCCGACGGTGTGGTCCTCATCGTCGAGCGCGGTGCCGATGCCCGCGATCTCGACATCGTTCGGCAACGACTCGACGTGCTGCGGGCCGACCTCGTCGGTGTCGTGTACGACCACCGGGCCCACGACCCCGGACGGTGACGATGCCCGCCGTGAGGTCCACCGGCGGGTTGCGGGCGCGGCGCCCGCTCGGCGCGATCGTCTCGCAGCTGATCGTCGCCGGCTCGAGCCTCCTCCTGTCGCTCGTCGCCCTCCGCGAACTCGGCGCCGCCGGCCTCGGTGTCTTCAGCCTCCTGCTCGGCGTGCTGATCACCGTCAACTCGGTCCAGACCGGCTGGATCGGCGATTCGCTGACGGTCCTCGATCGATTCGACCCGGGCATCAGGCGTGCGCTGTTCCAGTCACAGTGGGTCGCAGTTGGGCTCATCGCGCTCACCACCTCGGTGATCGCGATCCAGATCGACGGCGTCGACGGAACCGCCGCTGCGCTGTTCGCGCTGGCCTCGGTCGCATGGTCGCTCGAGGAGACCTGTCGTCGGATCCTCATCGCTCGACGCGAGTTCTGGAGCCTCGTCGCCAACGACAGTGCATTCGCGGTCGGGTCACTCGGCCTGGTCGCCATCGTGATCGCGTCGGGCAACGACGTGACCATCGAGACCATGATCCTCTCGTTGCTCGCTGGTGGCACCGTCGCGATCGGGCTCGCGGTGGTGCAGCTCCCCCGCATCGAACTGGTTCGCGGGCCCGTCGAACCGTCACGGATGCGGGAACTGGCGTCGTTCGCCGGGTGGCGCGCCGTCCAGGTCGGCCTGCGGCCGGGGACCATGGCCGTTGTGCGGGCGGTCGTCGCCGCGACCGCAGGCTTCGCCGCGCTCGGTGCGCTGGAGGCGGCCCGGCTGCTGATCGCCCCGGTCCTGACGGTCGTCAACGGCGCCGGGGTGTATCTCCTGCCCACCTACGCGAACCAGGTGCGACGAGGCGCGCCCTTCCGGCCGACGATCCGACGGGCGATGTTCGTGGTCGGCGCGCTGGCCGGCGCCTACGGCGTGGTCGCCGTGCTGCTCCGAGACGTGCTCCTCGACACCCTGACGAACGGTGACACGGACGTGAGCACGGGAGCGGTCGTGTCGTGGATCAGCTTCTCGGTCGCGTTCGGCGTCGGCGTACCGGCCGGCAGCGCGATGGTCGCGCTCGGACACTCCCGGCGCACCTTCGCGATCCGCGCCGTCGATGCGGCGATCGGCGTCGCCGCTGCCTCGCTGCTCGCCGTTGCCGGCTTCGTCGCCGCAGTGCCCGCCGGGCTCGCGGCCGGCGCGTTCGTCGGTGCAGCACTCCTCGTGCGGGCGCTGCACCGCGAGCCTGCGCCCGTTGCGCTCGACGATGTGCCCGATGAGGCGCTCGACACGTCCCCCGACACGTTGGCCGGCACGTTGGCCGGCATCGTGCCGCCGCCACCGATCGCTCCGGCCCACTGGCGATGGTCCCCCGACGACGCACGGTCGCCTGCGCCGCCTCCTCCACCCCAGCGGCCCGCACGCCAGCGTCCCGCGGGACCATCCACGCGGGTCCGTACGCCGGCGTCTCGACCACGGCGCCGCAACGGCATCGACTGGCATCGCGAACTGCTGTGGGTCGTTCCGCTGCTGATGATCGTGGCCACCGAATGGAAGATCCGTCGACGCAGCATCGACGACCTGCTGTCCGGATCGATCGACCCGATGATCGCCATCGAGCTGCTCGTGTACGCCCTGGTCGGACTGTGGGCGATCTGGCGGCTGGTCCCGAGCAGACCGCGGCTCCAGCCGCTGATGATGATCATGTGGGGCTACGTCCTCACGACGGCGGTCAGCTCGCTCTACTCGAGTTTCCCGATGCTCGCACTGGCCCGTGCGGTCCAGCTCGTGATCATCGCCACCGTGGTGCAGTTGCTCGCCAGCCAGGGCAACCTCGTGACGATCGGCCGGTTCCTGCACGGCTGGATCGTGCTCCTGACCGTCTCGATCGCAGCCGGGCTGGCATACGTCGCGCCGACGACCGGTCCCCAGGAAGGTCGCTTCACCTGGCTGTCGGTGCACAGTGTCAGCGCCGGATCGATGCTCGCCCTCTCGGTGCCACTGCTCTTCGGCCTCTGGCTCACGGCAGGGCGACGTCGCCTCCCGTGGCCTCGATGGGCCTACGGAAGCCTGTTCCTGGTCCACCTGGTCTTCCTGCTCCTGACGCGCACCCGAGGATCGATCGGTGGTGCACTCGTCGCCATCGCCGTGATGGCCTGGCTGTCCTCGGGCCGCCGGAT
The DNA here is from genome assembly GCA_963715285.1 of Ilumatobacteraceae bacterium. Taxonomy (GTDB): domain Bacteria; phylum Actinomycetota; class Acidimicrobiia; order Acidimicrobiales; family Ilumatobacteraceae; genus Sva-07. The sequence continues at coordinate 118,648 of CAVQRU010000009.1, read as the reverse complement.
GAAGCCCGAACTGGTGCTCGGCAGCCTGGTGATCGGTGGCGCCCTGGCGCTCGCCTTCGGGCGACCGGTCCTCGAGTTCCTGACTCGCGGTGAGACCGTCGACCAGATCGGCACGTTCAACCGCCGCACCGAGATCTGGTCGCTCGCGTGGGAGTCGTTCCTCCAGCGTCCGCTGTTCGGCCTCGGCTTCAACTCGGCGAAGGGTGTCTTCTTCGACGAGACCGGACTGGGCGGCGCCCACAACGCCGCGATCAACGTGATGATCGATGTCGGGCTCGCGGGCTTGATCTGGTGGGTCGCCCTGATCGTCGGATGCCTCGTGGTGCTCGGTCGCCTGCGCAGGAGCGAACGCCGATCACCGGTCCTGTTGGCCGGCGCCACGGGCACCGCACGATCGGACCACCTGGTGCTGCTCGGGCTGTTCACCGCGATGCTCGTCAACAGCATCACCACCGAGGGTCTCGGTGCCGGCGTGAACGTGTCGGCGATCTGGCTGTTCGTCGCGGCTGCGTGGCTCACGTTGCTCGACCAGGAGCAACGAAATGCCCGCTCAGCTCGTGAGCGCGAGCTGACCGGCGAAGTACGGGATCGTGAGCTCGAGGCCCTCGCGTAGCCCGATCAACGGCTCCCAGCCGAGCCGGTCCCGGGCCACGGTGATGTCGGGCTGGCGCTGGCGGGGATCGTCGCTCGGCAACGGCCGGTACTCGATGCCCGCCGATGACCCGGTCGACTCCAGCACGAGGTCCGCGAGTTCGAGCATCGTGAACTCGACGGGGTTGCCGATGTTGACCGGACCGGGCTCGTCGCCGTCGAGCAGTGCGAGGAACCCACGAACCTCGTCGGAGACGTAGCAGAAGCTGCGGGTCTGACTGCCGTCGCCGTAGATCGTCAGCGGTTCGCCGCGCAGTGCCTGGACGATGAAGTTGGACACGACCCGACCGTCGTCGACCTGCATACGGGGCCCGTAGGTGTTGAAGATGCGGACGATCCGCGTGTCGAGGCCGAGCGTGCGGCGATACGCCGCCGTGAGCGCCTCGGAGAAACGCTTCGCCTCGTCGTACACGCTGCGCTCGCCGATCGGGTTCACGTGGCCCCAGTAGCTCTCCGGTTGCGGGTGCACCAGCGGATCGCCGTACACCTCGCTGGTCGAGGCCATGAAGAAGCGGGCATCGTCGCGCCGGGCGAGGTCGAGCAGGTTGCGGGTGCCGGTGCTCCCGACTGCGAGCGTCTCGAGTGGCAGCGCCAGGTAGTCCTTCGGGGAGGCGGGACTCGCCAGGTTCATCACGGCGTCGACGACCGGGAGGTCGCCGCACGGCTCGGTGATGTCGTGATCGAGCAGAGTGAAGCCGTCTCGCCCGGTGAGGTGGCCGACGTTCGCGGCGCGTCCGGTGACGAAGTTGTCGACGCAGACGACCTCGTCGCCGCGACCGAGGAGCGCGTCGCACAGGTGCGACCCGAGGAAACCAGCGCCACCGGCGACCAGTACCCGCATCAGCGTCGACCGACGCCGTCGTACTCGAAGCCGGCTTCTCTGACGAGATGGGGTTCGAACAGGTTGCGGGTGTCGACGATCGAGACGCCGGGACGGCTCCGCGCGGCGAGCGCGGCGAGTTCGATCTTGGCGAACTCGGGCCACTCGGTGAACACGGCGATCACGTCGGCGCCCGCTGCGATCTCGAGCGGGTCGTCGAGCAGATGGATCCCCTCGAGGACCTGTTGCTGGTGCGGCGTCAGCTCGCCGATCGTGGTGGGGTCGTAGGCCTGCACCGACGCGCCGAGCCGACGGAGTTCCTCGATGATCGCCAGCGCCGGCGACTCGCGCAGGTCGTCGGTACCGGCCTTGAAGGTCAGTCCGAGGCCACCGACCGTGATCCCGGCCAGGTCGTGGTCGGGCCGCCCCGCGGCGGCGGCGATCTTCGACACCATCCGCTCGAGCTGCTCGTCGTTGACGTCGATGACGCCGCGCATCATCGTGAAGTTGTAACCGTGGTCCTCGGCGATCTTGACCAGCGCCCGAGAATCCTTGGGGAAACAGCTGCCTCCCCAACCGGGCCCGGGTCGGAGGAACTGCATGCCGATCCGCTGGTCGGATCCGATGCCTTCGACGACGGCGGCGACATCGGCACCGACGGCCTCGCACATGGCGGCCACCGCGTTGACGAAGCTGATCTTCATCGCCAGGAAGCCGTTCGCCGCGTACTTGATCGTCTCGGCGGACGCGGGGTCGGTGATGTGGATCGGAGCGTCGACCTGCGCATACAGCTCGGCGACGCGCTCGGCGGCCGAACGGTCGGCGCTGCCGATGACGACGCGGTCGGGATGGAGGAAGTCGTGCACCGCGGTTCCCTCGCGGAGGAACTCGGGGTTCGACACGACGGTCACGTCGGAGCGTTGCAGCACACGCTCGACCGCCAGCGTCGAGCCGACGGGAACGGTCGACTTGTTGACCACGACCGCGCCGGGCTTGAGCACCGGTGCGATCTGTGCAGCGGCCTGTTCGATGTACGACAGATCGGCACTTCCGTCGTCGCCCTGCGGGGTGGGGACGCACAGGAACACGATGTCGGCGCCGTCGGCGGCTGCGGCCGCTCCGAGGACGAACTCCAACACCCCGGCGGCGCGTGCTGCGTTGACGATCGTCTCCAGACCGTCTTCGACGATCGGGATGTGGCCGGCGTTGAGCAGGTCGACCTTCCGCGGGTCGATGTCGCCACAGACGACGTGATGACCGAGGTGGGCGAAGCAGGCGCCGGTGGTCAGCCCGACGTAGCCGGTGCCCACCACGGCGAGTCGGATCGGTGTATCGGTCATCTCGTCACGCTTTCATGAGTCCGCCACAGCAGCCACGCCGAAGCGCAGCGGGCCACAACACTACCCGACGAAAATCGGCGGGGTCCGAATCTTGACGAAGGTGAGAAACGGGGATCACCGGTTCGCAACCGGTCGAGTGGGTACGTTCGACGCCATGCACATGCCGACGGAGCTGATCAACCAGACCGACGTCGAGAACAGCTGCGGCTCCGACCCCAGCTGGTTGTGCGAGACCGTCTACGACCTGACCAACGGCAACACGGTGCTGCCCGGCGTGATCGACACGATCGTGAAGATCGGTCTGATCCTGTTGGTTGCCTGGATCCTGACACTGGTCACGCGGCGCTACTTCGCGCGGTTGGTCGCCCGGATGGTCGCGCCGGACACGACCATCGCAACACGCCAGCTCGCACGGCTGGGCGACGGCGCTGCCGAGCTGGTGTCCGAGGAGCCCGATCCGCGCCGAGCTGCGCGCGTGCACTCGATCTCCGCGGTCGTCGGCAGCACCGCCGCGGTCATCATCTGGTCGATCGCGCTGATCATGGCGCTCGGCGAACTCGGCGTGAACCTCGCACCGCTCATCGCCGGCGCCGGCATCGCCGGTGTCGCCCTGGGTTTCGGCGCCCAGAGCCTCGTGCAGGACTGCATCGCCGGGTTGTTCATGCTCGTCGAGGATCAGTACGGCATCGGCGACATCGTCGATCTCGACGAGGCGACGGGCGTGGTGGAGAAGATCTCGCTGCGCACCACGGTGCTCCGTGGCGTCGACGGAACGGTGTGGCACGTCCCGAACGGGGAAGTGAAACGAGTGGGCAACAAGTCGCAGTTCTGGTCGGTGGCCCTCATCGACGTCGACGTCGCCTACGACTGCGACCTCGCTGCCGCGCGCCAGGTCATCTTCGACACCGTGCAGACCGTCTGCGAGAGCGACGAGTGGAGTCCCTCGGTGCTCGACGAACCGCAGCTGCTCGGTGTCGAGGCGCTCGGCGCCGACGGCATCACGATCCGGGTCACGATCAAGACCGAGCCCGGAACGCAGTGGGCGCTGCAGCGTGCACTTCGCGAGGAGATCAAGGGAGCGCTGGACGGCGCCGGCATCGAGATCCCGTTCCCGCAACGAACGATCTGGGTCCGCCGTGACGCCGCGTCGGTCGGTGACGATCCACTCGTCGACGCTCCCTGATGACACAATGTCCGCCATGACATCGGCGGTGGTGGTGGGATTCGACGTCCTCGCTCCCGCGTTCGACGTCGGCTGGCTGCTCATCGCCGCAGTCCTCACCGGGGGTGCGTTCGCCGTGTTCAACTGGCAGGAACAGCGGACCGCTCCACCTCGCCCGGCGGCCGCGCCGAACGTCGAGTCGTTGCGCTCGGATTCGCCCGCCGTGGTCAACATGATCACCAACGACGCCACGGTCACCGCCGCCGCACTCCGAGCAACGGTGATCGACCTGGCGGCACGAGGTTGGCTGCGGATCCTGCCACCCGACGTCGGCGACGATCTCGCTCGGGTCCGACCGGCAGCCGAGGCGTACGACGGCGACGCACTCCGCCCGTACGAACGCCTGGTGCTGCAACACGTGATCGCCCGCTTCACGACCGATCGAGCGATCCCGGCGCCGTATCTCGCCGTCGACGTGCGCGGTTCGTGGTGGCGGCGCTTCGCCGGTCTCGTCGCCGACGACGCACGCCATGACGGCCTCGTCACGCGACGATGGCGACCGATCGATCTCGCAGCGCCCGTCGGCGTGACCGTGCTCGCACTGCTCGCATGGTGGATGGGGGCACAGACCGGCAACGAGATCGCCGTCATCGAGTCGGTCGAGCGCCGGATCGGGTCCTGGCTGGTCCTCGCCGCCCTGGTCGTACTGGTCGTGAGGATCGTCCGGGTCCTCGTCCAACCGGGCTTCACCCTGACCAACGAGGGCGTCGCCGCGACGGGTGCGTGGCTGGCGGTGCGTCGACGCCTCGACCAGACCGGCTTCGGCGAGTTGGCACCGAGTGCGCAGGAGATCGGTGATCGGCGGCTGGCCTACGCGACGGCGATGTGTCTCGCCGACGGTGCCTCGGTCGAGCTTCCCTTGGCCCGCGAAGACCACTTCCGAGCGTGGAGTTCGGTCGGCGGTCGCTCCCGGTTGGTGAGGGTGCACTATCCGTCGCGGATCGGGTTCGGCCTCGCCCCCTACGTGGCGATCGGTGTCGGCGTCGTCGTGTTCGTCGTCGGCGTGCGACTGCGGCGCTGGACCGAGGAGGTCGCGCGAGGCGACGGGTTCACCTGGATCTACGAGCAGGTGCCCGAGCAGGACTGGCTGGTCGCCGACATCGCGACCGTGCTCTCGATCGTGGCGGTCGCACCGATCGTGATCGGCGTGTGGCTCGCGATCGCCGGGGTGGCCGATCTGTTCATGACCGTCGAACGGACCGGTGTGGTGATCCGGGCCCGTCGGCCGGTCGAGGTCTCGTCACTCCCCCGCCGTGTCCGGCGTCAGCTCGACCGCGATCGCTACCGCGTGTACCTGGCCGTCGACGACGGGTCGTCCGACGACGTGGTCGCGTGGCGGGCGAACGAGCGCACCGCAGTGCCCCAGGGGGCCCGGGCGACCGTCAGGGCGTCGAGGGTGCTCGGCCGGGTCCACAGTGCCATCCCGGTGGGCCACCGCCTCGTCGACTGACCCGCCGCGACCGCTCAGGCCCTCCAGAAGCCGGCCTTGAGGTACTCGCCTTCCTTGAAGTTCACCGGGTGGTCGGTGTCGTGTCCGGTGCGCTCGATCTCGCGCAACGTCCGGCCGGCCGCCTCGGCGGCGGCGAGGACCGTGTCGAAGAACTGCTGCGGCGTGACTCGGCTCGAACACGACGCCTGCATCAGCACGCCACCGGGTCGCACGAGCCGGAGCGCGAGGTGCGTCAAGCGTGTGTACGCGCGCAGCGCGCCGTCGACGTTCGCCTGGCGTTGGGCGAACGACGGCGGGTCGACCACCACGAGGTCGTAGTTCGTACCGGCTCGGGCGAGCTGCACCATCACCTCGAATGCATCGCCGACCTCGGTGGTGAACCTGCAGTTGCGGACGGCCTCGAGCTGCCGGTTGAGCTCCATGTTGTGTTCCGCCGCCGCGAGCGTCGGCGCCGACAGGTCGACCGCGTGTACCGAGCGAGCACCGCCGGCGGCTGCATGCACGCTGAACCCGCCGGTCGACGCGAACACGTCGAGCACGTCGCGCCCCGCGGCCATCGAACCGACGCGGAGTCGATTGGCCCGCTGGTCGAGGAAGTGGCCGGTCTTCTGACCGGCGCGCACGTCGGCGTCGAACTGCAGGCCGCCCTCGAAGAACCGGACCGGGCCATCGGGGACGGTGCCGGCGATGACGTCGCCGTCGGTGAGGCCGAACGTCTCGCCCCGCTCGACGTTGCGCGCCAGCCGCAGCACGACCCCGCCACAACCGGTGACGTCGAGCAGGACGCGGGTGACGGCGACCAGGTGCGGGAACCAGGCGGCGGAGTACAGCTTGACGACGAGGACGTCCGCGTACCGGTCGACCACCAGGCCCGACACGCCGTCGTTCTCGCCGTTGAGGACGCGATAGGCCAACCGGTCGGCGTCGGGGTCGGAGGTGAACGCAGACCGGCGGTCGAGCGCCGATCGGAAGGTGGTGCGCCAGAAGTCGTCGTCGAGCGGCGTCGGCTTGCCGACGTGGAGGATGCGGAAGCGGATCGGCGAGTCCGGATCGTGGAGCGCGAGCGCGACGAACTTGCGGTCGTTGTCGAAGATGACCGAGACATCGCCGGCCTCGCCCTCGTGGCTGACCGACGTGACCGACTCCTCGAACACCCACGGGTGCCGGGCGCGGATGTGGCGGAGGGCATCGGGGGTGACGCGGACGGCGAGGCGCTTCTCGCTCGGCCGCGGAACTCGGAGCAACCGGCGGTGGAGTTCGGGGCGATTCATCCCTGGAACGACGCGATGATGCCGACGCTCGGTGCGACGTCGCCGCCATGGATCGACGCCCAGGCCGATGCCGGGCCGTCGCGACCAGTGCGCTCCTCGATGGTCATCCAGGAACGGCTGCCGTCGATGAACTCGCGCATTGCCTCGACCGTGCGCCGCTGATACTCCTCGGCGCCCCAGGCGGCGATGCGCCGCTCGACCTCGCTGGGTGCGAAGAAGAACACCGGGGCGGGCCCGGCGAGTCCGGCTGCGTCGGCCGGCGGTGCGGCGTCGTGATGGCTCTTGCCGATCATCATCGAGTAGCGGAGGCGGTCACCGAGGTGGGCGTGGACGGCGCGGAGCACCGACGGGTTGCCCGCCATGTCGATCAGGACGCTGTCGACCTCGTCGATCGAAGCGATGTCGTCGTAGGTGACGACGCGGTCGTAGTAGCCCAGGCCACGTACGAAGTCGGCGTTGGCCGGCGAGGTGAGGCCCACCACGCGCAGGCCGTCGCGCTGAGCAGCGCGCTGAGCGAACCCGATCGCCGTCTTGGACGACGCGGACACCACGATGACCTGCTCGGCACCGAAGAACGGTGCGGTGCCCGAGTCCGTGGCCCCTCCGGAGTCGGCGAAGAACTCGTCGGCGAGGAAGCCGGTGAGGAACAGCACGCGCAGAAGTGCGTGACGGGCCTCACCGTCGGGCGCGTCGTCGTGGAACGGATCGAGGTCGGTGCGGGTGTAGGCACGGTAGATCGGGGCGTGCGCCTGGCGGTGGTCGCCATCGTCGCGGAAGCCGTCCCGACGGGGCGTGGCGGTGAAGACGACGGACTCGGCCATCGGGAACCAGCCGTGGTAGCGACCGCCGACGGCGATCTCGGGGTGGCGCGACTCGACGACCTCCGCGTAGCCGACCGCCGGCACGCGACCCCATTCGGGCGCGCCGGGCGACGGGAAGAAGTCCCAGTAGCCGAGCAGGTCGCCGGCACCGGCATAGCTGACGTTGTTCGCAGTGACGGCGAAGCGGTCGACGCGCAGACGGATCTGACCCTCACCGAGCCGGGCAAGAGGTTCGTCGTGGACCTCGACCTCGCCGATCGCCGTGCGGCGGGTCTCCAGGACCGCGTTGCCGTTCGGGGCGCTGTCGTTCAGGGTGCTGGTGTCGTCGTGCGCCATACTCCCAGCATGCCTGATTCCAGCTCGCCACTCGCACTCACGAACCTGTTCGGCCTCGACGGCAAGGTCGCCGTCGTCACCGGCGGCTCCCGAGGCATCGGCTTCATGATCGCGTCGGGTCTGGTCGCGAACGGGGTGCGCACCTACATCACCGCCCGCAAAGCGGAGCCGTGCGACGCCGCGGCGGCCGAGTTGTCGGAGCACGGCGAGTGCATCTCGATCCCCGCCGATCTGTCGACCGCCGACGGCCTCGCCTCGTTCGTGGCCGCGCTGACCGAACGCGAGGCACAGATCGACATCCTGGTGAACAACGCCGGTGCCGCCTGGGGCGCACCACTGGGCGAGTTCCCCGAGGTCGGGTTCGACAAGGTGATGGACATCAACGTGAAGGCGCCGTTCATGCTCACGCAGGCACTGCTCCCCCAGTTGAGGGCGGGGGCGACCGCCGCTGATCCGGCCCGGGTGATCATGATCGGGTCGATCGACGGGATCCGGGTGCCGATCGGTGACAACTACTCGTACTCGGCATCGAAAGCGGGCGTCCACATGATGGCGCGCCACATGGCCGCCCACCTGGTGAAGGACAACATCACGATCAACTCGATCGCACCGGGGCCGTTCGAGTCCAAGATGATGGCCTACCGCCTCGACGACCCCGACAGCCGCAAGATGGTCGAGGCGAGCGTGCCGCGCAAGCGCATCGGCTCGCCCGAGGACGTCGCCGGCACGGTGATCTTCCTCGCCAGCCGCGCCGGCGCATTCACGACCGGCGCGGTCGTGCCCGTCGACGGTGGCATCTCCACACTCAACTGAACGCGTCGACGCCGGTCCGTTCCGCGGACAACGCCCACAGGCGGGCAGCCTGGTCGGGGTCGATCGCGTGCGCATCGACCCCCATGAAGCGAGCGAAGGGGCTGTCGGGATCGGTGACGGCCGCGATGTCGGCGTCCTCGCAGTAGACGCCGCCCATCCCGGCGAGCTGCGGTGACGTCGCTGCCCACACCGAGGTCGCCGCTCCCTGCTCCGGCGTCTTGAAGAGTTCGTTGACGTTGCCGTCGGCGTCGATCCAGCCCATGTTGATCATCTCCTCCTGCGGGAGGTGCCGCTGGAGCTCGGTCATGATGCCGCCGGGGTGGACTGCGAAGGCGCGCACGCCGTGGGGAGCCCCGAGCGCATCGAGCTGGACGGCGAACAACGCGTTGGCGGTCTTCGCCTGGCCGTAGGCGACCCACTTGTCGTAGCCGGTCTCGAAGTCGATGTCGTCCCACCGGATTCCCGACAGCTTGTGCCCGGTCGACGAGAGCGAGACGACCCTCGCTCCCCCGCCGGCGACCAGGGCCGGCCACAGCCGGTTGACCATGGCGAAGTGGCCCAGGTGGTTGGTGGCGAACTGGGCCTCCCAGCCGGGGCCGACCCGGGTCTCCGGGCAGGCCATGATCGCGGCGTTGTTGATCGCGATGTCGAGCGAGACGCCGCTGGCGACGACCCCATCCGCGAATCGGGCGACGCTCTCCAGGTCGGCGAGATCGAGTTCGGCGACGGCGATCTCACCCGGCGCGAGCTGATCGAACCCGGACTCGCTCAGGGTGCCGGCATCACCGAGCACCTCGCGGGCGTGATCGGGGCGGCGCGCGGGCACGATCACCGCCGCGCCGGCGTCGGCGAGCGCCCTGGTCGTCTCGAGCCCGAGGCCGGAGTAGCCGCCGGTGACGAGCGCGACCGTTCCGGTCAGGTCGCGGCCCTCGATCACGTCGGTCGGCGTCGAGCGCATCCCGAACCCGGAGGGCAACGGGGCTTGCGGGGTGGGCGGGGCCGGTGACGGTGATGCCATGGCCGGACCGTAGCGACCGGGTCGGCTCCGATGGCCGCTGGAGCGATCTGCCAGGATCGACTCCATGAGCACGAATGCCGTTCCCGCCAGCTTCCACGCGGACGACTCGCTGACCGTGACAGCGCAGAACGGCGGCCGTGCCCGGCGGGAGATGGTCGAACACACCGAGCGGTTCGAGCGTCGCCTGTGGGAGGTGACCGACGGGGTGTGGTGCATGGTGGGCAACGGCTTGTCGAACCAGACGTTCGTCGAGGGCCCGGCCGGACTGATCGCGATCGACACCGGCGAGTCGGTGCAGGAGATGGCCGCGGCGCTCGCCGATCTCCGAGCGTTCACCGATGCGCCGGTCGTCGCCGCGATCTACACGCACTTCCACTACGTCGGCGGAACGCGGGCGCTCGTCGACGCCGGTGCCCCGCCCGATCTCCCGATCTGGTCGCACAGCAAGGTGCTCGCCAATCGCAGCCGCCAGGCCGGTGAGGTCGGGCCGATCTCGCGCAGCGGCCTGGTCCACCAGTTCGGGATCACCCTGCCCGACGACGGTCCGGATGCCCTCGTGGGCGTCGGCCTCGGGCGAGCGTTCCGCAACCCGGAGCATGCGCCCTTCACCGAGGGGTTCCTTCCGCCGACCGACACGTTCGACGCGCCGACGACGATCACACTCGCCGGGCTGACGGTCGAGATGACCCCGGCCCCCTCGGACGCCGACGATTCCGTGACCGTCTGGTTCCCCGATCTCGGCGTGTGCGTCAACAACCTGATGTGGCCGACACTGTTCAACGTGTTCGCGATCCGCGGCGAGGAGTACCGTGACCCGAGGGTGCTGCTCGCCGGGTTCGACCACCTGCTGTCGCTCGGAGCCGATCACCTCGTGGGCGCGCACGGACCGCCGATCAGCGGCGCCGACCACATCGCCGCCGAGCTCGTCCGCAGCCGCGACGCGATCCAGTTCCTGTGGGACCAGACGGTGCGCGGCGTCAACAAGGGCCTCACCCACGGCGAGCTGATCGAGTTCGTCCAGCTGCCCGCGCTGTACGGCGAGTCGTACTTCCAGACGCAGCACTACGGGCTGGTCGAGCACCACACCCGCCAGATCCACACCGGTCTGCGGGGCTGGTTCGACGGCGACGAGTCGACGCTGTTCCCGCTGCCGACGGCCGAGCGGGCAACCCGCCTCGTCGCCGGCTTCGGGGGCGCCGATGCGGTGCGTACGCAGGCCGAGGCCGCGCTGGCCGACGACGACGTCCGGTGGGCCCTCGAGCTGTCGTCGTGGCTCGCCCGGCGGACGGACGCCGAACAGCGCGACCGTGATCGTCTGGCCGAGGTCCTCCGCACCGTCGCCAGGCGCACCATGTCGGCGAACGTCCGCAACTGGTGCCTCGTGCGCGCCCGGCACCTCGACGGCACGATGAGCACGGATCGGTTCAGACTTCACCGACTGAGCCCGGACCACACTGCGACCGCTCCTGCGGGAGATCTCGTGCACGTGCTGCGGGTGACGCTCGACCCGAACCGCTGCGCCGGAGCCGACCGGCATCTCGCCGTCGTGTTCCCCGACGGCACCGCGGGCCTGCACGTTCGACACGGAGTCGCCGTGCCGACCGATGGGACCGGCGCCGACGAGACGCTGACGATCGAACGTGCGGACTGGGCAGCCCTGTTCAACGGACGCCGCACGCTCGACGATCTCCTCACCACGGGCGACGCATCCGCCAGCGACGATGCGGTCGTCGGGGAGTTCTGGTCCTGGTTCGACCTCGACTGAGCAGCACCTCGACCGGTTCCTGCAGCCGCTCACGAGGCCGCCGATGGGTTCGGATACTGTCGGCGGCGTGACGGGGACCGACAACATCGAGCGATTTCGAGCCCTGGGCAACCCCGTGTGGCGCCACAACTGGACCCCCGTCGGCGGCCGTGACCACGTCGAGGTGCTCCGCCACGACGACCGCACCGTCTGGCTGTGCCAGCAGCCGATGAGCCGCGACGAGTTCGACGCCATCGAGACGCCGGAGGGGTGGTCGAAGCTCGGTATCGGCGGTGGGCTCCACGACGCCGCGTTCTTCCGGCGGTCGCCCGGCAAGCCGTTCGACGGCCCGCTCGAGACCGTCGAGATCGGCGGCTGGACGTTCGCCCAGGTGGCCCGGCCGGGCAAGCCGGAACCGGGGTTCGAAGGCGTCACCGTGCTTCCCGTCTACAAGTACCACCGGGTCGGATTCGTGGCCGGTCGCACGATCTCGATCCTCGACATGGGCGACGGCTGGGACTACGTCCCACAGGTGGCCGGCGCCGGCTTCCGTCCGGATGCCGCGAGCGGCGCGGCGCCCACCATGCCGGAGGGTTGGTCGGTCCGCGAGGTGACGCTGGAGGCGGACCTGCTCGTCGAGCTGCCGTACCCGGCACGGGTGTGCTTCTTCGACACCGGCGACAGCTGGCAGGGTCCGCTACGCCTCGATCTCCCGACCTGACGCTCGCGGCGACCCGTGGGTCTGATTGCACCTGGCGCAAGCGATGAGCGCAACCCCCGCATCACGAGGTCTCGCTCATCGCCAACCGCATTCCCCGCGCACCACGTCCACGCGATGAGCGAAATCCCCGTATGACGGGGGCTGGCTCATCGCTACGCGATGCTCTCGGCGATCCGGTCGATCGTCGGGCGGACGATCATCGTGTAGGTGTCGGCGATCGCGGGTTCGCGGTGAGCACGCTGTGCCTCGAGGCGAGCCGGGTCCATCACGACGGCCATGAACGCCGCCTTGCTCGGGAAGGCGTTGAAACGCACCTGGTCCCAGGTGCGGCCGTCGCCGAGGATCGTGCCCTCGGCTGCGAACCAACCGGCGACGCGGACACCGTGCGGCCCGGCGGTCTCGGCGGCCGACCGCGAGTAGGCATCCATGTCCTCCGGTGAGACCGCTGCGTCGGCGGCGTCTCGGTACTTCAGCACGTGGATCACCATCACCGGGCCGTCGTCGTCGGTCGGCGGATGGGGCACGTCGGCCCAGTCGGGCTGGTCGACGCCGTCGGGCCACGCCGGGAGGTCGAACGGTTGGCATCCGATGACGATCGTCTCGGCCATGCCGGCCTCCTTGTGCACGTGCTGGCGTTGGAAGTCGGGGCGTGACTGCATCTCGATGAACGAACGGCGCGTCGGGTACTTGACCACGCCGACGCGGTCCCAGATCGGTGCGTCGCCGAGCAGTTGCTGGTCGACTTCCCCGCCGAACACGATCTCGGCGCCGACACCGGCCAACGACTCGAGCGGCGTGTAGAGGTCGTCGGCCTCCCTGCCGCTGATCGCCGGGCTGCCGGCCCCATCGCTGCCGTCGGCGTAGTCCGCGACCTCTCGGTACTTCATCAGGTTGACCATCCACACCGGCCCGTCCTCGTCGGGGGGCGTGGTGGCGAGGCGCATGCCGTAGTCACGGTCGACGGTGCCGTAGCGGGGTGTGTTGGTGCTCATGAGGTCTCCTTCGCTGCGACGAGCCGCATCATCTCGCGGGCCACCATCGGCCCGGCGTTCTGGTTCTGGCCGGTGACGAGGTTCCCGTCGACCACCCAGTGGTTGGCCAGCGGATCCCGGAACGCCGTCGCACTCTCGAACTTCGCGCCCTGACCGCGCAGTTCGGTCTCGGGGTGCTGCGGGGTCGACTCGATGCCGAGCTCGCGGACCTGCTTGTCGGTGACCGCCGAGATCCGTCGCCCGGCGACGAGCGGGTCACCGGCCGGAGTGGTCGCCTTGAGCAGGCCGAGTGGGCCGTGGCACACCCCGCCGATGATGGTCCCGCGCCCGTTCGCCTCGGTGATCTTGGCGCCGAGTTCGTCGGAGGTGCCGAGGTCGAACGCCGCACCCCAGCCTCCGGCGAGGAACACGACGTCGTACTGACCGACGTCGACGTCGGCGATCGCGAGCGAATCGGTGACCTTGGCCCGCAGTTCGTCGTCGGCCAGGAAGCGGTCGTCCTCCGCGGTGCGGATCACCGGCTTGAGGCTCTGCGGGTCGACGGGGATCACGCCGCCCTTGGGGCTGGCGAGGTCGACGAACATGCCGGCGTCGACGAACGCGTAGTACGGCACGGTCATCTCGCTGGCGAACACGCCGGTCGCCTTGCCGATGTCGAGCACGCCGTGGTTGGTGCACACGATGAGCGCGCGCTTTCCGAGCAACTCGAACTCGACGGCGTCGGGGTCGTCGGGGTGCAGGCCGAGACGCTGGAGCCCCTTGCGCAGCAGCCGCGCCGGCGGCGGGACGCGCTTCGTCGCCGGCGTCGTCGGCCGGCGACGCGCATACGGCCACGGCACGTTGCGCTCGGGCACCGAGTGGGCCCGCTCCTCCTTCAGCACGGCACGGAGGTGGTCGAACACGGTGCGCGCATCGGGGTCCTGCCACCGGTTCTCGTGCTCGATCGGGTCGGCGGTGAGGTCGTACAGCTCCCACTGGTCCGGCAGCGGTTCCGATCGGTACACGTCGCCGCCCGGGGCGTTGGCGGCCAGGTGCCGGACGCCCGGCTCGGTCCACGTCGCGGGGTCGTCGAACGTGCGCACGAGCTTCCAGAGATGCCCTGCGCCGCCGGTGGCCGCGTCGTCGGCGACCCGCACGACGATCCCCTCGAAGCTCGAACCGACGTGGGCCGGCACGCGGATCCGCAGCGGTGCGGGCGGCTTGACGGTGCGTCCGATCCGTCGGGCGAAGCCGGAGGCACCGGTGTCGCCCTCCAACATGTTGTCGCGGGTCATCAGGTAGACGGCCCGATCGCGCGCCGGCTCGTCGCCGTCGACGACCGGCATCAGATTGCGACCGGGAAGCGGATGGACCTCGCTGAACTGCTCGCGCAGGATCGCTGCGGTCGCGGCTTCGTCGATGCCCGCCGCGCCGAGCAGCGTCGGCACGAGGTCGACGTGGGACGTCGGCGCGTCGTCGATCGTGCGTGGAGTCGACGGCGTCGTGCCGAGTCGGACGACCTCGAACGGCACCCGGGTCGCTTCGTCGTAGAGGTTGAACCACTTCTGGTGGAGGCCGCCGTGGGCGCCGAGCAGTTCGCCGTGGTCGACGGTTCGCACGACCACGGCCTCCTCGAACGCTTCCTGGGCGTGGGCGTCGGTGACCGCCCGGCGGACCCGGTCGAGCGGGCCGTCGACCTCGGCGTGGAGTCGGTAGTAGAGGTCGCGGTACTCCTGGGCGTGGTCTCGGTAGCTCTTGCCGACGAGCGCGACCGGTCCGTACCCCGTCGGATACGCCTCGCGGTAGGCGATCTGTGCCGCCGGCTTCGTGGCGAGGTCCTCGTCGTCGGTGGGCGACGGCGCGACGGCCGGCGGATCTCCCGGCCCGGGCGAGATGGGGAGGCCCTGGCGGATCCAGGCGGGGAACAGCACGATGTCGTGGGGGTTCACGAAGCTGGCGACCAGCAGGAATGGACGGAGGGCGTCGGCATCGCCGGCCAGCCGGCGGGTGTATCGGTCCTCCAACCAGGCGACCACCCGGTCGGCGATCAGCGAGTCGCGGCGCACCCCGGCGTTGGCGAGCGACGCGCCGTGCGGTTCTGGGCCGACCCACCCGGAGAACCCGTAGGGCGCCAACGGGTCGGCATCGAGATAGCGCTGTACGGCCTCGGCGTCGACGGCGCCGTCGTCGTCGTTCGTCGCGAGGATCGCCCCGCTGCTCGGGTCGGCCAGGTCGGCGTGGCTGATGTGCCACTTGCCGTCGTAGTGCGTGTCGTAGCCGGCGGCCCGGAACCAGTTGCCGAGCGTCGGCACTTCACCCTCGGGGAGCCACCGCAGGCGCGAGTCGTCGTACTGCTTGCCGAGCCCGTCGGTCTGGGTGACGCCGTGGAGGTCGGGATACTGCCCGGTGAACAGCGTCGGGCGGCTCGGGACACACGCCAGCGACCCCGTGTAGTGCCGCCCGAAGGAGACGGCGTGCTCGGCGAACCACTGGCGGCCGGTCAGCGTCTCGCGCCGCCAGGCGGCGAGCGCGTCCGACTCGTAGGGCGGCGCGGCCCGTTCCTGGTCGGTCATGATCACGATCACGTCCGGGCGTGGGGCGTCGTGTTCGGTCATGGTGTGGTTCCCTTCGTGCTCGTGCACCAGTCGGCGAGACCGGCGAGCATCTTGTCGGACGTCTTGGCAAGGCTCCGCCCGGCGAGCCGGGCGATCAGTTGTTGTGGTGGCCGTGGCCCGCAGTCGATCCGCGTCACGAGCGCAACCTCGGTCATCAGCGGAGTGGTGGCGGTCAGCACCCACTCGTTGACGACGTGTTTCAGGACCGGCGGCAGCCCGGTGAGTTCGTAGCCGAGCCGCGTCTCGGGCTCCCAGACGGTGATCCGCTCGACGAGCACGAACCGTCCTGCCTGAACCCGGCGCGCGATGCCCAGCATGTTGCCGTCGTCGGGACGGTCGTCGAGCAGGCACGAATGGTCGACGTTCGGTGCCCACGCGCTGATCGTGTCGAACTGGGCGAGCACGTTCCAGATGTCGCCGCTCGGGGCGGCGACCGTTCGGGATCGGGTGACCTCGATCACGACCTGACCTCCCGGTTGCGAGCTGCCGGCATCCAGTTCGGCCCCGCGGTGGCGTCGATTCGATCGACGAAGCGCGAGCTGACCGGTTCGAGGAGGTCGAGGAACCGTCGTGTGCCCGCCTCGCCGAGGTGGCGCCACGCAGCAGAGGAGAGATCGTCGAGGCGGTCCTCGAGCGACTGGCGGTAGTCGATCCCGGCGTCGTCGACCGCGCCGTCGGTGGCCAGCCCGCGTGCTTCGAGTGAGGCGAAGGCGGCGGCGAGCATCGCGTCGTCGGCACCACGACTCCGCGGAAGCCAGTCGTCGGGGTAGTTGCGCCAGGCGCCGTCGAGGATGCCGGCTTCGGTCTCGCCGATGCCCTCGGCGAGCTGGATCGCCCAGTGGGTGTCACCGCGCCACTCTCGGATCGAGTTCACGGCCAGCCAGGCCGACAGCACCGGGTCGTCCGGGCGGGGCCAGGACCGTGTCGTTGCGAACAGCACCCGTCCGGCGACCGGCAGTGCATCGGCGGCAGCCCACAGCGCGCCGGCCATCGAGCCGAGCTCGTCGCAGATCTCGGGGGTGTACTCCCGGAGCCCGGCGACCACGGCCGCGTCGCGGGCGCCGGCCGCCTCCTCGAACGTCGTCGCCGCCCGGCACTGGTCGAGCCCGAACGCCACGAAGGCCGGATGGATCGAGTAGAACGCGGCGGTGACGGCGTCGTTGCCGGCTGCGGCAAGCGTCGCTCCCCGGGTGGCGATGTAGTAGCCGATGCCGTCGGGCACGCCCAGCGCCGCATAGTTGGCGATCGCTCTCGGGTCCCAGTAGATCCAGCCGATCAGACGATGTGATTCGAGGGCAGCCCGGCGGCTCAGGTCGCGCCAGTCGACCGTCACGTCGTCCACCGGCGCGTCGTCCTCCGTCATGCTGTCGCGGCGATGAAGTCGACGAGCACCTCGGCGAGTTCCGGTCCGCGGTCCTCCTGCAGGAAGTGACCGCCGCCCTCGATCGTCGTGTGCGGTTGCCCCTGTGTGCCGGGCACCTTCGCCAGGAACGGCGCATCGCCACCCCGCGTGACGGCGTCCTGATCGCTGAAGCAGAGGAGGAACGGCTCGGCGAACGTGCTCAGCACCTCCCACGCGGCGATGTTGTCGGCGCTGGCAGGGTCGTCGGGGCTCGTGGGCACGAGCGTCGGGAAGATGCGGGCACCGGCCTTGTAGGTGTCGTCGGGGAACGGTGCGTCGTAGCCGGCGACCACGTCGTCGGCGAGATCGGTGGTGGTGGCGCCGTTGACGATCTGGCCGATCGGGAACACCGGCGACTCCTGGGAGAACTTCTGCCAGTTGAGGAACGCCTCGCTCGCCGGGCCGTGACCGGTCGGCAGGCCGGTGTTGCCGATGGCGACGCGGGCGTAACGGTCGGGGTCGAGCGCCACCAGCCGGAGTCCGATCAGCCCGCCCCAGTCCTGCCCGAAGTACGTGATGTCGTGCAGGTCGAGTCGATCGAACAGCAACTGCCGCATCCATTCGACGTGGCGGGCGTAGGTGTAGTCGGCCATCTCGGTCGGCTTGTCGCTGCGGCCGAACCCGACGAGGTCCGGCGCGATCACGCGGTGCCCGGCGGCGACGAGCACCGGGACCATGTGCCGGTACAGGTAGCTCCACGACGGCTCACCGTGCATCAGGAGTACCGGCGCGGCGTCGGCGGGGCCCTCGTCGAGGTAGTGGACCCGGAGGGTGCCACCGTCGAGATCGTCGATCTCGGCATAGTGCGGCTCGAACGGATACCCCGAGAGGTTCTCGAATCGGTCGTCGGGCGTGCGCAGTGTCTGCATCGTGGGCTCCTGGTCAGGGGATCTGGATCTGGTGGAGGTCGTCGCCGAGTTCGACGCGGCCGGAGAAGTGGGCGGCGGCCAGTTCACGCCAGTCGTCGCCGCCGCCCGGCGGAATGGCGGGGACGTAGTGCGTGAGGATCAGGGTGTCGATCCCGGCGCGAGCGGCGGTCTGGGCGGCCTCCTCGGGCGACGAGTGGTAGTCGAGCGTGTCCTGGAGCCGTTGGATGGCGATGTTGCCGATGATGTCCTTGCGGATCACGGTGTGCACGAGCGCCTGCGCTCCGACACAGATCGCGTCGAGGCCCTCGCACGGCACGGTGTCGCCGGCCACGACGACGCCACGACGTTCGTCACCGACGCCATGATCGAACCGGAAGGCAACACTCGGCTCGACCGGTCGATGATCGGTCGGTGACGACGTCACGGTCACCTCACCGTCGAGCACGACCGGGAGACCGACGCCGTCGGTCTCGGTGATCTCCAGCAGTGGTGGTTCGGTCAGGTCGGCGTGGTGGGCGATCCGGTACCCGATGTCGGGCCCGAGTGCTGCCAGGAGATGTTCGACGACCGCTCGCGTTCCGGGCGGCCCGATGATGCGCAGCGGAGTCGGCTCGAACGTGGTGATCCACATCGCGGTGATCACGTCGTTGAGGTCGGTGATGTGATCACTGTGCAGATGGGTGACCAGCACCGCCCGGAGTTGGTTGACCGGCACGCCCGCGGCGGCGAGTCGCATCAGCACACCCCGACCGGCATCGACGAGGAAGTGCTCCCCTCCCGCCTGGACGAGCGTTGCCGGGCCGGCGCGGTGCGGATCGGCCATCGGGCTGCCCGTGCCGAGGAGTGTGACCGTGATGCTCATTGCCGCGCCATTTCTGCTCGGGCCTCGGCGTCGCGCGCCTCGGCGTCCTCCCGGGAGAGGAGTTGGATCTCGATCTCGTGGAGCGTCCCGGCGAACGGGAACGGGGCCTCGTAGCGCGGCGACACGGCGGAACCGTGGTCCTCACCGATGCTGGGCCCGACCGACGACATCATCGACATGAACAGCGGCAGTGCCGTCTCGCCCGCCGGCGCCCCGTCGACGGCCAAGCGGACCGACCCGGTGCGACTCGGCCCGCGGCGCACCGAGACGACGACGGTGACGTCACCGACGGGCAGGTCGGCGGCCGATTCGACGACGGTGTGGTCGTCGAATGCGTTGTAGTCCACGACGAGACGGTCGTCCTGGACGAAGATCGAGATGCCGCTGTTCTCCGTGCCGGTGGCGTAGAGCACGCCGTCGTCGCCGGCCGACCGGGTGAGGCGTGCCGTCAGGTCGAAGCTGCGGCCACCGATCGCTGCTGATGCCTGTCCTGGCAACGGCGACATCGGCGGTCGGTAGACGTAGCGACGATCCGGCGGGTGTGGCGAGTTCGGGCGGAAGCGGGCCCCGAACAGTTCGAACATCCGGTCGTCGAGCGGGAGCACCCCGTGGTGCTCGGCTTCCTGCCACCACAGCGCCTGCAGTTCGGCCAGCTTGTCGGGTTCGGCGTCGGCACGATCGTTGCACTCGGAGAAGTCGGTGGCGAGGTGGTAGAGCTCCCAGGGCTCGGTGTCGTAGTCGGCGCCGGCGGTGTGCTTGCAGACCGCCTTCCACTCCCCCGCAACCAGCGCTCGGCTGCCGCCCATCTCGAAGTACTGCAGCTCGTTGGTCGCAGGTGCCGTCGCGTCGTCGAAGGTCGAGGCGAACGACCGGCCGCTGACCGGCAGTTGTTCCACGCCGCGGAACACCTCCGGCGCACTGACGCCGACCAGTTCGTAGATCGTCGGCGCGATGTCGGCCACGAACGTGAACTGGTCACGGCGGCCTCCTGCATTCGCCGCCCCGAGCCGGTCCGGCCAGTGCACGACGAGCGGAACGTGGACGCCACCCTCGTGGGTGTTCTGCTTGTACCACTTGAACGGTGTGTTGCCGCACTGCGCCCAGCCCCACGGGTAGTTGGTGTGGCTGTGCGGTCCGCCGATGTCGTCGATGCGCTCGATCGCCTGGTCGGGCGTCTCGAGGATGCCGTTGAAGAACTTCATCTCGTGCATCACCCCGAACGGGCCGCCCTCCTGGGAGGCACCGTTGTCGGCGAGCACCATCAGGATCGTGTCGTCGAGTTGCCCGAGCGCTCGGAGGCCGTCGACGAACCGGCCGATCTGGTCGTCGGTGTGGTCGAGGAACGCGGCGAACGCCTCCTGGAGCCGGCAGGCGAGGCGCCGCTGGCTCTCGGGGAGGTCGTCCCATGCGTCGACGCCCGGATTGCGTGGCGCGAGTTCGGTGCCCGCCGGGATGATGCCGCGCTCGAGCTGCCGCTCGAACCACCGTGCACGCACGACGTCCCAGCCCTCGTCGAAGGCGCCGCGGTACTTCGCGAGGTACTCGGGTGGCGCCTGGTGCGGGGCGTGGGTCGCCCCGAAGGCGAGGTAGGTGAAGAACGGGCGATCGGGCCGCACACCGACACTGTCGGAAATCATCCGCAGCGCCTGGTCGACGAGGTCCTCCGACAGGTGATAGCCGTCGTCGGGGCCGGCCGGCGGCTCGATGATGTGGTTGTCGCACACCAGCTCGGGGTGGAACTGGTCGGTCTCGCCCTCGAGGAATCCGTAGAAGCGATCGAAGCCACGGGCGAGCGGCCACTGCTCGAACGGGCCGGCGGCGGAGCACTGCTCCATCGGAGCGAGATGCCACTTGCCGACAGCGAAGGTGGCGTAGCCGGCGTCGCGCAACACCTCGGCCATCGTGGCCGTGTGGTTCGAGATGTGGCCGAGCATGTTCGGAAAGCCCGTGCGGAAGTTCGACACGGCCCGCATGCCCGCGGCGTGCTGCGATCGACCGGTGAGCAGCGACGCGCGTGTCGGCGAGCACAGCGGTGTCACGTGGAAGTTGGTGAACTGCAGCCCGCCGGCGGCGAGCGCATCGACGTTCGGGGTGTCGATGTCGGAGCCGTAGCAGCCGAACTGGGCGAAGCCGGTGTCGTCGAGCAGGATGACGACGACGTTCGGCGCCCCGTCACCCGGATGCGGCGGTTCGTCGAACCACGGTGTGGAGTCGGCGACCGTGCGGCCGATCGTGCCCTCGAAGCGTGATGGCCTGCTCATCTCGGTTCCCCCTCGTCGGTCGACTCGTCGATCGGTCGGTTCCATGCTCGGATCAAGGCGCTGATCCCCTGCTTCCACACCCGCGTGATCTGCGCGCGCGAACGAGCGTGCGTCTTGCGCATGACATCCCACGACTCGAGCGAGGTCAGCGCGTCGACGACCGCGACGAGGTCGGCGGCCCGGCCGGGCGACGAGCCTGCGGTCTCGGTGGCGAACGTGACACGAACCTGGTCGGCGAGCGTCGCGCGCATCTGCGCGGACGCCGCGACCAACGGCTCGTGCTCGAGTGCGCGGAGTCGTCCGACGGCCATGATCGCCCCGGCTCGCTCGTACAGGTCGAGGCGCGACCCGACGAACGAGGCGATCCGCGTGGTGAGGTCACCGGTGGTGTCGGTGCGCAGCAGCGGCTCGAAGCGCTCGCGGAACCGTTGGAGCGTCTGGAGCTGCAGGTCGTCGATGCCCTCGAAGTAGCGGAAGATCGACGCCACCGACACGCCGGAGCGCTCGGCGACGAGCTCGGCCGTGGCGGGAACCTTGCCCTCCTGGAGGAGTTCGAACATCGCGTCGATCACGGCGGCACGGCCGCGTTCGCGGCGGGCACGGCGCCCGTCGACGGCTGTGTGTTCGATCGCATCCCCCACGGACGATCATCCTAGGGAATTGAGAGTATTGATCGCAATACCCTGTTTCGCGGCCCGCCATCGGACGGCCGCCGTGGCTTCAGCTCACCTCAGCGACGAAACCAGCTCTTCTTCGGCACCCCGTCCGCGGCACACTGGCAGCGCTCGCCCTGCGGGACATGGCCGAGCACCTGCTCGACATGGGCTCCACAGCCGGCCCAACCGGGACGGCCACACGTTCTACAGGTGGTTTGTCTACACATACCCCCAAGGGTATCAGATCGATGCGTCGGTTGCACGCACGAGCGTCACGGTCACCGTGAGCCCTCCCCCGTCGGTGTCGCTCAGGACCACCGACCCGCCCGACGCGGTGGCGAGCGCATCCACGATCGCCAGACCGAGGCCGGTTCCCGGCCTCGTCGTGTCGCCTCGCCAGAACCGGCGCATCGCATCGCGCTTGTCGGCGTCGGACATCCCGGGCCCCCGGTCGATGATGCTCAGTGCCACCCGATCGGGTGTGGTCTCGAGACGAACGTCGACGGCCGAGCCGGCCCCGGAGACGAGGAGCGCGTTGTCGAGCACGTTGTCGAGGATCTGTTCGACCGCACCGGGGACCACCCGGACCATCAACCGCTCACCGGAGCCCTCGTCGAGGTCCGGACCGACGAGCCGCACGCCCCGTTCCTCGGCGACGGCCGTCCATGTGTCGACTCGGTCGCCGATCAGTGCCGCAACGTCCTCGGAGGTGGTCTCGGGTCGATCGTCGGTGCGTGCGAGCTGCAACAGGCTGGTGACCAATTCGGTCAGGCGACCGGTCTCGTCGATCGCTCGCTCGATCTCCTCACCGACGCCCTGATCGGACGGGTCGTCGGCGACCCGTCCCTGCAGGTTCTCCAGCCGGAGCCGCAATGCCGTCAGCGGGGTACGGAGCTGATGTGAAGCGTCGGCGACGAACGCCCGCTGCGAACTCAGGAGACCATCGAGTTGCAGGGCCATCGTGGTGAGCGTGTCGTCGAGCGCTCGGATCTCCGGAGGGCCCCCCGTTGCGCCGGGCGTCACGGCGAGATCACCCGATGCGAACCGTTCGGCCGACTCGGTCAGTGCTCGCAGCGGTCGCGTGACCGACCGGGCGATCACCCATCCGATCATGGCGACCGCTGACAGCACGACGGCGGCGATGGCGACGAGCGCGAGCCAGAACGACCGGATCCGATCGTTCACGTCGGCGACGTCGAGCGTGACCCGCAGGGCGCCGTGCACCGTTCCGCCCGACGCGACGGGCACGGCGACGTACAGCAGATCGGCACCGAGCGTGTCCGACCTGCGGGTGCCGGCGGTCCGCTCGCCCTCGAGCGCTGCTGCGATCTCGGGGCGAGTCGAGAAGTCACGCGGGACGTCGCCGCCGGTGTCGACGCGTGCGATCCCGTCGGCGTCGACCACGACCACACGGGCGCCGGTTCGATCCTCGTAGGTGTCGGCCGGGGTCGGGTCGAGTGGAGTACCCCCCTCGAGGTCGTCCTCGTACAGGGTGGCGATGACGCTGGCATCGTGCTCGACGTCGGCGGCGAGACGTTCGCGTTCGCGCTGCGCATAGAACAGACCGAGCGGGATCTCGAGCATCAGCAACACGATCAGGGTGATCGTGAGATAGCTGAGCAGGAGACGTCTGGTCACGGGCGATCGCCGTCGGCATCGACGTACCGGTACCCGACCGACCGCACTGTTTCGATCACCTCCGGCTCCAACTTGCGACGCAGCGACGCGACGTGGACGTCGAGCGTCTTGGTCGACCCCCACCAGTGCTCGTCCCACACCTCACGCATCAACTGCTCACGGGTCTTGACCGCTCCTGCATCGGATGCGAGGCAGACGAGCAGGTCGTACTCCTTCGGCGTGAGGGCCACCGGCTCGGCGCGGAACGTCACGCTGTGGCTGCGCAGGTCGACCGTCAGCGAACCCACGGCCAGCGCCGACGGTGCCTCCTGGCCTGCGGCCGTGGCGGTACGGCGCAACACCGCCCGGATCCTGGCGACGAGCTCCCGGAACCCGAACGGCTTGACCACGTAGTCGTCCGCGCCCAGCTCGAGCAGGACGACCCGGTCGATCTCGTCGCCGCGCGCCGTCACCACGATGATCGGCACCGAGCTGACCGCTCGGATCTCCTGACACACGACGCGCCCCTCGAGATCGGGAAGCCCGAGGTCGAGCAGGACGAGGTCGACCGGGCCCGCAGCCAACGCCTCTGCGCCCGTCGCTGCGTGCTCCACCTCGAAACCCTCCCGACGCAGCCCGTCGACGAGGGGCTCGGAGATCGTGGGGTCGTCCTCGACCAGGAGAAGTCGCACCCGGCAACATTCGCGCACCACGCTCATGGCCGAGGGATCGCTTACCGAACGTTTGCCTTCGTCTTGCCGGGCGCTGGTGAGCGGTTTCGTACCGTGCACGCCATGAAGTCACTCGCAACCCGAACCACCCTGATCACCGGCCTGGCCATCGCCGGTGTCGTCCTCGCCGGCACCGCGGCGATCGCTGCCAACATCGGCATCCTCAACTCCACCGATGACAGCTCGATCGGCTCACTGACCGCCACCGACGATCTCGCCCAGACATCGCCCGCCGAGGTCGAGGTCCAACTGATGGAGACCATCACGTCGACCACCGTCCCGGCGCCGACCACCACGACCGAGTCCACGGTCCCCGCAGGGTCGTCCTACGTGGTCGCCGACGCCGGCTCCGTCTCGGTGGCCGCGACCCCGACCGGACTCACCCTGCTCAGCGCGGCAGCCAATCCCGACTGGACAGCGGAAGCCGTCCAGGCCGACCCCGGCACCCTGACCGTCACCTTCAGAACCGGCGACCGCACCGTGGTGTTCCTCGCCACACTCGGAGCGAACGGCGAGATCGTCGCCGACGTCACCGAGCCCATCGTCGTCATGGGGGCTGCACCGGCCGGCCCGGCGCCGGCGACCGCCACCCGACCGGCCGCCTCGACCTCGGCCTCGACCTCGAGCGGCGGCTACGAGGACGACAGCTACGACGACGAGTACGACGACCACGAGTACGACGACCACGAGTACGACGACCACGACGACGACAGCCACGAGTACGACGACGACAGCCACGAGTACGAGGGCGCGGACGACGATGACTGACCTGGACCCGCTGCTGCGTCACCCGCTGCCGCCACCTCCACCACCGCCTCCGCCCGCCTCACCGCCACGTGCACCTCAGCGGCGAGCGACGTCACCTCGACGTCGCCACCCGGCGGCCGGATCCCGGGTCGTTGCGACCGCGTTGGGTGCCAGCACGATGTTCGGCATCGTCGCTGCCATGGGTGTCGCCAACGCCGCCGCGTCATCCGAGACGAGCCCGTCGATCGCTCCCCCGGTCGCCACCGCGACAGCGACGACAGCGGTGCCGGTGCCGGCGGTCGCACCCGCGACCGCCGCACCGGACACCGCACCCGTGGCGGCACCGAGCACTGATGCCGCGACCCCGCCGGTCACCGCCGGCCCGATCGTGCTCCAGGCCCGCCCCGACGTCCGGGTCGTCACGCCCGCACCCGCACCGGCATCCGCGTCCGCGCCGGCGCCGGCGCCGGCGCCCGCACCAGTGGCTACGACCCGTGGAAGCGGCTGAGCACCGCGCTCGCGTGATGGCGAGCGAACTCCAGATCGTGGTCGTCGGCGACGACGATCACGACCGGACGCTGGATCAGGCGCTTGCTCGGACCGTCGGGCTGCTCGACGAGCTCGAAGCGCGCTGGAGTCGGTTCCTCCCCGACAGCGACATCACGCGGCTCAACAACTCGCCCGGCGCGTGGGTCGACGTCGACCCGTTCACGGTCACGCTCGTCGTCTCGATGATCGAGGCCTGGCAAGCCACAGCGGGCGCCTTCGACCCCTCCGTGCTCCCGATCCTCGTCGACGCCGGGTATCGAGCGAGCATCGACGATCCGTGGAGGGTGACGATCCTCCCCGACGGTCAGCTCGTCGCCCTCGGCAACGATGCCGGGCCGACGATGGGAGACATCGAGGTCGACCGGTCAGGGTTGGCGGTCCGACTCCCCGCGGGGCTGGCGCTCGATCCCGGCGGCATCGGCAAGGGTCTCGCCGCCGACCTCGCGGTGCACCGCCTCCTCGATCTCGGCGTGGCCGGCGCGCTCGTGAGCATGGGCGGCGACATGACGATGGCCGGAACCCCACCACCGACGTCGAGTGACGCCGGCGGTTGGAGCGTCTCGGTCGAGGATCCCGATCCGGCGAACGGCGAACTCTGTCGACTCGTGGTGAGCGGCGGCGGCGTGGCCACGTCGAGCACCAGGTCCCGCCGATGGGTCCGGGCAGGACGGGAACGGCACCACCTGGTCGATCCGCACCTCGCGGCGCAATCCACGACCGACCTGGCCACCGTGACCGTGATCGCGCGTTCCGGCTGGATCGCCGAAGCGCACGCGACCGCAGCACTGCTCGCCGGATCCGGCGGAGCGATCGACCACCTCGACCGGCACGGCCTCAGCGGTCTCGCCGTCGGCCTCGATGGTTCGCTGCAGTCGACGGCGGACCTCGCCGTCACACGGGAACTGGTCGACCGATGAACCCGCAGTTCTGGTGGTACCTCACCCGTGCGTCGGGGATCGTCGCCTGGCTGATGCTCACGGCGTCGGTCATCTGGGGCATCGTGCTGTCGACCAAGGCCTTCCCCGAGCAGCGACGCCCTGCCTGGCTGCTCGACCTGCACCGGTGGCTCGGCGGCCTCACCGTGTCATTCGTCGCCATCCACATGGCCGCGCTCGTCGCCGACAACTACGTGTCGTTCGGTCTCGTCGATCTGACCGTGCCATTCGCGTCGGCGTGGAAACCCCTGGCCGTGGCGCTCGGCGTCGTGGCGATGTGGCTCCTCGTGGCGGTCGAGGTGACCTCGCTCCTCATGAAGCGGCTCCCGCGTCGAGTGTGGCGGTGGATCCACTTCTCCAGCTACGCGGTGTTCCTGCTCACCAGCCTGCACGCGGCACTCGCCGGTACCGACCGTTCCCAGTGGCTCTACCAGGTGACGGCCGTTGCGTCGATCGTCGCCGTGGTCTGGTCGACCCTGTATCGGCTCACGCACCGCAAGCGCCCCACCCCCGCTCGCGCCAGAACACTGACACCGAGCAACTGAGCCACCGAGCCACCGAGCACCAGGAGTCCGCCAATGGAAATCGACACCCTGTTCGGCCTTCCGGCCCATCCCCTCGTCGTCCATGCGGCGGTGGTCCTCCTCCCGATCGCCGCGATCGCGCTCGTCGTCGTCGCAGCAATCCCGCGAGCGCGACGGGTCTACGGCCCGATCGTGCTCGGCGTCGCGATCGCTGCCACGATCGCCGTCGGCCTGGCCCAACAGTCGGGTGAGTCGCTCGAAGGCGACGTGCAGAAGACCGAGTTGGTCGAGGAGCACACCGAGCAGGGCGAGACGGTCCTGCCGTGGGCCATCGCCGTCACGGTGGTGAGCGCGCTCGTCGCCGCCGAGCCCTACACGCGCAAACGCCTCGACTCGCTGTCGCCACGTGTCGTCACGGCGGTCCTGGTGGGTGCGTCGTTGATCGTCGGCGTCGGCGCCACCTGGACGGTGATCGACGTCGGCCACTCCGGTGCGACCTCGGTCTGGAACGACGTCACCGAGGACGGCTGACCGGCCTCACGACTGCTCAGACGAGCGTGAAGCGGACCCCGCCGATCTCGAACCGCTCTCCCACCCGCGAGCGATCGACCGAGCGGAGGTCGACACCATCGATTCCGTCGCCTCGTGTTCCAGCGGGAACGAACCGCACCGCCTCGGCGAGCCCGAGCTCCTCCCAGCGCGACCGGAGCGCGTCGGGGTCGTCCGCACCGACCGTGACGCCCGCGATGCCATCGACGACCGCGGCCGACACATCGGTGGTCGGCCATGTCGGCCCGCCCCACCGCCAACTCCCGGCGGGGACCGGTTCGTCGAGCGACACGAGCGCGCCACCGACGTCGCGGGGGTGCAGGTGGCGACCCCGGATGTCGTCGAAGTCGCCGGCCCAGACGATCCGCACACCATGTTCGGCCAGACGAGCCACTCGGTGATCGAGGTCGTCGACCTCGTAGATCGCCATGTAGCCGCCGGCGCCACCGCGCTTGTCCAACAAGCGGCCGACCGTCGTGTCGTCCCGCACCGGCGAGAGCACCTCGAGGAACTGGTCGCCGACCAGCAGCAATGCGTTGCGCAGGCCGAACTCGGCGACGCCGGGGTCGTGGAACACGACCGGCGCGCCGAACACCTCACGCAGCTCCTCGACGACCGGGTCGAGGTCGGGAGCGATCATGGCCACCTGGCGGAGACGGATCACGATGCACCTCCGAGGAACTCGATGATCGCCGTCCAGGACGAGCGGTCCTGCAGGAGAAAGACGTGCCCGCCGTCGAACACTCGCAGCGTCGCGTTCGGCATCCGGTCGACCAGGAGCTCGGAGTTCGCCACCGGAGCGATGTCGTCGTACTCCCCGGCGCACACCAGCGTCGGGTGGGCGATCGTCGGGAGGTCGGCGATCACGTCGTGGCCCGTGCGGGCGCGCATCTGGCGACCGAGACCGGCCAGCCGCTCGGGGTCGGGCGGTGCCGTCGACCGCTCCTTCAGCATCTCGACGTAGCGACCCGCGCCGGGGATCGGTTCGTCGGCGTGCGGGTCGTAGCGGCGGTCGGTGAGGCGGCAGCGCTCCTCGAACGCCTCGGCCGGGCTGAGCCTGCCCAACCGGTGCAGCGGGTACGACGGTGCGTTGCCCCCCGGCGAGGTGCAGCACAGCACGAGCCGATCGATCATCTCCGGATGCCGGACCGCGAGGTTGAGCGCGACCATCCCGCCGAAGCTCGTCCCCATCACGTGACAGCGATCCCACCCCATCGCTCGGACCAGCGCCGCAGCGTCGTCGGCGTAGTCGGCCATCGTGTAGTCGGTCTCGGGCTTCGAGGTCTGGCCGAGACCGCGCTGATCGTACGACAGCGTCCGGAAGTGCTCGTTCACCGGGAGCAGCGACGGTTGCGACACGCGCAGGTCGTTGCCGCTGCCGCTGATCGCCATCAACGGAGGCCCGTCGCCGTGGAGTTCGTGGTAGACGTCGAGTCCGTTGACCTGGGTGATCGGCACCTCCCCTTGTTAGTCGGCCCCGGCGCGGGATCTACGCTCGGCGCATGCCGCTGCACCACGTTGCCTATGCCACCCGGGACGTCGAGGCCACCACCCACTTCTACGAGGACCTGATGGGGTTTCCGCTGGTACACACCGAGATCACCGCCCTCGGCGACAGCTGGATCCGCCACGTGTTCTACGAGATCACCGCCGAGGAAGCAGCGACTGCCGACGCCGAGACGGAGTGCATCGCGTTCTTCGAACTCCACGAGGTCGGCGAACGACCCGGGTGGACCACCGATCTGTCCGACGGCGTCGGGCTCCCGTTCTGGGTGAACCACTGTGCCTTCCGGGCGAGCGCCGAACAGCAGGAAGCCGTGCGGGCCCGTATGACCACCGAGGGCATCGAGCCCGCGATGGAACAGGACCACGGCTGGTGCCACTCGCTCTACTACCTCGACCCGAACGGGATCATGGTGGAGCTGTGTCGCGACACGCCCGGGTTCGAGCCTGACCCGGACGAGGCCCACCGTCTCCTCACGGTCGATCCCCTTCGCGAGGCCGCGGCGCACGAGCCGGCGCTGCACGAGGCGGAGGGAGCCTGATCGTGCCCCGACTCGGCGAGGTTCCCCGCGACGACGCCCACCCGTTCGCACAGGCGTTGTACTCGATGATCTTCGGCGACCGCGATCCGGTCGCCGAGCCCGGTACGGCGTCGGGCACGCCAGGCAACTGGTGGACCGTGTTCGCGTTGGTCCCCGACGCCTTCGACCACACGACCGCCGGATTCCAGTTCTACCGCGATCCGAAACGCCAGCTGGCTCCCACCCTCCGCGAACTCGGCCAGACACGCGCCGGGTTCACCGTCGGCAGCCGGTTCGTCTTCAGCCAGCACTGCAAGGCGATGCGCGACGTCGGCTTCAGCGACGAGCAGGTCACCGCGATCCCCGCGTGGTCGGTGGCCGACTGCTGGTCGCCGGTCGAACGTGCGGTGCTCGCCTACACCGACTGCCTGACGCTCCAGCACGGCCGAGTGCCCGACGCCCTCTTCGGCGAGCTGAAGCGACATCTCTCCGACGAGGAGATCCTGGAGCTCACCTACATCACCTGCACGTATGCGATGCACGCCACGATGAGCCGTGCACTGCGGCTCGAGTACGACGACGTCGACGATCCGGTCGCCGAGGTCGCCGATCCGAGTGGACGCATGGCCGGCCTCGACGTGATGGCCGTGGTCGACGACCCGTCGCTCACCGACGACGTCGACGGTGGCTGATCCGCCGCGCCCGCCGGTTGCGCTGGCGTGCCTGGGCGACCTCGTCGAGGACGTGATCGTGCGGCTCGACGGTCCGGTCAACGTCGCGTCCGACACGCCGGCACACATCACCCGCCGCCGCGGCGGGAGTGCCGCCAACACGGCGGTCGCCGCAGCCTGGTCGGGGCACCGGAGCCGGTTCATCGGACAGGTCGGCGACGACGCGATCGGCCGAGCGCTCGTTGTGGAGATGCGCGCCGTGGGCGTCGACATCGGTCCGGTTCGACGATCGGGCTCGACCGGCACGATCGTGGCGTTGGTCGACACCGAGGGCGAGCGGTCGATGCTCACCGATCGCCGCGCCTGCATCGATCTCACCGACCCCGATCCGTCGTGGCTGGACGAGGTGACGATGCTCCACGTGCCGTTCTACTCGCTGGTCTCCGGGGCGATTGCGCAGACGGCGAGCACGATGATCGGCTGGGCGCACGAGCGCACGATCGACGTGTCGATCGACGCGTCGTCGAGCGCGGTCCTGCTCGAACTCGGTGTCGACCGGGTACGGGAGCACCTCGAGCGACTCCGACCTGACGTCCTTCTCGCCAACCGCGACGAAGCCGCGGTGCTCGATCTCCGCACGGCGTGGCCCGGGGCGGTCACCGTCGTCAAGCGCGGCCCGGATCCGGCGCTCGTGTACGAGTCCGACGGCACCTGCACGGAGGTCGCCGCAGTCGAGATCACCGGGATCGACGACACCACCGGCGCCGGCGATGCCTTCGCCGCAGGGTTCCTGACCCACGCCACCGGCTGGCGCACCGATCCCGTCGGTGCGTGCCGCTCAGGTCATCGGGTGGCCGCCGCGGTGCTGGCCGCCCGCTCGGGCGTCACCAGTCGAGCCAGCTCGTGACGTCGAAGGCGTCGGTGGGAACCTGCAGGTCGAGCGGTTCGCTGCTCGTGGTCATGTCGAGCACCATCGACACCGTCTGATCGGCGACGGTCAGGTCGAAGGCGGCCCGACGGAGCTGGTTGTCCTCGGTGACCCAGACGTCGTAGGTGACCGTGTCGGGAAGGACGGCATCCAACTGGCCGAGTTCGGCATCGAACTGCTCGGCCGCCTGCGGAGCTGCGGCGATCGCCGCGGCGAGATCGACCGTCACCTCGTAGTGCCGCACCGTGACCCCGTCGATCTCCTCGGTGCCGAGCTCGACGGCGTTGTCGGCATCGAGCAGTGCCTGCGCGGACGCCGCCGGGTCGACGACGAACTCGCTGCGCAGGTCGTCGAGTGAGACCCCGCTGCGCTCGGCGAGCACCGCGAGGTCGATCGAGATCCAGGCCGAGTCGGCCGGGAGCAGACCTCCCAGTGCGTCGGCGCCGAGATAGACGATCCCGTCGGTGCCGTCGACCAGCAATTGGATCTCCCCGTCGATCGGCAGCGATCCGTCGAGACCGAGGAGCGTCGACATGTCGGCTCCGACCGCTGCGAGTTTCGTCTCGTTGTCGACCGCACCCGACACGGTGACGCTGCCGAGGCCACCGGCGGTGACGGTGAGGTCGTACTCGACCGTTCGGGCATCGACGGTGCCCTGGGCGGCGGCGGCGAGGTCGAATGCCTCTGCCGGCGGCAACGTGACACCGGCGTCGCCGGCCGAGTCGCCGAGCGCAACGAAGCCACCCACACCCAACGCGACCAACGCGACAACAGCAACGACGAGGAGTGCGGGGCGCCGACGACCCGACGGCTTCGGTGCGTTCGGCGTGTCGCCGACGGCCGGGACATCATCGGCCGGTGACGGTGGACCCCACGCCTGCGGGGCCGAGGGCGGTGCGAACGTCGTACTCATGATGACAGGCTACGACGGCTTCCCGACCCGGTCACGTCAAGACTTCGTCCGATACGGTCCGTGGGATGGACGGTTCCACGCGGCCCAACCACGTCGACGTACTGATCGTGGGGGCGGGCATCTCCGGCATCGGGCAGGCGCACCACCTCCAGGAGGAGTCGCCGGACCGGACCTACCTGATCCTCGAAGGGCGCGCGGACATCGGCGGCACGTGGGATCTGTTCCGCTACCCGGGCATCCGTTCCGACAGCGACATGCACACCCTCGGGTTCGAGTTCAAGCCGTGGAACGCGGACAAGGCGATCGCCGACGGGCCGTCGATCATGGCGTATCTGCGCGAAACGGTCGCCGAGAGCGGCATCGACCGGCACATCCGCTTCCACCATCTCGTGCGGCGCGCCGAGTGGTCGAGCGCCACCGCGACCTGGACCGTGGATGTCGAGCTCGCCACCACCGGTGAGCACCTCACGTACACCTGCAACTTCCTGGCGATGTGCTCGGGCTACTACTCCTACAGGGAGGGCTACACCCCCGAGTTCCCGGGTCGTGAGCGGTTCGGCGGCGAGATCGTGCATCCACAGGAGTGGCCCGAGGATCTCGACGACGCGGGCAAGCGAGTCGTCGTGATCGGCTCGGGCGCCACCGCGATGACGCTGGTGCCCGCACTGGCGAAGACGGCTGCGCACGTCACGATGCTGCAACGCTCGCCGACGTACGTGGTCGCCCGACCCGACGTCGACGTGATCGCCAACGGATTGCGCAAGGTACTGCCCGACAAACTGGCCTACGGCGTCACCCGCACCAAGAACACGCTCCTGCAGCAGGTGATGTACAAGCGGATGCGCAAGCATCCGGACAAGGCGAAGGACTTCCTGCTGAAGCAGGTCGGTGAGGCACTGGGCCCCGACTACGACGTCGACACCCACTTCACCCCCACCTATGCGCCATGGGACCAGCGCCTGTGCCTGGTGCCCAACGGCGACCTGTTCGATGCGATCAACGACGGATCGGCGTCCGTGGTCACCGACCACATCGAGACGTTCACGGAAACCGGCATCGAGCTGCAGTCGGGCGAGCACCTCGATGCCGACATCATCGTGACGGCGACCGGGTTGAACATGGTGACCCTCGGCGAGGTCGACTTCGTCGTCGACGGCGAGCCGGTCGACTTCTCCCAGACCTGGTCGTACAAGGGGTTCGCCTACTCCGACGTGCCGAACCTCGCGTCGACGTTCGGCTACGTCAACGCTTCGTGGACGCTGCGCGCCGACCTCATCGCCACCTACACCTGCCGGCTCCTGAACCACATGACCGAGACGCAGACCGAGATCTGCACACCGCGCCTCCGACCGTCGGACGCATCGATGGTCGCCCGCTCGATGCTCGACCACCTCACCTCGGGCTACATCCAGCGAGCGGCCGATCGATTCCCGAAACAGGGCGACCGGGAACCGTGGATCAACCCGCAGGACTACCGCAAGGACCGCAAGATGTTCCGCCACGACCCCGTCGACGACGGCGTGATGCAGTTCACCACGGCGAAGGGCGAGATCCGGGACAACGATCAGGCGGACGAACGCGGCCGCCAGATCGCGGTGTGAAGCGCGCTCCACACCGGTGATCCGTTCGCAGTGACCTCGACGTCGAGGTCGACGAAACGGTGGCCCCGACGTTCGTACTCCGCCGCGACGCGTCCCCGCACCTCCAGCTCGTCGCCGGCACGGGCGATCCCACGGTGCACCGCCTTGGTCCCCACGTGGATCCACGGGCCGAGCACGACGTTGCGGAACAGCACGGCATTGGCCTGACGGGCCAGGAATCCGGGGTGGCAGACGGCACCGCCGACGTAGAGCGAGTGGTCGTCACGGATCTCGCCCAGGTAGACCTCGGCGAGATCGGACCGGTGCGTGAAACGCAGTGTTCCGAGGGCGGTGCCGGCCGCCAGCCGTTGCTCGTCGGCGGCCGGTACGGGATCGGGGCGGTCCACGTTGTCGAGGTGCCGAGGTTCGGGCAGGTCGGCGAGCAACGCAGCCCGTCCCGTCGCCCGCAGCACACCGTCGGGACCGGTGACGGTGAGCTCGCCCCCGTCGTCGAGCTCGACGGTCACGACCTCGCCGTCGTACACCGGCAGCACGAACCTGGCCTCCATCGCCGACCCGGCGAGGAACGCCTCGCCCCATCGGTCGATGCACGGTCGCGTCATGTACGCCCACACGTCGACACCCGGGACGAGACCGCCACGGAATCCGAAGGTCCGAGCGACGTCGTCGTCGTGCATGCGATTGGTCGAGTCGAACGCCGTGTTGTAGGCCTCGACCTCGTGGGTCCAGCTCATCGAATCACCAGTCGGTCGGCCGATAGTCCTTCAGGAACTGGCCCCACACGTGGGTGCCGGTGTTGGCGCCGTCGATGATCGGGTCCACGATCCGAGCCGCGCCGTCGACGATGTCGAGCGGCGGATGGAAGCGATGTTCGGCGGTCTTCTGCTCGGCGATGGCGACGGGGTCCTCGTCGCTGACCCAACCGGTGTCGACGCTGTTCATGTTGATGCCCGACGCACGGAAGTCGGTCGCCGACGTGCGCGTCATCATGTTGAGCGCCGCCTTCGCCATGTTCGTGTGGGGATGGCGGGTGGTCTTGCAGAGACGGTAGAACTGCCCTTCGACGGCCGACACGTTCACGACGTGCTTGTGGTCGCCCGGTGTCGCCTCCATCAAGGGTTTGAGCCGGGCGTTGATCACGAACGGCGCGACGGCATTCACGAGCTGCGTCTCGAGGAGTTCCACCGACGACACCTCGTGCAGGAGCAGTCGCCACGAGTTGCGGTCCCGCAGGTCGATCTGTTGGAGGTCCTGGTCGAGACGCCCCGCCGGGAACAGGTCGGCCTGGGCGTCGAGTTCGTCCGGGAGCAGCGGCAACTGCGAGAGCGCTGCCGCCTGCGTGAGGCCGGCGAGCGGAGGCGACAGCGCCGGCGCGTTGTCCGATCCGGGGAGCAGGTGGTAGCCACGAAGCCCCTCGTAGGCACCGACGAGCGCGAGCACGTCCGGGTCGAGCGTCTCGAGCGCGGCTGCCTCGCGTTCCATCATGTGCCGGTAGAAGTCGGGGGGCCTACGGACCGTCTGGCAGGCGTTGTTGACCACGAAGTCGAGCCGGTCGCGGGTCGAGAGCACGTGCTGGCAGAACGCTTCGACACTCGGCGTGTGCCGAAGGTCGAGGCCGAACACCTCGAGCCGATCACCCCACTCGTCGAAGTCCGGCTCGGCCGCGTACCGGGTGGCCGCGTCGCGCGGGAACCTCGTTGCAACGATCAGTGACACGCCGGAGCGCAGCAGCTTGATGCCGGCCTGGTACCCGATCTTGACCCGGCCGCCGGTGAGCAGCCCGACCGTACCCGACAGGTCGGCCAGCTCACCACGCTTCGAATGGTTGAACTCGGCGCAGCTCGGACAGAGCTGGTCATAGAAGTGGTGGATCTGGCGGTACTTCGCCTTGCAGACGTAGCAGTGCTGTTCGTCCACGGTCTCTCGGTATGTCGGTTCGTCGACGTCGTGTTGCACGAAGTCCGCCGGCGGCATCGCGTTGGGAGTCGTGAACACCGCCTGGTCGCGAAGCGTGCGGATCCCCGTGCCGTCGAGCACGCCCTCGTCACGTCGCACCCGATCGGAGCGGCGCTGCCGCTTCAGCGCCTTCGTGCGGAGCCGACGTACTTCCGGGTCGGGGCAGAAGACGTCACCGGCGGCGTTGAGCAGTGCCATCTTCTCCTGCGGGGCGAGGAGTGCGAGGAGTTCCGGCGCCGATGCGACCTCGCGGAGCAGTTCGGTGGCGTCGACCAGGCGCTGACGAAGGGCGGGATCTGCGACAGGACCCGGGGCACCACTGACGGCCTGCGAAGGAGTGGTCACGAACGTGCAGGCTACGCCCCGCCATCAGCGGCCCCTCCGGACGGCCCCGACGTGGACGTCAGTACAGGAACATGGGCTTGCCGCCCACGTGGCGGATGACCGGCTTGTACAGCTCGGGGTTGTACATCTCACCGACGTCGACGCGCTTGACACCTTCGCCGATCATCGAGATCGGCACGTTGGTGTAGGTGCCGCCGCGCAGGGCGACCATGCGGCCCGACTGGCCTTCCATCGCGAGGTCGGCAGCCATCACGGCGTAGTTGTTGGCGACCATCAGATCGAGGGAATCGGGGCTGCCCGAACGCATCAGGTAGCCGATCGTCTGGTTGATGATGTTGATCCCGGTCACCGTCTTGAGCATCGAGCCGAGTTGCTCGCCGATGCCGCCCAGCTTGCGGTGCCCGTAGGCATCGGCGTCACCGCGCAGCGACATCTCTCCGCCTTCGATCACGGCGCCTTCCGAGATCGTGACCATCGCGTAGTTGCTCGGATTGGAGCGACGGTCGTCGACCAGGAACGCAGCCAGGCGGTCGATGTCGACCGGCACCTCGGAAATCACGGCCCGGTCGACGCCGGCGAGGTAGGCGGTGATCAGCGAGGTCTCTCCGCTGTACCGACCGAACAGTTCGATCACGGCGATGCGCTCGTGTGAACCGGTGCTCGTTCGCAGGTTGCTGATGAACTGGACCCCACGGGTCACCGCCGTCGAGAACCCGATGCAGTAGTCGGTGCCATGGACATCGTTGTCCATCGTCTTCGGGATGGCGATCACCGGTACGCCCTCCTGGTGCAACCGCAGACCGTACGACAACGTGTCGTCGCCACCGATCGGGATCAGCACGTCGATGCCGAGGGCCTCGAGCACCTTGATCGCGTGCGGCGTGAAGTCGTACGGCGGCTCGGCGCCTTCGGGTGGGTCGAGGAAGTCGGGGACGTCATCGGCCTTGACCTTGCCCGGATGGGTCCGCGAGCTGTGCAGGATCGTGCCTCCGGAGCGGTCGATGGTGCGCACCCAGGAGGTGTCCATCGGCTGGGTGAACTCCTCGATCGACTCGGGCTGGTCGGGATTGACATACAGCAGCCCGGCCCAGCCGCGGCGGAGGCCGAGCACCTCATGACCTTGCTCCGCTGCTCTGACCACGACGGCCTTGATGGCAGCGTTCAGGCCCGGGACGTCACCCCCACCGGTCAGGATTCCAATTCGCACACTCGGCTCCTCTCAGGCAATGTCGACGTCGTCGCAGAGATAGACATCCTGAATCGAGTTGAGGATAGCGATCCCTTCCTCCATCGGTTTCTGGAACGCCTTGCGTCCACTGATCAGGCCACAGCCACCAGCGCGCTTGTTCACCACTGCGGTCGCCGTGGCGTCCTGCATGTCGTTGGTGCCGGAGGCGCCACCGGAGTTGATCATGCCCACCCGACCCATGTAGCAGTTCGCCACCTGGTACCGGGTGAGGTCGATCGGGTGATCGGTGGTGAGCTCGCTGTAGACCTTGTCGTGGGTCTTGCCGGCCTTGATTGCCGGGTAGCCGCCGTTGTTCTCGGGCAGTTTCTGTTTGATGATGTCGGCCTCGAGCGTGACACCCAGATGATTCGCCTGGCCAGTGAGGTCGGACGAGGCGTGGTAGTCGACACCGTCGACCTTGAACGATGGACTGCGGAGATAGCACCAGAGCACGGTGAACATCCCCAGAGCGTGCGCTTGCTCGAAGGCGACGGCGATCTCCTGGAGCTGGCGATTCGACTCGTCCGAACCCCAGTAGACGGTGGCGCCGACGCCGACGCAACCCATCTCGAATGCCTGGTTGATCGAGGCGAACGGAGTCTGGTCGAACGTGTTCGGGGTGGTCAGCAGTTCGTTGTGGTTGAACTTCAGGATGAACGGGATCTTGTGGGCGTACGAGCGCGCGACCGAGCCGAGCACACCGAGTGTGCTCGCCACGGCATTGCAGCCACCTTCGATGGCGAGCTCACAGATGTTCGCCGGGTCGAAATAGATCGGGTTCGGGGCGAAGCTCGCACCCGCCGAGTGTTCGATGCCCTGGTCGACCGGGAGGATCGAGAGATAGCCCGTCCCCGCGAGCCGACCGTGGTCGTAGATCGTCTGCAGGTTCCGCATGACGGTCGGGCTTCGATCGGTCTTCGAGACCACCCGGTCGATGAAGTCGGGACCGGGAAGATGGAGCTGGTCCTTCGGGATGGTCGTGCACGTGTGCCCGAGCAGGTACTCGGCCCGGTCGGCGAGGATCTCCTGGATGCCTGCGTACATGGATGTTCCTCCTGTCGGGGTGGGCGATTCTCCATCGATCGCCGCAATCGCACGGGCGACGCTACGCGCCCCCGGGCCGTCCCGACAGGGCCGATCGGCCCGTTCCAGGTGTCACTGGGGAGCCGCTGCGGTCAGTTGGCTGCGGGCACGTTCCGGCCGGCCATCACCGCCGCAAGCGGACGGAGGTCGAGCCAATCCTGGCGGCGGGGCCGGCGGGCGTGCGGCTCCATCAGCTGAGGCAGATCGTTGAGCGCCACGAAGTGCACCTTGCCGTGGCGCAGGCCGGCCATGAGGCCCGTCGGCTCGTTGCGGTTCGCGACGTCGATGAGTTGTCGGATCGAGCTCGACGCCAGCCGGGTCGCCTGGATGCGATCGAACGGCGACGGGCTGCCACCTTGTTGAACGTGACCGAGGACCGCCTCGCGCACGTCGAAGAGGTCGCCGCCCTCCCGCTCGAACAGCGCCTTGATGAAGCTCGTCGTGTAGGTGTCGTCGGCATGCTCGCTTCGGATGACCAGACCGAGCCGTTTGCCTCCG
This sequence comes from Ilumatobacteraceae bacterium, assembly GCA_963715285.1. Lineage (GTDB taxonomy): Bacteria > Actinomycetota > Acidimicrobiia > Acidimicrobiales > Ilumatobacteraceae > Sva-07. Next base: position 79,906 of record CAVQRU010000009.1, on the reverse strand, counting down.
GCGAAGCCCGCGCTGAGCGCTTCGACGTCGACCTGTAGATCTCGAAGCGTGATGCCCTCCTCGGGGAGGTACACCCGCTCGGCACCGGTGGCGAGACCGCTCATCAGTGCGAGGTAGCCGGAATCCTTGCCCATCACCTCGACGACGAACGTCCGCTGCGACGCCACTGCCGACTGCTTGATCTTGTCGACGTCGCGCACGATGGAGTTGAGGGCGGTGTCGGCCCCGATGCTCAGCTCCGACCCGGGGAGGTCGTTGTTGATCGAGGCCGGCACGCAGACGATCGGAATCGACAGCGCTGGTCGAGTCGCGGCGGCTTGACGGAGCAGATACGCCCCGCTGTAGCCGGTGAAGCCACCGATCATCAAGATGCCGTCGAGTTCCTGTTCGGTGATCTGCTGCTCGATCACATCGAGGTGGGATTCCTCTGGCAGGAAGCGACTCGATCCGAGTTCGGCGCCGCCGTTCGACACCCAGCTCGACACGGTCATCCACTCGAACATCATGAAGTTGCCGTCGACCAGCCCCCGGAAGCCGTCGCGAATGCCGAGCATCGTGTGGCCCTGGTCCAGCCCGACGCGGACCGCCACGCGGACTGCGGTGTTCATACCGGGAGCGGGGCCGCCGGCGTGCATGATGGCGAGCCGGAGCCGGCGCTCCTCCGGCGCGGTCTCGTGGGGCTGTGCCTGGACCATCATCTTGATGAGATCGAGCGAGCTGCGGAAGTTCCCGCCGCGGATCTCCATCGCCCGTTCGTAGTCGTGCTCGGCGATCACCCTGGCCACCGACCGGGTCGTCTCGACGTTCGCCATGAGTGGGGAACTGATGATCTGGTGGCCACGGATGCCGATCAGCTGGGGTTCGGCGTCGGGCGACGACAGGATCCTCTCGACCGCCGCATACCCGAGCACGGTCGAGAGATACCGGTCGAAGGCGCTCGGTGAACCGCCACGCTGGACATGGCCGAGGCTGGTGACGCGGGTGTCCTCGCCGAGCTTCTCCTCGAGGATGTCGCGGATCTGGTGAGCGGTGATCGGCTCGCCGTGACGGTCGCGGGCGCCCTCGGCGACGATCACGATGTTGGAGCGACGCCCGATCGCCCGGCCCGCCCTCAGCGCGTCGGCCATCGTGTCGGGCCAGCCGTCCTCGGGTGGGCTCTCGGGCAGGAACACGAAGTTCGCGCCGGTCGCAATGCCACCCATCAGGGCGAGGTACCCGCAGTTGCGGCCCATCACCTCGATGACGAACGAGCGCTGGTGACTCGACGCGGTGCTCTGGATCGCGTCGATCGCCTCGGTGATACGGTGCAACGCCGTATCGGCGCCGATCGTCATGTCGGTGCCGGCCATGTCGTTGTCGATGGAGCCGACCATGCCGACCAGCACCAGGCGCCGTCGGGCCTCGGCGATCTCACGGTCGAGTTCGCCACGGTCGGCCAGCTCGTCGAGCAGTTCGGGCCACTCGGTGCACAACTGGTTGGCGCCGGTCAAGCTGCCGTCGCCGCCGATCACCGCGAGCGCCTCGATGCCGCGTTCAGCCAGATTGCGGGCAGCCCGTCGGCGTCCGTCACGCTCGCGGAATTCCTGACAGCGCGCCGTGCCGAGCACCGTGCCGCCCCGGTGCAGGATGCCACCGACCTCGTCGGATGTGATCCGGCGGATGTAGTCCCCACCGTCGACGAGACCCTGGAAGCCCTCGTAGACGGCATGGACGGTGAGCCCGGCGCGAATGCCGGTGCGGACCACGGCGCGCACCGCCGCATTCATCCCCGCTGCATCGCCACCGCTGGTCAGGACGGCGATCGAGGTGGGGCGTCGCGATGAACCCAGCATGTCTGTCTCCTGATCTGGTACACCCCGTCTGGCGACGGCGTCGGCACGGTCGAGGTTACTGGCGCGCTTGGACAAGCGCGAGGAGGTGTACACGGCTCACTCGACCGACCATGGCGGACCGGACGAATTCACGATCGACCACGACGTCATCGACCGTTCACCTTCGAACCCGACCGCGCGATGTGGTTGCATGCCGGGATGGACGCAGCAAACGACCTCGAACCGACGATCGATCTCGGCGGCCAGGTCGCGCTCGTCACCGGGGCATCATCCGGCCTCGGCCGACGATTCGCGACGCTCCTCGCGGCCAACGGTGCCCGGGTTGTCGCCACTGGGCGGCGGGTCGAGCGCCTCAGCGAGGTCGCCGACGAGATCAGAGCTGCTGGTGGCACCTGTCTGCCGCTGCAGCTCGACGTGACCGACGCCAAGCAGCTCGCCGGTGTGGTCAGCACTGCCGAGGAGCAACTCGGGCCAGTGCAGATCCTGGTGAACAACGCTGGCATTCCCGACGCGCAGTACGCCACCAAGATGGAACTCGAGTTGATCGACCGGGTCCTCGACACGAACCTGCGGGCGCCGTATGTGCTCTCGTGCGAGGTCGCTCGGCGGCTGATCGAGCTGAAGCTCCCGGGCCGAATGGTCAACATTTCCTCGGTCGGCGGCTTCTCGTACTCGGGCGGCGGCGCGGCGTTGTACTCGATCACGAAGGCCGGAGTGAACCGGTTGACCGAGACGCTCGCCGTCGAGTGGTCTCGGTTCGACATCAATGTCAACGCGATCGCGCCGGGGCTGTTCGCCTCGGAGATGTCCGACGGCATGATCGAAAGGATGGGCGACCTCACCCGGGCGTTCCCACGCAAGCGCATCGGCCAGCCCGAGAACCTCGACAGCACGTTGCTGTACCTGGTGTCGCCTGCCTCGGAGATGGTCACCGGCACGATCATCAAGGTCGACGATGGCCAAGGCGGCCGCTGACCTGCCCTCCGGAACCGACCCGCAACGAGGGCTCAGCTCAGGCCTGCGGCGTGACGAGCGCCTTGTCACCGGTCGCCATCCGGGCGTAGCGGCGCACCTGGTCGGGATCGACCGCGTCGGCGAGCGAGAGGCGCATCCCGTACGTGCTCGCGAAGGTCGTGGTGATCTCGTCGGCGACGCGCTGGCGGAGCCGATCGGCCGCCTCCTGGCCGATCTTGACCAGGAACGGCGTGAGCAGCCAGCCGCCGATCGACCACGACATGCCGAAGTCGCGCCGGAGGGTCGTCGGGCCCCGGTCGAGCCCCCCGTAGATGTACACCTGCTTGTGGGTGTCGGAGCCGTACCGGCTGAACTCCCCTGCCTGTTCGCTCGCCACCTTCTCCATCCGCGACAGGATCGTGCCGGCGAGGTCGCCGCCACCGATCGCGTCGAAGGCGATCGTGGCCCCGGTTGCCCGGAGCGCATCGGTCAGGTCGTCGACGAACGTGTCGGCACTGGAATCGACGACGTGTGAGGCTCCTTCGGCCCGGAGCAGTTCCATGTGATCAGGCCGGCGGACGATGTTGACCAGGTCGACACCGTCGTCGCGGCAGATCCGGTTCAGCATCAACCCGAGATTCGATGCGCCGACGGTGTGCACGAGCGCGGTGTGTCCCTCCATTCGCATCGTCTCGACCATGCCGAGCGCGGTCAGCGGGTTGACGAACGCGGCAGCGGCGTCTTCGGGATCCGTGCCGTCCGACATCGGGAGGCACTGGGTGACGTGGAGCGTCCGGTACTGGGCGTACGCGTTGCCGGAGAGGAAGCCGACCACCCTGCCGAGCAATGCCTGCGCGGCCGGCGACGCCCCCGCCGCGACGACGACGCCACCGCCCTCGTTTCCCGTCGGCATCGCCTTGCCGAGCCGGGCCCGTTGCGCAGCCATCGCGGCATGAGCGACGGGAACCCCGACCGCGGGGTAGACGCCGTCGCCGGCAGGGAGACCGGCACTCGCATCGCCGCCCGCGAACAACATGCCCAGGTCGGACGGGTTGATCGGGGCTGCCTCGATCCGCACCACGACCTGATCGTCGCCGGGCGCACTGACGCCGGTCGGACGAACACCGAGCGTGACGATCCCGTCGTCGGTCAGCGTCGAGCGGAGTTCGAGGCACGTGTCGGGGAAGGCGTCGGCGGTCATGGGTCGCACCCTATTCGCCCACGTTTCGCCCACGTTCCTCCAGATGGGGTGATGTGATTCGCGTCGTCAACCGCCATCCTTGAGGCCGACGACGGCCATCGCCGTCCGAACAACCATCAAACGAGGAGAAAATCTCTCATGTTGCTCGCCGCCGAATTCGGCACCGGTCAGGTCTTCTGGTCGATGCTGTGGTTCTTCCTGTTCTTCATCTGGATCATCATCCTGTTCCAGGTGTTCGCCGACATCTTCCGCAGCCACGACCTGAGCGGCTGGGGGAAGGCCCTGTGGTCGATCTTCGTCATCCTGGTGCCCTACCTCGGGGTGTTCGTGTACCTGATCGCCCGTGGCGGCAAGATGCAGGAGCACGCCGTCGCCGATGCCAAGGCGATGGACCAGGCGCAGCGCGCCTACATCCAGCAGGCCGCCGGCACCGGCACCAGCGACGCCGACCAGCTCGACAAGCTCGCCGAGCTGCACACGTCCGGCAAGATCGACGACGCCGAGTACGCCGCCGCGAAGGCCAAGGTCCTCGGCAGCTGAGGCTGCCGACGAACGACTGAACACCGCCGTGTCGGGCCCCCTGACCTCCGCCGGGCAGGGGGCCCCATCGGCCTTCCACCTGTTGGCCAAGCCGACAGGCCCCATCTGCAATCTCGACTGCGAGTACTGTTTCTTCCTGTCGAAGGAGATGCTGTACCCGGGCGATCGATTCCGGATGGCCGACGACCTCCTCGAGACGTACATCCGCCAGCTCCTCGAGGCGCACCGCACGCCCGAGGTGACGATCGCCTGGCAGGGTGGCGAGCCCACGATGATGGGCCTCGACTTCTTCGAGCGTTCGGTCGAGCTGGTCGAGAAGCACCGCAAGCCGTGGCAACGGCCCGAATACACGATCCAGACCAACGGGGTCCTGCTCGACGAGCGTTGGGCGCGATTCTTCGCCCGCCACCGCTTCCTGGTGGGCCTCTCCGTCGACGGCCCGCGAGAAATTCACGACACGTACCGCGTCGACAAGCGTGGCCTGGGTTCGTTCGACCGAGTCATGGCGAGTTTCGAGCACCTCCGGGCTGCCGAGGTCGACGTCAACGTGCTGTGCACCGTCCACGCCGCCAACCAGGACCGTGCGCTCGACGTCTACCGGTTCTTCCGCGACGACATGGGTGTGCGCTTCATCCAGTTCATCCCGATCGTCGAGCGCTCGACCGAGGAGTTGTTGCAGGTCGCCAACTCGGGTTGGAGCGCGTCGGATCGCCCGCTGTACGTGCAGCAGGGTGACCGGGTCACTGACCGCAGTGTCGACGCCGACGCGTACGGACGGTTCCTGATCGAGGTGTTCGACGAATGGGTGCGGCGCGACGTCGGCGAGGTCTACGTGCAGATGTTCGACACCGCGCTCGCCAGTTGGTACGGAGAACCCGGCGGGCTGTGCATCTTCGCCGAGACCTGCGGCCTGGCGCTAGCGCTCGAGCACAACGGCGACCTCTACTCCTGCGACCACTTCGTCGAGCCCGACCACCTGCTCGGCAACATCACCGACACCCCGATGACCGACCTGGTGGCGTCCGAGCAGCAGGTCGCCTTCGGCCGGGCGAAGCGCGACACGCTCCCGCAGTACTGCCTCGACTGCGACGTCAGGTTCGCCTGCAACGGCGGCTGCCCGAAGGATCGCTTCATCCGGACACCCGACGGCGAGGAGGGCCTCAACTACCTCTGCGCCGGGTACAAGCAGTTCTTCACGCACATCGGCCCGGCGATGACGACGATGACGCAACTCCTGCGCCAGGACCGCGCACCGGCCGAGATCATGTCCATGCCGCCCCAGCGCCGCCACCCGGACCACACTGCGCCGACCTGATCGTCCATTGTGGGCGAGGCACGCGCGCCGTGCGACGCGTACCGTCACCGGTAAGGCTCGGTCACTGGGCCAGGAAGGAAACCGTGGACACCGTGCTGCGAACCCTCGGGCCACTCGACTTCTACGTCGTGCACCTCACGGATCGCGAGGGGCTGCCCTTCGAGGCGGTTCGTGAGACGTTGTCACTCGTCGACGCCGAGATCATCCGCGTCGTCGACCTGGTGCTGATCGAGCGATCCGCCGACTCCTCGGTCTCGGTGCTCGAGGCCGGACAGCTCGACCCCCGCCACCCGCTGTCGGTCTTTGCCGCTGACGTGACGCCGATCCTGACGGTTGCCGACCTCGATGTGCTCGCGGAGCCACTCCCGCCGGCCTCGTGCGTCGCGGTGTTCGTGATCGAGCAACTGTGGGCCACGTCGCTCCAGGACACACTGCTGCACTGGGACTGCCCCGTCGTGCGGCGGGGACCGGTCGCTCGGCCGCCCGTTACGACCACGTCGGGCGCTCGTGACCACCTGCCGTGGCCGGCGGTGCTGACCGGCGGCAGCATCGAGCCACCGTAGGGCGACCCCTGCCGTCGCGCTAGCTTGGGTTTGCCGAGTCCGCACCACCCGTGTGACCCCGAGCCGATCCGAGCGAGATGAGCGCACCCGAACCGACGACGACGGCTCAGCTCGGTATCGCGCATCATCGGCTCGCTCCGCCGCGATCGCACGACTCCGCCCTCGGTCGCGAACGTCTCCTCGAGCGACTCGATCGTGCGCACGGTCCGACGGTGCTCGTCGTCGGTGGTGCCGGATACGGAAAGTCGACGTTGTTGGGCCGGTGGACCGACCGCCTGGACGATCCGGCTGCATGGCTGTCGCTCGACAGCGGCGACAACGACCCGGTCCGCCTGCTCCGCGGCATCCTGGCCGCGCTCGACACCGTCATGCCCGATGCGGGCCTCCTGCGCATCGCCCGCGACGTCAGCCCACAGTCGATGACGCAGGGGCTGGCTCGGCTCGACGACCAACTGCAGACTGCGGCACCGTTCGTCCTGGTTCTCGACGACGTCCACCTCGTCACGCACCCCGATGCCGCTGGACTCCTCGACGACGTCATCCGAGCGATTCCTCCTTCGAGCCGGATCGTGCTGTCCGGCCGATCCGTCCCTCCGATTCGAACCGCGCGCCTCGAGCTCGCGGGCGAACTGGAGTCGATCGAGGCCGACGAACTGCTCTTCACCGCCGACGAGACCGACGCCCTGGTCCACGAGTTCGCCGATCGCGCCGATCGACGAGCCCTGATCGAACAACTCGGGGGGTGGCCGGCCGGAGTCCAGTTCGTCGTGCTCGGCATGCGCAGCGCAGCGGACGGAAGCATCGAGGATCCACTCGGGAGGAGCGCACAGCTGCTCACGTCGTACTTCCAGCAGGAGTTCCTCCGCTCACTTCCCCATGCCGAGCGACAGTTCCTCATCAGGACCTCGGTGCTCGATCGGCTGTCGGGCGACCTGTGCGACCACGTCCTCGATCATCCGGGCAGCGCCGAACACCTGGAGGAGATGGTCAGAGCGGGCAACGTGTTCGTCGTGCCGATCGGCACCACCGGCATCTTCCGCTATCACCCGCTCTTCGCCGAAGTCCTCCTCGACGAGCTCCGCCGGTCCGCTCCCGAACTCGAGGGGCCGTTGCGCCGCCGTGCGATCGAGTGGCACGATCGGCACGGCGAATGGCACTCCGCCGTCGATCAGGCACTCGCGAGCGACGGCGCGATCGATGCCTCCGCCGAGATGCTCAAGCACCTGCGGCCAGCGCTCGCGAGCGGACATGTCGCAACGGTCGGTCGGTGGCTGGACAGGTTCGATCCGGCCGACATCCGCTCGAATGCGCTGCTCGGTTTGACTGCGGCCTGGCACGCCGCGTTCAGCAACCGTGCGCGCGACATCGACCTCTGGCTCCGTGCTGCCGAGCAGGCCGACCACGTCGGACCGCTCCCCGACGGTACGGTCGACGTCGCCGTTGCCGCTGCCTCCGTGAGGATGATGGCGGGAGAATCCGGCGTCCGCCAAACAGCCGAAATGGCTCGCATCGTCAGGGAAGCAGGCGCGGGCGGTGGCCCGTGGCGCTCGCTGGCGTACATGCTCGAGACCGTCGCACTCCAGCTGGGCGGCGAACTGGACGATCCCCGACCGATGTTCGAGGTTGCAGAGTTCGAGACCCGCGGTTTCGCGGCAGCGCATGCCGTCACGATGGCGCATCTGGGCGTCCAGGCGCTGTACGACGGCAACGATTCGCTCGGGGCGCAACAGGTGAGGCGGGCACTCGAGGAGGTCGAGGCAGCCGGCCTGCGACACTTCGCGCAGGTTGCGATGGTCTTCGCAGGGCAGTCGCTGGCCGAGGCCCGCGCAGGAGCGTTCACCGCGTCACGCCAGGCATCGGAGCACGTCGAGCGTCTCCTCGGCACGCTGGACGCGGTGGTTTCCCGGGCCCAGATCCATCACCACCTGATCCTCGCCGACGCTGCGCTCATCCGGGGCGAACACGTATCGGCGCTCCGATTGCTGCGCACGGCGCAGGACAGGCTTCCGCTGGAGCCGGACGCCGTGGTGTTGCACGAGTGGGCCGAACGGATCGACCGACGTTGTTCGAAGGCGATCGGAACCCACGCGGTCGAACTCACCCCGGCGGAGCACCGGGTGCTCGAGCAGCTCGCCACACACCGAACGCTCGCGGAGATCGGTGATCACCTCTACGTCTCGCGCAACACCGTGAAGACCCACACCGTGTCGATCTACCGGAAATTGCTCGTGTCCGGCCGGAGCGAGGCGGTCGAGCGGGCCAACGAACTGAACCTGCTCGACACACGATGGCCACTTGAAGATCGAGCCGCCGCCGGCATTCGCTGACGACGGCCCGCATCGAGATCCGCCGAACGCGTCGGCGAGGTACTCGGTTCAGCGACGGTCGCGACGGTCCTCTCGACGATCCTGACGCCGGTTGACGCCGTGAGAGACGACGGCGGCGGTACCGACGACGGCAGCGGTTCGGGCAACGGGTGCTCCGACGACTCCTCGTCGGACGGCTCGTGCGGGACGCAATGGCATGTCAGGCTCCTTCTGCTTCGATCGACGCGGCGATCGCTTGGATGGGAATGCGGCCGTTGGCCACGAGTTGACCGCCGGCGCGCCGGGCGGCAGCCGCGAACGGTGCGGCCCAGGTGTTCTCCCAGACGAGGACGCCGGCGGTGGTGCCGGGTTCCATCGCCTCGGCGAGGTGTCCGAGGTCGTCTGCGGCGAGGATCTCGGCGATCTCGGTTTCGAGCGCACGGAGTTCGTCGATCTCGTCGAAGTCGTCGATCTCGAATCCCTCGATGTTCCCGTCGGCATCCTTGACGATGACGACGAGGTCGAGGATCCGGATGATGCCCGCCTCGGTCAGTGCTGCGAGCTCGGCTGCCATCTCCCCGTTGAACGTGGCCTGTCCGGCCGGGAACTCGATCACGAGGTAGTCGACGGGACCGAACTCGTCCATCGATGCATCGGTCATGAGGTGCTCCTTCTGGCGAACGCAGTCGCCGTTGTCGTCTGAGCTGTTACTCCGCTTCGATGGTCGCAGCGACCGCACCCGACAGCGTCATCCATTCGGGGTGAAGTTGTCGGGCTCACCCGAATTGGACGATGTCGAACCGACGACGTCCGAGGGACCATGATGGGGACGCCTCCGCCGTACGGCGCGGGCCGGACGAAGGGACCCGCCATGGACAGCGAACTCGTGGAAGAAGTCGACATCACGGTCAGCCGGACGACCGAGACGGCCGAACCGGCCAAGCCGCACTCGCTCGCGGTCCACCTGCTGATCGTGCTGGCAGCGGTGATCATGCTGGTCACGGCCGCGAACGTGTGGGTCGACCGCGCCGCACTCAACACCGACAACTGGGTCGATGCGTCCGACCAGCTGCTCGCCGAACCCACCGTTCGGGAGGCGATCTCGGTCTACGTCGTCGACCAGCTCTACACCAACGTCGACGTCGCCGCCCAGCTCAGCGGGCTCCTGCCGGGAGACCTCAGCGGCCTCTCGGGCGCGCTCGCCTCGGCGTTGCGCAACCCGGCGACCGATGCCGTCGACCGACTCCTCGCCACCGACCAGGTCGCCGCCATCTGGTCCGACGCCAACCGCATCACCCACCAGACGATCGTCAACATCCTCGAGGACGACACGAGGGTCGAGGCACTCTCGACCTCCGGCGGGAACGTCACACTCGACGTGCGTGAAGTGGTCGTGCAGTTGGCCGCCGACCTCGGGCTGCCTGGCGCCGTCGTCGACCGGATTCCGGCCGATGCCGGCCAGATCACCATCATCCAGTCTTCGGAACTCGAGAAACTCCAGACCGCTGTCACCGTCGTCCAGTGGGCATCGTGGCTGCTGTTCTTCGTCGTGATCGGCATCTACGCCGGGGCCATCTTCCTCGCCGACGGTTGGCGCCGGGTCGCCACACGAGCGGCGGGGCTGTCGATCCTGATCGTCGGGCTGCTCATCCTCGCCGGGCTCCGATTCGGCGGCGGCGCCCTGCTCGACAGCGCAGTGCAGAAGGAGAGCAATCGCCCCGCTGCGGAGGCGGTGTGGAAGATCGGATCGCAGCTCCTCCGCGACATCGGCTGGAACATCACGTGGATCGGCCTGATCATCATCGTGGGGGCGGTGATCGCCGGCCCGACAGCGATCGCGAGGTCGATCCGACGGTTCATCGCACCAGCGTTCGTCGGCGGCCCGGGCGTGCGTTGGGGAGTCGGTGCTGCGATCTTCCTGATCATCGTGTTCTGGGCACCGCTGCCCGCCCTGACGAACTGGTTCGGCATCCTCGTGTTCGCCGGCATCCTCGCCGCCTGCATCGAGGGTCTCCGCGGGTTGTGTCTCGCCGATCAGGCCCAGGTCGTCGACGAACGCATCGACGTCGAACTCGTCGAGGTCGAGTCCGGCGGGGCCGGCTGACCCCGATCCCGGGGGACACCCCTAGGATCGGGACGGATGGCGCTCCAACGTTCCCCTATGTCGAGCAGCAAGCTCGTCCGGGGCGCTGTGATGCTCGCCATCGCCGCGCTCCAGGACGAGCGGGTGCGGGCGCAGCTGGCGAAGGCGCCGGCCGCAGCCCGATCGTGGGCGACAGCCCGACGATCGACCGGCGACAACCGTGGGCAGAGCGGCCTCGGCCGCCTCGACCCGACGCAGCGGTTCGGTCAAAAGGGCATCGAGCGGCGACTCTCGGCGGTGCAGCACAACGCCGATCTCGTCTTTCCCGACCGCGACGACCCGACCGGTTCGGCGATCCACCGCGCAGTCGACGAGCTCCAGCGTGCCGCAGCGATCTCGGCGACGATGCCGCTCAACGAACGCAGACGCGCTCGATCACGGATCACGGGTGAGCTGACCCGTCTCGAGGTCGCCCTCGTCGACGCCGTGTTGCCTGCTGGGCAGCCGACCTGATCAGAACCGGCGGTCGTTCGTCTTCTTCTTCGGCGGCGCCTTGAACGGCGCTTCGATCAGCGCTTCGAACGCGGCGTCGTCGGGCTGCTTCGGGTCGTTCAGGTTCTGCAGGTACTTCTTGATCGCTGCACGGGCCGGCGCGACGTGCGCCCCCTTGAGACCGACCGATCGGCTCATCGCGTCCTTGGCCTTCGCGACACGCTCCTTGCGTGTGGCCTTCTCTTCGTCGGAGTAGGTCTTGGCGACCTTGTTCGCACGAGCTTCCTGCTCGGCGAGTCGGCGGGCTTCGGTTTCCTGGAGCGGTGTGAGTTTGGCCTGAGGAGCCATGTTCGTGATCCTTTGTCTCGGGAGGGGGCGCAGGCTAACGCGAGGTCGGTGGCACTCACTCCCATCGACGAAGCGTGGAGACGCGATCGTTCCGAGGGTCCGGGTGCGGCCGACGTGCGCCGCGGCACCTTCCGGCGTTTGTCCCGACCGCGACATCGCTTGTCACGCCTCACGGTTGTCGGCACTTCCGCCGGCCCGAAGAGAGGCCTCCACCATGGAACCCAACGATCAACTCGCCGTCATCGTTCCGATGCTCACCGATCTCGTCGAGCGGCTCGACGCAGCGCAGCTCTCGAACCGAACGGCGTGCGCCGACTTCACCGTCGGCGGGGTGCTGGACCACATGATGAACGGTGCCGGAGCATTCGCCCCCGCCTTTCGCGGAGAGGCACCCTCCGAATCGTCCCCCACCACGACCGGCGCTGGGGGCGTGCCTGTGGACGACTTCCGCCGGGCGATGGACGGTCTGCGCGATGCCGCCGCCACTCCGGGAGCGATGGAGCGCACGATCGACGCACCGTTCGGACAGGTGCCCGGATCGGTGTTCGCACGATTCGTCGCGTTCGACGGGCTGATCCACGGCTGGGACATCGCGTCGGCCACCGGGCTCGCCTACGACCCACCGGACGACGTCGTCGTCGCCGTCGAGGGGTTCGCCCGGGAGGCGATCGGCGCCGAGATGCGCGACGGCGACACCTTCGCCGTGGCGACCGTCGCCCCGGATGGCGCCAGCCCGCTCGAGCGACTCGTGGCGTTCAGCGGCCGCACGCTCTGATCGATCCGTCCGACGGGATCGAGCGCTCGGGTCGGCCTCGGCCGTCGGCGGGTCCGGGGGCTAGCGTCGCCGACGCCCGGTCATTCGATCCAGTCCCAGAAGGAGCGCACCATGCGCGAAGCAGTATTCGTGTCCTACGCCCGCACCGGCCTCGCCAAGGCGGGGCGTGGCGGCTTCAACGTCACGCCCGCCATGTCGATGGCGGCCCACGCGATCAGCAACGCCGTCGAACGGGCCGGTGTCGAGCCCGAGGCGGTCGAAGACGTCGCGTTGGGCAACGGCGCCCACGGCGCCGGGAACCTGGGGCGCCTCGCCGGCCTGCTGGCCGGCCTGCCGGTGACCACCGGCGGCAACACGATCCAACGCCACTGCTCGTCCGGCCTCAACTCGATCGCCGTGGCGGCCAACTACATCAAGGTCGACGGTGCCGACTGCGTGGTCGCAGGTGGCGTCGAGTCGATCTCGATCCCGAGCCCCGGCATGGGTGGCTCGGTCAACATGGACCCCAAGCTCACCGACATGTACCCGGCGATCTACATGGCGATGATCGAGACCGCCGACATCGTCGCGCAGCGCTACAACGTGTCACGCGAATACCAGGACGAGTACTCCTACACGTCGCAGATGCGGATGGCCGCCGCCCAGGAGAACGGGCTCTTCGAGGACGAGATCGTGCCGATGGCGACCACGATGAAGCTCGTCGACCGTGAGACCAAGGAGGAGTCGATGGTCGAGTACACGGTCACCGGCGACGAGTGCAACCGGCCCTCGACCACCCTGGAAGGCCTCGCGCAACTCCAGCCGGTGCGCGGCGAGGGCAACTTCGTCACGGCGGGCAACGCCAGCCAGTTGTCCGACGGCGCCGCCGCCGTGGTGCTGATGTCCGACGAGGAGGCGTCGCGCCGCGACATCGAGCCGCTCGGTGCCTTCAAGGGCTGGGCGGTCGCAGGCTGCGAACCCGACGAGATGGGCATCGGTCCGATCTACGCCGTGCCGAAGCTGCTGAAGCGCCACGGTCTCACCGTCGACGACATCGACCTGTGGGAGCTGAACGAGGCGTTCGCCAGCCAGTGCCTCTACTCGCGTGACACGCTCGGCATCGACCCCGAGAAGTACAACGTCAACGGCGGCTCGATCGCGATCGGCCACCCGTTCGGGATGACCGGTACCCGCTGTGCCGGACACATCCTGCTCGAGGGCAAGCGTCGGGGCGCGAAGTGGGGCGTCGTCACGATGTGCATCGGCGGCGGACAGGGCGCCGCCGGTCTCATCGAGATCTACTGAGTCGTCTCGCATCGGCGGGTTCGTGCCTCGTACGATCCCGCCGATGCGTCGACTCACCCCCCTCCTCCTCGCTGTCAGCTTGATCGTTGCGGCATGCGGGTCGGACTCCGACTCGACCAGCGAGACACCCGCCGTCACCACCGAGACGACCGAACCCCGAACGCCCGACGTGACGGCCGCCGAACTCGCCGCCGAGGGGCCCTACGCCGTGGGCGTCACCACCCGCACACTTCCCGAGGGCGGCCTCGTCGAGATCTGGTATCCGGCCGACGAGTCGGCCCGCGGAGGGGCCGACGCCTACAACGTTCGCGACTTCCTCCCGGAGACCATCGCGTCGTTGATCTCCGGCGACACCGACGACTCCTTCGTGATCGAGGCAACCCGAGACGCGCCCGCCGCAGCGGACGGCCCCTTCCCGGTCGTGCTGTTCAGCCACGGAGCAGCGGCGTTCCGTCTGCAGTCGAGCGAACTCGCGCAGCACCTCGCCTCCTGGGGCATCGTCACCGCCTCCACCGATCACCCGTCGCGCGACCTGCTCAACCAGTTCGGCGGAACCGCGGAGGGACAACCGCCTGCCGTTGACCAGGTGCGGTCGATGCGCACCTACCTGACCACTCTGGACGCCGATGCGCTGCTCGGCGGAGCGCTCGACAACGAACGGGTCGCGCTCGGCGGCCACTCCGCGGGTGGCGGCACGATCGTCGAAATGGCGTCCGACCCCGGGATCCTCGGCTACGTGTCCTACGCCTCGGGCCTCGGCGACGCCGCGCCAGACGTTCCGTCGATGTTCATGGCAGGAGCCCTCGACACGATCGCCGACCCGGTCGAGCTCACGCAGGCGGCCTTCGACGCCGCACCGCCGCCGTCGTGGTTCTGGAACTTCGACGGCGCCGGTCACCTCGCGTTCTCCGATCTCTGTGCCATCGGGGGTGGCGATGCCAACCTGATCGATCTGGGCGAGGCCGCCGGTCTGGGTGCCTTCCTCGACGAGAGCATCCGTCGCCTGGCAACCGATGGCTGCGACGAGCCGAACCGACCGGTCCAGGACGTGTGGCCCGGGATCAACCAGGGCGCGACCGGCTTCTACCGGTGGGTGTTCGGCATCGACGCCGAGCCGATCGGCCTCGACGAATCGGTCGTGACGACCGGCGTCACGATCTCGAGCAAGTAGCCGACGACCGAGGGCGTCGGCTCCCCGTCAGGGCTCCCCGGCCGATTCGCCGCCGCGCTCGCGCACCATGGCCTCGCTGCGGAGGCGGTGCCACGGGACCACGCCGTCGACCTCGATGTCGAGTGAGATGCTGAGCGCGATCCGGACCGCCACCAGGATGCCGAGCACCGTGACGCTCTCGATGCTCGGGTCGACCGTGATCGTCTTGATGATGTCGGCGGCGACGAGCACTTCGAGGCCGAGGATCAGCGGACGCCCGAAGCCGCGGCGGACGTCGACGAAGAAGCGGTCGAAGTGGCCGAAGTCCCGCACCCCGCGAACGAGGGCGACCACGCCGCCGATGGCGATGATCGCCACGCCCACGGCTTCGAAGACCAGGACGATGTTCTCCATCGTCCCCTCGAACGTCATCGCACGACCCGATCCATGGCGGCACCTGTGTCCAACGTCGGGGCCTCAGGCCGTGATCCAGGTTCGTGCTGCGTCCAACTCGTCGAGGTGGAACACGCGTACCTCACCGGGGATGAGCCACCCGAACGCCTTCACCGAGCGGCGCACCCAGGTTGCGTCGGTGACGACGCCCATGCGCTCGTAGGAGTTGAACGTCTTCACTCCCAGCTTGGTGTCGTCCCACATCGCTTCGGCGTCGTACCCGGTGAACTCTCGGCCGAGGACGTAGAGCAAGCGGATCTTGTCGTGTCGGGACAGCCGGTCCTCGATCGCCGGTTCGAGCACGTCGTCGTAGTCGTCGTCCTCGACCTCGCCGATGGCACGGACCCCGACCACGTGGTCGGGGAGGTCGTCGATCAATTCCATCGTCATGAGCGCCTCCTGGACGCAACGTACCATCGGAGACCTGCACGCCCCCACCGCACGGCGTTCACCCCATCTGGCTGACGAATCCACGCGCGGGATTGGCGTATGTTCACGTTCTCACCACTGAGAGGACCGATGGACCAGACACCCACCACCAAATCCGCGCACCGATTCCCGGTGATGCAGGGACTGCTTCCTTGGAACCGCAGCGGCGTTCCGACCGACATCATCGCCGGTGTGACGCTCGCCGCGCTCGCGATCCCCGAGGTCATGGGCTACACCTCGATCGCGGGCATGCCGGTGATCACCGGGCTCTACACGATCCTGATCCCGCTGCTGCTGTTCGCACTCCTCGGCTCCTCCCGGCACCTCGTGGTCGGGGCCGACTCGGCGACGGCCGCCATCCTGGCCGCCGGTCTGGCCGGGCTCGCCACGGCGCAGTCGGATCAGTACGTCGCACTCGCCGGGATGGTGGCGCTGATGGCCGCAGCGCTGCTGATCATCGCCCGTCTGATCGGCCTCGGCTTCCTGGCCGACTTCATGTCACGAACGGTGCTGATCGGCTTCCTGACCGGTGTCGGCATCCAGGTCGCGTGCGGTCAGGTGGGCGGCATGCTCGGCATCCCCACGGGCAGTGGCGTCACGATCGACGGCAAGACGTTCGACAACACGATCGCCAAGCTCTGGAGCACCCTCGAGAACATCGCCGACGTCAACTGGACGACCGTGGCCGTCTCCGTCGGCGTGGTCGTGATCATCTTCGGCAGCAAGGCGATCTCCCCCAAGATCCCCGGGGCCCTGATCGCCGTGATCGGATCGATGCTCGTCAGTTGGCAGTGGGATCTGGCCGGCGACGGAGTGGCGACGCTGGGGCCGGTCCCGAGCGGCCTCCCGAGCATCAGCTTCCCCTCGGTGCCATGGGGTGACGTGCCGACACTGCTGGGGACGGCGATCTCGATCTTCGTGCTGATCCTCGCGCAGAGCGCCGCGACGTCGAGGGCCTACGCCGCCAAGTACAGCGACAAGTTCGACGAGAATGTCGACCTGGTCGGCCTCGGTGCCGCGAACGTCGGCGCCGCCTTCACCGGCACGTTCGTGGTCAACGGCAGCCCGACCAAGACGCAGATGGTCGATGGGGCCGGCGGGAAGAGTCAGCTCGCCTCGATCACGACCGTCGCCCTCGTGGCGATCGTCCTGCTCTGGCTCACCAAGCCACTCCAGTACATGCCGAACGCCGTGCTCTCCACGGTCGTGTTCCTGATCGGCATCGAGCTGGTCGACCTCGCCGGCATGAAGCGCATCTGGAAGTTCCGTCGCGACGAGTTCGTCGTCGCGGCGATCACGGCCGCCACCGTCGTCGTCGTCGGCGTGCTGCAGGGGATCATCATCGCGATCGTGCTGTCGATCATCGATCACCTCCGCCGCTCGTACCGGCCGCCCGACCGCCGTGATGTCCTCGACGACCGGTGACGATGTCGGCTACTGGAAGGCGGGCCGGGTCAGCCCCGACGCACGGAGTGAACCGGGCTCTGGTCGTGTACCGGTTCTCAGCGCCGCTCTACTACGCCAACGCCGAACACTTCACCGAGGAGCTGCTCGCCTTCGGCACGTCGGACCAGCCGCCCGAGTGGGTGTGCGTCTATGCGGCCGCGATCCCCGACATCGACATGTCCGGCGCGGAATCGCTCCGCTCGATCGTCGCGAACCTCGCCGCGAACGGCGTCACGCTCGTGTTCGCCGAGGTCATGCCCGAGGTTCAGGAGGATCTCGACCGGTACGAACTCACCGACCTGATCGGCTCGGAGCACATCTTCCCGACCGTCGGTGAGGCCGAGGAGGCGTTCCGGTCCCGCACCAACGCCTGAACGACGGGGTTCAGAGGCCCCGCTGCACCGTGATCCGGCCGGTCGGACTCGGCCGCGAGCAGCGCGCGGTGAGTCGGCATCGTTCTGCTCGGCGTACAGCTCCGAGAAGTCGGCGATCGCCTTGTCGAACGTGTCGCTGTTGCCGAGGTAGGCGGAGATGGCGATGCGGTCACCCGAACGTGCATGCGCACGAGCGAGCGCTCGTGCGCAGAGCTGGCCGTACATCGCCAGACGCAGACGGATCCATCGTCTCGACGTCGGCCGATCCCTTCCAGTCACGGAGCTGACGGAAGTAGTAGTCCCGCTTCACACCGTCGAGCCCACTGCTCGAACGTCCATCCGAGGAAGATGTCGCTGACGCCTGCATCAGATGTTGGCCGTTCACGACCCGCTCGCCGTTGGACGTCCGAGACGTCGCTCCGACAGAACGACGACAGGACCGAGGCCTGCGCCTCCTTCGCCTGGAGGAACAGCGGATCGTTGCCGTCGCGGCCGAGCAGCAGCACGATCCACGCTCGGGTGCCGACGCTGCCGACGCCGACGACCTTGCGGGCGACATCGATGATCCGGAACTGCTCCAACAGACGGCGACGGTCGCTCTGCAGCGTCTCGCGGTATCGCACGAACACGTCGTGGATCTCGTGGCGAACCCGCTCGTGGTCCGGCGGCATCGAAGAGTTCGGCGATCGGCTCGATGAGCGGTGGGTCACTGATGATGCGCGGTTCGCCGTCGACGAGCCGAGTCAGCTTGTTGTAGGCCTGGTGGCTGTCTCGGGTGCGGGCCTTCGCGGTGTTGGCCTCCGCCCGCTTCCGCGCCTTCGCCTTGACGTCCTTGCCTGTCGTGGTGAGCCACGCGTCGACGTCGAGCACCGTGTACCAGACGTCGAGGTTGTTCATCCCGGCGAACGTCGCCATCGACGTGCGGTACTCTGGGCGACCGTGACGAGTGACCGACGTCGTTCCTTCTCGCTGAAGCCGTTGTCTCGCCCGGCGATCGCGAAACTCGCGGCCAGGCGCTTCACGTCCCATTCGAACGGGCCGGGTGACGTCTCGTCGAAGTCGTTGATGTCGAAGACGAGGCGCCGCTCCGGTGAACCGAACGCTCCGAAGTTCATGAGGTGCGCGTCGCCGCACAGCTGGACCTTCAGGCCCGAACGAGGAGTGCCGGCGAGATCGGACGCCATGATGAGCGCCGCGCCGCGGAAGAAGGTGAACGGCGACACGAGCATCCGGCCGTAGCGGATCGGCACCAGCTCGGGAACCCGCGAGGCCGCCTGCCCCTCGAGGAACGCGACCGGATCCGGTCGTGCGGGGCCCGCCGTGTACTCGGCGTGGCTCGATCGGGGTACCTCCTGGCGGGCGGCCTTGCCGCGGGCGACACGCTCGGCCACCGTCGGGTGTGGCACCACCGTTCGCGTTGGCGGGGCTGCACTGCTCGTCGTCTCCCGAGGAGCTGCTGGCGTCGTCATGTGTACATCACAGAGCGGATCGTAGACCCTCGATCAGCGCCAGATGCAGAGCGCTCGAGCCTCGACGCTCGATCGTCGATTCGCTGGACTCGTCGGGAACGTGCGGGTCGCGGAACGCCGAGTGCGGAGTCCAGAACGCTCGACCGCCGTCGGCGAGTTCGCTGTCGTACGTCCGCAGGACGATCACCTCGTCCGAGGTCATGCCAGGGAACGTGAACCACCGGTCGGACGACTCGGGCGGCCGAACGGCGAAGATCTCGAAATCGAGCCGCAGACCGCCGTAGTACGGCAGCATCTGCCGGACGAGCCGGTGCTCGGAGACGCTCTGCGCGTCGCACACCGCCAGGGGGACGTCGGCGTCGACCGGGCCGATGTTGCGCCACCACTGCAGCACCATCAGGCGCGACGCGGTGACGACATCGTCGTGGCCGAGACCGTGCTCCGCCAACAGTGGATCGAGGAACGAGCGGTACGGCCGCCCGGGTTCGGTGATCATCGGTCGGTAGTCGTCGGTGAAGTCGGAGTGGACGAACTCGATCGGGGCGTGGTCGGGCTCGGCTCGGGCCGCCTCCAGGCTTCGGGCGATCAGTGGGAACGACACGGCCATGTCGCATCCCGTGAAGTCGACGGCGAAGCGCTCCAACTCCGGACGGTAGACCCGATCGAGTTCGTGTCGGTCGCTCCAATCGGCGACCGCGGAGTGGTGTTCGACGAGAACGAAACCGCAGCGCTCGAACTCGTCCGGTGCCTCCGGGTGCCGTCCGTCGAACACCGTCGACGGCACGGCGACGGCCACCGTCCCATCGTGGTAGTGGAACGTCGTCTCGCAGTACGTCGGTGCTGCCATGACCCAAGAACCTACGCGTCGGGACGCCCGCTCGGCGACGCCTGCTGGCACACTGATGGTCATGACAACGCAGACGACCCGCCGGGCCGCGACTCCCGATCGGTGTTCGAACCTCCGGACCCGTCGCTGCGCGTGGGCATCGAGCCCGAGGCGCGGGTGGTGTCCGATCCCGGAGCGCCGGTGATCATCGGCGTCTCGTTCGACCGTCTCGTCATGGCCCAGCAGTTCCTCCTCGCCATGGGCGGCCTGCGCGACAGTGGAGCGCTCGAGCTGAAGGACGCCGTCGTCGTCACCAAGGACGCCCACGGTGCCGTGAAAGTGGTGGAGACGATGGATCCCACACCCGGCCGGGCCGCGCTCACCGGCGCGATGTGGACCGGGTTGCTCGGGCTCCTGGTCGGCGGCCCGGTCGGCTGGGTTGCCGGACTCGGGATCGGGGCAGCAACCGGCGCGGTGACTGCGAAGATCGTCGACCTCGGAATCCCTGACGAATGGGTTGCCTGGTTCCGTGACGCAGTCGAGCCGGGCACATCGACCGTCGTGATCCTGGCCGACCACGTCCACGTCACGGCACTGGCCGACGAGGCGCGCCGATTCGCCGGCGCCGAGCTGCTGTACACCTCGATGCCCGACCGGGCCTTCGAACAACTGGCCGCCGCGTTCGAGCGCTGAGCGGCGGGTATCTTCACCCGATGCGCGGATGCTGCGAGTCCGACGACTCCGAGCAACTGGTGATCGGGGCGAGCGATCCGATCCGCGACGCACTGTTCCCACCGACTCCCGACGTCGACCGGTGACACGGCCGGAATCGTGCGATGTCGCGATCGTCGGGGCCGGCATCAGCGGGTTGCACGTCGCTCGGGAACTGGAGCGCAACGGCCTCGACGTCCGTGTCCTCGAGGCGCGTGACCGCGTCGGTGGCCGGCTCCTCTCGTCGGCGCCGGACGGCGCGCCTCCGCTCGACCTCGGCGCCACGTGGTTCTGGCCGCACGAACGCCGGGTACGACAGCTCGTCGGTGAACTCGGTGTCGACCACTTCCCCGAGACCCCCATCGGCGACGCGATGTACCAGGTCACAGATGGTGTGCAGCGACTCGACGGGAACCCGCTGGACACCTCGAGCTTCCGCTTCGCTGCGGGGGCCGACTCGCTCGCCAGCGCCCTCGCCGGGCAACTGCGAACGGACACCGTGCACCTCGGCGAGCCCGTGTCGAAGGTGTCGATGACGTCAGGTCGAGCCGCAGTGCGCACGCAGGTGCGCGACGTCGACGCATCCCACGTCGTGATCGCCATCCCGCCGGCACTGGCGATCAGCTCGGTCCGCTTCACACCCGGCCTGCCCGAGCCGTTCGCCAGGGTGGCAGCGTCGACGCCGGTGTGGATGGGCGCCACGACCAAGGTGGTCGTCCGCTATCGGTCCCGCTTCTGGCGCGAACGAGGCCTCTCCGGTTCGGTGATCAGCCATGCCGGCCCCATCCGGGAGCT
Organism: Ilumatobacteraceae bacterium; assembly: GCA_963715285.1. GTDB lineage: Bacteria > Actinomycetota > Acidimicrobiia > Acidimicrobiales > Ilumatobacteraceae > Sva-07. The sequence continues at coordinate 58,560 of CAVQRU010000009.1, read as the reverse complement.
GCACGACATGAGCGGGCCCGATGGTGTCCCGCCCGCGCTCTTCGGCTTCGTTCCCGGCGGGCGCGACATCGTCACGGTCGATGCCGACGCGGTCGTGGACCAGCTCGTCGCGATCTTCGGATCGGAGGCGGCGGCGCCCACGCACGTGACCATCCAGGACTGGCGCACCGAGCCGTGGACGTCACCTCCTGGCGTCGCCGAACTCGACGACTACCGGACGTACGGTCATCCGGTGTACTCAGCGCCATCGTGGGACGGCCGATTGCACTGGTGCTCGACCGAGACGGCTCCGGACGCCCCCGGTCACATCGAGGGAGCACTCGCCGCGGCAGAACGCGCCGTCGGGAGCATCCTGTCGCGCCGTTGACGACGACGGCCTACTTGGTGAGGCTGCGCAGCTGGAACGCCGACACGCAGATGAACAAGCCGAAGACGATGAGGTAGAGGCCGGAGATCCAGGCGACGACGGTCACGGTCGGCGCCGGCCACGCCACGACGACGATGCCGGCCGCGATCGAGAGCAGCCCGCCGAACACACCGAGCCAACGGTGGTCGCTGCTGCCGTCGGCGATCGATCCGATGAACTCGATGATGCCGCCGATGATCCACACGACACCGAGCAGGACGGCGAGGACCGCCACCGTCTGGAAGGGGTGACGGAGCACCGCGATGCCCACGATGATCCCGAGCACTCCCACGAAGCCGGTCCACCCCGGAGAAATCGTGTCGTGCGCGAACGCCGTGATGAGTCGGTAGATGCCGTAGATGAGGATCTGCAGGCCGATCAGGACCGAGATCACCGTGAGCGTCTCCTGGGGCCAGGAGATGACCACGATGCCCAGTCCGAGCGTGATCAGGCCCATCAGGAACACCGCCGGCCATTCCCTGGCCAGTTGCAGACCTTCCAGCCCGCCGTTGGATTGCATCGTGTCGCTCATGATCGGAACCCCCTCGTTGCGTGTGCGCTGAAGCTATCCGATCCATCGCGCGCGAACGCGGACGTCCCCAGCCTGACTCGGCACGGTGACGTCCGCTCAGGTTCAGCCCTCGGCCTCGACAGAGATCTTCTTGGCCGGCGGGAGCTCGCCGTTGTGGGGAACTCGGATCTCCAGGATCCCCTGCTTGAAGGTCGCAGTGATCGCGTCCTCGTCTGCGCCGTCCGGCAGCCGGACGGTGCGATCGAACGATCCGTACCGGAACTCGCTCCGGTAGGTCCCGTTCTCACGGTCCTCGGAGCGCTCCTCGCGGTGCGCCGCGATCCGGAGGCGGCCGTCCTCGACGGTGATCTCGAGACCATCGTCCGGGTCGATTCCGGGAAGCTCGGCACGCAGCACGAAGGTTCCGTCGTCTTCGGTGAACTCCTCGAGACGGAACGCTTCATCCATCATCGGGAAGCCACGGAACGACTCGGGCCAACGCCTCGCGAACAGTTCCGGCCAACGGTCGAACCACTCGTCGAGCCCGATCTGGCCGAACGGGCGTGCCCATGTGGACGGCGTGCGTTCCGCGACCTCGACCTGGGCCGTCTGCTTCTTGTTCGTCTTGCCCATCACCACTCCTCTCTCGTCTCGCCGCGCCGCGGTTCGGCGCGACTCGTCCTTGACGTCGGGATGCGCGGTGCATCCCGTACCCGGATCGCGCGCACGGCACCGGGAGGATCGACAGAGCCCAAGGTCCGCAGTTCACGGCGAGGTCGCAAGTGGCCGTTCGCCTCTGGAGCGCTCGACGCGAACGGCGGACACTCGAATCCGGCACACGGTTCCGACGTGCCCCGACGAAGATCGAGAGGTTCGCAGCTCGTGTGCTTCTCTCCTCAAGCCGACCTCGTCGGCGGTGTCGTGATCGGCGCGATCGGCATCGACGTGCTCCGCCACGTCGAGGGTCGGCGCCGGTACCTGCCGCTCGCTGCGCTCCCGTTGGTCTTCGCCGCGCATCAACTCGACGAAGCCGTCGTGTGGTGGAGTCTGCAGGGTCACGTCGGCCCCACGATCGGCTCCGTGGCAACCTGGATCTACCTGCTGATCGCGTTCGTCGTGCTTCCGGTCTACGTGCCGGTCGCCATTCTCCTGATCGAACCGCCCGGCCCGCGCCGACGGATGATCGGCGTCTTCGTTGCCCTCGGTGCTGTCGTCTCTGGGCTGCTGTTCGCTGCGATGGTCACTGGACCGGTCACGGCCACACTCGCCGACTGGCACGTCAGCTACGGCACAGGGATCCCTGCCGCATTCTGGGTGGTCACGGCCTATGTCGCCGCCACTTGTGGAGCGTTGCTGTTCTCGGGCAACCGGCACCTCGCAGTGTTCGGCATGGTCAATCTCGTCGCTGCGGCAGCGATTGCGGTGATCGCCGGCGAGGGTCTCGCATCGTTGTGGTGTGCATGGGCGGCAGTTGCGAGCGCAGCGTTCGCCGTTCACCTCCGCCTCGAACCGTCCAACCGTGATGTCGCACTTCCCGGAGTCGGTTCCTGAGGTACCGGCCGGCGGGCAGGGCGCATCGGGAACCGGCCGGGACCCGGGCTCCTCAACTCGTGTTACGGTCACTCCTCCGCACGCCCCACGCCCCGGAGGTCCCGATGGCTCACATCTTCATGCAACACGACGTCGCCGACTACGAGGCATGGCGTCCCGTCTTCGACGCCGACAAGCCGGGCCGCGAAGCAGCTGGGGCCGTCGATGTCGCGGTCCTCCGCGATGCCGACAACCCCAACTCCGTCTGGATCGTCGTCGAGGCCGACCCGGCGATCGTCGAGCCGATGATGAGCGACCCCGAACGTGGAGCGCAGATGCAGGCCGCCGGAGTACTCACTCCCCCGCAGGTCTGGGTGAGCTGACCTGCACGCAGAACTCGTGCACAGATCGACACGCTGAGGGCGAAGGGCAACGGTCAAGGACCGAGCGCGCCTGCGACGGCCTCGACCGGCACGCCCACGAACGACTCACCGCCGGGCTCGAGCGTTCGACGCAGCTGCCTCACAGAGGAGTCACGATCTTCGTCATCGACGAGAACGTGCAGCACTGCCCGGTCATGCCAGACCGAACAGGGACGGAGCGGCTCCCACACGAGCAGATCTCGCTCGATCCACTCCACACCGGCTGGATCGGCGAGACGACGTCGAGCCTCGTCGAGCGCAACGGAGGAGAGGTCCAAGACGGCCACGTCACGATGGCCCCGCTGCAGCAGGTGGCGTCTGCCGGAGTGGACCGGACGGCCAACCGGGCGTGCTGAGACTGACGGCGCGACCGACCAGTCGGACCGGGCGGTTCAGGGCGTGAGTCTCGTGACGTTGTTCGAGTCCAGGTTCACGGTCCAGAAGCTGACGCCGTCGAAGACGCCCTGCATCGGTGTGCGAGCCGTGGCAGGGAGCTTGAAGGTCGCCGACTCGTCGCTTGTCGGATCGATTCTGGTCACGGACCGCGAGCCCGAGTTCGCGGACCAGACGTACTGGCCGTCGAAGTCGACCCCTCGGCTCTTCGAGGCGCCCGTACCCATGTCGAACTCGGTTCCAACACCGGTTGCAGGGTCGATTCTGACGAGGGCGTTTCCGGCGCCATTCGTCCACACGTCGACGCCGTCGAAGGTGATCGCATAGGGAGTACCGCCGTACGTGAGGTTCTCGGCTGCTCCCGTCGCCGGATCCAACCGCGTGACGGTGGCGGAGCCTTCGCTCGACACCCAGACCACGCCTCCGCCCGCCACGGCATCGAATGGGAGGTTGGTCCCATCCGGCAGTGCGAAGTTCTGAGCGTCACCGGTCTGTCGGTTCATTCGAGTGACCGTCGCGGAGCCATGGTTGGCGATCCAGAGATCCTCCCCGTCCACCGACAGTCCCCAGGGATTGACGGCACCGTCGGGCAACGCGACGTTGATCCCTTCGCCGGTCAGCGGATCGATCCGGCTGAGATTGGACGTTCCCGCGTTGGCAGTCCACAGTGCGACGCCATCGAACACGATGTCAACGGGGTTGGCCGCACCGTCGGGGAGCGGGTAGGTCGCGGAGTCGCCGGTGTCGCGATCGGTGCGTGTGACACTCGACTGTTGAGAGCTCGCGGTCCAGACGGACGACCCGTCGAAGGCGATCGCCATGCTCCCACCATCGGTCAATGCGAAGTTCTCGAAGACGGGCCCTGGAGCCTCCGTCGTCTCGACCACGTCGATCACTTCGGTCGTGACGGTCGACGCCGTGGTCTCGGGCTGCGAACGCTCGGGCGTGGAGTCGGTCTCCGGAACGGCTGACGTCGTGACCGCAACGTTCGACGTGGTGTCGCCACCTGACGAGCCACACGCTGACGCAACGACCGTCAGCGCAACGAACGGAACGTGAGACCACCGAGCCATGACCAACCGTATCCGCTCTGGTCGTGGCGACTGCTCCGGCCGTCAGGCTCGCCGTCTCTGCGGTGCAGATGTGCGGCGCAACCACCACGAGGCCCGGCACAGGACCGGTCGTGTCGGAGGGCTGGAGCACGGGTCGTACCGGTCACCGCCACCTCGCATCGTTCTCGTGAACCAGGCACGCACAGGGTCCGCAAGTAGTTCACGAGAACGGCGAAACTGCTGGTGTCGGAGGCCCGGAGGCACCGGTCTCGGCCCAGCGCCAACTCGGAGGCTGGTGAGGATCGAGCAGGGTCCGACGGTCGACGACGCCCACTCCCGAGCCGGACGAAGCGCGACCTCACGAGGCGGCGTGGGATGTGGAATCAACCATCCCGAAGCACCTCGTAGGACTCGGTCGCCCTCGTCCCACCGTCGGACGGTTCGAACCGGTACTGCCATCGGGTTGACGGCGCGTCACGAAAGACCGTCTCGAAGGTCAGCTCGCGGCCGGGCTCACAGGTGGTGATCACGCACTCGCGCGACCAGCGGATCCCGGACTGGCGGTTGTGGCCCCTGAACCTGGCACCGATCTCCGGACCGGCGGCGTCGCCGACCCACTCGACACGCTCGACCGTTGGGCTCCACTCAGCCATCCGGGTCACGTTGGCAACCAACGACCAGACCGTCTCCGGCGGGGCCGCAATCTGTCTGGATACCTCGTCTCGAATCACGACCGTGATCTTCGAACACCTTCAGATCCGCCACGCCCAGCTTCGACACTCGCGACGCCGCCCTCGGACATGCGCGTGTTGCGACGCATGATGCCACCGGCCGAACGTGGCGCACCCGCGCGGCGCGCGGCGTTGCTGATGTAGGTTGCGGCGTGAGACGAGTGCGAGGGGTGTTGATGCGCGAGGATCACCAGGCGATGCGTCGCGAGTACCAGGAGTTGGTGTCGCGCCGGGTGGCGGAGGCCGAAGACCGTTTGTCGTGGTCCGTGGAGGATCGGCGTTCGTTCACGAACGATCGTCTCGGTGAGTTCTTGGCGTTCGTATCGAGCCGGTCGGCGTGGCATCGCGAGCGGCTGGCGGGGATTGATCTGGCTGAGGTCTCGATCGACGACATGTCGTCGTTGCCGACGATGACCAAGCGAGACCTCAACGGCAACTGGGATGCGATCGTGACCGATCCCGACCTCACGCTCGAGGTCGCAAATCGGCACCTCGACGACATCTCGGCGAACGGGTTCAGCTTTGCGCTCGGCCGCTACGTGATCTCGGCCACCGGGGGCTCGACCGGAGTCAGATCCGTCATCGCCGTCGACGCCGAAGCCATGGCCGGTTGGGAGGCCGCCAACGACGCGCGCGCTCGAAGCAGTCAACCGGCCGACGTGGACATGCCCCCCGTGCCCGTGATGGGCAAACTGTCAGCAGCGAACCCGATCCACATCTCCGGCGCCACCGCAGCGATCTTCACAGGAGCAACGAACACGTCGGTGGTCGTGCCGCCGTCGATGCCGATACCGGAGGGTGTCACCGTCTTGAACGACGCCCAACCAGACGTGCTCGCCGGCTATCCCTCGATGCTGCATCTGATGGCGCTGGAAGCTCAGTCTGGCCGGCTCGACATCTCACCGAAGGTCGCGGCGAGCGCCGGCGAACCGCTCCTTCCCGAAACCCGACAAGCGATCCGTGATGCGTTCGGAATCGACGTGACCAACTTCTACGCCGCGAGCGAAGCCTTCTTCGCGCGTTCGTGGCGCGGCTCGGAACTCCTTCACCTGAACGACGACACCGTCGTGTTCGAGTTCGTCGACTCCGACAACCAACCCGTCCCCGCGGGGACACGGTCGGCAAAGGTGCTGATCACGAATCTCTCGAACCGGTTGCAGCCGCTCGTTCGGTACGAGATCACCGACGAGGTCACCGAAGCCGTCATCGACCCCGACAGCAACGACCCCGCTCAACATCCCCCAGGTCCTTGGGCGGGGCGGTGGATCCACCCACCACAGGGACGCGCCGACGACTGGTTCACCTACGACACCATCGTCGTCCATCCACACCTGTTCCGCAGCAAGCTCGGTGCCGATGAGAACATCACCGAATACCAGGTGCACCAGACCTCACGAGGCGCCCACATCGACATCGTCGCGAGCGGCGCCATCGACCGACACGCCCTGTCAGTGGCCATCGCGGACGAACTCCGAGAACTCGGACTCACCGACCCACACGTTCACATCGACACCGTCGACACCCTCGAACGGCACGCCCAAAGCGGCAAACTCCGACGATTCATCGCCACGAGCTGAACCCAGCCCGAACGTCACACGCGGGCACCACCCCTCGGCGCTGTTCGGTCGCCATCGAACTCGTGAACTACTTGCGCACATCGGCCGCATCCAGTTCACGAGAACGGCGAGACCTGGTGTCGGAGGACCGGCGTCACCGATCCCAACGATCCATCGACTGAGGCGAGGGTGCGCGCTCGCCCGAACCGGGCGAGCTCGAGATGGTAGACATCGCTCATCTCTATGCGCCGACCGGGTCAGTTGTTGTCGTCCTGTGCGGTCGAGTCGCGTCTGACGAACGGCTGCGGAACCTGAAATGACCGAACGTGAATCCGCGAGGTCGCAACGTCCGGGCCCGCGCCGTCCAGCAGGATCACCGTCGGGCCCTGAGGAGGTTCGGCGCGCCGTCCTCGACGCTGCTGCGACCCTGTTCGCGCGGCATGGCGTCTCCCAAGTCTCGCTCCGAGACATCGCTGCTGCTGCGGATACGCACTTGGCGCTGATCAGCCAGTACATCGGAAATCGAGAGCAACTCGAGATGGCGGTGTTCGACGACTTGTCGGCACAACTCGCTCTGAGCGTCAGCGAGCATCCTCTGGAGGGTCAAGGGCACGGGATCGACACCGTGATGGGCAAGTGGTCGAAGGTGGCGACCGCGCTGGTGATCCGTGGCCGCAGCCTGGCCGGCCGTCCTGGATTCAACCCGGTGATTGCCATGGCGGACACGCTTGCCGATGCGTATGGGTTGGAGCCGCTCGCCGCACGAGTTCGGAGTGCACAAATCGTCGCGACAGCGATTGGCTGGCGCATCTTCGAGGACTACCTCGTCGAGGCCGGTCAGCTCGACGAGCTGCCGTTGGCGACGCTTCGGGAGGAACTGGTGCATTCTGCACGTCGCTTGGGTGCGACGCCCTGGCCGTCTCCAACCGATCCCACCCCGACTTCCCGTTGACCGTCGTTGGCGGTCAGGACCATCGACTCTAGGTTCGCTCCGCGCCCCCGTCCACAATTTGTACAGACGTACAAATTGGCTCGTTCGCCTTCGTTGTTGCGGTGAGCGAGCGGCTCGAGTGAGGAGGAAGTGCCATGTCCGAGAGAGTGGCGACCACCGTTCCGCTGAGTTGGGACGAGGTGTGGTTCACGAACTGCCCGATGGTGTCGGCCAACAACGTCGACCAGGAGCTCGGGTGGTGTCGTGAGGAGTACAAGAAGCTCGGCGTCGAGTACGCGTATTTCCGTTCGTCGCCCGACAACAACTGGTACCCGCACTACGTCCACAACCTCGACAACCTGATCCGATTCGGGGGGCTCTACCCGCCGATCCATGTCAACGCCGACGTCCGTCGGACCCGACTGCTCGGCGCTACGCAGGTCCATGAGGGTGGCGCAATGCTGGTGCGGGCCCGTGACGACATCTACCGAATGAGTGACCTGGCCGGCAAGAAGGTCGGCCTCACCAAAAGCCTGAACACCATCAAGAACGATTGGTGGCGCATCCAGGAACACGCCGGTATCGAGTTGATGCTGCGCATGAACGGCATGACGACCGACGACGTCGAGATCGTCGAGTTCCCGTATCCGGACGACTGGTACGACAAGCCGGAGATGCTCCAGGTCGAAATGAACAATCCCTCCGAGCTGTGGCTCCGCCGGGACCACAAGCACGACCTGGCCTTCCGGCCACTCGAGACCGGTTTGGAGCAGGGGGTGGTCGACGCGATCTACACCCAGAGCAAGGTGTTCCAGCACCTGCAGGAGGACACCGGAAAGTTCAAGGCGATCGAAGATCTCTCGAAGTATCCGGACTGGACCCTCCAGATGGCCAACTGCCCTGCAGTGATCACCTGCACCGACGTGATGGCCGACGAGCATCCCGAGCTGGTCGTGGCGTACATGAAGGCGATGATCAAGGTCGGTCGCTGGGCGAACGAACACAAGCACGCCGCCGCCGCGATCCTCAACCGGCAGACGTTCTACCGCGACGTCGAGGACACCTACCAAGGGATCAAAGACGTCGACATGGTGCCCAACCTGTCGCCGAAGAACCTGGTGTCGATCGACATCGGCAAGGACTTCATGTTGCGCAACGGCTACATCCAGCATGACTTCGACGTCAACGACTGGGCGGCGCCCCAGTTCTTCGAGCAGGCCGCACGCGAGTTGCTCGAGGAGGAGTGGACAGTGAGGTCCACCTCGAAACTCCCTCAGCCGACGGAACTCGGCGTGCCCGACGCCCGGCTCGGCTGAACCGGCTGCTTCACGAGCAGAGAGGAAGACTGGCCATGGTGAAATCCATTGTCGAGATGATCGGCGAGGCACGCTCCCAGATCGAATCCGTGTCGCCCGAAGCCGTGTCAGCGGAGCTGGCGACCGGTGACCCGGTCCTCGTCGACATCCGCGAACCGATCGAGTGGGAGCAACACATCGCCGGGGCGCTGCAAGTCCCACGAGGGCTCCTCGAGTTCGTCGCCGACCCAGCGAGCCCGCGCCACAATGCCGACCTCGGGTCGACGCGCCGGATGATCGTCTACTGCGCCTCTGGCGCCCGCGGAGCATTGGCCACGCTCACGCTCCAGAACATGGGATACGAGAACGTGGCCAACTTGGACGGCGGCCTCAAGGGGTGGATTGCGGCAGGATTCCCCGTGGTCGAGCATCACGGCGACCTCTGAGTGACGGCCGACGACCGACGCCGATCGGGTCGGTGTGCTGGCCGGACGTCACCGAGAGCTCAACGAGTCGATGTGCTGTCGGCGGATGAGCGCTTGGTGCCCGCTGGGAACGAAACGGGCAGCACACGCGGTCCACGGACCTGCCCGCCCGCCCACTTCATCGGCTCCCGATCGCTCACGTGAAACTCCGGGATGCGCTCCAACCACGTACGGATCGCGACGGTCATCTCCAGGCGAGCCAGATTCGAGCCCGCACACCGGTGAATACCCGAACCGAACGCAATGTGACGGTTCTGGGCACGGTCGATGATGAACTCGTCGGGATTCTCGAACTGCTCGGGATCGTGACATGCCGCCGGGAAGTTCATCAGCACCTTGTCGCCGCGGCTGATGTGGACGCCGTTGTACTCGATGTCGGTCTCCGCGATCCGGGCCATCGTCACCGGCGCGTAGTAGCGAAGGAACTCCTCGACCGCGATCGGCAGGATCTCGGGCTCGTCGACGAGTCGTTGACGATCCTCGGGATGAGTCCCGAGGTGCCAGAGCGCCGATCCGATGGAACTCCACGTCGTGTCGATCCCGGCGACGATCAACAGATTCGTGATCCCGACCACCACGGCCGGGGTGATCTCGGCCTCGGGCATGTCGAGTTCCATGAACAGCAGCTCGGTGAGCAAGTCGTCCTGCGGGTCCTCCTGCCGTCTCGCGACCTCGGCACCGATGAACGTCAACATCTCCTCGCGAGCCTGGAGGCGCTTCGCCGGATTGTGCAACCCATCGCCGAGCACGAAATTGACCCACTCGACGAACTGATCGGCCATCTCCGGGTCGACACCGATGAGGTGAGCAATCACCCGCGGCGGGATCTGCTGCGAATACTGAACCGCTGCATCACACTCGCCCACCTCGATGAACCCATCGATGAGCGACTGGCACAGCGCCTCGGTGTACTCCTCGTGGGCGGCGACCGCACGCGGCGCAAACGCAGGGAGCAACATTCGTCGTGTCCACGAGTGAATCGGCGGGTCCGCGGTGATCGGGGCAGCCGCGATCATCTGCTCGTAGCGCGACATCTCGGGGGCGTTCGGAGCGGGCGGCATGACGAGCACCTGCCGCGAACTCAACTCCGGGATCATCTTCGCAAGCGCACGCAGATCATCGAACCGCGTGGGGTTCCACGACCCGCCGAGCCGCTCGGTGTGTGCGATCGGGCACTTCTCGCGCATCTCCGCCCAGATTGGAACCGGGTCCTCGATGTAGTCGCCGTCGCGGATGTCGTAGTCGGACATCCAGTCGGCGACCGGTCCCCCCGGCGCCCAGATCTCCTCGCTGGTCGCCAAACGCATCTTGGCGTGCATGTCGTCGGTCGCGCTCATTGCTGGTCCCTCCCGCGAGCCGATTCGGGTCTCAGCTCGCTGGCCCGACACTGTAGGAGCGCGCTCCATCGAGCCGAGAGCCGGCCGAGCCAGCAGGCGCCCTCACCGATCCGTCGAATCGTTCGTTCTGCATGATCGTCAGACCGACAGGGGCTGTGACAGTGGTGGTCGCCCCATCCGCCGGCCGTCATCCACACGAGGGCAAAATCGTCGTGTCCCAGAGAGAACCCGAGGCATCGATATGACAACAGCGCTCCCCATCAACCGTCCGTGGTATCGGCAACTGCTCGCCATCGCCCTGGCAATGGGTTTCGTCATCGGCCTCCTCGGTCTCATCTACCTCGGGATCACCGGAGCGCTGACCGATCGTCTCTTCGGTGACCCACGGATCGACACTTGGTCCGGTGACTGGTGGTGGATTCCGTTCATCGCTGGCGGCGGGCTCGTCGCGGCCGCCGTGCGCAGCTGGTTGAAGATCGCCGACCACGTTCCCGGCGGCGTCGCAGTGATCGAGTCGGGCATCGTCGACCACAAGGTCGCGCCGTCGTGGATCCTGCTCTCGGCTGTCTCCGCGATCGCAGGAGCCAGCCTCGGCCCGTCGTTCGCTCTGATCATGTTGGGCGGCGGGCTCGGTTCCTGGATCGCCTCGAAGCGGTGGCCGGGCGACGACGCCGCACGCCTCGACACGACGATGGCCGGAGTCTCGGGCGGCTTCGGTGGCGCATTCACCTCCCCGGGCCTCGGCACGCTGATCGTCAGCGAGCTGGCTCCGACACCCAAGGACCGCTACATCGAATCGATCCTGCCCCAGCTGATCGCCGCCACGGTTGCCTTCGCCGTGTTCTTCGGAGTGGTCGGCACGACGTTCCTCAACAGCTTCGCCGTTCCCGTCGACGACTTCGCCAGCTGGCACCTCCTCGTCGGCCTCGCGCTCGGCGTCGGGTCGAGCGTGATCATGATCGTGTTCGTCATCATCATGAAGCTGATCCAGATGCTCGCGGAGAAGCTGACGAATCCGTACCTGCGCGGCGCCGTCGGCGGCGCGCTCGTCGGTCTGATCGCGTTCGCACTGCCGCTCACGATCGGAGCCGGCAACGACCAACTCACCACGGTGATCGACGAGTCGGCATCGATCAGTATCTGGCTGCTCGTCGCGGTGCTCGTCGGCAAGATGCTGGCGATGGCGATCAGCCTCGCCACGGGCTTCATCGGCGGCAACGTGCTGCCGATGCTCTTCGTCGGCGGGACCGCCGGCGTCGTCGTGCACCTGACGTTCCCCGACATCCCGTACGCGATCGCCGTCGGGTGCATGCTGGCAGCCGTGCCGGGAGCAACGATCAAGGCCCCGATCGGACTCACGTTCATCGCCGTGCTGGCCGTCGGCCTCGGGCCACTCACCGCAGCGCCCGTGGCCATCGCCGTGGCGGCGTCCTACCTCACGACGTCCGCCGTCGTCGCGCTGATCACGTCACGCCGGGTCGAGGTCCCCGAACCGCACGCGTGACGACCCGGGCGGTCACTCCACGTCACTCGATCGAGGGGCGGGGTGCAATTCCATGTGGAACGCCACCGCGGCATCGATGTTGTCGTGGATGTGGCTGCGGTCGACGAGATCGAAGAAACCGTCTCGCTCGAGCACGTCGATCACCTGCGGCTTCACACGGGCGAGGTGCAGGTCGATGCCGTTGTCGATACCCGCCTGGGCGATGGACATCAGGACATCGGCCCCTTCGGTGTCGATGAAGTTGACGCCCTCCATGCTCAGGATCACACCATCGATTCCTGTCGGCTCCTCGACCCGGATCCGCCTGAGTCGATCCGAGAGCGCATCGGCGTTGACGAAGAACAGACCGCCGTCGAAGCGAAGAATCTTGAGCCCGGCGATCGTCTCGACGTCCTCGTGACGGTCGAGGTCGTAGAACGCATCGGTCCCCGGCTTGCGCCCGAGCTCCGGGATGTACGGCAGTGCCGAGACCGCGATGAGCCAGATGATCGAGATCCCGACGCCGATGAAGACGCCTTGCAGGATGCCGAACGTCATCACGCCGAGCAGGGCGGCGAGCGCGGCGACGAACTCGTACCGCTTGACGGTGACCAGTCGCTTCATCTCGCCGACATCCATCATGCCGAGCGTCACGGCCTCGATGATGATCGCTCCGAGCACCGCCTCGGGGAGCTTGGAGAAGATCGGCGCGAGGAAGAGCAGGGTCAGGATGACGAAGCCACCCTGGGCCAGGTTCGACACCTGTGACCTCGCACCGGCGCCGTCGTTGACGGGGCTCTTGGACAGACTGCCGTTGTTGAAGATCCCCTGGAACACGCTCGACGACACGTTCGACATGCCCTGGGCGAGCAGTTCCTGGTCGACGTCGATCCGGTAGTTGTGCTTGGTCGCGTACTGGCGAACTCCGGCGGTCATCACCGAGAACCCGATCAGCACCAACCCGACCGCCGCCCCGACCACCACCGACCAGTTGTCGAAGATGATCTGCAGGTCCGGGAACGAGGGATTCGGGAGGCCCCGCGGCACGTCCGCGATCAGTTCGACCCCACGGTTTCGACACGATCACCCGACGACCGTCGACGATGTCGGTGAGCTTGCCGAGTGCGCCGAGGCTGTTCTTTCTGGCGGACTTCTTGCGTGTCTTGGCCAGACGGCGCCGATCGCTCTTCGCCGTGGCGAGCGTCGAGGCCAGCTCCTCGACGTCCAACCGGTAGTAGAAGAGATCGAGGGGGTTCATCGCCGCGGCAGTCCCGATCGCCCGGCGATATTCAGCGGTCGCTGCTCGCGCCACGTTCGGTTGGTCTTCTTGTCGAACTCGTTGTTCCGCCCCGCCACCACGACGCTGGCCGCGAGCCGCTTGACATCCCATTCGAAGGGACCCGGAAGCGTCTCGTCGAAGTCGTTGATGTCGAACACGAGACGGCGCTCGGGCGAGGAGAACATCCCGAAGTTCGACAGGTGGGCGTCGCCGCACAGTTGCACGGTGATGTCGGTATGCGGACCCGCCGCCAGGTCGGCGGCCATGACCGCCGCCGACCCGCGCAGGAACGTGAACGGCGTGGCCAACATGCGCCCGTACCAGATCGGCACCAGATCCTGCAGACGGTTCACGTCCACCCATGAGTTCTCCCTGAGGTAGGTGGCGTGGTGAGCAACGATGGAAAGATCGGTTCCGATTCTCCAGGAGAGCAAGACGATCCGCATCATCCGTTCTGCGCGATCGCTTCGTCGTTCACCCGAAGTGGACGACGAGCGGACACTCCTGCCACCGGACAATCGACGCATGATCTCGGCGCGCGCTCACGAACAGCCACGAGGCGACCCCGTCCGCCGCGCCGACGGAGGAATCCTGGGCGGGTTCCGGCGATGATGAGGCAAGCCTGCTTGCACTCGCCGTTGGTCCTCGACACGACCGAGCTTCGATGGTTCGTCCGAGGGTCGCTGCCTGCCGAAATCCGCAGTTGGTTCGCCGGCTCGTCCGGTGTTCTCGAGGAGCGGATCGACTCATACCGCCTCGACGGTCGTCGAGACGTCCGCGTGAAGCGCCGCTTCAGACAGACCATGGAACTCAAGATCCGCCAATCACTCGATGGGCGCATCGACTTCGGCGACGGCCTCGCAGGTTCACTCGAGGTGTGGAGACGGTGGAGCCCTGCGGAGGGTCTCGTCGAGCAAAGTGTCGATGAACGCTGGGTCGACGTCCACAAGTCGGTGGTGAAACGACGGTTCTTGTTGGACGGAACCGAGATTGCGTTCTCTCCGGTCGTGGAAGCGACCGGTGCGGGATGCGATGTCGAGGTCGCCGGGGTCATCGTCGACGACGACCACTGGTGGACGTTCGCGCTCGCCGCGTTCGGGCCGCCCGCGACGCGACGGCAGGCACTGCTCGCGTCATGGCGAGCGTTGGTGGCCGCAGCACCATGCCCGGAACCGTTCGAACCTCGCACCGCTCGAGCGATGGGCTACCCGGAGTGGCTCACGATCCACAAATGACGGCGGAGACGGCCGCATCGCCGAGCAGTCCACACGAAGACGTGGACGGCCGTATCGGACGCTGGAGACTTCAGCCATTCTCGGCAACTCGTGGTGGAACTATTCCCGCACGAGTTCACGAGAGCCTGGTGTCGGAGGGGGCCTTGAACCCCGGTATCTGGACATCACGTCGAGTACCGCCTGGTCACGTTAAGCCTGGTCAGGGTACGTTTTCAGACCTACGTGATGTCGACTGGTGTTGTCTGATTCCCGCCAGTTTCGTCCAGTTCGCGGACATTCTGCTGACAAATTGCTGACAAGCGACACCTCGTCTGAGCGCCCCAACCGGCCGCCATCAAGCGGAGGTGCGATCGAGCAGATGACGGTTCTTCGCCACCGAGCCGACGCCGTCGCCGACGGCGTTGAGATCTGCGATCACATCGAGTTCGAGTCGCTCTTTGGCCATCCGCCTACTCCGTTGCCTTCGGGTGGCCAACGCTGGCGTCTGTCATCCACACGGTTTGGCGGTCATCGTCGACGCAGTACCAGATCCGCCCACCGGCAGTTACCTCGTATTGCCACTGCTCCAACTCGACGCCGTTGACGGCACGTTCGCCCAGCGAGCCCCGGAGACGATGCTGCCTCGTGTCCGTGTGCCGCGGCTCACTCGTGATTCGCTCCCAAGCGGTGCGGGCGTTGGACGCAGCCGCCGAACAGATCTGCTCCCACCCCTTCACAGCGTCATTGGTTGCGAACCGGAAGTCCCAGCCGCCCTTGGCCGGTGGTGGAGCCACACGTTCCTTGCGCTTCGCCATTCACCTACTCCGGAGCCGACACTGCGTCACCATCGGCATCGATCGAGCGACGGAGACGCCGGGCCAGGCGGGGATCTGCGTGGATCTCGGCTGTTGCCTTCCACTCGCGGAGCAGTTGACCAACAGGTGCGTAGTTCTCGAGACCGGCAACCGCCATCAACGTCGTCGTCAACTCGTCGACGAAAGCACGTCGGTCTCCCTTCGGGAGCAACGTCGCCCACGGAAACACGTCGGCAACCGTCTGCTCCAAACCGCCTGGACTGTGCACCATCATGCTGCGCAGCAGCCGAGCCAGCGCCTCGAATGCCTCGGACCGTTCGTCATCTCGATCAGCTTCGCTCAGTCTCAGCGACGGCGCGTTTCGGCGACGCAGCACCACGTCGTGATCCGCGAGCTCAGCAACGACATCATTCGGCTGACGCAGGAACTCAGAGAACGGCCGCTCGATCACTCGCATGTCGGCATGATATCTGAACTACATCAGACGTCAATCCGAACCCGTCGCGCGTCGAGGCCGGTCTCGAAGTGATTGATCGACGCCGACCCACCGACCTCGGCAACAGGTTGGTGCTCTCGATCTCGATGTGGTCGATGCCACAACGCGCTGCGCGGGCGAGACGCTTCGAGTTTGTCGACGGTCCGTCTCGCAGGGATTATGCAGTGCTCGGCTTGGGCCGAAGTCGCACAGCATCCTCGGGCGGAGCGCCGTGATTATGCGTGGCCAAGTGTGGGAGCTTCGTAGGCGAACCAGACATGGGCACCACCGGTCACGTGAACGGACGGGTGGGGCTCAGCCTGCACACCCTCCGGGTCTCAGGGCGTCGATTGCTCACGTGGCTGGCGAACCATGCCCGTGAGTGTGTGGCCGAGATACTCCGTCTGGCCGACGATCTCGAATCCTCGCTTCGTGTAGAAGTCGATGTTCGACTGCGTCCCGGTTTCGGGATAGCACGGCACCCCCGCCTCGTCCGCCCGGGAGGTGCCCACCTCCACCAGCGCCGACCCCAGCCCCTGACCCTGACATTCAGCGCGCGCGCCGACCGCGACGAGATACCAGTGCGGCCCGTCAACAGACTTGTGGAAGGGCTCCGTCTTGGAGAGCGACTGGATGAAACGACGGGTTCCGTTCATCCCCAGGCGGAACGGCATCTTGGCCAATCCGACCCGGAGCATCCGACCGAAGCCCATCTCACCGCTGTCGGGCGGGATCCAGACCGCGACGGCCGACGTGTCGTCGGTGGCCCAGACCTCACCCCAACGCAGCCCGTACTGCAACGGCAGACTCATGAACCACGCTCCCCAACGCCGTCGTCGCGCCTCGTCTGGGGCAACGATCTGAAGGAGCGGATCGTCGAAGAACGCTTCGCCCAGCGTGGCGGCCGCAGCGTCGGCGTCGTCTACATCGAGGCGTTGGATCGACATGGTGATCTCCTGGGCTGACGGCGCTCGCATCGGCGCCTCGGTGTACACCGAACTAACCGGGCTGAGCGCACACTTCGCCCGAGACGCGCCGAAGGTGCGCCCTACGAAGGAGTCCACCCTGACCCGACTCCCCATATGACGATCGGCGATGACTGAGCTGTGGACGCCCTGATTGAGATACCCGCGATGAGCCGCCCCAGATCGTCGGGACAGGGGCGCCCCGGTTGCCGAGTCCCGGCCGAGGCAGTGTTGGTGGCACCCTGATTGAGCCGCAGCACCGGTGCCGGGAGCAGCTGTCTTCCTAGGTCCAAGAGCTGTGTCGGTTGAAGCCCAGCCCGATGAAGAGTCGCTCGGATGCGACATTGCCATCGGTGATGGTCGCTCCCACCTCGGAGACCCCTGCGTCGGCGAGCGAGCTGATGCACCGTCGCACGACAGCGGCTCCGACTCCGAGGCGTTTGCGGGCGGACGCTACGACGACAGGGTCGATGTAGTGCAACCCGTTCACGACGACCACGAAGGCGAAGGCCGCAATGTCATCGCCGTCGAGCACGACGTGGGAGTGCGGGCGCACGATCGATGCCAGGTAGTAGTCGACGGCGTTCAGCGCATCATCGAGGGACTCGCCCTCATCGTCAATCGTGTCGCGATACGCATCGAGCATGAGTGCGGCAAGCCGATCCCGGTGTTGCTCGTCGGGGTGAATGGTCGGGAGCGGCACCGATGTCGACGCGACCCGGAGCGGGGACAGCCGATACTCACTGCGCGTGCCGCGTCACCCCCTCACTCCAATCGGCGTCATCGCTCAATCGTAGAAGGCGCTCGGTGTCGTCTGCGCCGACGCGCGTCATCCCGGCGCGATGCTCCCGAACAGCACCCGAGTTCGGCCCTGCCGAGTACCTCATCATTCGAGCCAAGGTTTGCCCTCACGGTGCCCTGTATCGCCGGATCAGTGACGCGATTACGTGACGCGGGACTTGGGCCGTTACCGGGAACCCGCAACCGCACCTCTGGGGCAATCGGGGGCTCTACTCATCCGATGTCCTCCGGGAGAGTCCGCTGCTTTCTGGGCATGCCGACGACCGGGGCCGCACCCGACGAGCCGACATCGATGGACGTACGACTCTGGCATGAGGGTCACGACCGGATGCAGCGTGGAAACGACCGACAGCCGGAAGGAGACCTCCATGCTTCGCTCAGTACTCATCCTTGCCGGGGCGCTCCTCCTCGGAGGTGGAATCGTCGCCTGCGGCAGCGACGACGACGCATCCGACGTTCCGCCTGGAGTCACAGCCACTCTCGAAGCCTCGATCGAAGCGATCAACGCCTATGACACCGAGGCCTATGGCGCTCTCCTCACCGAGGACTTCACCTGGCAGTCCACGGGCGAGGTGCAGTCGGGCCCTGCGCTCCTCGCACACATCGACACCTACTACGAGAAGTTGGGATTCCACGTCGAGTTGACCGGCCCAATGACGATCGAGCGCGACGGCGACGCGTACATCGCCACAGTGACGGACCGCGCCACCACGAACACTGACGAGATGACCGGTCGTGAGGTCATCCGGCTGGTCGAAGTCGACGGCTCGTGGCTCATTCAAGAGTTCCGGTGGACCGAAGACGCTGCCAGTTGACTGTCCTGAACTCCGGTTTCACGGGCACACCTTGACTCCCCTGTCAGTCAGCGCGAGGTCGCCCGATATCCGGCGCACTGTGACGGCCCGCCACCCGTGTTGACCCGCCCGTAATCCCGTTCACCGTCCGCGGCTGCCGGACGGGATAATGGAGTGCGCGATGGAGGCCGAACTCGCACGCAGGCTCGTCGTCGTCGACCGGATTACGGAGCGTGCGTTCCATGCGGCTCATCGGGACTGCCTCGTCTGAGTTGTAAGCCACCTGAGTTGAATCAGGCGGTTCCGATGACTGTATGGGCGGTCGTCCGGCCGCTGATGACGCCATTGTGAGTGAGAGTCGACGTGGCGTGCTCCACTGCGCTGCGGAGCGTCTGGTAGCGCGATGGATCGAGCTGTTGCACCTTCGCCCCGAGGGGCGCTGCGCCAAGCGTCGAGATGAGGTGGTCGGGGCTGCCGAACACGACAGTGATCTCGTCACGGCTGAGCACGACGTCAGCAAACCCCACAGCGCTCATCTCTTCCCGCAGCAACTCGCCGTCGGCGAGCCCCCACGGCCCGTTTCGATAGCCGGCGGCATCGTCTGGGCCCAGGACTTCCGTGATTGCCGCTTCGAGTGCGGAGAACGGCTCACACGACTCGATCTCGCACCAGACAGACACGCCTGCTCGTCCACCTCGACGCAGTGCCCGACGCAACTCCCGAAGCGCGCCGATCCGGTCGCCGAAGAACTGAAAGCCCTGTTGGCAGACGGCGACGTCGAATGCGTCGTTCTCCACACTCAACGACTCCGCCGAGCATTGCCGATAGTCGATCACTGCACCTCCGGCTTCGCCCTTGGCGCGAGCGATCGACAGCATCTCATCGCTCAGATCGCAGCCGACCACCGACCCCGTCCGTCCAGCGCGCGCAGCTGCAAGCAGCGCAACAGTCCCCGGACCGCAGGCGACATCGAGTACCGCGTCGCCCACATCAACACCGACAGCGCTCAGGAGATGTTCACCCCACGGCACGAACAACGGCCCGACCAAGGTGTCCTCGTATGCCGCCATGCTCGACCCGGAAAAATTGGCCCCCCGGTCTGCACCATCTCCCATTGCAGCACCCCCTCCACAACATCGGCCGTTGGCGACGTCTGCGGTGACGCTAGCTCGTCGTACGACTCCTCAACGGCGCGACACAACCCAGCAATGTCGACCCGGTCCCGCCACGCATATGGGCACTGAGGATCGACCGACCGTTGGAGCGAGACACGCTCGTGATCGGGAGCGAGAACGCTGCTGGAAGTGCTGCACTTCCGGCGCCCTGTGACGGCCCACCACCAGCGCTGACCCGCCAGTAATCCCGTTCGCCGTCCGCGGCGGGCGGACGAGATCATTGAATGCTCGATATGGGTCGGTATCGGGTGGTGGCTCAGGCCCAGCCGAGTTGCTGAAGCGAGTGAGCGTCGTTCCAGATCTTCGTCATGCCCTTGATGCGATCACCGTCGAACTCCATCGCGTAGACGTAGTCGGCTGCGACCGAATTACCCGTCGGTGGATCTACCGGGCCGGGACCGGTCTGTGTTCCCTTGAACACTGCGAACGCCGTGACAATAGATCGTCCCTCGTCGGTCGAGAACGACTTGAGTTCGTAGTGGCCGTCCGGTACCGGGACGAGGAGATCTCGCATCCAGTCGGCGTAGCCCTCCAACGTTGTGACCTCGACCAGCGCATCGGCTTGGCAGGCAAACGTTGCGCCGTCATGGCAGTACTGGGCGCATCCGGCCCATCCCTGACCTGTTTCACACGCCTCGAAGAACTCACGTGCGGTATCGGAAATGCTCATCGGCCGGCCCCCCTGAAGGCTCTACGGACGCCCCACGGCTTCAGTCCGAGCAATGGACGCTACTTGGGCAGACACCTCACATCAAGAGCCAGCGTCTGCGAGCGCCACGGCGATGCAAGCGTGCCCTCGCAGCCCCAAACCCTTGGACCGTCGACCACGCGATATCCGGCAGACCATCGGACTGACGAGTGCGCATAACGCGCGCTCGGTAACCCGGTCGCCGGCACGTCGATGGCGTGCGACTTCGGCCCAAGTGCGCTAGCGCACTTGACCATCCGCCCCATGCGATCCACGACGAGATCAACACGGAGCGTGGCCAACGGAGACTCTGCTCCGACCACTGCCGATTCGCAATCGAGAGACTCCGGCCGCAGGCGACTCGACGCGTCCGGATCACTCCGAGGAAGACCCCAAAATTTTGAGCTGCTGACAAATCGCGGACAAACGGCCGATCCCCACGTTTCGACGCCCCCCGAAAAAGCCAACAACCAGGGCCTTTGCCCTGGTTGTGTGGTGTCGGAGGGATGAGTAGCACCATCACCCCACGACGCGGCTGACCGACTCGGAAGCACCGGTGACCGTGGTCGTTAGTCGGCGGGTTCGATCGGTGGGAACGTCCACGTTCCGTCGAGGATCTCCGGCTCCGGATGTCGAACGTCGACGCGACCTCAACGCGTCGTCGCTCGGTGGTTCGGCGAGTGGTGGCGTCGTTTGATGAACGTCGAGGCGAGGAAGGTGAGGACCGCCACGGCGAGCGCTGATTCGATGGCGCGCCGGTTGGCGCTGGTCCACGAATCGGCGGCGACACGCTGGATGTCAGCGACGGTCGATCGGGGAATCTCGGTCTGTACGAGTTCGACGAGTTGATCGGCGTCGAGACGCTGTTGTGCGTCCTCCAGTTGGATCGCCACCACCCGCGCCTCGTCGGGGGGCAGTTCCTGGCCGGCCTCGATGGCCGCCGATGACACGAAGAACTGGAAGAACGCAGCCAGCATCGCCGTCCCGATGATGGCCGTCCCCAACGACGTGCCCAGCTCCTTGGCCGTGTTGTAGACCCCCGTTGCGCTGCCGCGCTCCTCACCGGTCACGCCGGACAACGTCACGTTGGCCACCTGGGAGAGGAGCGCGCCGATGCCGAGGCCGATCACGGCGAACGGTCCGATGAGGTCGGCTCGAGTGAAGACGCCGGCCGAGACGGACCGATACCACACGAGTCCGAGCCCGATCATCACCGCGCCGAGCTGGATGAGGAGCTTCGGCGACACCACGTCGCCCAGGCGCGGCAGGCCGAGCGCGGCGATCAGGATCCCCAGCGAGAACGGCAGCAGCGCGACGCCGGCTTCGAGGGCCGTGTAGCCGCGGCCCGATTGGAGGAAGACCGGCACGATGAACAGCAACCCGGCGATCAACAGTGACTCCAGGGCGTCGGTCGCGATCCCGGCGCGATAGTTGCCATCGGCGAAGGTGCCGAACGAGAACAACGGCGACTGACCGCGCTCGACGCGGCGCAGCGTCCAATGCGCGAAACCGACGAGCGTGACGAGGCCCGCGAACGCCAGCAGCGGAGTGGGCGAGAACCCGAACGGGGTGACATCTCGCCCGCCGATCACGAACGGGCGACGAGCTGTCCACCACCCGTAGTACCCGGCGAGGAGCACGCTGAGGACGATCGCGACGAGCCCACCAGCCCAGAGCACGACCCCGATCCAGTCCAAACGGAGTTCGGGTCGGGCGGGAGCGCCGACGACATACCTCATCAAGACCAGCACGACCACCACGACGACCGCCTCGAACCCGAAAGCGACACGCCACGACAGGTTGGTGGCGAGGAACCCGCCGACGATCGGCCCGGTCGCGGCGGCGACCGCCTGGAAGCCGCCCACGATGCCGAACGCCATCACGCGGCGGGCACCGTCGTAGTTGATCGAGATCATGGCGATCGAGATCGGGATCAGCGCCGCTGCACCCAGGCCTTCGAGAAACGACCATCCGAGAATGAGGACGGTCACGTTCGGTGCCACCGTGGCTGTCAACGTCCCCGCACCGAACACGACCAGGGCGATCGTGTACAGCTTCTTCGATCCGACGATGTCGCCGAGCCGCCCGGCACCGACCATGAGTGCCGCCATGACCAGCGAGTACAGCGCCACGGCCGACTGCACCGCCGACGTGGTGGTGCCCAGGTCCTCCACGATGCTCGGGATCGCCACGTTCAACATCGTCGTGTCGAGGGCGATGATGAACATCACCATCGCAATCGGAACAAGTGGTCGCCACCCGAGACCGTCCCTGCCCTGTGTCGACACTACGTCGGCACGCTAGTCGCAGCCGCTGGGCGCAGCGGCGCCTCGATGCCTCGCTCGGCACGCCCCGTACACCAGGAGCGGTCCGTTCACGTGACCGCCGGGCGTGACCAGTAGCGATGGCCCGCTGCCCGGATGTCGAAGCGCCAAGGAGACCATCCATGCCCACCTCGATCCTGAGGATCTTCGGAATCGTGCGCGACTACACGGCGCGGTTCGTGATCTCGCAGGGAGGCGATGCTGGTCGCGGCGGTGTGCGTCGTCGGGTATGCGTCGTCAGGCCGTAGTGGTCCTGGTTGATCACCTGAAGGCTCTGGTAGCGGCCGTCGGTGTCGGGCATGACGACCGTTGCCGGTTCGCTCGGGTCGTCCTGCATCACACGGTTCCCTTCCTCTCGTCGCTCCCGCTGCGGGCAACTGCGAGTGCATCGACGTGGCCGACATCAGACGCCGACACCGCAACCTCCAGACGGCTGCCGTCGGCGACGGTCACGAGCCGGCCGACCGCATCGGCCGGCTTCCTCGGCGGATCGTCGTGCTCCAGGTCGGCGACGGCGTCGACGGCGTGGAACTCGGTACGAACGAGCGCCGCACCCCGGTTGGTGACCAGCACGTCACGCACCCGACGCCCGTAGACGACCTGCCGCGGCCACTTCGGCGCCCTCTCGGGGCGGACGTTGAAGGCGAACACGCCGTCCTCGCGCTGGAAGTTTCGGCGGCTCAACACCACGCCGACGAGCACGCCCACCACGAGCCAGATCGGCACACCGTAGGATCGCGACGAGCGCCCACAACATCCGACGTCACCCGTCCGTGTCGGCCGCCGGCGGGTGGTACATGCCGAACTCGACGGTGTGGTCGCCTTCGACGGGGCCGTGCTTGTCGAGGATGCCGTTGAGCAACAAGTTCGAGATCTTGGGGCCGTGGTCGGTCATCGTGATCCACACGACGTGGTCGATCGCTCCATGGCGGGGCATGTTCATCGCACCGGTCATCGCAGTGGTGATGTAGTCACGGCCGTACCGCTCGTTGTAGAAGTACTTGTGGGTGTGGGCGGCGAACACGGTGTAGGGCCGGTCGGCGAGCAGTGCTTCGATCTCGGCGAAGTTGGCCGGGTCACGCTCCTCCCCCATCGGGGTGATCCACGCAGGGGCGTGCATCATCACGAACGTCCAACGGACATCCGCGTTGGCCTCGAGGACACCTCGGAAATAGTCGACCTGCTCCTCGCTGATGTTGACCGTGCCGAGGTACTCCTCGATCGGCTCGAGCAGTGCGAGCACCTGATCGGGGCCGGCTCCTTCGGCGATCGCTTCCTTCATGGCGCGGTAGGCCCTGCCGAGGACCTTGGCGTGTTCGGGATCGTTCTCGAGGAGCGCGTCGGTGTCCTTGGGCGGGTCCTCGGTGCTCAGCATCAGGAACAGGACGTCCTTATAGCGGAAGTGGTAGTACTCGCGGTCACCACCGAAGCGCTCACGCCACACCGTGACCGACGCCGGGTTGTTGACGTCGTGGTTGCCGGGGATGAAGAAGAACGGCATCTCGAGCTGTGCGAGATGCTCGTCGATCTCACTCCACCAGTCCCGATAGGCCGACTCGTCGGCCGGACCTCCCGACGGGGCGTTGTAGCCCTCGACGAGATCGCCCAGGCTGACGACGAACTCGGGTTGGAGCCGGTTCACCATCTCCAACGCCGCGCGGAGCACCCCTGCGCGGCCGCCTCCGGAGTTGTCCGAGACGATCGCGAACTGGAACTCGTCGGCGTCGTTCTTGAAGTCGAGATGTGTGTACGGCGTGGAATGTCGATCGATCTCGAAGTCGGAGTCGGAGTCGGAGTCGGCGCTCATGCTGGCGTTCCTTCCGCGTAGATGTGGCTCCAGTCGTTCTTCATCGAGACCAGCTGCCAGTCCTTCGATGTGGCGACGTCGAGGATCCGCTCGGCGCCCGAGGTGACCGCGTACTCCCGATCGGCGTCGTCGTGGACGATCACGAGTGCGAAGTCGGCGACCTCGAGCATCTCGATGTCGACATCACCGTTGCCGGCCGCGAACTTCGGCAGCCTGCCGGTGCGGGCGAACAGGTGCGACGGCTTGCCCGGCCCCAGAGCGAGCTCGCCGCGCATCGCGTTGTCACGCACCAGACGACCGTCGCGGTAGCTCCACTCCGGGGCCGAACCGACCACGTTCTCCTGCAGGATTCCCCAGGTGTCCTCGGCGATGACGCGCATGAAGTCACGGCCGCCACCCGAGCACACGTAGACCCGCCACTCGTAGGCGCGCAACAGGTCGAACAGTTCCAACATCGGCTGGTACACGAGTTCGGTGCAGCGTTTCCCGAACCGCTCGTTGCGATACCGGGCGACGAACTCCCGGACCTCGGCGTCGTACGCCTCCGGTGTCACCCCCTCGAAGGCGGCTCCGACCCCTGACAGGAACGTCATGATTACGTCGGGTTCCTGGCGGGACAGACCTCCGAGGAACTCGGGATCGCGTCGGATGATCGACCGGTACGGCTCGACCTCGACCAACGGCGGGTCGCTCTGCACCTGCGCCATCAGCTTCTCGAACAGGAACGGCGCCTGCGGCGGCGTCGGCTGCTCCACCCACAACGTCCCGTCGTTGTCGAACGCCGCGATCCGATCCGCCGGCTCCACGAATCCTGCGCTCGACTCTGTCGCCGAGCGTTCGACGAACTCGACGATCGCCTCCTTGATCCGTGTGTCGTTCCAACTCGGCAGCACGTTCGGCATGGTTATGGACCCTTCGAGAGCAGCTCTGTGAGGCAGCGTCGCAGAGATATCCACATTGGGGTAGGGCACGATGTCACGGGCCCAGGATCCGGCTCCGGCGAACCAGTCACCGAGGACGATGCCCACGCGCCGAACCGCAGCCGAAACCCGACACGCCATCGTCGAGTCGATGGCCGAACAACTCCGCGAACGTGGGGCCAGGGGTCTCAACGTTCAGGCGATCATGGAACGCGCTGGGATCAGCCGAACCACCTTCTACCGGCAGTTCTCGGATCCCTACGAGGTGGTCGAGCACCTGATCACACAACTGGTCGCCCACATCGCCCGACAGGGCGGAGCCTGGCTGCGCGACCCAAGCGTGGTGGGCAGCGCCGACTTGGTCCGCCCGAATCCGATTCGCTCAGCATCGGCAAGACAACCCTCGGCTCGGCTCGGCTCCTGCTCGCGCTCAGCGACGCGACTGCGAGCGACGCGCGTCTGAGGCGGATGTGGCGTGAGCAACTCATCCAACCTCGAATCGACGCGGTCGCCGAGGCAATCCGCCGCGACCAGGCCGCAGGGGTGACCGTCGCCTCGGGGTGGGTGAAGGGAACCGCTGAGCCGGCCGACACCTCCACCGCGTCCTGCTGGCCGTGCACCGTCGCCATGTCGTCCGGGTCGTTGGGGTCCGCCAGGATGCGGATCGAGACCTGCACGTAGTCGGTGTCGTACTGCTCGGTGGTCAGCCGGTGCATGCCAGGGTCGTGCAACACGGCGTTGGTGTAGTGATCCGCGTTCACGATGTGGGCGCTGATGTACCACCCCCAGTATCGGGCAGCGAGAGCTCACTGATGTCGACGATGGCCACGCTGTACAACGTGTCGCGCTGCATCCGGATCACGCTCTGCCGATCGAGCGGTACCGGGGCGCGGAGATGGGCGAATCGATTCACCTGCCCACCGCACATCGCGACGCTGCGATCGAACTGGAACGCCGTTTCCACGGTGCAGAAATTCTCGAGCGTGACATCCATGCGCGACTCCTCCGGCGTTCTGACCTCACACACATCGTCGTCGAGACCGGCATCCACCAACCAGAGGTAAGGGTCCCGGGCCGTCGCGAGCTCGCACGAGTCACCCGTGGCCGTCGACACGCTCCCGCCCCACCCATCCACCAACGGAGAAGACCTCAGCAGTGTGGCCGGTGGCGATATCCGGAGGCGTTGATCACGGTGGCCTCCTCGGGTGGCCTGGCACCTCGTTCGCTGTCGTCAACATCGGTCTCGGAATCGTCCATTCGCCGCTTGTGATCGCCACCTTCGGAAGGTAGTAACGCGCAACGATGTCGAACGGCCCGGCGGGGACCTCCAGGCAGTTCTGGTCGCCGGCTGCGCACTTCATCTTGAAGCGGAAGGTGTAGGTGCCGTCCTCGCTGCTGACGGCGGTCGTGTTGTTGATGTGGTAACGGTCGGCGTCGTTGGGGTGCAAACGACCCGTGGTGGAGTCGTACACGGTGACCGACCAGAAGGCGTCCACCTGGGGCGCCTCCGTCACCAGCACGTAGTCACCCTTGGAGCCTTCGAGGGTCGAACCGGACGCATCGGTGAACATTGCCTCGTAGGCGCTGTGCGAGGTCGCGGGTCCGCCCCAACCCTGCTTGGTGCCGGCAGAGTGGTACAGGTAGGGGACGTCCTTGCCGGGTTCCTGGCCTGGCCCGACGATCATCTTCGAGAACGGCACGACCCCCGCCAACTCGTCCATGCGCCGGTGGGCTTCCTGTGCCACCTGCTCGTCGAAGCCGCTCAGGAGGTCGACCGAGGGCATCTCGGCGATGGTCGGCCCGTCGATCGTGATGCCGTCGAAAACGGCCTGTGCAGCGGCCATGTCGGCTGCGTCGTTCTTGTCCTTGACCTCGATCCGCGTGACGATCGCGGACAGCAGCGACGGCACCTCGACCGCCTCACCCGTAATGGTGTCGGGCTTGTCGCCGTGGTAGAGCGTGTAGCTGCCGGCCGGACCGATGATGTTGCGATAGTTCGCGTTCCGGTCGTCCTGCAACTGAAAGGAACTGAATCGATCCTGCGACGGCGACTCCGAGCGAAGCACCACCGGCCCGTCGCCGAGAGAGACGAACGCCGTCTTGTAGAGGGTGTCGTTGTTGCTCCGCACGATCGTGTCCTCACCAGCCTTGAGCAGGTCCCGCGCCGCCTGGCCCCACTTGTTCAGCTTGGCCGGATCACCACCCGTGAACTGCATCGCGTAGGCAAAGGTGTTCTGGTACGGAAACCTCCGGAGGTAGTCCTCGACCTGGTTCTCGACGTCGTCCTCCGCCATGTTGCCGGCCCCTTCCTTGTACAGCTCTTCGTCACACTGGTTGATGGTGTTCCAGTCTTGGTCCGACGGTGAGCAGCGACCAGGGCCATCCGACCAGAATTCGGTGCGTTCCGTCAGCGTCCCCGCTGACATGTGCCCACGGACGCACGAAGCATCACCGCACCGCCGGCGAAGCCGGTCATGCCCAACTCCTCGAGGTGCGAGCCGCACGTGAAGCGGCCCGGGGGTGTTGGAGGCTCTCGTGCGGGTCCTCGCGCGTTGTGAAGGGTGGATGGGCGTGACCACTAGCGTTGCCGCCGCTCGAACGTCGCAGCATCAAGGAGACCATCCATGCCCACATCGATTCTGAGGATCTTCTCGATCGTGCGCGACTACAAGGCGCGGTTCGTGATCTCGCAGGTGACGATGCTCGTCGCGGCGGTGTGCATCGTCGGGTACGCGTCGTTGATCAGCAAGCTGGTCGACGAGGGGATGGTCGCCGGCGACATGGACGCCGCCGTCGATGTCGGCATCTGGATGCTCGTGCTCGCCGTGGCGATGGGCATCTCGATCTCGATCGCCGCTTCACAGGCCGTGTTCTTCTCGCAGGGCGTGGCGTACTACATCCGTCGCGAGCTGTACGCCAAGGTCCAGGGGTACTCGTTCGAGAACTTCGACCATCGTCCGACCGGGGACCTGATGGTTCGGCTCAACGCCGATGTGGTCAACGTGCAGAACGCGGTGTTGTACACGATTCTGCTCGGCTCGTTGGCGCCGTTCCTGCTGCTGTTGACGATCGCCATGGCGATCGTCAACACCCCGGATCTGGTCTGGGTGGTCCTGGTGGTGATCGTCGCCGTGCTCGCGGTGATGGCGGTCCTGGTGCCGGCGATCGATCGGGCCTACCGTCGGCGCCAGGAGGCGCTCGACGGTCTCAACGGCACCTTCCAGGAGAACCTGACCGGGATGAGCGTGGTCAAGGCGTTCGTCCGCGAGCACTACGAGATGCGCAAGTTCGAACAGCGGGCGCAGACGCTGCGCGAGCCGGAGTACCAGGCGGCCTGGCGGGTGGCGTTCATGGCGCCGCTGTTGACCGGTCTCGGCCAGCTCGCGATCGTGGTGGCGATGTGGGCGGGCGGCAGCAACGTCCTCGACGGTGCGGGCCTCTCGGTCGGTGACGTCAGCACGTTCACCCAGTACATGGGCCTGATCATCACGCCGCTCGCGCTGCTCGCGCAGGTGCTGCCGTTGATCTCGCGCGGCGACGTGTCGGCGGCCAGGATCCTCGAGGCCTACGAGACCGAGGCGACGATCACCGACCGCCCCGACCTCGTCGCGATCGAACACGGCGACGTGCGCGGCCGGATCGTGTTCGACGACGTGACGTTCGCCTTCCGACGCGCCGACGGCACCTTCGATCCCCCGGCACTCAAGCACATCAACCTCACGATCGAGCCCGGCCAGCAGGTCGGATTCCTCGGCGCCACCGGGGCGGGCAAGTCGGCGCTCGTCAACCTGATTCCCCGCTTCTACGACGTCACCGAGGGGAAGATCACGATCGACGGCGTCGACGTGCGCGACATCCCCCTTCGCGATCTCCGCAAGATGGTCGGCGTCGCCCTGCAGGAGGCGGTGCTGTTCCAGGACGAACTGCGCCCGAATCTCAAGTTCGGCGCACCCGACGTCGAGGACGAGGTGATGTTCGACGCCGCGAGAGCGGCCGATGCCTACGGGTTCGTGACCAACCTTCCCGACCAATGGAAGGCTGAGGTTGCACGGCGCGGCTACAACTTCTCCGGTGGGCAGCGCCAGCGGCTGGCGATCACGCGGGCCCTGACGCCCCAGCCGCGGGTGCTGATCCTCGACGACAGCACGAGTGCGCTCGACGCGTCCACCGAGGGTCGTGTCCAGGCCGCGATCCCCGAGTTCATGGGTGGGACCACGACGATCTACGTCGCCCAACGCATCAGCGCGCTCATCGATCTCGACCACATCTACCTGCTGGAACACGGCGAGATCATCGCCGAGGGCACCCACGACGAACTGCTGGCGACGAGCCCCATGTACCAGGAGATCTTCGAGTCGCAGCTCGGCGGAGGCATCACTGCGGGCCTCGACCTGGAGGGGGCGTCATGAGCACCGACAGCACGGTCTCGCACACGATCCCGCGGCTCGTCGGCCGGATGATCGGAGGTCCCCGGCGCAGCCGTGCAATCGTCGCCGCACTGTGCCTTGGGGTCGCCATGGTCGGCCTGATCGTCATCCCCTACGCCACCGGGCGCGGGATGAACGTGATCGCCGAGAACGGCTCCAAGAGCGAGCTCACCCAGTGGGCGATCGTCGGCGCGGTCGCCGGCGCCGTGTACCTGCTGTTCAGCTACGTCGCCAACCGGCTGTTCTCGAAGCTGGCCGCGGAGGCGTTGTGCGACCTCCAGACCGACCTGTTCGACAACGTCCAGACACTGTCGATGGGCTTCTTCTTCAAGAACTCACCCGGTGAGTTGTCGAGCAACGTCACCAACGACGCCGAGGTGATCTCGCTCTTCTACACGACCGCCGTCAGCCAGATCCTGCGATCGAGCATGCAGGTGGTGCTGATCGTCGCGATCATGTTCGCCCTGAACTGGCAGCTCGCACTCGTCGCGATCCTGACGATCCCGCTGTTGGCCGGCGTCGCCTATGCGATCGCCCAGGTCTCCGGGCCCGCGTTCAGCCGCCTGCAGGAGACGCTTGGCGATGTGAGCGCCTTCCAGGAGGAGACCCTCAGCGGGCACAAGGTGATCATCAGCAACAACCGCAGTGACTGGGCAGCCGAACGACACGAGCAGCACGTCGACGGTGTGTACAAGGTCGGCCGCCGGGCGTTCATGGCCTCGCTCATGCAGTTCCCGATCACCCAGACGCTGAGCCTGGTGCAGAACGTGCTCGTGCTCGTGACCGGCACGTTCCTCGTCATCGAGGGCTCGACCACGCTCGGCACCGTGCTGGCATTCGCCGGCTACTCGGCACTGCTCGCGTCACCGCTCGCCGAGATGGCCAACCTGATCACCGCCACGCTCAACGCTGCGGCCGGTGGCGACCGGGTGTTCCGCATCATCGACGAGCGCCCGGACGTGGTCGACGCTCCCGATGCGGTCGACTACGAGTTCCGAGGAGGCCGGATCGAGTTCGACCACGTCGACTTCGGCTACGTGCCGAGCAGCCTGGTGCTGCGCGACAACACCTTCGAGGTCGAGCCCGGAGAGAGCATCGGCATCTGCGGGCCCACCGGTGCCGGCAAGAGCACGCTGATCAACATCCTCACCCGCTACTACGACATCACCGCCGGGCGGATCCTGATCGACGGCCAGGACCTCTCCACGCTGACCCAACGCAGTCTCCGCAAGCAGATCGGCGTCGTGCTCCAAGAGGCGTTCCTGTTCACCGACACCGTGATGAACAACCTGCTCTACGCCAACGAGGACGCCACCGAGGCCGACGCGATCGAGGCGGCCAAGAAGGCCAACGCGCACGACTTCATCATGGGACTGCCCGACGGATACGACACGATGCTGACCGAGCGCGGCGCGAACCTGAGCCAGGGACAGCGCCAGATGATCACCATCGCCCGGGCGATGGTCGCCGATCCGAAGATGATGATCCTCGACGAGGCGACCTCGAACGTCGACACCCGCACCGAGAAGCTGATCCAGGACGGCATGCGCAAGCTGATGGACGACAAGACCAGCTTCTCGATCGCGCACCGTCTCGCCACCATCCGCGATTCGAGCCGGATCATGGTGCTCAACGGCGGCGCCATCGAGGAGATGGCCAGCCACGACGAGCTGATGGCCGAGAAGGGCTTCTACTACGCGCTCTACATGAGCCAGTTCAAGGGCAAGGGCCCCGGCGGCGATGCCGGCGACACAGTCCGGGAGTTCGTCAGCACCTAACGCACTGATCTGGCCACCAAAGCTGGATTGGGAGCAACAAGTCCGTCCCAGACAACGAGTGTGCGATCGAGTCTCGAAGCACAACCGCACACTTCGTTCACCCGGCTTGGCCAACTGCACGCTCGGGTTCCGGCGAACTGTGACGGCTTGAGGCCGGCGACGGGCGGCGCATGACGCGATCACCGACCCTGCTCGGCTGTTTAGCCGTCGACGCAGTTATCGGGTGCTCGATATGGGCCTGATTCATGCTGGGTGGGCGTTGCGGCGCTCGTCTTCGTCGGGTGTTCCGAACTGGATCGGCCACCGACGGTGGGGGGTGCCGTGAGCATTCACTTGCTTGGGAAGAAAGATGGCTATCGTCCCGATGTCAACCGACCGTCTCGACGGCCGACTCGTCAACGTGCGGATCGAAGTCCGCGAGAAGGAGAACCAACATGTCATCTGCCCCAACACCACACGTCAAGCGACCGGGAGGCATCACACTCCTGTTCGTGCTCGGACTCATCCAGGGCATCTCGGCGATCATCTTGGGATTGGTCCTCGTGCTCGACAAGAGCGACGAGAACCTCATCAATGAATCCGGAATGACCGAGAACACGCTGCTCGGCACCGGGATCGGCATCATGATCCTCGGAGCCATTTTCATTGTGTTGTCATTCGGATTGCGCGGTGGCAGCAACCTCGTACGCTGGTTGTTCGGCATCGTGACGATGGCCCAAGTTGCCGGCGGCGTCTGGGGCCTCTTCGCACTGCACGGCGAGCAGCAGCTGTCGGCTGCGTCCAGCGTGACCTTCGGCCTGGTCATCCTGTGGATCCTCTTCGGCAACGAGCGCACCGACGAGTTCTTCACTCACTGAGCCGATACATCGTGTCCGACTTCATCGGCGGGCTGACCGCCGATGAAGTCAGTCGCGTCGCGACCAGACCAATGGGGCCCTTCTCGCCGCTCGATTCCACCGACGGCCTGCTCCACCGGACCTACGGCGCGATCGACCGCGACATCGATGCGTCCAGATGGAGTTGACCGCTCGCGGACGCACCCTGCTGCGATGAGCCACGACCGCGATCCTCGCTGGCGGCTGGGCTAGCAGGTTGTACCGTCGTCGGGCACGGTGCCGTTGACGAGGTACTCGTTGATGGTCTGGTCGATGCAGGCGTTCCCTTTCAGGTAGCCGGTGTGACCGTCGCCATCACGGGTGAGCAGCACGCCGGAGTCGATGATCTCGGCGAGTCGTTGCGCCCACGCGTACGGGGTGTTCGGGTCTCTCGTCGTGCCGAGGACGACGATCGGCGCAGCGCCCGGTGCGCTGTAGTCGGGGGCCTGCAGCGCGGTCTCGAGCGGCCACGTGTCGCATCCATACGCAGCGAAGCCACCGACAATCGCCCCGAACGTCGGCGACGCCTCGACGAACTCGTCGATGTTCACCTCGTCGCCCTCTGGTCTGATCTGGGTGTCAAGACAGTTGATCGCCGTCTGGGCCATGAACAGGTTCGACGAATATTCCTCCGCGTCTCGGCCGGTCGCGACGTCGGCCAGGAGCAGCAGCAAGTCTCCGTCGCCGTTCTGCGCACTGAGGACCGCCTCGGTGAGAAGCGGCCAACCTTCCTCGGCGGACGACAACGCGGTGACGACACCCCAGAACGCGAGTCCCTGGGTGATCGGCCGGTCCGGGTCGCTGGTCAGTAGCGGCTCCTCATCGACCTGGGCGAACAGGTCTTGCACGGATGCGATCACTTCGTCCGGCGTCGACCCGAGCGGGCACGATCCACCCGAGACGCAGTTGTCGGCGTAGCTTGCCAGGGCGACCTCGAACCCTCCTCCGAAACCCAGCCAGAGCTCCGAGAAGGGCATTTCAGGGTCGACCGCACCGTCGAGGACGAGCCGGCCGACGTTGTCGGGGAACAAGGCGGCGTACGTCGCACCCAGATAGGTGCCATACGACGCGCCGTAATAGTTGAGCTGATCATCGCCCACCACTGCGCGCAGCACGTCGAGATCCCGAGCCGTCTCCACCGTGGTCACATGCGACGCAAGGGCTCCGGCGTCCTGCTCGCACCCCTCGCCCATCCCGGCGAGCAGCGTTGCCCACTCGTCGATCTCCTCGGGCGTCTCGGGTGTCGGATCGAAGGCGATGAACTCGTCGAGCGCTGCGGTATCGAGGCACTCCAACGGATCGCTGGCACCAACCCCGCGCGGGTCGAACCCGACCACGTCGTAGGCGGCCGTCACCTCGGGTCCCACGAGCGCTACCCAGCCGGGGGCGAAGTCGACCCCGGAATCGCCCGGTCCCCCTGGGTTGACGAACAGCGTGCCCTGAGCCTCGCCAGAGGCCGGTATACGGACCAGCTCGATGAACGTGTCACCCGCCGACGGGTCGTCGTAGTCGATCGGCACCGTGGCGGTCGCGCATTCCCCCAGGTCACACTCGACCCACTCCAACGTCTGCGCATACGGATCGAAGTCGCCGTCGGGCGCCGTCGTCACATCGGTCGTGACGTCGGGAACCGTGGTTTCCGCCGGTGGCTCGGTCGCCTCGGATGCGACCGTCGTTTCCGACCCCTCGCTCGGCGTCGATCCAGCGTCATCGTCGCTGCTACAACCCGCAACCGCAATCAGCCCGGCCGCCATCACGAACGCAACCCGACGTCCACTCACTCGATTCATCATCCCTCCACAGGTCCGCAGCACCATGCCGCTCGGCGAGACGATATCTTTCCGCGACAGCAAAGCCCCGGATGCTCGTCGGTGCTCACGGCGCCCCTGCATTTCCAAGCGGTGACAGCGCACCGGGTATGCCACCCACAATCGCGAGCCAAAGTGCGCAGGCCCGCGCCGCACTGCCGGCGCACTGCAGTGGGCGCTATCGGCCAAAGGGGCTGCCACAGAATGCCAGTCGACACAGCCGCTGGGCGCGTCAACGGTGCTGTTCGAGGGCGCGCCCTCGAAGTTGTCATTGCCGGCACGCTCGCGGTCCGGCGCTGGTTCGGGCACGCACCGCTGCCACCCGGCCGTACGCGCTTCGCGGCAAGCTCACCTGCGGCATCTGCGGACGACTCATGCAAGCTCACCAAGCACGCGGCACGCACTACTACCGCTGTCGCTATGCCACCGAGTACGCCGAGTCGGCCGAGTTGGCCCACCCGCTCAACGTGTACCTCCGCGAGGACGACATCGTCCCCCAGCTCGATGCGTGGCTCGACGACCTGTTCGCGCCCGACCGTATCGACGACACCGTCGACCGCATCCTCGACCACCAACCCGACACCGAGGCCACACGTCTGCGAGCACGACTGGAGCAGGAAGTCCGCCAGTGCGACAAGCAGATCGTCAAGTGCCGCGCCCTGCTCGACGACGACGTCGACCTGGCGACCGTCGCGAGCTGGCTCAAGGAAGCCATCGCCAGCCGCCAGATCGCCCAGCGACGCCTCGACGACCTGCGCCGGGAAGCCACCGGCACACTCGCCGACCGAGACGTGGTGCGTGAGGCGCTGACCGAGATCGGCGGATTGACCGGACTCCTCGCGAGCGGTGATCCTGCCGAGCGAGCACGCTTCTATGACGCAGTCGGCATCAGCGGGACCTACGAACCGCAGGTCAACCGCTTGATCCTCACCACACACCCTGTTGGGCATATGGTTCGTGTCGGAGGGGGGACTTGAACCCCCACGCCCATAAGTAGGGCACTAGCACCTCAAGCTAGCGCGTCTGCCATTCCGCCACTCCGACGTGGTTTGGGTCTCTGACCCTATCTCTGCTGGCGGCGTGTGCCACCGAATTCGGACCTCTTCGTTCCAGGTCAGTCGTACAGGAACGGGAGCGCCATCACGGTGAAGAGCCAGATGAGGGCGAACACGAACGTGATGCGGTTGAGGTTTCGTTCTGCTGCCGTCGACCCGAGGGCCGCACCGCCGCCGCCGCCGAACATGTCCGACAGGCCGCCTCCACGACCGCTGTGCATGAGGATGCCAGCAATCAGGGCGCCCATCGACACGATGTTGATGGCGAGGGTGATGTAGAGCATGACGTCACGCACGGTCGACAATCCTACCGGTCACTCGGACGGTTCGAAGCCCACCGACGGCTTCGTCTCCACCGAGACGTCCTCGGGGAAGTGGCACGCCACCGGGTGACCGGCGCCTCGATCGATCAACTCCGGCTCTTCCTCGGCGCACAGGTCCTGCGCCTTCGGACACCGTGTGCGGAACCGGCAGCCGCTGGGCGGATTGATCGGCGACGGGACGTCGCCCTCGAGCATGATCCGCTGGCGGCTCCGCTCGACCACCGGGTCGGCTTCAGGAACTGCCGAGAGCAACGCGACCGTGTACGGGTGCGACGGATGCTCGTACAGGTCCTCGGCCAACGCGATCTCGACGATCTTCCCGAGGTACATCACCGCGACCCGGTTGCTGATGTGCCGGACGATCGACAGATCGTGGGCAATGAACAGATAGCTCAGGCCGAGTCGCTCCTGGAGGTCCTGCAGGAGGTTGACCACCCCGGCCTGGATGCTCACGTCGAGTGCAGACACCGGCTCGTCCAGCACGATGAATTCGGGGTCGAGCGCGAGAGCGCGCGCGATCCCGACTCGCTGTCGCTGACCACCGGAGAATTCGTGTGGGAAACGTCCGGCGTGGTCGGGCGACAGACCAACCAGTTCGAGGAGATCGGCCACCCTGGCCCGGTGATCACCCTCGACCTTCTGGATCCGAAGCGGTTCAGCGATCGCCGACCCGACGGTGAGGCGCGGATCGAGCGACGCCTGCGGATCCTGGAACACGATCTGCATCTGGCGGCGCAGCGGCCTCATCTCGCGACGATTGAGCGTGGCGATGTCGGTGCCCTTGAACTCGACCGAACCCGACGTGGGCTCGATCAACCGCAACAAGCACCGACCGACGGTCGTCTTGCCGCTGCCGCTCTCACCGACGAGGCCGAACGTCTCCCCCGCCGCGATGTCGAACGACACCTGTGAGACCGCTTGCACGGGCAGCTTGACCGACCGGAGGCCCTTCGCTGTCTTGACCTCGAACGTCTTGGTGAGGTCGTGCACCTCGAGCAGCGTCTCGGACGTATCCGGCTTCACGTCAGCACCCCGAGGGTGAGCGTCCCCGCACGCACACACGCCGACTCAGCTGACCCGATCGGCTCGAGTTCGGGGAGATCGCCGGCACATTCGTCGATCGAGTACGGACAGCGCGGCCGGAACGCGCAGCCGCTCGGCGGCCGCAGCATGTTCGGCGGCGAACCCGGGATCGGCAGCAATCGCTGATGGCCGAGCAAGGGAATCGAGCGCAGCAACCCCTCGGTGTACGGATGCGTCGGGTGGGCGAACAGCGCCTCGACGTCGGTCTTCTCGACGACACGACCGGCGTACATCACCTGCACGCGATCCGCCACGCGGGCGATGACACCGAGATCGTGGGTGATCATCACCACGGCCATCCCCATCTGGGTTCGCAGATCGTCGATCACCTCGAGGATCTGGGCCTGCACAGTCACGTCGAGCGCCGTGGTCGGCTCATCGGCGATCAACACCTGCGGGTCGTTGGAGATCGCCATCGCGATCATCACGCGTTGGCGCATACCGCCGGAGAACTCGTGCGGATACTGCTCCGCCCGTTCACGCGGTTGCGGGATCCCGACGGTTCCGAGCAGATCGACCGCGGTGGCCGCGGCCGACTTCTTCGACACCGGCTGGTGGGATCGGATCATCTCGACGATCTGGTCGCCGACGCGATGAACCGGGTTGAGCGCCGACAGCGGATCCTGGAAGATCATCGCCACCTGCTGGCCGCGGACCGACCGCATCGTGGCCGTCGAGGCACCCACCAGCTCGGTTCCCTTGATCTTGGCCGACCCAGAGATGCGCGCCGACTTCGGCAGCAGACCGAGTATGCCGAGGAAGGAAACCGACTTGCCCGACCCACTCTCGCCGACGACACCGAGAATCTCCCCAGGTGCGAGATCGATGTCGACGCCGCGCACGGCCTGCACCAGGCCGTTCGGGGTGCTGAACTCCACGCGGAGATCGCGCAGGGTCAGCACCGACTCCCGTTCGGCGGTCACTTGCCGTGGTCCATCTTCGGATCGAATGCATCCCGGAGGCCGTCACCGATGAAGTTGATGCAGATCGCCAGGAGCACGAGCGCGCCGCAGGGGAAAACGACCAACCACCAGTTGCCCTGCGTGGCGCCACTCCGCGAGAGCTGGACGAGGTTGCCGAGCGATGTCGAACCGGCTCCAGGCTGCGGACCGAATCCGAAGAACGCAAGCGT
This sequence comes from Ilumatobacteraceae bacterium, assembly GCA_963715285.1. GTDB lineage: Bacteria > Actinomycetota > Acidimicrobiia > Acidimicrobiales > Ilumatobacteraceae > Sva-07. Next base: position 20,690 of record CAVQRU010000009.1, on the reverse strand, counting down.
CGACTCGGCGACGATCGCGCCGATGATGACCAGCGTCAGCGCAACGAGGATCGGACCGATCGAGTTGGGGATCAGGTGCGACACGATGATCCGACGCTCGGAGGCACCGACCGCACGAGCTGCCTCGATGAACTCGCGTTCCTTCAGCGCCATCACCTGGCCCCGAACAAGTCGTGCGACGCCCATCCAGGCGAAGACGGCGAGGAGCACGATGATGAACCTGATCGATGTCTTGTCGCCGATGACCGGTTCGAGGAACTCGACGCCGCCCAGGAACTCACGGATCACGATCACGGCGACGAGGAAGGGGAAGGCGAGGAACACGTCGGTGACGCGCATCATCCGATCGTCGAAACGCCCGCCCCGGAGCCCTGCGATGGAGCCCACCGTCGCACCGATCAGCACAGCGATGATGCCAGTCGCGACCCCGATGAAGATCGAGGTGCGAATCCCGTACAGCAATCGCGAGTAGATGTCCCGCCCGATGTCGTCGGTTCCGAACCACGCGACGGATTGCGGCTCGAGGAACTGGTTCGGGCCCTCCGAGATCGGGAAGACCGGCTCGTTGACCCCGTACCTGGCGAACACCGGTGCGAACACGACCATGATCGTCAGCAGGCCGAAGATCACCGTCGAGATCATGGCCGCCTTGTGACGCCGATAGCGGACCCAGGCGAGCTGGCGCGGCGTCAGCGTCTTGACATCGAGCCCCTCCTGCTCTGAGGCGTCGTACAGCTCGTCGAACGACTCGAACTCAGCGCTTTCGTGGACGGGTTGATAGCTAGTCAAGTTTGATCCTCGGATCGAGGTAGGCGTAGGAGAGGTCCGCGAGCAGGTTGAAGATCAGCACCGACACAGTGATGATCACGAGGAACGGCATGAGGCGGGGGAAGTCGCCATCGGCCGCGGCGTTGAGGAAGAACACCCCCATACCTGGGTAGTTGAAGATGTTCTCGGTGATGATCAGACCTCCGATGATCTGGCCGATGTCGATCGCCACGACGGTGGCGATGGGGATCAGCGAGTTGCGGATCGTGTGACGGCGGAGCACCTGTCGTTCGCTCAGGCCCTTGGCGCGGGCGGTGCGGAGGTAGTCGGCCGAGGAGACGTCGAGCAGGGAGGCACGCATGTACCGGGTGTAGCCGGCGATCGTCTGGATCGCGACCACGATCACGGGAAGGACCATGTACTTGCCCATCAGGACGGGGTCGAAGCCCTGATGGCCGGGCGGGTAGATGCCGGCGGCCGGGAGCCAGCCGAGCTGGATGGCGAACGCAAGCTGCAGGATGACGGCGGACACGAACGGGGGGATCGAACCGACGAAGAACGCCGTCGTGTTGACGAGTCCGTCGATCCAAGAGCCCGGGCGCTTGCCGGCCACGACACCGAAGAACACCCCGATGCCGATCCCGAGGATCGCTGCGGTCCCGGCCAGGCGGAGGGTGTTGAACAACGAATAGCGCAGCGTCGGGTACACCTCACCGCCGCCCTTGATGCTGCGCGGCCAGGAGTCCGGGCCCTGCACGAATGCCCAGAGCCACTCGAAGTAGCCGCGGATGTAGCCGCCGAAGCCGTCGTACAGGCCGTTGACCTCGCGGTATTTCTCGATCTGCTCGTCGGATGCACGCGGGTTTGCCCGGACGTAGGTCTGCACCGGATCCCATCCGATGCGGACACAGACGTACACCAGGAACGTCACGAACAGCACGGTGGGGATGAACCACAGCAATCGACGAGCGATGAATCTGAGCATGTCTGTCAGTCGGTTCGACGGATGAGATGTTCTGAACAGGAAGCGAGAGCAAGAGTAGGGGCCGGACTCGGTCCGGCCCCTACTCAACTCACGTCACGAGGCCTGACTCAGAGCTCCTCGACGATGGCTTCACCGTCCAGCATCTCGCTGACCTCGAAGGTCTGGGCGACGGTTGCGTCGTACGGCGCCGGCAGCGAGTTGAAGCCCGCGACCCACTGGTACCACGACGAGTTGGCGCACTCGGTGATCGGGTTCGAACACGCCGGATCCGGGAACTGCTCGGCGCCGAAGACGATCTGGCCATTGCCGTCGACGTCCTCCCACTGCCACCAGTCATCGCAAGAGCGGTAGCTGCCGCACTCGGTGAACGCGTTGGCCACCCGGGTCGTGTCGATGGCAGCCACCTGCGGGAACTGCAGCAGCGGCAGCATCACGGCGTCTTCGCGCATGAACTTGATCGCCTGCTTGACCAGGTCGGCCCGCTCGGCCTCGTCGATGGTGACGTCGGACTGCTCGAGGAGGGCAGACGCTTCCTCGTTGCACCAACCCTGCTGACCCTGGCCCTGGAACCCGTTCTCCTCGGTGGGGATGGACTTGCAGGCGAACCCGTCGATCATGTAGGTCGGGTCCGGCGAGCTGGTGCTGATGTACATCGTCATGTCGTAGTCCAGGCCCGGCAGGCGGGTCTGGAACACGCACGGGAGGGCTTCGCAGTTGTCGGCGACGACGTTGAAGCCCGCCTCACGGAGCAACGGGATCACGTAGGCCTGGGTGCTCTCACGACGGGGGTTCGGCGAGCTCACCATGAAGCGCACCTCGGGAACCTCGCCGTCAGGGCTCTCCCAGAGTCCGTCACCGTTCTTGGTCCAGCCGGCGTCGGTCAGGATCTGCTCGGCGCCCGCGGGGTCGTAGGTGTCCTGGAACGTGGTCTCGTCGCAGTACGGGCCCGGACCGATCGGGCCACAGGTCAACAGGGGAATGCCCTGTGCGAACGGCTCGTAGATCTGGCTGTAGACACCCTCCGTGTCGACCGACCGGAAGAAGGCCTGGCGGAAGTCGTCGTCGGCGAAGGGGCCGGCGCGATCGTCCTTGACCTGCATGAAGTAGAACGCCTCGTACGCGCTACCGGTGGAGGGTTCGTACTCGATGTTGGCGGCGTCGAGGTCGGCGTCGATGCCGGTGTAGGCCTGCTGGTACATGAAGTCGATGTCGCCCGACTTGAGCAACGTCGGTCCGTCCTCGGCGGGCACGACGACGATCTTCTCGGTCTGCGGGACCTTGTCGCCGGTGTAGCCCGGGTTGGGGACCCACACGATCTGTTCGGGCGACCAGCTTTCGATGATCCACTCACGACCGGAGAACCCGATGCCGTCGGCGAAGTCGGCGGTGACGTCGTTGCAGTCCTCCATCTCGTCGGCCTTGAGCAGTTCGGCGTCGAACAGTGTCTTCCACGGCGCGTAGACCTTGTCCATCTCGACGACGATCTGCTTCGGGCTGTCGCCCTCGGCGATCGAGGTGATCGATTCGTAGCCGGCCGTCGAGATCGAGCCCGGCGTACCCATGACGGCCGCCCGGCCGCACTCGAAGTCGGCGACGGTGATCGGCGTGCCGTCGTTCCAGACCGCGTTGTCCGACAGGTTGTAGGTGATGCGGAAGACCGGCTCCCCCGCTCCCTCGTCACCTCCGTCGGTCGTCTCGGTCGTCTCGGTCGTGTCATCGGTCGTGTCGGGCGCGTCGGTCCCCTCGGTCGGGGCCTCCGTGGTGTCGCTTCCCGTGGTGTCGCTGGATCCACTGTCGTCGTCGCTGCCACAGGCAGCGAAGATGACGGCGGAGGCGGCGGCGAGCGCAAGAATCTTGCGACCTCGTCGTGTCGTGTTCACGTAGTGTCCTCCTGGATTGGGGTCAGAACGGGAGGGTATTGGCGGCACGGGAACCGCTGACAGAGCCAGCGTTCAGGCCGAACCAACACGTCGACCCCCTCCCTGTGGATCGACGATCGCCCGACCATAGCAGCGCCACCTACCGAGCGGTAGCCCATCGGGTTGCGGTTGCGTGAACTGTCAGCCGGACATCGTGGTGTCCGACAGGGAGCTTCAAGCGCCGAACTGGACGATCTTCGCGAACTCGTCGGGGTCGAGGCTGGCGCCGCCGACCAGTGCGCCGTCGATGTCGGGCTGGGCCATCAGTTCGGTTGCGTTGGCCCCCTTGACCGAGCCGCCGTACTGGATGCGAACGGCATCGGCGGAGGCGACGTCGGCGATCTCGGCGACCTTCGCCCGGATCGATGCGCACACCGCCTGCGCGTCGTCCGATGTCGCCGTCTTGCCGGTCCCGATCGCCCAGATCGGCTCGTAGGCGATCACCAGTGATGCGATCTGCTCGTTCGACCGACCGGCCAGGCCGGCAGCCACCTGCCCGAGCACCTTCGACTCGGTCTCGCCCGCTTCGCGTTCGACGAGCGTCTCCCCCACGCACATGATCGGCGTCATGCCGAGTGCCTGGATCGCGGCCACCTTTGCGTTCACCATCTCGTCGGTCTCTCCGAACAGCTCGCGGCGCTCGGAGTGCCCGGCGATCACGTACATCACGTTCAACTTCGCGAGGAACGCCGGCGAGATCTCGCCGGTGAACGCACCGCTGTCCTCCCAGTGGCAGTGCTGGGCGCCGAGGTGGAACTCGAAGTCCTCGGTCTCGATCACGGTCTGGATGCTGCGGATGTCGGTGAACGGCGGGTGGATGCTGACGTCGACGTCCTCGAAGGTCTCCTTCGGCACCAGGTAGTGCAGTTTCTGGACGGTCTGGATCGCCTCGAAGTGGTTGAGGTTCATCTTCCAGTTGCCGCTGATCAGCGGTCGCCGTGCGGTCATGATGTGCCTTTCCGGAGGGCTTCGAGCCCTGGTAGATCGCCGTTTTCGAGCAGTTCGAGGCTGGCGCCACCGCCGGTGGAGACGTGGTCGACCTCGTCGTCGAGCTTGAACTGTGCGAGCGCGGCGGCGGAGTCGCCGCCGCCGACGACGGTGAATGCCTTCGTGTCGGCCATCGCCTGGGCGACGGTCCGGGTGCCCGACGCGAACCGCTCGTCCTCGAACATGCCCATCGGGCCGTTCCAGAACACCATGCGCGCCTCCATGATCACGTCGGTGAACGCTGCCGCCGAGCCGGGCCCGATGTCGAACCCCTTGGCGCCGTCGGGCAGGTTCGTGCCGAACGTGGCGTACTCGCCGCGGGCATCGACCCCGGTGATGTCCTCAGGGAGGTGGATCGTCTTGCCGCGCGCTCCGGCCTCGGCGAGCAGACGGCCGCACGTGTCGACCTGGTCGGGTTCGAACAACGAGTCACCGATCGCCTTGCCCTGGGCGGCGAAGAACGTGAAGCACATCGCTCCGCCGATCACGAGCGAATCGACCACCTCGAGCAGTGCTTCGACCACGCCGAGCTTGTCGGAGATCTTCGCCCCGCCGAGGACCGCGACGAAGGGGTGCTTGGGCTTGTTGCGCAGGCCCAGGAGCACCTCGACCTCCTTCTGGAGGAGGCGACCCATCGCGGACGGCACGTACTGCGGCGGGCCGACGATCGACGCGTGCGCTCGGTGCGAGGCGCCGAAGGCGTCGTTGACGTAGCCGTCGATGCCGTCGACGAGCTGGGCGACGAACGCCGGATCGTTGGCGGTCTCGCCCGGGTCGAACCGCAGGTTCTCCAGGAGTTCCACCCCGGGCGCGAGTTCCGCGAGCCGCGCTCGTACCGGGTCCATCGAGTATTTCGGATCGGGTGCACCCTTGGGCCGGCCGAGGTGGCTGGCCGTCACGACCGTCGCCCCCCGCTCGGTCAACCACTCGATGGTGGGCAAGGCGGCGCGGATCCGGAAGTCGTCGGTGATCGTGTCGCCGTCGAGCGGCACGTTGAAGTCGGTGCGGACCAGGATCCGCTTGCCGCTCAGGTCACCGAGCTGCGACTCCAGATCCTCCAGTTGCGGGATGCGCGCCGAGGTGTCGTCGGCCATCTGATCAGCGCTTGACTTTGCTGCCGGTGAACGCCGTCAGGTCGACGAGACGGTTCGAGTAGCCCCACTCGTTGTCGTACCAGCCGTTGATCTTCACCAGCTTGCCCATGCTCATCGTGAGCCCGGCGTCGAACACGCACGAGTGCGGGTCGGTGACGATGTCGCTCGACACGATCGGGTCCTCGGTGTACTTGAGGACACCCTTCAACTCCCTCTTCGCCGCAGCGGCGAACGCTGCGTTGATCTCCTCGACGGTGGCCGACTTCTTGAGCGTGGCCGTGAAGTCGGTGAGCGAGCCGGTCGGCGTCGGCACGCGCAGTGCCGTACCGTCGAGCTTGCCCTTCATCGACTCCATCACGAGCGACGTGGCGCGGGCTGCGCCCGTCGACGTCGGCACGATGTTGATCGCCGCGGCGCGGGCACGGCGCATGTCGCTGTGCGGGCCGTCGACGAGGTTCTGGTCGCCGGTGTAGGAGTGGACGGTGGTCATCAGGCCCTGGTCGACACCGAAGTTGTCGTCGAGCACCTTGACCATCGGCACGAAGCAGTTGGTGGTGCAGCTGGCGTTGGAGATCACCTTGTGCCGGCTGATCCGGAAGTCCTTGTGGTTGACGCCGTAGACGAACGTGGCGTCGGCATTGGTGCACGGCGCCGACACGATCACGAGCGGGGCGCCGCCGTCGAGGTGTGCGCTCGCTGCGTCACGCGTGTTGAAGAAGCCGGTCGACTCGATCACCACGTCGACGCCCAGTTCGCCCCACGGGAGGTCGGCCGGGTTGCGCTCGCTGAGCACGCGCAACGTGTCGTTGCCCGCCTTGATGCTCGACTTCGTCGCCGACACCTTCTCGGGGAAGCGGCCGAGCACCGAGTCGTACTGGAGCAGGTGCGCCATCGTGTCGATCGACCCGAGGTCGTTCACCGCCACGAAGTCGAAATCGGCGCCGCTCGCTTTGGCGGCGCGGAAGAAGTTGCGTCCGATACGGCCGAAACCGTTGATGCCGACTCGAATGGTCATGACTGGGTGCCTCCTGGCGGGTGGGGGAACAACATTGTCCGGCACCGACTGTAGTTCCCCACGGATTCGACGCCGGAAACGACTCAGCGCGAAACGTCTCAGCGCGAGACGTCGCGATGGGTGGCGCGGACAGCGACGCCGCGCTGTCGCAGGCGCGACGCCAACTCCTCGGCGACGGCGACCGATCGATGGCGACCACCGGTACAGCCGACGGCGACCGTGAGGTAGCTGCGACCTTCGGCCTGATAGAGGGGCACGAGCGTCGCGAGGAGGCCGTCGAACTGCTCGACGAACGCCGACCCGACAGCCGTCTCCAACACGAAGTCGCGCACCTTCGGATCGTGCCCGGTGAGCGGACGCAGATCGTCCTCCCAGTGAGGATTCGGGAGGAACCGCAGGTCCATCACGATGTCGGCGTCGAGCGGGAGCCCGTGTTTGAACCCGAAACTCTCGACCGCCACCTGCAGCCGCGACCCCCGGACGGTGTCGAAGGCGTGATCGATGCGCTCCTTCAGCTGGTGGACGTTGAGGTCGCTCGTGTCGATGACGAGGTCGGCGGCGTCGCGCACGGGCTCCAACATCGAACGCTCCAGCTCGATCGACTCGACGAGGCCATCGGTGTCGTCGGCGAGCGGGTGACGGCGGCGGGTGGCGTCGTAGCGACGCACGAGCTCCGGTGTCGACGCGTCGAGGAACACCATCCGCACGTCGTGGCCGTCGGCGCGGAGCTCGCCGACCTTGGTGAGCACCTCGGCGTGCTGCCGGCCGGCGACGAGCGCAAGCCGATCGATGTCGCTGTTCGGCTTGGCCGCCAACTCGACGATCGTGCCGATCAGGGCCGTCGGCAGGTTGTCGACGACGAACCAGCCGAGATCCTCGAGCACGTCGGCGACGCCGGAGCGACCGGCGCCGGACAGCCCGGTGATCAGCACGACTTCGGCCACGTCGCCACCCTACTGATCCGCCCCAACCCCCCTCGTCCATCCCGAGCGATGAGCGACGCCTCCGCATACGGAGGTTTCGCTCATCGCAGGCCCGCGCGATCCCGAGCGTCAGGTGCGGCGCAAGCGCAGGTACAGCAGCCGGGGGATCGCGGCCGCCTCGGCGTATTCGTCTGCGAGCGCGAGGAAGCCCGCCGGCGGCGACGGCTCGATCATGCGCTCGAGCACGAGGCCGCTGTCGGCGAGCGCGTTCAGGTAGCGCGACAACGGTCGGTGGACGAATCGGATGAACACGCCCTGCTCGACCTGCTCGACGAAGGACTGCTCCGCCAGATACGGCCCGACTCGCCAGTACTGCTCGGGTGGCTCCACGGTGTGGTCGTCGATCCAGTAGCTGCCCGGCGTCTGGATGAGCGGATGGTTCAGGAAGAACGAGAAGCGTCCACCCGGACGCACGACACGCGCGACCTCGGCGATCGCCTCGTCGACGTCGTCGATGTGTTCGAACACCAGGCACGCCACGACCGCATCGAAGCTCGCATCGGCGAACGGCAGCTCCGCCGCCCCCGACCGGACGAATGCCGCTCCCCCGCCTCGTTCGTGCGCGATGCGGATCTGATTCCACGTCGGATCGATGCCGACGACCGACGCGCCACCGGAGGCGAGGAGCCGACTGATCTGGCCGTCGCCGCACCCGACGTCCAGGACACGATCGAACCCTGCGAGTTCGTCCTGTGCCATCGGCAGGATCTGTTCGACGTATTCGGGGTCCGCGCCCTCGGTGAATCCGTCGATCCACCAGTCGGCGTGGTCCTCCCACAAGTCGTCGGTCACAGGTCGGAGGCTACGGTCCGAGCATGAAGTTCTCCGTGTGGCCCAACCCCGAACGTCCGACGGCCGAGGTGCTCGACCTGGCACGACTGGCCGACGCCGAGGGATGGCACGGGTTCTGGTTCGCCGACCACTACATGCCGAACACCGGCAGCGAGACGATCCAACCCGGCGACGTGCACGAATGCTGGGCGATCCTGCCGGCCGTCGCCGCGGTCACCGAGCGCATCCGGATCGGTCCGCTCGTGTCGCCGACGTCGGTGCACCACCCGGCCGTGCTCGCCAACCGCGCTGCCACCATCGACCACCTGTCCAACGGGCGCATGGTGTTGGGACTGGGTGCCGGCTGGCAGATCAACGAACACCACGCCTACGGCATCGAACTGCAGGAACCGGGCCCGCGAGTCACGCGTTTCGACGAGGCGATCCAGATCGTCCGGTCGTTGCTCGCCAACGATCGCACCGACTTCCACGGCGAGTACTACGACATCACCGACGCGCCGTCCGATCCCAAGCCGATGCAGTCGCCGCTGCCGCTGCTCGTTGGCACCGCCAGCCCCCGCATGCTGCGCATCACCGCTCGCCACGCCGACGAATGGAACACCTGGGGAGCCCCGGAGCTCGCCGGCGCCGGGCTCGACAAACTGCGCGCGGCGTGCGAACAGGTCGGCCGCGACCCCGACACGATGTGGAAGTCGGCCCAGGCGCTGGTGTTCATGACCGACAACGCCGAGTTCGCCGAGAACATCCGCAGCGGCGACATGGGTGCCCGTTCGATCATCGGCTCGAACGACGAGCTCGTCGACCAACTCGGGCGCTACGCCGAGCTGGGCTTCGACGAGTTCATCGTCCCCGACTTCACCCTCGGCGGCACGACCGAGGAGCGTTTTGCGAACTACCGGACACTGCAGTCCGAGGTGATCCCCCAGCTCGCCTGAGCGTCGTCAGGATCGACCTGGCGACTCACTCGGTGTGGAACTTCGCGTACACCGACTCGGCCACCGCATCGGGGAGGAAGCTGAGTGACCGCAACTCGTCGAGGTCGGCACGCTTCACGGCATTGACCCCACCGAGCGCCTTCACCAACTTCTTCTGACGCACCTCACCCAACCCGGGGATGCCGTCGAGCGCACTCGTGGTCATCCGCTTGCTGCGGCGCTCCCGGTGGAACGTGTTCGCGAACCGGTGCGCCTCGTCGCGGATGCGCTGCAACATGAACAGCGCCTCGCTCCCCCGAGGGATCTCGACCGGTTCGCTCCGCCCCGGGACGAACACCTCCTCGAACCGTTTCGCCAGCCCGGCAACCGGGATCTCGTCGGTGAGGTCGAGTTCGTCGATCACGCGCTTGGCGGCGCTGAGCTGGCCCTTGCCACCGTCGACCAGCAACAGCTGCGGCGGATACGCGAACTTGCCGGGCTTGTCGCCGCGCTCGTTCACCGGTCGGTCGCGTTCGTCGAGGTACGCCTGCAGCCGCCGCCGCACCACCTCGGCCATCGCTGCGTAGTCGTCGCTGGCGCTCACCTGGTCGCCGCCGACCGTGTTGACCTTGAAGCGCCGGTACTCGCGCTTGTTCGGCAAGCCGTCCTCGAGCACGACCATCGAGCCGACGTAGTCGCTGCCCTGGAGGTGGGCCATGTCGTAGCACTCGATGCGGAGCGGAGCCTCGGGGAGCCCGAGGTGATCCTGCAGTTCGGTCAGCGCCCGACTGCGCGAGTTGTGGTCGCTCGCCCGCTTCATCCGGTGCCGGGTGAACTCGCCCTCGGCGTTGCGCGTGACCGTCTCGAGCAACGAACGCTTGTCGCCGCGCTGCGGCACCCGAACCTGCACCCGCGAGCCCCGCCCCATCGAGAGCCACTCCTCGTAGGTGGCGAGCTCCTCGGCCTCGTAGGGAACCAGCACCTGCTTGGGCACGCCGAGGATCGGGTCGTCGCCGTACATCGACTCCAGGATGCGGTCGATCAGCCGGCCCGGTGTGAGCTCCTCCACCTTGTCGAGGATGAAGCCCTTGCGGCCGACGACACGGCCCTTGCGGACGTAGAAGACCTGGACGGCGGCCTCGAGTTCGTCCTCGGCGATGCCGATCACGTCGAGATCCTCACTGCGCTCGGCGACCATCTGCTGTTTCTCGATCGCCTTGCGCACCGCGAGCAGCCGGTCGCGGAGGCGGGCCGCACGTTCGAACTCGAGATCGGTCGCCGCCGCCTGCATGTCGGCTTCCAGGCGGTCGACGATCTCGTCGGTGTCGCCGTCGAGGAACTCGCACAGGTCGGTGACCAACTGGCGGTACGGCATCTCCTCGATCTCACCGACGCACGGCCCGGCGCACTTCTCGATGTGGAACAGCAGGCAGGGGCGACCCAGGCGCTCGTGTTGGTTGAACTTCGCCTGGCTGCACGTTCGGATCGGGAAGGACCTCAACAACAGGTCGAGGGTGTCGCGGATGGCGTAGGCGTGGGCGTAGGGACCGAAGTACCGGGTGCCCTTGCGCTTGCGGCCGCGCATCACCAGCGCCCGCGGCCACTGCTCGTCGATCGTCACGGCGAGGAACGGGTAGCTCTTGTCGTCGCGGAGACGCACGTTGAAGCGTGGATCGTGCTGCTTGATCAGCGAGTACTCGAGCATCAACGCCTCGACCTCGTTGCGCACGATCGTCCACTCGACCGACTCGGCGGTCTCGACCATCTGTGCGGTGCGCGGATGCAGGTTGACCGGCGACTGGAAGTAGTTCGACAGGCGTTGGCGGAGGTTCGACGCCTTGCCGACGTAGATCACACGGCCGTGGGCGTCCTTGAACTGGTACGACCCGGGCGCCTCCGGGATCGTGCCGGCGGGCGGACGTTTCACCATCTCGCTTCCTGCATGACGCCTCAAGCATACGGAGGGCCGGATACCGTGATGTCCGATGTCCGACCAGTTCGCAGCCATCTTCCGCCGTCGACCCAACGACGGCTGGTTCCGCGCCGGACGCTACGACGTCACCACCACCGACATCATCTGCGCGCTCAGCCTCGGAACGATGTTCGTCTACGGCCTCAGCGTCGACTACTTCGTGAAGCTGGGCTTCGTCCCGGCACTCGTGCGCGAGTTCGAGATCTGGCGCCTCTTCACCTGGCCGATCGCCACCGAGCCCGCCATCTGGCCGCTGCTCGGCGTCGTGTTCTTCTGGCTCTTCGGCCAGCAGCTCGAGGCATTGTTCGGGCGCGGCAAGTTCCTCGCCTGGGTGCTGGCGATGACCTTCGTGCCCGCGCTGATCCTCACCTTCCTCGGGCCGCTGTCGAACAGCATCGACTTCATGGTGCAGTACGGGCTGAGCAACCTGTTCCTGGGCGGCATCTGGGTGTATGCGGCCACGTATCCCGGCGTCAAGTGGTTCGAAGTGATCCCGCTCTGGGCGCTCGCCGCCGTGTTCACGGTGCTCAACCTGCTGCAGTTCACCGGCACCGACCAGACCGGCCAGACGATCTTCCTGCTCGTGTCGGTCGGCGTTGCGCTGGTCGCCGGGCGCTCGCTGGGTCTCGCCACCGGCTGGCCGATCCCGCACCTCCCGCTCGACGGTTCAACGCACCGCAAGCCGAAGAAGAGCAAGCCGAAGAAGCAGGCCAAGGGATCGTCCGGCCAGCGGGTGGTCGAGGGACCGTGGAAGAACGCCCCGGCACCGGTGCCACCGTCGGCCGGCCCGTCGCCGGCCGACCAGGCCGAGCTCGACTCGCTGCTCGACAAGATCGGCGCCAACGGCATGGACTCGTTGACCAACGACGAGAAGAAGCGCCTCAACGACCTCAGCAAACGCCTCCGCAACCGCTGACGCGGCCATCCCGCGCCCGATCAACCAAGGCGATGAGCCAAACCCCCGGATACGGGGATCTCGCTCATCGGTCGTCACCCCTCCCGCCCGACCGACCAAAGCGATGAGCCGAGCCTCCGGATATGGGGATCTCGCTCATCGGCGGTCGCCCGCTCGGTGAACTGAGCGGTGACGCCGTGGCGATCAGCAGCTCACGTGCGTAGCATCGTCCGGGCCGACTCCCTCCTCCCGAATCTCCACTCGGAAGGAGCGCCATGACGCATCTCACGTCTTGTGCACATCAGTTCTTCGCCCGCCAGCACGGCGTCGCCTCGGTCTCCCAACTCCAGTCCAGCGGCCTGTCGCCCCGGGCGATCGAACGTCTCGAACAGGTCGGGGCGATCGAACTCGTGCTGCGCGGCGCGTATCGGACAGCGAGCGTCGAGCTCGACGATGTCGGTCGATGCAGCGCCATCTGCCTCGCACGACCCAACACCGTGGTCGCCGGCCCCACGGCTGGACGCCTGTGGGACTTCCGTCGACTCCCTCGCGACCGACGGGTCCACGTGATCGCTCCCCCGGCGAGCAACCCGGCGATCGCTCGCTGGGTCGTTCCCTACCGGACCGCTGCGATCCATCCCGACGACGTCGTCGAGCGGCCAGATGGCATCCGAATGACCACCCGGGAGCGGACCGCCTTCGATCTCGCCAGACACCTCGATGCCGACAGCCTGCTCTCCGTGATCGAACAGGCCATGCGCGACGGGAATCTGGACGAGCTGGCGATGCGTGCGGTCGCCGTCGATTGGATCTCGCCGCAACGACCATGGGTGTGGTCCTACCTTCGTCAACTCGACCGGCGACTGTCGGGTGGCGCTGCCGAATCACACCCGGAAGTCATCGTGGCGACGGCACTCGACGCAGCCGGAGTCCGCGGGCTGGTGCGGCAGTACGAACTCAGGATCCCCGGGTACGGTCCCGCCCGGTTCGATCTCGCGATCCCACGGCTGCGGTGGGCGATCGAGATCGACGTCTTCCCGACCCACGACGAGACCATCGGTCGAGCACGAGACCGCCGGCGCGACGCCGCCGCATCGGGTGCCGGGTGGACCACTCACCGACTCGACCGTCGAACCTACGAGACGGACCTCGACCGGTGGATCGTCGCCACGACCGAGACCTACCGCTCGTTGTTGCACCCGTCCGCCGCCTGACAACGCCGATGCGATGAGCGAACCCTCCACCATCGGGGCGTTCGCTCATCGCCACGCTGGCATCGTGCGAACGCGCGCCAGGCGATGAGCCGAGCCCCTCCATGCGGGGGGTTCGCTCATCGCTCGTGGCGGTCAGGTTGCGGGATGGGTGAGGCGGGCGGTGGCGGCGGTGTACCAGGCGAGCACGAGAAGGCCGGCCGCCAGCGCCGTGGCGCCGTCGGCGAGGAGGTGGAAGCCGAAGGCGTCCTTCACGAAGCCCGAACCGAGTGCTGCAGCAGCACCGCACAAGCTCAGCGTCAGGTCGCCCGTGCCCTGCACCTCCACGCGCGATCGTTCGGGGACCGACGCGGTCAGGATCGTCGTCCCGCCGATCAGGCCGAAGCTCCACCCGAGCCCGAGGAAGAACAGCCCTGCGAACATCAACACGGGCACGTAGCCCGCCAGCACGGTGCTGATCGTGCCCACGCCGAGGACGACCGCACCGAATTGGATCGCACGGACCGGTCCTGCGCGGTCGACGAACCGGCCGACCAGCGGCGACAAGCCGTACATCCCCACGATGTGGAGCGCGATCACGAACGCCGACAGATCGGCATGACCGTGATCCTTCATGTGTGGTGGCGTCATGGTCATCACGCCGACCATGGCGGCCTGGGACGCCGCCATCGCCGCGAGGCCGAGTCGTGCTCCCGGCGACGCCCAGATCACCGACGCCGACGACCTCACGACCCGCAGCAGTCGCGTGCGCTCCGCATGCGGATCGATGCCGCCGATCACCTCCAGCGGGTCGGGTCGGAGCCGGATCCACACGACCGACGCAGCGACGAGGAAGAAGAGCGCGGCGAACAGGAAGGGGCCGACCAGCTCATCGAGCCCGACACGACCGGCCACCGCTTTCTCGAACGGCGTGAGCAGCGGCCCGAGAACCGCACCCAGCGCGCCCACCCACACGATCGCGGCGATCGCCGCACCCTGCTTGGCCGGCTCTGCGAGGTCGGCGGCGACGTAGCGTTGCTGCAGCGTGGCGGCCTGGCCGGCACCGAAGGCCACCATCCCGGCGACGAAGAGGGGGAACCACCGCAGCTGCCCGCCGGTGGCTGCGATCGCCGCGCCGGCCGCGCCGATGAGCAACGCCCGGGTGAGCCCGATACGACGTCCCCGCCGTCGCATGAACGCGGCCAACGGAATCGCCGTGAAGGCTGCGCCCACGGTGAACGATGCACTGCCCATCCCGGCGAGGCGATCGGATCCGAGCAGGTCGCTGGCCAGGAGCGACACCACTGCGACCATCCCCGCCACCGCGGCCTGGCCCGGCACCTGCGAGAACCGCAACGAACGAAGGGTCCGCCGCTGGAGTTCCTCCCGGTCGACACCGGTGTCAGCCAGCGCGTCGACCATCACGCCAGTCTGCCATCGGGACCGGTCCCGACGCCGAGCCCATCACGCCGATGAGCCGAAGCCCCGGTAACGGGGAATTCGCTCATCGCCCGAACCAGCGACTCACACTCATGAGCGGGATCCCCGGATACCGGGCTGTCGCTCATCGCTCAGGTGAGCGGCGCGGCACTGGTCAGAGGACGTCGCGGAGGAAGCGGCCGGTGTGGCTCGCCTCGAGCGTGGCGATGTACTCGGGCGGGCCTTCGCCGACGATCATGCCGCCGCCGGTGCCGCCGTTCGGGCCGAGATCGATCACCCAGTCGGCGGTCTTGATGACGTCGAGGCTGTGCTCGATCACCAGCACGGTGTTGCCCTGGTCGACCAGACGCTGGAGCACGGTGAGCAGGCGCCGCACGTCGTCGAAGTGCAGGCCGGTGGTCGGCTCGTCGAGCAGGTAGATCGTGTGCCCGGTGGACCGCTTGGCGAGTTCGGCCGACAGCTTCACCCGCTGTGCCTCGCCGCCCGACAGCGTGGGCGCCGACTGGCCGAGGCGCACGTAGCCGAGCCCGACGTCGACGAGCGTCTGCATGTACCGAGCGATCCCCGGCTGGTTCGCGAAGAAGTCGACCGCCTCGGCGACCGGCATGTCGAGCACCTCGGCGATGTTCCTGCCCTTGAACTCGATGTCGAGCGTGTCGCGGTTGTAGCGAGCGCCATGGCACACCTCGCACGGCACGTACACGTCGGGCAGGAAGTGCATCTCGATCTTCAACGTGCCGTCGCCGGAACACGCCTCACATCGCCCACCCTTGACGTTGAACGAGAACCGCCCCGGCATGTAGCCGCGGACCTTGGCCTCGTTGGTGGAGGCGAACAGCTTGCGGACGTTGTCGAAGACGCCCGTGTAGGTCGCCGGGTTCGATCGTGGCGTGCGCCCGATCGGCGACTGGTCCATGTCGATCACCTTGTCGAGATACTCGATCCCGGTGATCCGCTTGTGCTTGCCGGCCGACATCTTCGACTTGTAGATCCGTTGCATCAGCACCGGCAGGAGGATGTCGCGCACGAGTGTCGACTTGCCCGAACCCGACACGCCGGTGACGGCCACGAAGTTCCCGAGTGGGATGTCGACGTCGATGTTCTGCAGGTTGTGCTCGCGAGCGCCCTCGATGCGCAGTGCTTCGAGGCCCTGCGGGCGCCGCGACTCGGGCACCGGGATCGACTTGCGACCCGACAGGTACTGCCCGGTGACCGATTCCTTCACCTTGAGGATCCCGGGCACCTTGCCCGAGTACACGACCTCGCCCCCGTGCTCGCCTGCGCCGGGACCGATGTCGACGATCCAGTCGCTCTCGCGGATCGTCTCCTCGTCGTGCTCGACCACGATCACGGTGTTGCCGAGATCGCGCAGACGCGTGAGCGTGTCGATCAGCCGGCGGTTGTCGCGCTGGTGCAGGCCAATCGACGGTTCGTCGAGGACGTAGAGCGTGCCGACCAGGCCAGAACCGATCTGGGACGCCAGGCGGATGCGCTGCGCCTCGCCGCCAGCCAGCGTGCCGGCAGCCCGCGACAACGTGAGGTAGTCGAGGCCGACATCGAGCAGGAAGCCGAGCCGAGCGTTGATCTCCTTGGTGACGCGCTCGGCGATCAGCCGGTCGCGCTCGGAGAGCTCGAGCGCGGCGAGGAACTTCGCCGACTCGCCGATCGACATGTCGGACACCTCGGAGATGTGCTTGCCCTCGATCGTGACCGCCAACGTCGACGGCTTCAGCCGAGCACCGTCGCAAATGCTGCACGGCACCAGGCGCATGTACCCCTCGTACTGGTCGCGGGCCCATTCGCTGTCGCTGCCCTCGTGGCGCCGCTTGATCCACGGGATCACGCCCTCGTACTCGGTGGAGTACGACCGCGACCGCCCGTAGCGGTTCTTGTACCTGACGGTCATCTTGCCCTTCACCCCGTGCAGCACGACCTTCTGCTGCTTGGCGGTGAGCTTCTCCCACGGCGCGTGCATGTCGATGTCGTGCACCTCGGAGACCGACTCGAGCATTCGCGTGAAGTACTGCGTGTTGGCGCTGCGCCACGGAGCGATCGCACCGTCGGCGAGCGACATCTCGGGATCGGGGATGATCAGCTCGGGGTCGACCTCGAACGTGGTGCCGAGACCGTCGCAGGCGGCACAGGCGCCGTACGGAGAGTTGAACGAGAAGTTGCGCGGCGCCGGCTCGTCGTAGCTCGTACCGCAGATCGGACACGCGAGGTGCTGGCTGAACGTCAGGGTTTCCGGCTGCCCCTCGCCCTCTCGGGGGACCACCTCGATCTCGGCGACGCCATCGGCGAGCCCCAGCGCCTGTTCGAGCGAATCGGTGAGGCGTCGCTCGATCCCCTCCTTGAGCACCAGGCGATCGACGACGATCTCGATCTTGTGGTTCTCGTACTTGGCGAGGCGCTCGTCGCGCTTGAGGAACTCGTCGATGTCGACGGTCTCGCCGTCGATGCGCGCTCGGACGTAGCCCTGCCCGGACAGGTCCTGCAGCAGGGTGTCGTACTCACCCTTGCGGCCCCGCACCACCGGCGCGAGTACCTGGAAGCGGATGCCGTCGTCCATGTCGAGGATGCGGTCGACGATCTGTTGCGGTGTCTGACGCTGGAGTTTCGTGCCGTCGTTCGGGCAGTGCTGGATGCCGATGCGGGCGTACAGCAGGCGGAGGTAGTCATAGACCTCGGTGATCGTGCCGACGGTGGAGCGAGGGTTGCGGCTCGCCGACTTCTGGTCGATCGAGATCGCCGGCGACAGCCCCTCGATCACGTCGACGTCGGGCTTGTCCATCTGCCCGAGGAACTGGCGGGCGTAGGAACTCAGTGACTCGACGTAGCGCCGTTGCCCCTCGGCGTAGATCGTGTCGAACGCCAGGCTCGACTTGCCGGACCCCGACAGCCCGGTGAACACGATCAGCTTGTCACGCGGCAGCTCGACGTTGACGTTCTTCAGGTTGTGCTCACGGGCACCTCGAACGACGATCTGTGGTTCGTCGGCCGGTGCGGTGCGGCGGGTGCGGGGCTTCTTGGCGGGCGCCGGGGAATCGGCGGAGGTGCGGGCGGCCATCGCCGGCCGAGCCTACCTCCCGAACATGTGTTCCGCCACCCGAAAGCCCGTCGGGACCGACGCCGACCTGACACAGTGCGGGGCGTGGCCGAGACCTTCGACGTCGCCGAACCGCGCATGTTCCCCACTGCGTTGACCGTCGAGCGTGCACTCGTCGTCGCCCGCTGGCTCGCCCTGGTCTGGATGGTCGGCGTCGTCGTCGTGTCGTCCGAGCGCGACGCAATCGAGCATCCACTGACCGCATGGCTCTGCATCGTGGCCGTCGCCTCGGTGTCGGCTTGGTCGACCTACGCCGTCAGTGCCCGGCCCGAGGCGCTGCTGGCGACCGGATTCCTGGTCGTCGAGGCGATCCTGGCGATCGGTCTGAGCATCGTCGACGGATGGGTGTTCGAGCCGGGCCACGTCTTCGAGGTCTCGCAGAGCCTGGCGACGCAGTATCCACTCATCGCCGTCGTGTCGATCGGGCTCGCCCGCGGGCCGATCGTCGCCGGGGCCGTCGGCCTGACGATCGGGCCCGCCGAATGGCTCGGTGCAGTGCTCAACGAGTTCGACGCCTGGAGTGCGCGACACGTGGTCTCGATCGTCGCGACGTCGCTGTTCTACGCGGCGGTCGGCGCCGTGTTCGGATGGCAGGCCCAGCTGTTGCGTCGCGCCGAGGCCGACATCGCCGACCGTCGCGCTCGCGACGACGTCGCCCGGGTGCTCCACGACACGGTGCTGCAGACCCTCGCCCTCGTCGAGCGGCGGACCGCCGATTCCGATCCGGACCTCGCTCGCGCCGCTCGCGACGCCGATCGCGAACTCCGACGGTTCATCTTCGGCGTGGCGGCTCGATCGGACGAGACCCTCGAGCAGAAGGTGCGGACAGCGGTCGACCGGGCGGTCAACCACCACGGCGCATCGCAGGCGACGATTTCGGTCGGAGTCCTCGACAACGACCGCCACGCTCCACCCGCAGCGCAGGACGCCGTCGCCGGGGCGATCGGCGAAGCGGTCGCCAACGCACTCGAGCACGCCGACGCGGCTCACATCGTCGTGTTCGTCGACGTCGACGACGACGGAACGGTGTTCGCGTCCGTTCGCGACGACGGCAGCGGCTTCGACGTCGACGCTCACCGCAGCGGCCACGGCGTGGACGATTCGATCGTCGGTCGGATCCGAGACGTCGGCGGCCGGTCGGAGATCGTCAGTTCACGAGGAACCGGCACCGAGGTGCGAATGTGGTCGACATGACGACGCCGATCCGGATCGTGCTCGCCGACGACCACGAGCTGATGCGTGCCGGGGTCCGCGGCGAGTTGGGGCCGGACTTCGAGGTCGTCGGCGAAGCGGACGACGCCGAGGGAGCGATCGACGTGATCCGCGCTCGTCACCCCGACCTCGTCGTGTCCGACCTGCACATGCCACGCGGTGGTGGACTGGCCGTCGTCGAGGCGTGTGCGACCATCTGCCCGATCGTGATCCTCACCGTCAGCGAAGCCGAGCGCGATCTGCTCGACGCGGTCGCCGCGGGCGCAGCCGGCTATCTGGTCAAGACCGCGCCGATCGACGAGATCCGTTCGGCGCTGGTCGCGGCGGCAGCCGGTGAGCCGGTGTTCTCCCCGTCGCTCGCCGCACTCGTGCTCGGTGAGTTCCGACGCCTCGCGAAGTCCGCCGACACCAACCCGCTCACGGAGCGCGAGCGCCAGGTGCTCCAACTCGTCGCCCGCGGCCACACGTACAAGGAGATCGGCGCCGAGCTCGACATCTCGCCGAAGACCGCCGAGAACCACGTGCGCAACATCCTCGGCAAGCTGCACCTGTCACGTCGCAGTGACCTGGTGCGCTACGCCGTGGAGCACGGGCTCGACTGACCAGCCCGGTACCGCTTCGTCACCGACCGTTGCCAGATCGCGACCGGGACCGCGAAGATCGCGGCCAGCCCGGCGAGCCAAGCACCGACCTCGGAGAAGCCCGTCGCAGCCGCCCAGACCAGTGCGATCCCGACGACCGCAACCAGAACCCCCGCAGTGCGGCGCCTCGCCGGGCCCCATCCACGGCGCTCGAGGACAGCCGAGACTGCGGCAGCCCACGCCAGCGCCACCACGGTGGCCACCAGCACGAGCGCAGCCAGGACCGCCAGCAACATCAGCACCAGCCCGGTGCAGTCGGTCTCCTCGCAGATCGCTCCGGCGATCATCGTGGGCCACCCGATCGGTTCGTTCGTTCCATGCGGTCGATCATCGGGATCGGGACGATCCGCGTCCATGAGGTCAATCCCCCATCGACGCCTGGGGGACCCGGGAACCCCACGCCGCCGTAGGGGATTGCCCCGATGGTGCCCGAACCCGTCGATCTTCAGGATCGGGCTCATGGACGACGCACCGCTTCCACCACCCCTTTCCCCACCCACGTGGCCCGCTCCCCCTGCCGGACCATCGCCGACCGGCTGCTCCCCCGAACCCGATCGGTCCGCACGCTCGTGGCGACCGCCGCAGCTCAGCGCAGCCGGCTGGCTGGCGACCGTCGGCGCCTCGCTGTTGCTCGTGGCGTCGATCATCGTGGTCGCCGGCAACTGGCAGTCGATCGACCCCGAGGTCCGCTTCGCCGGCCTGGTCTCGGCGCTCGTCGCCGTCTACTTCGCTGCCGAAGCGGGACGTCGACGCCTGCCGTCCACGTCACGGGCGATG
>CAVQRU010000008.1:0-98763 GCA_963715285.1 Ilumatobacteraceae bacterium | reverse complement strand
GTTCGAGCAGCTCCTGGCCTCAGCAATCCCGAGCAGCCCTCGGAGGCGGGTTCGTGATCGAGCACGAGTCGTGGCGTCACGGTGTCCGGTCGGTGACGACACGGGTCGTCGGATTCGACGAGTGGCTCGACTGGCTGCTCGATCATCGGGTCACAGTCAACGACGGGACGTTCACCCGACACGATCTGACCCGAGCGGTGGCCTCGACGCTGCCGGCATCGACATCGGTGGAGGTCGTCGAGGCCACCGTGCAACGGGCACTCGCCTCACCGGCGGTTGTGCCACTCGGCGATAACTCACCCGACCTCTTGATCAGCGGTGCTGATTGTCGGGTGATCGCCGACGATCGCGTGCGGACCTACACCGCGAGGTCACTGCTCGCACTCGAGGAGCGACTGGTCGAGCAGCTCGCCCGCGGCGTCGATGCCGGCGTCGGCGTGCTCGAACACGGACGTGTCGAGGCCGCCATCGATGCGTCGACGCTGGGCGACGATCAGGCGGCAGCGGTGAACGCGATCGCCTTCTCAGGTGATCGGATCTCGGTCCTGGTCGGTCGAGCGGGAACAGGAAAGACGCACACGCTCGGCAGCATCCGGGCGCTCTACGAGGACGTGGGGTTCACCGTCGTCGGCCTGGCGCCATCGGCACGGGCCGCCCGCGAGCTCGAAGCCGGTGCCGGGATCGACTCGACCACGCTGGCTCGCCACCTCGTCGAGCACCGTGACATTGACGCTGGCACCGTGGTCGTCGTGGATGAGGCCGGCATGGCCGCGGTGCGTGACCTTGCCCGTGTCGTGGATCAGGTGGCACGGGCCGGGGCCAAGCTGGTCCTCGTCGGTGATCACCACCAACTCCCCGAAGTCGCCGCCGGCGGAGGCTTCCGTGCTGCGCTCGACGTCCTCGGTGACCGGATCGCGGAGCTCACCGTCAACCGGCGTCAACAAGCCGGGTGGGAACAGGTGGCCCTCGATCAGCTCCGCCACGGCAACATCGCCGCAGCGTTCGCCGCCTACCAGGCGCACGGTCGGGTCGTGCTCGACGACGACCGCCACGCACTCCGCCAGCGAGCGATCACCGACTGGAACACGCTCCGATCGGACGGCGCCACGCTGATGCTCGCCGGCACCCGCGCCGAAGCGCACCAACTGAACACCTTCACCCGACAGATCCTCGCCGCTACCGGTGAACTCGACCTCGAACGAGCCATCACGATTGGTGGACGATCGTACGCACCCGGTGAACACGTCATCCTGCGCCGCAACCACCGAGGCCAACACCTCGCCGACGGGACCGATTTCGCGGTCGACAACGGGATGCGCGGCCACCTCACCCACATCGACCCCGCCGGCGCACACGTCACCCTGACGAGCGGTGAGGAGATCGTTCTGGACCGCGACTACCTCGCAGCAGAGTGGCTCGACTACGGCTACGCATCCACCGTCCACACCGCCCAGGGCGTCACGTGCGATCACGTCCTCGTCGTCGGCCCGGCCGGCCTCTACCGAGAAGCGATCTACGTGGCCATGTCACGCGCCCGGCTGTCCGCATGGATCTACGGAACCA
This sequence comes from Ilumatobacteraceae bacterium, assembly GCA_963715285.1. Taxonomy (GTDB): domain Bacteria; phylum Actinomycetota; class Acidimicrobiia; order Acidimicrobiales; family Ilumatobacteraceae; genus Sva-07. Next base: position 97,200 of record CAVQRU010000008.1, on the reverse strand, counting down.
CCACCGAGGCACTCGACATTGCGGAACGGCACACCACCGGCATCCCACTCCCCGGCGAACGCGCTCCCGACCCGGAGCTCGACCTGATCGAGCGCATCCACGTCTCCGGCGTAAAGCAGCTCGTGTCGGCGCGGGATGCGGAGGCGGCACGCATCAGCGACCTCGCCACCGAGGTCCCCGTCGCCAGGCTGCTCGCACGAGCACAGCAGGCGCGCCACGCCGAGCGGGTCGCCGAGTACGTGGGCCACACCGACCCGGCGGACCTGCGCAGCGACCTCGAGCGGGCAGTCACCTTCCGGGAGCACGCTGAGATCGGCCGCCGCGTGCGGGCACTGGACCGCGACAACGTCGGCCGCCTCATCGCGCTCGACGACACCGACGGCACCTGCGACGTCCTGTTCGTCAACGATCAGGGTCGCTCGGCGACCCGCACGATGGCATGGAATGAGCTCGTCGTCATCGATCAGCCCGAGACCACCGCACTCACCGAGGACGCCGCGGAGACACTCCTGCGGATCGTGAACGACGTCGAACAGGCTTCACGTGAATGGGCGGCGACGCTCGCTTCCCACGGTGTCGAGCCGGGCGACGCCGACCGCTTCCAGCGCGCAGCGAAATTCGCGTGCGAGCGTGCGGCTCACCGATTGCGCGCTGACCCGCCCGAGTGGCTCACGAACTGGCTCGGCACCCGGCCGACCGACGGCCCCGCGGCCGCCGTGTGGGACGACTCCGTCGCTCGGATCGCACATCACCGAGCCATCCACGAAATCGACGCCGCAACACCGGGACTCGGGCCACGGCCAATCGACCCGCAAGCAGCCGAGGGATGGCAGGAGCTGATGCTGCGAACGCTGCGAGATCGGATCTGGCTGACCGACCGCCGGCACGAACCAGAGCCCATCCGCACGTGCCTGTCGGTAACCGAGATACACCATCGACGCGCCGAACTCCAGGCCCTGATGAGCACCGCACCTGCCGACCACCGTGGGCTCATCGAACATCTCACCACCGGCGACGCCGGCTCTGCAGCAGTCCACGAGCATCTCGTCGATGCGACCACCGCTCAGCAAGATCGACGGGACTGGATCGTCGCCAACTGGCCCCACGTCGTCGAACTGGAACAAGTCAACGCGCTGATCGACACCCAACCGGCCCTCGCCCACTCGCCGACGGCAATCCCTCCCCCAGTACAGGCCGTGCTCGACGCCATGGCGAGCTGCGCAAGTCCTCCGCGAGCACGTGAGCAGCGCACCCTGGCGACACTCGACCTAGAGGCCGCCGCGAACGACCCCGTCCGGCAGGCCCAAGCCACGATCCGCGAGCTCGACGGACTCGCGCCACGTGCCTCGACGAGCGCCGAACGGGCCGCTGTCGAGAAAGCGCTGCGGGCGGCGCGGTTCGAACTCCGCCAGGCTCGCCGAGCGCAACGCATCGACGACGTCTTCGCCCGATACGGCGGTAGTGCCCACGACGACGCCATCGAGCGGCGACGGCTTACCGTCGGCTACGACGTGCTGACCGACCCGCCCGACTGGGTCGTCGAACAGGTGCGACGACTGCATGACGACGGCCGCCTCGGCACTACCCGCGTCAGCGATCTGGCTACCCGGATCGTCGCTGCGGCGGTGCACCTCGACCGGCACGGGTGCCTTCCCGACGGCTGGGTCGAGTTCGGCCTGCGTCCAGCTACCCGCCCGGTACCCGTCGTGGAGATCGAGGTACCCGGACGGTGATCCGGGTAGCGAGTCGGGCGGTGATCCGTGACGTCCCTGTCGGACGATTGCCGACATGCACGAACCCACGGACAACACCTCACACACCAACACACCGAGGCCGCCGCTGCTCGTCACGATCCCGCAAGCAGCCGAGCTCCTCGCCGTCGGTCGATCGACCATCTACCAACTCATCTGGGACGACGAACTCGCACCAATCCGCATCGGCCGCAGCGTCCGCCTCACCATCGACGATCTCCAGGACTACGTCCAACGCAAGCGCGCGGCGTGAGCCCAGTCGTTGCGCACACCCGACCGCCGGCGCGTTCGACGACATGCGAGTTCGGCGATCAAGCGGCGGGGGTGAAGCGGATCCTCAGACCGAGCGCGCGTGCGACCTTCACGATGGTCGCGAAGCTCGGGTTGCCGTCAGCCGACAGCGCCTTGTACAGCCCCTCGCGGCTCATCCCCGTGCGTCGCGCCAGCTCGCTCACGTTGCCGGAGCGAGCAATCGTCCCCAGCGCCTGGGCGACGAAGGCGGGATCGTCACCGGCCTCCTCGAGTGCTGCTTCGAGATACGCCGCGGCAGCATCGATGTCGTCGAGGTAGTCGGCGGTGTCGAACGGTGCGAAGGTTTCAGGTGTTGTGCTCATCGTGTGGCTGGCTCCTCCAGTCGGCTGCGATGCGGTGCGCGCGGTCGATGTCGTCGGCTTGGCTCGATTTGTCGCCACCGCACAGCAACACGATCAGCTCGCTTCCTCGTTGCAGGTAGTAGACCCGGTAGCCGGGCCCGTAGTCGATTCTCAGTTCGGACACGCCGTGGCCGACCGGCTTGATGTCGCCCGGGTTGCCCGCTGCCAGCCGCTCGATCCGGACCAGCACCCTGGCGGCTGCTCGCCGATCGTTGAGCTTGCGGAGCCACCGATCGAACGTTGCGCTCCGGACGACCCTCACGACCTGTCAACCATAGTTGACAGTCATCCGCGGCGTCAAGAGCACCATGGTGCGGTCCCGACGGCCCCACTCCCGCGTCCGTTACTCCCGCGGTTACTCCCGCGAGATGGTTCGAAAATTTGGTCTAAAGCTCTGAGCAGGGCTGACGCGTCACTCATCGAGACAGGTGCGGAATCCCTCCCGTTCCGCCGATGTGATGAGCGAACGGTCCGAACGCCGGCCCGTCGTTCATCGCAGCACGATCGTGGCGCGCGCGATGGACGGTCCCCGACCGCGGGATCTGCTCGACGAGTAACGCCGCAGCATTGTGACGATCGATCGCCTCTGCCGGTGCTGCCAAGATGAACGGATGACAGATCTCCAGTTCGGCATGTTCATCCCCCAGGGTTGGAAGATGGAGCTCTCGTCCATCGCCGACCCGGTGGACAAGTGGCAGCGAGCGATCGACGTCGCCCAGCTCGCGGAGGAACTCGGCTACGACTCGCTGTGGGTGTACGACCACTTCCACAACGTGCCGGTGCCCGCCCACGAGACGATGTTCGAGTGTTGGATGACGCTGGCCGCGATCTCCCAGCGCACCAGCACCATCAAGCTCGGGCAGATGGTCGGATGCGCGCCCTATCGCGAACCGTCGTTGCTGGCGAAGCTCACGTCGAACCTCGATGTGATGTCGGGCGGGCGCCTGATCTGGGGCATCGGTGCCGGCTGGTACCAGCACGAGTTCAAGGGCTACGGCTACGAGTTCCCTGCGCCGGCCGAGCGCATCCGCATGTTGCGCGAGACCGTCGAGATCGTCACCGCCATGTGGTCCGAGCCCGACGTGTCGTACGAGGGCCGCTACTACACACTCGACGGCGCGCAGTGCGACCCGAAACCGCTGCAGTCGCCCCGTCCACAGGTGCTGATCGGCGGCGGCGGCGAGCAGCTCACGCTCCGGGTCGTCGCCCGCCTCGCCGATGCCTCGAACTTCGGCGGCAAGCCACACGAGTTCCAGCACAAGTGCGACGTGCTGCGCGAGCACTGCCGCGACGTCGGCCGCGACTACGACGAGATCCAGAAGACCTGGTCGCCCGAGGTGTTCATCCGCGAGTCCGAGCAGGAGATCGTCGACGGCGGCACACGCAGCTTCTACGGCGAACCGTACGAGTCGTGGCACGCCGGCAACCTCGTCGGCACGCCGGAACAGGTCGCCGAGAAGCTCCAGACCTACATCGACCTCGGATGCACCGGCTTCTACCCGTGGTGCTCCGACTACCCCGGCACCGAGACGATGCGTCTGTTCGCCGAGCAGGTGATCCCGCAGGTCCGCTCAGCGAACTGAGCAGGTTGGCCCCCGGAGGCTCACCCGAGGTCGGAGAGCCAGGCGACCTTGTCGGCCGGGGCAGCGAAACTGTGCTCGATCGAGTTGCGAGCCAGTGCCCTCACACCGTCGACATCCAGATCGCACCACTCCCACGCCCGCCGGTACTCGGCGAGCAGGTCGGTCTGGAACATCGGCGGATCGTCGGTACCGAGCGTGACGACGATGCCGGCATCGAGCATCCGCGGCAGGGGATGGTCGGCCGCGGACTCGACCGCATGGAGCGCGAGGTTCGATCCCGGGCAGACGTCGCAGGCGATCTGACGATCGACGAGCATCGCAACCACCTCGGGATCGGCCATCACGCCGATGCCGTGCTGGATCCGGACCGCACCGAACTGCTCGATGGCGAAGCGCACTTCGGCCGGGCCGCCGTGTTCGGCCGCATGGGAGACCCCGGGCAGCCCGTGATCTCGTGCAGCGACGTAGATCGGTGCGAAGTCGTCGGTCGTCCAGCTGTCGGCGGGTCCGCCCATGCCCACCGCGACGAGGTGGTCGGTACCGTGGGCGAACACCTCCTGCATCGCAACGGCGCACGCTTCGGCAGGAAGGTGTGGCGAGATGTCGGGGATCAGGCCCCACGAGATGCCGGACCGCTCGGCCGCACGACGGCAGCCGTCGACGATGCCGTCGTGGATCGGCCCCCACGCCTTGCCCTGCTCGACGATGTGGCCGGTGGCGGAGACGTGGAACTCGACGTGGACGACGCCGTGCCCGACCGCGTGATCGAGGTACCGCTCGGCGACGAGTGCGAAGTCATCGGGCTCCCGCAGCAGATCGAGCACGGCGAAGTACCGCTCCAGGAACATCGAGAACCCGTCGAAGCGGAACCAGGCGTCGACACCGGCGACATCGGCGGCCGGGGGACGAACACCGTGGCGGTCGGCCAGCGTCAGCACCGTCGCCGCATCGACGGTCCCCTCGAGATGGACGTGCAACTCCGCTTTGGGGAGCCCGCGTACGAACTCGGTGGGAAACGGAGCGCTCATCGCGCGTGTGGACGTGTCAGCTGGTCTCTGCGGTCGCGATCGCGACCCGAGGATCGCGGTTCGGATCGGCGTCGGCGTCCAACGAGTCGCGGAAGAGGGTGATCGCCAGGTTGCGCTGGTCGTCGTCGAGTTCGGCATCCATGATGCGTTCGATCGACGGCGCGAGATCGCGCCGTCCGATGACGAGTTCGTGGGCGATCTGCTCGGTCGGGGGGAGATCCTCGACCGGGGTGGTGCCGTCGTGCCAGCGGCTGACCGGCTGCTTCTTGGTGGCCATGTTGCCTCGTTCCGTCGACGCCCGGACCGTGGTGACTCCACGACCGCTCGGCGATCAGGACAACGCTGGCCCCAATGCGACCACCCTACCGGGCGACTGGATCGGCGCCGTTGGCCCCTTCGAGTCGGGCATGGAGGCGCGAGCGCAACTCGTCGGGGGGCAGCTCCACCCATGCCCGCCGGCGTCGGCGTTGGTAGGCCACTGCACCTGCGGCGCCGAGCACGGCGACCACGCCGGCGACACCGAGGATCTTGGCCCACCTCACGACCACGTACGTTAGGTCACCGATGCCTGACTCGATGACCCTGCGCGATGCACTCGACGAAGCGGCGACCGGCGACGTGTGGCTGTTCCGCGGGCGATCGGCCGCCGATCGTGCGATCCGCCTCTTTACGAACAGCCCCGTCAACCATGTGGGGATCGTGCTCGCGATCGACGACCTGCCGCCGTTGATCTGGCACGCCGAACTCGGCGCGAGCATGCCGAACGTGTGGACCGGCGAACGCGAACGCGGTGCCCAGCTCCACCTCCTCGAGCGGGCGGTGAGCGTGTGGACCCACCGATACGGCCAGGACCCGTGGTTCCGTCAGATCGACGTCCAGGTGTCCGACGAGATGGAGAACCAGGCACTGGCAGTGGTCGCCGAGTACAGCGGTCGGGGATTCCCCAGCCCGGCCTCGCTCGCCAAGCACTGGCTGACCGGGCGTGTCCGCAAGCAGATCTCGCTCACCGATGTGTACTGCGCCGAGTTGGCCGCCATCACCTATGAGCGCATGGGGCTGCTCGGCGGCGAGCGCCCGCCCAACTGGTACGACCCCGGGACGTTTTGGAGCGGGGATCGCCTGGAGCTCGTCGGCGCGTCCCTCGGTCCCGAGATCCACGTCACCGACGTCACGCCGCTCGACGACGCCTGGCGCGACGGCTGACCGTCGCTCGAACAGCGCTCGTCGCTGCGCCTGAATGAGATTCGCGCTCGAGTATTCTTCGGAACTTTTGTTCGATTATGTTGCCAATTCAGAACTGGTGTGCTACCATGACTCCATGGAGTCAGCCGGCGCCATCCCCTTCGAGGACGATCTCGACACGGTGCTGAACGAGACCGCCGGCCACCTCAACGCGTTGCACGGCCGCCTGGTCGATGCCTGTGTGCGGATGCTGGCGGACCGCACCGCATGGGCCGGGCCCGGGGTGGAACGCCCCGAGTTGTACCTCGCCTGGAAAGTCGGGCTGTCCACCGCCCGAGCGAAACAGATCGTCGAGATCGCCGAACGCGCCCGTGAACTCCCGGTGACGGTCGACGCGTTGCGGCGCGGTGAGTTGGCGATCGACCAGGTCGTCGCCGTCGTGCGTCGGGCACCGTGGTGGGCGGATCGTGAAGTGTGCGAGCTGGCCCGCAACGCCACCGTGCACCAGCTGCGCACCGCGCTCAGCAAGTATCCGTTCCCCGACTACCCCAACCCTGACAACCCCGCAGACACCCAACCCGAACCCGATGCGGAATCCGAACAGGGAGACACTGACGGCGGCACCGAACCCTCCACTGCCCCCGACACGCCGTCACCGGTGTCGCCGCTGGTGCCGCGCGTGCAGGACCGGGTGTGGTTCGGAGTCGGTGCCGACGGCCGGTTCCGGCTGAACCTCGAATGCGACGAAACCACCGGCATGATCATCACCAACGCACTGCGCGAGTCACGCGATCGACTGTTCCACGACGGCCACCCCGACGTCGACTGGATCGACGCCGTACGCGACATCTCGGAACGATCGCTGGACGCAGTGGCCGACCTCGCCCGCCGCGACCGGTTCCGGATCCATGTCCACCTCGACACCGACGGCACCGCCACCAACGACCGAGGCCGACGCCTCCCCGACGCGATCGCCAAGTACATCACCTGCGATGGGCTGATCACCCCCACCTTCATCCACGATTCGATACCGATCTCGATCGGACGCTCCGGGCGAATGATCCCCGAACGCACACGCCGCCTCGTCATCCTGCGCGACCAGCACTGCCGGGTACCCGGCTGCACCCAAAGCCACGTGTTGGAAGTGCACCACATCATCCACTGGCAACACGGTGGCCCCACCGACACCTGGAACCTCATCGCCTTGTGCCCACACCACCACCGCCTGCACCACCAAGGCCAACTCGGCATCGCAGGCAACGCCGACGAGAACACCGTCGCCTTCACCGACGCCAACGGCCAACGCCTTCGTCCGACCGGGGCGAGACCCGTGCCCCCCGGGGCACCACCACCCACCCCCACCGGGGTCTACCAACATCCCCTCGGCGAACGCCTCGACACCCACTGGCTCCACTTCAACCCACCACCCGAACACCGAGCCACCTGGCAACCCCCCGAACACCGACACACCGCCTGACGACACACGGCCCGACGCTGCTCTTCGCACCGCCTGACACGGGCACTCGCTCAGCCGCCGATCAACGCCGCGAGCTGGCGACGCCACTCCACCGACGGCCGGTCCGACTGCACACTCACCGTCGCCTGCTGGTCGAGCGGCAGCACCCCGGGCACCCGTTCGAGCATCACCTTGTCCTCGGCGCCGATCGCCCGGTCGAAGGCGATGATCTCCTCGGCCGGCGTGGAGAAGTCGTCGTTCCGCCACACGACGAACGTGAACGACGACGTCGCGTCGTCCACGGGCGTCGAACACAACAACAGCACGTGGTCCAATCCGGTGTCGTACTGGATGGTGCTCCGCACCGAGAACGGCAGGTGGAACCCGGTGCTCATCCGTCGGTGCACGACGTCACCCTCCTGACCGGATGCGACGGTGCCGCCCATGTCATTGCGGGCCTCCACCTCGTACCGGTAGCCGAACCAGCCGTCGTCGAGCGCCTCCAGGTGCAGCGTGGGCACCTCGGTGTGCTGCTCGACCCCGAACGTGCCGAGATGGACCCACGGGAAGTGGGCGATGTCCATGAAGTTGTCGGTCATCCGAGTCGCCGACGTCGCCCAGGTCTCGATGCCGGTGTTGATGCGCCGGTACGAAGGATCGTCGTCGACCGACATCAACGGGACCGTGCCCTCGGGCTCGTCGGGGCACACCCACACCAACCCGTAGCGCTCGACCACCGAGACGGTGGCGAGATGTGCTGCCGGCGGGATCGGGCGATCCCTGCCCGACGACGGGACCTCGACGCACCGGCCGCCCTCGCCGAAGGCCCAGCCGTGGTAGGGACAACGGAGACATCCGTGCTCGACGGTGCCAAGGCTGAGCGGTGACTCACGATGCGGGCAGCGGTCGGGGGCCGCGGTCACGTCACCGCTCGGCGACCGCCACACGACGTAGTCGGCGCCGAGCAGCCGCACGCCGACCGGCGCGTCGGTGACGTCGGCTCCTTCAGCCACGACGTACCACTGATGTCGCAGTGCGGGGTTCTCGACGAACATCACGGCCATTCTTCCCGACTGCACCGCACCCGGATCATCGTGCGTCTCGATGGGGCCAGGTGTGCTGCAGCTCGAGCCCCGCTCGCGCAACGAGCCCGTCGTGCCGCTCAGCCGCCCGGGCGAACAGTTCGGCCGTGTCGACCGTGAGGACTCGGCCGTCGCCGACCACCTGGCGACCGGCGATGAAGACGTCGCGTACCGTCCGGCCATCGGTTCCCCAGACGAGCTGCATCGCCACGTCGCCACGCGGCGTCCACCCGGGCGTGTCGGTGCGATGCACCACCAGGTCGGCCTGCTTACCCACCTCGAGTGAGCCGACCCTGTCGGCCAGACCGATCGCTCCGGCGCCCGAGATCGTCGCCAGCTCGAACGCCTGGTGTGCACCGAATCTGGTCGGTGCCAGCCGAGCGTCGCGGGCGATGCCGGCCGCGAGGGCCGCCGTGCGCAGCACATCGATCGAATCGCCGGCGTTGGCCGCATCGCATCCGAGACCGACCCTGCCCCCACGTTCGACGATCTCGGCGTGTCGGCCGTTCGCGAACACGCCCTGCCCCAGCCGCAGGTACGCCCACGGGCAATACGCCAACGCGGTGTCCGAGGACAGGACGAGGTCGACCTCGGCATCGTCGAGCCACACACCGTGCCCGATCAGGAGGTGACGGCCCAGCACGCCGAGGTCGCCCAGGTGCTCGATCGGACGACGACCCGTGCGCTCGAGGTAGCGCTCCGGGTCCGACGACGTCGGCGAGAGATGCATCGTCATGCCCGTGCCGAGCTCGCGAGCGAGGTCGGCTGCACCGACGAGCAGTTCGTCGGAGGCGAGGTCGTGGCCGACCAGGGTCACCCAGCCCTCGATGAGGCCGCCAGGCGGGTACGCATCGACGGTCGCGCGCTGACGGGCGAGCACCTCGTCGGCGGGAGCCGCACCCGGCCCGTCCTCGATGTCCCAACCCCAGACACCCACCGCGGCGCGGAGCCCCACGGCCCCGAGTCCGCGTGCCACCGCGTCGACGTCGGCCACGGTTCCGGCCTCGACCACCGTCGTCACACCGTTGAGCACGGCCTCGACAGCGGCGAGGCTCGCCGACACCTCGTCGTCGACCGAGTCGTGAACTCGATGGACCGGGATCGACCACTCGAAGATCGCATCGCCCGGCGGCAGCAGGTCGGGAATGCAGCACCGCACCAGCGGATCACCGGTCACGTGCTGGTGAGCGTCGATCATCCCCGGTGTCACCACACAGCCGCTCGCGTCGAGCACCGACGCGTGGGGATACCGGTCGCCGAGCATCGTCGACGAGCCGACGTCGACGATCACGTCGCCGTCGATGACGACCGAGCCGCCGACCAGCACCTCCCGATCGGCGTTCATCGTCACCACGTCGCCGCCGCTGACGATCAGCACGGCGAGATCGACGTCGCTCGGCAGCCGACGATCATCGGCAGGGGTTGCGGTGGTCGACGGGGGTGGAGCATCGGGCCGAAGCTACTCTCGGCCCTCATCGGCCGACTCGACGGTCGGCGCATCGACACCGTGAGGATGATCCAATGGACGAACCGCTGCACCGACTCCGCCCGGCAGCACCGCGTTGGACCCACACCGCGCTGCGGGTGTCCGACATCGAGGCGACGATCGACTGGTACCTGGAGTTCACGCCGCTCGAACTGCTCGATCGACGCGAGGACGACGACGGCTACGGCGCCTGGCTGGGGCATTCCGACAGCGGCGAGTTCCCGTTCATCCTGGTGATCGCCCAGTTCCACGAACACCGCGATCCGTTCGCGCCGGCGCCGATCGCCACCACCGGACCGTTCAACCACATGGGCATCGAGATGCCCGACCGCGAGGGCGTCGACGAGGTGGCCCGTCGGGGTGAGGCCGCGGGCTGCCTCGAGATGCCCGCCACCCAGATGCCCGATCCGATCGGCTACATCTGCATGCTCCGCGACCCGGACGGCAACCTGGTCGAGTTCTCCTACGACCAGGGGGTCTACGAGAAGGTTCGCGAGGTCTGGGGCGACTCGACCTCGGTCTGACCGTTCGGCGTCACCGCCCGGCGGCGGTCAACCAGGCGCTCGCCTCCGCACACTGCCGTTCGATCTCCACCACCGCTGCCTCGAACGCCCTCGGGCTCGAACCGGTCGGATCGGCGACCTCGACGATCGGCTCGCGCAGGTAGGCGGCCGCCGTGCGCCCGGCGGTGAGCGCCTCGGCCCATGGCCGGACACCGTTGCCGTGGAGGCCGGCCGGGGTGTCGGCGGCACGGGCCAACAGCTCGGGCAGCGTCATCGCCCGCGCGAACGCCGGTGGCGACAGCGCGGCGATCTTCACCACGTGATCGCGTTCAGCGGTGACGATCACGTCGGCACCGTTCACGAGGGCGGCCGTGGTCGCACGGCTGCGGTGCGCCGACACGTCGAGTCCGCGGCGCTTCATCGCCGCCACGGCGTCGTCGATCGCCGGGATGCCTTCGGGCCCGAATCCCGATGAGCGCACCGTCACCCGGTCCGGCCCCAGCCGCTCGGTGAGCATCGCCTCGAACAGCGCCGCCATCATCACCGATCGGGTCCGGTTGTGGCTGCAGACCGTGAGGATCCTCACGGGCGGCGACGAATCGAGCGGTGACGAGTCAGGCAGCGACGAATCAGGCGGCGACGAATCGGGTGGCGACGAATCGGACGGTCGGGGATCGGTCAACGAAGATCGAGCCCGAAGACGTCGTGAAAGCGCTGGTAGTACGCCTCGTCCTCTTCGATCGCGCCCATCGCGATCCAGTCGCTGTGATCGATGCGGTCGTGCAGTTCGGCGAGCTCGGCGCCGCCCCAACTGACGGGGTAACGCAGGCGGGGCTCGTCGGTCGTGATCGCCTCGTGGATCACCTCGGCGACCTCGACGGGGTCGGTCGCATTGGCCATGCCGGTGGCGTAGAACTGGAACATGCGTCGGTAGTGGGCCTCGTACGCGCCCGTGGAGTTCGGTGCGTCGATGTTCTTCGCGAAGATCGCCGACTTGGTCACGCCGGGTTCGATGATCACGACGCGGATGCCGAACGGCGCCAGCTCCTGCGCGAGCCCCTCACTGAACCCTTCGAAGGCCCACTTCGAGGCGACGTAGGGCGACTGGGCCAACGCGGCGATCCGTCCCGCCACCGACGAGATGTTGACGATCGTGCCACTGCCACGTTCGCGCATCTGGGGCAACACCGCCTGCGCGCAGCGCACCGCACCGCACAGGTTGACGTTCATCACCGACAGGTAGAGGTCGGTCGGGCACTCCTCGGCGACCGCGTTGCCGCCGATCCCGGCGTTGTTCACGAGGTTGTCGACTCGACCGGTGGCAGCCAGCAGCTCGGAGAAACCGTCGCGGACCGATTCGTCGTCGGCGACGTCGAGTTCGAACAGCTCCACCGAGACGCCCGCGTCGGAGGCCATCGTGTTGAGTTTCTCGGCCTTGGCGATCGATCTGACCGTGCCGGCGACGCGGTGGCCCTGCTTGGCGAGATGGATGGCCGTGGCGCGCCCGATGCCGGAGTTGGCACCAGTGACGACGGAGACCGGGCGATCATCGGAGTTCGACATGGCGCCGAGCGTACGCCGCGACCGACGCCACGCCGGTGGCGAACGTCGAGGCTCCGTCGGGTGCCGAACCGTGCAGCGCTGACGAGCGTGACGTCAGCGTTCGACGCTGGCGCGGATCCGGGCGACCCAGTCGTCGGCCTCGCGCCAACGCGCATCGGCGTGCTCGCGCGTCGTGTCGGCATGGTCGCCGGCTGCCGGATACGACCCCAGGAACTTCACACCGCCCTGCTTCGCGTGCAGCGCCCGCATCGTGTCGGCGAGCAGTTCGTCGGCCACGTGCGATTCGGCGTACACGATGAAGCAGTAGTCACCGAGGCCGCCCGCCTTCGTGGGCCGGCTGGTGAGGTTCGAGAGGTTGATCCGCCGGGCGGTGAACTCCTGCAGGATCGACACGAGGCTGCCGGGCTCGTCGGCACGTTGGTAGATGACCAGCGCCGTCTTGTCGTTGCCCGTCGGCGCCGGGACACCCTCGCGGGCGACCACGACGAAGCGTGTCTGGTTGTCGTTGTGATCGGCGATGTCGGCGGCGAGGATCTCGAGGCCGTACACGTCGGCCGCCACCCGAGGCGCGATCGCCACGGCATCACGGGCCTCACGTTCGCTCACCTGTTGGGCGGCGTCGGCGGTGCTGTAGGCCGCCCGGATCTCGGCATCACCGAGTTCCTCGCGGAGGAACCGGTGGCACTGTGCGGTGGCGACCGGGATCGAGAAGACCTCGGTCACGTCGGCAAGGGTGACGCCGGGGCGAGCCAGCAGGCAGTGCTCGATGTCGATGACGATCTCGCGCTGGATCAGCAGATCGTGGTCGAACGCGAGCGCGTCCTGGGTGAAGTTGACCATCCCCTCGATCGAGTTCTCGATCGGGACGACACCGACGTCGACCTCGGCTCGTTCCACGGCGTCGAGGACGTCGGGCACCGTTCGATACGCGACGTGCTCGGCCTCGGCGAGATCGGGCTGCGACAGCAACGCCTGCTGGGTGAACGTGCCGAACGGCCCGAAGAACCCCACCCGTTTCGCCGTCGACGGGCTGGCATGGGCAGACATGGCGGCCAGGTTAGGGGTGGTCGTGCCCGAGACCATCTCCGGTTCGGCGACGTGTCACGATGAGCCGATGGACGAACTGAGCCTGCGGGCCCTGCTCGACGACGTGCAGTCGGGAGCGATCACCCCCGACGCCGCCGTCGTCACGTTGCGTCGCCTCCCGTTCGCCGACGTCGACGGTGCCACGATCGACCATCACCGCCACCTCCGCCAGGGACTGCCCGAGGCGATCTACGGCCCGGGCAAGAGCCCGGCCCAGTGTGTGGCGATCGTCGGCGAACTCCTCTCCAATGGGACCGGTCCGGTGCTGCTGACACGCACCGACGAGGATCAGCGCTCGGCGTGTGTCGCAGCGCACGGCGTTCCCGCGGCGGACGCGAGCCGCAGCATGGTGTGGCGCCTGCCCGATCTCACTTCAACGGCCAAGGTCGCGATCGTGACCGCCGGAACGAGCGACATCCCGGTCGCCGACGAAGCGGCCCTCACGATGCGAGCGTACGGCGTCGAGCCGACCGTGATCACCGACGTCGGCGTCGCCGGCCTGCACCGACTGCTCGCGCGCCTGGACGACCTCACCGACGCCGACGCGTTGATCGTGATCGCCGGGATGGAGGGTGCACTCGCGAGCGTGCTCGGCGGCCTGACCGGCGCGCCCGTGGTGGCGGTGCCCACCAGCGTCGGCTACGGCTCGGGCCTCGATGGCGTCACCGCCCTGCTCGCGATGCACGCATCGTGCGCGAGCGGCGTCACCGTGGTCGGCATCGACAACGGTTTCGGTGCCGCTGCCGCCGTGGCGCGGATCCTGACGTGGCCGACGCGATGACGAAGCGCAGCACCGACGTTCGGGTGGCCTGGTTCAACTGCCAGGCCGGCGTGGCGGGCGACATGACGATGGCCGCGCTCGTCGATGCAGGCGCGGATCCCGATGTGGTCGCGCAGACCATCGCAGGACTCGGCGTCGACGGCTACGCCCTGCTGTTCGAACGCGTCCAACGCTGCGGGGTCGGGGCCACGTGGGCGAACGTCGTCGTCCACGACCCCGGGCCCCACGACCACGGGCCCGACGATCACGCTCGCGGCGAGCACGTCGCACATCGCCCGGCACGCGAGGTGCTCCAGCTGCTCGACGACGCCGACCTCCCCGAGCGTGTTCGCGATCGGGCTCGCTCGGTGTTCACCCGCCTGGCCGAGGTGGAAGGGGCGATCCACGGCATCGATCCGGACGACGTCGAGCTGCACGAGGTCGGCGCCCTCGACTCGATCGTCGACGTGGTCGGTGCGTGTGCCGCGCTGGAAGCGCTCGACGTCGACGAGGTCTGGTGCAGTCCGATCGCCGTCGGGTCGGGGACCGTCCGCAGCGCTCATGGCGCCATGCCGAACCCGGCACCGGCGACCGTCGCGTTGCTGCGAGATGCCGGCGCAGCCGTGGTGGGTCTCGACACGACCACGGAGGTCGCCACGCCCACCGGCGCCGCCCTGATGACCACCCTGGCCACCGGGTTCGGGCCACCGCCGGCGATGGCGATCGACGGCGTCGGCTACGGCGCGGGAACCGCCGACCCCGCCGACCGGGCCAACGTCGTGCAGGTGATGATCGGGGTGCGCGAGATCGCCGAGACCAGCGACGGCACTCCGGTCACCCTGCTCGAGGCGAACGTCGACGACGTGACCGGCGAGGTGCTGGCCCACACGCTCACCGCGCTGCTCGCCGCTGGTGCCCACGACGCCTGGATCGTCCCGATCGTGATGAAGAAGGGCCGCCCCGCTCACACCGTGAGTGTGCTGTGCGACCCCTCGGCCGGGGCCGAGCTGCGCTCGGTGCTGCTCCGCGAGACCGGCACCCTCGGGGTGCGTGCCACGACGTTTCGACGCTGGCCGCAACAGCGCGACATGTCCACCGTGCTCGTCGACGGTCACGAGATCGGCGTCAAACTCGGGCGTCACCGAACGAAGGTCGAGTTCGACGACGCACTCGCTGCCGCGGAGGCGCTACAGGTTCCGGTACGTCTGGTGATCGACCGCGCCACCGCGGCGGCCGAGGTCCAGCGGCGCGACTCCCGGGCCGGGCACGAGGCGACCGAGTCGTAGGTTCCCCGATCCGAGGGATCGATCACCGTCAGCCGACCCGCCCGGCCGTGACGACGACCTGACGATGACGTGACGACGACACCGGCGGTCAGGCGGAGGTGGCGAGGGCGTTCTGGATCCAGGCGTCGAGGTCCTCGGCCGACTTCGTGCCGCTGGCACGGTCGAGCACGTTGCCGTCGGCGTCGGCGATCATCAGGTACGGGAAGCCGCCGCCACCGTTGAAGACGAAGCTCGTCGACTCGACGCTGTCGGCCATCACCGGCCACTCGGTCGGCCAGTCCTTGTCGATGATCCACTCCGACGGCGGATAGTTCGGCGCCGACTTGTCGACCGCAGTGCTGATCGCGACGACGTTCATGTCCTCGGGAACGCCCCCGCGGTTCTTGAGCTCGATCAATTCGGGGATCTCGTCGTTGCAGTGGGGGCACCAGTGCGCGAGGAACACGTACATCGTCGGGCCGTCGGTGGGGCCCCCGATCGTCAGCGGGTTGCCGTCGAAGGTCGCGCCGTCGATCACCGGCGTCGGCATCCCGACGGCGGGGTCGACGTCGACCACGCTGTCGAGCGCGGGCAGCGGATCGCCGGACGCCTCGACCGGACGGTTCTCCTGTACGTCGTCGCCGTAGGTGGGTCGTGTGGTCTCGCCCGGGGCGAGCACGCCGCCCGACGCGTCGTCGTCGCCGCCGGTCAGCAACATCGCTGCTCCGGCCAGCCCGAGTACCAGCACGATCACTCCGACGACGATCATCACGGTGCGGTTCTTCACGAGGAGGTCTCCAGTTCGGGCTCGGATGTCGAGATGTCGGCTGCCTGGTCCAGTCTGGCGGGGAAGCGCACCAACAAGAGTATGAGAATGGTGAGAAAGCCGATCAGCGCCATGTTGGCGAGGCTCAGACCGAACTCGCGGAACCAGACGAACGTGCAGGACGGACCCTGGAACTCGCATTCGCCGTTGTCGAGCGCTGGGCGCCATTCGATCAGGCTGTGCCAGCCGGAGATCGCAGCTCCGATCACTGCGAGCGGTGCCCCGTACCACCGCACACCGGGATCCTTGCGGAGCGCACCAACGAGCAGGATCACCGACAACGGATACATCGCGATGCGCTGGAACCAACAGAACCGGCACGGGGTGAAGTCGGCGACCTCCGAGAAGTAGAGGCTGCCGAGTGTGGCCCCGAGTGCGACCAGCCACGCGAGCCACACGCCCGAATCGCTGATCGCCGACCCGAGTCGCCATGCACCGTCGCTCCCCGCAGCCGTGGCGACACGCAACACGATCACGGCGATTGCCCCGACGCCGGCGGTGACCGTCAGGAGGGCGAAGAAGAGCTGGGCCGTCTCGGTGCTCACTGCACAAGTATGCAACGAGGGCAGTACGTTCTCTCCGCGATGACGTCCGACGTACTCGCGGTACCGGCACACGCCGACGCGAAGGCGACGCTGCGTGAACTGCGGCGAACCCGTCAACGTCGGCGGCTCGGTGAGACCGACTGGTACGACATCGCCTACCGCGTCTACCTGTTCGCGCTGGTCGGCCTCGTCGTGGTCGTGTGGGTGTCGGACGCGATCGACGGCGCGATCGGCGACAGCGTCGACACCCAGGACCTGCTCACCCGCGGTCCGGCGATCATCGGGCTGATGGTCGTGGTCGCCTTCGGGTTGGGGTTGCGCAGCGGCGCCGACGGTGGACCGATCTCGATCGAGGTCGCCGACATCCGCCACGTGCTGCTCGCCCCGATCTCGCAACGGTCGGTGATGTTGCGTCCGATCGGCCAGCGGCTGCGCTCTGCTGCGTTCGCACTCGGACTCGCGGGCGCCGTGCTCGGCCAGCTGATCGCCACGGAGGTCGAGGGCTCGCGAGCGGCGTGGGCCGCCGCCTGCGGCGTGTTCGGCGCGATCGTGGGCTCGACGTTCGTTGCGACCGCCGTCTCGAGCCACGCGCTCCGCGTGCCGCGGTGGGCTGCCACGCTCGTCGCCACGGTCCTCGTGGCCTGGCAGGGCCTCGTGGCCTGGGGGATCTGGAACGACTCCACCGACGGCCTCGCCAGGGTCGGACCCGGCAACCTGGCCGGTCGACTCGCCCTGTGGGGGATCAGCCAGCGAGGCGTCGACGTGCTCGCGATCGTCGTCGCGGTCGCCATGGCCGCCGCCGCACTGGCGCTCGGCGGACACCTCCGGCTCGAACCGCTCGCCCGACGCGGTGAACTCGTGTCCCAGCTGCGTTTCGCCGCGACCGTGCAGGACCTCCGCACGGTCGTGCAGCTCCGCCGGCAGCTGCGATCCGAGGTGCTGCGCACGAGACAGTGGGGCGAGCGCCATCTCCCGGACCGGCCGGCGCCCGAGACGGCGACCCGTGCGCACCGCCGGCCGACCGCCACATCAACCAACACACCGACCAACACACCGACCAACACGACGACCACGACACCGTCCGAGGCAGTCTCCAAGGCGCCGACCAGGACACCGTCCAGGACGTCGTTGGCGGCCACACCGGCGGTGCGGCCGCGACCGAGCGTGGTCTGGCGACGGGGATCGCGGTCGTTGCGGCGCCTGCCGCTCGCCCGTCTCCTCCGCATCGCCTTGCTCGCCGCCCTCGCCGGACTGGGCGGAGCGCTGACCTACGACTCGTCGCCGCTGTTCGGGCTGGTCCTGCTCGGCGCGCTGTTCCTCGTCGGGCTCGAGTCGCTCGAACCGTTGTCGCAGGAGGTCGATCGCCCCGATCTCACCGATGGCTACCCGATCGAGCGCGGCTGGATCTTCGCCAACCACCTCCTCGCACCTGCCGTCTTCCTGGTCGGCGTGGCGATCATCGCTGCAGGCACGGCGACGGCCATCGACCCGTCGTTGGCGCTCGGTGCCTTCGTGATCGCTGTCCCGATGGCCTGGGCCGGAGCGATGGGTGGCGTCGTGGTCACCGTCCTCGATGCTCCCAGCGCACCGAGCACCACCACGCTGCTCGGCACGCCCCGAGATGCCGAGACCAGCTTCGTCCCTCCGGAATTCGCCGGGTTCAGCACGGTCATCACGGCGATGATTCCGGTCGTGGTGAGCGCGGTCGGCACGATTCCGGTGTTCGTCGCTCGGTTCACGGACGACGCCGCCAGCGTCGGCCGATCGATCGTCGGCCTCGCACTGTTCATCGCCGCCGCCGTCGTCTGGGTACGTCGTCGCGATCCCTGGACCGCCAAGATCCGCAACTTCTTCGAAGAAGGGCGTGCTGCCGCATCATGAACCAGCCATCGAAACCACGGTCGACCTCCCGATCGAACCGACCCGCGTCGAAGCGCCAGCGCCCCTCGTCGGCATCAGGCTCGGCATCGGGGTCGGCATCGCGGTCGGCATCGGGGTCGCGATCCGCGTCGAAGCGTGCGGGCGAGCCGGTCGCCGACCGGTCGGTCCCCCCGGCGAAGCGCCCACCCACGGGGCCACCGCCGGCGATCGAGACGATGGGGCTGGGCAAGTCCTACGGTGATGCACCAGCGTTGGCTCCGCTCGATCTGCGCATCGGAACCGGCGAACGGATCTCGCTGATCGGTCACAACGGCAGTGGAAAGACCACGCTGATCCGGATGCTCGTCGGCATGCTCGAGGCATCCGAAGGCACTGCGAGGGTCGCCGGCCACGAGATCGGCTCGCTGGAAGCCAAGGCCGCCGTCTCGTACCTGGCAGACCAACCCGTGTTCTACGACGACCTCACCGTCTGGGAGCACCTGGAGTACATCGCTCGACTGCACGGCACCGAGGACTGGGAACAGCAGGCCGTCGACCTCGTCGACATGGTCGGCCTGATGCCGCGCGTCGACGACCTCCCGATGACGTTCAGTCGCGGCCTCAAGCAGAAGGCAGCGATCACGATGGCGTTCGTCCGACCCTTCGACGTGATGCTGATCGACGAACCGTTCGTCGGCCTCGATCGCACCGGTCGCGAGGCACTGCTCGAGCTGCTCACGCTCGCGCACGGCGACGGAGCCACCATGGTCGTCGCCACCCATGAACTGTCCAGTGTGAAGGAGAGCAGCCGCCTCATCGCCTTGAGCGGCGGCGAGCTGACCTTCGACGGCCACCCCGAAGACGCCGACCTGGCGAGCCTCACCGAGGGCATCCGCCAACGCGAGGACTGAGATCGACGTGTTCGCCGGATGAGAACGCTCACGACCGGCGGCTTGGTCTAGCATCACCGCCATGCAGGAGTTCTCTTCGGTCACCGCCTCGTCCTACGACGCCGCTTCACTCACCCCCTTGCTGAACGAGAAGGCGGCCGAGGGCTGGGACGTCGTCTCGATCGTGTCCGCCGGGACCAACATCGTGGCCTACCTCAGCCGCGAGACCGACGAGTTGGACATGCTCGAGGAGGCCGCTGTCGAGCTCGCCGTCGAGGAGGCCATCGTCGAGGAAGCCGCAGCCGAGGTCGCCGTCGAGGAGGCCATCGTCGAGGAAGCCGCAGCCGAGGTCGCCGTCGAAGAGGCCATCGTCGAAGAAGCCGCAGCCGAAGTCGCTGCCGAGGCGACCGCCGAACCGGCGGGCTGGGCCGCCGAACCGGCGGCCGACACTCCCGCACCTGCCGACGACTCGATCGCGAGCCTGGCCGCACAGGTCGGCGCGGCCGACGCCGCCGCCAGCGAGCCAGCCGCCGCCGAGCCAGCCGCGGCCGAGCCCGCGCTCGCCGCTGCGGAGCCCGCACCAGCTGCCGAACCCGCTCCGGCAGCAGAGCCGGCCGTTCCCGCCGGTTGGTACGCCGACCCGTCGGGCCGGTTCGAGCTCCGCTACTGGGATGGCACGGCATGGACCGAGCACGTGTCGCGCGCCGGCCAGCAGTTCACCGATCCGCCAGTCGCCTGATCCGTTCGCGTTGACCGCTCGCCGTCCTGGAGCGGTCGTACCCTGACGTCATGCGCGCCACCTCCATCGGCCATGCCGGCATGCTCATCGAGACCGAGGCCGGCTCGGTGTTGTGCGACCCGTGGTTCGTGCCCGCCTTCTTCGGGTCGTGGTTCGTGTTCCCGCGCAACGACCAACTGAGCGACGACCTGCGCGAACGGATCGAACGAGCCGACTTCCTCTACATCTCGCACCTCCACGGCGACCATCACGACGAACCGTGGCTCCGTGAGCACCTCCGACGCGACATCCCGATCCTGCTGCCGGGATTCCCGACCCGGGAGCAACAGCGCACACTCCAGGCGCTCGGTTTCACCGAGTTCATCCGCACGGTCGACACCGAGGAGTTGGAGGTCGTTCCCGGCCTCACGGTGGCGATCCACGTCGAGACGTCGATCACCGACGGACCGGGCGGTGACTCCGCGCTCGTCGTGTCCGACGGCGAGTCGATCCTGGTCAACCAGAACGACTGCCGCACGAACGATCTCGCACAGCTCCGCGCCCACGGCCCGGTCGATCTCCACTGGCTGCAGTTCTCGGGCGCGATCTGGTACCCGATGGTCTACGAGATGCCCGATGACGAGAAGCGGGCGCTGTGCGAGGCAAAGGTCGATGCGCAGTTCGCCCGGGCGATGCGCTATGTCGAGAACATCGACGCCCGCTACGTGGTGCCGAGCGCCGGCCCGCCGGCGTTCCTCGATCCGGACCTGTTCGGTCTCAACATGATCGACGGCGACGAACTCAGCATCTTCCCCGACCAGACCCACTTCCTGGAGCGTCTCGCATCGGTCGGCCGGCGAGGGATCCTGAACGTTCCCGGCACCACGATCGACATCGGCCCGAACGGAGTCGACGTCACCCACCCGATCGACGACGTCGACGCCGTCTTCGCCGACAAGCGGTCGTATCTGCGGGCCTACCAGGCCGACTGGATGCCGTGGCTCGACCAGCTGAAGGCGTCGTGGAACCCGCCGAGCACCGACCTGCTCGCCACGCTGCAGGAGTGGTGGGAGCCCCTGCTCGAGATGGCTCCGACCCTCCGGGCTCAGGTGGGTGCCAACGTCTTGCTGCGCGCCGGTGATCTGCCGATCCTCGTCGACTTCCCGAACGGCGAGGTCCGGCTCCACGACGGCGAGGAGTACGCGTTCCGTTTCGACATCCCCCGTGAGCTCGTCGAGACGGTCGTCGCCCAACGGGCCGTCGACTGGAGCAACTCGCTGTTGCTGTCGTGCCGATTCACCGCGTGGCGCGAGGGCGAGTTCAACGAATACGTCTACAACTTCCTCAAGTCGCTCTCGCGAGAACGGATGCGGCGCGCCGAGGCCGAGGTGGTGCGCAAGCTGACGCCGGTCGACGAGCTGACGGCGCGCGACGAACCGGACATCCGCATCGGCGACTACGTGGTGCAGCGTCGCTGCCCGCACCGCAACGCCGACCTCGCCGCGTTCGGGGAGATCGACGGCTGCGACTTCGTGTGCACGCTGCACGGCTGGCGCTTCGATCTCGAGACCGGTCGAAACAAGACGGCGTCGGACCGACCGATCCGCATCCGCCCCGCCGCCCCCACCGACTGACCCCCCGACTGCCCCCCGACTGCCCCCCGACTGCCCCGGCCGACTCCCACCCCAATCCCCGTTTGCGTGAGGATTCGGGTGCAACGGGCCACCACGAACGCGACACGAACACCCCGGGCCGAGCAGCACCACGTTCGTGTGAGGATTCGGAAGAGACGGCTCACCGCAAACGCAACACAAACGGGGGTCGGATAGGTTGGTCGTGTGCTGGATCTCGGGATCGACCTGAACGTCTGGCCCTGGGTGTGGCTGGGCATCGCGGTGGTGTTCGCGATCATCGAACTCACGGTGCTCGCGGGCTCGTTCGTGCTGCTGCCGTTCGCCGTGTCGGCGTTCGCCGCCTCCCTGCTCGGCTTCTACGACGTACCGATCGAAATCCAGTGGTTCGTGTTCGCGGTCGGCGGCGGCGTGCTCTGGATCCTGCTGTACCGGTACGCGAAACGGTTCGCCGGAGAGAACGAGCTCGAACCCGGCGTCGGCGCCGATCGCCTGATCGGGCTCGAGGGCATCGTCACCACGGCGATCGATCCCGACGACACCGACCGACGCGGCCGCGTGACGGCCCACGGCGAGATCTGGGGAGCGATCTCCGCGAGCGGACGCGTCCTCCCCGTCGGCACCCATGTGCGGGTGATGGCCGTGAACGGCACCAAGGTCGTCGTCGAGTCGATCGAGTCCGCCGCCACCGATGCACCGACCACCCCACCGCCACCGACGTCACCGCCACCGCCGCCATCTTCATCGCCACCCACCACCTAGCACGCCACCACCCGACCCGGAGGTCCCATGAACCCCATCGCCATCGTCCTGATCGTCATCGCTCTCATCGGCATCCTGGTGTTGGCGGCCTCGGTCAAGATCGTGCGGCCGTACCAGCGGGGCCTCGTCGAACGCCTGGGCAAGTACAAGACCACACGCGATCCGGGACTCAACCTGATCCTGCCGTTCATCGAGACGATGCAGCTGATCGACATGCGTGAGCAGGTCGTCGACGTGCCGCCCCAGGAAGTGATCACGGCCGACAACGTCGTGGTCTCGGTGGATGCCGTCGTGTACTACGAGGCCACCGATCCCCAGCGCCTCGTGTACAACGTCGCCGACTTCTTCACCGCGATCACCAAGCTCGCCCAGACGAACCTCCGCAACCTGATCGGCGATCTCGAACTCGACCGGGCGCTCACCTCGCGCGACACGATCAACACGCAACTGCGTGACGTGCTCGACGACGCCACCGACAAGTGGGGTGTACGGGTGGTGCGCGTCGAGATCCAGCGCATCGACCCGCCGCCGGACATCGTGTCGGCGATGCACGCGCAGATGCGCGCGGAACGCGACCGGCGCGCCACGGTCACCGAGGCGAAGGGCTACCAGGAGGCGGCGATCGCCCGCGCCGACGGCGAACAGCAGGCGGCCGTGCTCTCTGCCCAGGGGCGCAAGCAGGCAGCGGTGCTCGACGCCGAGGGCCAGGCCCAGGCCATCGAACTGCGCGCCAACGCGGAGAAGCTCCGCCTCGAGCTGGTCGGCGCCGGCGAGGGCAACGCCGCCAAGGCACGCCTCACGGGCATCAAGGACGCCCAAGCGGACAAGGCCGTGCTGACCGTCGAGTACCTGCAGGCGCTCGAACGGATCGGCGACGGGCGGGCGACCAAGCTCGTCATCCCGGCGGAGTTCTCCGGGCTGCTCGGCACCGTGGCCGCGCTCGCGTCGGCGACCGGCGACGACGACACCGACGACGAGGTGCGCCCCAAGGCCGGGCTGCCGATCCCCGACGATGACGACCGCGTCGATCTGCCCGAGCCGGATCGATCCGAGTTCCGGACACGCTGATCGTGCGTCGCATCGATGCCCCCCGAGCGGGTTGGTACCCGGATCCGGAGAGCCGAACGGAGTTGCGGTGGTGGGACGGCCTCGACTGGACCGACGCCCGGCGTGCCCCACCCAGCCAGGCCGAGTTGCTCTCGTACGAGAGTCAGGCCGCCTTCGAGGCCTCGCACCGGTACGTCCCACCCGCCGAGGACGCCTTCACTGCCGCGACGGCTGCTGCGAGCCGGGCGGGGCGCCCCGAGTCGCAGCAGGTCATCGACCAGGTCCGGCGCGCCACCCGTGAGGAGATCGACCGAGCTGCCGACGTGTTCGCTCGCCAGGCCCGCTCGATGCGCGCCGAGATCGAACCACTGATCTCGCAGTACTCGAGCCGCATCGTCCGTTGGATCAAGTTCGCTGCGTTCGTGGCGATCGCACTCCTCGTGGCCTACTTCGTGTTCCAGGTGGTCGCCCAGGCGAGCCTGTTCGAGTGGATCGGTGATCGCATCGACAACTTCACCGACCAGGACAGCGCCCCGGGAGGGCTCTTGCCACCCGTGTCGCTCAGCGTGTCGACAGGCGGTAGCTGAAGCGATACGTGCCCGGTGTGATGCGGTACCGGTCGAGCACGTCGGGACCGCAGCTCGCCGTGCCGAGACCGCGGTGTGCGACATCGGCGTGCACCACGAGTGAACGGCGTGGACGCAGATCGGTCTCGTGGCTCGCGTCGTACAGGTCGTGGACGGTGAACCGTGTCGCGGAGACGTGCATCGAGATGGGGTCGAGCACGTCGAGCCGGACGACCTCGTCGGTCGAGGAGTCGATGAACTCGAACCACCGGCAGTCGGTGCGCAGCCCGAACTCCTGCGGGACGAGATACGGCGGTGCATCGATGCCCGACTCCCAGACCCCGAGCACCGCACCACGGCACCGGTCGGGGTAGTTCTCCAACGGTCCGCGGCCGTACCAGCGCACGGCGTCGAAGCCTCGTCGGAGCTCGAAGGTGACGCCGACGCGGGCCAGGTCGTCGAGTTCGGTGGGCACGATCACCTCGTGGGTGTGGACCTGCGAACCGTCGGCCAGCGTGTCGATGCCGTGGTGGTGTTCGACGAGTTCATCGGCTGCCACCCGGTCCACCCCGCTTCGCCGCCATCGGCCGAGCGCCTTGGTCCCCGCCTGGAAGTCCTCGCCCAGGTTCGGCCTCAGCTTCAGCCCGTCGTTGTCCACCGGCGCCCGGAACACGCACAACTCGACGGCGCTGGTGAGCGCGACGGTCGACGCGGTGTGCGCCTCGACGGGTGCGAGCGTCCCGGGAAGAGCGGCGGGAGTGAGCTGCAGTTGGTCCCAGGCGACGAGGTGGGACGCGGGCGCCCAGGCGGTGGCACGGCGCTGGAACCAGCGGACCGTGAGGTGGGCGTCGGGCGAGTCGGGCACGGCACACGGGAGCGCGAGCGCGACCGTCGAGGCCGGACCGATCGGACCACCGTCTGCGGCGACGGCGTCGAGATCGCCGGACGCGACGACCTCACCGGCGACGAGCAGCTCCCATGTCGCAGTCAGATCGGCGAGGTCGGTGAAGCTGCGCCGGTTCGTGATCACGAGCGCGTCGCCGTCGAGCGACGTGACCACCGGACGGTGCACCCACGTCACTTCCTGCATCGCCGGGTGCGGGCGCAGGTCGGCCGACATCAACCCGTCGGCCACGAAGTTGCCGTCGTTGGGTTCGTCGCCGAACTGACCCCCGTAGGCGAAGCCACGCGCCCCGTTCGGCAGGCGTGTGAGCAGACCGTGGTCCTTCCACTCCCAGATGAAGCCACCCTGGAGTCCGGGTGTCGACGTGATCACGTCCCAGTAGTCGGCCAGCGAGCCGTTCGAGTTGCCCATCGCATGGCTGTACTCGCACATGATCAGCGGACGGTCGCCGAGACCCTGACGACCGTAGATCTCGATCGCCTCGATCGTCGGGTACATCGGGCAGACGACGTCGGACGCCGTGAGCCCGCCGTCGATCCATCCGTCGTGGAACACCGCGCCCTCGTAGTGCAGCGGTCGCGAGGGATCGCTTCGACGGATCCATCCGGCGAGCGCGTCGTGGTTCGCCCCGTAGCCGGACTCGTTGCCGAGCGACCACATGATCACGCTGGGGTGATTGCGATCACGCTCGATCATCCGTGCACCTCTCGACAGCCACGTGGAGCGGTACCGGGGGTCGTTGCAGAGACTCGTGTTGTAGGCGTGGCTCTCGATGTTGGCCTCGTCGACGACGTACATCCCGATCTCGTCGCAGAGGTCGAGGAACCGGGGATCGTTCGGATAGTGCGAGCAGCGGACCGCGGTGATGTTGTGCCGGCGCATGGCGAGCAGGTCGTCGCGCATGTCGTCGACCGTGACCGCCTTGCCCCGCGTGGGATGGTGGTCGTGGCGATTGACGCCGAAGATCCACACCGGCTCGCCGTTCACGAGGAGCTGCCGGTCGCGTACCTCGACCGACCGGAACCCGATCAGCTGCTCGTGGACCTCGGTGACGTCGCCGTCGGGATCGAGCAGTTCGGCCACGACGCGGTACCGCGTCGGCGATTCGGCCGACCACGGTTCGACGTCGTCGACTCGGAAGTGCGCGGTGGCGGTGTGCCCGGTGAACACGTAGGGCTGGTCGAATCGGGATCGGAGAGGAGCGGTGACCGCACGGCCGATCCGACGCCCTCCGATCGTCTGGAGTGCGAAGCGGACCTGCCAGCCGGACTCGGGTGGACGTAGACCGGCGAGCGTGGCGCGCGCCTCGAGGGTGCCGACGGTGCCATCGAGGCCGGCGTCGCACACGAGGGCACCGACGTGCACCTCGGCACGGGCTTCGACGTACACCTCGCGGTGGAGTCCGGCCATCCACCACTGGTCCTGGTCCTCGACGTAGCTGTGGGCGCTCCAGCGCACCACGACGATCGCGAGATCGTTGGGGCCGGGCCGGACGACATCGGTGATGTCGTACTCGCTCGCCAGGCGGCTGTCGGTGCCGTAGCCGACGAAGGTGCCGTTGACGTACACCGCGTGGACGCTCTCCGCTCCCCCGAGGTGGAGGACGATCTGGCGTCCGGTCCACCCCGCCGGGATCGTCACCAGGCGACGGTGGACACCGGTCGGATTGCGGTCGGGCAGGCGAGGCGGCGGACCCGGGAACGGCATCCGGACGTTGGTGTACTGCGGGAGATCGCCGGTGTCCTGCAGGGTCCAGTTGCCGGGGACGGTGATCTTGGTCCATCGCCCGGACACCGGACGCACGACGGCGGCGGCCGGAACGTCGTCGGGTGAGTCGAACCTGCGGAAGTCCCATCGCCCGTTCAGCGACCGCCGCCAGCGCGACGGAGCACCGGCACGGAGGTCGTCGACCGACGCCGCCGTCGTCGTCGGCGGACGCATGTCGAGGCGGCCCAACGAGACGACGTGGGGATCGGCCCATGGCCGGGTGTCTCCGATCGACGGCAGCATGGCGGGAGTCTCCCAGACGGCGAATCGTCGGCGTCAATCAGCGGGAGGTCGGCCGATCAGCCGGGGCGGTGTTCGATGCCGGACGCCGCCGGTCAGACCCCGTCGTGGACCCAGACCGGGGTCGTCATCGGCATGATGCCGCTGTTCCAGATCCAGTCCATCGCCGGCACGCTCACCCGGACGCAGCCGTGCGAGGCCGGGTAGGCGGGGATGCTGTTCGATCCGTGGACGGCCACACCGCCGACGAAGTACTTCGGCCGGTAGATCTCGCCGAGATCCCCTTCCCACCAGCCGTCGGGACGCTCACGGTTGACCCTGTGCAGTCCGCTCGGGGTGAGCGACACACCGCTGATCATCTCGCCGGGAGTGTTCTTGTCCTGCTCGGTGTACGCCTCGCCGTTGCCGGTGGAGGTGTTGAGGATCCACTCGGTGCGTCCGTCGATCACGAAGAACAGCACCTGCTTGCCCTTGTCGACCTCGACGAGCGTGCCGGAGTTCGCCCGTGCAGTCGGGCGCTGCGTGATCGCGGTGAGTGCCTCGGCGGTCGCCTGGTCGACCTTGCCGTCGGCCTCGAGGCCCATGTACTTCTCGAAGGCCATGACGGCCTGTCTCGTCGTGAGCCCGTACTGGCCGTCGGCCGCCGACAACCAGAACCCGAGTTGGAACAGACGCAACTGGATGCGGGCCGTTTCGTTGCCGTTGCTGGTACCGACCGCCTGGAGCGGCGGGTCGATCGCATCGACCATCTCGATCACCGGGGCGACCGTCGTGGTCGGGGCCTGGGTCGTGGGCGGAGCCGTGGTGGTGGGGGCCTCGGTCGTGGTGGGGGCTTCGGTGGTGGGCGGGGCCTGGGTGGTGGGCGGTGTGGCCGTGGATGCGGGATCCGACGTGGTGGTGACCTCGTCGAGTGCCGAGATCGCACCCTGCGGCGACGCGCTCGCTCCCTCGCCGCCCGATCCGCTGGTGACCGCCGTGGCGCATCCCACGAGCACGACCGCGCCGAACACCACGACGGTGCCGATCACCCCGCGACGACGTTCCTTCTCCACCACGGTCGGTGAGCCTAACGGCCCCGTCCGCGACCGTGTCGGCACCAGCTCGATGTTCAGAGCACGCGAGCGGCCCATGGCGGTGCCGGACTCGGGTCGGGAGCGATGGTGGCGATGTCGAAGCGTGACGCGAGGTCACGCAGCGTGGTCGTTTCGTCGCCGAGGCTCCCGCTGATCCAGCGGATCGTCTCGGTGACGTTCACACCGCTCGCGTCGAGATCCTGCAACGTCACCGCCATCCCGGCACGTTTGGCCAACCGCTCGCCGTCCCGATCGACGACGAGCGGCACGTGGGCGTACCGGGGCCGGGGCAGGCCCAGCAGTTCCTGGAGCCAGATCTGACGGGGGGTCGACCAGACGAGGTCGTCACCTCGCACCACCTCGGTCACCGCTTGGTCGGCGTCGTCGACCACGACCGCCAGGTTGTAGGCCGGCACGCCGTCGTTGCGTCGCAGGACGACGTCGTCGACCAGACCCCGAACGGGGCCGACGACGCGGTCGACGAACTCGATCGTCCGCCCGTCAGATCGAAGCCGCAACGCCGGCGGTCGGCCCTCGGCCCGACGGCGCGCCCGCTGCTGAGCGGACAGGTCGCGACACGTCCCCGGGTAGGACCCGGGCGGGCCGTGGGGCGCCTGGCTCGAAGCGGCGATCTCCTCGCGGATCTCACGCCGGCTGCAGTAGCACTCGTACACGAGGCCGAGGCCGGAGAGTTCGGTGATCGCCTGCTCGTAGAGGTCGAATCGCTCACTCTGACGTACCACCGGGCCGTCCCAGTCGAGCCCGATCGCGGCAAGATCTCGGAGCTGTCCGGACTCGTGGTCGCGGCTGGACTGGTGACGGTCGAGGTCCTCCATCCGCACGATGAATTCCAGGCCCTGCGATCGAGCCGACAGCCACGCCAACGCCGCGGTTCGCAGGTTGCCGAGGTGGAGATCGCCGGTGGGCGATGGGGCAAATCGTCCCGCCATCAGCACAGTCTCGCGCCCGGTCCGACCGCTGCGGCAGCGCCGCGCTCGGACCAATGGCGTCGTGACCCCGTACAGTCGTCGGAATGGGATGTCCTGACTGCGGGGTCGACGTCACCGAGCACCAGAAGTTCTGTCACGAGTGCGGGCGACCCCTCGCGCCCCCGGGACCACTCCCGCCGCCCACGCCCACCGACGCCGACCTGCCCACCCCACTCACCGACACCCCACTCACCGACACCCCACTCACCGACACCCCACCCGCCGACATCCCAACGACGACCATCGACCCCGACCTCCCCACCCAACCGATCGACGCGTCGCCCACCCGACCCATCGACACCCCACCCACGACGATCGACCCCGACCTGCCCACCCAACCGATCGACGCGTTGCCCACCGAACCGGTCGACGAGGTCGTCGAGCAGGTCCCACCGGTCTCACCGTCGACGGAGCCCGACACGATCCCGGTCGCGATCACCACGATCGACGACACGGCCGAGACACCCGCCGTCTTCGACGAGGCCGACCTGGCGGAGTATCCGACACCACGGGAGCCGTTCAGGTTGCGGGCGATCCTCATCCTCTCGATCTTCGGCATCACGGCGGCCCTGATGACGATGGTGGCCGACGTCGTCGACATTCGCACCACCCGGCCCGCCCCGGGGATCGTCACCGGCTCACGGACACTGGCGGACCTGGGTACCAACCTCGACCTCGCGGTGTTCGTCGGCGCGGCGGTCATGGTGCTCGGCAGCCTGCTCGCCTGTTTCGGGCTCCGCTGGGGTGCCGGCGTCGCAGGTGGAGCTGGTCTCGCGCTCGCTGGCTGGGCCGGATTGTCGATCGGCCTCGCCGAAGTCCCCATCGCCGTGGCGGAGTCGATCACGCGCACCTCCTCGGAGGTCTTCGTCCTGCGCATCACGCGAGATCTCGGCTGGTGGTTGATCGTCGGTGTGGGTGTGGTCGGGCTGCTCGTCTTCATCGCATCGCTGCGATCCGTCGGCACCGGAGGTCGCCCGGCCCTCAACCCGCTCGTGGCAGCGGTGACGGCGGTGGCCGGGGTGGTCCTCGCCTTCGGGCCGTTGGTGCCGGTCGGTCAGGCCGACTTCGCCGACAACTTCCGCTCCACGGACCCGAGCCAGGATCTGCCGACGGCGTTCTTCGCCGGGCGCCTGGGCCAGGTGGCGCTGATCGCGATCGTCGCAATGGTCGGCATGCTGATCGTGCGCAGCTGGGGGCTCGGCCTCGCGGCCGGAGGTGTCACTGTCGCGGCGACCATGTGGGTCACGTCGCTCACCGAACTGGGCGACCGTCCGATCGGGATCGCCGACCGCAACCCCGGTGCCACCAGCACGGTGCCGCACGCGGTCACCACCGTCGGCATGGTCTCGACGCTGGCACTGCTGGCGATCGCGGCGGCGCTCGCGACGTACCGGCTGAACCGTCGCGCGTGACCGCGAGACCTCTCCGACGTCGAGCCGTCACCCCCGAGCCGTCACCCGAGCCGGGCGAGGAACCGCAGGCCGGCCTGGGTCGCCTCGTAGCGCCACAGTGAAACGGCGTCGACCACGGCGCCGGTCGGGTCGAACGCCGACGCGGCGAGCGCCTGCGACTGCTCGTCGAGACGCTGCTGCTGGGTGATCAACATGTCGTCGATCGCGACGCCACACAGGCCGGCGAGGGCGATCTTGAGCAGGAGTTCGCTCCGCAGGTCGCGCAGGTGCTCGACCGGGGTCTGCAGCCATCGCCGAAGCTGGGTACGGCCCGATCCGGTGGCGGCCAGGATCGTGCGATTCGGGCCGGCGGCTCCCGGCTCGGACCCGACCGCCGCGACGAAGCCGCGCTCGACCAGCTGGTCGAGCGCTCGGTAGGTGAGCGGCCGCGACAGTGACCAGATCCGACCGATCTCCGCGTCGGGCCGCAGCAGCGCAGCGACAGCGAACCCATGGCGCGGTTCGGCGCACAGCAGGCCGAGGCATGCCCACTCGCCGAGGAGCAGGTCGCCGTCGGATCGCGTCGCCCGTGATGCACCACCGCGTCGCACGACGTTCACACCGGGTACCTTCACACCGGATAGGTGGTGATGTCGGTCGCCTTGAGCGACGCGTGGACGGGGTCGCCGGGCCGGAGCGCCAGGTCGTCGAGCGAGGCCGTGGTGATCTCGGCGACGACGTCGATGCCGCCGCGATGGTCGACGACGCCGACGCGGGCGCGATCGCCGAGGCGCTCCACGTCGCCGACCACGCCGAGCCATGTGTTGCGGGCGCTGCTCGACGGATCGGCCGACAGCGACAATGTGATCGCCTGCGGGCGGATCACGGCGAACACGGGGCCGGGGTCCGCGGCAACGGCGATCCGGGCACCGGTGTCGGTCACCAACACTCCATCGGCCACGACGCCGCGCACCAGGTTGGTGCCCACGAGCTCGGCGACGTACCGCGAGCGGGGGTGCGCCGTCACCTCGGCGATCGTCCCGATCTGGGCGATGCGTCCGTGCTCGAGGATCGCGACGCGATCGGCGAGCGCGTACGCGTCGACCGGGTCGTGGGTCACGAGGAGGCGCATCCCCGGAAAGGTGGCGAGGTGCTCGCGGAGACTGCGGCGCACCTCCTGGCGGGTGCTGACGTCGAGCGCGGCGAGCGGTTCGTCGAGCAGCAGCAGCGCCGGATCGGTTGCGAGCGCACGAGCGAGTGCCACACGTTGGGCCTGCCCGCCGGACAGTCGGTCGGGCCGAACGTCGGCGAACCGTTCGAGGCCCACGCGCTCGAGCCACGACGTCGCGACCGACCGGGCCTGCGCCTTGCCGACACCGCGGGCACGCAGACCGAACGCGACGTTCTCGCGGGCGCTCAAGTGGGCGAAGAGCACGTGGTCCTGGAAGACGACACCGATCGGGCGGCGCTCGGGCGGGACGAACACGTCGGCGGCGGGATCGTCGAGGACGGCGCCGTCGACACAGATGCGTCCGGAGTCGATCGCGAGCAGCCCGGACAGCGCACTCAGCAGCGTCGACTTGCCCGAGCCGTTCGGTCCGAGCACGGCGAGCACCTCTCCGGCATCGGTGGAGAGGTCGACGTCGAGGTCGAAGTCGCCGCGGCGCACAGCGATGCGGGCGTCGAGGCTCATGCGAACCCGGCTCGGGCGCCGTGGAGCCAACGGTCGCGGAGGCCGACGAGCACCGCGAACGACACGGCGATGAGCACGATGCTGATCACCAGTGCCTCCTGCGGATCGGTCTCGAGGGCGAGATAGGTGGCGAGCGGCATCGTCTGGGTGGTGCCGGGGAAGTTGCCCGCGAAGGTGATCGTGGCGCCGAACTCGCCCAGCGCACGCGCCCACGCGAGCACGCCACCGGCGATCAGGGCCGGCTGGATGGTGGGCACCGTCACCCGGCGGAACACGTACCACCGCGAGCCGCCGAGCGTGCGGGCGGCATCCTCGGTGCGGCGATCCATCTGGCGGAGCGCCGCTTCCACCGTGATCACGAGGAACGGCATCGCCACGAACGTCTGCGCCACCACGACGCCCCAGGTCGTGAACGGGAGCTGGATGCCGAACCACCGGTCGAGGTACTGCCCGAAGAGACCCCGTCGACCGAACGAGAAGAAGAGCGCGACGCCGGCCACCACCGGCGGCAACACCATCGACAGTGTGCACAGCGCTCGAACTGCGGAGCTGCCGCGGAACGGGACACGCGCGAGCAGCCAGGCCAACGGCACGCCGAACACGAACGCGAGGAAGGTGGCGGCGAGCGACGTCCGCAGTGACAGCCACAGCGCAGTGCGCACCGACTGCTGACCGATGACGTCGAGCATCGAGCCCCACGGAGCTCGCCACAACAAACCGATGAACGGCAGAGCGAAGAACGCGATGGTGACGATCGCGAGGACGAACACGATCGGGGGGAGCGGTGTTCGCTGGCCACGCGGGTGCGACGTCATGACGCGCCGAATCCGTGTGGTGCGCCGAATCCGTGTGGTGCGCCGAATCCGTGTGGTGCGCCGAATCCGTGTGGTGCGCCGAATCCGTGACGAGCGAGGATCGTCTGGCCGGCGGGACCGAGCACGAAATCGACGAACGCCGCCGACTCGGCGTCGTCGGAGACCGCGACGATCGGATAGTCGGCGACGACGTTGACGTCGTCGGGGATCTCGACACCGGTGGCCTCGTCGCCCGCAGCGAGCACGTCGGTCGCGTAGACGATCCCGGCGTCCGCCTCCCCCAGGGTGACCTTGGCGACGACGGCCTTGACGTTCTCCTCCAGCGAGTCCGGGATCACGGTGACGCCGGCGTTCGAGACGACCTGTTCGGCGTACGACCCGCACGGCACCTCGGGTGCACAGACGACGAGGACGAGATCCGGGTCGGCAAGATCCGCGACCTCGACGATCTCGAGCGGATTGCCGGGCTCCACGATGATCTCGGCACGGTTGGTGGCGAAGACGACCGGTCGGCCGATCGCCGCGTCCGCATCGGTGACCTTGGCCATGTTGTCGAGGTCAGCCGACACGAAGACGTCGGCGGGTGCACCTTCGATGATCTGGCGGGCGAGGTCGGACGACGACGCGAAGCTGACGACGAGTTCGGTGTCGGGGTTCGCGGCGTCGAAGGCGTCGCCGAGTTCACCGAAGGCCTCGGTGAGCGACGCGGCTGCGAACACCGTGACCGTTGCGTCCGACGAGCTCGTCGCCCCTGCGCACGAGACGCCGGCCACGGCACAGCCGGCAACCGCCGCCACTGCCCCGATCACCCGCGAACGCATCCGGGCAGACTAGTCAACAATCGACTACTCGGCCCCAGCGATTCCGCACCAGCGGCACGCTGGTCGACCGATCGGCACCGGCCCGAACGCGAACGAACCCCCTGCTCAGCAAGGGGCTCATCGTGCGCGAGGGGGGACTTGAACCCCCACGCCCTTTCGGACACCAGCACCTGAAGCTGGCGCGTCTGCCATTCCGCCACTCGCGCAAGTGGAGCCCAGAACGCTAGCGCACCCTCGCATCGTTCCCACACGCCGAAATCCCCACGCGATGAGCGAACGCCCCGAATCCGGGGGTGTCGCTCATCGCACTGGGTGGACGCGGGAAGAAACCACCGAGCGATGAGGCAAGGCCCAGACTGTGGGGGACTCGCTCATCGGTTGTGGGGGGAGGGGGCGCGTCGTGATCGCACGGAGGGATGCGACGACGGTGGCCCGACGGTGGGCAGTAGCCTCGCACTCCACCTATGGGATTGCAGTCACTGGAGCACCGTCTGGAGCGTATGGTCGATGGCGTGTTCTCTCGTCGCTCCCGCGGGTCAATCCGTCCCATCGAACTCGGCCGTCGTCTCGTGCGCGAGATGGACGACAACCGCTCCGTCGACGTCAAGGGCCGGCGCATCGTCCCGAACGACTTCACCGTGATGCTCAACGCTGCCGATCACGCCGGATTCGGTGACATCGAGGACGCCCTCGTCGCCGAACTCGCCGAGGCCGCTCGCGAGTACGCCCGGGAGGAGGGGTACCACTTCATGGGCCCCGTCACGGTCGAGCTCACCGTCGACAACGACCTGCGCAGCGGCCGATTCGGCATCGTCAGCCAACTCAAGCAGGCGACCACCGGGCCGGGCATGGGATCGCTGGTCCTGCCATCGGGACAACGCGTCTACATCAACGACGAAGCGATCACGATCGGCCGTCTGCCCGAATGCGACGTGTCGGTCAACGACAGCAACATCAGCCGCCGCCACGCCCAGGTCCGGCCGAGCGCCACCGCCTTCGTGGTCAGCGATCTCGGCTCCACCAACGGCACGATGGTCAACGGTGTCAAGATCACCGGCGAGCACCGCCTCTCCGACGGTGACATCATCAGCGTCGGCGCCACGCACATCCGGTTCGAGGCCTCCTGACCGCACGGAGCACGAGCTCCTCGTCCCATGACCGATCAAGTCCTCAACATTCTCAAGTTCGTCCTCCTGGGACTGCTCTATCTCTTCTTCGCGCGCGTGCTCTGGGCGGTGTGGAGCGAGGTCCGCACCCCGGTGAGGCGGCCGATGGCCGGTGCTCCGGGCGGAGCGCCGCGACGGCCGCACACCACCACGCCCACGCCCCGGCCCGTCGCGCCGGCGCCGGTCGGTCGCAAACAGTCCAAACACGCCAAGCAGCAGGCCAAGCGCCGCGCCAGTCGGCTCGTGATCCTGGAGCCGAAAGTACGACGCGGCATGACCGTGGCACTCGACGGCGACATCACGCTCGGCCGTGAGCCGGGGTGCACGATCACGATCGACGACGACGCGTACGTCTCACAACTCCATCTGCGCATCTACGACTACGAGGGCCAGCCGATGGTGGAGGATCTCGGGTCGACCAACGGCACGTTCCACAACGGCTCGAAACTCGTCGGCTCCAGACTGCTCCACCCCGGCGATCGAATCCAGGTCGGCACCACCGTGATCGAGGCCCAGTGATGGCCGATCTCCGCGTCGGCGCCACCACGCACACCGGCCAACTCCGCCCGGCCAACGAGGACAGCCTGCTCGTCACCCACCGCGTGTTCGTGGTCGCTGACGGGATGGGCGGCCACGAGGCCGGCGAAGTGGCGAGCCAGCTCGCCGTGGAACGGATCGCCGAACTCCTCGAGGGCGACGACCTGCCGTCGGCGGACGGGGTCGTGTCCGCGATCCGTACGGCGAACGGCGACATCTTCCGGGCCGCGATCGCCAACCCCGGCCAGGCAGGCATGGGCACGACGGTGACCGCGATCGCCGTGATCGCCGACCACCACGCCGGACGCGCGGAACCCAACATCGACATCAACGACGGGCCACCCGCGCCCGACAGCGCCAGCGCCGGCGATCAGCCCGGCGATCGGCCCGGCGATCTGCCCGGCGACGTGACGCCGATCGTGCCGGCCGAGCCGAGCGAAGCCCTCGTCCTCGCCAACGTCGGCGACTCGCGCACCTACCTGTTCCGCCACGGACGTCTGCGCCGAGTGACCGTCGACCACAGCTACGTACAGGAGTTGGTCTCGACCGGGCACATCACCGAGGCCGAGGCCCGCAACCATCCGCGGCGCAACATCATCACCCGCGCGCTCGGCATCGAGCCCGATGTCCGCGTCGACTGGTGGACGCTGCCGCTCATCAAGGGCGACCGTTTCGTGCTGTGCAGCGACGGCCTGGTCGACGAGGTCGACGACGACGACATCGCTTCGACACTCGTGAACGAGTCCGACCCTCAGGACGCGGCCGACCTCCTCGTGCAGTTGGCGAACGCCGCCGGCGGACGCGACAACATCACCGTCATCGTCCTCGACGTCCTCGACGGTGACGATCCGCCCGATCCCACCATGGAACTCGACGTCGTCCCCCTGTGGGCCGACGGTGCCGCCGACCCGACCCCAGCGGGCACACTCGAACTCGATGCCGACCCGGCCGCGCCACCGGTCGACGCGGACGGCCGACCCGGACTCGACACTCCGAACACCCCCGGCGAGCAGGCCGCAGCCCGGCGACACACCAACCTCAAGCGAGTGGCGATCGGCTTCGCCGTCGCGGCGGCGATCGTCGTGGTCGTCGTCGTCATGTCGGTCTGGGCCCGCAGCGGGTACTTCGTGGCGTTCGACGACGACGATCAGGCGATCATCTACCAGGGACGTCCCGGCGGCGTGCTCTGGATCGAGCCGACCGCCGAGAGCTCCGCTGGCCCGACCCGCGACGACCTCGAACCCGACGTGGCGGCAGAGATCGACTCCGAGCCGACGTTCGACTCCGCCGATGCGGCAGCAGAGTTCATCCGCGACGGTGTCACGACGACGACCACCACCACGACGACGACGACCACGACGACCGTGCCACCGACCACGGTGCCACCGACCACGGTCGCCACCGCGATCGACGCCGGAGCGCCCACCGGGGTGACCACGATCGCGGGGCCGTGACGCCGCCATGAGCGACGTGACCACGTTCGCGGTCGAGGAGTCGCCGGCCATCGGCGATTCGCCACTCGCACGCAGCCGCCGGGCCACCGAACTCACGTTGGTGTTCATGGCGGCGCTGATCACCGGCGCGGCCTACACGATCACCGCCCTCGGCACGAACGCCGAGATCCCGCCTGGCATCGTCGTCTTCGTCGCCATCCTGCTCGGGTTGCTGCTGTGCGCCCACGTGATGGTGCGCCTCGTCGCCCGCGGCGCCGACGGCACGCTGCTGCCGCTCGCCGCATTGCTGCACGGCGTCGGGTTCGTCATGATCACCCGTCTCGACGACGAACTCGCAGGCCTCCAGGCCACGTGGAGCCTGGTCGCGATCGGCGCCTTCGTCATGACGCTCCTCGTCGTGCAGCGAGCGACCGACCTGGCCCGCTACAGCTGGCTGTTCTTCTTCGGCGGAGCGTTCCTGCTCCTGCTGCCGCTGGCGCCCGGCCTCGGCGTCAACATCAACGGCGCTCGCATCTGGGTGAGTCTCGGACCGATCAACTTCCAGCCCGGTGAGTTCGCCAAGATCGCTCTCGCCATCTTCTTCGCGTCGTATCTCGCCGATCGACGCGAGTTGATCGCGGCATCGACCTGGAGAATCGGCCCGTTCCATCTTCCCGAACCGCGCTACATCGCTCCGATCGTGATGGCCTGGGGATTCGCCGTCGTCGTCATGGTGTTCCAACGCGACCTCGGCTCGTCGCTGCTGTTCTTCACGTTGTTCGTCGTGATGATGTGGGTCGCCACCGAACGGGTCAGCTATCTCCTGATCGGCACCGCCCTGTTCGGCGCAGCGGCGTACTTCTCGTGGACGCAGTTCGGTCACGTCCAGACCAGGGTCGACGTGTGGCTCGATCCGTGGGAGGACCCCCTCGATCGGGGCTACCAGATCATCCAGGCGCTCTACGGCCTCGCCGACGGCGGGCTGACGGGCACCGGCCTCGGACGGGGGAACCCCGGCCAGGTGCCCGAGGCCCAGAACGACTTCATCTTCGCCGCGATCGCCGAGGAGTGGGGGCTGA
The DNA here is from genome assembly GCA_963715285.1 of Ilumatobacteraceae bacterium. Lineage (GTDB taxonomy): Bacteria > Actinomycetota > Acidimicrobiia > Acidimicrobiales > Ilumatobacteraceae > Sva-07. Next base: position 59,049 of record CAVQRU010000008.1, on the reverse strand, counting down.
TCGGCGCCTCCGCCGTGCTGATGGCGTTCATCCTCCTCGTCGGCGCCGGTCTGCGGACGGCGCTGCGGACCGACCGGACCTTCGAGAAGCTGCTCGCCGTGGGCCTCACCACCATCGTGGGCGTCCAGGGATTCATCATCATCGCCGGGGTCATCAAGGTGGTGCCCCTGACCGGCATCACGTTGCCGTTCGTGAGCTACGGCGGCTCCTCGCTCGTGGCCAACTACGTCCTGCTCGCACTGCTGATCCGGCTGTCGGACTCCTCCGCCCGTCGCCTCGGCGAACTCCCCGACGAGCCGACGCCGACCGAACGGTGGAAGGCGTGGCGCCTGTCGAGACGCATCCGTCGTGCCGAGCGTCACGGGTCGAGCGTCGAGGGACTGGCCTGACGTGAACCGCCAGATCCGCCAGCTCGCCGTGGGCCTCATGGCGTGCTACGTCGTGCTCTTCGTCGCGCTCAACTACTGGCAGGTGGGCCGCAAGCAGGAGCTCGACGCCCGGTTCGACAACACCCGGCAGGTCCTGCGCGAGTTCAACAAGCCCCGCGGGCCGATCATCACCGCCGACGGCCAGGTGGCGGCGGTGTCGTTCCCGACCAGGCCCGGCGAGCCGTACAACTTCCGTCGCGAGTACCCGACCGGCGACCTGCTCGCCGACATCACCGGCTACTACACGTTCGCATTCGGCTCCACCCAGGTCGAGCGGCTGTACGGCGACGTGCTGACCGGGTCCACCACCGAACAGCAGGTGCGCGGTCTCGGCGATCTCCTCGGCGGTGACGTGGGCACCACCGGCACCGTCGAACTCGCCGTGCGCGAGGACGCCCAGGAGGTCGCCAAGTTCCTGCTCGGTGGCCGCACCGGGTCGATCACGGTGATCGAGCCGGCGACCGGCGCGATCCGGGCGATGTACAGCAACCCGACCTACGACCCGAACACGTTCGTCAACGCAGACTTCGACATCGCCCAGCAGGCGATCACCGATCTCCAGAACGCCGAGGGCAATCCGTTGCTCGCGCAGGCCTACCAGGAGCGGTACATGCCGGGGTCGACGTTCAAGGTGGTCACCACGGGCATCGCCCTCGAGAGCGGGATCCTCACGCTGGACAACAGCTTCCCGAACGAACGCGAGTGGGTGCCGCCGCAGACGAACGACCCGATCCAGAACTACAACGGCAGCCTGTGCGGCGGCGACCTCGCCACCGTGTTCGCCCGCAGCTGCAACATCCCCTTCGCCCAACTCGCCACGCTGCTCGGCCCCGAGGCGATGGTCGACGGCACGGCCGCCTGGGGCATCGGCGAGGAGCTCCCGATCGACCTGCCCCGGCCGGCAGCGAGCACGTTCGGCAACACCTCCAACCTCGCGCAGGAACTCCCCCTCCTCGCCATCCGCGGGTTCGGCCAGAGCGAGGTGCAGATGGTGCCGCTCCACATGGCGATGGTGGCCGGTGCGGTCGCCAACGGCGGCCGGATGATGAAGCCCTACGCCGTGCAGACCACCTACGACCAGGCCGGCCGCGTACTCGACCGGACCGATCCCGAGGTGTGGAAGACACCGTTGTCGCCCGCCAACGCCGGGATCATGACGCAGCTGATGATCGGCGTCGCCGAGCGTGGCACCGCCAGTTGCTGCATCGCCTTGGAGGGAGGCATCCCCGTCGCGGCCAAGACCGGTACGGCACAGTTGGGTGACCCGAGCAATCCGGACCTGTCCCACGCATGGATCATCGCCTTCGCCCCAGCCGACAACCCGCAGTACGCCGTGTCGGTCGTGCTGACCGACGTGCAGTCGACGGCCGACGTCGCGGCAACCGGTGGACGTCTCGCCGGGCCGTTGGCCAAGGGCATGCTCGACTACCTGCTCACCGGTGCCGGCTCCCAGCCGATCACACCGCAACCCCAGCCGCAGGCCCCACCGGCCGGGTCGACCATCCCCGGCGGCACCGTCGCGGGAGACGGCACGTGAACCCGGACCCGGCGACACTGCCGAGAATGCACCACACCTGCTCGGTAACCTTGCCCAGCGCCGTCAACCGGAGTTCCGGCGCAGAAGGCACATCGTGACGAACAACGGCGAGGCGACGGTCATCAACGACCGTTACGAGATCCACAAACGGATCGGGCGCGGCGGCATGGCCGACGTGTTCTCCGCGCGCGACCTCCTGCTCGACCGCCAGGTCGCCGTCAAGGTCCTCTTCCCCGAGTTCGCCACCGATGCCAACTTCGTCGAGCGGTTCCGCCGAGAAGCACAGTCCGCGGCCAGCCTGTCGCACCCGAACATCGTCAACGTGTACGACTGGGGCAAGTACGAGGGGACCTACTTCATCGTGATGGAGGAGGTGCAGGGCCGCACGTTGGCGGAGATCCTCACCACCAACAAGCAGCTCACGTCGAAGCAGGCAGCGGAGATCGCGAGCGAGGTCGCCGCTGCGCTCGGGTTCGCGCACGACAACCACGTCGCGCACCGCGACATCAAACCCGCCAACATCCTGATCGGTACGAACGGCCAGGTGAAGGTGGCCGACTTCGGCATCGCTCGGGCACTCAACGCACCGACCGAGTCGAACCTCACCCAGGTCGGCTCGGTGATGGGCACCGCGACGTACTTCTCGCCCGAACAGGCCCAAGGGGCCCAGCCCGACCCTCGCAGCGACCTCTACTCCCTCGGCATCGTGATGTACGAGATGGTCGCCGGTCGGCCGCCGTTCACCGGTGAGAACCCGGTGAGCATCGCGTACAAGCAGGTCCATGACGCACCGCAACCGCTCGTGCAGATCGTCGCCGACGTCCCACGGTCGTTCGAGGCAATCGTCGCCAAGCTGCTCGCCAAGGACCCCAAGCTGCGCTATCCGAGCGCCGCGGCCCTGCGCGACGACCTGCGCCGCTTCCGCAACGACGAACCGGTCCAGGCGCTCGCCGCCGCAGCCAACGCGCAGGGGCGAGCCGCGGCTGGTGCAGCCACCGTGGCAGGTGCTGCAGTCGCGGGTGCCGCAGTGGCAGGCGCCACCACGGTCAACCCCACCATTGCACCGACCGGCAGTCTCCCCGCGGGTGCGCCTCGGGCGGCCTCGGTCCCGTCGACCGGCATGGTCGAAGCCGGCTACCCCACCGGTGCATCCGCCGACGCGATGTACTACGACACCAACCCGTCGCGAACGGGTTGGTACGCACTGGGCGCGTTCCTCGCGCTGATCCTGCTCGTGGTCGGCGGCGTCCTGCTCTTCCAGGCGCTGAGCGGCGACGAGGGCGAGGCCGAGCCGACACAGTTCGTGCTCGACGACTACACCAACCGCCCGCTCGAAGAGGTGACGGCCGATCTGACCGCCAAGGACATCCGATTCGTCACGACGCCGGAGGAGAGTTCCCTTGTCGCGGTCAACTTCGTGGTGAGGACCGATCCGGTCGCCGGCACACTGATCCTCAAGGACCAGGTGGTCGAGATCTTCTTCAACCCCGATCCGCAGCTGGTCCCGGTCCCCAACGTGGTCGCGCTCCCCTTTGCCGAAGCCAGCGAGCGCTTGGCCGCCGACGGCTTCGTCGTCGGCGAGATCATCCAACAGGAGCGCGACGACCTCGCGGAGAACACCGTGATCTCGAGCGACCCGGCAGCCGGGACGCCTGCGCTCCAGGGCACCACGGTCAACCTGGTCGTCGCTGCACCTCCTGCCAGTGTCCAGGTTCCCGGCGAAGTGATCGGGATGGACGAGGTCGAGGCGCGTGATGTCCTGAGCGGGCCGCCGTACGAGTTCGTGGTGACCACCGATGTCCGGTCGAGCTCCACCGTGTCGGCAGGCACCGTGATGGAGGTCCGCCCGGGGCCCGGCGAGTTCGTGCTGAAGGGCAGCGACGTCCTGATCATCGTCTCGAACGGGCCCGAGCCGATCACGGTGCCCGCCGTGGTCGGGCGGACGCAGGCTCAGGCGACCAACACGCTGACCGAGCAGGGGCTGGTGCCCAACGTCGCGTTCGTCGACGTCGCCGCCGGCAGCCCCGACGACGGTCGCGTGATCGCACAGAGCCTGCCCGCGGGCTCGCAGGCCGATCCCGGCACCGCCATCACCATCACCGTCGGCAAGGCGGTCGCGCCCGTGACCACGACGATCCCTCCCACGACGACCACGACCACGACCGTCCCGACCACGACGACGATCATCCCGACCACGACGACGATCCCCTGACCCCGCCGATCGGCGGGGCCGTCAGGATGCAACCGGGGCGGCGCGAGCGAGGAAGTTGGCGAGCAGGTCGTGACCGTGGCCCGTCAGGATGCTCTCGGGGTGGAACTGGACACCCTCCACGTCGAGGGTGCGATGACGCACACCCATCACGACGCCGTCGGCGCTACGCGCCGTGACGGCCAACTCGTCGGGAATGCTCGACGGCTCGAGGGTCAACGAGTGGTATCGGGTGGCGGTCAACGGCGACGGGAGACCGGCGAACACGCCCGTGCCGTCGTGCAGGATCTCCGATGTCTTGCCGTGCATCAACTCGGGCGCACCGACCACGGCGGCGCCGTACACGTGACCGATCGCCTGGTGACCCAGGCAGACGCCGAACACCGGTGTGCCGATCGAGGCGAACGATCCGATCGCATCGCAGATGATGCCGCTCGTCTCGGGTCGTCCGGGGCCCGGCGACAACAGCACGGCGTCGGGCTCCATCGCCACGGCATCAGCCACCGTCACCTGGTCGTTGCGGACGACGACCGGCTCCGCACCGAGTTCGCCGAGATACTGGACGAGGTTGTACACGAAGCTGTCATAGCTGTCGATCACGAGGACACGCGGCACCGCACCAGTATGGGCCGCCCACCGCATCGCGGTGACGTCGATTCGCCACGAGCGACCAGCGACGCCCGTGAACGCTCTCCCCGTCCGATCACGTATGCTCCACCCTGCATGGCTCCCCCGAAGCGAAAGACCGGCGGTGGCCGGGTGACCCCCAAGGGGACCCGGCCCGAGGACCGGCACACCCAGGCCTCGTCCGACGAACCGCACCACGCCGTGGCGGCGTCGTCGCGCTACACGCCCAAGGCGACCAAACGCGAGTTGATCCCGCCGCACTGGATTCCGATCATCATGCTGGCGCTGTTGATCATCGGCGGCCTGATGATCATGGCGCGCTACCTGGTCTTCACCGACAGCAACATTCCGACGCTGATCGGGCTCGTGTGCATCCTCGGTGGGCTCTGGACCGCCACCAAGTGGCGTTGACGTCGCGAACGCACCGCCGGCCGCGCCGACCCTGACGTTCTCGGTCTGTGGGAAACGTCGAATGACATCGATGTGGTTCCACCCAGGTTGTCCCCAATGCTGTGGACAACTGCGGATTCGGGGTCGGCACGACGACCGGCGAGGCCCTCAGTCGTAGAGCGGAGCGATCTCCGTCATGTCCTCGAGGCAGTGTCGAGGGGGCGGAGGGTCCTCGTCCGGAGCCATCGTCAACTTCAGCTCCACCCCGCAGACATCGCAGCGATACCTGCGGTTCACCTTGCGGAGTTCGCCGGTCGGGGGCGGCTCGGGCGGCATCGACGTCATGCTGCGCAACATCATGATCCCGGTTTTCCACAGGAGGTAGCCCATCAGGACCCCTGCGCCCACCCAGATGATGGTCGACACGGCCGGCATCCGGTCACGCTACCGACATCGCGATCACCGTCACGCCCGTCGTCCGAGCGCGATCCTCGGGCCCCGAGGTTCACCTCGGCGCCGAGTCGTGTGACAATGACCACATGTCCACGTTGATGCCCTTGTCCACGATCGCCGAGGTCGAAGCCGCCACCGGTCGCTCGACCGCTCCGCAGTTGTTCCTCGACCTCATCAGACGGGCGCCCACGTCGCCGGCGCTGCACTCGATGTCGGGTGACAGCGGTTGGAACGTCTGGACGGTGCAGGAGTACGCCGACCAGGTCGCCCGGGCGGCGGCAGGGTTGGCGACGGTCGGAGTCGGAGCGGGCGAACGCCTGCTGCTGATGATGCGCAATCGTCCCGACTTCCACTGGTTCGACGCGGCGTGCCAGTTCCTGCGGGCCACGCCGGTCAGCATCTACAACTCGTCGTCGCCCGAGGAGGTCCAGTACCTCGCCGGCCACGCCGAAGCCCGCGTCGCCATCGTCGAGGACGGTGGGTTCCTCGACCGCATCCTGAAGGTGCGGGCCGAGCTGCCGCTGCTCGAGCGCATCTACGTCGTCGAACCGCCGGAGGGTCCGCTGCCCGAGGGCGTGTTCCCCGCGAGCGATCTGCTGGAGCACGGTTCAGCCGACCTCGCCGAGTTGGCGGCGGCGACCGACCCCGACGACATCGCGACGCTGATCTACACCTCGGGCACGACCGGCCCGCCGAAGGGCGTGATGATCAGCCAGTACAACGTCGTGTACACGATCGAGATCCTCAAGCGTTCGATCGAGTTCGACGACTTCCTCGGGATGCGCGTGGTGTCGTACCTGCCGATGGCCCACATCGCCGAGCGGGCCGTCAGCCACTACCAGAGCATGATCCTCGGCTACAGCGTCTACTGCTGCCCGGACCCCAACCAGCTCACGATGTACCTGAAGGAGGTGCACCCCCAGCTGGCGTTCGGTGTACCGCGTGTGTGGGAGAAGATCTACAACGGCGTCAACGCCGCCCTCGCCGCCGACCCCGAGCGCAAGGGCCAGTTCGACGACGGCGTCAACGCAGCGATCGAGATCCGACGTTCGAACCTCGACGGCGAGTTCACCGACGAACAACAGGCCACCCTCGACTTCCTCGACAGCGTGGCCTTCGCCAACGTGAGGGCGCTCGTGGGCCTCGACGCGATCGAACTGGCGATCACCGGCGCCGCGCCGATCCCCGTACCGGTCCTCGAGTGGTTCAACGCGATCGGCGTGCCGCTCGTCGAGATCTACGGGATGTCGGAGACGACCGGTCCGATGACGTTCTCACCCGAGCGCCCGAAGATCGGCACCGTCGGCCGAGGCTGCCACGGGATGGAGGTGAGGATCGCCGACGACGGTGAGGTGATCTGTCGCGGCGGCAACGTGTTCCAGGGATACTTCAAGCAGCCCGACAAGACCGCCGAGACGATCGTCGACGGCTGGTTGCACTCCGGCGACATCGGGGAGATCGACGACGAGGGCTACATCCGCATCGTCGACCGCAAGAAGGAGTTGATCATCACCTCGGGAGGCAAGAACATCAGCCCCGCCAACCTCGAGGCCGCGCTGAAGACGATCCCGCTGATCGGCCAGGCGGCCGCGATCGGTGACGGACGCAAGTTCGTGTCCGCGATCCTCGTGCTCGATCCCGAGGCCACCACGGTGTGGTCCAAGGCCAACGGCAAGGAGAGCCTGTCGTTGGCGGAGCTGGCTGTCGACCCCGACGTGCTCGCCGAGGTGCAGGCCGGAATCGACGAGGTCAACCAGCAGTTCGCCCAGGTCGAGCAGATCAAGAAGTTCACCCTCGTCGGCGAGGAGTGGATGCCCGACAGCGACATGCTCACCCCGACCTCGAAGCTCAAGCGCCGCGGTGTCAACGCCCGCTACGCCGAGGAGATCGAGGCGATGTACGCCGGCCTCGACTGACGCCACGCGTGACGTCACATCTGGGGTCTGACCCCAGATGTGACGTCCGGCGGTTCGGGGTCGAGGCCGATCAGCAGGTCGAGGATCCGTCGGATGTCGTCGATGTCGTCGTCGTCGAGATGGATCGCGAACTGCGCCTGGATCGCTCGGCGGTAGCTGACGTTCATCTCCCGCCACAGGCGCCGACCGGTCCGCGTGAGTTCGATCTCGACGGCGCGGTGATCCGCGCCGGGCACGTGGCGGTGCCGGGCGATCCAGCCCTCCTCCTGCAGCCGATCGAGACGGCGGCTGAGGCTCGACGGTGGCAGGCGGAGATCCGCGGCGACATCGAGCGGCCGTGCCCGGCCGCCCAGGCGCTGGAGCGACGCGAGCACGTCGAACCATCCGAGCTGGATGTCCCAGTCCGCCCGCAGCTCCTCGTCGAGCCCTCGTTCGATCTGGCCGACGACCGCTTGGAGCCCCCGCCAGGCAGCGATGCGCGACGCATCGAGACGAGCCACGGCTCAGCCCGTCGCGCGGATCGCGGCTCCGAACGCCTGCACCGCCTCGTCGATCTCCTTCGAGGTGACCACGAGCGGCGGCATCCACCTGATCGTGCGGTTGCGGGTCCCCGCCGTCATCAGGATCACGCGACGCTCGCTCAGGCAGTACTCGACGATGTCGCGGGCCCGCTGCTCCGAATCGAACTCGGTGGCGACCATGAGACCGCGACCGCGGACGTACCGCAGCGACTCGTCGAGTTGCTGCATCTCGCGGAGCGCATCGATCAGCTGGTTTCCCCGTGCGTGCACGTTGTCCAGGAACCCTGGTTCGGTGAGGACGTCGATCGTGGCGAGGGCCGCCGCACAGCCGATCGGGTTGCCGTTGGACGAGCCGCCCTGACTCCCGACGCGCCAGGAGTCGTCGATCGACCGGCGCATGCCGAGCGCCGCGAACGGGAACCCGGAGGCGATGCCCTTGGCCATGATCAACATGTCGGGTTCGACGTGGTGGGCTTCGATCGCGAACATCTTGCCGGTCCGCCCGAAGCCGCTCTGGACCTCGTCGGCCACGAACAGGATCCCGTGCTCACGGCACCGCTCCGCCAGACCACTGATGAATCCTGCGGGCGTCGGAATGTACCCCCGCTCGCTGATCACGGGCTCGACCACGATCGCGGCCACCTCCGACGGGACGACCTGCGTCTGGAAGATCCGGTCGAGTCCTCGGAGCGCCCCGGTGATCTCCGCCTCTTGATCGGACGCGTGCGGGTCGGGGAACGGTGCGACGAACACCCCGGGCGGAAACGGTCCGTAGCCGGCCCGGTCGATCGACCGCGAGGTCGACATCGCCATCGTGAGATTGGTGCGACCGTGGAAGGCGCCGTCGAGCACGACGACCGAGTGACGGCCGGTTGCATGCTTGGCCACCTTGACGGCGATCTCGACGATCTCGTCACTCGAGTTGCCGAAGAAGAACGTCTCGATCGAGGCCGGGGTGATCTCGGCGAGTCGGGCTCCGAGCGGCTCGAGCAGATCGTGCGTGTAGACGTTCTGCTGGGCGTGGATGAACCGGCCGGCCTGCTCGCTGATCGCCCTCACGACGCTCGGGTGCGAGTGACCGGTCGACGCAGCGGCGATGCCGGCGGTGAAGTCGAGGTACTCGATGCCGTTCACGTCGACGACCCGACAGCCATGACCGCTCACCACCTGGAGATCGGTGGTCTTCGCCCAGACGTTGGAGATGTGTGAGGCCCCGGTCATGTGCCGAGCCTACGCACCGAGCGCGCGCCCGGCCGTGAGGGCCTCCTCCCAGGTCGCGTGTTCCATGAACAGCTTTCGTGTGGGCATCACCCACCGTGGAGCGTTCACGCCGAGCGCGCCGTGCAGTCGGCCGTCGCGGCCGAAGAGTGTGAGGAACTTCCCGTCGTCGACCGATCCGGCGACGACCTGGACGTCGTCATCGGCCGAGGCCCGTCCGAGGAACTGGATGCGATGCTCGAACTGGTCGCTCCAGAAGAACGGGAGCGGCGCATACGGTTCGGCGTCCTCTCCCGCAGCGAGACGGACGAGGTTGGTCGCAGCATGTGCCCCCTGCTCGGCGGCGTTGGTCCAGTGCTCGACGCGCATCTCCTCGCCGAACAACCCGTTCGGCCACCGGGCGACGTCGCCGGCCGCGAACACGCCCGGAACCAGGTCGCCACCGACCCCGAGGGCGTTGAGCGCCGCGTTGCACACCACGCCATCGCGGATCTCGAGCCCGCTCCCGTCGAGCCAGTCGGTCACCGGTGCGACCCCGATGCCGACCACCACCACCTCGGCCGGCACCAGCTCACCGTCGGCGAGGCGGACACCGTCGTGGGTCAAGGCATCGATGCGCACGTCGCAGCGGACGTCGACACCGTGGGCCCGATGCAGTCCGGCGATCGCTTCGCCCATCGCGACGCCGAGCCCACGGATCAACGGCGCCGACGCGCCCTCGAGCACCACCACGTCGTTGCCGAGTGTCTTGGCCGTGGCAGCCACCTCGAGCCCGATGAATCCCGCACCGATCACGACCACGCGTCGGCCGCCGGGCGCGATCTCGGCGCGAAGGGCGAGCGCGTCGTCGAGTGAACGCAACTCGTGCACGTGGTCGAAGTCGTCGTGACCTGGAAGTCGCCGGGGGCGGGCGCCCGTCGCGATGATCAGGCTGTCGAAGCCGACCGTCGAGCCATCCGCGAGTTGGACCGTCCGCCGGCCGGTTGCCGTGCCGAGGTCGAGCGCGATCGCACCGGCGCCGAGACGCCACTCGACATCGAGGTCGTCGAAGACATCGGGCTGACGGAGATGGATCCGATCGGGCTCCCACTCACCGGAGAGCAACTTCTTCGACAGCGGCGGGCGATCGTACGGACGATGCGGTTCGTCGCCGACGACGATCACCGAGCCGACCGCATCGTGTTGCCGAAGCGTCTCGGCGGCGCGCAGTCCTGCGAGTGATGCGCCCACCACGACGACGCGATCGAGAGAGGGTCGGCCGGCACCAGCATCGGTCATGGGCGACACGATGCCACGGTTTCGGTGGCCGGACGAAGCTCGCTAGCGTCGGCTCATGCCCTCCGCCGACACACAGACGTACGGCTCGGTTCCCGATGTGGCGGCCGTGAACGAGATGATCGGCGAACTGTTCCCCGGATCGAACAACACGTGCACCGAGCTGACTTCCTCCGCGGCGGTCGCCCGCCGTGACATCTGCGACGAGGAGCTCCGGCCGGGCGCGTTCATCTCCGGCCCGTCGCAGTTCGGCCTCGCCGATGCCGCGCTGTGGTATCTCGTGTTCGGAGCCACCGGCCGGATCGAGCCGATGGCGCTCACCTCGGAGCTGTCGATCCGGTTCCTGCGCCCGGCGCAGGGGTCGGTGCTCTGGGCGCGGGCGACGCTCGACGTCGCGGGCCGACGCAACGTGGTGGGCACGGTGCAGGTGTGGTGCGACGACCGCGAGGACAAACCGACGGCGACGGCGCAGGGCACCTACGTGCTGCCGCACTGACCATGACACCGAACATGACAGGGCACGATCGACCCCGCTTCCACCTGGCGATGCCGGTACACGACCTCGCCGCCGCCCGCTCGTTCTACGGCGAGCTGCTCGGTTGTCCCGAGGGTCGTTCGAGCGACACCTGGGTCGACTTCGACCTGTACGGCCACCAGTTCGTCGCCCACCTCGACCCGACCCACCGACCCTCGACCCTGTCGAATCCGGTCGACGGCGACGACGTCCCGGTCCCGCACTTCGGCGTGCTGCTCACACCCGACGACTGGACGGCGCTCGCCGCCCGGTTGGTCGAGGCGGCGACGCCGTTCGTGATCGAGCCGCACACCCGCTTCGCCGGGCAGGTCGGTGAACAGTCGACGATGTTCCTGCTCGATCCCTCGGGCAACGCGCTCGAGTTCAAGGCCTTCGCCGACGACACGCAGGTGTTCGCCCGTTGACCACCACACCGGTCGAGCGAGCCGACGATCCGCGGCTCGCCGACTACCGCTCGCTGAACGACCAGGGGTACCGGCGACGCTACGAGGGCGATGAGTCGTTCATCGTCGAGGGGTACGTGGCGATCGACCGACTGATCGAGTCGGGCCATGCCGTGCGATCGGTGCTGCTTGCTCCGTCGCGCGTCGAACGCTTCGCTGCCAACACCGCAGCGCTCGCTGCGCTCGGTGTGCCGGTGTACGTCGCCGACCGCGACGTGATCGCCGAGGTGGTCGGCTTCGACCTGCACCGTGGTGTGATCGCCAGTGCGACACGACGGCCGCCGGCGTCGCTCTCCGACGTGACCGCCACTACGAGACGGCTCGCCGTGCTCGAAGGCCTCAACGACGCCGAGAATCTCGGTGCGATCGCTCGGGCCGCTCGCGCCTTCGGGATCGATGGACTCGTGATCGATCCCACCTGCACGGATCCGTACAGTCGCCGAACCGTGCGCGTCAGCATGGGCGAAGTCCTGACGTTGCCGATCGCTCGCGTCGAGGCGTGGTCGACGGTGCTCGATCAGCTCGGTGAGGCCGGCTTCGAGACCTGGGCGATGACGCCTTCGCCAGGGTCGGTCGACCTGTGGAGCGTCACCGTTCCCGATCGCGTGGCAGTGTGCCTCGGCGCGGAGGGCCCGGGCCTGAGCCGCGCGGTGATCGCCGCCGCTGATCGCCGCGTTCGCATCCCGATCGAGCCCGACGTCGACTCGCTCAACGTCGCGCAGGCCGCTGCGGTCACGTTCGCCGCCGTCACCCGGCGGTGAGTTCAGCTCGACGGTGAGATCCATGGGTACTCGCCGCTGACGAACCCGATGCGGCTCGGTTCGAGGGTTGACCGAGGATCCCCGCCGAGGCGTCTGTTCTGCGTCACCTAGGGTGACGACATGGGGCCCGACGCGAGTTCGCTGCTGCGAGCACTCGAGGCCGAGCTGCTCGCGGCCTCGGACAGCGATCCGGACCTGTCGACCTTCGGGCGCGGCCAGGATGAGGCGGCGTGGCTTCCGGGTGACCTCGGCGGGCAGTCAGGCGCTGTCGTCCCGGTTCCCGGTCTGCCGGCGGGGGCGACCGTGACGATTCTGTTCACCGACATCGAGGGGTCCATGGGGCGGTGGCGTGAGGATGCGGTTTCGATGGAGGCCGCGTTGGCCGACCACGACCGGACCATCCAACGCGTCATCGAGGCGCACGGTGGGCGTGTGTTCAAGCACACCGGCGACGGTATGGGTGTCGTGTTCTGGTCTGCGGCACAGGCGCTCGATGCTGCCCGCGAGGCGCAAGATGCGCTCGAGCTCCCGGTGCGCATCGGGCTCCACACCGGCGAGGTGATCGAGCGCGACGGCGACTTGTACGGGCCGACGGTCAACCGTTGCGCCCGCATCGCCGACGCGGGGCACGGCGGACAGATCCTCATGTCGGCGGTGACGCTCGGGTTGATCGGCGACGATGGTGTCACCGCCGACGTGGCCGATCTCGGTGAGCACGCGTTGAAGGGCCTCGCCAGCCCGGAGCGCATCTTTCAGTTCGGGCGCGACCAGTACCCTCCGTTGCGGGTCGATCATCAGCCATCGGCACTGCCGACGATGCTGACCGCGCTGGTCGGGCGCGACGACGTTCTCGCCGCCGTCGAGGCAGCGATGCACGACGAGCGACTCGTCACACTCCTCGGCCCGGGCGGCATCGGCAAGACCAGCGCGGCGCTCACGGTCGCCGAGCGGATCTCGGACCGCTTCGATCTCACCGTCTTCGTCGGGCTCGACAAGGTGACCGGCGAGGACAACGTTCTCCCCGCGTTCTCACAGGCGCTGCGGTTGTCGTCACCGACGATGGATGCCGTGGCGATGGCCGTGTCGCACCGGCGCGTGCTCATCGTCGTCGACAACTGCGAGCACGTCGTCGAAGCCACCGCAGAAGTCGCCGAACAACTTCTGCAGGTCTCCCCCAACTGCCGGATCCTCGCGACCAGTCGCGAAGGGCTCGGCGTCGCCGGCGAACACATCGTCGTCGTGCCCGGACTCGGCACGAACGACGTCACCGCTCCGGCCGTCGAACTGTTCTGCGAACGGGTCAGGGCGCGCGACGACTCGGTCGAGTTCGGATCCGACGACCTCGGCGTCGTGCTCGAGATCTGCCGACGGGTCGACGGGTTGCCGCTGGCGATCGAGTTGGCGGCCGCACGAATATCGATGCTCACCCCGACTGAGCTGCTCGAGCGGCTCACCGCTCGGTTCGACGTGCTCACAGGCGGCCGCCGGCGCCGCTCGAGCGACCGACAGAGGACGTTGCGCACGACCGTCGACTGGAGCTACGAACTCCTCGACGCCGACGACCGCGACGCCTTCGCGCGGCTCTCGGTGTTCGCCGCCAGCTTCGATTTGAGCAGCGCCATGGCGGTGCTCGACGGCCGCTCCGACGTCGAGGTGCTCGATGTGCTCGCCGCGCTCGCCGACAAGTCGTTGCTCACGGTCGACAACGTCGACGGTGTCCGCCGCTATCGCTACCTGGAGACGATCCGCAGCTACGCCGAGGATCGCTTCGACGAATCGGGCGACACCATCACGACGATGCGCTCATTGCATGCTCACCATGTCCGGATGATGCAGACGCTGGTCGACGACATGAGAACACACTCGATCAAGTCCGCCGCCGACCGCCTCAACCTCGAGATCCCGAACGTGCGGCGCACGTTCGAGCATGCGCTCAGCGTCGGTGATGTCGATGCCGCCGCTCAACTGATTGCTCCCGTTTCAGAGGTCTTTCACGTGATCGACTGGCCGATCAACGGGTGGGCGGCCGAGGCCTTGACGCTGCCCGACGCCGACTCGTCGGCGTACCTGCCCCACCTGCTCACACTCCACGGCATCGATCACATCCGGAACGGCGAGTACGAGGAGATCCAACGTATCGCCCGGCGCGCGGTCGACGCGGCCGGTGGCTACGACCTCCTTCCGAGTTCGCTCTGCCGCCCCGTCATCTTTCTCCTGAACACGATCGGGTACGAGGATCTCGCCGTCGAGTGGACGATGTCTCGCCTTGCGACACGAGATGGATTCGACCCGACCCGTGCCCTCTTCCTCACGCTCATCATGTACACGCGCCATGCGTTCGCCGGCCGCCACGAGGAGATCATCGACGATTGGACGACGCGCATCGAGGAAGCTCGTCGACACCCGTCGGAGGTCCTTCGCGCCGAGGCCCACTGGGGTGCGGCGCTCGTCGCGTACATCGAGGCCGACTACGAACTCATGCTGACAGAGGCTCGCTCATTGCTCGACATGCGGGTCGTGGGATCCTCGGACTGGCTCGCTGCCCTCCAACTCGTCGCCACGGCCGAACATCGGCGGGGCCATCTCGAGGCAGCGATCCGGCTGACCGACGAACTCATCGACCTGTCCCACCGATACTCCGATCGAAACTCCGTGCACGGCGGACTACAGCTCCACGCGATCATCCTTCGGACCCTCGGCGAGGCGGACGCCGCGGCCACGATCCGGGCGAGGTATCCGCAGGAGTACTTCGGATGGTTCCTGGCGCGGCCCCTCGTCGAACTCGATCCCTGGCTCGATGCCCAGCTCGGGCCGGAACACCTCCACGAACTACGGGCCCGCGCGGCGGCCATGACTCCCCGAGAACTCCAAGCGGTCGCGCACGAGGCAGAACTCCGACACTTCGATCTTCCTCTCGAAGCCACCTGACGAATCGCAGACGTCGGCCCGAGCAGCCCCGCCGGACAACCAGCTTGGCGATGAGCGAGTCCCCCGTATGCGGTGGATTCACTCATCGCTGTGCCGGGGATCGCCCGGACGCGTCGGTGCGGACGCCCTGGGGAGGGGCGTCCGCACCGGTTCAGCCGAGGCGATTGGAGGGAACCTCGACGTGTTGAGAGTTCGCCCCGGTCAGTGAGCGAACTTGACGTTCGGCAGGATCCGGTCGATCCAGCGCGGCAGCCACCACGCCCGGTTGCCGATGATGTAGAGCGTTGCCGGGACGAGCACCAACCGGATCAGGAAGGCGTCGAGCAGCACCGCGGTGCCGAGGATCAGGCCCATCTCCTTCATCGGCAACGTGCCGGCGATGGCGAAGGTGTAGAACACGGCGATCATGACGCCGGCAGCGGCGACGATCGGGCGTCCGACGTGGCCGAGCGATCCGCGCACGGCCTCGGCCGCATCGCCCGAGCGTTCGAAGTGCTCACGTGTCGAAGCGAGCAGGAACACCGTGTAGTCCATCGAGATGGCGAACACCAGGGCGAAGAAGAACAGCGGCGCCCAGGAGGTGAGATACCCCTGGCTGTCGAAGCTCAGGAGGCCCGCACCGATCCCGTGCTGGAACACGAGGGCACCGACACCGAAGGCGGCCCCCACCGAGAGCAGGTTGAAGATCACGCCGACGAAGGCGACGATCACTGCCTGTAGAGCGATCATCAGGAGGATGAAGCCCAGCACCAGGACGACCCCCATCACGAGCGGCGCCTTCTGGCTGAGCGTCTGGTCGAGGTCGTAGTTCTCGGCGACGGGGCCACCGACGAGGACCCCCTCCGGGAGGTCGGTCCGCAGCGTCGGGATCAGCGCGAGGGCCTCGTCCGACGACGGGTCGTAGGCGCCGACGGCCTGGATGATGTGTGCGCCCTCCATGCCCGGCTGGGGCGGGAAGGCCATCACGACGCCCTCGGTGGCCATCATCTGGTCGGCGACCGCCTGGGGATCCTGGTCGGCGGGGACGATCACCTGGATCGGGCCGGGTCCACCCGGGCCGAAGCCGTCGGCGATCATGTCGTACCCCATGCGGGCCTGTTCGTCCTCGGGGAGCACCGTGATGCCGGGCATCCCGGTCTTGAGACCGAGCAGCGGGAGCGCGAGGGCCAGCAGGATCGTGACGGCCGCCGCAGCGACGAGCACCTTGTGGGCCTGGATCCGGTCGGCGAGGCGAGCGAAGAACTCGCTGTGGTGGTCGCCCTTGCTGTGCCACGGCAGTGCGAACTTGTCGATGCCGGGGCCCAGCAGTGCGGGCAGCAGGGTGAGGGCCGCGAGGAGCACGAAGCTGACCGACAGCATCATGCCGGCCGCCATCGAACGGAATGCCGGGATCGGGACGAGCAACACGGCGGACAGGCTGATGAGCACGGTGATACCGGAGAAGAGCACG
The DNA here is from genome assembly GCA_963715285.1 of Ilumatobacteraceae bacterium. GTDB lineage: Bacteria > Actinomycetota > Acidimicrobiia > Acidimicrobiales > Ilumatobacteraceae > Sva-07. The sequence continues at coordinate 42,358 of CAVQRU010000008.1, read as the reverse complement.
GCCTTGCCGGCGGTGTCCATGGCGATGCCCGCCGCGTGTTGCGGATCCTCGGGGTGGGCGTGGAGCGCCGCTCGATACCGGGTGACGATGAAGAGCGCGTAGTCGATACCCAGTGCGAGGGCGAACATCATCGCGAAGTTGAGCGTCCAGATCGACAGGTCGGTGATCTGGGTGATCCCGTAGAGCACACCCATCGAGGCGAGCAGGCCGGCGGCGGTGAGCACCAGCGGGAGCCCGGCGGCGGCGAGCGTACCGAAGGCGATCACGAGGATGATCGCCGTGACGGGCCACGTGAGGATCTCGGCCTTCATCATCCCTTCGCGGTTGACCTCGTTGAAGTCGTCCCAGAACGCGGGTGAGCCGGTCAGTGCGACCGTGATCTCGTCACCGGCGACCTCGGCCGACAGGTCGGAGATCTCGTCACCGAGATCGCCGGCCGACCGAACGGCCTCGGTCGGATCGACCTCGGCGCCGGCCTGGATCATCACGGTCATCCCGTCCATGCCAGGCTGGGCCGGCATCGGCTGGCCGAATCCGGGCTCGGCGGCGATGAGCGCGTTGACGTCGGTGATCACCTGCTGGAAGGCGGGATCGTCGATCGGCGTCGACTGGCTCTGGATCACGACGACCGCAGACTGAGACGACAGGCCGCCGAACTGCTCGTCGATCACGTCACGAGCGGCGAGCGACTCGCTGCCGTTGACCTCCCACATCGCGCCCGAGAGGGCGTGCTCGAGCCGGGGCGCGAAGAAGCCGAGCCCGATGGCCAGGACGGCCCAGGCGATGATGACGAACTTGCGATGGGAGTGCGCCCATCGCCCCATCCGCGCGAGCGGTGGGTGCTCGACGTCGGTGTCCATGTCGTCGTGGTGGGGTCGATCGATCAACGTTTCATCTTCATGAAGCGATGATCCGTCGACGGGAGCGTCGGTATCGATGGTCATGGGTTCCTCAGGGTGGGTCGGGGGTTGACTTGGGGGTGATGGGTGACTTGGGGGTGATGGGTGGATGGAGATCAGGTGGAGGCGGCGAACGTTCGGGCGTCGGCAGCCGCCTGGTCGCGCAGACGATCGCAGACGATCGCGCAGACCGGCATCAGACTCGGGTCGGTGACCGAGTAGTAGGCGGCGGTGCCTTCCGCACGCCGAGTGACGATGCGAGCGTCGTGCAGGATGCGCAGATGCTTCGAGACGTTGGCCTGGCTCGTGCCGAGTTGGTCGACGAGCTCGCCGACGTTCATCTCGCCCTCGTCGAGGAGCGTGCGGATGATGCTCAGTCGGGTCGAGTCACCGAGCACGCGGAATCGTTCGGCCACGTGTTCGAGCAGTTCGGGTGGAAGTGCCTTGGGCATGACGAGCACTCTATAACTATTCAACGATGAATGCAACAACCCGGCCTCGTGTGACATCTGGGGTCTGACCCCAGATGTCACACTTGGCGGGATGATCGAGGAGTTGGCGGACCATCCATCGGCGCGAGAGCCCGAGCCGTTCGCCGGACCGGACCATCCGATGCGCAAGCTCACCCGGTCGGTCGCGCTCGGCGAGCCGTGGACCCAGGACGACGCCGATCGGGTCGCAGGCGTCTTCGACTCGCTGGCCGAGGAGTGGTCGACCCGCCACGTCGACGACACCAAGGCAGCACCGGTGCGTGACGCACTCGAACGAGGTGCCGTTCCCATCGACGGCAGGTGGCTCGAGCTGGGATCCGGGACCGGCGCGGGAACGCTCCTGCTCGCCGGCATCGTGGGCTCGCTCGTGGCGACCGATCTCTCGACGCAGATGCTCCATCACGCGCCCGGCGACCTCGCTCCTCGGGTGAACGCCGACGCATCGAGCCTGCCGTTCCCGGACCGCTCGTTCGACGTGGTGCTGATGATCAACATGCTGCTGTTCCCCCACGAAGTCGACCGCGTCCTGCGACCCGGGGGCAGGGTGGTCTGGGTCAACACCCTCGGCGACCAGACACCGATCCATCTCCCGGCCACCGACGTCCTCGCCGCCCTCCCCGGCGCCTGGCAGGGCCGCACCGCACGTGCCGGCACCGGGTTCTGGCTCGCGGCCGAGCGCAGCTGACCACCACCGGACCGGAAAACGAGAACGACCCCCGGGCCAGCCGGGGGTCGTTCTGCAGATTGTTGAGGGTCAGTCGGACGATTCGGGAGCGTCCTCACGCGGTTCGGGGGGTTCCCCGAGGCCGAGTTCGGCGAAGATCTCCGCCTTGCGGTACTCGAAGTCGTCCTCCTCGACGTCGCCGGCAGCGAACTTCTCGTTCAACTGACGGAACTCCTCGAGCAGCGCGTCCTCGTCGGGGCCCTCAGTGGGCTCCTCGTCGGAGTCCGAGCTCTTGCCGTGTCGTACGGCAAGCTTCTCGGCCTTGCGCTCCTTCTTACGGAGTTCTCGTTGTCGCTTCTGGTAGGACTGGGGACTTCGAGCCAATCGGAACGCCTCCTCAGACGACTTTGACGTCGACCGCTTCCGGGCCCTTGCGGCCGGCAGCGATCTCGAACTCGACGGTGTCGCCGTCGTTCAGCGAACGACGGCCGGAGCCGACGATGTTCGAGTAGTGCACGAAGACGTCGTCGCCGTCGTCGCGAGAGATGAAACCAAAGCCCTTCTCGTCGTTGAAGAACTTCACTGTACCTGTGGCCATTTCGGCTCCTTGTTGAAATCGGAGCCACCGTTGACTCACGTTTACGAGGGTCAGACTAGTGACCATTGTTCGATTGTCCACCGCGGTCGGCGGTCAGAGCGACCGGCCGGCGAGGAGCCGTCGCCGCGGATCGACCGCGAGAAACGGCTCGTGGCCCGTCACCGCGAGGCGGGCGAGGATGATCGAGGCCATGGCCACGCCCACGATGCCGGCCAGCGTGAGTGCGACGTCGCCGACGACGACTCCGTACACCAACCACAGTGCCGCCTCGAGCCAGGCGATCAGCCATGTCGCCGCGGAGACGCCGATCAGGTCGCTGCTCCGGCAGGCCGCCACGACCGCCGGCAGCAACTGGAGTCCGTAGGAGAGGCCGACGGCGATCGCCGCCAGTGTCCACCCGCCGGCGATCAGGAACGGCAGGGGCACCATCCCGAGCACGAAGGTGCCCAGCGCCATCGGTGCGATCGCCGACCGGCCGACGGTCGCGAGGTACACGACCGCCATCGTGCCGTAGAGCAGCAGCGAGACGACCGACACGGGAACGACGGCCCAGACACCGGCCACCAGGCCGTAGGTCAGCCACCACCCGTTGATCGCGAGGCTGACGCCGATCCACACCGCCGAGACCCCCTCGACCCGACGCGTACGCGCCAGGCGGAGCGCCTGCGGGAACGCCATCCACGAGCCGAGCACGGTGGCGACGACGACCAGGAGGTTGATGATGATGTCCACGGGGTTCTGCATTTCTCGATGTAAGTAGCTACGACGAGTTAGTACCTTACACCAACACGGATGGTTACGCTGGTGTCGTGTACGTCACATCCGGACACGACACCGAGATCCGTCTCACCATCGAGGCGATGGTCGATCTCGTGAACGCCCTCGCCGACGCCCGCGACGTCGGCGGCACCGCGGACGTTCGAGGGCTGCTGAGCGACCACGGGTTCACACGTGCCGGCTCGGCCTCGGCCGCGTCGATCGACCGCGTCGACTCACGGGTCGGAGCGATGGTCGACACCCTCCACTCGTTGCCGACCGCCGCTCGAGAACCCACGGTGGTGTGGATCAACGGGCAGTTGGCCGACCTGCACATCACGCCGTCGGTGACCGACCACGACGGTGCCGGTCTCCACATCCACTGGACGCCCGCGTCGGCGCGCTTCGACGACCAGGTGGTCGCCGACATCCTGATGGCCCTGGCGCAGGAGATCTGCGACCACGGCACCGACCGATTCGGCACGTGCGCAGCCGCCGACTGCGACCACCTGTTCTACGACGCCACCCGCAACGGCTCGCGACGGTTCTGTTCCGATCCCCGGTGTGCCAGTCGCACCCACACGGCCGACCATCGCGCCCGCCAGCGTTCGGGCTGACCGATGCGGGTGCTCGCCGCGTGCTCGCTCGGCGGAGCCGGACACTGGATCCCGCTCTCGATGGTCGTGGACGACGCCCGCGGGCGTGGCGACGACGTCCTCGTCGTCGGACCTCCAGCGCTCGAAGCGATGATCCGACGCGACGGCTTCGACTTCGCCGAGGGCGCCGAACCGCCGGAGCACGCCATCGCACCGTTGCGAGATCGGCTGGCGATCGCCTCGCCCAGCGACGCCTCAGTGATCGGCAACCGCGAGCTGTTCGGGCAACTCGCAGCGACGGCCATGTACGACGCGCTGGTCGAGCACGGGCGTCGATTCCGGCCCGACATCATCGTGCGGGACCCGTGCGAGTACGCCTCAGCAGCATTCGCGACGATCGCAGGCATCCCGATGGCTCAGGTCGCCATCTCCCTCGCCCGGATCGAGTGGGGATCGCTCGCCGTCGCCGCCCCGGCCCTCGAGGATCGGCACACCGGCCTGACCGCGGCGATTCGTTCGTCGCCGTACCTCACCCGATTCCCCGAGATGCTCGATCCGTCGCCGTTTCCGACGACCATCCGCTGCGGCGGAGCGAACGACCCGCCGACCGCACCCCTGCCCGACTGGTGGCACGGCGCGTCCGGCCCGCTCGTGTACGCGACCCTCGGCACGGTGCTTCCGCACATGACCGACGCACTCGACCACTACCGGTTGCTGATCGATGCTCTCGACGGCATCGACGCTCGCGTCCTGCTCACGATCGGACGTCACCTCGAACCGGCGTCGCTCGGGAATCTGCCCGACCATGTCCATGTCGAGCGCTGGATCGACCAGCGCCAGGTCGTCGCGCAAGCCGCGCTGACCGTGTGTCATGGCGGCTCCGGAACGCTGTTCGGATCGATCGCCGCGGGCGTCCCGGTCGTCGTGCTGCCGTCGTTCGCCGATCAATTCGCCAACGCAGACCTCGTCGAGCACCACCGACTCGGCCGAGTCGTTCGCGCTGAGACGCGAGGAGACGACCGACGGCCGCTCGGCCCGGCGGATCGAAATCGAATCACCGCCGCCATCGCCGCGGCGCTGGACGATGCCGATGCCGTGCAGCGCTGCGAAGCCATTGCGCGACAGTTCGCGACCTCGCCGTCGGCGCGGGAGGCGCTCGACCTCGCGTTCGAGCGCCGCTGACCCCGGGGTCGGCCGTCAGTCGACGAGGCGACCGTGTTCGAGCCGCAGCACCTGATCGGCACGATCGAACGCCACCGCGCGATGCGACACGGCGATGACCGTCATCCCGGCATCGGCGAGGTTCGTCCAGAGCTGCACCTCGGTCTCGACGTCGAGCGCGCTCGACAGGTCGTCGAGCACCACCAGCTCCGGTGAGTGCACCAGCGCCCGGGCGGTTGCGAGCCGCTGACGCTGGCCGCCCGAGAGGCGCAGCCCACGCGGACCGATCAGCGTGGACGACCCGTCGGGCATCGCCTCGATGTCCTCGGTGATCGCAGCCAGTCGCAGTGCCGAGGCGAGCTGCTCGGGATCGACGGGGCCGAGGCCGACGTTGTCGGCCACGCTGTCGGAGATCAGCTGCGGCACCTGCGGCAGGAACGCGGCGTTCGGTGGGACGAGGAATGCGGCGCGGTCGCCGATCTCGTCGCCGTTCCAGCGGACCGAACCGGTGACGTCGGCCTGCCATGCCAGCCCGAGCAGGGCGCGCAGCAGCGTGCTCTTGCCGGCGCCGACTGGCCCGGTGATCACCACGAACTCGCCGCGACGCACCGTCATGTCGATGCCGGTCAGCACCGTCCGGTCGCCGTACGCGACGCTCAGGCTGCAGATCTCGAACTCCTGCAGGGGCACACGGTCCGGGCGAACGACGTCGGGTCGAGTCCGCTGGTCGCCGGGATCGATCGGGAGCCGGCGGGCCCGCACGGTGTTGGCGGCCTCCTGCTCCGCGACGAGCCTGCGCATCCGGTCGAACGCAACCCCCGCCTGCTTGCGACGAGCCAGCACACGTCCCACCATGCGCGGCAGGAAGCTCAACCAGCCGAGGTAGGCCGTGAACAGCGCCAGCGTGCCGAGGTCGAACGCCCCCGACGCGATCGCACCCGCGCTGACGAGCAGCACCAGTCCCAGACCGATGTCGGCGGCGCCCTGGCTGAAGGCCATCACACCCTCTTCGAGCACACGATCGCGAACCGCCGTGTGGCGGCGCCGTTCGACGAGCACGGCGAGGCGGCGCAGCATCGGTTCGGATGCGTCGTTCACCTTCACGGTCGTGGCCGCCGCCATCACGTCACCCAACAGACCGGTCACACGCTCCGTCGCCTCGCGGTCGGCCGAACGGTACTCCTTGATCCGCGTGTCGAGCACCCGGGTCGCGATACCGACCCCGAGCAGCGGGATGATCAGCACGGCCGCCGCGCGGGCATCGGCGGAGCCCAACACGAAGCCGGCGATCACGGTGAACACCAGGCCGCCGGAGATGTCGACCATGCCGTCGACGAGATTGGCGACGTCCTCGGTGTCGTCACGGAAGTGCGTCACCGCCGAACCGGCTGAACCGACCGGCTGACCGGCGTGGACACCACCGCTCGCCATCTGCGCGCTGAGCATGTTGGCGCGCAGCAACGTCTGCATGTGGATCCAGGCCTTGGTCCAGATGAGGGCGCCGTGGTGGATCGCCACCATCCGAACGAGTTCGCTCACCGCGATCGCCGCGGCCCATCCGATCGTCGCCGTGGTGTCGCCGTCCTCGAGCGCGGTGTACCCCTGGCCGAGGAAGTACCCGCTGATCGCGGGCATCGTGAAGAACACCACGAAGAGCGCCCATCCGACCCAGAACTCACGGGGCCGGTGCTGCGACGCCCGCCAGGCCAATGCCCACACGTTCGGGACCGCGGACACGTCGAAGTCGTCCAGTTCGCCGGCGCCGACCACGGTCGGGTCGTCGTCGTGATCGGGAACGAGGTCGAGTCCGATGGTCACGATGTCACCTCCACGCCGATTTCGGTGGCCGGACGCTGTTCGTCGTCGAGCGACACCGCGAGCAACCGAGCGAAGCGGCTGTCGTCGTCACCGACGAGGTCGGCCCGGTCGCCGTGTTCGACGATGCGGCCGTGGTCGAACACGATGATCTCGTCGACCGACTTCAGCGTCGACAGACGGTGTGCGATCACCAGCGTGGTGCGCCCGCGCATCAGCTCGACGACCGCGGCCTCGAGGCGCCGCTCGGTCTCGGGATCGACCCGCGCGGTCGCTTCGTCGAGCACCACGAGGTCGGGATCGCGCAACCACACCCGGGCGAGCGCGAGCAGCTGCGCCTCGCCTGCCGACAACCCCGCACCGCCGGCACCGAGTTCGCGGTCGATGCCCGCCGCGGCCAACGCACCGAGTCCGACTCGCTCCAGCGCGTCGACCACGTCGGCCTCGGAACGGTCGTCGTCGAAGAGGGTGACGTTGTCGCGCAGCGTCCCCGCGAACAACTCGACCTCCTGGGGCACCAGCGCGACTCGGCGACGCAGTTCGGCGAACGGGATGTCGGCGATCGACACGCCGTTCAGCGCGACGATTCCACTCGTCGGCTCGACCAGGCGGAGGACGAGCCGCGAGAACGTGGTCTTGCCGCTTCCGGTGCGCCCGACGATGCCGACCGAGCGACCTGCGGCGATGTGGACGTCGACGTCGCGCAACACGGGACGGTCGTCGCCGTAGTCGAACTGCACGCCGGTGGCAGTGACGGCGAGTGGACCAGGCGGGGGGCTGAGCGTCCCGTCGTCGAGCACGTTGGGTTGGATCGCGAGAAGGTCGGCGACGCGCACCATCGCCCCGTTGGCCTTCTGGACCGTTTCGAGTTCGTGGACGACCTCTTCGAGAGGACGAGCGACGAGGAGTACGAACTGGAAGAGCAAGAAGGCGGTACCGAGGCTGATGACGCCACGGTCGTACAGCACCGCACCGACGACGAGCGCGAACACCCAACCGGCAGCGACTGCGCCCTGCACGAACCACCACATCACGAGGAAGGCCCGCTCGCGCCGGACCGCGCTGACGAGCGCCTCCTCGCTGTCCTCGACGAAACGCCAGGCGACATGATCGGCCGCTCCGTTCGCCCGCAGATCCTCGGCCGCGGTCAGTCGTTCCTCGATGCCGCCGTAGAGCCGGCCGAGGGCACCCATCTCGTCGGACGACTCCGAGATCGCCCGATGGCGCGTGCTGACGATGACCGCGAGAGCCATCGCGACGTACACGGCCATGCCGAGCCCGAGGCGCCAGTCGATCACCGACAGCACGATCACCATGCCGGCGACGAGCATGGCTGCACCCGCGGCCTTGGTGACCACCTGGCCGAGGAACTCCGACACCGAGGTGATGTCGCCGTCGACGCGCTGGATGAGCTCGCCGGGGGTGTGGGTGCGGTGGAACTCGTGGTCGAGGCCGAGCACGTGGCGGGTCATCGTGAGCCGCAGGTCGTTGGTGGTGCGCCACGCCGCGACGGTGGCGAGCCAGGCGACGATCACCGACAACAGCTGGGCCAGCACCGCGATCGCGAGGAACAGGAGCGCAAGCCGGGTGACCTCACCCGCCGTCGTGCCGTCGGCGGTGGTGTCGACGATTCGCCGTACGACCAGCGGCCCGGCGATCGTGAGCGCCGACCCGATGGCGACGAGCGCGCCGAGACCGGCCCAACGACCGGCGTCGGGCCGCAGCAGCGCGCCGAGTGCACGCCAACGGGATCCGCCCGGGGCGGACTGCGTGACCATGGCGACATTCTCGCCCCGCGGCCCACGGCGACCATCAGGGGTTTCGGCCCGGACCCCGGGGCGACACGACCGGAATATTTGCGTGCGCAACATGTTGGCCAAGGTGATGGGTGTTCAACGACTCAACCACGCAGTGCTCTACGTCCGCGACGTCGAGCGGACGACGGAGTTCTACGGCGACGTGCTCGGCTTCCGGGTCGTCATGTCGTTTCCGGGGGCCGCGTTCCTCCAGGCTCCCGACTCGACGAACGACCACGACCTCGGCGTGTTCCAGATCGGCGCGACGGCGGCGGCCTCGGATGCCGGCCGTTCGACCGTCGGGCTGTACCACCTGGCGTGGGAGGTCGACACGCTCGGCGAGCTCCAGCGACTCGCCGTGGTGTTGCGTGACCGTGGCGCGCTCGTCGGCGCGAGCGATCACGGCACCACGAAGAGTCTCTACGCCAAGGATCCCGACGGCCTCGAGTTCGAGGTCGTGTGGATCATTCCCGCCGCGCTCCTGACCGCTGACGACCTCGCGGCCCGGGCAGCGGTTCGCCCACTCGACCTGCCCGCCGAGATCGAACGGTTCGGTATCGACGAGCCGGGCGGGATCGGAATCTCCCACACCACCTCGCACCACCTCCCCCACGAACGTGACGTGACGACATGAAGATCGACTTCTGGGTCGACCCTGGTTGCCCCTTCTGCTGGACGACCGCCCGCTGGGTGGTCGACGAGGTGCAACCCCACCGCGACATCGACATCACCTGGCGGCCGATCAGCCTCTTCTTCAAGAACGAGCCGGAACCCGGAACCGGCTGGTACGACGGTGCACGATTCACCCACGGCCTGTTGCGGGTGATGGAGTCGGTGCGGACCACCGACGGCAACGATGGCGTCTTCAAGCTCTACTGGGAGTTCGGCAGCCGGATCCACCACGACAAGGAGTCGCCGTTCGATCCCGCCGATGCCCTGGCCACGGTGGGCCTCGACCCGTCGCACGCTGCCGCCTTCGACGACGAGTCGTGGGACGACGTCATCCGCGCGGGCATGGACGAGGGGCTCGAACTCGTGGGCGACGACGTCGGGACACCGATCATCGCGTTCGAGAACTCCGACGGGGTGACGACCGGCTACTTCGGCCCGGTCATCTCGCGCATCCCCTCCACGGAGAAGAGCATCGCGATGTGGGACGCCCTCGTCACCATGATGGACATCGACTCGTTCTTCGAACTGAAGCGCACCCGATTCGAGGGTCCGATGCCGGGCGATCGCCCCCTCCCCCGCTGACCCGCGCCACCCACCACCCACCACCCACCATCCACACCCATCCCCGTTTGCGTCGCACTTCGAGTGGGACGGACCACCCGAAACGTCGCACAAACCGGGTGACACCAGCCCACCCCGTTTGTGTCGCACTTCCGGCGGGACGGACCACCGGAAACATCGCACAAACCAACCACCCCAGCCCACCCCGTTTGCGTCGCACTTCCGGCGGGACGGGCCACCCAAAACGTCGCACAAGCCGGGTGACACCCGACCCACCCCGTTTGCGTCGCACTCCCGGTGGGACGGGCCACCCAAAACGTCGCACAAGCCGGGTGACACCCGACCCACCCCGTTTGCGTTGCACTCCCGGTGGGACGGGCCACCGGAAACGGCGCGCAAACGGGGTGGGGCGTCAGGAGCGGCAGGCGGCGAAGAGGCGTGACTTGAAGGCGGCCTCGTCGACGGCCCAGACCACCCGGATGGTCGGGGCGGGACGGCCGAAGCGACGGTCGGGGATCGTGCAGCCGCGCGTCGGGCCGTCGAGCCCGACCACCAGCCACTCGTCGGTCGCCTCGGTCACGATCGACGGATCGAGTGCCACCGCCATCGCGACCGGGTCGGGGAGATCGAATCCTGCGAGACCGGTGTCGATCGCGTACTGGTCGACGTCGCCGTTGATGTCGATCGCGAACCGGCCCAACGGGCCGACCGCGGCCAACCGGGCCTGCTCGTCGTGGTCGAGCACGGCGAACGTGCGCGAGATGTTCCAACCGATCATCGTCTTCTCGCCGGCCGCAGCGAACACCGCCGTCGCGGCCTCGGGGTCGGCCCACACGTTGTACTCACCGAGGGCATCGACGTTGCCGACGCCGTCGGGGGATCCCGCCATCAGATAGGTGTGGCCGAACCTCGTCAGGAACTCGGGATCGACCTCCAACGCCGCGGCGATGTTGGTCAGCGGGCCGAGGGTGACCAGATCGTGCTGCCCCGGCTCGTCCGTGGCGATCTGCAGCAGGGCCGCCACGGCGTCGTGCGAGGTGGCGATGCGAGCGGGCTCGGGCAGTGCCGCTCCCCCCATTCCGTCGGCGCCGTGCACGAACTGCGCGGTGTTCAGCGGCCGCGACAACGGCTCCGCCCGCCCGGCGTGGAGCGGAATGTCGGCGCCGCCGCAGAGGTCGAGCGTCACGATCGCGTTGCGCACGGCGAGGTCGAGCGGCACGTTGCCGGCCACGACCGTGACCGCCCGAACGTCGATCGAAGGCTCTCGCACGGCCAACAGGAGCGCAATCGCGTCGTCGGACGCCGTGTCGGTGTCGACGACGATGCTGCGGCGGCGGTTCATCGGCGCAGTCTGCTTCAACGGGCGCGGTCCGGGACGAGTCGGTGCAGCCAGATCGGCTCGGCGACGCCCTTCACCCTCGCGGGCCCGACCGGCTCGAACCGCCCGTGCGCCGACCCGACCGAGCCGACCACGGCCTCCGAGACCACGAGTTCTCCCGGACCCGCGAGGTCGGACACGCGCGAGGCGATGTTCACCGTCTGGCCGACGAAGTCGTCGCCGCGGGCGGTCACCTCGCCGCTGTGCATGCCCATGCGGATCCCCAACGGGAAGCCTCGGTGCTCGCGTGCGGCCTCGACGGCGCCGAGTACGGAGACGGCAGCACGAAGCGCGTCGTCCGGGTGCCGGAACCAGAACATGAGCCCGTCGCCGATCTCCTTCACGAGGCGCCCGCGACCGTCGGCGAGGGCATCACGGGCGATCGTCGACTGCTGGTCGAGGACGGAGACCGCGGCGGCGTCGCCGCACGCGTCGGTGTACTCGGTGAACCCCACGAGGTCGGTGAACAAGATGGTGTCCATCGACTCCGGAGCGAGGGGGTCGGTCATCGATTCGAGACGACGACCCGACCGGTCCCCGACCGGGCGATGACGTTGCAGTCGTGCTCCTGCCCCGCCTCGGCGGCAGCCGCGGCCGACGACACGACGAGGGGTCGCACGCCGGACGGGAGCGAGACGTCGATCCGACCGGCCACCGTCTCGGCGTCGACGTCGTGGGCACCGGCCATCGAGACGGTGATCCTGCCGCTCGTGCAGTTGGCTCGCACGGGTCCGTGTGCATCGGCCAGCACGATCCGACCGCTCCCGCTCGAAGCATCCGCTGCGCCGCAGCGACCGACCTGCACCCTTCCGCTCGTCGACATCACGCGGCACTCGCCGTCGGCGTGGGTGACCTCCACCTGTCCGCTGGTCGAGCGGGCATCGACCGATGCGGCGTGATCGATGGAGATCCGGCCCGACGTCGTGAGCGCAGAGACGGCGCCGACCCTGCCGTCGACGGTCACCTTGCCGGAGATCGTGCCGATCACGAGGTCGGTTCCCTCCGGGACACGCACGTCGACCTTGGAGTTCCCGCCATCGATGGTCACCGACTCGTCGACCGACGACACGGGGGTACTGCTCGACGACACGTCCGTCCGTCCGGGCTCCGCGGTGACACGCACCGAGCCGCTGGTGGTGCTGATCCGCACGACGGCGACGTTCGCAGGAGCAGGCCGGGACATGCCCCGACGGTACTCCTCCGCGCTCCTCCCGTCAGCTGGTCGGAGGTCACGCGGCGACTCGCCCATCGACCCGAAACCCATCGACCCGAAAAAGGCCTGGATCGTCGCGCCGAGCGCGACGATCCAGGCCGATTTCTGAGGGTTGGGGTCAGTCGAGGCGCTCGATGATGGTGGCGTTGGCCATGCCGCCGCCCTCGCACATCACCTGCAGGCCGTAGCGGCCGCCGGTGCGCTCGAGCTCGTTGAGCAGCGTCGCCATCAGCTTGGTGCCCGACGCGCCGAGCGGGTGACCGAGGGCGATCGCACCACCGTTGACGTTGACCTTGCTCATGTCGGCGCCGGTCTCCTTCTGCCACGCCAGGACGACCGAGGCGAACGCCTCGTTGACCTCGAACAGGTCGATGTCGTCGATGGTGAGGCCGGTCTTCTCGAGGATCTTCTTGGTCGCCGGGATCGGGCCCTTCAGCATCGTCACCGGGTCGGTGCCGGTCACCGCGAAGGCGTGGAAGCGGGCGCGGGGCTTCATGCCGAGCTCCTCGGCCTTCTCCTTGCTCATGATCAGCACGGCCGAGGCGCCGTCGGAGATCTGCGAGGAGTTGCCGGCGGTGATCAGGCCGTCCTCCTTGAAGGCGGGCTTCAGCTTGGCGAGCGTCTCGGCGGTGGTGCCCTCACGGATGCCCTCGTCGCTCTTCACGACCTCGGTCTGGCCGTCGATGTCGACCTCGATCGGGATGATCTCGTTCTCGAAGCGACCCTCGTCGCGGGCCTGGGCGGCGCGCTGCTGGCTGAGGGCACCGAACTCGTCGAGGTCGTCGCGGGTGAGGCCGTACTCGACGGCGATCATGTCGGCGCCGATGCCCTGCGGGGGCAGACCGGTGTCGGCGTAGCGGTCGAGCTGCTCCTGTGGGAACGGGAAGCCCATGCCCTGGACGATCGAGGCACCCATCGGTGTGCGGGTCATCACCTCGACACCGGCGGCGACGACGACGTCGTACGCGCCGGCCATCACGCCCTGCGCAGCGAAGTGCATCGACTGCTGGCTCGAGCCGCACTGGCGGTCGATCGTGGTCGAGGGGACCTCTTCGGGCCAGCCGGCAGCCAGCACGGCGTTGCGGCCGATGTTGAGCGACTGCTCACCGACCTGCATCACGCAACCCATGATCACGTCGTCGACCATGGCGGGGTCGAGCCCGTTGCGCTCCTCGAGCGCCTTGAGGACCTTGGCCGCGAGCGCGGCGGGATGCTGGTCCTTCAACTTTCCGTTGCGCTTGCCGCCCGGGGTGCGGACGGCGTCGACGATCACTGCTTCGGTCATTGCTGTTCTCCTGTTGGTGTGGTTGAGATCGAGTGGAGCGATGAGTGAAAGCACCACATGCGGGGGTCTCGCTCATCGCTGGGGATGGGAACGTTGCCGCGACGAGCGAGGCCGCCACCGGGGCGTCGTCCGCTCATCGCTCGGCTCGGGACGGACTCGGCGGGGTGGTGGCGATGGCGGTGGCGAGGTTCTGTTGGAGGCGGGTCATCACCCACGCGAGCGCCTGGCGCTCCTCGCGGCCGATGCCGCGGCGCAACTCGGCTCGCAGCACCGTGTCGACCTCGTTGACGCGGTCGGCCAGCGCTTGGCCGTCGGGGGTGATGGCCACCAGCCACACCCGCCGGTCGTCGGCTTTCGGTTGACGCTCGACGAGTCCGCGAGCCTGCAGGCGATCGATCACCGAGCCGATCTGCGCGCGGCCGATGCCGAGATGGTCGGCGAGATCGGTCTGCGTGGTCGCCCCGAACTCCGCCACGTACCCGAGCAACGAGGCCTGCGTGAGGTTGAGGTCGAGCGCGGCAAGCCGCGTGTCGAAGGCCACCCGCAGCAGACGTGCCGTCGACATCAGGGTCGACTCGACGCGGAGCCACGGGGGCGAATCGAGTTCGTGGGTGGTGAGATTGGCAGTGTTCATGGCGCTCGGTGTGGACACATACTGTACGGTGCCATACAGTATTGCAACTGTAGATTTCCCAACGGCCGCGAGATCGGCCGTCGAGACGGAGGACACCACATGACCGACACCGCCACCGACACCGGGCTCACGGAGGCCGAAGCCGCCGACTTCCGTCAGAAGTGCGTCGCCTTCATGGAGCAGTTCGCTCCCGGCCAGAACCCGACGCTCGACGACCAGAAGGCGTTCCTCGCTGCGGCCGCCGAGGCGGGTCTCGCCGGCCTCCCGGTGCCGACGGAGTACGGCGGCGGCGGCCTCACGCTCGCCCACGAGAAGATCTGGCGCGAGGTGAAGGGCAACTACCCGATGCCCGACAGCGAGTTCATCATCAGCCACGGCATGTGCATGCCGATGCTCGCCGAGTACGGCACCCACGAGCAGAAGGAGCGCTTCCTCGCCGACAACATCTCGGGCAAGACGATGTGGTGCCAGATGTTCTCCGAGCCGGGCGCCGGCTCCGACGTCGCCAGCCTGCAGACCAAGGCGGAACTCGACGGCGACGAATGGGTGATCAACGGCCAGAAGGTCTGGACCACGCTCGCCCACAAGTCCGACTACGGCCTCGTGGTCGCCCGCACCGACCCCGACCAGGTGAAGCACGCCGGCATCTCGATGTTCATCCTCGACATGCGTGCTCCGGGCGTCGAGATCCGCCCGATCCACCAGATCGACGGCGGCTCGCACTTCAACGAGGTGTTCTTCTCCGACGTGCGCATCCCGAAGGACTGGCTGATCGGCGATCTCAACAACGGCTGGAACCTCGCCACGGCGATGCTGATGTACGAGCGTGTCGCGATCGGTGGCGCCGGCGCCGGCAAGATCAACCAGCCGCAGTTCAAGATGCTGCGCAAGGCGGCGGAGTCGAGCGGCAAGCTCGATGATCCGGTCGTGCGTGACCAGCTGATGCAGATCTGGTCGATGGAGACCTGCAAGTCGCTGGTGGCGATGAAGACCCGCGACGAACTCAAGGCGGGCAAGACCCCTGGCCCCGGCGGCTCGTTGGGCAAGTTGTTCGGCTCGATGATCGCCTGGCGGGTCCGCGAGATGGCCCTCGAGTTCGCCGGGCCGGGCTCGGTGGCCTGGGACCCCGACGACGAGGCGGGCGCCGAGTTGCAGCGCATCGTGCTCAACAGCTTCCAGTCGGGCATCGCCGGCGGCACCGACGAGATCCAGCGCAACATCATCGGCGACCGTGTCCTCGGCCTGCCGCGTGAACCGGCAGTCGACCGCGGTGTCCCCTTCCGCGAACTCAAGGTCGGCACCCAGTCCACCTGACGTCGAGCGGGACAACACGGGTCTGACCCGTGTTGTCCCGCCTGGCAGACTTCGGCGATGGGGACAGATCATCGGTTGACCACGCGGCAGATGGCGGAGTTCGTCGCCAACGGGTTCATCCGTTTCGACGCCATCGTGCCGGCCGACATCAACGAGCGGGGTATCGAGGAGATGCGTCGACTCGAGGTCGAGCGGTTCGCTCCGGACGGACTCAAGCCGCCGCACACCGGGACGCCGCTCGACGAGTGCTACCCACCTCCATCGGCGATCGGCGACTACCTCCGACTCCCCCGGATCCGCGGGATCATCGAGTCGTTCGTCGGGCCCGACCCGACCTTCGACCACGACTGGACGCACCACATCCAGCCGCACGCCACCTACGTCCAACCGCTGCACGTCGACGCCATCACCGACTCGGCCGACCCCACCTTCGACGTGCAGCTCTTCTGGTACCCACACGACGTCGCGCCCGGTGAGGGCGGGACGAGGTTCGTGCCGGGAAGTCATCTGCGCCGGGTTCGCTCGTCGGGTCTCGACCGCTACCAGCACATCGCCGGCGAGCAGCAGTTCTCCGGACCCGCCGGCACCGTCGTCGTGTTCCACCACGGCCTCTGGCACGCCGGGCAACCGAACCCCGGCGACGGCGACCGATGGATGCACAAGGTGCGGCTCAACCCGACGGTGCCGCAGGTGCGCCTCTGGAACACCACCGACCTCCCCGACCTGCAGAACCCGCCGTCGGATCACATCTTCGCCCGCATCCTGCCCGACAGCGTGGCGCAGGTCTTCCGCACGATGCACCCGTGGATGAGCATCACGGACTACCGCAACGAACAGGTGCAGCGCGCCAGATTGTGGCGGTACCTGACCGGTGACGAGACCTACGACGTCGATCACTACCTGACCCGGCTGGAGGGTCGCGCCGAACTGGTCGGCGGCTGATGGAGCGCCAACAGGTGCTCTACCTGTGGGCCAACGGCTCGGCGCTCGACTCGGGCACCGTCGGGTGGGCGTTCCACGACGGAACCGACGGAGCCGGCCCGACGATCCCGGCTGGCAGCCCGCCGTATGCGAACGGTGTCGCCGCGCTGCGCGACGGCTGGATGCTGCTGCAGTCGTCGCAGCTCGTCGCACCCCTGCCCGGCGAGGAGCACCTCAACAACTACCTGGAGTACGAGTTCGTCTTCGAACGCCGGGTCCCCACGCCGTTCTCGTGAACGAGTCGCGCCGGGACGCCGCGACTCGTTCACGAGAACGGGGTCAGGCGGGGGTGGGGCCGGCGGCGCGGAGGCGGTCGACCTCCTCCATCGCGCTGCGCAGGCCGCTCAACCAGTCGTCGGTGTGCTGGCCGACGAGCCGAACGCACCACGCGAGAGCATCCGCCCGCGAGCGGGCGACGTTCGCGGCGACGAGCGTGTCGAGCACGAGACGCTCCGGCTGACGCAGGCGCGTCATCACCGGGACGGCGAGGTGCGTGAAGAGTTCCGTGCGCTCGCCGACGGCGACCCCCCAGGCGACCTTGCGTTCGAACCGGTGCTCGGCCTCGCGAGCCACGGTCATCCGCTGCTCGCGGGTGTCCTCACGGAACCCCGAGATGCGGCCGGCCACCGCCTCGGCCCGATCGACGTCGCCGGCGTCGCCGGGAAGCTCGGGTGCGGGGATCGTGAGGACGACCGTGATCTCTTCGCGGTCGATCGTGATCTGCGCGGGTGCGGTGGCGGTCCAGGCGTCGGGAAGGCGCCCGAGGAACCAGGAGGTGATCGTGGAGGTCGAGGTGGACGTGACAGTGGCGTCGGTGGTCATGCCGTGACTCTACATCGTGATTACACCATTACAACCTTACGACGTTACGACGTTGCGACGCTACAACTCCTTGCGATTGCAAGCATCTGCCGATAGAACGTCGGCCATGAACGACTGGAACGCCCAGATCATCGCCGAGTTCCGCGCCAACGGTGGCAAGGCCGCCCAGTTCGGTGACGCCCCGCTCGTGATCCTCCACACGATCGGCGCCAAGTCCGGCGAGCTGCGCGAGATCCCGCTCGTCGCACTCGTCGAGGGCGACGATCTCTACGTCTTCGCGTCGAAGGCCGGCGCTCCGACGAACCCCGACTGGTACCACAACCTGAAGGCCCACCCCGAGATCACCGTCGAGTACGGAACCGGGACGTTCACCGCCAAGGTGACCGAGCTGCCCGAAGCCGAGGGCCAGGCCAAGCTGCGGGCACAGGCCGAATTGATGCCTCAGTTCGGCGAGTACGTCACCTCGGCCGCGCCTCGGGTCATCCCCGCGTTCCACATCGCTCGCGTCGCCTGACGGCGCCGCGTTCAGAGCGCGCGCTCGACCCTCCTGCGGGCCTTGGCCTGCTTCGTGCCGGAGAGCCGCCGCTTGCGCAATCGAGCCGACAACGGTTCGCCGGCCACCACGTGGTCGACGATCTCCAACGCCAAGCCCTTGCCCCCGATACGTTCGAGCACCGTCGCCTTCGGCGACCGAGGCTCGAGCACCACGACCACCCCATCGCACACGTCCAGGCACGGCAGCGGGAGCACCGTGCAGTCCCGGCGCAGCTCACGCTCGACGGTCCGGAACCCACCGGCACTGCGGCAGTCCTTGCCGGTGCACAGCCCGACCTCCGGGCCTCCACTTGTCGACACCATGTCGGGGATCAGTCGTCCGGGATCAGTCGATCGAGTAGTCGCGCAGCAGCTTGTTCATCTCGATCACGTGCAGCTCCTCCTGGCCGATCTGGCCACGGGCGTACTCCTCGAGGTAGATCGACGCTCCCTCGGCGAGATGCAACAGCTGGCGGTACAGGTCGAGAGCGCGGCGCTCGTGCCCGACCGATTCTCTCAGGATGGCCTCGATGGTGTGATCGTGCGACTCCTCGATCGGGGCGATTCCCTGCTCGGGGTGACCGCCGAGGCCGGTGAGGATCTCGCCGGCCTGTTGAGCATGCAACAGCGATTCTGCGGCCTGCGCCTTCATGAAGTCGACCAGCGGCAGACGGTTCGGGCCGGTGATGACGAGCGAGTAGTGGGTGTAGCGGACGACCCCGGACAGCTCCGCCTTGAGGATCTCGTTGAGCACCGGGTTGACGGCGTCGGTGTCGATGATCGTGTGCACTGCAGGCTCCATCCGTGTCGGGTTTCCCCTCATCTTGCCGGGTGAACGCCGAACCACCACATCGGGGGCGGCATCGACCGCCGATCAGGCGAAGTAGTCGGGCCTGCTGACGTGGGTCTCGGAGACGAACAGCACACCGTGGCGGTCGTCGAGGAACCGGCGAATGCCCGCGATCAGTGCGTCGGAACGCTCCAACGGGACCACCGTGATCAGCATCGACAGGCTGGCGCGATCGTTGAACAGCAGCTTGCCCTGGTGGTGGCCGTGGTGCCCGAAGCCGGACACCCCCGACACCGCGGTGTAGCCGGTCGCGCCGGCGTCGAGGAACAGGTCGCGGACCGCGGGCACGTCGTCGCCGTCGACGACGACTTCGATCTTCGCCATCGCGGTGAGGTTGGTCCAGGTGGTCATGAGGTCTCCAGTGTGGTGAGCAGGGGTGCCGCCGCAGCGGCGTGGACGTCGGTGGCGGTCCAGGGTTCCCAGCCGCCGCTCGGGGTGCGGAACGACCATGCATCGTGCTCGCTCTCGCGGGCGACCACGTGGATCCATTCACCTTCGACGAGCTGGCGCAACCCGCTGTTGCGCACGATGATGCCCTCGACGCGGTCGAGTGGCGCCTGCACCACGGCGAGGAGGCGCAGCGGATCGTGGGCTCGTTGGTCGCCGAGCATCACCGACTGCATCGGGAGCCCGACGGCGAGGTCGCCGGACTGGCCGACGACGACGCCGACACCACCCACGGGGTTGTGCAGCATCTTGTCGCCGGCGCCGAACACCTCGGGATCGACCGTCGAGAAGTAGTACTGCGCCGAGATCCACTGCGCGACGACGAGCGGGGCGGTCATGATCGTCTCGAGCGCCACCCCGTCGGGATCGCGCTCGGCGACGTAGCTGTGCAGGAAACAACGGCCGGCGAGGTCGTGCTCCGCGGTGATCGAACGTGGGCCGATGACGAAGGCGGCGTTGCCGGCAAGCCCCCATTCGGGTCGCACCTGCGCCCAGTCGCGACCTCGATCGCGCACGCGATCGGGGTTGCCCGGCAGCCGGGCGGCACGATCGTGCGAGTTGCGCTCGCCGGCGACGTCGAGATCACGCTGGAGCGCATCGACCCCGGCGAGCGACTGCGCCGGGATGGCGTCGCGATCGAAGATGGTGACCACGTCGGCGGTGGTGTCGTGTTCGGCGGCGACGAACCAGGTGTCGTCGGGGATCTCGATCCCGCGCTCGGCCAGCCCGGCGCGCACGTCGGCGTCGTTGAGGATCGCGACGGCGATCCGTGCGCTCGCGCCGCCGGGGGCTCCGCCGCATGCGCCACAGTCGAGCGACGACGCGTGCGGGTTGTTGGCGGTGTCGCTCCCGTGGCCGCACAGCACCACGATCGGAGCGAACTCCGCCATGCCGATCGTGGTGACGATCGCCTCGGCGAACAGCGTGCGCTCCTCCAACGTCAGGCCGGAACGGAGTGGTTCGCCGACCTCGGCGTCGACGGCCGGTCCGGTTCGTGGCATCGACGAGAACCGCTTCCACCACGGCGTCTTGGCCTCGGCCGGTGCCGTGACGGCACGCCCCGGCAGCAACGTGCGGACCGCGGCCACGGGACCGGCGAACCAACCCGCCGACTCGGCGAGCGCGAACGGTGAGGCGATGCCGCCCTTGGCGGCGTAGAACGCGTCGTGGAGACCGGCGCTCGCGGAGCACGAGGCAAGGTAGGCGTGGTCGTCGTCGACGGCGACTTCGACGACCTCGTGTCGAGGTGACACCAGCACGGGACAGCGCGCCTGGGCAACGGGTGATCCGAGCGGCCGCCACCGAACGGGGACACCGAAGAACCCGGCGAACCCGTAGGTCTCGTAGTGGCCGAGCGATTCCAGGTGCCGCCGGAAGCCCTCCGACCGGACATCGATGCAGAAGACCAACTGTGCATCGGGTCGTTGCGCCTGGGTCTGCCGGCCCGGGCTGCTCGGTCCGTCGAGCCGGGCGAGGAGGCGGTTGCGGAAGTTCCACTCGTGGGCGGCGAGCCAGATCGCCGCCCGATCGGCCTCCGAGACCTTGCGGAGCACCGCCGCGATCGTCTCGCGGTCGGCCACGGAGGGCGCGGAGAGGGCGAACGCGGAGGTCGCCGCCTCGACTCGTGCGGTGACCGTCGCGGTCGGCGCGTCGGTCTGGCGCAGGTCGAGATGCTCCGGGGCGACGTGATCGACTGCGGCACGTACGGCCGCGAGGTCGAGCATGCGGAGTCGGACCCCCTCGCGATCGGCGGGGGCCCAGTCGTCGCACCAGCGCGCGAAGCCGGCCCAGCCCGGGGTCCGCAGCAGGAGCGTCCGGATCGCGGCGACTCGTCCCTCGTCGCCCACGCCGCGGCTGGTGAGCGCGAGATCGAGCATCTCGACCGGATCGTCGGGCAGCGACGCGAGCCGCTCTCTTCCGTCGCGTCCGATCAGTCCGGTCAGGCGACGGTCGGCAGGAGCGAGCGCCCGCCACGACCGGTAGAAGCCGAGCGAGCGGTCGGGCATCGCCCACGGGACGTGGGCGTCGTCGACGTAGGTCGAACACCATGCCGTGACGACGTCGTCGAGCGCATCGGCGAGTGTGGGCGATGTCGCGTCAACGATGCGTCAAACGATGCGTCAACCGATGCGTCGACCGGCCCGTGGACCAGGTCCCAGCGGATGACGTCGATCACGTCGAAACGAACGTTTCCGAGCTCGATCGGGGGCGCATCGGCGACCCACGACAGTCGACGGTGGATCGACCGGTCGAGGTCGACGTCGCTGATCGCGCCGCTGGCGTACTCGGCTCGATACGCGTCGAGCGCGAGGTGGGTGCGGGCCCCGAACCATCGACCGGCGAGCGCGGTCGCTTCGTCGAACGGCTTGTCCTGCAGGCCACCGAGCGGATTGACCGCCACGAACGAGGTCAGCGGCCAGTAGGGCGCGACGAAGGCTCCGGCGCGGGCGACGTCGGCGACCAGGACGCTGCGGTCGATGCTGGCGGTTCGTGTCGAGGTGGTCATGCGGGTTCTCCAACCGTGACGGGAGCGGGTGATTCGGACCTGTTGAGGCCGTGTGCGGGCAGGGCCGCGGAGCGTGTGCGCACTCGGCGGGCGGCCGCCGGTGAGGTCGGTGTGGCGGTGCCCGTGGCGAACAGCCACACGTAGGTCGCGCGACGCAGGTTGTCACCTCCACGGCCGGGGGCGAACACGATCACTGCGATGGCGAGGGCGATCGCCGCGAGCGATGCAGCGACCCACACCGGTCCGACCGCGGCGGGCACGTCGTACGGCACGACGTCGGCGACGAAGTTCTCGAAGAGCGTGAGGCCGCCGACATAGCCGAACACACCGACGGCCACGCCGACGACCGCCGTGACGACCGACCTGCGCACGGTGAACGGCGTCGATCCCAACCAGCCGTTGGCTGCACGGCCGATCGAGAGCGTTCCGAACACGACGACCAGGATGGTCGCCGCCGCCGTGAGGTGCGGATCGATGACGGCCAGCGCGAGCGCGAAGGCTGCGAGCGGCACGACCAGTCCGACGAGCACCCGCACCGTCGGCGAGCGCAGCGTGGCCGCGTCGGCCTCGCCGAGGTGGGGACGGGTTCCTTGACGCAGGTGTGCGCTGATGGCTCCGCCGGCGCCGAGGAACATCGTCGCCTTGTAGAGCGCGTGACCCACGATGTGGAACAGGGCAGCGGCGAAGGCGCCGACGCCGAGCTGCAGAACCATGAACCCCATCTGTCCGGACGTCGACCACACGAGGCCGCCCTTGACGTCGGTGCGCACGAGCATCACGGCGGTGGCGATCAGTGCGGTGGCCATGCCGAGCACGAAGGCGAGCGTCATCGCCGTGGTCGATGCACCGAAGAGCGGGGAGAAGCGGATGAGGAGCACGCCCGCACCGTTGACCACACCGGCGTGGAGCAGCGCCGACACGGGCGTCGGGGCGGCGAGTGTCGATGGCAGCCAGCGGTGGATCGGAACGAGCGCCGAGCGGGCAACCCCTGCGATCACCATCAGCAGGGCGACGATCGTGAGGGCGTTGATGCCGACGATCTGTTCGGCCTCGAGTGCCGACGCGTCGGCGGCGACCGCTCGCAGGTCGATGTCGCCGACGGTGACGATCGTGGCGAGCACTGCGACGAGCAGGGCGAGGTCGCCGATCAGGAAGCTGAGTCCGGTCCGGCGCTGCGCGGCGACGGCGGGCGGCCAGGGAGCCCGGTGGCCGATCAGTGCGACGAGGGCCACGCTGGTGGCGATCCAGGCGATCACCAGGCCCGATCCCGTTGCCGCGACCGCCACCGAGGCCGTGGCGGCGGTGAGCACGAGTGCGAGCACGTGGAACCGGCGCGCTCGTGGATCACCGAGCAGCGACCTCGAGGCGAACGACTGCACGATCAGACCGACGAGCGTCGTGAGTGTGATCAGCACGGCGCCCACTCGATCGGCGGCGAGTCCGAAGACGACGCGACCGTCGGCGTCCGTGACGATCGCACTCGTCGGACCGTCGATGGCCGTCGCGACGAGCACGGCCAGCGCCGCCAGGAACGACGCCGCGCTGGCGATGACGGCCGCCGGGGCGGCACGCCGTACCGGGAGGCGGAGCAGCGCGATGACGACAGCGATCAAGAGTGGCAGGGCGACAGCGGCGATCAGGACTCCGGACATCGACGGCACTCTAATACCGGAACTGCAATTCCTACAACTAAAAGTGGATTATTTTGTAGGTCTTGGAAACGGTCCTGGTGGCAGGGCCTCGTCAAGGGGTACGCACCGGAAGCGCGCGGTGTACTCGAACGACCAACCTCGGACCTCGTCGAGCTCGAAACCGCGCGGTTCGACGATCGAGCACAGCTCCGAACGCCGGATGAAGTCGCCGTCGCGACGGCTCTCGGCGAACAGTGCCACGCCATCCGGCCGGAGCACTCGCCGGCATTCGGCGAGGCAGCGCTCGCGGTCCGGCACTTCACCGAGCATCAACACGACGAGCACGGCGTCGAACGTCGCCGAACCGAACGGCAGTCGGGTCGCGTCGAGTTGCACGACGTCAGCATTGCTGTGCGTGGCGAGCCGGTCGCGAGCGAGACGCAGCATCTCCGGTTGGAGATCACCCAACACCGCCCTGCCGTCCGGGATCGCCGATGCGAGTGTCGGGCTGAAGTAGCCAGGGCCGCAGCCGACTTCGAGCACGGCGGCGTCCGCGTCGACGCCGAGTGCGTCGACCACACGACCGGGCGACTGCACGAGGCGCCGTGCCGGGTTGAGCAGCGACCGCGCCTTCGACGCCGGGAACACCTTGCCTCGTCCGACACCGAATTCGGCGGTCATCGCCACCACTCTCGCGCAACGGGTTCGTTGCGATCGACGCCGCGTACGCGGACCCCTCAGGCCAGCGGTGAGCAGATTCGGACGCCACACATGACCTGACCGCTGGAGTCTCAGCGGGCGAAGAACGACTTCGCCTTCTCGGTGCCGAAGAGGAAGTACAGCACGATCAGCGCGCCGGCGATCTGGCCGATCCCGGCGGCCTGATGGCTGCTGTCCAACTTCACCAGCACGTAGACGCCACCGGCAATCTGGGCCAGCTCCAGCACGCCGATCAGTCCGCGGGCGAGGCGGCTGCCGTTCAGCAGCGCAAACGAGAGGAGCACCGAGATCGCCCCGATCACGAGCAGCGTGACGGCGATCGAGGTCAGCTCGTTCGTGGTCGCGTTCGCATCGGCGAGCACGGTGGTGTCGTTGCGTTGGCTCAGCAACAGGATGCCGGCCCCGACTTGGAGCAGCCCGACGAGGATCATGACGATCCCGATGATGGTGACGAGGAACGGACGCCTCATGATCACTCCGCCGTGACGGCGGTCTCGTGCACGTCGTCGTCCTCATCGGATGCGGCGAGGTCGATGAGCTTCTGCTTGAGGTCCATGAGTCGGAATCCGTTCCGTTGGTTGGGGCTCGGGCGCGAACCCTGCTGACTGGTCGTTCACCGCGTCGGCGTTGAGCGTGGCGGTCAGTCGTGGCGGTCAGTCGTGGCGGTCAGTATGGACGAAGAACCTGTCGCGAGAAGAATCTTGCACGAACTCCTCGTCGTCGGTGGGCCGAGATAGAGTCCGGCCGCTTCGTTTGCGTGCCGAGCTCGTCGGTGCGGGCCACTCGGAAGAACGACCTGACCAGGGAGAGTTGAGATGACCGACACCATCGTGGAGGCCGGCGCAGCGCGGGCTGTCGACGCCGTCAAGACCTACGGATCGGGAGAGACCGAGGTGCAGGCGCTGGCCGGTGTCACGGTGTCGTTTCCAGCGCAGCAGTTCACGGCCATCATGGGCCCTTCGGGCTCGGGCAAGAGCACACTCATGCAGTGTGTCGCCGGTCTCGATCGGCTCACCTCCGGGGAAACCTTCATCGGTGAGACCGCTCTGTCGGGCCTGAGCAAGACCGACCTGACGTTGCTTCGCCGCGATCGGCTGGGGTTCATCTTCCAGCAGTACAACCTGATCCCGACGCTCTCGGCGAAGGAGAACATCCTCCTCCCGCTGACACTGGCCGGCGAGAAGCCTGACCAGGCCTGGTTCGACACGATCGTGCAGACCGTCGGAATGGCGAATCGGATCGACAACCTCCCGAGCCAGCTCTCCGGTGGCCAACAGCAGCGTGTCGCCGTCGCCCGAGCATTGGTCCCACGACCCGACATCGTGTTCGCCGACGAGCCCACCGGAGCGCTCGACTCGCGCACGGGAATGGAGATCCTGTCGTTCATGCGACAGGCGGTCGACAGCTCGGGGCAGACGATCGTGATGGTCACCCACGACCCCCACGCGGCGTCGTACGCGAACAACGTGCTCTTCCTCGCCGACGGACAGATCATCGACGAGATGCCGAACCCGACCGCGGAGCGGGTGCTCGACCGCATGAAGCGCTTCGAGGCCTGACCCCACGTGTTCCAGCTCGCATGGCGCGGCGTGCGCCACAACACCGGCCGCTACATCGCCACCCTGATTGCGATCATGACCGGGGTCGCGTTCTTCACGGCGACCGGGTTCCTCTCCGATCGTGTGATCAACGCGCTCGAAGGCGACGCCGCTCGACAGTACGGCGGCGTCGATGCCGCCGTGGTGGTCGACGACGGCGCCGACGGCGGTCAGTTCGCCGACGATCTCCGAATCGGGCAGGATGCGGCAGACCAAATCGCGGCACTTCCGGAAGTCGCCGCCGTCGGGGGCGATCTCACCGGCTCGGTTGCGTTCCTCGCTCCGGACGGCTCGACGTTCGCCGACGATGCGACCGGTCGACTGTGGATCGTCGACGATGGACTCAATCCGATCGACATCGACGACGGCGTCGCCCCGGTCGCTGCCGGTGAGATCGCCGTCGACAAAGGTCTCGCCGGCGACAACGACCTGGAGCTCGGCGACCAGGTGACCATCCTGACGCTCGCCGGGCAGTTCGACACGACGGTTGTCGGCATCACCTCGTTTGGCAACTCGGACGCACAGGACCCCAGCGGTACCGTGTCGATCCCCGAGACCACCGCGTTCGACTGGCTCAACGCCGGCCAGGTGGAGTATCAGGATCTGTACGTCCGAGGGGCGGTCGACCAGGCTGCGCTCGTCAGTGCAGTGGAACCGCTCATCCCACCCGGCTTCCGGGTCCAGCTCGGCGACGAGTTCCTCGAGGACAAGCAGGGTGAGGTCAGCGGCTTCGGCAAGATCCTGAAGGCGGGTCTCCAGGGATTCGCGTTGCTGGCGTTGTTCGTCGGCGGGTTCGTCATCTACAACACGTTCAGCGTGATCGTCGCGCAGCGCATGCGCGAGCTGGCTGTGCTCGCCGCGATCGGTGCAACACCCAAACAGATCAAACGCTCGCTCCGGTTCGAGGGTCTGGTGATCGGGTTGATCGGTTCGGCGCTCGGGGTGGTGGCCGGATTCGGCCTGGCCTTCGCGCTGATGGTCGTGCTCGAGGCGGTCGGTGTCAGCCTGCCCGGCAGCGGCATCACCGTGTCGCCCACGGTCGTGTACCAAGGGTTGTTCGTCGGCACGGTGATCACGTTCCTCTCGGTGATGATCCCGGCGCGCCGCGCGGCCAAGACCGAGCCGATCGAAGCGCTGCGTCAGGCGGCTGTCGAGACCTCGCCGCTGTCACGTCAACGTGTCGTCACCGCCGGTGTCCTGATCGGCTCGGGTGCGTTGGGCATGCTCTTCGGCCCGCCTGCGGCGATCGCGTTCGGCGCGCTGGCACTGTTCGTCGGCGTGATCGTCGCCGGACCGATCATCGCCGTCGTGGGGAGCAGGATCTTCCGACCTCTGCTGAGCCGGCTCGGTCTCGAAGGCCGCCTCGCCGGCGACAACATCGCTCGGAATCCTCAGCGCACCGCGACCACGTCGAACGCGCTGCTGATCGGGGTGTTCCTCGTGACGCTCGTGACCGTGGCCGGCACGAGCGTGAAGGACTTCGCCGTCGCCAAGATCAACGAACTGTCGAGCGCCGACTACGTCATCGAGAGCACCGGCGGAACCATCGACGACGCACTGATCGCGGATCTGGAGGCAGTCGACGGGGTCGAGGCCGTCACGCCGTTCCGCCGCGAGGCCGTGTCGGTCGAGGGCCCTGGCACCGTCGACCCGACCGCCGACGGAGCGCCGTCGGCGCTCTCGACGGGCGACTTCGCTGCGCTGTCCGACGTCGCCGATCTCGACCTCGAGCAGGGATCGATCGACGATCTCGGACCCGGCCAGGTGCTGCTCAGCTCGATCGTCGCGGGCGACGACCCGATCGGACAATCGGTCACGATGACGAACAGCCAGGGCGGCACCATCGACTTGGAGGTGGTCGGCGTTGTCAACTTCTCGCTCGACTCGAGCCTGGTCGGCAACTTCATCGACGCCGCCACGTTCGACGCCTTCGTCGGCGAAACGGCACCGACCGTGGCGTTCATCGGTCTGCAGACCGGCGCCCAGAGCGACACCGAGGACGCCATCGACGAGATCACCGCGCTCCGGCCCGACATCACCGTCACCCAGGGGAACGTGCTCGGTCAGCTCATCGGACAGATCTTCGACTTCCTGATCGGCGCGGTCGACGGACTGCTGCTGATGAGTGTGGTCGTGGCCCTCATCGGCATCGTCAACACCCTGTCGTTGTCGATCCTCGAGCGGCGTCGCGAGCTGGGCCTGCTCCGGGTGGTCGGCATGGAGGACAAACGGGTGCGACGCATGGTGCGCGTCGAGTCGGTGTTGATTGCGGCGCTCGGGACCATCACGGGCGTCGTGCTCGGGGTCTTCACCGGGTGGGCACTCATCTTCGGCATCGACCGCCTGTCCGATGCCGGCATCGCGTTCTCCTTCCCCGGCAGGATGCTCGCGTTGGTGCTCGTGCTCGGTGTCGGCCTGGGCTTTCTGGCCTCGCTGATCCCCGCACAGCGCTCGACGCGGCTCGAGGTGCTGGACGCCATCAACGCGACGTGACGGCGGTCGAACCAGGGACCGCCACCGCAATCCAGAACCTCGAGAGGAACTGGACCGTGGCGAACGGCCGTTTCGGAACAGCCGGGGGGCATCCGAGCACCGACCCTGCGTTCCCGACCGGGTCACTGCTCGAGATGGCGTTCCGATCAGCCCTCTTCTCAGCCCTCTTCCGTCGTGTCGGCCCCGTCCGTGCCGCCCAGATCGAGGTTGGTCGTCTCGTTCGGGCACTCGGTGCCGTCGTCGGGCACGGTGCCGTCGAGGAGGAAACTGTCGATGGCGCTCGTGATGCAGGAGTTCATCGTGAAGTACGAGGTGTGGCCGTCGCCGTCACGGATGAGCAGCACGCCGGATTCGAGCAGATCGGCAAGCTTTTCGGCTTCCTCGATCGGGGTTGCCGGGTCACCGGTCGCTCCGACCACCAGGATCGGAGCCGGGCCGGCGGCGGAATAGTCGGGTGCCTCGACGGTCGGTTCGATCGGCCAGGTGTCGCAACCGACCGCGCTGAGCCCGTAGAACTGGGTTCCGAACACCCGCGAGGCAGCCAGGAAGTCGTCTTGGGTGGGCACCGAGTCGGCTCGGGGGCAATCTGCGCATCGAGACAGGTGATTGCCGTGTATGCCTGCGCCGCGTTGTCGAAATCTGCGTCCGGACCGCGATCGTTGTAGGAATCGGCGGCAAACAGGAGTTGGGTGCCGTCGCCGTCGAATGCCGCGGTCAGCGACTCGGTCAGCGTCGGCCAGATGTCCTGCGAGTACAGCGGCGCCACGATCCCGTACAGCGCGAGCGTCTGCGTGAGGGGACGATCCGGATTGTCGGTCGGCAACGGCGTCGCCGCAGCAGTCGCGAACAGGTCAGTCACTTTCGCTTCGATCTCGTCGGCCGACGAGCCGAGAGGGCAGTCGTTCGCGAGGCAGTCCGCCAGGTAGTCGTCGAACGCCAACTGGAATCCGCCGGCCTGTCGCAGAGTCTGCTGAAACGCCGACAATGACGGGTCGACCGCGCCGTCGAGCACCAACCGGCCGACCTGTTCGGGGAACAGCGCGGCGTACGTCGCTCCGAGGAACGTGCCGTACGAGGCGCCGTAGTAGTTCAGCTGCTCGTCACCGACGAGGGAACGCATCACGTCGAGGTCCTTCGCCGTCTCCACGGTGGTGACGTGCTGTGCGAGCTGTGGATTGGTCGCCAGGCACGCCTCGCCCTGCTCGGCCACGAGCTCACCGAACGCATCGACCGACGCCTGGTCCTCGGGATCGACGACGGTCGCGATCAACTCGTCGAGCCCGGCCGTGTCGAGGCAACCCAACGGGTCACTGGTGCCCACTCTGCGCGGGTCGAACCCGATGAGGTCGTACGCCTCGCCCAATTCCGGCGATCCCAGGGCAGCGAAACTGAAGTTGAAATCGACCCCGGAGCCACCCGGCCCACCCGGATTCATGAACAGGCTCCCCTGCCGGTCACCCGTGGCAGCCAACCGCGACATGTTGATCGTCGTCGTCCCCGCTGAAGGATCGTCATAGTCGATCGGCACCGTGACGGTCGCACATTCCACCAGCTCACACTCGGTCCACTCGAGCGTCTGCGCATACGGATCGAAGTCGCCGTCAGGCGCCGTCGTGACATCGGTCGTGACGTCGGGAGACGCCGTTGTCACCCGGGGTTCGGTCACCTCGGATGCGACCGTCGTCTCCGACACGTCACTCGGCGTCGATACAGCATCATCGTCGCTGCTGCCGCTCGCCGGACCCTACCGTGTGCCTCGCCCCGGAAGTCTCTTCCGGTGAAGTGTTAGCATCCGCCGGATGGATCTCAAGCAGAAGCTCATCACGCTGGCCCGCGAGGCAACCGGCGACGAATCGATCACGGTTGCCGGCGATTTCCAGCCCAAGGGCATGACCTGGAAGGTCGCCGCAGGCGCCGCCGCCGGTTCCGTGCTCGGTGACGCGGCGGGTGGCGATGCGGCCCAGGCGGTCGGCGCCGCAGCCGGCTACGCAGCTGGCAGCTACGCGGCGACGTCGGGCGAGCTGCCGCCGGTGATCGTGCTCGCCGCTTCTCCGGACAAGCTGTACCTGATGACGTCGAACAACGCGAAGGGCATCATCCTCGCCAAGCATCTCGTCCTCATCGACACCTTGCAGCGGGCCAACCTCAGCGTGGAGATGCACCAGAAGATGACGGTGCGCACCGCCGTGATCACCGATTCGTCCACCGGCCACGAGTACAAGGTCGAGGGCAAGCGCATCCTGTTCCACCACATGAACGACATGCTCGATGCGCTCGGTCTCAGCGAAGCCGACGACGCCGATCACGAGACAGCGGTCGTCGCCGACTGAGCGACCCGTTCCGCTGTCCGCCACCTCCTTTGGTCGTCGGATGCCACTCAGGATGGATCGGCATCGGCGTACGCAGCGTCCATGATCGCGACGAACTCGTCGAGGGTCGTCGTTCCGGAGATCCACGAGGTGATCTCCCGCCACAGCAGTCCCGAGCCGATGTCGGACGGCATCAGGTCGGAGGCATCGAAGCGGAACTCGCGGCCGTCACGGAACAACTCGGCGAACTGCCGATCGGTGTCGGTGTAGTAGGTGTCGAGGTCGACGGTGGTCAGGCCGCTGTAGAAGCCGCCGCGCCCAGCCCAGACCTCCAACCCGTCGGGAGAGATGAGGTAGGCCATCAGTCGGTCGACGGTCGCGTCGTCGTTGAACTGGACGAGGCTGTCGCCGCCTGCGACCAGGGGTGCGAGTGCGTCGGCATCGGTCCCCGGCAGGACGAAGAAGTCGACGTCGGTGCCGATCACCGTGCCGTCGGGGAACCACGACTCGGCGAAGCTGGCCTGCTTGTACATCGCGCAGCCCGGCTCATCGCCGAACAACGGAGCACTCGCTCGGGTCACCTCGGTCTGCAGGATGTTGCGCAGCCCGCCGGCCGTGCGGCCCTGGCGGAGTACGAGTTCGTCGAACGCAGTCAGCGCCTCGCGGATCATCGGATCGTCGAATCCGCGCTCACCCGCTGCCCACTCGTCGTAGACCTCGGGACCTGCGAGACGCAGCACCAGATCCTCCACCCAGTCGGTGGCGGCCCAACCGGTGGCGGAGCCCGACTCCATGGCGAAGCACCAGGGCGCGATCGGGCTGCCGTCACCGGCGTCCTGCTGGATCTGCTCGACGAGAGCGCCAAGCTCGTCCAACGTCGTCGGAACCGCCCAGCCGTGTTCTTCGAAGACCGACGGCCGGTACCAGACGAGCGACTTGATCGACTCCCGCGAGGGGGCCGAGAACACGTCGCCGTTGGTCGACTGCTGGATCAGGTCCGCCGGGTAGTTGTCGCGAAGCGTCCGGACCGACACCTCGTCGAGCGGGACGAGTCGATCCGCCGAGACGAGTTCGTCGACGACTCCCGGTTGCGGCACGATGGCGATGTCCGGCGCCGAGATCCCGCTCTCGACC
This sequence comes from Ilumatobacteraceae bacterium, assembly GCA_963715285.1. Classification (GTDB taxonomy): domain Bacteria; phylum Actinomycetota; class Acidimicrobiia; order Acidimicrobiales; family Ilumatobacteraceae; genus Sva-07. Next base: position 10,500 of record CAVQRU010000008.1, on the reverse strand, counting down.
CGCTGCTTCAAGTCCTTCACGAAGTCGGCGCTGCCGGTGTAGCGCACCGTGAGTCCCGTGTCGTCCTCGAACTGCTGGAGCGAGGCCGCGAGGTTGTCGGCCTCGACGTCTCGATAGGGACCGAACACTTCGATGATCTGGGCGTCGTTCGAACTCGGCGTGCTGCCGCAGGCGGCGATCGCGAGACACGCGACGAGCACCCAGGAGCGTCTCATCGCACACTCACGGTGTACAGCTCATCGCGTTGGTAGAGCAGCCGCAGGTCGACGGCGGCGTCGAAGCGGTCCTGGATCTCCTCGGCGAGCTGCCACGCCGGCCGGGGGTCGCCGCGTCCGACGACCAGCAGCTCCACGCTTGCACGGTGGTCGTATGCGTCAGCCGTGATCTCCACGATGCGGACCTCGCTGTCCCATGCCGAGACGGCGTCGGTCACGGCTCGACGCAACCGAAGGTCTTCGAGGGTGGTGCGCGTGTGGAACGTGAGGGGAATGGCGACGACGGCAACGGTCACCAGCGTGATCACCATCCGGGTTCGCAGGGCCCGTCTGCCACGGAACTGGTTCGGGCGGAACCCGGTCAACGCGAGTGCGATGCCTGCGGAGAAGATGATCGCTGCGAGGTTGGTGAGGAAGAGCAGGAAGGCGTTGCGCGAGTCGGTGCTCAGGCCGAGCTGCGCCGTGATCCCGACCGTGGCCAATGGCGGAACGAGCGCAACCGCGATGCCGACACCCGGGAGCGCTCCCGAGGTCGAACGACGAGGCAGGATGTAGCCGGCGGCCGCGCCCGCAGCGACGGCGACCCCCAGATCGAGCAGGGTCGGGAACGTCCGGGCACGCACCTCGCCGGGCAACTCGCGCGGGTCGACGACGCTGCCTCCCGCAATCAGTGAGATGAGCCATCCGACCGCGATCGCGAGAACGGTTCCCCACGCCACGATCGCCAACGCCCGCCACAGCCGGTCGTTTCGGGCGGTCACCGTCGCCGCGGCAGCAGCCGTGATCGGTGTCATCAGCGGTGCGACCAGCATCGCCCCGATCACGACCGCAGCCGAGTCGGCCAGCAGGCCGAATGCGGCGATGCTGGCGGACATCATGATGAGCAGGCTGAACCGCACCACGTACTCGACGAACTCCGGGCCGCCCTGGGGGATCAGCTCGTCGATCGCGTCGTGTTCCTCCGTCGACGGCACGCGCTTGATCGCGTCGCGGAACCACGTCGTGAACGAGCCGATCGGGGTCAGCTGCGCGGGAGCGTCGTCGGCCGTGGTCGGAGCCGAAGCGTCATCGTTGCGATCACTGGGATCCGGCACGGCGCAACGCTATCGGTCGGTCGGTCGACGGTGCTGGATCATGCCGACGGCCACGATCAGCAATGCAGCAATGGCGATTCCGATGGCGCCGCCGCCGACGACGTCGAGGGGATTGTGCGCCCCGAGGTACACCCGGGCGATCGCGTTGAGCGTCGCGATACCGACCGGGATCCATCGCCAACGCCCCGGCAGTACGGTCCACAGCAGCGCAGCAACCCCCCACGCGATGATGGCGTGCCCTGACACGAACGAGAGGCCCTCCAGCGGAACGTCGCCGCGGAAGTGACCGCACGAGGTGTCGAATGCGTCCGGATTGGCGGCGTCGTAGCCGCAGATGGTGGTGCCGGGACGCTCGCGTTCGACGAGTTGCTTCACGATGCCCTTCTCGACGAAGAGCTTCAGCGGGATGAAGATCACCAGTGCGATCGCAAGCCACCACTGCTTGAAGGCGGCCGCGATCACGGCGATCAGGAGTGGTACGAGCAGCAGGCCCGCCAGCTGGAAGACCCACATCGGCTGCTCGAGCCAGTCCGGGAGATCGTTGATCGCATGGAAGATCGACTGCTCCCAGCCCGGGACCTCGCCGGTCGACGCGACGAGCCCGGCGAGCAGGGCGATGGCCACGGCGATCGCGAAGGCGATGAGCCACGTACGGCGATCAGCGGCAGTCGGTGTGGTCATGCCGGTTCCACCGACGGCGAGGCGACGACTCCGATGCGATCCACGACCCACAGCGCGCCCATCGCGATGAGAACCCCGAGGCTCCATCCACCGACGAGGTCGGCGGGTAGGTGCACGCCGTGCACCACGCGTGCGAGCCCGACGAGGAGCGCCACGACGGCCATCAGTGGTCGCCAGCGCGGTGGCAGAGCTGCCATCGCCATGACGGCGGTCGCTGCGGCAACCGCGCTGTGCCCCGACACGTAACCCAGCCCGGTGCCGTCGCCCTCACGGACGACGATCTCGGGCAGGTAGCTGGCCGGGCGATCCCGCTCGACCAGCCGCTTGACCCCTTTGGCGGCGAACCAGGTCACGAGACCGACGACGATCGTGGCGGCACTCAGCAGCCAGTCACGTTTGAAGATCGCGATGGCGATCGCCACGAGCAGTGGGCCACCCAGCGTTCCGAACTGCATGACCGGATACAGCACGGTTGCGGCGCCGGCGGGAGCGTCGTTGATCCACTCGGTGAGGCTCAGTTCCCAGCTCGGCACCGGCGTCCGGATCGCCACGAGGTACGACATCGCCAGGCCGACCACCGCGGCGCCCACGATGAACGAGGGGTACCGGAGCCCACCGAGTCGCGGGCGCTCGGTCGGCTCGACGGACGTCACCGAAGCAGTTGAGCACATCGATGACTGTCGAAGGAAGCCATCTGCGCAAGAATGATCGCTTCGCCACCGAACGACTCCACGTCGATGAGCCCTCGCGACGTGGCACCCACGCACCACGACAGGAAGCGCCGTCACCCATGAGTTCCATTTCAGCGATCGCGTCAGACCGGACGCACTCGATCATCTCGGACATCACGGGGGAGGGATCGCGGGAGGAGGGGACGCGTCGCTACACCCGGTCCCCCGAGGACGTCCTTCGTCTGATCGTCTTCGGTGTCGTCACGTTGGTCACGATGGCGCTGACCCGCTGGGCCCAGGACTCCGTCGTGGGGTTCGAAGAAGACCTGATCGCGCTCCTCGGCTTCGTGAGCTCGACCATCGAACGAGTCCTGAACGGGGTCATCCAGTTCCTCGGCGGCATCGTCCTGATCAGCCTCTACCTGTTGCCCCTGATCACCAAGCGATACCGGCTCTTCGGCTACATCTTCCTCTCCTCGTTCGTCGCCTCGCTGCTGATGACGCTGGTGCAGCAGTTCGTCGACCGGGATGCGTCGGAGATGGTGATCAACGAATTGGCCGCACGCGCGGGGTTCGGCACCGACGTCGTGTCCGTGGCGCCCGGTCTGGCCGTGATGTCTGCGTCCTTCATCGTTGTTGCGCCCTTCGTGTCGCGCCGTTGGCGGCGCTTCGGCATCGGGCTGATCACGATGTACACGCTCGTCACCGTGGTCGTGTCGGTCAGGCTCCCGGCCGATGCGCTCGTGGCGCTCCCGCTCGGGGCGGTGGTCGGCACGCTCGTGCTGCTCGCATTCGGGCGTCCCGATCGCCGGCCCACGCTCGACGCCATCGGCTTCGCGCTCGCCGACGCAGGATTGCACACGTCCGGGGTACGCCAGGCCAAGGTCGACGCCCGCGGCTCGACGCCCTACTTCGCCACCCTCGACGACGGCGCCGGTCTGTTCGTCAAGGTGCTCGGGCCGCAGGAGCGCGCTGCCGACCTGATGTTCCGGGTCTATCGGTTCTTCCGGCTGAAGAACGTCGGCGACGACCGGCCGTTCTCGTCGCTGCGACGCACCATCGAACACGAGGCGTTGATCGCCCTGCTCGCACGCGACGTGGGAGTCCGGACGCCACGGTTGCGCGGCGTCGTCGATGTCGGCACCGACTCCATGCTGCTGGCCTACGACATGATCGACGGTGTCTCGCTCGACGGACTCGACGACGATGCGGTGACCGACGAACTGATGAACCAGATCTGGGCCCAGGTCGGCGTGTTGCGCCGACACCGCATCGCCCACCGTGACCTCCGTCGCGCGAATGTGTTCGTCGGCGCCGACGGCGTGCCGTCGATGATCGACTTCGGGTTCTCGGAGATCGCAGTCCCCGACGAGATCCTCGACGCTGACGTGGCCCAGCTCCTGTGCTCGCTGGCGGTGGTGGTCGGTGCCGAACGTGCGGTCGGCTCGGCCATCGACACGATCGGCGCCGAGGCGGTCGGCCAGGCCCTACCGAGGTTGCAGACGAAGGCCCTCAGTGGCGCGACCCAGACCGCCTTGAAGGAGCACTCAGGGCTGCTCGAGGAACTCCGCGACGAGGTGATCGAGCGGTGCCACGTCGAGACCGTCGAATACGCACAACTCGAACGCGCGAGCCGCAACACCATCGTCATGGTGGTCGCACTCGTGCTGGCGACGTACTTCCTCTTCCCTCAATTCGCCGACATTCCGGGTATTGCCACGCAGGTCAAGGATGCCAACTGGGCGTGGACCCCGGCGATCGTCCTCGCCTCGGCCATGACCTACATCGCCGCGTCGATGAGCCTGGCCGGCTCCATTCCGGAGCGGCTACCCGTCGGTCCGCTGGTGACCGCCTCGTTCGGGTCGTCGTTCGCCAGCAAGCTCGCGCCGGCCGGCCTCGGCGGGATGGCCCTCAACATGCGGTTCCTCCAGAAGCAGGGTGTCGAGAAGGCCGTCGCCGCCTCGGGCATCGGGCTCAACACCGTCGGCGGTCTGATCGGCCACGTGACGTTGATCGGGGTGTTCATCGTGTGGGCGGGACGTGACGCGTTCGGGAGCTTCCGGCTGCCCGACCCGAAGTACTTCCTGATCGGGATCGCCATCGTGGTCGCCCTCATGTTGATCTCCCTCGCCATCCCGAGCACCCGACGGATGCTTCGCGAGAAGCTCGTGCCGATCCTCCGGCAGGCCTTCGACGGCGTGAGCACGGTGTTGCGGCGGCCGGGAAAGGTGGCGCTGCTGCTCGGCGGCTCGATGCTCGTCACGTTCGCCTACCTCACCACGCTGTACTTCAGCGTCGAGGCCTTCGGCGGCGGGCTCGCCTTCGCGACCGTCGGTGCGGTTTTCCTCGTCGGCTCGGCGGTCGCGCAGGCTGCTCCCACTCCGGGCGGACTCGGCGCGGTCGAGGCGGCGTTGATCGCCGGGCTCGTCGCCGCCGGACTCGACAACACGGTCGCCGTCCCGGCAGTGTTCCTCTACCGGTTGTTCACCTTCTGGATCCCGATCCTGCCGGGGTGGCTGTGCTTCCAGTGGCTGGAACGCCACGAGTACCTGTGAACACGAGAGAGTCCGAGGCACCATGACCGAATCGTCCTCGACTGCGGGGCGCATGCGGCTCCCGGAAGTCGAACCACTCCCGCCGATGAGCGTGCGCGAGCGGGTGGCGCGTGGACGCGCCGCGCGGGACCGTGTACCGCTCGGTGCCCACGGCCGATGGACTCCCGACGCCACTCGTGTCGACCCGGTGTCCGTGCTCGAGCGTCAGGCAGCCGGGCGTGACGCGGCGCTGGTTCCCTTGCGCCACGGGCGAATGGCGGGGTCGGCGTTCGCGTTCTATCGCGGGGGCGCAGCAATCATGGCCGGCGACCTGGCGACCACTCGCACGAGCGGCCTGCGGGCACAGCTGTGCGGCGACGCCCACCTCGTCAACTTCGGCATCTTCGACACACCCGAACGGTCGCACGTCTTCGACATCAACGACTTCGACGAGACGGTGCCCGGGCCATGGGAGTGGGACGTCAAGCGCCTCGCAGCGAGCATCGAGGTCGCAGCTCGTGACCTCGGGTTCAGCAAGTCGGAGCGGCGATCGGCGGTGACGGCGAGCGTGCGGGGCTACCGCGAGCGGATGGCCGAGCTCGCCGGGATGAGCAACCTCGAGGTGTGGCACGCCCGCCTGGACGTCGGTGACCTGCTGCACATGATCCAGAGCAGGGGTGACAAGAAACTCTCGGCGCGCCTGGAACACGACGTTCGGAAGGGCATGACGCGGAACCATCTCTCGGCGTTCACGAAGCTCATCGACGACAGTGACGGCGATCTGCGCTTCGCTCGTCAACCGCCGCTCCTGGTTCCGATCGACGATCTGCTCGACGACCGCGGGCGGCGACGCTACGTCGGCGTGATACGGGAATTCCTGCAGCAGTACCGGGCGAGTCTGTCGACGCAACATCAGCACCTGCTCGACGGGTACCGCTACGTGCATCTCGCACGGAAGGTGGTCGGTGTCGGCAGTGTCGGCACGCGTGCGATGGTCGTGTTGATGGTGGGGTTGAACGAGGCCGACCCGCTGCTGCTGCAGTTGAAGGAGGCCAAGCGTTCGGTGCTCGAGCCCTATTGCGGTCCGTCTCCCTACGACAACCGCGGACAACGAGTCGTCGAGGGCCAGCGCCTCATGCAGACCGCCAGCGATCCGTTGCTCGGGTGGTACCGGCTACGCGCGCTCGACGACAGACTGCACGACTTCTACGTGCGCCAGCTGTGGGACGGGAAGGCCTCGATCGACGTCACCCATCTCACGCCAGGGGCCCTCACCTCGTACGCGGACGTGTGCGGCGTCACGCTCGCCCGCGCCCACGCCCGCTCGGGCTTCCGTGTGTCGATCTCGGCGTACCTGGGAGACACCGACGAGTTCGACCAATCCGTGGCGGACTTCGCGACGTCGTATGCGGACGTCAACGAACAGGACCACGCCGCACTCGTCGCGGCGATCGAGTCCGAACGGATCCCGGCCGAGTTCGAGCCGCGACCGTCGGACACCAAGCGTCGCTGACCAGCGACGGCAGCGGTCATGCCCCGGGCCACGTCGACGACATCGCCATCGGTCGGGAAGTCGGCGGCAACCCGTGCGAGGAGCACTTCGGAACGCTAGACGACGCCGTCACGGACGACCCCCGCCACCACGCGGAGCGCCAGGATCGAAGCGGCAACGATGCCGAAGTAGCCGAGCACCTCGTTGATCGAGACCGTGCCACCGAGGGTGGGTCCGAACTCGACGCCGAGCAGGATCGTGGCTCCGATGCCGGTGGCCGCAGCGATGATCGCGAGCACGAGACGATCGACGAGCCGCGTGATCAGTCTGGTGTCGCGCTCGTCGGAGAGGAACGACACGCTGGCCGACAGCTGTCCGGCGAGCAGCTGACCGAACAGTTCGTCGACGCGTTCGGGCACGCGGCGCAGACGCGGGAGCTGATGGAGCAGTTCCTGTTCCACCGTGTCCTTGAGGCCGCTCACGGTGGGTCGGCCCATGCTCGCTTCGGCGTGCCGCCGGGCGGCATCGACCAGCGAGAACTCCGGGTCGATCGTCGTCAGCGTCCCCTCCAACGACACCATCGTGCGGGTGAGCGTTCCGAACCACGCCGGCAGGCGGATGCCGAACTGACCGATCAGCGACGCCAGGTCCTCGAATGCGGCCGCTGTGATGCCGCCGCCCGTGCTCATGTGCCGGCCGAGGAACGTCTCCAGCGCGGCATCGAGCATCCTGGTGTCGAGACGGCGATCGAACAGCGCGATCCGCTCGAGTGCCTGACGCAGACCGACAGCGTCGCCGACCGCAGCCGCGGCCAGGAGATCGAGCACGGCAACCCGGTGCCCCGGGCCGATCCTGCCGACCGCTCCGAGGTCGATCAGCACGATGGTGCCGTCGGGTTCGATGAGAATGTTGCCGGGGTGCGGGTCGGCGTGGAAGACGCCGACGTCGAAGATCTGGTGCAGGAAGGCCTCGATGAGCCGGTCGGCGAGCTGCGCTCGATCGATCCCGAGCGCGGCGATCGCGTCGCCGTCGACGATGCTCGGCGCGGCCACGTACTCCTCGGTCAGGACCTTGCTCGTCGACAGTTCCCGGTGGATCGTCGGAACGCGAATGCCGTCGATGTCCGCGAGTCCTGCGGCGAGCACGAGCGCGTTGTTCGCCTCGACGCTGAAGTCGAGTTCTTCCTCGACGCTCACGATGAACTCCTCTGCGAGGTCGGCCGGCTGGACCGACAACCCGAGTGCGGTCCGCCGCTGGATCAGTTCGGCGATCTGCATGATCGCCGCGCGATCGGTGGCAATCGTGTCGTCGAGCCCGGTCCGCTGCACCTTGACGACCACGTCGCCGCCGGCCGGAAGCGTCGCTCGATACACCTGTGCGATGGATGCACTTCGCGAGCGGGGTCCAGTCGAACGAGGCGAAACGCTCCTCGGGTGGTCCGCCGAGTTGCTCGATCAGGTGTGGACGGATCACGGCCTCGGGCTGGGGTTCCGCAGCGCTGCGCAGCAACGACAGTTCGTTGCACCATGCTGCCGGCAGCACATCGGTCCGGGTCGAGGCGACCTGACCGAGCTTGACGAAGATGCCACCAGCGAACTCCAGGGTCCGCCGCACGCCGGCGGGGAGTTCGTCATGCGTCACCGTGCGTGAGAGCACGCCCTCCTGCCGGGCGATCGCGAGGACCTCGCGGTAACGGCGAAACGGGGCGATCTTCGACCGTGCTGCCCGAACCGGGTTCCGAATCGTGACGAGGCCCGCTGCGTTGTCGTGTGCCAGGGAGCCGACCGGCGCCGCGAGGTCGATCGCCAGAGCGAACGCCATCGTGAAGATCAGCGCGAGCGCCAGGGTGACGAGGACCATGTCGAGCGATCGCCACTCCCAGTCGGTCAGCTCTCCCGCAGTCACGAGCCCCAAGGCGAACCCGGCGAGACCTGCGAGCGCCAGCGAGAGCCAGCCGCGTCGAGCGCCGAGCAACCGGCCGGCGAGGACCGTGACCAGCCACCAACCGAGCACGATGACGAAGAACCACAACGCGACGGTCATGGCGCCGCCAGGGCACCGGTCGATTCGCCGGCGTCAGCGTGATCGAGTGTGACCCCCGATGAGCTCAGCGAGAAGCTCGGAAGCGGGTTGCCGAGATTGGGCATCGGGGTCTCGGTCAGCTCGGCCGACTCGGGGGGCTCGCCGGAAATGGACATGTGGTTGCGCACTCGTCTTCGTCGGGTGTTCCTGACCGGATCGCTGACGGAGGGTAGTCGTCACTACAGGCATTCACTTGCTCGGTGCGCAGCGATCTGGTTGGTCTCCGGACGTCAACCGACCATCTCGGCGGCCGACTCGTCAGCGTGCGGAATCGAACTCCGCGAGCGGGGAACCAACCATGTCGTCTGCACCAACACCACACGTCGCACGACCCGGCGGCGTGACACTGCTCGTCGTACTCGGCCTCATCCAGGGCATCGCCTCGTTGATCCTCGGGCTCGTTCTCATGCTCGACAAGAGCGACGAGAACCTCATCGCCGAGTCCGGCATGACCGAGAACACACTGCTCGGCACCGGCATCGGCTTGATGATCGCCGGGGTCGTCATCATCCTGCTGGCACTGGCACTGCGCAACGGGAGCAACATCGTGCGCTGGTTGTTCGGCATCGTGACGATCTTCCACGTCGCCGGCGGCATCTGGGGCATCTTCGCCCTCCACGGTGAGCAGCAGTTGTCCGCCGCGTTCACCACCATGTTCGGTCTGATCATCCTGTGGATCCTCTTCGGCAGCGAGCGCAGCGACGAATTCTTCGCTCACTGAGCCTGAACATCGTGGTCGCCGATCCCTTCGACTCCCAGCAGAGGTCGAGGCGTTCCGCACGAGTGCGGGCTCGTGCGAGCACGTCAGGCGGACGCCTGGGCGCAACCAGGAGCGAACGCTGTAATGTCGGTGGTCATGCCCGAAGCCCGTCACGAGAATGCTGAGCGGCTGCTCCTTCAGCTCGCCCGATTTGGTTCGGCGGTGTCCGACTCGATGGCCGCAGCGACGAAGCAGCTCCGGACTTCGTCACGAACGCACCGCTCCTGGTCTTCTGTCTTCTCGATCTCGACGGACCCACGCGGCCGGGCGCGATCGGTGAGGTGGTTGGCCTCACGAGTGGCGGGACGACCAAGCTGCTCCGCGACCGCATGGAGGCGGCTGAGCTGATCCAGCGGTCCTACGGCACAATCGAGAGCGATCATCGCGGTGTCCAGGTGCGGCTGACCGGCCGCGGACGCGGCCCACCTGCGACAGGCCACGGGCGGCGCTCCTCGCGCACATGGCGCCCGACGCGTCGGCGACCGTCAAGGAGATCGTCTCCCTCATGGACGAACTCGAGGGCACCGCGCCGACGGACTGACTGACCGCGGCGCCGATCGACGCCCCACCGGTGTCAGCCCTCGGCGGCGGCGTCCTTCTCGATCTCGGCGGTGTCGGCCTCGAGCTGCTTCTCCTCGACCTTGTCGGCCTTGGTCATCGCCGCCTCGACCTTGGCGCCCATGTCGGACACTCCGACCACGACGAGGCCGGCCTGCCCCGCGTCGAGGTGCTCGCCCAGTTCCTTGAGATCCTTGCGGCTCATGCCCGCAGCCGCGTGCCCGGCGAGCGCACCCAGCACGGCGCCGCCACCGGTCGTGGCAGCCAGCAATCCGCCGCCGATCGCAGCGGCGGGGAACAGCGCGATGACCAGGCCGGTTGCGAGGCCGACGGTTCCGCCACCCACGCCACCGACACGCGTCGGGGTCTCGTGCTTCTTGACGATCTTGACCTTGCCGTTCTCCTTGCGCTCG
>CAVQRU010000007.1:0-192750 GCA_963715285.1 Ilumatobacteraceae bacterium | reverse complement strand
GTCCGGTTGAGGACCGGTTACCGGACGCCGCGCCGACCAACTGGGCTCGTCAGATCGGGCGCGGATAGGTAGGGCGTGTGATCGTCTGCGCGATCGTGACAGCTACGCCGCTGTGGTCACTGGTCCGTTCCCCATCGATGATGTTGGACCACGACACAACCTCCTGCACAGACATGTCTGGGCTGAGGGCGACGTGGTCGATCAGCGAAGTCCAGCGACGTGTAGATCGATCCCTTGTCGCTGTGGTGGATCACCTCGGTGGGGCGCCCGGTTCGGGCGAGCGCCATCGTCAACGCGTTGACGACCAGGATCGAGTCCTGACGGCCCGAGGTGTCCCAGCCGACGATGCCGCGATGGAACAAGTCGCGGATTGCCGCCAGGTAGAGCTTGCCGTCACCGGTGGCGAACTCGGTGACGTCAGCCACCCAAGCGACATTGGGGGCTTGGACCGCGAAGTTGCGGTTGAGTCGATCCGGAGCCCCACCGGTGTCCGGGCGTCCACGCCGCCAACGTTTGCGAGCATGTGCCCCGACCAGTCCGTTGTCGGCCATCAGCCGGGCCACGCGCCGCCGCGACACCCGTACGCCCAGTCGGGCGAGCTGGCCTTGAACACGCGGTGACCCATAGGTGCGACGCGACCGAACATGGATCTCACGGATCTGCTCGAACAGCACGCCATCGGCAACCGCACACGCCGACGGTGTGTGGTTCAGCCACGCATAGAACGACGACCGTGGCACATCGACGAGCTGACACATTCGGGTGACCGGCAGATCCGCTTGGTTGTCCTGGACGAAGTGCAAGCGGATCAGCGCATCGTCTCGCGGGCGAAACATGCCGCCGCCCTTCGCAGGATCTCCTTGTCGGTCTGCAGCTCGATGTTCTCCTTGCGCAGCCGACGCAACTCGTCGCGTTCGGACTCCGACAACGCATCCGGATCGTCGGCGCGGCTGTCGGCATCACGGGCTGCTTTGACCCAGTTCCACAACGTGCCCTCCGCGATGCCCAGCGATCGGGCCACCTCGGCAATCGGACGTTGCGAGGTCCTCACCAGCTCCAGCGCATCCTTGCGGAACTGATCGGGGTACTTGTTCGGACGACCCATGACGGGCTCCTTCCTACACGGTCTCCCGCGTAATCAGGTGTCCAAGAAACCGAGGCAAGTTCAAACAACGCATGCATCCGGCAGGCCGCCTTGTTCTTCAGACGGCCGAGATCACGATGCCGTTTCACCAACATCTTCAACACTCGGGCGTGATCGTCGAGCACCACCCGGCCCAGGGCGTCGTTGCGCAACGCAGCGATCGCGACGAAGCGGGCGTCGTTCGGGTCGTTCTTCTGCGCCTTGCCAGAACCCAACAGGCGGGTCCGGGTCGACAACACCGGTGGAACGTCCACCACGATCTCGCCGGCGGCGACGAGCTGCAGAGCGAGGAGATAGCCAAGCCCGCGGGCGGACTCGATGGCCCACACCCGATCCGGGAACGGCGCCGCCCAGCTGCGCAGCTGGTCGGGCCGAGGAGAGCCAAGTGATGCTCGGCACGTTGTTCCAGTTGGCCTGGGTGCTCTCGGTGATGTTCATCCCGGTCGTGCTGTATCCGGTCCTCAAGTCGTACAGCGAAGCCGGCGCGCTCGGCTTCTTCAGCCTGCGGTTCACCGAAGCGCTGTTCAGCCTCATGTACGTCGTCATCCAACTGACGATGTTGAACTCGAGCAAGGAGTTCGTTGAGGGTGCCGGCGATCTGTCGGCGTTCGAGGCCTCAGGCACACTGTTGCTCGAAGCTCGGGACTGGGCGTTCGCGATGGGCGCTGGGCTTGCCTTCAACCTGTCAGCGCTCCTGCTGAACTCTCTCCTGTACCGATCGAAGCTCGTACCGCGGTGGCTGTCGATGTGGGGGTTCCTCGGCGCGGCGCTGTGGATGATCGTGTGGTTCCCGCAGATCTACGACGTCGAGCTGGGAATCGTGGAAGCCGCGTTCCTTCCGATCGCGCTGCAGGAAATGGTGCTCGCGGTGTACCTGATCGTGCCCGGATTCGATTCCACAGCTCCCGAAGCCATCACCTCCGCACCTGCTCGCGATGTCTAGGTCACCTCAGTCGTCCGGCCTGTGGTCGACCACTGGCGTCGTTCGACCATCGCGGTGGTGCGAACCACGGTGACGATCCGTTGTTCTTCGACGTCCCTACGTGTGGAGGTTGTCGGCGCCGGCGGTCCGGGCAACGCGAGTCCAGAGTCGCTCGCGCCGTTCCGGCGTGTCGGTTCGCTTGGTCGTCGGGAGCTTGTGGATCGGGCGGGGCACGCGGTCGAGCCAGAAGCCGCCGTTCGATGTGAGCGGAGTGTCGTCGGCGGCGAGCCAGACGAGCGTGTCCGCACCCTGCTCGGGGGTCCGAAGAAACGGGCCCATCACCTTGGCGAAGGTGGGGAGTCCGGCGTCGACGCCGGGAGTGTCGGCCCAACCGGGGTGGAGCGCGTGGAAGGTGATGCCTCGATCCCCGTAGCGTTCGGCCCACATCTCGTTGAGGGTGACCTGGGCGCGCTTGGCACGCGCGTACTGCTCGGTGCCGTTGTAGTCCTCGGGGGCCATCTCGAGACCGGACACCGTCAGCCCCGTGGCGTACATCCCTCCGGACGACATCGTGAGTACGCGTGACGGGGCCGACGCCGCAAGACGATCGAGCAGGAGACTCGTCAGGAGGAACGGGCCGACGACCTGACTGGCGACGGTGGCCTCGGTGCCGTCGGGAGCGACGCGACGTTCTGGGTCGAGCGCACCGGCGTTGTGGATCAGGACGTCGAGCCGTTCGTGGTCGGCGAGTACCCGTGCTGCAAGGGCGCGGACCTGGTGGAGGTCGCCCATGTCGGCGGCGACCTGGGTGATCGACGGGTTGCCGGTCGTCGCCGTCAGTTCGGCGACGGCCCGCTCGTTCCGCTCCTCGGTGCGGCCCACGAGCACGAGCGTGGCGCCGCAGCGGGCGAGCTGCTCGGCGGCGGCAGCGCCGAGCCCCGACGTCGCGCCGGTGATGACGATGACCCGACCGTCGAGGTCGTAGTCGTCGAGCGGCGCCCAGCCCGCCAGCCGGCGGCGAGCCTCGTACCCGAAGCGGGTGAAGCTGGTGACGATCGGCGCCTCGATGATCGCGTCGGCGATCTCGTGGCCGTTCATGCAGCCGGTGCCGAGACGCGTTCGCCGGCGAGCGCTTCGACGAGCCCTGCCGCAGCGCGGTCGCCGATCTGGTTGAACGTCAGCCCGAGCAACGGATCGGACACGCCGAGGAGGCCCTTCAGCCGCAACACGGCGTCGTAGGTGACCATCGAACCGTCGCCGTCGGCCACGACGGTGATCGTGTCCTCCGACGTCAAGAACGCGTTCTCCGCGTAGGCCGTCATCGTGGTCGTCGCCTCGTCGAAGGCGATCGTGTCGTAGCGCAACGTCATCGTCCGGCCGGGCACCTTGACGGCAACGTCGAATGCCGTTCCCGGGCCTGCGCCGTCGCCCTCGACCTGTTCGACCGAGTCGACGCCCGGATCCCATTCGGCGAAGTTCGTGAGGTCGGCCATGTACGCGAACGCCTCGGCCTGCGGGCGGCATCGGGGTGCGGACGTGAACGACGTAGCGAGCCATGGGCAGTTGAGCACTGATTCGGCCCGGAGTATTCCGGTCCTGGTGCACCACCCGAGCGACTTCGTGCGGCGTGCGCGCGGACTGGGCACCACCGAGCGACTTCGTGCGGCGTGCGCGCCGGACGTGGATCGGGGCGTCGGGAGTCGTCAACGACGAACGAAGGGCCCGTTCGGGAGGAGGGCGGCGACGGTCGACTCGCTGAGCGGGGCGTCCTGGCGAACCGAGCTGACGTAGACCGGCATCGTCGGGCCTCCGAGCTCGAGCGCCACTTGGAGGCAGGCGCCGCACGGCCAGGTGAGATCCTCGCCCGTTCGGGGTGCGACGAGGGCCAACGCCAGCGGTCGGGCTCCGTGGGCAACGGTCGAGAAGAGTGCGACACGTTCGGCGCACATCGCCAGCCCGAGCGAGACGTTCTCGACGATCACCCCGGGAACGATGTCGGCCTGATCGGTCAGCACTGCGGCTCCGGCACGGAACTTGGAGTAGGGAACGTGGGCGTTGGATCGACAGTCCCGGGCGGCGGCCACCAGCGTGGTTGGCGTCATGAGCGGCAACCTAGCGAAGGATCCGACACGTCGTGAGCCGATCAGGCGGGCAGCCGGCGTTCGTCGACGACGTCGAGGCCATCCGCATGCGCCGAGACGATGCCGTTGCGCACGGTGATCGACGCGTAGCGACCACCGATCACGAGACGATCACACGAGATGTCACGGACCAACTGTCCCTCGGGCCGCACCGAGATCTTGTGGCCGGGGACATCGGCGGCGAGGCCGAGGTTGGCTCGGAGGAGAAGCAACACCGATGCCGCAGCCCACGCCTGGGGTGAGCACGAACCGGGGTAGGGGACCGGGACCGGGACGAGACGCCGCGACAGCCCAGCGAACAGCTCGGGGAGCCGTCCGCCGAAGTACATCGCCGCGTCGAGCAGGCCATCGGTGAGCCGGTCGACAACGTCCCAGCGCCCGTACCGGGCAGCCCCGGCGAGGCAGATCGCCGTGTCGTGCGGCCACACCGAGCCGTTGTGGTAGCTGAGTGGGTCGTAGGCGCCCATCGGAGTGGCCAGGGTTCGGACACCCCATCCGGTCCACAGCTCGTCACTGACCACAGCATCCAGGTACCGGTCGGCGAGGTCAGCGTCGGCGATGCCGGTCCACAGTGCGTGCCCCGGGTTCGACCCGAGCGAGTCGACGGAGCGGCCCGATCCGTCGAGGGCCTCCACGAACCACCCGCGATCGTCCCAGAAGCGCTCGTTGAACAGCTCGCGAAGCGCATGAGCCTCGTGGTCGCAGCGGGAGGCGTCATCCTGGCGATCGATGCTCCGGTAGATCTCGGCAGCACCTGTGAGGGCGGCGTAGGTGTACCCCTGCACCTCGACGAGCGCGATCGGTGCCGTCGGGATCGAACCGTCGGCGGAGTTGACACCGTCCCACGAGTCCTTCCAGCCCTGATTGGTGAGGCCCCGTTCGTCGTGTGGCGCATAGTCGACGAAGCCGTCACCGTTGCTGTCGCCGCTGTCACGGATCCAGCCGATCGCCGCATCCACGGCCGGCAGCAGCCATGCGCGGTCCGCCGTGGGGATCGCGCCCCAACGCACCGCCTCGGCTGCGACCAGGACGTAGAGCGGGGTGGCGTCGACCGTGCCGTAGTACCGCGACCGCTCGCTGAACGGGCCGGCACCCCCGTGCTCACGCAGTTCGTGCATGATCTTGCCCGGCTCCTCGCCGGACCGCGGATCGACCACCCCTCCCTGCAGTTCCGCGAGCTCGTGGAGCACACCCCGGGCGAGTTCGGGCGCGAACGGCAGTGCCATGTACGACGTGAGGAGCGCGTCGCGGCCGAACAGCGTCATGTACCAGGGTGCGCCAGCTGCGACGACGGCCAGTTCGGGATGCGCGGTGTCGAAGATGCGCAGCGAGGCCAGATCCTCGAGCGACTTGCGCACGGCGACGGTGAGCCGGGGGTCCGACGAGGCAATCGTCGGCACGCTCTCCTGCCACGTCTCGTAGCGATGGTGCGACAGATCGTCGACCCGGTTGGCCGGGCCATCTGGCGTCGTGGAGCCGTCGAGTTCGACGAGATCATCGTCGACCGGCTCGCTGGTGATGGCGTCGAGCGTGACGCGTGCGATGTGCCGACTGTGCGGACCGATCTCGACATGCCACGACCAACCCTGGTCAGCGACCTGCGACGGTGCCGGCTCCAGGCCGAGCAGTGTGCGCTGGCCGACCTCGGGATCCGGATGGTCGATCCTGACTCCGTTGTCGGTGGCGGTGATCGTGCCGTGGATGCTGCTCGGCCGTCCCGACTTGACGTCGAACAAGTGGCTGAAATCGGCGCCCGCCGAGACGGTCATCGTGAGTTCGTGGGGCTCGCGCCCCGAGTTGTGCACCTCGATGACCTCGCGCATCCCGTGCCCCACCGATCGACGCCTGATGATGAGCACCGGGAGCGGGCGGCCGTCGAGTTCGTGGACCCGAGCGACGAACACGGCACTGAACGGCGTGGGGGCGGTGGCCGCGAGCGGTCGGAGCTCGAGGTCGGCCAGTCGGAGCAACCAGATGTCGAGGTATCGACGATCGTCGTGGATCAGGCCGTGCACGGCGCCTCGGACCATGTCGCCGCTGGTGTCGCTGATCGCGAAATCACGACCGGACACCAACGTCATCGACCCGCTGCCAACCGCCGGCACGGTCCAGTCGTCGGCATCCATCGGTTCGGTCATGGTGCTCACACCAGGCTCGGCACGTGTGTCGCTGCCTCGGTGTGGTTGCCGCACGCATTCAGCAATTGCCGGTAGGCGGCAACGTGTCGGGTCACCATCTTGTCGACGCTGAAGCGACGGGCGACATCGGATCGGCAGTCGCGCCGGTCGATCCGTTCGATGGATCGAACCGCCCGCACGAGGGCGTCTGCATCGTCACAGACGTAGCCGGTTCGGCCGTGCAGGATGATCTCCGGGGCTGCGCCTCGTCGAGTCGAGATGACGGGCGTGCCGGCGGCGAGCGCCTCGATCATCACCAGCCCGAACGGCTCGGGCCACTGGATCGGACTCAGCAGGGCCAGCGCGCCGCCGATGAGCCGCTCCTTGTCGGCGCCCCCGACCTCGCCGATGTACTCGATGCCGTCCGTGCACTGCGGCGCGACGACATCTTGGTAGAAGGCCAATTCGGCCGCTTCGCGCATCCTGGCGGCGATCAGGAGGCGGCGGCCGGTGGCACGAGCGGTCTCGATGGCCTCGAGGACACCCTTCGCAGGATTCATCCGGCCGAGGAAGAGGAGGTACGGGCCGTGTGCATCGCCGCGTCCGTCGCCCTCGGGGACCTCGATGACGTCGATGCCGTGGTGGATGACATGGGCCACCGAGATGCCGAGCCGGGGTGCAATCGAGGCCTGGTTCTGCGAGATCGCGATGATGGGGATCGTGTGGGGGAGGCGGCTGAAGAGCACCGCCAGTTCCGGGTCGTCGAAGGGGCCGTGGTTCGTGGTGATCACCGGGGCGGTCGCCGTACCGAGGAACGGGCCGACGAGGGTGTGGTCGTGGATCACGTCGCATCCTTCCTCGGCGAACCACTCGTAGCCCTCGAGCGTGTGTCGGAGTTCGATCGAGGTGGTTCCCATGTCCTCGGTTCGGGCCGTCGGGAACGTGAAGCCGCGCGGGACCGGACATGTCGAGTCGCCGGTGGTCCACAGCCGCACCTCGTGGCCCGCGGCAGCGAGACCTCGGGTGAGCCGATCGACCACGCTCTCCGAGCCGCCGTACCTGATGGGGGGCACCGGCAGCCAGGGCGACGCGAGGATGCCGACCCGCAACGCCTCCCGCCCGAACACCGGTGACATCATGTCGGACTCCTCTGCGCCGTTCTCGCCTCCTTGACACGAAGACACGAAGGCCACGGCTTCGCCGTCAACTCTACGCGTCCGATCGAGTCGACGGTCAGAGCCATTCGGCCCGATGCGGCAGTCAGCCGGTGAACTTGAGGCCGATCGCTTCGTCGACGCGGTCGGCGAACACGCGAAGGACGTCGTGCAGGTCGGAGAGTGGCTGCTCGGCTTCGGGCGTCGGCAGCGCAATGCGAACCGATGCGACACCCGGTTCGCTCGGCCGGACGTCGGCGCCGAATGCACGCAACCCGTCGAGCAGACCGCGGTTCTCCCACATCACGCTGGCGGTGAACGTCGTGATGCCGTGCTCGCGTGCCTCCTCGGCCAGCCGGATGAGCAGCGCCGTCGCGATCCCGCGGTTCTGATGGGAGTCCATCACCGTCACCGCGGCCTCGGCGGTGTCCGGATCGTCTCGACTGCGGGAGTACCGGGCGATGCCCACCCCTGGAGTGTTGTCGTCGTCGAGCGCGAAGGCGACGAGCGCAGAGCGGTTCGGGACATCGACATCCATCAGATAGTCGAGCAGGCGCTCGGAGAGACGACCGGGGGCGTTGAAGAACCGCAGGCGGCGCGCCTCGGGCGACAGTTCGAGATAGCGCTGTGCGAGTTCGGCCCGGTCGGACGGTTGGAGGTGGCGGACGAGGATGCGGCCACCGTCGGCGAGCGTGACCACTTCTCCGTCGTTCGGGAATCGGTCGGCCATGTGGTCGGTGAGAATAGTCCGTCGGTGTGGACGGCTTCGCCGTGCGGGGGCGTGGGGCAGTGGGCAGCCCGACGGATCCGTGGTCGTGCCATGCTTGCGCGATGTCGGACGTCGACACCTTCCGTTGGCCGTGCGGCCGCCCGCTGCACCGGGCACCTCTCGCAGCCGGCCGCTGCCGTGGCAAGCGGGTGACGGCGTGGGATGTGCACCCGTGACGGGTGTCGCCCCGAACGAACGCGTTGCCGAGTTGATCACGGTGTCGGGTGTGGTGCAGGGCGTCGGTTTCCGGCCCTTCGTCCACCGGCTCGCTCGAGAACACGGTCTCGTCGGGCACGTCGGCAACGACTCGACCCGGGTGTTCATCGAGGTCTCGGGCCCGCGCCACGAGATCGAGGGCTTTGCGTCACGTCTGCTCGCGGAGGCGCCGCCGCTGGCCGTGATCGAGCACGTGGAGCGTCAGCGCGCCACGCCCTCGCCGGCCCAGGAGTTCGTGATCGTGGAGAGCCGATCCGCGACCGGCGCGCGAACGCTCGTGGCACCGGACACCGCGGTGTGCGACGACTGCCTCGCCGAACTCCGGAACCCGGACGATCGCCGGTACCGGCACCCGTTCATCACCTGCACGAACTGTGGCCCGCGTTTCACGATCATCCGATCGCTGCCCTACGACCGACCCGCCACCACGATGGCGTCGTTCCCGATGTGTTCTCGGTGCACCACCGAGTACATCGATCCTGCCGACCGTCGCTACCACGCCCAACCGATCTCCTGTCACGACTGCGGACCGGTGCTCAGGTATGTCGACGGACACGCAGTCGACGGAGCGGCGTCGATCGATCTCGCCCGTGCCGCGCTCCATCGCGGCAGGACGGTCGCCGTCAAGGGGCTCGGCGGATTCCATCTCGCGTGCGATGCAACGAGCGACGAGGCGATCGGTCGGTTGCGGGCTCGCAAGCATCGACCGGACAAGCCGTTCGCGGTCATGGTCCGCGATCTCACCCACGCACGGGAGTTCGCCGAGATCAGCGATGCCGAAGCGGACCTGCTCCGTTCGCCGGCCCGTCCGATCGTGCTGCTGTCGGGTCGTCGGGCGACCGCGCTGTCGGAGCTGGTCGCGCCAGGCAATCCGCTGATCGGGGTCATGTTGCCGTACACGCCGGTGCAGCACCTGCTGCTCGGCGGGTCGATGCCCCCGCTGGTGATGACCAGCGCGAACCAGGGCGGCACACCGATCACGTATCGCGACGATGACGTCGAGCGGTTGACGACACTGAGCGATGCACTGCTCACACACGACCGACCGATTCACGTTCCGTGCGACGACTCGGTCGTGCGGCTGCTCGGCGATCGGCTCCTGCCGATCCGCCGTGCCCGCGGCTACGCCCCGATCCCGGTGGCGATGCCAGGTGCGCGTCGGTCGGTGCTCGCCGTCGGCGCCGAACTGAAGAACACGTTCTGCGTCGCGTCGGGGGACCATGCGTGGGTGAGCCAGCACATCGGCGACATGGAGAACCTGGAAACCCTCGCCGCGTTCGACGCCACCGTCGAACTCTTCGAGACGATGTACACCGTCAGCCCCGAGCTCGTCGCTGCCGACGCCCATCCCGGCTACATGTCATCGAAGTGGGCGCGCACGAGTGGCCAGGGTCCGGTCCTCGAGGTGCAGCATCACCACGCGCATGTCGCAGCGGTGATGGCCGAACACGGACTCGACCCCCGAGCACCGGTGATCGGCATGGCCTTCGACGGCACGGGGTACGGCGACGACGGCGCGATCTGGGGTGGTGAAGTGATGATCGCCGATGCCGAGGGATACGAGCGTGTCGCGCACCTGTCGTACGTGCCGCTGCCCGGTGGTGACGCCGCGATCCGCAACCCGTGCCGGGTCGCGCTCGCCCACCTGTGGGCGGCCGACGTCGACTGGGATCTCGAACTCGCCCCGGTGGCGGCTCTCGACGAGATCGAACGGACGCTCCTGCGACAGCAGCTCGAACGCAACGTCGCCTGCGTGCCCACCTCGAGCATGGGGCGCCTGTTCGATGCGGTCGCCTCGCTGCTCGGTCTGCGCCACCACATCACCTACGAGGCGCAGGCCGCCATCGACCTCGAGATCGCCGCCACGGCCGGCAACCCGCTCGACCCGTACCACTTCGCCATCGACGGCGACGACGTCGACCCACGTCCGGTGGTTCGGGCGATCGTCGAGGACCTGCGTCGCGGCCGGACGGTCGCCGACATCGCGTTGACCTTCCACTTCGCGGTCGCGGAACTCGTCGTGGCCGTGGCCCAGCGGATCCGATCGGACCGGGCGTTGGCCACCGTGGCGTTGACAGGCGGCGTCTTCCAGAACAGCCTGTTGACCATGGCGTGCGTCGACCGACTCGAACACGCCGGGTTCGTCGCCCTGACCCACCGTCTCGTTCCACCCAACGACGGCGGCCTGGCACTCGGCCAGGCCTACATCGCCGCCCATCGAACGGAGCTCTAGATGTGCCTCGCAGTACCCGGCCAGATCATCGACATCCGCGATGATCGCGGCACCCGGATGGCGACCGTCGACTTCGACGGCATCCGCAAGGAGATCTGCCTCGCCTATCTTCCCGACGTCGACGTCGGCGACTATGCGATCGTGCACGTCGGATTCGCCATCTCGAAGATCGACGAGGCCTCGGCCCTGGAAACGCTGGCGATGTTCAAGGAACTCGGCGTCCTCGACGACGAGCTCGGCGCCTCGATCGACGCTCGTGACGACATCGGTGAGCAGGTGTGAAGTACCT
Source organism: Ilumatobacteraceae bacterium (assembly GCA_963715285.1). GTDB lineage: Bacteria > Actinomycetota > Acidimicrobiia > Acidimicrobiales > Ilumatobacteraceae > Sva-07. Next base: position 181,765 of record CAVQRU010000007.1, on the reverse strand, counting down.
CGACGAGTTCAACGACCCGGTCGTCGCCCGGCAGCTCTTCGCGGAGATCGAACGGATCACCACCCGGCCCTGGGCGATCATGGAGGTCTGCGGTGGCCAGACCCACAGCATCATCCGCAACGGCATCGACCAGCTGCTGCCCGCCGACATCGAGCTCATCCACGGACCCGGATGCCCCGTGTGCGTGACGCCGGTCGGCATGATCGACAAGGCGCTCGACATCGCGTCGCGGTCCGGTGTGGTCTTCTGCTCGTTCGGAGACATGCTGCGCGTGCCCGGAACCAGCCGCGACCTGTTCCAGGTCAAGAGCGAAGGCGGCGACGTCAGGGTCGTCTACTCGCCCCTCGACGCCGTGAAACTCGCCGAGGATCATCCGGACCGTGAGGTGGTGTTCTTCGCCATCGGGTTCGAGACCACGGCACCGGCCAACGCCATGGCGGTCCACCAGGCCCACCGGCGCGGTCTGACGAATTTCTCGGTCCTGGTCAGCCATGTCCTCGTGCCACCTGCCATCGAGGCGATCGTCGACTCGCCGACCAACCGCGTCGACGGGTTCCTCGCCGCCGGACACGTGTGCTCGATCATGGGCACGCGGCAGTACGGACCGCTGGTCGAACGGCACCGGGTGCCGATCGTCGTGACCGGGTTCGAGCCCCTCGACGTGCTCGAGGGCATCCGCTGCGTGGTCGCCCAGCTCGAAGCCGGGACGGCCGAGCTGGAGAACGCCTACGCCCGTGTCGTGACCGAGGCCGGCAACGTCGCCGCGCAGCAGATGGTGGAGGACGTGTTCGAGGTGTGCGACCGTCAGTGGCGCGGCATCGGTGAGATCCCGCTCAGCGGGTGGCGGCTGTCCGCCCGGTACGCGGACTTCGACGCCGAGGCACGGTTCGGCGTCGCGGCGATCGACTCGCCCGAGTCGTCGCAGTGTCGCAGCGGCGAGGTCCTGCAGGGGCTGATCAAGCCGCACGACTGCGAGGCGTTCGGTACGGACTGCACCCCGCGTCGGCCGCTGGGCGCCACGATGGTGTCCGGTGAGGGGGCCTGCGCGGCGTACTACCAGTACCGCCGACTGGACGTCCCAGCCGGTCCGGTGCCGGTGACGCTGGGTGGCGGCGGTGGCTGAACCGATCGACGTCGACGGCTGGTCGTGCCCGCTGCCACTGCGCGGCCAGGACCGGGTCGTGATCGGTCACGGCGGCGGCGGCAAGCTGTCGGCGGAGCTGATCGAGAACGTCTTCCTCCCGGCGTTCGGCACGTCACCGGAGACGGAGCTGCACGATTCGGCGGTGCTCGACGTGCGCGCGGCCGAGCGGCTCGCGTTCTCCACCGACTCCTACGTCGTTCGGCCCCTGTTCTTCCCGGGTGGCTGTATCGGCGATCTCGCGGTCAACGGCACCGTGAACGACATCGCGATGAGCGGGGCGCGACCGATCGCGCTGTCGGCCGGGTTCATCCTCGAGGAAGGCCTGCCGATGAACGTCCTCGGGCGCATCGCCGAGGAGATGGGCGCGGCTGCACGGCGGGCCGGTGTGCGCGTGGTCACGGGTGACACGAAGGTGGTCGACGCCGGACTCGCCGACGGTCTCTACGTCAACACCGCCGGTGTCGGGGTGATCCCCGAAGGCGTCGACATCCGACCGAGCCGTGCTCGCGCCGGCGACGTGGTCATCGTGAGCGGCCCGATCGGGCTGCACGGGATCGCCGTGATGTCACAGCGTGAGGGTCTGGAGTTCGGTACGGCGATCCTCACCGACTCGGCCCCACTCGACGGACTGGTGGCGGCGATGCTGGCTGCGAGCACCGATCTGCACGTGTTGCGCGATCCGACCCGCGGGGGAGTGGCGGCAACGCTCTGCGAGATCGCGGGCGCCGCGCACCTCGGCATCGAGTTCGAGGAGGCCCTGCTCCCCGTGCCTGCAGAGGTGGCCGCCGCCTGTTCGTTCCTCGGACTCGATGCGATCAGCATCGCCAACGAGGGCAAGCTCGTCGCGATCGTCCCACCCGACGTCGTCGACGCGGTGATGACGGCGATGCACGGCCACGAGTTCGGCCGTGAGGCGCGCGTGATCGGACGAGTCGTCGACGAACACCCGGGTGTCGTGGTCGCACGGACGCCCTTCGGCGCTTCACGCGTCGTCGACCTGCCGCTCGGCGAACAGCTTCCGCGGATCTGCTGAACGCAGGATTCGACGGAGCGACCAGTCGGCGTCGGACCGGCGGCGGCTCGGTCAGAGACCCTTCCAGACCGGTGGCCGCTTGGCCACGAACGCCGCCCGCGCCTCGGCGGTGTCACCGGTGCTGCTGCACATGATCTGCGTACGGTTCTCGATGTCGAGGGCGTGACGCAGCGACGGCGCGTCGAGCGTCTGCCACATCGTCTCCTTGGTCATCCACGTCGCGAACGGCGCGTTTGCCCGAATCAGCCGGGCGGTCTCGAGCGCTCGATCGATCAGACCGTCCGGCTCGACCACGTCCGCGACCAACCCGATCCGGGAGGCTTCGTCGGCGTCGAAGATGCGGGCGGTCAGCAGCAGTTCGGCCGACCGGGAGGCGCCGACCAGACGAGGGAGGAAGTAGCTCGTCCCCATGTCGCAGTTCGACACTCCGATCTTGAGGAACACCGCGCCGAAGGTCGCGTCACTCGACGCGAACCGGATGTCGGAGGCCAGGCTGAGCGCGAACCCACCGCCGACCGCTGGCCCGTTGACAGCAGCGATCCACGGCTTGCGCGACCGGTGGATGCGTTCGTGCAACGTGGCCAGGTGGTCCTGCCACATGAACCCGCTGACCGTCCGGCCGACGCCGGCGCTGCCGGGAGCCGCACCCTGGTCCTGCAGGTCGAGCCCCGCCGAGAACCCGCGGCCCGCGCCGGTGACGATCACCGCGCGGAGGTGGGAGTCGAGGTCGACGGCGCTGACCACCTGTTCGAGTTCGGTGATCATCGTCGAGGTCATCGCATTGAGCCGATCGGGACGGTTCAACGTGACGAGTGCGATGTCGTCGTCGGCCTCGGTGACCTCGATCGTGTCGAAGGAGTTGGTGGGGACTGCCATGGGCTCAGCCGCCGAGAACTCGTTCGGGCGGGTTGGTGCCGGTGAGCAGCGCTTCGTAGTCGCCCGCGAGGGACTGCACCATCTGGTCGTCGGTGAAGATCCAGAACTGGCCGGCCACGACTGCATCGTGCACCAGGTCGGCGACGGCGTCGGGTTGCATGCCGGAGCGCAACTGCTCGGACACGAACGCGCGGATGGCCTCCTCCTCGGCGGTGGCTTCCACACCCAGGCCTGGCGCGGCCCATTCGGGCCGGTTCCGCTCCGAGCGGTCGATCTCGGTGTTCACCCAGCCGGGACAGAGACACGACACACCCACGCCGGTGCCGCGCATGCGCATCGTCTGGAAGAGGCCCTGGGTGATACCCACGACGGCCCACTTGCTGGCGCTGTAGGCCGAGTGGCCCGGGAACAGTCCCGCCATCGACGCCGTGTTGACGATGTGTCCCTCACCGCCCTCGACGAGGTGGGGCAGGAAGGCGCGATGACCGTGGACCACACCCCACAGGTTGACCTCGAGCACCCATCGCCACTCGTTCTCGAGCACCCACTCACCACCCGACGCCGGACCGCCGGCGACGCCGGCGTTGTTGCACAGGACGTGGACACGCTCGAACGCGTCGATTGCCGCATCTCGGAGCCGGTCGACGGCGTCGCCGTCGGTGACATCGGTCGGTACGCCGATCGCCTGGGCACCCGTTGCAGTGATCGCCGCGACCGCCTCGTCGAGCTTCGGTTCCTCGACGTCGGCAAGCACGACGTTCATCCCGGCGCGAGCGAACCGTTCGGCGAATGCCCTGCCCATCCCCGAGCCTGCTCCGGTGACCACGGCCGTCTTCCCTGTGAGGTTTTCCATGTGGCGACGGTAGTGCGAAGCCCCAGCGTTGACCGGTTCGATCCCACGCCACGAGCCCGATCGACCTCCCGGCGGTACGAGTTCCCGAACCATGGGCGCTCTTCGACGCGACGAACCCATTGATGCTGGAAGATCGGGGTCGGTGATGCATGTGTGGATCGATCAGGACTGCTGCACCGGTGCCGGGTTGTGTGTCGACCGTTGCCCGGACCTCTTCGTCGTGCTCGAAGATGGCATCGGCTACGTCCGCGAGGGCGGAGTCGCGGTCGCCGACCCGGGCCGTGCGATCGCCGTACCGATCCGTCGTGAAGACGACGTCATCGATGCGGCCGAACACTGTCCCGGTGAGTGCATCTATCTCGAAGCGGAGGCCCCCGGTTCGGAACCCGCTGACGCCGACATCCTCGACGCTGATGTCGTCGTCGATCCGACCTGAGAACCCTGCGTCGGGGAGTACCGGGGCGCCCGACCTTGCCGGGCCTGACGATGATGGCTGTCGGATCATCGTCCAGGTGTAGTCGGTCCCGCCGTCGGAGCGTTCCTCGAATCGATGCTGCGCCGTCATGCCAAACGGCCACGTCGGCGCTCGGCTGCTGAACTCTGCGAAGGCCGGCCGATGCCACGAGACCACGTCACTCGCCTTCGTCGCGCTCCTGCTTCGGTGTCGGCATCACGCCGACCTGGCGCAGGCCGGCCAGGTTGTCGACGATGCCGCGCTGGCGGGCCACTCGGCCGGCGTCGTCGAACGTGAGGAAGATCATCTCGTCGAACTCGAGTCGCTTGCCAGTGGGCGGTATCGGACCCCAGGCGCCGAGCTGCGTGCCGGAGATGCGCAGATGCACCGCGACGGTGTCGCCCTCGGCCACCATTGCGAGCAGCTCTTCGTGGTAGTCCGGACACGTCAGGTACGCCCGCTCGACCATGTCACGAACCGCGTCGCGCCCGACCCGCAACGGCGCATATGGGCGGTAGTCGGCGACGAAGTCGGATGCGTACAACTCGTCGATCGCTTCGAACTGCCGTCCGTTCCAGATCTCGTCGAACAGGCGGTGGACCGTGGTCTTGTTTCTCTCGACGTTCATCACCCCTCCGATCGATGCTCAGCTTCTCACCGGACGTGACACGGCACGAGCACGTCCTGCCGGCGAGCGCCCTCTCGGTACTTCTCACTGGTCCGATGAACCGACTCGCGGGTTCATCGGAACAGTGAGGCATGGGTCAACAGCGTCACGACAGGCAGTCGGAGTGGTCGGCTCACACACTGATCATCGGCGCGGCCCTCCGGCGGACGTGAAGGTTCTGCGCTCATTTTGTGAACCGGCAGTGGCATTCGGTGGCACAGTTGGGCATGTCACGGGGGTGTCCTGACGGACGCAGCGACGTCGAGCTGGTTGCTGCCGTCGTCGATCGCGACCGTGGGGCCCTCCAGGAGTTGTACGTGCGTCACGAGCCGTGGCTCTCGATCCGGCTCGCCTATCGCTGTTCCGACAGATCGCTCGTCGAGGAGGCGGTCCAGGACACCTTCGTCGCGGTGTGGGGATCGGCCGACAGGTACGCCGCGACCGGCCCGGTCGCGGCGTGGATCTGGGGCATCGGGATTCGACGGCTCCTGCACGTGATGCGACCACGCAAGTCACTGCGCGAGCGCCTGTTGACACAACGGTCGCCCGAGCTGCTGTCGGCCGAGGACGAGTTGCTCGTCGGCGTCGAGCACGGCGACGTCGGCTTGGCGCTCGGGCGGCTGTCGCCCGAGCTGCGGATGGTGGTACAGGCGACCGTGCTCGACGGGCTCAGTTGTCAGGAGGCCGGCCGGCTGCTCGGCATCCCCTCGGGCACGGTGAAGACACGGATGATGCGAGCGAAACGAGAAATGCGGGAGGCATTGACATGACGGCCGTCGACGAGTGGCACGTGAGCGACCACGAACTCGAACGATATGTGAACCACGCGATCCCGACGTTCGCTCGGGCATCGGTGGAGGCCCATCTTCTCGAATGCGATCGGTGCCGGTCGGCGCTGACGCTGCTGCACACATCACCGGCGCGCACGGTCGATGTCGACGCGACGTGGTCGCGGATCGCCGACCGCATCGACGTGACCAGGCGACCGCTGCGTTCGTCGACCACGGCGCTGCAGGTGTCGACGTCGAGCCCGCTGCTCCTGCTCGCCACCCTGAGTGTGGCGCTCGGGGTGATCGTGAGCGTCGCCATCGCTTCGGCAGTCGCTCCCAGAGCGTCGTTGCCGCTGTTCGTCATGCTCGCGCCGCTGGCGCCCGTGCTCGGCGCCGTGTTGGCGTTCCAGACCGGGATCGATCCCGCCGGCCAACTCGCCAGGGCCACGCCGCTCGCGTCAGGAAGGCTGCCGTTCCTGCGGGCGATGCTGTCGTGCGGCGCAGCGCTCATCGCCGTGGCGGTCTCGAGTGTCTTCGTCCCTGTCGGACTCGGCGACGTGGCCGTCTGGTTGCTGCCCGGCCTCGCACTGACCTCGTTGGTCGTGGCGCTCTCGACGTGGATCGATCCGAGCCGGGTCGCCCTGGTGCTGATCGGCGGATGGGCGCTGGCGGTGTCGGTCTGGTCGTGGGGATCGAGATCGCGGCGTGTGCCGCTCGATCTGGCCGACTTCGCAGCGGAACAGCGCTCGGTGCAGATCTGCTTGATCGCCGTCACCGGCTGTTCGGCCGCGGTCGCCTTGGTGCGCCGCAACGAACTTCCCGTGTGGAGGTCGCGATGAGCAGCGACGCGGTGATCGAGCTGCGGGCGTTGTCGAAGCGCTACGCGTCGACCCCGGCAGTCGACGATCTCGACTGGTCGGGCGGGCTCGGCGTGATCGGTCTGCTCGGTCCGAACGGCGCCGGCAAGAGCACGTTGTTGCGCATGCTCTCCACCGTGTTGGGTCAGGACAGCGGCACGATCCGGGTGTTCGGCCTCGATCCGGCCGTGGCCGACGAGCGGCTCGCGATCCGGCGGCGCCTCGGCTACCTCCCGCAGGAAGCCGGCCTGTACCGCAACTTCTCGGCCTACGACCTCGTCGACTACGTCGCTGTGCTCAAGGAGATCACCGATCGCCCGACGAGGCGTGACGAGGTCCGGCGAGTGTTGAGCGACGTCGGGCTCACCGACGACATGCACCGTCGGATCCGGACGCTGTCGGGCGGGATGCAGCGGCGAGTCGCGCTCGCAGCAGCGCTCCTCGGCCGCCCCGATCTGCTCGTACTCGACGAGCCATCGGCCGGCCTCGACCCCGACCAGCGACTCCGCATGCGGACCGTGCTCTCCGAGGTCGGTCAGCGCGCGACCGTGTTGTTGTCGACCCACCAGACCGACGAGGTCGCTGCGTTCTGCCAACGGGTGCTCGTGCTCGACCGTGGCCGGCTGCTGTTCGACGGTGCGCCGCGCGACCTCGCTCGTCGCGCGACCGACCGGGTCTGGATCAGTGAGACCCCCGATGCGGGTGCGTTGAGATCGTGGGTCACCGGCGACGGCGACATCCGCAACATCGGGGCCCCGCCACCCGGCGCGACGGTCGTCGAGCCGACGCTCGACGACGGTTACCTGCTCGTTGCGACCCAGGACGGAGTCCGAACATGACGATCGCCCTCGATCCGTTGACGTCCGGCACCTCGAGTATCGACCGAAGCGCTCTGGTCGAGCTGGCGCGGATCGAGTCGTTCCGGATGCTGCGGAGGGTGTCGATCTGGATCGGGATCGGACTGTCGGCCGTGTTGGTCGTGGTGTACGCCCGCGAACAGCAGAACTGGGAGTCACAGAAGTACGAGTCGATCGTCCCGCTGTCGATCTATCCGATGACGATGGGCGTCTACGTCGCCGGTGTGAGGTCGGGCAATCGCGACCGGTCGCACCGGCGCCCAGCGCTCGCAGAAGAGGCCCCTCTGGACGGCGACGCACGAGCCTTGGCCCGCCTCGCGAGTCTGTGCGTTCCGGTCGGGATGACCGCGCTGCTGATGGCCGTGGTCGGTGTCGCCAGCCGGATCGAGGGCGGCTACCAACTCGGCCACGGCCGATACTGGACCGATGCAGCCGTCCACTCGGTGTTCGAGTTGGCACAGCCGGCCCTGACCGTCGCGGTGATCGGGGCAGCAGCGGTGGCGATCGGTCGAGCCGTGCGACGGTCCGGTCCGGTGATGATCATCGGTTTGGTGCTGGTGTTCTTCGCCGGAGGGATCTATTGGCTGTGGAATGACCGCGTCGCGTACGCGACCGCCGTGATGCAGGTTCAGCCGATGGGTTTTGTCGACCTCCAAGAGGTCCACACCCCGACCGTCGTCTTCCACGACCTGTACCTGGTCGGCATGTTCGCGTTGTTCTGTGGGCTGTCGCTGCGGGCGCGTCCGAGGGCCCGTCTGGTTGGCGCAGGCGCTGCCGTCGCTGTCGCTGCGGTCGCGGCCCAACTGGCCGTGGCGCCGTTCTGAGTCGCCGTGATCGCGGTCGAGGTCGCAGCCGAGTCGTGGCGCTCGACGCTCCAGGCGACTCCGCTGCGGCCGTTGCTGATCGTCGTCTCGGGCCTGATGCTGGTCGGCGTCGTCACGAGCTGGCGCAGCGCGGCGCTGCCGGACGTGTTCGGCATCATCGGAGTCGGTGCTCTCGCCGGCGCCGTCGCGCTCGGCTTGGACGACGAGGCGAACACGATGCTGCGATCGTCGCCGACGACGGCGCTGGTTCGTCTCGCTCATCGGCTCGCGATCCTCCTCTCGGCCCTGCTGGCGGCGACCGCCACGCTCATCGTTGCTGATCGCGTCCTCTTCGCCGAGCGATCGCCGTTGCCGTCAGCCTCGGTGTTCGCAGCGCTGGTCGCGGCCGGGGTCGCAGTCGAGGTGTGGTGGGGTCGACGTCGCCCCGAGACCGCCGCAGAGGGGGCGGCGACGTTCGTGATGGTCTGGGTCCTCGCCGCGTCACTCGTCCCCGACGTGTGGATCCTGGAACGAGTTACCGGGGCCTGGAAGCTCGACGCTCCCTGGGTGCTCGGCGCGTCGATCGTGCTGGCGGTCTGCGGCGCCCTCGGCCGAGGCGCCTGATCCGCCCACTCGATGAAGATGCACCAACGCCGGGGCAGGCCATCGCGGTCTCGACATCGATGCCCGAGCCGACGAGGATTGCCTGATGAAGACCGGATTTTCCGTGACGACGCTGATCCGGGCTACGCCGCGCCAGGTGTTCTGGTTCATCGCCGACCCCTCGACCGCTCCGGTCATCGATCCGGCCGTCATCGAGTACGAACCGGTCGGCGGAACGATGGGCCTCGGGGTCAGGAACCGCATCCGCATGAAGATGCTCGGTCTCCCGCTCACGCTCGTGAGTGAGACGACCGAGTGGCAGCCCGGCGAACGTCTGAGCTTCCGGTCGATCGAGCCGGGGCGTCCCGCGATCGGCGTTGCCACGCATCGATTCGATCCCTGTCCGGAGGGCACGCTCTACACGTGGTCGATGGACTTCGTGCCCACCGGACTCGGCGGTCGCATCACCGCCGTCGTGAGCGCGGCGATGTTCGAGCGCAACGCTGCTGCACAGCAGGAGCGGGTACGTCGGGTGCTCGAGGCGGTCGAACAGTCCCGCAGCAAGCTCGATCTCGAGCACCCGGGCGACTGAGCGTGGGTTGGCCGACCAGCTCAGCGAACGGTTCGGGTGAAGAGCTTGCGGGCCTCCTCGTCGAAACGCCGATGGGTCGGTTCGACGATGATCGTGGAGGCCTCCGGGTGGAGCGTGCAGGTGACCCAGAAGTTGTGGTGTGCGCGGGTGCGGTAGGCGAGTGCTGCGATCATGACCACCAGTCCGAACACGGCAAGTCCGGTCGCTCCGGTCGCGACACCGATGCCGAAGAACGTGGCGCCGGCAGTCAGCGTCGCCATCGCTGCGAGCGCGCGAAATCGCCACAGCTTCCAGACTCGCTCGCTGACCGGCAGTGCCACCGCGCAGCGTCCGTGCCGGGGCAAGCGACCAGCGACGAACGCCAGACCCGGTACGCCGAGCGTCCACCGCGGGCCGCCCCATTGTGTTGCGTCCAGCCGCACGGCTCGCGTGGTCTCGACGCCGGACAGCACGCAGCGCTCCGGGTAGATCCCGGCGAGCTGATCAGCGACCCGAAGGACCGACCGCGCCATGATCGTCCCCGGTCGGGGCCGTCTCGCTCGGGCGACGTCGAAGTTCGACGTGCATCGGTGCGCCACCGGTCGGGCGATTGACGACCATGCCCACCGGAGTCGGAACCTCGGGCGTGACCGGTGTGAGGTCGAGGCGTTGCGCGAGCCGGGCGACGATGAGCGTGAGTTCCATCTGCGCCAGCGCGAACCCGATGCAGTTGCGGGCACCCCGCCCGAACGGCACCCAGGCCATGTCGGCGAGCGCCCGCTGGTCGTCGTCCATGTCGACGAACCGATCGGGATCGAAGGTCAGGGGATCGGGCCATGCCGAGCCGTCACGGCCCGCGAGGTGAGCGGACCACAGGATCAAGGTGCCCTTCGGGATGACGTACCCGCCGACGGTCACGTCGACGGCGGCCTCGCGAGGGCTCAGAACACCCGCCGGATGCAGGCGGACCGTCTCGCGCATCACCCGGTTCGCGAGATCGAGCCCGGCCAGCGTGCTCGCGTCCGGCGTCGCTGACGCGTCATCAGGCGGTCCCAGCACACCGTCTGCCTCGGCCCGGAGGCGGTCCCAGAGTCCGGGCACGAGCGTCGCCCGGATCAGCATCCACGCCAGCGATGCCGACGTCGTGTCGTAGCCGGCGCCGATCAGCGTGGCGACCTGGTCGCGGATCTCGTCATCGTCGAGCGTTCCGTCGGCGACCAAGGTCTCGAGGATGTCGAGCGGGTCACCGCACGGGTGCGCACGCCGGTACGCGATCTCGTCGTCGATGATCGCATCGAGTGCCGCACGGTCGGAGCGGACGCGAGCCCGAGCCGTGTGTGGCAACGGGTGTGGGATCTGGTGGAACGCAGACGACTCGAGATACTCCTGCGGGCGCTGGAAGAGCTCGCCGATCTCGTCGCATCGCTGGCTCATGCGCTCGCCGAACAGCGCCCGCACCACGATCCGCAGGACGAGTGAGCGGCCGACCGGAGACATGTCGACCACCGCCCCGGTCCCGGTCCGCTCGACCAACTCGTCGATCGTTGCGTCGGTCTGTTCGACGATCATCGGGATCCAACCGTTCAGCCGGCGCCGGCTGAACGCGGTGTGCACCGACGAGCGCCGCCGGCGGTGGTCCTCGCCATCGGACACGATCATCGACTGTTTGCCGACCACGAAGCCGAGCACGTTGAACTTGTGGTTCCATCGGAAGGAGCTGTTCGGCATCGCAAGGAGTTCCCGCAACGCCGCCGGATCACCGACGATCGCCAATCGGGCGGGTCCGGCACCGAGGCCGCAGACCGGCCCGTAGTGCTCGCTGAGATCGTCGAGGACCACGTGCGGGGTCTGGAAGATGCGACGGAGGTGGCCCGGTTGTTCACGCCACGGTGGGCGGGGGAGTGTGCGAGGCGCGCTCATGGTGGTCACACGATGTCGGTGAGCGCAGCGTAGACGGCGCTCACCGCAGCGATCGCGCCGATTGCGGCAGCTGCGTACCCAGCGAGGCGCAGCGGCGAGCTGTCGATCGTCGGCGCCAGTCGGCCGTGGAGGAGCGCCCGACCGACGACGTAGACGGTGGCGGGAGCGGCGAGCGGGAGCGCGATCACCAGCCACACGAGCGAGAGGTTGGCGAGCTTCCGACGGCGTGGCGCATCGGTGCGGAGCTGATCAAGCGGTACGAGTGTGGCGTCCAGCCGGGCGACGATGGCGCTGAAGGTCACGCCGAACAGCAACGCCGTGAGGCACACCAGGGTGACGGCGAGCCACGTCGGGGAGAGGATCACGAAATCGACGTTGTCGGGTGAGAGCGGATCGCTGACGCCGAACGTCGCGAGCAGGAGCAGGCCGAACAGCGAGCCGGAGATCCAGGATGGTCGCGGCAGGATCCGGCGCAGTGGGATGAACACGAGCGATGAGGCGAGCGGGATCAGGAGGCCGGCGAAGATGAAGAAGCCGATGGAACCGCCCAGGGTGATCTCACCGACCCGTTCACCGGCGTCGGTGAACCGCCCCTGGGCGCCCGTGCCGGAGGTCGCCGCCAACACGCGCATGGCGAGTCGTCCACCGAACCCGACGACCAGCAGACCGGCGGTGAACCCTGCGGTCAACACGCACGCGAGCGTGCGCAGCGCGTCGAACGCGGCGGGCGCGGGACTCGTCGGCGTGTCTCGGGCCGCCACCACCGGAAGGCTGCGGCCGCGCCACGCGATCGTGGCGGCGAGGACGACGGCTGCCGTGCCGATCGCAACGAGGACGATGTTGTCGACGCGCATTCACAACCCTCAGCTCTTCACCCGGGGTCGCAGCCCAGCCCACAACGACAGCGCGGCCAGGATGGGGATCGAAACGAGTGAGCCGACCAGGCCCACCTGGTCAGCAGTGTCGAGCTCGTCGAGATGACCGACGTGGTAGCCGAAGTGGAACACGCCCTGGATCAACCACGCGATCGCCATGATGGTCATCGCTTCGCGGCGCCAGACCGACCACGCCGTCACGACGATCAGCGCAAGGAACAGGACGCCGACGTCGCGCACCAGATGTTCGTCGTACGCACCTCCCTCGGCTGCCACCCAACCCCGACCGAGTGGAAAGTCGTCGAACCACGACTCGGGCGCGAAGCTCGCCTGGATCGCCGTGGGCAGCATGAACAGCGCGATCAGGGCCAGGGACCATCGTTGGATGCGTTCGCGACTCATCGGTGAGTCTCTGTTGCATCGAGGTCGCCGATCGGTTCACGCAGCTGAGGGTGATACTGGTTCGCATGGAACTCCCGAGCGGTCTGGAGCTGGTGCGCAGCACCGGCGAGTTCGACGAGACGTCCGTGCCTGCAGGTCTGCTGTCCGCGCATCGGATCGCGAGTGGGGTCTGGGGTCGACTCGTCGTCCGCTCGGGCGCACTGGTCTTCGTCGTCGAGGATGACCCCTCCGGAGCATCGGGAACGTCAACGGACGTCGACGAGCGGCGAACGGTCGTCGAGGGTGAGAGTGTGGTGATCCCGCCCGGGCTGGTGCACCACGTGGAGCTGACCGGCCCGGTGGCCTTTCGGATCGAGTTCCATCGGTCGATCGAGAGCTGATCCGCACCCAGCACTGCCCGACGTGGCGATACTGGAGCGATGATCCGCGAACCTGCTCGGCCCGACCACCGATCGACGGCAGGCTGACCGGTGGCGCGCCTGAGCGAGATCGGCGACCAGGACGGCTGGCGGTGCTGGCTCTGTGACCAACCGGTCGATCCGGACATGTCGGTGAACGACCCACGCGGGCCGAGCATCGACAGCCGCACCACCGAACGCAAGGCGAAGTCGAAGGGCACCGGCAAGGGCAAGGGCAAGGGGACCGGGCAGGAACGGCTCGCGCACCGGGCGTGCAACACCGGCAAGGGGAGCGTCAAACCGGTGGTCGAGTGGCCGAGCGACCTCCTCGTCGCCGACCCGGCGGTGATCCTCGCCGCGGTCGACCGCGCCGGCCGCAAGGGCGGACGCGAGATCATGGGTCACTGCGCAGCCGAGGACGACGCCGTCGCTGCGGCCGACTGGCTCGTCGACCGGATCTCGCGACTCGAACCGGATCTGCGGGTCACTGCCGAGGTCGAGCCCGGCGGTGGCCAGTTCATGGTCGTGTTGCTCTCCGAGCGATAGCGCTCACTCGGTCGGGACGGCCCGGCGAATCCGGCGATCGAGCGCGGAGTAGCATCGGTCAGCCGCTCGAGTCGGGCGGATGAACCGCTTGGAGGAGCGCCATGAACCCGAACCAGGGGCAGGTCGAGGCGTGGAACGGCGGGGAGTCGGTGCACTACGTGACTCACGCCGATCGATACGACCGCCAGCTGGCGTCGTTCACGGCGGCGCTGCTCGAAGATGCCGCCGTCACGTCGGATGACGCGGTGCTCGACATCGGCTGCGGGTGCGGAGTCACGACGCTGATGGCAGCTGCCCGCGCACGTCGGGTGCTCGGGCTCGACATCTCCGTTCCGTTGATCGAGATCGCCACCGAACGCGCCGCGGAAGGGGGGTTCGACAACGCCGAGTTCATCGTCGCAGACGCCCAGACCCATCGGTTCGCGGACGGCGAGTTCACGCTGGTGATGAGTCAGTTCGGGCTGATGTTCTTCGACGATCCGGAGGGTGCGTTCGAGAACATCCGGCGATCGCTCGCGCCGGGCGGCCGCCTCTCGTTCGTCTGCTGGCAGGATCTCGAGGCGAACGAATGGTTGACGATCGTGAGTCGGGCGGTCGCCGAGCACAGCGACGTCCCGGAGTTCGGTGGCCGCTCGGGCGGACCCGGGATGTTCGCGCTCAAGCGGCCCGACGAGACGGTCGCCCTGCTGACGGCGGCGGGGTTCACGCAGGTCGACGTCGCACCGATCGACACGACGCTTCTGCTCGGAGGCGGTGGCACCGTCGACGACTCGTTCGACTTCCTCCTCGGGATGGGAATGGTGCGCGGTCTGCTCGGCCGCGTCGACGGCGACGAGCGCGAGCAGGCGCTCGCGGGCGTCAGAACCGCACTCGCCGAACGCTCCGTGCCCGACACCGGCGTCACGCTCGGCGCGGCCGGCTGGCTGGTCTCCGCCCGCAACTGAGTGCTGCGGGCGGACCTTGCCTCAGCGGCGGCCGGCGAAGTACTTCTTGTACTGCTCCGCCGAGGCGAGCAGCTCGGGGTCGGCCGCGAACTTGGGCTGGAACTTCTCCCATGCCTCCTCGCGCTTGTACGGGATGTACTCGCGCGGGAAGTAGCCCTCGTGCGGGCGGTACTCCTTGAGCACACGCCGGGCGACCGTCGACTTGTGGACCTCGTCGGCGCCGTCGGCGAGGCCCATCGTCGGGGCGCCGGCGTACATGTCCTGCAACGGCGTGAGATCGGTGGTGCCCAGCGATCCGTGGATGTGGAGCGCGTTGAACGAGATCTCGCGCAGCACCTTCGCCATCGTGAACTTCACCGCAGCGATGTCGGTGCGGGCCTCCTGCGTGGACGTGTTGTCGATCTTCCACGCGGTCTCCAGCACGAAGAGCCGAAGCATGCGCAGCTGGGCGTAGCTGTCGGCGATCTTCTCCTGCACCATCTGGTGCTCGCCGATGATCTTGCCGTGCGACTCGCGTGACAGCGCTCGCTCGCACATCATGTCGAAGGCCAGCTTGCACTGGGCGATCGTGCGCATCGCATGGTGGATGCGACCACCGCCGAGGCGGCGTTGGGCGAGGACCTTCGCGCCGTCCTCGGGGCCGAGCAGGTGGTCGAGGGGGATGCGCACGTCGACGTACTTGATGTGGTTGTGGTTGCGTGGCTCCGGCATGATCTCGACGCCGGGCGTGGTCCGCGGCACCACGAACATGCCGTTGGTGCACATCACGAACAGGATGTCGGCGACGCGCCCGGCGCTGGTGAACCACTTCTCGCCATTGATCACCCACTCGTCGCCGTCGCGAACCGCGGTGGTCTTGAACAGGTTCGGGTCGGAGCCACCCTGCGGCTCGGTCATCGAGTACGCCGAGAACATCTCCTGGTTCAACAGCGGCGTCAGCCAGCGCTCCTTCTGCTCCTCGGTGCCGTAGGCAGCCAGCATCTCCATGTTGCCCGTGTCGGGCGCCGCAGCGCCGAACAGCTGCGGAGCGGCCGGGTAGCGGCCGAGGATCTCGTTGAGCAGGCCCAGCTTGAGCTGGCCGAAACCGGGCCCACCGAGCTCCTCGTCGAGAAAGATCGCCCACAGCCCCTGGTCCTTCACCTGCTGTTGGAGGTCACGGACGAGCTGTTTCACCTTCGGGTCCGGCGAGCGCACGGCGTACGGGAACACGTAGTGCAGCGGCTCGACCTCGTCCTTGCAGAACTGCTCGACCCAGTCGAGCTTCTCCTGGAATTCCGGTTCGGTTGAGAAGTCCCACGCCATCTGCGTCTCCTTGTTCGTCGAGTCGTACTCCGATGCATGTTGGCCGCTCCGCGGGCCACGTCCGTCATCGAAGGCGATGAATCCGGCGGGCAGCGATCGCAAAGCATGGTGGTCCGCGGCCCGAATTCGACCAGTCGATACGCTCGGAAGTCCCGACGACGATCCGTTCTCGGGTGACACGAAGCCGAGGAGCGCAGACGATGACCGACAGCTACACCCCTCAGGGCTGGTACGTCGATCCGACCGGACAGGGCAACGCCCGGTACTGGAACGGTGCCAGCTGGACGCAGACGGTCAACCGCGCGGGTGTCGTCCTCAACGTCTACATCGATCCGAACCAGGCACAGATCCCGCCGACCCCCGGCACCCAGGTCGCTCCGCCGGCGGCGCCAACGCCGCGGCCGCCCGCCTCGCCCGTCTCGTCGCCCGACAACTCCGCGTTGGGCGTCGTCCTCGGCGTCGTGGCGGTGCTGTTCTTCGTGCTGATGATGTTCGCGATCATCTCGAACAACAGCTCCACGGACCAGGGGCCGGACGTCACGATCGTCCCTCCCGCGACCGACGCCCCGGCGGCGCCCGCCCCCGAGGTCACGGTCGCCGAGGTCGCACCCGAGGGCACCGCGGGCGGCTGATCGTCAGGCGATCGCGCTGCGGCGCCGCTGCGACTTCTCGAGCAGGTCGAACTCGACGGGGATCCGAGCGGCGAGGTCGGCCAGGTCGGGGATCTGTTCGCGATCGGACACCAGGCTCAGGCACAGGCGGTCGCCGACGGAGATCGCGCCGAAGTGCAGCCCCATCCCGTCGACCACGCCGAGGATCGGGTAGATCGCCGTCACCTCGGCGCCGAGGGCGTACTGGGCGTCCTTCGAGCCGGGCACCGACGTGATCGTGGTGTTGAACGGGGGCATCAGGCGTTCGGCCAGCGGGCTGCGTTCGAGCAGGCGGGAGGCGACGATGCCGAGCAGGGGGGTGCCGCCGCCGACCCCGCGGATCTCCGCCGCGGTCATCGCCCCGTGACGGTCGACCGCCTCGCCGATCTGTTCGTGGACGATCGCGAGCCGCTCGGGGATCCGGTGCAGGTTCGTGCTCAGGCTGACGACGGCGCCGGCGATCCCCTCGATCGCGTCGGGGTCGGTGACCGACAGCGGAACGAGTGCTTTCAGCGTCTCGCGGGGCAGTTCGTCGTGCTGGAGGAGCCACCACCGCAGCGCACCACCGCACACGGCGGTGAGGACGTCGACGGTACTGACGCTGAATCGTGAGCGGACGTCGGCGATGCGCCGGAGGTCGAGTTCGGTGCTCGCCCAGCGACGATGCGGGCCGATGCGGGCGTTGAA
Organism: Ilumatobacteraceae bacterium; assembly: GCA_963715285.1. Lineage (GTDB taxonomy): Bacteria > Actinomycetota > Acidimicrobiia > Acidimicrobiales > Ilumatobacteraceae > Sva-07. Next base: position 164,553 of record CAVQRU010000007.1, on the reverse strand, counting down.
CGACGTACGCGGCGTGATGCCCGACTGTTCGGCGATCACGATCGACCGTTGGGCTCGCTGGTTCATCAGCGCCAGCGCCGGATTGAGCACGCTGCGCAGACCAGGGACGGAGTTCAAGGTGCGCGGCACCGTGGTGAGTGTGCGCATCGGGTCGACGAGCGCGTTCAACCACGCTCGGGTGCCGATGTCGTGCAGCGACGGACCCGGCTGGGGTCGCCACTGGCTGGATCCGTCGTCGGGGTCGCCGATCAGGTCGGGTGAGTCGCCGATCAACCCGGCACACAACGAGTTGCCCGTCGATGCGGCGAGCGCAGCGAGATGCATCTTGAACAGGAGCGCAGCCTGGCCGTCGGCGAGCCCCGAGATCAGGTACAGCTCCCAGAGCGGCCGGTCGCGGTCGAGCGGTCGACTGTGGATGCGTGCCACGAGATCGGCCAGCGAGTTCGGGTCGTCCGGGTCGGGCACGGCGATGTGGCGCAGGTGGTAGTTGAGGTCGAAGCCGGGATGGTCCCGCCACCACGGTCGATCGAGCCCGAACGGGACGTCGACGAGCGATTGGCGAAGCATCGGATGTTCGTCGAGTCGGGCGCTCACCTCCTGGCGGAGCAGTGCCGCGTCGAGCCGATGGGGAGCGTTGGCGGCGTCGACGATCGTGAGGGTCGACGTGTGGCCGAGCGCCGTCGGCGTCTCGATCGCCAGGAGTCGTGAGTGTCCGCGGGCGATCTGCGAGGTGGGCATGGCGATCAGAACCCCGCAGCCCGTGAGGTGGGTGCGATCACGTCACCGTGGGCGGCAGGCTCCGGGTAACACCAGGCGAGGGTCGGCGGTGGCACGAACGGAGCCCATTCACCGGTGCGCTGGGCCAAGCGGTCGGCGACCGCCCAGACGACCGCTGGATTGTGACCGAGGCCGATGTGCGCGCCGCGTACCTCGATGTTCTCCGACGTCGGTCCCACCGGTTGCAGGCACGAGGCGGCGGCAACCACACCGTCCTGGCGCGAGTAGATGACCGTCGACGGCACCGGCACTTCGGTGAGATCGTGACCTCGACGGCCTCGTTGGAGACCGGCGAGCTGCGACAGCCGTCGGACGCTCTCGCTCAGGTTCGCATGCGGGTCCTCGACGCGAATCGGGCTGCCGAGGGAGATCGCCTGACGCACCCGATCGGGGTGGTGGAGTGCGAGCAGTCGCGCCATGATGCCGCCGAGGCTCCACCCGACGATGTCGATCGGCCCGCCGTTCTGCTGGACGAGCTGGTCGAGCAGCCGGAGCAACTGGCGCACGGTCTCGTCGTCGGGGCCCACGTTGAGGCCGAGGCCCCAGGGCGACGGCCGGTGGCCGAGTGCACGCAGCGCCAGGCGCAGCGGCGCCGTCGACACGTCACCCGCGGTGAATCCGGGGAGGACCAACACGCGCCGTCCGCTCCCGCGCGGCGCGGTGGCCAGCCAGGGCGCCGACAGGAGGAACGCGCCGAACTCGGGGATCGCCGACAACTCGTAGATCGCGGGTGCTGGTCGTTCCACACCTGCAGTCTTGCCCCATCGGACCCTCTTGGTGAAGCCAGCGGTCGAGATGTTGACCACGGGCCCGAGGCGTGGGGGTTGCCTCGGGTCAGCTCACTCGCCCGACGGCGGGCGAATCAGCACCCTGTCGGCGCCCTCGGGCGGCCCGTCCGATGCAGTGATCACGCCGGTGGTGCGTACACGCCCTGGATGCTGACGGCGAGGTCGAAGCTCGACCCGCCGATCGGCGTCGTGACGTCGGCGATGCCGAGCCAGGCGAGCAGCGCGTCCTGGTGTTCGAGGCGCAGGCGGGCGCACCCCTTGCTCTGTGGGCTGGTCGGCACGTTGTTGGCGCCGTGGATCGCCTGACCGCCGTCGAAGTACAGCGGCTTGTACATGTTGCCGTTGAGGGGGTTGTCCTCGGGCACCGGGAAGTCGGTGCTGTCGTGCCACCCGCCGTTGTCGAAGGCCGGGTCGTAGCGGTACACCATCGACCGGTCCTGGAGGCGGGTCTCGTGGCCGGGTTCGCCCGTGGAGGTGGGGAAGACGAACTGGAGCTGCTGGTTCGACGCTCCGACGAACATGATCTGGCAGGTCTGGTCGATCAGCACCCAGCGCTCCCGGTCGACCGGCGCCGACAGTGGGATGTTGATCTGTGTCGCCGCCATCAGCACCTGCTCTTCCTCGCTGCCGGCCGCCATGTCGGCCGTGCTGACCGGCAGGCCGAGTCCGAGGCGAGCTGCGCACAGCCGCTGACGGGTCGCCGATCCCGAGACGCCGTCGATCACGAGTTCGTTGATGCCGTACCCGGCGAACAGCTCGTTGAGCTTGGCCTGCTGGATCTCCACGTTGGCGCGTGTCGCTTCGGCCACGAGCGCCTGGTTGGGTTCGCGGGCCTCCCCGGTGCGGTCGTCGAGGCCGTTGTCGACACAGACGTCGAGCAGTTGGGCCGGGAAGATCGTGGTGCCGTCGAGGTCGTTCTCGGCGGCGATCGTGTCGACCCGCACCGTGTCGTCGTCGAAACGGTCGGCGATCAGGCTGAGCGACTCGCCCGGCTGCACCTCGACCACGCACAGCGGATCGAACACGTCGAGCGGCGGCACCGTGGTCGACGTGGTCGTCGTCGTTGCCTCGGAGGTCGGCGTCGTGTCGGCCGACTCGGTGGACGGTGCCTCGAGTGTCTCGCCGCTGCTGCTCTGGGCCGTGGCGCTGCACGCAGTGAGGGCGAACAGTGCAGCGCTCAGCAGGAGGAAGCCGGCTCGAGGGGTCACGACTCGCAGGCTACCGAGGCGACGCGCGGCGGGCGCGGCACCCGTCGGCACTCGGGGACGAAGTGCCCTGTCCAAGCGGGCGCGCGTCATCCAGGATCAACCCCTGGGGATCGCAGTCCGCGACACGAGGAGGGCCCGATGGACAGAATGAGCCCGCTCGATGCCACGTTCCTCCACGTCGAGGACGGCATCAGCCACATGCACATCGCATCGTGCGCGATCTTCGACGGTCCGGCCCCGGACTACGACGAGGTGGTCGCGTTGATCCGCAGCAAGCTGCCGTTGGTGCCGCGGTATCGCCAGCGTGTCCGGTTCGTACCCGGCGGACTCGGGCGTCCCGTGTGGGTCGACGATGCGCACTTCCGCCTCGAGTACCACGTCCGTCACACCGCGCTGGCGTCGCCGGGCTCCGACGACGACCTGCGCACGCTGATGGGCCGCCTCATGTCACAGGAACTCGACCGCCACCGGCCGCTGTGGGAGACCTGGGTGGTGGAGGGCTTGGCCGACGGCACGTGGGCCATGATCTCGAAGGTTCACCACTGCATGGTCGACGGCGTGTCGGGTACCGATCTGATGGCGGTGGTCCTCGACCCGTCGCCGGACGGATCGGTGCCGATCGACGACGAATGGGAACCGGAGCCGGCACCCTCCGACGCCGATCTCGTGCGCGATGCGATCGCCCAGACGATCGTCAGTCCGAACGAGATGGCGCGTTGGGTGCGGTCGTCGCTGCGGACACCTCGCCGACTCGTCACCAACGCCCGTGATGTCGTCTCGGGGGCCGTTGCGATGGGCCAACGGCTCCAACCGAACGTCGCGCTCTCGATCGAAGGATCGATCGGTCCGCATCGGCGGTGGACGTGGGCGAGCACCACCCTGGCCGAGGTGAAACGCATCCGCCTCGCCCTCGGTGGCACGGTCAACGACGTCGTGCTCGCCGCGATCACTCGGGGGTTCCGCGACCTGCTGTCACACCGTGGCGACGACGTCGAGGGCGTGGTGGTGCGCACGCTGGTACCGGTGTCGGTGCGGACGTCGGGTGATCACACCTACAACAATCAGGTGTCCGGCATGATCGCTGAGCTCCCGGTGGGGATCGCCGATCCACTCGACCGGCTCAGCGCCGTGCGGGCGCAGATGGCGGACCTGAAGGAGTCGCACCAGGCAGATGCAGGAGGAGCGATTTCGGAGCTGGCCGCGTTCGCGCCGCCGCTGCTCTTGGCGATCGGCTTCCGGACCGCCGTGACCGTGTTGCGCCATGCTCCCCAGCGCAGCGTCAACACCGTGACCACCAACGTCCCGGGCCCACAGATCCCGCTGTACGCCTGCGGCCGGGAGATGCTCGACTACCGCCCGTTCGTGCCGCTGTCGTACGGCGTACGCACCGGGGTGGCGATCCTCTCCTACAACGGCAAGATCTCGTTCGGGGTGACCGGCGACTGGGACACCGTGCCCGACATCGACGTGCTCGCCTCGGGCATCGAGGAGGGCATGGCCGAACTCCTCGAACTCAGCGCGCAACGGCGTCCGTGATCTGTCGACCTCGCGTCCGACGACAACTCGCGCGCGTTCGACGACGCGAGCGGTCCGACCTCTCGCGTCACACGTCGTCGTCGTCGACGGGCACTTCGAGGTGTTGATCGAGGACGTCGGCGTCGGAGCCCTCGTCGGGGTGCCCCAGTCGCGGCGGGACCTCCGGCTCGTCGGCGGGATCCACGAACCGTTCGGCGTCGGCATCGACGTCGCGTGCGGACAGGAGGTCGTCGTGGTCGGTCATGGCTCCAGGATCGCGCCGACCGGTCGTGACCGCCAGGGCCCGTGTGCCCTTGTCCGGAATCAGGCGGTGGTGATCGGGATCGACCGGGGGCCGCGGACCTGGCCGCCTGCCCAGGTGACGAGTGCCGGGTCGACGAGTTCGAACTCGGGCATGCGGGCCAGCCATTCCTCGACGGCCACGCGCAGTTCCATACGAGCCAGGTTGGAGCCTGCGCAGCGGTGGATGCCGGCACCGAAGGCGAGGTGGCGGTTCTGTTGGCGGTCGAGGATCACCCGGTCGGCGTCGGGGAACACCTCGGGGTCGCGGTTGGCGCCCGGGAAGTTCATCAGGATCCGTTCGCCGGCCTTGATCGGGCAGCCCTTGTAGTCGGCGTCCTCGACGAGACGCCGCGCCATCGTGACGGGGGCGTACGCCCGGAGGAACTCCTCGATCGCAGTGGGCATCAGCTCGGGTTCGGCGATCAACCGCCGACGGTCGTCTGCGTTGGCGGCGAGGTGCCACATCGTCGACCCGATCGAGGACCAGGTCGTGTCGATGCCCGCGATGAGCAGCAGCGCACACATGCCCATCACGACGTCGCGCGTGATCGGCTCGCCGTCGTGTTCCGAGTTGAGCAACTCGCTGATGAAGTCGTCGGTCGGTTCGGCCTCGCGTTCGGCGATCGCCTCCTGGAGGTAGCCGATGATCCCGACGATGCCGCGGCGGCGTCGATCGGGGTCGTGGGCGAACTCGAGCACGTCACGGACCCACTCGGTGAACGTGCCCGCCATCGACTCGGGCACACCGAGGATGTGGCCGATCACCCGGACCGGGATCTGCTGGGCGTACTCCGCGGCGGCGTCGCCCTCGCCGCGAACAGCGATCTCGTCGGCGAGTCGTCGGCAGAGTTCACGGGTGAACACCTCGTACTCGGCGACGCGGGCGGGGCTCATCGTCGGGAGCACGAGGCGGCGCGTCCAGGTGTGCAACGGGGGATCGGCGCTGATCGGCGGCACTCCGGAGGTGAGCACCGGCGCGGGGATGTGGCCGGGGTCGGCGTCGTCGCCCACCGGCAGCATCGGCACCACGCTGATGCCGTTGCCGGACGGGAACGTCTCGATGTCGTGGGCGATCGCGTACACGTCCTCGTAGCGCGTCGGCAGCCACGATCCGCCCCAGCGATCGGTGTGCGCCATCGGACAGGTCTCGCGGAGTTCGTCCCAGATCCCGTACGGATCGTTGACGTACTGCGGGTCGAAGATGTCGTAGTCGGACGCCCAGTCGGTGACCGGCTCGGTGTGGGGCCCCGCGTCGTTCCGTGCGGTGGGAACCGCCTGCGATGTGTCGTTGCTCACTGACCAACCTCCGGATCGGGACGAATTGGAACAGTGTTGCAGACCGTGGTGGTCAGCGGGGCATCGTGGCGGAGATCAGAACACCACCGGCACCTGGCGCGGTCCGCGGACCTGGCCGCCCGCCCACGTGACCTCGGCGTCGTCGGCGAGACGGAACTCGGGGATCCGGTCGAGCCACACTTCGACAGCGACACGCATCTCCATGCGAGCGAGGTTCGATCCGGCGCACCGGTGGATGCCGGCGCCGAACGCGACGTGGCGGTTCTGCGCACGGTCGAGGATGACCTCGTGGGGGTTCTCGAAGACGTCGGGGTCGCGGTTGGCGCCCGGGAAGTTCATCAACACCTTGTCGCCGGCCTTGATCGGGCAGCCGGCCACCTCGACGTCGTCGGTGGCGATGCGAGCCATCGTGACGGGGGAGTAGGCCCTCAGGAGCTCCTCGATCGCCAGGGGCATGATCTCGGGCTCGTCGACGAGGCGTTTCGCATCCTGCGGATGTGTCGCCAGGTGCAGCATGGCGGAGCCGATGCCCGACCACGTGGTGTCGACGCCCGCGATCAGCGTGAGTGCCGCCATGCCCATGATCGTGAGGTCGTCGACCGGTTTGCCCTCGACCTCGGTGTGCAGCAGCGCGCTCATCAGGTCGTCGCCCGGATGGGTGCGGCGGTACTCCAACTGTTCGATGAGGTACAGCGTCATGGCGTCGCGACCCCGGGTGGCACGCGCCTCCTCGTGGGCGAACTCGAGGAAGTCCTGCACCCACCCGGTGAACGTGTCGGCCATCTCGTCGGGCACCCCCAGCACGAGTGAGATCACCCGTACCGGGATCTGCCGGGCGTAGTCGCCCGCCGCATCGGCCCGTCCGTCCTCGATGAAGCCGTCGATCAGCCGGTTGCACAACTCCCGCGTGAACGGCTCGTACTGCGCGACGCGGGAATGCGAGAACCAGGGGAGCATGAGTCGACGGGTCCAGGTGTGGTCCGGCTGATCCTGGTCGATCGGCGGGAGGGGGATCTCGACGGGTGGCGGTGGGCGCTCCTCGTCGTCGAACGTCAGCACGCCCACGTCGCTGGAGCTGAAGCCGTGGTGGTCCTGTGCGAACCGTTGGACGTCGCTGTACCTGGTCGGCAGCCACGATCCGCCCCACCGTTCGGTGTGGGCGATCGGGCACTGCTCGCGGAGGTCGTCCCAGACGGGGTACGGATCAGCGACGTACTCCGGATCGAGCACGTCGTAATCGGTGGTCCAGTCAGCGACCGGTGCGCGCCGCTCGCCCGTCCCCTGTGTCGTGTCGTTGCTCATCGAGTCCCCCCTCGGTCGATGGTGGTCGCAGCCGCTGCGCCGCCTTCCTCGACCGTAGCCAACGGGACCTCCTCATTCGCTCATTCGGCGCCCCGCCCGCAGTGGTGAACCACGTCGGAATATTTAGCGCTAAATAACGTTGACCAACCCACCTACGAAAGGAATCCCATGAAACGATTGCCCCTCCCGCTGCGTCTGAAGTTGCCGTTCCTGTTGGCCGGCTTCCTGTCCTTCCTCTTCTCCGTCTGGCTCTACTTCGTCCAGGGCGAAACCACCGCCGGCATCTTCGTCGGGCTCTGGGTTCCCTCGATCCACTCGCTCGGCACGCTCCTCCTCACCCCTGTCGAGACCCCGACGCCCGTGCGGTCGGCCGAGCGCGAGGAGGCACGTTCATGAGCCTCGCGATCTTCGCCGTCGGCGTCTTCGTCTTCCTCGTCACCGTGTACGGCACCGTCGTGAGCGGAGGACTCATGCTGACCGACCGCCAACTCGGCGATCAGCCAGACCTCGCACCCGACTATCCTGAGGGAGGCGACGACGCCGAGAGCCGACTTCGCCGTCTGGTCGAGACGACCTACTGATCCGAACGACGGACGGACGCGGAGCCCCAACTGGGTTCCCGCCGGTCGTGTCGTGACGGCCGTGCACTCGTCCTGACCGACTTCCCCCAGCACGAAAGGAACCGACATGAACGAATCCACCATCGCACCGATCGACATCGGGATCCCCGAGGCCGACCGCCTCGCGGTCGCCGAGCAGCTGGGCAACGTACTCGCCGACACCTACACGCTCTACCTCAAGACGCACAACTACCACTGGAACGTCACCGGCCCGATGTTCAACACGCTGCACCTCATGTTCGAGGAGCAGTACAACGAACTCTGGACCGCCGTCGATCTGATCGCGGAGCGGATCCGTTCGCTCGGCGAGTTCGCGCCGGGCAGCTCCGCACAGTTCGCCGAGCTCACGTCGCTCGCAGAGGCCGACGGCGTTCCCGACGCGACCGCGATGCTCGCAGACCTGGTGGCCGGACACGAGGCCGTCGCTCGCACCGCCAGGGTGGCGTTCGCTACCGCCGACGCCGCGGGCGACCAGCCGACGGCCGACCTGCTGACCCAGCGTCTGCAGGTCCACGAGAAGACCGCCTGGATGCTGCGCTCGATGCTCGGCTGAGCGCCCCGGTCGACCGCCCGCGTGGCCGAACTCCGTCGGCCCCACGTCGATGTCGCCACGTGGCCGTCGTGCGGTCTGGGTCGGAGCGCGAAATCGGGCCCGGTGAGGTGCAATCCCGTTTGCGGGGAAAGGCTTGGATCAGTCGACAAGTCCCGTTGCCGGTCTTGCGTCTGGATCCCTGTTGGGCACCTCATCGGACCCGGGATCATGTTCGCGCCACCGCCTCGAAAAGGCAAGGGTCTTGGGACCCTGGACATCGGGTCGTCTCAGACGACGATGTTGACCATCCGGCCGGGAACGACGATCACCTTCTTCGGGGTCGCACCGTCGAGCAGCGCCGCAATCTTGTCGTCGGCGAGCGCCGCCGCCTCGATCACGTCAGGCGTCGCGTCGGCAGCGACGTCGACGCGTCCGCGGACCTTGCCGTTGATCTGGATCGGCACCTCGATCGTGTCGTCGACGAGCAGTGCCGGGTCGGCCTCGGGGAACGGCACATAGGTGATCGTGTCGTCGTGGCCCAACCGGCGCCACAGTTCCTCAGCGATGTGCGGCACGAGCGGCGAGAGCATGATCACCATCGGTTCGGCGACCTCGCGGGGCGTGGCGTCGAGCTTCGTGACGGCGTTGTTCAGCTCGATCAGCTTCGCGATCGCCGTGTTGAACCGCAGCGCGTCCATCTCGGTCCGCACCGTGTCGATCGTGCGATGCAGCAGCTTGCGGGTCTCGTCGTCGGCGGGCGTCTCGACCACCGTGCACTCGGCGGTGTCCTCGTCGACCATGTTGCGCCAGAGGCGTTGCAGGAACCGGTACATCCCGACGACGTCGCGGGTCTCCCAAGGGCGGGACGCATCGAGCGGGCCGGTCGCCATCTCGTACAGACGGAGCGTGTCGGCGCCGTACTGCTCGTACATGTCGTCGGGGGAGACGGCGTTCTTCAGGCTCTTGCCCATCTTGCCCCACTCACGGGTGACCGGCTTGCCCTCGTAGGTGAAGCCGACCTTGGCGTCGCCCTCGATCCTGGTGGCGTCGACGTAGATCTCGCGCTCGTCCTTGTAGGCCGCAGCCTGGACGTATCCCTGGTTGAACAGGCGGGCGTAGGGCTCCTTCGAGCTGACGTGCCCGAGGTCGTACAGCACCTTGTGCCAGAACCGCGAGTAGAGCAGGTGGAGGACAGCGTGTTCGACGCCGCCGACGTACAGGTCGACGCCACCCGGATGGTCGGGTCGGATGTCGGTGCGCGGTCCCATCCAGTACTCCTCGACCTCACGGTCGACGAACCGGTGCTCGTTGGTCGGGTCGAGGTAGCGCATCTCGTACCAGCACGAACCCGCCCACTGCGGCATCACGTTGGTGTCGCGGCGGTACACCTGCGGACCGACACCGCTCTCCGGATACAGGTCGAGTTCGACCTCGACCCAGTCGCTCAGCCGGTCGAGTGGGCTCTCGGGATTGGAGAACTCGTCGTCGGCGTCGAACGTCCGCGGTGAGAAGGACTCGGTCTCGGGCAGCAGGACCGGCAGCATGTCGTCGGGCAGCGCGTGCGGGCGGCCATCGGCGTCGTAGACGATCGGGAACGGCTCACCCCAGTACCGCTGGCGGCTGAACAACCAGTCGCGCAGCTTGTAGTTGACCGTCGCCGTGCCCGCATCGTGGGCTTCGAGCCAGGCGTTCGTCTTCGAGATGCCGTCGGCCGTGTTGTCGATGCCGTTCAGGTCGAGCTGCTCGTTGGCCGACTGCACGTACGGTGCGTCGCCGATGTAGGCAACCGGCCAGTGCGACGTGTCGAGCGTCGGCTCGATGCCCTGCGCGTCGAACCACGAGGCGGGCGGCTGCTGGATCGCCGGGATCGGCAGATCGAACTTCTTGGCGAACTCGAAGTCGCGCTGGTCGCCGCACGGCACCGCCATGATCGCGCCGGTGCCATAGCCCATCAGGACGTAGTCGGCGATCCACACCGGGATCTGTTCGCCGTTGACCGGGTTCGTCGCGTACGAACCGGTGAACACACCCGTCTTCTCACGGCTCTCGTCCTGGCGTTCGAACTCCTTCTTCTTGCCCGCCTGCTCGCGGTACGCGGCGACGGCGTCGGCCTGCTCGGGCGAGGTCAGCGCGTCGACGAACGGGTGCTCGGGGGAGAGCACCATGAACGACGCTCCGAACAAGGTGTCGGGCCGGGTGGTGAACACGGTGATGTCGCCGGCAGCGGACGGGAAGTGGACCTCGGCACCGAAGCTGCGGCCGATCCAGTTGCGCTGCATCGTCTTGATCGCGTCGGTCCAGTCGAGCAGATCGAGGTCGTCGATCAACCGGTCGGCGTAGGTGGTGATGCGCATCATCCACTGGCGCATGTTGCGCTTGAACACCGGGAAGTTGCCTCGGTCGCTGCGGCCGTCGGCGGTGACCTCCTCGTTGGCGACGACCGTGCCGAGGCCGGGGCACCAGTTGACCGGTGCCTCGCTCACGTAGGCGAGCCGGTGATCGTCGACGATGACCGCGCGCTCACTCCCGGACAGCTCGCTCCACCCTCGACCATCCGGTGTCGCCCGGGTGCCCGACTCGAACTCGGCGATCAGCTCGGCGATCGGCCGGGCGCGATCCCGGTCGTGGTCGTACCAGGCGTTGAACACCTGGCTGAAGATCCACTGCGTCCAGCGGTAGAACTCGGGGTCGGTGGTCGAGACGCTGCGACGCGGGTCGTGGGCGAGACCGAGCCGCCGCAGTTGGCGGCGGTAGGTGGCGATGTTCTCCGCCGTGGTGATGGCGGGGTGCTGGCCGGTTTCGACGGCGAACTGTTCGGCGGGGAGGCCGAACGCGTCGAAGCCCATGGCATGCAACACGTTGTGGCCGGTCATCCGCTTGAAGCGGGCATACACGTCGGTGCCGATGAAACCGAGGGGATGGCCCACGTGCAAGCCCGTGCCCGACGGGTAGGGGAACATGTCGAGCACGAACAGCTTCTCACCGCGCTCGGCGGCCAGGTCGGGGTCGGCGAGCGGACCGGCGGTGTTCGGCGTCTCGAAGGTGTGGTGCTCGTCCCACCAGTCCTGCCAGCGCAACTCGATGTCCTGTGCGAGCGCGGCGTCGTAGCGGTTCGCGGGTGTGTCGCTGCCGGCGGTGGGGGGATTGGTCACGTCGCTCATACCGGCCGACCAGCCTAGGCAACGGGCAGATGACTACCGTCCTGCGAATGACGCAGATCGACGGCGCGGTGGCGGACGGGTTCGGCGCGGTGGCCGACGCGTTCGAGCGGAACTTCACCGAGTTCGATGAACTCGGAGCGGCGTTCTCGCTGTACGTCGACGGCGAGGCAAAGGTCGACATCTGGGGCGGTGTCGCCGACCAGCAGGCCGGTCGCGCCTGGGACGAGCGCACGCTGCAACTCGTGTTCTCGACCACGAAGGGGGCAGCGGCAATCTGCGTTGCGCGCCTCGTGGAATCCGGGTCGATCTCCTACGCCGACGCTGTCGCGTCGTACTGGCCCGAGTTCGCCGCGAACGGCAAGGATGCCGTCACGATCGGCCAGATGATGAGCCACCAGGCCGGTCTGCCCTACGTCGACGTACCGTTGTCGTTCGACGAGCTGATGGCGGTCACGCCGGTCGTCGACGCCCTCGCCGCGCAGAGCCCGTTGTGGGAACCGGGCTCGGCGCACGGCTACCACGCCCTCACCTACGGCTGGCTCGCCGGCGAGCTCGTGCGTCGCGTCGACGGCCGCCGGATCGGGCAGTACTTCGCCGAGGAGGTCGCAGCACCGCTCGGCCTCGACTTCTGGATCGGTCTGCCGGAGTCGGAGGAGTCCCGGGTGTCGCGGCTGGAGCCGGCGCCGCCGCCCACCGATCCCGAAGCGTTCGCGTTGATGATGCAGATCGGGGGTCCCGGCACGATGGGCTTCAACGCACTGTTCATGAGCGGCGTGATGATGGCCGGCCCCGCCGATCCCTTCAACAGCCGTGAGGTTCACGCCACGGAGATGCCCGCGGCCAACGGGATCACCACCGCGCGGAGCCTGGCGAGGATGTACGCGGCGACCGTCGGCGAGGTCGACGGCGTCCGCCTGATCGCCGACGACACGGTGATGGCGGCGCGTGCCGAGGCGGTCGACGGACCCGACACCTGCCTCGTGCTGCCCACACGGTTCGGGATGGGTTTCATGCTCGACGGCGAGTTCGCACCGATGCTGTCGCCCACCTCGTTCGGGCACGCCGGTGCCGGAGGTTCGCTCGGCTACGGCGACCTCGAGGCAAAGGTCGGCTACGGCTACGTGATGAACCAGATGGCCGGTGGCATCGCCGGCGACCCACGCACCGTCGCGCTCAACGACGCCGTGCGCAGCTGCCTCTGATCAGCGCTGCCAGGCCGTCACGCCACCGATCACGGTGGCGACCAGTTCGCCGTTCCGATCGAGGATCGTGAGGTCGGCACGGGAGCCGACCGACAGGCGTCCCCGATCGTCCAACCCGAGGAGGTCGGCGGGCGTCGACGTCACGCAGGCGAGCGCTTCGGCGAGTTCGCAGCCGGTGAACTCCATCAGGTTGCGCACCGCTTGATCGAGCGCGAGTGCGCTGCCTGCCAGGACGCCGTCGAGGGTGCGCACCCCGTCGGCGTCGTGGATCACCTCGAGGTGGCCGAGCCTCGACCGCCCGAACGGTGAACCCAACGCACCGACCGCATCCGACACGAGCGACACGCGGGACGGGCCGAGTGCTCGCCACGCCATGCGCACGGCGACCGGATCGACGTGGATCCCGTCGCAGATGAGACCCGCGACCACGGCGTCGTCCGCGAGAACCGCACCGATCGGGCCGGGCGCCCGATGGCTGAACGGCGCCATGGCGTTGAACAGGTGTGTCGCGTAGGAGAGCCCGGCCCCTTTGGCCGCGGCGAGCTCGGTGGGTGTCATCGCGGTGTGGCCGCCCGACACCGCAATTCCCGCTCGGGACAGGCGCTCGATCGCTGCGACGGCGCCCGGGAGCTCGGGTGCGAGCGTGACGAGGCGCACCGCGTCCGACGTGGCCCACTGGTCGAGTTCGGCTGCGTCGAGCGCGACGACGTGTTCGGGGGCGTGCGCACCGAGATGCTGACGCGAGATCATCGGCCCCTCGAGGTGCAGACCGATCGGATCGGCGCCGGCCTGATACGAGGCGCCCCGCAGCGCCACGAGGGCATCGATCGCAGCCCTGCGGTTGGCCGCAGGGCTGGTCACCACCGTCGGCAGGAACGACGTGACGCCGAAGCGGGGAAGTGCCCGAGCGACCGCGACGATGCCGTCGGGGTCGCTCGTGATGTCGACGCCGACCGCGCCGTTGCACTGCAGATCGATGAAGCCCGGTGAGATCACGCAGCCGCCGACGTCGACGACCTCCAAGCCGTGGTCGGGCGCAGCGGAGGCCGCACCTCCGATCAGTTCGACGCCGACGATCCGGCCGCCGTCGACGACGAGATCGCCGCGGCGGAGCGCGTCGTCGATCACCAGCTCGGCGCCGCGGAACACCCGTCTCATCGCGGGCGAGCATGTCATGTTCGGCGACAGCTCGGTTGGTTCGACGGCTGCGACGAGATCTCGACACAGGTTGCCATCGAGTGAGGCTGGGGTATGGTCGCGGGGCGCCAACGAGGTCGCCGGCACCCGCCAGCGCCCGTCTCAGCAATCGAGGCCTCCCAAGACGGCCGCGAGAGGAACGCATCCGAGCACCGACATCGCATCTCACATCGAATCTGCCGGCACCCGCTCCAACGAGGTGTGCCGCACCGTGAGCGATGTCCTCGAAAAGCTGTCCGCTCCCACCACTCCGCAGCCGGAGGGTGTGCGGCCGCGCCGCCGCATTCCCGCCCGCGGGATCGCGATCACGCTGTTCCTGCTCCTGCTCGGTTGGTGGCTCTTCATCGCCGACACGGCCGCCAACAACGACCTGGTCGAGGGCTTCGACGTGCTGTTCACCGGGATCGGCGAACTCCCCGCACTCGTGTTCAACCCCGACGCCTACCAGAGCTGGTGGACGTGGATGTCCGATGCCGAGGGCTGGTCGCCGATCTTCGAGCGTGTCGTCGAACACGTGCAGCTCGTCGCCATGTCGATGGCGTTCGCCATCGTCATCTCGGTCGTGCTCGGCGTGCTGGTCCACCGTGTCCGGTTGCTGCGAGGACTGATCCTCGGTTTCGCGTCGATCATGCTGACGGTCCCGTCGCTCGCCCTGTTCGCGATCTTCATCTCGATCCCGAGCATCGGCATCGGCGACCGCGGCCCGATCATCGCGCTCACGATGTATTCGATCCTGCCGATCCTGCGCAACACGATCGTCGGACTCGAGGACGTCGACCGGGCGGTCATCGAATCGGCCAAGGGCATGGGGCTCAACGCCAGCCAGCGGCTGCTCAAGATCGAACTCCCGCTCGCCTGGCCGATCATCCTCACCGGCATCCGGGTGGCGACGTTGCTCAACATCGGCATCGCGGCGATCGCCCCGCTCGTCGGCGGTACCGGCCTCGGCCGCTACATCAACGACGGCCTGCAACGGTTCCCCGATCTCACCTCCGTCGAGCGCATGTGGACGGGCGTGGTCTTCACCATCGCTCTGGCGCTCGTCGCCGATCTCTTCTTCACACTGTTGCGTCGACTGACGACGTCGAAAGGACTTCGCTCATGAGCGTCACCGACAACTCCTCGTACTCGCCGCAGGCGACCGCTGCGTTGGAGGGGGACGCGCCGCCGGCGATGATCGAGCTCCAGGGCGTCGGCAAGATCTACCCGGGATCGGACGTTCCGGCGGTTGCCGACCTCGACCTCAACATCCCCAAGGGGGAGATCCTCGTGCTCGTCGGCCCCTCCGGCTGCGGCAAGAGCACCACGTTGCGGCTGATCAACCGGATGATCGAGCCCACGTCGGGCCGCATCATCTTCGACGGCGAGGACGTGACGACGGTCAACGCCGACCACCTGCGCCGCCAGATCGGCTACGTCATCCAGCAGATCGGCCTGTTCCCGCACCAGACCATCGCCCAGAACATCGCCACCGTGCCGAAGCTGCTCGGGTGGGACAAGGCCAAGATCGCCGCACGGGTCGACGAACTGCTGGAGATCACCGGCCTCGACCCGAACCAGTACCGCGACCGCTACCCGAAGGAGCTCTCCGGGGGTCAGGCCCAGCGCGTGGGTGTGGCCCGTGCGCTCGGCGGCGATCCCGACGTGCTGTTGATGGACGAGCCGTTCGGTGCCATCGACCCGATCACCCGTGATCGTCTGCAGAACGAATTCCTGCGGCTCCAGGCCGAGCTGAAGAAGACGATCGTCTTCGTCACCCACGACATCGACGAGGCGATCAAGATGGGCGATCGCATCGCCATCCTCGGCGAGCAGTCGGTGATCCGCCAGTTCGACACGCCCGAGCGCATCCTCGCCTACCCGGTCGACGACTTCGTCGCCGACTTCATCGGATCGGGTTCGACCCTGAAGGGCCTCAACTTCGAACGGGTCCGTGATCTGCAGTTGTCGGAGGACTGGCCGATCGTCAGCGTCGACACCGACCGTGCCGACGCGCAACGCCTCTACGACGCATCGCCCGAGAAGTGGATGCTCGTGCTCGACAGCGATCAGCGTCCGATCCGCTGGGTCAACGCCCACCACCTCGCCGACACGAACACCCCGCTCTCGCAAGCGGGTGCGGCCGTGATGGCGACCGTGGAACCCAATGCCACGCTCCACGATGCCCTGGAGGAGATGCTGCTGTCGAACGCCGGGCAGGCCGTCGTCGTCGATGGCAAGGGTCGATGCCAGGGGATCCTCGACATCGAGCGGCTCGCCGACGTGCTGAAGCGTCTGCGGGGCCAGGCCAAGAAGCACTACGAGCAGCTCGCGGTGCAGGAAGCCGAGATCAACCGATCCAACGGATCGGAGGCGGGTCGCACATGACATCCCAGTTGCACGACGTTCCGCGCGAGGTCGCCGAAGTCGACGAGATCCACGCGTTCGACCTCGACGACGAGTTGGAGGTCAAGCCCGGTTACCAGCTGCCGCCCGGGGTGCGGCTCATCAAGACGAACGCGGGTCTGTTCATCACACCGATCATCGTGATCGTCGGCTCGATCCTGCTGTACTCGTACGTCCAGAGTGCCGACAAGATCTTCCAGGACGAGCGGGCCCTCGACTGGGATGCCAACCTGCGGCCCCAGCTCGAACAGCACCTGTCCCTGACCCTCTGGTCGACGGTGTTCACCATCGTGATGGCCGTACCGCTCGGCATTCTGCTCACCCGCCCCAGGTACAAGCGCCTCGGATCCCCGATCCTGGCCGTGGCCACTTCGGGCCAGGCCATCCCTGCCTTCGGTCTGCTCGTGCTCGCCTTCGCCTGGTTGGGACGAGGACCGTGGACCACCATCTGGGCGCTGTCGCTGTTCACGCTGCTGCCGGTGCTGCGCAACACCATGGTCGGCCTCGAACAGGTCGACGAGAACGTGATCGAAGCCGGCCGAGGCATGGGCCTCACCAAGCGGCAGGCACTTCAACAGATCGAGCTCCCCTTGGCCGTCCCCGTGATCCTCGCCGGTGTGCGCACCGCGCTCGTGATCACCGTGGGCATGGCTGCACTCGCCTACCTGATCGGTGGCGGCGGATTGGGAGCCACCATCAGTGCCGGGCTGAAGCTCAGCCGAGACCTGGTGCTGATCACGGGCGCAGTCATGACTGCGCTCGTCGCGTTGACGGTCGACTGGATCGCCGCGCTGATCGAGAAGACGCTCCGGCCGAAGGGCCTGTGATCCGTTTCCAAGCGAGCGCTGCTTCGGCGCGTCTCTGATCGAACACCGAACACCGAACACCGAACACCGAACACCGAACACCTCGTGAACACCAACAAGGAGAAGACACTGATGAGAATCAAGCGACAGACGATGCGGTTCGCCGCCGGACTCGCCGCCGTGGCCCTCGTGGCCGGCGCATGTGGGAGCGACGACGACAGCAGCGACGGGGGAGACGACGGTGCCGCCACCACCGAAGCGTCCGACAGCACCGATGCGTCCGACACCACCGACGGTGGTGACGACGGTGACGACATGGCGGCCGGCGAGTGCGAAACCGCCGGCGACGAAGACAACTCGGTGGCCTCGCTGACCGAACTCGACTTCAGCGGTCTCGACATCAATGTCGGCTCGAAGGACTTCGTCGAGCAGTTCGTGCTCGGCCAGCTCGCGATCGTCGGCCTCGAGGCCGGTGGCGCCACGGTCACCGACTCGACCAATCTCGGCGGCACCGTCGTCAACCGCGACGCACTGCTCGCCAACGAGATCGACACGTACTGGGAGTACAACGGCACCGGCTGGACCGTGCACCTGGCGCAGGAAGACCCCAGCTTCGATCCGGTGGAACTGACCAGCGGGGTCTGTGCGATGGACCTCGCCGAGAACGACATCCGCTGGCTCGGCGTGTCGCCGTTCAACAACACCTACGGTTTCGCCACCGCCGGTGACTCGCCGGCTGCCGGCGGCGACCTGCAGGCAATGATGGAGTACGTCAACGAGAACCCCGACGCCACGGTCTGCATGGAGACCGAGTACCCGAACCGCCCCGACGGCCTCGTGCTGCTCGAGGAGGCGACCGGTCTCACGATCCCCGCCGACCAGCAGGAGATCCTCGAAACCGGCGTGATCTACGAGGAGACCGCCAATGGCAACTGCACCTTCGGTGAGATCTTCACCACCGACGGCCGCATCCCCGCCCTCGGCCTCGACGTCGTCGACGACCCGGGCATCAACATCCTCTACAACGTGTCGCTGACGATGCCCGACAGCGTGTACCAGCAGGCCCCCGAGGCCTTCGAGGCGCTCGCCGACACCATCCTCGCCGGTCTCGACAATGCCACGATTGCCGAGTTGCAGCGTCAGGTCTCCGCCGACGGCGAAGACCCCCGCGACGTCGCTGAGGCCTACCTCACCGAACAGGGTCTCCTCTGACAACCCTCACGCCTGGGGTCAGACCCCCGGCGTGACACCGCATCGAGGGGACGGTCGGCCGTGGTCGGCCGTCCCCTCGTCGCGTCCCGGATGGTCTCCCAGGGCGTCCTAGGGTGGACGGATGGCCCTGGAGATCGTCTGCCCGTCGTGTGGCGGCGACGACGATCTGTCGGGCACGCCGCTCGACGACGGCCGGATCGAGTTGATCTGCTCGGCCTGCGACGTCAGATGGACCCGAGACCCCCGGCCGCGGTGTCCGACGTGTGGGGGCGACGACCTGTACCACCGCCCGCAGGTGATCTTGGAGAAGTCCCGCGGGAGTCAGATGTCGATCCAGGGAATCCACGTCGAGTACGGCTGCCATGCGTGCGAGCCGCCCGAGGTGAGGATCCGAGGCGGTCGCACGACCCACCTGCCCGATCGACTCGACGGCAGCCAGTGACCAGGCGTGCGATGTGCCGGACACATCATGCACGGCCCACCGGCCGACTAGCGTCGCAGGGATGAGCGACAACCAACCGCTGTCGACCATCGAGCGGCTCGAACTCGCCGCCGACTCGGGCACGGGCGTCACCTTCGTGGGCACGTCGATGACGACGGAGACGGGCCCGCAGCGGGTGAGCTGGCGCGAGATCCACGACGACGCCCGAGCGGTCGGTGCGGCGCTGCAGGCGCGCGGGCTGGTACCTGGCGACCACGTCGCCATTCTCGGGCCGACGAGCCGCGAGCTGATCACGATCATCCGGGGCTGTTGGATGGCCGGCCTCGCGTCGATGGTGCTCCCGTTGCCGATGCGGATGGGTTCGCTCGACGTCTTCATCGACAGCACGCGTGGCCGGATCCTCCACGGTGACGCCAAGCTGCTGCTGATCGACGACCTGCTCGCCGACTTCTACGTCGCAGCCGAGGGCGACCCGCCGATCATGTCGATGAAGGCGATCATGCCCGGTGCGCCGAACGTACCCACCGGTGACGCCTTGGAGATTCCGACGCACGATCCCGAACGCCTGGTGATCCTGCAGTACACGAGCGGATCGACCAGCGAACCGAAGGGCGTGATGATCCCCGACCGGGTGTTGAGCGCGAACATCGACGCCTGCGCGGAGGCCGCCGAGCTCGACCGTGACGACGCGATGGTGTCCTGGCTGCCGCTGTACCACGACATGGGGCTCGTCGGGTTCCTCGCGTTGCCGATGACGAAGGGCGTCGACCTGGTGCAGGCCGCGCCGCAGGACTTCCTCGCCCACCCCGGCAACTGGATGCAGTGGCTGTCCGACTACGGGGCCACGGCAACGGCGGGGCCGAACTTCTCGTGGGTCCTCGCCACCCGCGCGCTCAAGAGGATGAAGGACCTCGACCTCTCACGCCTGACGGTGGCCCTGTCGGGTGCGGAACCGGTCGATCCGAAGGCGGTCGATGCGTTCGTCGCCGAGGCGTCACGATTCGGCTTCACGGCCGGTGGCATGTTTCCCGCTTTCGGGATGGCCGAAGTGGCCATCGGTGGCACGTTCCCGCCACGTCGGCGTGGTCTGGTCACCGACACCGTCGACCGCATCGTGCTCGAGACACAGCGGGTCGCCAAGCCGGTCGTCATCCACGACGAGGACGAACTCGGCCTCACCGCCCGCCAGCTCCCGTTGCTGGGCAAGCCGGTGCCGGGCCTCGAGATGAAGGTCGTCGACCCCGAGACGTTCGAGGAGCTGCCCGAACGTCACGTCGGGGAGCTGCTGCTGCGCGGCACGTCGGTGACCCCCGGCTACTACAAGCGACCCGATGCCACAGCGGCGCTCTTCCACGAGGGGTGGCTCTGCACCGGCGACCTCGCCTACGTCCTCGACGGTGAGCTCGTGCTGTGTGGTCGGATCAAGGACGTGATCATCGTCGGCGGGCGCAACGTCTTCCCGGAGGACATCGAACGCGCGGTCGGCCCGCTCGACGGCGTGCGTGCCGGCAACGTCATCGCGTTCGGCATGGAGGGCTACAAGGGCAAGGAGAGCGTGGTCGTGGTGGCCGAGGTGCGCGTGAGCGACACATCGGGCGGGCTCGACGAGATCCGCGAACGGATCCACCACCGCACGCTCGAAGTGTGTGGTCTCCCGCCGCGTGACGTGATGCTCGTGACGCCGGGAACGCTCCCGAAGACGTCGAGCGGCAAGCTCCAGCGCGCCAAGTGCCGCGACGAGTACCTCAACGAAGAACTCGCCCTCGCCGAGTAGGCGGGACATCTGGGGCCTGACCCCCGATGTCCCACCTCACGCAATCAGGGGAGCAAGGGTCTGGCCGAGGAGGGCGACGCGTCCTTCGACGTGGCCGTTGGCGGGCATGTTGACGGTGAAGCCGTCGATGCCGGGCACGAGCATCTCCGCGAACTTCTCGGCCACCGTGTCGGGGTCGCCCCAGATGAAGTTGGCGAGCCACACCGTCTGCTCGTCGTCGGACATCGACGCCAAGTCGAGCCCGCGGCGCCCGAAGTACGCAACGAGGTCGGCCTTCGCCTCCTCGGCCGTCGGTGCGATGCAGGCCGTCTTCTGCCACGACACGGTGATGTCCGATCGGTTGCGGCCGAGCCGGTCGCAGTGCTCCGCGAGGGCATCGAGCTTGCGCTGGACGTCGGCAGGTGGGCAGATGATGTTCGATTCGTCGGCGTACTGCGCCACCATCCGCAGCGTCTTGCGCTCGCCGCCACCACCGATCATCACCGGGATCCGCGCCACCGCGGGCGGCTCGTTCATCGCATCTCGGGCGGTGTAGCGCTTGCCGTCCAGCGTCGGTCGCTCCCCGCGCAGCATCGGGATGATGATCTGCAGGGCTTCCTCGAGCTTCTCGAAACGATCGGTGAAGGTGCCGAACTCGATGCCGAACGCATCGTGTTCCAGTTCGAACCAGCCGGCACCGATGCCGAGCTGCGCACGACCGCCGGACACGATGTCGAGGGTGGTGACGGTCTTCGCCAGCACGGCCGGATTGCGATAGGTGTTGCCGGTCACCAACGCGCTGAGGCGGACCGTCGAGGTCTCCCGGGCGAGCGCCGACAGCAACGAGTAGCACTCGAGCATGTACTGGTCGGGCTCGCCCAGCATCGGCAGTTGGTAGAAGTGGTCCATCACCAGCACGGTGTCGAACCCGGACGTGTCGGCCTCGAGCGCCTGAGCAGCGACGGCGTCGAACAACTCGGCCGGGCCGACGCCGGGGTAGGTGAAGTTCGGGATCTGGTAGCCGAGGCGGGTCATGTACGGATGAGACCATCCGACCGGCGCGCTGTCAAGCGGCACGGCGTCGTAAGCTCGGCGGCACCATGAGCCAGGGATGGGAGACGCGACAGCAACGAACGCGCTCGGAGATCCTGCGGGCGGTCGGTGACATCATCGCCGCGGACGGTCTCGACGGGCTCACGATGCGCAAGCTCGCGGAGCGGGCCAACGTTGCCGTCGCCACGCTCTACAACCAGTTCGACGATCGCAGCGGAGTCCTGGTCGCATTCGTCGGCCACGGCCTCGACGAACTCGAGCTCTCGCTCGACGAACAACCCGCTGCGGAGCCCGTCGACGGTACCCGGGTGCTGCTCGGCGCGCTCGACGACACGATCGGGTCGGCCGACCACGTCTGGCGACCGGTGCTGGCCACGATCGGTGCGAGCCCTCGTTCGCAACGCATGGGCGCGGTCGGTGACCGCATCATCGCGGCGATCGAGATCGACCTGGCCAAGGCGCGCGCCGCCGGCATGTTCTTCGTCGACTGCGACACCGATCGCCTCGCACGCCACGTGTTCGTGCAGTGGATGCGCGGACTCGAGCGATGGGCGCACGGGACGATCGACTGGGAGACCCATCGGGCGAACGCCGAGCTCGGCCTCGAGCTGGCGCTTGCAGCCGTGTTGGTCGAACCACACCGAACCGACGCACTCCGGCGGGCCGGGCTCGTCGGCTGACCGATGCCGTCGCCGATCCTGGTCGTCGCGTCCGATCGCCATCGCGGGCACGCGCCGCTCGCCGAGATCGAGTCGTCGGGGCTCCAGCCGCCGTTCGAGCACCCCGGCCGGGCGGACGCGATCCGCGCCACGCTGGCCGGCGACGACCGGTTCGCCGTGACCGACCCGTCGACGTGGGGCACCGACCCGATCGAGGCGGTGCACGATCCGGCCCTCGTGCGCTTCCTCGAACGGGCGTGGGCCGACTACCAGGTGGCGCACCCCGGCACGCACGACGTCGTCCCCGACGTGTTCTCGATGCCGGGCCTCGTCGATGGCATCGGGCCGTTCCCGGAACGCACGCCGGTCGACCACGAACTCGGCCGCTGGTGCTACGAGACGACGACGCCGATCACCGAGGGCACCTACGGTGCAGCACGCTCAGCGGTCGACATCGCGTTGTCGGCCACCGCGGCCGTGCTCGCCGGAGCGTCGTCCGTCTACGGGCTCTGCCGGCCACCGGGCCACCACGCCCCCGCCGGTCTCTACGGCGGATACTGCTTCTTCAACAACGCGGCCGTCGCAGCGCATCACGTGGCGGCGACCACGGGGAGCCGCGTGACCATCCTCGACGTCGACTACCACCACGGCAACGGAACGCAGCAGATCTTCTACCGGCGTGACGACGTGCAGTACGTGTCGCTCCACGGTGACCCGACTCGCGCGTACCCCTACGTCACGGGGTTCGAGGGCGAGCAGGGCGCCGGACGTGGTGCCGGCGCCAACCTCAATGTTCCCCTGGCCGCAGGGACCGACGACGAGGCCTACCTCGTTGCGCTCTCCGCCGCGCTGGAGGCCATCTCGTCGTTCGGGCCGAGCCTCGTGATCGTGTCGCTGGGCGTCGACACGTTCCACAACGATCCGATCTCCGACCTCGCGATCACCACCGAGGGATTCCGCGCACAGGGCGAGCTGGTCGCCCAGCTCGCCCTGCCCACGGTCGTGCTCCAGGAGGGTGGCTACGACGTCGACGCCATCGGCGACAACGTCCGTCAGTTCCTCCTCGGCGTCAGATGAGGCCCTTCGACTGGAGCCACTCGGTGGCGACCGCGTCGGACTCGCGGAACTCGATGTCGGTCTGCGTGTTCCAGGCCAGCAGGTCGTCGGTGGTGATCAATGCGCTGAGATCGTCGAGAGGGCCGGCCAGGGCGGGGCCGTAGGCGTCCAGGACGGCGGCGCTGACGATCGGCGCGATGTTCTGCGCCGGGAACAGACCCTGGTCGTCCTCGAGCACCTTGAAGCCCTGCTCCGTGATCTGCGGTGCCGTCGTGTTCCAGATGACGGCGTCGACCTCGTTGCTCGCGAGTGCCTCTCCCAGCAGCGGGCCGAACTCGAGCGTCACGAAGTCGGCGAACGTGATGCCGTAGATCTCCGGATCCTCGAGGCCGATCAGGCACTGGGGGCGTTCGGGGCACTGGGAAGACGCACCGAGCACGTAGTCGAGCCCGGCGACGTCGGAGATCGTGGTCGCCTCGGAGTCGCCACGGACGACGAACGCGTCGCCGTCGACGGCGGGGGAGTAGTCGAGCAGGACGCCACCGATCTCCTCGACCGCGGGACGGATCACGGCGACGATCTCCTCGGGGTCGGCACTCGGGGGTGCGTCCGGGGCCAAGGCAGCCTGGGTGCCACCGATGTAGTCGATGATCAGGTCGAGGTCACCGTTCTCGATGCCGTCGAGCGCCTCCGTTCGGAAACCCGCCGGTGTCAGGATCTCGACGTCGAAGCCTTTGGCCTGGAGGTACTGGCCGTACACCTCGGCGATCGTGATCGCCTCGCTGAAGTCCTGGCCGCGCAGACGGATCGTCGGGCCGTCGGGGGCGGCCGCATCGGTCGATTCCGAACCGGAGGCCTCGGTCGTCTCGGCGCCGGAGGCCTCGGTGGTGTCGGCACCGCTGTCCGACGAATCGTCGTCGCTGCCACAGGCGGCGGCCATCAGGCCGAACGCAACGAGTGGCGCCAACAGCTTGAGGGCGGTGCGCCGTTTCGAATGGGTGGTCATGGTTGTCTCTCTCCTTGTTGTCGAACGAGTCGGCGTACGCCGGTCGGCAGCACGAGTCTTTCCAGGAACACGAACATCAATCCTGTGATCGCGGCGAGCCCGCCGATGAGCACGATTCCCCCGACCACGAGTGTGGTGTTGTTCTGTCCGAACCCGTCTCGAACATAGCGCCCGAGACCGTCGCCGCCGAGGAAGGCCCGGATCGGCTCGGTCGCGACGACCTGGATCGCCGCGACGCGGATGCCCGCGAGGATCAACGACGCGCCCATCGCGAACTCGATGCGGCCGAGGACCGACGCCTCGCCGTACCCGAGGGCCCGGGCGGCGTCGACCGACCCTTCGGGCACCTGACGGATCGCGACGTAGGTGTTGAGGTAGATCGGGACGACGGCGAGGAGGAACAGTGCGATGAAGATCGGCCACGGCTCGAATCCCCAGCCGCGTCGCAGCGACCACGGCACGAGCAGGGCGGCGATCGCGAAGGTGGGGACGGCTCGGCTGAGGCTCACCAGCCAGGTGCTCGCAACCTGTGCTTTGCGGTAGTGGGCCAGCACGGCCGCGATCGGCACGGCGATCAGCGCTGCGACGGCGGTGGCGGCCGCGCAGAGGAGCACCGTGTCGATCAGCGATTCGATGATGCCGCCGTTGCCGGTCCACGTGTCCGGGTCGAAGAACCACTCGAAGAACCCGATGTTGCGCGGCACCGCGGTCTGCCCGGGACGTGCGACGGCCATCACGACTCCGGCGCCCGCTTGCGTCGTTGCCACGGCGTGAGCCACGCCGCGATCAGGAGGAGTAGGGCGTCGAGCGTCAGCGCGAGGAGGATCGACAGTGAGGCGCCAACGGTCATCGGGGTCCAGAACGCACGTCGCAGCCCGCTGAAGATCAACCGGCCGAGACCGCCCTGGCCGATGATCGCCGCCACGGTGACGAGCCCGACCGTCGACACCGCTGCGATGCGGATGCCCGTCATCATGTACGGCACCGCGAGTGGCAGCTCCACGCTCCACATCCGCCGGATCGGTGACATCCCCATGCCGTCGGCGGCGTCACGGACGGGCTGGGGCACCGAGAGAAACCCGGCCACCGTGTTGGTCACGAGGATCAGGAGCGTGTACGCCGCGAGTGGCAGCACCGCGGTCCAGCGCGACAGGTTGCCGAACACCGGGGCGAGCAGCGCGAACAGCGCGACGCTCGGCAGCGTGTAGATCAGGCTCGTGGTCGCCGTGATCGGCGTGGTCATCCACCGGAAGCGCAGGATCAACGCCGTCAGGATCGCCGACACCACCATGCCGAGTGCGAGCGCGAGCACGGTCAAGGTCAGGTGTTCGACGATCGCGGCGCGGATCTGGTCCGACTCCTCGACCACCCACTCCCACCGGATGATCGGATTGGTCGCTTCGGCGACCAGTGCGACCGGGCTCACGAGTCGGTCGCCGCCAGACTCCGCCGGATGTCCTCGAGGGTCACGACGCCACCGAAGCGGCCGCCGTCGTCGATCACCGCGACCGACGAGTTCGACACCATGATCAGCTCCATCGCTGCCCGCAAGGTGTTCGATGGTTCGACGTGCGCCACGGGCGGGCGGAGTTCGAGGTCGTCGAGCGTGCCGCCCTCGGCCATCGTGGAACGCACCTCGTCGGCCGTCACCCAGCCCGCGAACCGGTCACCGTCGGTGACACCCAGCCAGTCGCTCGACTCGCTCGCGAGCACCTGTTCGACCTCGGGGAGCTGCGCGGTGTGGTCGACGATCGGGCCCTGGTGGAAGGGCAGGTTGCCGACGGTGTTGAGGGCGAGCCGGCGAAGACCCCGGTCGTCACCGACGAAGCGTTCGACGAACTCGTTCGCAGGCGACCGCATCAATTCGTCCGGTGTTGCGAGTTGTTCGACGACACCGCCCACGTTCATCAAGGCGATGCGATCGGCCAGGCGGAGCGCTTCGTCGACGTCGTGCGTCACGAGCACGATCGTCTTGCGGACCTTGGTCTGCAGGTCGAGCAGCTCGTCCTGGAGACGTGCACGCACGATCGGGTCGACCGCGCCGAACGGCTCGTCCATCAGCAGCACCGGGGGATCGGCCGCCAACGCCCGGGCGACCCCGACCCGCTGCTGCTGACCGCCCGACAGCTCGTCGGGATACCGATCGAGGAGCTCGTGGTCGAGCCCGACCAACGTCGTCAGCTCCTCGACGCGGTCGCTGATGCGCCGCTTGTCCCACCCGAGCATGTCGGGCACGGTGGCGATGTTGCTCCTGATGGTCCGGTGCGGAAACAACCCGACCTGCTGGATCACGTAGCCGATCCCGCGCCGGAGCTCCTGGGGCGACTGGCTCATCACGTCGACGCCGTTGATCTCGATGCGTCCCGAGGTCGGCTCGATCAGCCGGTTGATCATCCGCAGCGTCGTCGTCTTGCCGCAGCCCGACGGGCCGAGCAGCGCCATGATCGACCCGTTCTCGATGTCGAGCGACAGCTGCTCGACCGCCGCCCCGGACGTGCCGTCGAACGTCTTGGTGACGTCGGTCAGCCGGATCGCGACCTCGTTCACCCAACAACCAGCCATTCGACCCCGTCGGGCGTGTCGCGTACCTCGATGCCGGCCTTCACCAGCTCGTCACGGATCGAGTCGGACACGGCGAACGCCTTCTCCGAGCGGGCGACGACACGGGCGGCGAGTGCTGCCTCGACCACTGGACCGAGCACGTCGCGCACGTCACGGAGCCCCTCGGTCGCCGCCGCACCCAGACGGACGATCATCGACCGCAGGGCCGCCCGGGCGCGGTCGACGTCGTCGGACTGCAGGGTGTCGCGGGACCACTCGACGATCGCCGACTCGAGCTGGAGGATCGCCGCCACTGCACCGTCGGAATCGCGGGTGGCGAGGGCGGTCTCGAACGCTGCCTCGTGGACCTCGGTGGCGGCAGCGAGCGAGTCGACGACCCGCGTCGCACCTGCGTCTGCGGCTTCAGCGTCGTCGGTCGCGCCCGTGTCGGGGGTCGGACCGAGGTCTGACCCCGGCGCGGCAGCACCGGTGGTACGGCTCGGATCGAGGTCCGACCCTGCGGCGCGGAGGGTGTCGACAGGAATGGTCTGACCGGATTCGAGCCGGACGGACTCGCCGTCCCGGCGCAGGGTGACCGCACCCTTGCCGACGATCTCGGCGGTGTCGGCGTCGAGGTCGATCACCAGGCCGGTGTGCTCGTCGATGCCCAGCACGAAGGCTCCGTCGGGGAGTTCCGGTTCGAGCATCGCCAGCCGGCGCTCGCCGAGGTAGCAGAACCGCGTGTCGTGGTTGCCGCCCTCCTGGTTGTCGTAGTGGGGGATCACCGCGACGCTGAGCCCGATCTCGCTCAACACGTCGAGCCCATGGACCCAGTAGGGGTCGAGGCCGACCTTGTAGATCTCGTACACCGGCACGGTTGCGACACCGAGCGTGAGGGCCGCCGCCGACGAGAACACGACGGCGCCGCCGGAGCGCAGCTTCTCGGCGAGGGCATCGGGAACAGGGGTGCCACGCCACTGCTCGAGCGCGAACGTCGGGCTTCCCGGACCTGCGAACACCCAGTCGGCGTCGCGCACCCTGGCCATGCCGCGCTCGATCGCGACCACGTCGCCGGTGTCGGTGCGTCCGAGTCCGGCGACGGCCACCTCGCGTCCGATCGCGTCACGGAAGTACTCGGTGGCCTTCGCAGCGAGGATCGGGGCGTTCTCCTGGAAGCCGAACGGTGTGTCGAGCAGGACCGCGTCGACGTCGGGGCCGAGACGGTCGAAGATCGCCCGGTGCGGCACCTTCATCGTCGGTGCGGTCTCGCCCGAACCCATGATCGCGAGCAGACGGGGGGTGGTCATCGGGAGGCCTCCGGGAAGAAGTCGCGCTCGGTGACGGCGCGGTGCAGGAGATCGCCCACCTCGACGGGGCGTTGGGCGTGGACATCGTGGTGAGCGGGCCTGAACCACTCCGCCCGCCCGCGTGGGAGGGCGGCCATGGCCGCATCGACGGCGTCGTGCTTCGAGTCGGTCCACGCGACGTCACCCGTGTCGGCCGCGATCAACAACGTCGGGACACTCGTGCCGGGGTAGCGGCTCGATGGTTGATGCTCCCAGAGCCCGCGCAGTACCAGCAGGTGCCGGTCGAACGTGAGCCACGGCGCGATCGTGCCGTCGTCACGCACCTCGAAGTTGGCGAGGGTGCCCTGGCGACCTTCCTCGGGCCAGTCCGCTGCCGATTCCTCGAGCCAGCCGGTGATCCGGTCGAGCGGTGTGCCGGCGAGGCGCGGCGGGGCGAGTGCGGTTGCGGCGTCGTCCCACTCCGGGAACCGCACGCCGAGATCGATGAATCCGCCGTCGACACACGCGATCGCGGCGACCGCGTCGGGGTGGCGGTGAGCGAGTTCGAGCACCACGTTGCCGCCCCACGACTGGCCGGCGACGCCTGGTCGGCGCCATCCCAGCGCATCGATCAGCAGCATCAGGTCGTCGGCGACGGTGACCATGTCGTAGCCGTCGTCCGGCTTGGACGATCGTCCGTGGCCGCGCTGGTCGACGGCGACCACGCGGTGGCCGAGGCTCGCGAGGTGTTTGGCGACGCCGTCCCACAGCCGGGCATTCGACGCGAGCCCGTGCACCAGCAGCCACGGGGTCAGGTCGCCGTCGGCTCCGTCGATCGGATCCCAGTGAACGGCATGGAGTTCGACGCCCGACGGGAGCCCATGCCACTCGTGGCGGGGCTGTTCGCGGCGCGTGCCGGTCATCGGCTCGCCTGAGCGATGCGTTCGAGGAGCGTGAGGAGATCGGCGGAGGCAGACATGGGTCGGGGCCAGGCGGTGTCGCCGCGGATGGCCGCGGCGAAGGCATCGACCATACCCAGATATGGATCGGTCGGGGTCACGTGCACCCGGTCGACCGTGCCGTCGCCGGCCGCGACGACGATCGTGTCCGCGCGAGCGCCTCCGGTGTGTGCGTCGTTCGCCAGGACGAGCGACGCTGCTGTCCCGATGATCTCGATGCGTTGCTCCTCGGCGTCGACGAAGGAGCAGCGGATGCGGCCCTGGCGTCCATCGGACCACTCGAGGGTGGCTTCCGTGCGAGCGTCCACGCCCGTCGAGTGCCAGAGCGCTGTCGCCTCGACGACGTCGGGTTCGGTCCCCCACAGCTCGACGATCGGACCGAGGCAGTAGATGCCGACGTCGAGGAGTGCTCCACCACCCTGCTCGGCCGACCATCGGTAGTTGTCGTTCGCCTCGGGTCCGATCGTGAACGTGAACGACGCGTCGATGTCGATCACGTCGCCGAGATCACCGGCGGTCGCCATCGACATCGCCGCTCGCCAGCGGGCGTCGAACGGGGTCATCCAGGCCTCGGCGAGGAACACCCCGGCAGCTTCGGCGGCCGCCGTCATGCGCCGAGTCTCGGCGGCCGACAGTGCGATCGGCTTCTCGCAGAGCACGTGCTTGCCGGCGGCCACGGCACGTTCGACCCACTCGAGGTGCATGCCGTTCGGGAGTGGGATGTAGACGACCTCGACGTCGGGATGGTCGATCACGTCCTCGTAGAGCCCGGCGCCGAGGTGGGTCCACGGTTCGGGTACCGGACCGCCGAGCGACGAGACGGCGACGAGGCGGGCGCGCTCGGAGGCATCGATCGCCGGCATCACGGCCCGTGTCGCCACCATGGAGCGGGCGCCGATCACGCCGAACCCGACGGCGTCCGCGGTGGGCACGGTGGTCACCCCAGTTCGATCAGCTCGCCGCCGTTGGCGCCGGAACGATGGCCGGCTTCGAGCACGGCGACCACGTCACGGGACTGCTCGGGCCGCACGGCGAGCGGTTCACCGAGGAGCAGGTGGTCGGCGAGGTTGCGGTGGAAGCCCCAGCCGGGCGCCGGTGCCGGGGACACGACCGACTCGCGAATACCCATCGTGCCGTCGTAGACGGCGACGGTGAGGTCGACCGGTGCCTCCGCGTGGTGCGAGACGTGCTCGACGTGTCCGCGTCCCGGCTCGACGGTGTCGTTGCGCAGCGGGCGGTAGTGCCCCTCGATCGTGCCGAGGGTGCCTTGGATGTGGAACTTGGGTCGACGGATGGCACAGACGTCGCTCTGGCGGAACGTCGCCTCGCGGCCATCGGGCCACTGCATCCAGAGGCTGAGCTGGTCGGCGTTGGTGGTGTCGTGCCACACCCTCGTGTGCGCGCTGCACAGCACCCGGCTCGGCGCCGAGCCGTAGAGCTGGATGATCCAGTCGATGTGGTGCGAGCCCCAGTCGTAGATCGCGCCTCCCGAGATCGACTCCTCGGAGTGCCAGGCGCGACACGGGTGCTCGAACCCGCCCACGAAGGTCTCGATGTTGAACACGTCGCCGATGTCCCCGCGCCCGGTCACGTTGCGAACGGCGAGCCAGTCGCGGTCCCATCGGCGGCTCTGGTGCACGGTGACCGTGCGGTCGTGGTCGCGTGCCGTTGCGATGATCGCATCGGCGTCGTCGCGGCGCAGACACATCGGCTTCTCGATCACGACGTGTTTGCCGGCGCGCAGCAGTTCGAGGGCGAGCTCGGCGTGGAAGACCGGTGGGGTCGCGATGATCGCGACGTCGACCGTGGGGTCGGCTGCGAGCGATCCGGCGGACGCATGGCCAACGAGGTCGGGGAAGTCGGCGCGGGCGGCGTCGAGGCGTTCCGGTGCGGAATCGGCGGCCGCCACCAACGCCAGTCCATCGGTCTCCGTGGCGGCGAGACCGTGGAGGTAGCCCATCCCCCCGAATGGTCCGTAGCCGACGACGCCGACGCCCAGCTCGGTGGTCCTGATGGGCGCAACGGGGCGGACAAGACGCCGGACGAACGGTCCGAGCGTCGAGTGATCGACCAGTGCCCGGAGGTCGGCGATCCCGCTCACGACGATCCGTCCCCGGCCGAGCGGGCGGACGGCGAGCGTCGGCTGGTGGTCGAAGCGCACGCTGGTGGTTGCAGCGACCGTGGTCTCGGCGTCGTTCGGGCGCAGCGTGCGCAGCTGCGAGGTCACCGCGGTCTCCCTGTCGAGCCGGGCGGCAGCGGGGGAGTCGGCCAGCGTGACGAACCATTCCGTGCGCGGCAGGTCAGCAACGACGCCGACACCGGTGAACGCCTCGCCGCATCGGTCGTCCGGCTCCGCCGCCACGAGCACCGTCCCTCCCGCGCGCACGAACTGCTCGAGCTCGGCGACCCGATCCCGATCGAGCGGCCCCGTGACCAGTTGCACGTCGTTCCAGCAGTCCGATGACATCCATGCGACCATAGCGAAGGCGTTGTGTCGATGCTCGCTGGGCTCGGATCGCGTCGGGCAGTGGGCCGGTGACGAGTTCGGTGGACAATCTTGGGGCACGACGTCGTGTTGCGACCTGTTCGCAACTAACGTCGTCGTTCGTGAAACCGCGTCACCTTTCCCCACCTCGTGTCCGCCGCCTCGCCGCCGCCTGCGCCGCCGCCGCAGTGGTCACCGTGCTCGCCGCATGCGGAAGCGATGATTCCACCGATGGAGCGGTCACTGACGGCACCGGGTCGGGCGCCGACGATCAGCTCCAGGTGGTCACGACCGTCGCTCCCATCACCTCGATCGCTGCCAACATCATCGGCGACCGCGCCGAGATCGTCGGCATCGTGCCCGAGGGCACCAACTCGCACACGTTCGAGCCGCCCCCCTCGGCTGCCGAGGTGATGACCACCGCCGACGTCGTGTTCATCAACGGGCTCCAACTCGAGGAACCGACGAAGGAACTCGCCGAGGCGAACGTGTCCGACGGCGTGAGGATCGTGGAACTCGGCGACGAGACGATCTCTCCCGAGCAGTACAAGTACGACTTCTCGTTCCCGGAGGACGGCGGCAAGCCCAACCCCCACCTGTGGACCGACCCCACGCTCGTGAAGGTCTACGCCGACATCATCCGCGACAACATGGTCGCCATCGATCCCGAGGGCACCGACTACTACAACGCGAACTTCGACGAGTTCGTCGTGCTGGTCGACGACTTCGACGCGGCGATCCGGGAGTCGTTCGACACCGTTCCCGAGGAGCAGCGCAAGCTCGTGACCTACCACGACGCCTACGCCTACTTCGCCGACACGTACGGATGGAACGTGATCGGGGCGATCCAGCCGTCCGACTTCGGCGACCCCACGCCGTCGGAGGTGGTCGACCTGATCGACCAGATCGAGGCCGAGAACGTGTCGGCGGTGTTCGGCTCCGAGGTGTTCCCGTCGCCGGTGCTCGAGCAGATCGCCAACGAGACCGGAGCCACCTACGTCGACGACCTGCGAGACGACGACCTTCCGGGTGCTCCGGGCGAAGAGGACCACTCCTGGCTCGGGCTGATGAAGTTCAACTTCATCACGATGACCGAGGCGCTGGGCGGCGACGCGAGCGCGCTCGAGGGTTTCGTGGTGCGGAACGTCACCGTCGACAACGCCGAGTATCCGCAATGACCGGTTCGAACGTGATCGGCTCGAACGTGACGGGTTCGAGCGCTTGACCTCGTCCGGCGACCTCGCCGGCGGGTTGATCGTCGTCGATCGGCTGACGGTCAACTACGACGGTGGCGCGCCCGTGCTGATCGACGTCGACCTGACGATCGAACCAGGCGACCTCGTCGGGATCGTCGGCCCGTCGGGATCGGGCAAGTCGACGCTGCTCAAGGCGATGCTCGGCACGGTGTCGCCGGTGTCGGGCAGCGTGCGCCGCGCCTCGGGCCTCGCCGTCGGGCTCGTGCCCCAGGTCGAGACGATCGACTGGAACTTCCCCGTCACGGTGGCCGAGTGCGTTGGCATGGCACGCGCACGGGGGCTCCGGATGCCCTGGATCACGAAAAGCGAGCGTCTCGAGATCGCCTCCGTGCTCGAGCGGCTCGGGATGGTCGGGCTCGGCGGTCGGCACATCCGCGAACTCTCCGGCGGCCAGCAGCAGCGCGTGTTCCTCGCCCGGGCACTGTTCACGAACGCTCAGGTGATCTTCCTCGACGAGCCCACGTCGGGGCTCGACGTCAGGACGCGTCACGACGTGCTGCACCTGCTCGACGACCTCAATGCCGACGGGCTCACGATCGTGCTCACGACACACGACCTGAACGGCATCGCCGCCCACCTGCCCACCGTCGTGTGCCTGAATCGATCGGTCATCGGTGCCGGAAGCCCCGAGGAGGTGCTCGTGCCCGACGTGCTGG
This sequence comes from Ilumatobacteraceae bacterium, assembly GCA_963715285.1. Taxonomy (GTDB): domain Bacteria; phylum Actinomycetota; class Acidimicrobiia; order Acidimicrobiales; family Ilumatobacteraceae; genus Sva-07. Next base: position 131,097 of record CAVQRU010000007.1, on the reverse strand, counting down.
AGCGCACGTACGGCTCGCCGATGGAGGTGCTCGAGCACGGCGGTATGCGTGTGGTGGTCGATGCGCCGATCGACGCCAACGTGACGCCGCTGCGCCGTCGTACGGCGGGGGAATCGGCATGAGCTGGGCGGAACTGATCCGGCCCTACGAGTTCGAGTTCTTCCGAAACGGCCTCTACGTCGCCACGATCGCGGGTGCGCTGTGCGGCGTCGTCGGGTGCTACGTGGTGTTGCGCAACATGAGCTACATCGGCCACGGGCTGTCGCACTCGATCTTCGGCGGCTACGCGGTCGCGGGCCTGGCCGGGGTGAACCTGTTCCTCGGTGCCGGCATCTGGGGCGTGATCACGGCGCTCGCCGTCGGTGGCATCGTGCGGCGACGGCCGATCGGCTCCGACGCCGCGATCGGGGTGGTCACCACGGCCTCCTTCGCGCTCGGACTCGCGCTCGTGCAGATCTACGGTTCGCCGGGTCGGAACGCCGATGCGCTGCTGTTCGGCAACGTGCTCGGCGTCACGAACTCCGACGTACTGCTGATCCTGGGCGTCGCCCTCGCAACTGCCGCGATCGTGTTCTTCTTCTATCGGCAGTTGCTGTTCACCACGTTCGATTCGCAGGTGGCGGCCGCGACCGGCGTACGCACGGCGTGGATCGACGCGCTGCTGATGATCGTGCTGTCGGCGACGGTGCTGGCCACGATGAACGTGATGGGCGTGACGCTGATCGCGGCCACGCTCGTGGTGCCCGCAGTGGTCGCCCGCATGCTGACCGACAGTTTCGGCAAGATGCTCGCCTTGTCAGCGGTCATCGGCGCGGTCAGCGGGTTCGTCGGGATGAACGCCAGCTATCACCTCGACGTCGCCTCGGGCCCGACGATCGTGCTGACGTCGGCGTGCTTCTTCATCGTCGCCTACGTCTTCGGCGGTCGCTTCCGTCGTCGCGCTGCGTCGGTCGCCCACGCCCACTGATCACGTCCGGGGTCTGACCCCGGGCGTGATCGCTCAGGCGGCTTTGAGGGCGGCCATCACGGCCGCCCAGCGGTCGGGGTCGCTGGCGTACGGCGCGTAGAAGCTGATCCGCTGGATCACGTCGCCGTACCGCTTGGTCAGCTCGGGGGCGATGCCCTCGGGTTCGCCGACGACCGCGAACGTGTTGAGGATCTCGTCGTCGATCAGCGTGCCCATCTTCGCCCACTCGCCCTGCTTCGACAGCGTGTTCAGCTCGTCCTGCAGGCCGCCCCAGCCGTGGATCTCGAGCACGTTTCGGTAGGCCGGCGTCGAGCCGTAGAACGCGATCTGCTGACGGGTGGCGGTGGCGGCCGCCTCGAGTTCGGCGGCGTCGTTGCCGGTGACGACGAACGACGGTCCGATGATCTCGAAGCCCTCCATCGTCTTGCCGGCCTTGGCCCGGCCACGCTCGAGGGCGGGGATCGTGACCTCGCGGAGATACCGCTCGGTGGTGAAGCCGTGGCAGATGAAGCCGTCGCAGACTTCGCCCGCGACCTCGGTCATCAGCTCGCCGACGCCGGCGAGGAACACCTTGGGAGGACCGAACCCGTCGAGCTCCTTCGCGTTCGGCGTGAAGAACGGCGTCATCAACGTGTGCGTGTAGAACTCGCCGCGGAAGTCGAGCTTCTCGCCGGTCAGCCACGTGTTCCAGATCGCTCGCATCGCGAGCACCATCTCGCGCATCCGGGCGGCGGGATGGCTCCACTCCATCGAGAACCGCTTGGTGATGTGCGGCTTGATCTGGCTGCCGAGCCCCAGGATGAAGCGGCCCTGCGAGTAGGCCTGCAGATCCCACGCCGTGTTGGCCAGCGTCATCGGGTTGCGGGCGAACGCCACGGCGATCGACGTGCCGAGCTCCAGTGTGTCGGTGTGCTCGGCCGCGAGCAGCAGTGGGAGGAACGGGTCGTGCGACGTCTCGGCGGTCCACGCCCCCGAATACCCCGCCGCCTCGACCTCCCGTGCCTGCTGGGGCACGTTGCGCAGGTCGGTTCCGATTCCCCCGTCGATCTTCATGCCCCGACCCTAAACCCCGTGCGCGTCGTCGCCCGATCCCGACGGGATCCCGCCGGTGTCAGTCCTGGTCGCGGAGGAACTGTTGGATCTCGTCGGCGAGCTCGTCGCCCGAGCGCATCTCGAACGCGGGACCCGGCGTCACCTCACCATCGGTCGAGGCGTCGTACAGCTCCTCGAGCTGGCGCAGCATGGTGACGTGATCGGAGTTGTCGGCGATCGATGCGTCGATTCGCTGGCGTTGGGGGACGACGGCCGAGCGGAGATCGGCAGCCGCGACCTCGATACCGGTCACCTCGGTCAGCCCGTCGAGCAGCGCCACCGACGCCGCCGGATAGGGCAGGGCACTGACGTAGTGCGGTACCTGCACCCAGATGCCGAGGGCCGGGATCTTGCGGGCGTGGAGCGCGTGCTCGAGCGCGGCGGCCATGCCGGCGGGAACGTCGACCGAACTGCGGGCGAACGTGACGTTGGCGAGCACCTCGGTCGACGGCGACGAACACGACAGGCGCGGCGTGCGCGTGTGGGGGGCAGCGAACGGGTAGGCACCGAAGGCGATCATCTTCGTCACGCCGAGTTCGACGCAGATGTCGCCGATCGCCGCGGCGAAGCGATGCCAGGCCATGTCGGGTTCCGGGCCGGTGAGGACGAGCACGTCGCGCCCCGAACTCGATCGGCCCGAACGCAGCTCGATCGTCGACCAGACGAGGTCGGTGTTGACGCCGTCGCGGAGCTCCATGATCGGACGGCGGGCCCGGTAGTCGATGAACGTGTCGTCGTCGAACCGCACGAGCGGGCTCGTCTCGCACTCGCGTGCGAATGCGTCAGCGGCGGCGGCTGCTGCACCCGCGGCGTCGATCCATCCCGTCAGCATCACGACGAGGACGGGTTCGTGCACGTTCGGTTCGTCGACCAACCACTCGTAGGCGTCGTCGACCCGGCGTCCTTGGGCGTCGCGTCCGTCGTGATCGCTCACCGCAGCGCCTCCAGGTACCGCTCTGCGCTCGCCGCGGCCTGTTCGACCTGGAGCTTGAACGGTGCGAGCTCCTCGGGCGGCCGGTCACCGAGTGCGCCACCGAGGTACCGGGAGTACACACCTTCGATGATGCAGGCGAGCTTCCAGAACGCGAAGGCGACGTAGAAGTCGAGTTGCGACAGGTCTCGTCCGGACACCTCGGCATACCGGGCGGCGAGGTCGCTGCGGTTCCAGAAGCCCGGCGCCGACGTGGCGGTGCCGCTCCAGGCTCCCTCGGCGTCGTCCGGGCCGTTCCAGTACACCTGCAGCAGGCCGACGTCGGCGAGCGGATCGCCGAGCGTGCAGATCTCCCAGTCGAGCACCGCCACCACCGTGCCGTCGTCGCCGACCATGCAGTTGTCGAGCCGGTAGTCGCCGTGCACGATCGTGGCGGGACCCTGCTCGGGGATCCGAGCGAGCAGGCCGTCGTAGACCCGGTCGACCGCGGCGAGCTCGCGGGTCTTGCCCTGGTTCCACTGGCCGTACCAGCGCTTCAGTTGGCGCTCGATGTAGCCCTCGTGACGGCCGAGATCCGCCAGGCCGGCGGCGTCGAGATCGACTGCGTGGATCGCTGCCATCGTGTCGACGAGCGAGCGGCTGGCGTTGCTGCGTGATGTCTCGTCGACGAGCGCCCGTTCGGCGCTGTCGCGGTCGCGCAGGACGTGACCGTCGACGAAGCCCATCACGTAGAAGGGTGCGCCATTGACCTCGACATCGTCGCAGAACCCCAACACGGGTGGCACCGGGACCGCCGACGTCTGCAGGCCCGACAGGATGCGGTGCTCGCGACCCATGTCGTGGGCGCTCGCGAGCACATGGCCGAGCGGTGGGCGACGCAGCACGAACCGGGCGCCGTCGCTGCCGGTGACACGAAACGTCAGGTTCGAGTGTCCGCCGGCGATCACGTCGAAGGCGAACGGTCCGGTCGCGGCGTCGACGTGCTCCTGCAGCCATGCGGTGACCGCTTCGACATCGATTCCCGGCACGTCGTTCATGTCATCCCGATTCGTCTCGTCTCCACACGGTCGTCGCTCGACGTCACCGAGCGTGTGTCCGAGGGTAGCCATCGCTCACCGATAGCGTTGAGTCCATGGCAGCCATCGACGTCACCGACGCCAACTTCCAGACCGAAGTCATCGACAAGTCGAAGGAGGTGCCGGTGGTCGTCGACCTCTGGGCACCGTGGTGCGGCCCGTGCAAGACCCTCGGCCCGATCATCGAGAAGGTGGTCGACGACACCGGTGGCAAGGTCGTGCTCGCCAAGGTCAACGTCGACGAGAACCCGGGGCTCAGCCAGGCGTTCAAGGTGCAGTCGATCCCGGCGGTGTACGCCCTCAAGGACGGTGCCGTCGTCGACGGGTTCATGGGGTCGTACCCGGAGCACGCCGTGAAGGAGTTCGTCGACGCGCTGCTGCCGAGCGATGAACAGCTCGCCGTTGCCGAGTTGATCGAGGCGGGCGACGAGGGCAGCCTGCGCATCGCGCTGTCGATGGAGCCTGCGAACGAGGACGTGATCGTCGCACTCGCCGAGCTGTTGATCGCCGACGGCGAGAACGACGAGGCGCTCGCGCTGCTGGCCCGCATCCCCGAGTCCGACCGCACCCGGCACGTGGCGGCGCTCGCCCGTGTCGGCGAGCCGGCCGACGACGACTACGACGAGCAGCTCTCGGCGTTGCTCGAGTTGGTGAAGACCGACGACGAGGCGCGCCAGAAGTTCGTCGACCTCCTCGAATTGATGGGCCCGACCGACCCTCGCACGGCGGAGTACCGCCGCCGGCTCACGTCGCGCCTGTACTGACCGCGGCTCCGAGGAACTCGGCGAGCCGACGCTGGAAGCCGCCGACCACGGCGCCGTATCGAGTGCGGAGTTCTGCCGCAGCGGGTCCGAGCGAGAGCGACTCGGGCAGCTGTGGTTCGGTCCGCAGGAATCGTTGGGCGCCGGCCAGGGAGACGAACGAATCGACCAGCGCGAGGTCGCGGTCGTCGGTGGCGAGGAGTTCACTCACTGCTGCGAGGCGTTCGGCGTGTCGACGTGCCTCCCGATCGAGTTCGTCGAGCGGCCACAGGCTCGCGACCAGAGCGGCTGCGTCGCCGGTCAGCATCGGTCCACGTGTGAGGACCACGTCGGGGAGGTCCAGCGGTACGTCGATGTTGGCGGGCCGCAGCCACGTGTCGGGACGCAACTCGCCGAACCGCGCCCCGATCACCCGCGAGCGGAAGTCGCGACGCGCAGCCACCGACCGCCGGTCGGTGGTGACCGCTGCGAGCCACCAGGTCCCGTCCCAGTCGCCCGTCGGTCCGGCCCGTCCCGCGTCCTGCTGGGCTTGACGTTCGAGCAGGCGGCCGCCCAGACGGTAGGTCCCCTCGACGTTCACCAGTTCGCCGTTGGTCACCATCCGCGAGAGCGCCGTGCGGGCGGTGCCATCGGTGATGCCGAACAGGGAGGTGAACGCCAACAGGCGGCCCACCGGCATCGACGGCGGATGGGACCCGAGCAGCACCGACAGCACGATCGAGCGTGGACTGAGCGGTCGGAGCTCGGACGAGGCCTCCGGCGTGGTGATACGAGGATTGATCACAGCGATCATTGAGTGTAACATCGACCCATGACGCAGATGGCGACTCCGGCAGTTCCACGAATGCCGAGGACGATGGTGCCGCCGGCCGACGCGCTGCCCGACGTCCTGCCGACCGATCGACTGAACGAGCGCGGCAAGCCGCTGCCGCCGCTCCGCAACGAGCTGCGGCGAATCTCGAACCCGCGCAACGTCGTCGCGGTCACGAGCACGCTCCTGCAGTCGTTCGGCGTCGTGATCGCGGCCGCCTGGATCAACACCTGGTGGTCGTACCTGCTGGCGTTCGTGCTGATGGTGCGTGGCCACGTGTGCCTCAACATCCTCGCTCACGAGGCTGCCCACCGGCTGCTGTTCACCAACCGTCGGGCCAACGACACCGTCGGCCGTTGGCTGCTCGCGTATCCGACCTACCAGGCGATGCTCGCGTATCGACGGGCGCACTTCGCCCACCATCGCGACGAGATGGGTCCCGACGAGCCCGATCTGGCGCTCTACTCGGGGTATCCCGTGCCCGCCGACTCGTGGCGCAGGAAGCTGACGCGCGATGCGCTCGGCATCAGCGGCTACAAGAACTTCCGCTCGCTGTACCACGCCTTGCGCCGCGGGCAGACCGAGGCCAAGCAGATCCTCGCGGTGCAGATCGTGATGCTCGGCGTGTCCGTCCTGTTCATGCGCCCGCTGGCGTACGTCGTGTGGATCGTGTCGTGGGCGACCCTGTGGAAGGTGTCGAACCGCCTGCGGGCGATCGCCGAACACGGCGGCATGGTGCGCTCGAAGGATCGCCGTCTCACCACGCACGTGATCCGCCAGAGTCGTCTCGCCCGCTACTGGATGGTGCCGTACAACACCGGTTGGCACCTGGCCCACCACGTCGACATGGGCGTGCCGTGGCGCAACCTGCCGCGCCTGCACGACGAACTCGTGCGCGCCGGCTGGGTGACCGAGGCGATCGAGTACCCCAGCTACCGCGCGTTCTGGCGCGCCGCCTCCTCCGGCCCGCCGACCTGAAACGAGAGGCGACGCCGGTAGCGTTGCCCACACCGACTCCCTCCTGGTGAACGTTGCGCGTTGCGCATCGAACGGTCGAGGAGGTCGATCGTGGAACCCTTGTCGAGGCCCGACGTGCCGGTGTCGCCGGCGGAGCGGGCACGAGCCTGGATCACATGGTTCGGCGTTGCGCGGCTCATGGCATCGTCGGTCGCCGTCGTCGTGGTGTGCGCCGGCGCCTACTGGTTGGTACGCACGCCGCCACCTCCGACCGAAGCGTCGCTCACGATGGCCGTCGCGACCACGATCGGACGCGACACCGCCAACGGCTCGTCGGAGAACGCGGCGTCCGCCGGGGGCGCTACTGCGGAGTTGCCGGTGCTGGTGCACGTCGCCGGGTCCGTGATCGCCCCGGGGGTCTACGTCCTCGAGCCGGGCGCGCGCGTTCGTGATGCCGTGGTCGCCGCCGGCGGGCCCGCGCCCGACGCCGATTGGAACGCACTCAATCTCGCCGCGGTCGTCGTGGACGGGACCCGTGTGTACGTCCCGGCGGTGGGCGAGCAGGTGGTCGAGTCGGCCGCTGTCGGTGCCGGTGACGGCGCGCAGCCCGTCGGCCCGATCGACGTCAATCGAGCGACCGCCGAATTGCTCGAGACCCTGCCCGGTGTCGGGCCGGCCACGGCCACCGCGATCGTCACCGAGCGTGAGCGCAACGGCCCGTTCGTGAACGTCGAGGATCTCGATCGCGTTCCCGGCATCGGTCCCGCCAAGCTCGACGCACTGCGCGACCTCGTCACGACGTGATGGCAGCGATCGTGGAGCTGCCGTCGGTCAGATCAGCGAGTCGGAGATCACGAAGGCAGCGATGGCCAGCGCCAGGCCGCAGCCGACCCAGATGCCGCCGCACATCCAGGCGAAGTGGCGCCAGTAGTCGGACCAGGTCGCCATCGGATTGCGGGTCGCGCGACGCGACGCGAGCAGTCCCACCAGCACCCACGTCACCGCCGACGCAGCGATCGCGAGCGGATACAGACTGCGGTCGCCGAATGGCGCCCCCACGAGCAACAGGCCGGGTGCGGCGAACACGCCGCCGATCAGGCCGACGGCGCCACTCCAGGCGGCATCCGACCATCGCAGCGCCAGGTAGGCGATCGCTCCGACGACGCCGGGGGCCAGCAGGCCGAGCGGTGGCCCCCACCGCCGGATGCGCGTTCGGTACCAGCGGGGGCCCTCGGCGAGGGGCGCGTCCGACGAGGCGTCGTACGGCGAGGGGCGAGCGCCGGGTGGTACTGGGGTGAACGACGTCACGAAGCTGTCAGGCTACGACGAATCAGGGGCGTCTGCCGTGCATTCACCGGCGGTGATCGGCGCCCTCACCGATGCGGCGGTCGTGGCGCTCGCGGTCGTCACGGCGCTCGGGGTCCGGTTCGCTCACCCCGGGGTGGGGATCGGCCTGGCGTTCGTGGTCGTGGCGACCGTGCGGTCGATTCGGCGCACCGCACTGGTGTGGTTGTTGCTCGCCGTGCTGTTGGCGACGGCGGCGGCGCTGCGCTCCCAGCAGAGCTGGGCCGACCTCGCACCGGACCGGCTCGGCGTGTTCGTCGGGTGGGCTCGCATCGTCGACGATCCCCAGCCGTACCCGTCGAGCACGCGGGTGATCGTCGAGATCGAGGGCGAGCGGTTCGAGACGTGGGCGCGCGGCCGAGCGCGCCAGCAGCGCGTGATGCGCTGGCGCGGCGGCGAGTGGGTCCAGATGAGTGGCGAACGGCGAGCGCTCGATTCCGAACGTGCGCACCGGGTCGCCTGGCAGCACGTCGTGGGCGCCTTCGAGCTGGAGGTGGCCGCCGACGTCGACCCGGGTGCACCGGTCGCCCGCGCCTCCAACCGCGTGCGATCGACGATCGAACGGGCGGCCGCCACGATCCCCGATCCCTACGGCGCGCTCTACCGCGGCCTCGTGATCGGCGACGACCGCGATCAGCCACGCGAGATGATCGAGCGGTTCCGTGCCAGCGGGCTGTCGCATCTCACCGCCGTTTCCGGCCAGAACGTCGCGTTCGTGCTGGCCGCGTGCGGTCCGTTGCTGGTACGGCTGCGTCCCTGGCCGCGATTCGTGGCAACGGTCGGCGTGATCGGATGGTTCGTCGTGCTGACGCGTGTCGAGCCGTCGATCCTGCGCGCCGGCGTGATGGCCGGCTTGTCCGCGCTGGCCTTCACCACGGGGCGCGAGCGATCGCCGGTGCGGATCCTGGCGGTCGCGGTGATCGGCCTGTTGCTCGTCGATCCGCTCCTCGGATGGTCGATCGGTTTCTGGCTGTCGGTCGGAGCCACTGCAGGGGTGTGCACGGTCGGGCCGTGGCTCGCAGATCGTCTCGCGGCGCTCGGTGTCTTCGCGCTGCCGATCGGGATCACGCTGGGTGCGCAGGTCGGGGTGGTGCTGCCGAGTGTGTTGGTGTTCGGACGGTTGCCGCTGGTGAGCATCGTCGCCAATCTGCTCGCGGTGCCGGTGGCCGGGATGGTCATGCTCTACGGCCTGCCCGCCGGTGTGCTGGCGGGGGTGGCTCCGGGGATCGCTCCGGTGCTGATGTTCCCGGCGTGGCTCGGCACCCGGTGGGTCGACACGATCGCGATCCTCGGGGCTCGCCTCGAGCCCGAATCTCCGTGGTCGTGGGTGGGGTGGGCGGTCGTGGCCCTGATCGTCGGGCTGCTGATCGGGTGGGGGAGGTTCCACCGGTCGTGAGGCGATGCGGCGAGTGATGCGGGCCGCGTTGCGGTAAGAATCGAAGTCTCCATGGCGACCCACCTCCTCAGTGGCAACGACGAGTCGATCCTGCGATCGGCGGTGCACGCACTCGTCGACGACCTGGTCGGCGACGGCGATCGGTCGATGATGGTCGACGAGTTCGACAGCGACGACTACGAACTGCGCCTCGTGGTCGACGCCGCACAGACGCCGTCGTTCCTCACCGACAAACGGGTGGTGGTGGCGCGCGATGTCGGTCGGTTCACCGCCGACGAGCTGACCCCGCTGATCGCGTACCTCGCGAACCCGCTCGACTCGACCGATCTCGTGCTGGTCGTCTCCGGAGGGTCGGTGCCGAAGAAGCTCGGCGATGCGGTCAAGGCGATCGGCACGGTCACCAACACGTCACCGCCGTCCCGACCGAAGGATCGTCAGGGCTGGATCTCCGATCACATCGCGGCGGCCGGGTTGCGGATCAAGCCGGACGCGGCCGCACAGCTCGCGCAGTGGCTGGGGGAAGATGCGGGACGCCTCGACGGGATCCTCGCAACGCTCACCAGTACCTACGGCGCCGATCACGTGCTCACGTTCGCCGACGTCGAGCCGTTCCTGGGCGAGGCCGGAGGTGTGCCGCCGTGGGACTTCACCGATGCGATCGACGCCGGCGACACCACCAAGGCGCTCACGTTGCTCGGCCGGATGATGCACGCAGGTGGTCGCCACCCGCTGCAGATCATGGCGATCGTGCACAACCACTACTCGAATCTCGCGAAGCTCGACGGAGCGGGAGCGCGTTCGGAGGCCGATGCGATGGAGGCCACCGGGATCAAGTCGGCGTTCCCGGCCAAGAAGGCGATGCAGACCTACAACCGCCTCGGCTCGGCGTCGACGAAACGGGCGATCGAGCTGCTCGCGCAGGCCGATCTCGACCTGCGCGGCGCGAAGGACCTCGAGCCCGAACTCGTGATGGAGGTGCTCGTCGCCCGCCTCTCCAAACTTCGCCGCTGACGCACGACCCCGAAAACCCGAAAAATGCCGGAAATCGGTCGCTCAGCGACCAGATTCCGGCATTTTTCGGGTTGTTCGGAGGGTCAGCCGGCGGCGTTGACCTTCTTCATCAAGCGGCTCTTCTTGCGGGCTGCGGCGTTCTTGTGCAGGATGCCCTTCGACGCAGCGCTGTCGATGCGCTTCACGGCGAGGCGGACGGCCTCGGCGTTGTCGTCGGTGCCGATGGTCTCCGTCGCACGCTTGGTGCGCGTCTTCACCTCGGCGTTGACGGCCTTGTTGCGCTGGTGGCGCTTCTCGTTGGTGAGAATCCGCTTCTTCTGGCTCTTGATGTTGGCCATGGCCTCGAAACCTGTGCTTTCCGTCGATCATCGCGTCCGGGAGCCCGATGCCCCTCTGAACAGCCCTGGGACTCTATCGGCGGGCTCCGTTGCGCGGCAACGTGCCGTGATGAGCAGCAACCGGCCCAGATAGCGTGGGGTCGGTCATGGATCTGGCCCGCATCCGCAACTTCTCGATCATCGCGCACATCGACCATGGCAAGTCGACGCTGTCGGATCGGATCCTCGAGATCACCGGCGCGGTCGACGCGCGCGACATGCGTTCGCAGTACCTCGACTCGATGGATCTCGAACGTGAGCGAGGGATCACGATCAAGGCACAGAACGTCCGTGTCGACTGGAAGGGCCACGTCTTCCACCTGATCGACACGCCCGGCCACGTCGACTTCGGCTACGAGGTCAGCCGGAGCCTGGCGGCGTGTGAAGGGGTCGTGCTCGTCGTCGACGCCGCCCAGGGGATCGAGGCCCAGACCCTGGCCAACTGCTACCTGGCGCTCGAGAACGACCTCGAGATCGTCGCTGCACTCAACAAGATCGACCTGCCCGCGGCCGACCCCGACCGCTACGCCGGCGAGATCGAGAGGATCCTCGGCATTCCCGCCGACGAGATCATCCGCATGTCGGCCAAGACCGGCGAAGGCGTTCCCGACCTGCTCGACGCCGTCATCGAACGCATCCCGGCGCCCGCGGGCGATCCCGACGCGCCACTCCAAGGCCTGATCTTCGACTCGCAGTTCGACCAGTACCGCGGGGTCGTGTCGAGCATCCGGATCATGCAGGGAACGATGCACGCAGGCTCCAAGCTGACGTTCATCCAAGCCGGTGCGAACCACGAGGCGATCGAGATCGGCGTCCGCAAACCCGTCCCCACGCCGGTGAAGGAGCTCGGACCGGGCGAGGTCGGCTACCTGATCGCCGGCATCAAGGACGTCGGCGACGCCCGCTCGGGCGAGACGGTCACCACGGCATCGGGGGGTTCGGCCGACGCGCTGCCCGGCTACCGCGATCCGAAACCGATGGTGTTCTCGGGCTTGTTCCCGATCGACGGCGACGACTTCGAGAACCTCCGGGAGTCGCTGGAGAAGCTCAAGCTCAACGACGCGTCGATCACGTACACGCCCGAGTCCTCCGGTGCGTTGGGGTTCGGGTTCCGCTGCGGATTCCTCGGGTTGCTGCACATGGAGATCGTCAAGGAGCGTCTCGAGCGCGAGTTCGGTCTTGCGCTGATCGCCACCGCCCCGAGCGTCGAGTATCGCCTCACCCGCACCGACGGCACCGTCGTGTTGGTCGACAACCCCGCCGACATGCCCGAGGCGCAGCGCATCGCCACGATCGAGGAGCCGTTCTTCAAGATCTCGATCATCAGTCCGACCGAGTACACGGGAGCGCTGATGGACCTGTGCCAGACCCGGCGGGGCGAGATGAAGCGGATGGACTACCTGTCGCCCGAGCGGGTCGAACTGGTCTACGAGGTACCGCTCGCCGAGGTGGTGATCGACTTCTTCGACCAGATGAAGTCACGCACGAAGGGCTACGCCAGCCTCGACTACGAGCTGTCGGGATACCGGCCGTCGCAGCTCGTGAAGGTCGACCTGCTCCTCAATGGTCTGCCCGCCGATGCGTTCTCGACGATCGTGCACCGGGACTCGGCGTACCAGTACGGGGCGCGCATGTGCGAGAAGCTCAAGGAGCTGATCCCGCGCCAGATGTTCGACGTGCCGATCCAGGCGGCGATCGGCGGCAAGGTGATCGCTCGCGAGACGGTGAAGGCCCGACGCAAGGACGTCACCGCGAAGTGCTACGGCGGCGACATCACGCGCAAGCGCAAGCTGCTGGAGAAGCAGAAGGAGGGCAAGAAGAAGATGAAGTCGATCGGCCGTGTCGAAGTGCCCGGCGACGTCTTCATCAACGCCCTCAAGCTCGACGACTGACGGTCACCTCCGACGACTGACGGTCACATCTGAGGCCTGACCCGAGATGTCACCTGGGCTCGGTCGGGGATCGCGGGCGCGGAGCGGTAACGATGGGCGACGGTGTCGACCACGTTCCGCTCACTGAAGTACCACAACGCGAGGCTGTTCTTCGCGGGACTGGCGATCTCCAACGTCGGCACGTGGCTGCAGATGACGGCGATGTCACTGCTGGTGTACCGCCTGACCGGCGAGGCGACGTCGGTCGGGATCAGCGTCGCTGCACAGTTCCTGCCGATGCTGCTCCTCGGTGCGTGGGCCGGCGTGATCGCCGACACCTACGACAAGCGCACGATGGCGATCATCACCCAGAGCGGCCTCGCGGCGCAGGCGTTGCTGCTCGGCGCCCTCGACCTCGCAGGACTGGTGACGCTGCCGCTGGTCTACGGCCTGTCGCTGGTGCTCGGCATCGTCGCCGCATTCGACAACCCGGCGCGACGCGGTCTGGTCACCGAACTGGTCCCCACGCCCGACATCCCGAACGCGACGTCACTGAACACCGCCGTCATGACCGGTTCGCGGATCTTCGGCCCGGCGATGGCAGCGGGCCTCGTGGCCACGATCGGCACCGCATGGTGCTTCATCTTCAACGGGCTCACGTTCTTCGCGATCATCTTCTCGCTGATCGCGATCCGTCGCGACGAGATGTTCCCGATGCCGCGGCGCCCGAAGGGCGGCAAGCCGATCCGCGAGGCGCTGCACTTCGTGGCGGGACGGCGCGACATGGCGATCATCTACTCGTTGCTCGTGATCGTCAGCGCCGTGGCGTTCAACCAGGCGGTCGTCCTCCCGAAGCTCGCCGACGAACGCTGGGGCGGTGAAGCCGTGTTCGGGCTGGTGCTGGCGGTCATGTCGGTCGGCTCGCTGACGGGCTCGTTGCTGACCGCTCGACACCACCAGGTCACGATGCGCTGGTTCTTCGGCTCGTTGGTCGCCATGGCGCTCGCCGGATTCGGGCTGGCGTGGGCACCGAGCCTGGCGCTCGCGTTCGTGTGGGCGGTGCCGTTCGGGTTGGGGAGCGCCGGGTTCATCGCAGGAGCGAACGCGATCGTCCAGCAGGAGTGTCCACCGGACATGCGCAGTCGGCTGCTGGCGCTCCAGGCGGTCGCCTTCCTGGGATCGACGCCGATCGGCGGGCCGCTCACCGGGCTGATCGCCGACAACGTCAGCGCCGAATGGGCGCTGGCCTACAGCAGCGTCATCAGCCTGCTGTGCGTGGCCGTCGCGGCCCCACTGTGGCGAGCTCGCACGCAGCCGGCACCCGAACTCACACCCGTCAGCTGATCAGGGTCTGTCAGAATCGGGTCGTGTTCGCCACGACCGCGGAGCTCGATGCCGTCATCGACAACGTCGCCGATGCGCCGTCCGAGGTCGGCAGTATCGAGTTGATCGTGGCCCGACCGGCCTCGGGTGAGCGGATGGTCCTGTCCGAGGGTGAACTGCGGCCGGGCATCGGCCTCGTCGGCGACAACTACCTCGAGCGCGGGAGTTCGAGGCCGGGCGGCGGTGCGGCCGATCCGCTCGGTGAACTGAACCTGATGTCGGCCCGAGCGCTCGAGGCGGTGGCCGGGCCCGACCGCGCCGATTGGCCGCCGGCCGGTGACCAACTGATCGTCGATTTCGACCTGTCGGAGGCGAACTGCCCCGCCGGAACCCGGCTGGTGGTCGGGAGCGCGATCATCGAGGTGACGACCAAACCTCACAACGGCTGTGCGAAGTTCGCTGCTCGCTACGGCGTCGACGCTGCCCGCTGGATCAACTCCCGCAAGGATCTCCGCCTGCGCGGCATCTGCGCGGTCGTGATCGAACCCGGCGTGGTACGCGTCGGCGACGAGATCCGTTCCACCTGATCCGCGGTGCTCCCACGCGGTCGGCCGCGTCATGCTGGGGGAGTGGATCGACGTGGCCGCGTCCTGGTGACCGCCGCCGTCGTCGCCGCGCTCGTTGCGCCGGTCGCGCTCGATCGAGACGGGTTCCCGTTGTCGACCTATCCCATGTACTCGCGTGCCAGGGGTGATCGGGTGACGTTCGCGACGGCCCAGGCGGTCGACCCCGACGGTGTTGCCTCGACGCTGACGCTCGGCGTGATCGGTGAGAGCGACGACCCGCTCGTCGTCGCCGGCGAGCTGCGCGATGCGATCGGCGACGGACGTGCCGCGCAGCGTTGCGTCGACATCGCCGAGCGCGCAGCCCGATGGGACGGTCTCCCGCGCTCGACCGTTGCGATCGAGGTCGTCACGGAACGCCACGACGTGGTCGCGCAGGTCGAGGACGGCAACAGTCTCGTCGACCGGACGGTCCACGCCCGCTGCGAGGTGCCGCGGTGAACGTCGCCGAGTCCGCGACGCCGGTCACTCGACCGGTTCCGCTCTGGAGGGTCGTCGATGTGACGGCGCCACCCGAGCGACTGGCGATGCTGCGGATCCTGACCGGGCTGTTCGCGCTCGCCTACCTCGTCGTCAGGCTGCCGGTGTTCGTGCAGTTGACCGAGCGGGAGTCAGGCTTCGACGGTGTCGGTGCGGCGGCCCTGCTCGATGCTCCGGTGCCCGACGCTGTGATCGTCGCCACGATCGTCGTCACGATTGCGTCCGGTGCGGCGTACACCCTCGGGTGGCGGTTCCGGTCGCTCGGCCCGGTGTTCGCTGTCGGCTTCCTGGCGCTCGGCAGCTACCGCGGCTCCTGGGGGCAGCTCCTGCACTTCGAGAACCTGATCGTGCTGCACTTGATCGTCGTCTCGCTGGCGCCCGCCGCCGATCGCTGGTCGCTCGATGCCCGAGCCGGTCGGCGGCGCACGGACCGCGAGGCGACCGACTACGGCTGGCCGGTCGCGCTCGCCGCGCTGATCGTGGTGATCACCTACGTGATCACCGGCGTCGCCAAGCTGCGCGCCGGCGGCGTCGAGTGGATCGTCGGCGACACGCTGCGGAACCACGTTGCGTACTCCGCGGCCCGTCTCGACCTCCTCGGCGGCAACGCGTCGCCGGTCGCCGGCTGGGCGGTTCGGGCCTCGTGGGCGTGGACTCCCGCGGCCGCGTTCGCGGTCCTCGTCGAACTGGCCGCACCCCTCGCGCTCCTGGGCGGCCGGATCAGGACGACCTGGGTGGTGGCAGCCTGGCTGCTGCACGCCGGCATCGCCGCGACGATGCTGATCGTGTTCCCGTACCCGCTCTTCCTGGTGGCGTTCGCGCCGTTCTACCGTGTCGAACGGATGTGGACCGACCGGCCGAACTGGCTGCGATCGGCCGCCCCCAGTCGGTCTGAAGGTACTCAGTCGGTCGGAAGGGAGTAGTCGGTCTGAAGGTACTCAGTCGGTCTGGAAGCCCTCGGCGAGCCGGCGACCCCACGACGCTGCCCGGTCGGCTTCGTCGGCTTCGAGGTGGCTCTCCTTGTCGACGAAGAAGCTCTCCGGCTCGGCGACCAGGTCGAAGCCGTGGCGCCTGAGGCGTTTGGCGATGCCCTTCGAGGCTTGGCCGGTCACCAGCGTGGTCGCGTGCACGCGTGTGTCGAATGCGGCGGCCCGACCCGACTGTCCGGCCGGCAGTTCGTCGAACCAGTCGCGCAGGCCCGGCCCTTCGGCGTCGGGATCGAGGTCGAGGTCGTCGTCCTTGGCGGCCATGTCCTTGGCGCTCTCGCGGCTGAGGTGATTCGACATGCCGTGGACGTGGGTGGGGCCGCCGACGACCACGAGGTCTGCGGCGCCGACGAGCTCAGGGGTGGCGTCGTGCACGGGCACGACCGTCACGTCCCCCAGTCGGTCCCGCAGACCCGCGGCGACGTGGTCGGCGATCACGTGGGTGTTGCCGAACATGGATTCGTACACGACGACGGCGGCGGGCATGACCTCTCCTCGTTGGCTGGCTCGATGGCTGGCTCGATGGCTGGCTCGATGGTTGGCTCGATTGGTTGGCTCGTCGCGATCATGCGCGCCGTCGCCGTGGTTCGACACGGGCCCTTCGGCCCGATCGGCAGAAAGTCGTGCGCCGATCGAGTGTCCGGTCCGCGCGTGCGGTACAACCGGATCCGTGGCGCGTCGATCGATCATCTGGTTCCGGCGCGATCTCCGACTCGGCGACCATCCGGCACTCCTCGCAGCCGGCGCCGACGGCTCGGAGGTCGTCCCGGTGTTCGTGGTCGACCCGGCCTTCTCCGCGGCCGGTGCCCCTCGGCTCGCCTACCTGCACGATTGCCTGACGGCGCTCGACGCCGACCTGCGCGAGCGGTCGGGGACCGGGCTCGTCGTCCGCCACGGCGACCCGGTCGAGGTGGTCCCGCAGCTGGCTGCCGAACTCGGCGCCGGTGAGGTGTTCGTCAGCCGCGACTACGCCCCCTACGGACGCCGTCGTGATGCAGCGGTTGCGCAGGCGCTGCGCCGCAACGAGCGCTCCCTGCAGGGTGTCGGCTCGCCCTACGCCGTGTCGCCGGGTGGTGTGCGCAAGGGTGACGGCGACCCCTATGCGGTGTTCACCCCGTTCTCGAAGGTGTGGCGACGGGTCGGCTGGGATCGCCCCGCGGACGCACCCGGTGACGACTTCCGATGGTTGGGGTCGGACGCGGTGGCGTCCGATCCGTTGCCCGAGCGTCCCGATCCCGGGAGCGAGCTCCCGCCGGCGGGGGAGGCAGCGGCGCACGAACGCTGGTCGGCATTCCTCCACGATGGCCTCGACGGGTACGACGAGCATCGCGACCAGGCCGCCGTGGACGGCACGAGCCGACTCTCCCCGGCGCTGAAGTGGGGCACGATTCATCCCCGACAACTGCTCGCCGACCTCGACGCGTCCGGAGCCGGTCCGCGCGGACACACCGTGTTCTCGAGTGAACTCGCCTGGCGGGACTTCTATGCCGACGTGCTGTTCCAACGCCCGGAGACGGCGTGGGAGAACCTCAACCCGAAGATGAACGCGATGGTCGTCGACACCGATGCGACCGCCCGCGCAAACTTCGACCGCTGGACGGCGGGCGAGACCGGTTTCGGCATCGTCGATGCCGGCATGAAGCAGCTGGCGGCGACGGGCTGGATGCACAACCGGGTGCGCATGATCGTGGCGAGCTTCCTCGTCAAGGACCTCCACCTGCCATGGCAATGGGGTGCGCGGTGGTTCATGGAGCATCTCGTCGACGGCGATCTGGCGTCGAACAACCACGGTTGGCAGTGGGCCGCCGGCACGGGCACCGACGCGGCGCCGTACTTCCGGGTCTTCAATCCGACGTTGCAGCAGGAGCGCTACGACCCCGACGGCGACTACGTGGAGCGCTGGGTGCCCGACCCCGTCGAGCCGATGCTCGATCACCGGGCCGAACGCGACGAAGCGCTCCGACGCCTCAAGTCGATCGGCTGAACGCACCGCGCTCCCGACCCGCCGGTCCGAGCCGTTGGCAGTCGATAGACTCGAGTGCCAGATGTTGGACGACCGCAAGACCGCGATCCTGAGTGCCGTGGTGCAGGAGTACATCGCCACGGCGCAGCCCGTGGGGTCCAGTCACATCGCCGAGGCGCCGACGATCAAGGTGTCGTCGGCCACGGTGCGCAACGAGATGGCTCACCTCGAGAACGAGGGCTACCTCGTCCAGCCGCACACCTCGGCCGGCCGGATCCCCACCGACAAGGGCTACCGATACTTCGTCGATCACCTCACCACACCCGGCCGCCTCGACCAGGCGACCACCAAACAGGTCGGCGAGTTCTTCTCGGCGGCACACGGCCGCCTCGAGGAGATGCTCCACCAGACCTCCAACCTGCTGGCGGCGTTGACCAACAACGCCGGCGTCGTCGTCGGCCCCCGTTCCGAGGCGGTCCCCGTGCGCAGGGTGCAGATCGTGTCGCTCTCGGCGACCTTCGCCACCGTGATCGTCGTGTTCGCCAACGGCACGGTCGAGAACGTCCAGTTGGACCTGGTCGAGGGTGACGACGACCTCAAGCTCGCTGCTGCGGGCGTGCACCTGTCAGCGGAGCTCGACGGGCGCGTGCTCGGGTCGGTCAGCGACGTGAGCCCGACCGGCGACGACACGGTCGACCGCTTGTGCACCGCTGCGCTGGAGGCGTTGCGGGCCACGGCGGCACCGGAACAGGTGTTCACCGGGGGAGCAGCAGCGGTGGCGAACGCGTTCGATGCGGTGGAGATCGTTCGTACCGTCCTGGCCACGCTGGAGCAACAGTTCGTCGTCGTGACGCTCGTGAGCGACATCGTCAGCCGCGGGATGTCGGTCGCGATCGGTGTGGAACACGGCGTCGAACCGTTGTCGGCGTGCTCGGTGGTGGTGGCGCCGGTCGTCGTCGACGGCGAACATCTCGGCTCGGTGGGGGTGCTCGGCCCCACCCGGATGAACTATCCGCAGGCACTCGCCACGGTCGAGGTGGTCAGCGAGCAGCTGGGCCACCGCATCGAAGAAGGCTGAGTCCTCGTGCGGAACTCACGGCATGATGGGGCCGACCATGGGTGACTACTACGAACTCCTCGGCGTGTCGCGTACGGCCACGGCCGACGAGATCAAGAAGGCGTACCGGCAGCGCGCACGGGAGTTCCATCCCGACGCCAACCCGAACGACGCAGCGGCCGCCGAGCAGTTCAAGAAGATCGCCTTGGCCTACCAGGTGCTCTCCGACGACGAGCAACGCGCCCGCTACGACCGCTACGGCGAGGCCGGGGTGCGTGGCAACGGCGGCGGAGCGGGTCCGAGCGCCGAGGACCTGTTCGGCGGCGGGCTCGGCGACATCTTCGAGACGTTCTTCGGCGGTGGTGGCAGCCCGTTCGGTGGCGGCCGCCAGCGCGGGCCCAGCGGCCCGCCTCGCGGCCAGGACATGGAAGTGATCGCCGACATCTCCTTCGAGCAGTCGGTGTTCGGCGATCAGATCGACGTCGGGCTGAAGCTGCCGGTCGTCTGCGACGACTGCGGCGGATCGGGCGCCGGCGAGGGCACCAGCCCGGTCACCTGCAGCGACTGCGGTGGCAGCGGACAGATCCAACGGGTCCGCCAGAGCCTGCTCGGCCAGATGGTGACCGCGAGCCCGTGCAGCCGCTGCAGCGGTCTCGGCCAGGTGGTCACCACACCGTGTGCGGCATGCCGCGGCGAAGGTCGCGTCACCGTCGACAAGCACTACCAGGTCGACGTGCCCGCCGGCGTCGATTCCGGATCGACCCTTCGTCTCACCGGGCGTGGCGCCGCCGGTCCCCGCGGCGGTCGTTCCGGCGACCTGTACGTCCACCTCCGGGTGGCGCCTCACGATCTGTTCGTGCGCGAGGACCACGATCTCGTGACCGAGGTCCCGATCTCGATCGTGCAGGCTGCGCTCGGCACGGCGATCGAGCTCGAGACGCTCGACGGCAACGAACATCTCGTGGTGCCGCCCGGGACCCAGCCGGGTCGGGAGTTCGTGCTCCGCCAGCGTGGCGTCCCGCACCTTCGAGGCCGAGGCCGGGGTGATCTGCGAGCACGTGTCCGCGTCGAGGTCCCCCAGAAGCTCTCCGACAAGGAGATCGAGCTGCTCACTGCCTACGCCGAAGGGCGCGGCGAGGTCGTCGGGCACGCCAAGGAAGGGCTGTTCACCCGTATCAAGTCGGCGTTCACCTGACGTCGTCGTGGGATCCAGAGCACCGCTGCGCACCTCGAGCGCTCACGTCCTGCTGCCGCCCGAGATGTTCGACGCCGCTGGGGAGATCGCGCTCGACGACGCCACCGAGCACCACCTGCGACGTGTGCTGCGGCTTCGCGACGGCGAGGTGGTCAGCGCCACCGACGGTGCCGGTCGATGGCGGCTCGCAGCGGTCGTCGTCGACGGGTCGACGTTGCGCCTCGCCCCCGATGGTGCCGTGGTGGTCGAGGCGGCGCCGAGTGCGCCCCTGACGATCGCGGTGGCGATGCCGAAGGGCGACCGGCTCGACTGGTTGGTGCAGAAGTCGACGGAGTTGGGTGTCGACCGGCTGGTGCTCCTGCACGCCGACCGATCGGTCGTGCGGTGGAAGCCCGATCGGGCCGATGCGCAACGTGAGCGGCTCCAGCGCATCTCCGACGAGGCGTGTCGCCAGAGCCGCCGCGTCTGGCGTGTGGCGATCGACGGCCCGGTCGATGCGGCGGAGGTGCTCGACCGGTTCGTGGTCGCCGAGCCGGGCGGCCGTCCGGTGGACCCGACCGACCGCTCCGTGGCGATCGGGCCCGAGGGCGGGTGGTCGCCCGACGAGCTCGAGCTCGCCGCGGATCGGGTGTCGCTCGGACCGAACATCCTCCGCACCGAGACCGCCGTGGTGGCGGTCTCGGCACTCTGCGTGACATTCGAACGCTGACCGTCTATGCTTCGGGGAGTTACCCCTGGGTAACGTGCCGGGCGGTCGGCAGGCGGGCGCCACCGACCCATGAGACGAACAACGAAGGCGGGATCACGACATGTCCATCACCGACGAAGACGCACCATCGGTCTACAGCCGTCAAGTGGGTGAGCGCTTGCGCGTCATCCGCAAGCAGAAGCGGTTGTCGCTCCAGGAGGTGGAGGCCCAGTCGAACCAGGAGTTCAAGGCCTCGGTTCTCGGGGCGTACGAACGCGGCGAGCGGGCGCTGTCGGTGCCACGACTCGACCGGCTCTCGCAGTTCTACGCCGTCCCGGTCGAGCAGCTGCTGCCGCGCGAGGTGACCGGGAGCGAAGCGGCCGCGGCCCTCCAGTCGCCCGTCAACAAGAAACTGGCGATCGACGTGGCCAAGCTCGTCCAGTTGAGCGGGGCGCCGTTCGAGATGCTGGCGCGCTACCTGCGGCTCATCCAGGTGCAGCGCCAGGACTTCAACGGCCGAGTGATCACGGTCCGCGGCGACGACACGAGGTCGATCGCCGCGATGCTCGACGTTCCGGTCGACCAGGTGGCCGAACGCCTCGCCGCTCTCGACCTGCTCTTCGTCCCCAGCGCCTGAGCGTCCGAGCCCGGCGGTTGACTGGGGCGATGACCGCAGCGACGTTCGGGGTGTACGTACACATCCCGTTCTGCGCGTCGAAGTGCGAGTACTGCGCGTTCGCCACGTGGACCGACCGTCATCACCTCGTCGACGACTATCTCGGCGCCGTGCAGACCGAGATCGATCGAGCGATCGCGTCGGGCCTCCCGATCTCGGACACGGTGTTCGTGGGTGGTGGCACGCCGACGCTGGTGCCGGCCGAGGCGCTGGCATCGGTGATCGCGTCGATCCCGGTGAGCGAGGGCGCCGAGATCACCGTGGAGTGCAACCCCGACGACGTGACCGCCGAGATGCTGCGGACGTATCGCAGCGCCGGCGTCAATCGCGTGAGTCTGGGGGTGCAGTCGATGTCGGCGCACGTCCTCGCTGCGCTCGGGCGCACCCACGATCAGGAGAACGTGGCCCGCGCCGTCGAGGCGATCCGGGTCGCTGAGATGCCGACGTTCAACCTCGACCTGATCTACGGGGCAGTGGGAGAGACGATCGACGACTGGCGTTCGACCGTCGAGGCGGCGTTGGCGTTCGACCCACCTCACATCTCCGCCTACGGCTTGACGGTCGAGGCGGGCACGCCGCTCGCATCGCAGCCCGATCGACATCCGGACGACGACGACCAGGCCGACAAGTACGAACTGGCCGACGATCTCCTCGCCGAGGCCGGGTTGCCGAACTACGAGGTGTCGAACTGGGCTCGCCTCGGCCACGAGTCGCGGCACAACCACCTGTACTGGGATCAGTCCGACTACCGCGGGTTCGGGTGTGCGGCGCATTCCCACGAGGCGGGACGCCGATGGTGGAACCTGCGCACGCCCGACCGCTACATCGAGGCGATCAACCGGCACGGGATGGTCGTGGCGTCGTCGGAAACCCTCGATGCGGAGACCCGCCGGTTCGAGGGCCTGCAACTCGCGTTGCGCACACGCAACGGCGTCGAACGGTCGGCGTTCAGCGAGGACACGCTCGAGTTGCTCGAGGACGTGGTGGTCCCACATCCGAGCGACCCGAGTCGGGTGGTGCTCACCCGCCGCGGCCGGTTGATGGCGAACGAGGTGTCAATGCGGCTGCGGTGACGGCGTCGACCGTCATCGCATCGAACAGTTGGGGGAACACCTTGGCCACCTTCGACGTGAGGTAGTCGCCGTAGGTGCCCTCCCAGGCGAGCACGTCCGCGCCGTCCCACCGGTCGGGCGCCGGCAGGCCGGAGGCGAGGGGCAGTGTCGGCACGGCCGCATCCCACGAGGGGTCGAAGAAGTACGGGAAGGACAACCGCGACTCGCCTGAGGTGTTCCGCACCCGGTGCGGCGTCGAGCGGTACCGCCCGCCGGTGAGTCGCTCGAGCATGTCGCCGAGGTTGCACACGAGCACGCCCGGTACCGGGTCGACGTCGATCCAGGACCCGTCGAGTGCCTTGACCTGCAGCCCGCCGTGACGGTCCTGGGCGAGGAGGGTGAGCAGGCCGTAGTCGGTGTGCTCACCGACGCCCCATGAATCGTCGGCGGGGTCAGGGACTGGCGGGTAGTGGAAGATGCGGAAGAGCACCGTCGGATCCGACGTCATGTCGTCTTCGAACCATGTGCTCGGTAGGCCGAGCCCGAGCGCGATGGCGCGCATGACCCCGTCGGCAACCGGTCGCAGCGCTTCCAGCCAGTCGAGGACCGCGGAACGGAGCTCGGCGGGCTGGTCGGGGAACTGGTTCGGGCCGTGCAGCGGCGTGCCGTTCACGACCCGCGGGTGATCCGGCCCGTGTTCGTCGCCGAAGTAGATGCCCTCCTTGCGATCGGGGACACCCGACGTGAGTTCGCCACCGACCGGGAACCACCCGCGCCACGCAGGCCCGGCGCTCGCCATCGCGATCACCGACTTCTCGGCGTCGCTGCGCTCGAAGAACGCGCGGGCTGCGGCCTCCAACCGGTCCTGCAGCGCGGCGTCGACCCCGTGGCCGGTGATGGCGAAGAACCCGACGTCTCGGCACGCTTGGTCGATCGCGCCCGCCGTCGATTCGATGGCCGACCGCCGGGGGGCCGCTTCCACGAGTGGAGCGATGTCGACGAGCGGAAGGTGTGGGGCCGGGCTCACGAGTTGGTAACGTACTGCTCCGCTACGGGCGCGTAGCTCAGTTGGTTAGAGCGCTACCATGACACGGTAGAGGTCCCGGGTTCGAGTCCCGTCGTGCCCACCCCGCAAGCCCTGGTGAGGAGCAATCCGACCGGGGCTTCGTCGCGTTCTGGGACGTGAGTTTCGGGTGCTGGGCTTGGGCCGTGATGCGGCGCTGGCCTGCGCTGTGTGCCGGTGGTCCTGCGTGTTGTCATTTGGCGGGTTCTCGAGGCTGGGTCGGGTCAGCCTTCGATCGACACGATGGCGGCGACGATCGTGATGAGCGCCATGGCCACCCACACGACGTTGAAGACGTAGCCGAGCCTCACGTTCTGCGGCGACCCGATCCGCAAGCCCCGGCGCGCCATCGCGGCTCTCGCGAGGATGCCGCGGCCCCCGAAGTAGAGGTACATGCCGCCACCGACGAGCCCGAAGTAGACCCACGCGTGAACGCCCGCGATGAGGAGCACCCCGGCAACCACCATCGTCCAGAGTGTGAGCGTGTCCCAGAGCGTCTCGGCTCGAACGTCGGCCCAGAAGGTTGGCTCGACGTCGTCCTCGGCCTCCATCAGCTTCAAGCGCACCGCGCTCGCCGGCGCCAACAGCGACAATGCCTGCCCTCCCCAGCTCAGCAACGAGAGCAGCACCACGATCACACCCCACAGCACGCTCATGGTCGGCCATCTCTCCTGCTCGTCATTCGATGAGCCGAACGAAGCAGTAGACACCCTCGACGACACCGAACACCGGCCACATCCCCCACGTGACGACCCAATACGCGGCGGTGTTGCGACGAAAACCAAGGTCGCGATCCCAGAAGTAGAAGAAGACCGCGGTGTACCAGAACGGTACCGAGGCCATCAGCGCCAGTAGAAAGCCCCACCGTTCGCCGAGCAACATGCCGACACTTCCCGTGATCTGCAACGGTGCCCACAAGAACGGGTCGGCCCACGCGCTGGCACGGTTGAACGCGAAGTACGCCTGTGGGTCGGTGTCGTGGGGTGACCCCCCGTACACGTTGTCGATCGTCCACTTCGCCCGAGGGCGCACAACCGCCACGAGTTGCAGCGCGGTGAGCAGCGAGATGAGCCCAAGTCCGGTCAGGGCGATCGCCCAGGTCGCGGTCGTTACCTCCACGCCGAGTCCTCCTGGTCATCAAGTCTGTCGTTGTGTCAGTCGGCGACACAGGGGCAGAGGTCACGAGGAGGGGCCAATGGGCTCTGTGGCCCGATCGGTGACCGGCTCAGAGTGGAAGGAGAGGGCGTTGCGGCGTCTCAACTCGTAGTGAGCCGCAGCCGGGTGCCTTCACCGGTCGGAGAGGAGACGATGATGGATGAGAAACCAAGGGCCGCCGGAATCGCGGCGCTGATTGCCGCGGCGACGTTCTTGTTCGGGATCGTGATGTTCGCGACCGTCCTGACGGACTACACCACCGGAGACCCCACGCCAGAGGAGTCGGTGGCGTTCGTGGTCGACCACCAGGCCGCGCTCTACGTCTGGAACGTGGTGATCTTCATCGTCTTCGGGATCGTGCTCGTGCCGCTGGTGCTGGCCCTGCGCGACCGCCTCGAGGCACTGTCGCCTGCGATGGCTCAGGCCTCGGGAGCGTTCGGGCTCATCTGGGCTGGGCTCGTGATCGCAGCGGGCATGGTCTCCAACATCGCGATCGGCACGGTCAGCGACCTCTACGACACCGACCCTGCCGGGGCGGAGACGGTGTGGTCGGCGCTCGACTCGGTGCAGAACGGCCTGGGCGGCGGCAACGAGATCGCCGGCGGTGTCTGGATCATCCTGGTGAGCTGGGCAGCACTGAAGACCGCCGCGCTGCCACGCACACTGAACTCTGTCGGCCTCGCTGCCGGTGCGGCGGGCCTCATCACCGTCATCCCTGCGCTCGAAGCCGTCGGGGCCGTGTTCGGGATTGGCCTCATCGTCTGGTTCGTGTGGGTCGGCGTGCTCCTTCTCAACGACAAGGCGACAGGCGCCTCGCCGACATCGGAGACGCGCGCCGAACCTCTCAGCACGGCCTGAATGCACGAGCGATGATGGCCCCAACCGGTGATCAGGCCGTCAGCTCCCACACGTTGCACTTGCTGGGAGTGGCGTTCCTGTCGCAGTTCTGGGGTCAGCGGCTTGCAGCTGGCACCGGTTGACCTGCTCGTCCGAGAACGGCACTTCCGACCGGCCGGTCGTTCGTCCATGCCCGAGCGACAATGCCGGGCCGGAACACTCAAGTCCGCGCCTCGGAACCGGCGAACTGTGGGGGGCCAGACGCTTGCGGGTCCACGCATCAATCACGGTTCGGCAGGTTCGCATCTGCGCGAGCTCTGGGCCGCTGGCGTCGGGCGGAAGCGACCCGTGACTCTACGTTTGGTCTCCGAGTGCCAAGACCATGACGCGGTAGAGGTCCCGGGTTCGAGTCCCGTCGGGCCCACCCCCGTAAGCCTGGTGAGGAGCAATCCGACTGGGGCTTCGTCGCGTTCTGGCCGAGATCGTCGAGCGGACGGTTCGCCGGGGAGCTGTCGTGGAATCGCGAAACTCCTGCTCACGCATGGTGTGGCGGCGGAATACCGGTTCTTTACCGCGACCTAGGATGATCGGACAGTCAGAGGAGGGGGTCTCACCATGGCTGTCGAGGAAACCGGTCGAGCGTTCGTCGTTCGGGGACTTGGCCCGTTGACGGTGCACTGCCAGGACGCGCCGCTCGACCTGGGTGGTCGTAGGCAGCGCGTGTTGTTGGCAGTTCTGCTCGCGCATCTGGACCGGGTCGTCCCGACCGATCGCTTGATCGATGGTCTCTGGGGTGACGAGCCGCCCCCGACCGCCCGCAAGGCGCTCCAGATGCACGTCTCCAACCTCCGCCGATCACTCGGTGACGACTTCCCGCTGAAGACGGCCCCGGGTGGCTATCTGGTCCAGTCCGCGACGATCGACTACGACGTGATCGACTTCGAGCGGCTGGTCACGTCGGCAACGGCAGTGTTGCGAGCAGACGCGGCGTACGCGAGTCGGCAGCTGTGCGCTGCCCTCGACATGTGGCATGGTCCCGCCTTCGCCGACATCGCCGCTGAACCCGGGGTCCAGCCGGAGATCGCTCGACTGAACGACATCCGACTCTCGGCGCTCGAACGCCGAATCGACGCCGACCTGCGGCTCGGTCGTCACCTGGACCTGGTCAGCGAGCTCGAGACGCTGACGCTCGAGCACCCCTACCGTGAACGGTTTCGGGAGCAGCAGATGCTGGCGCTCTATCGCTCCGGCCGTCAGACCGACGCGCTCCGCGCCTACGACCGGACCCGGGAGGTGCTCGTCGAGCAGCTGGGGATCGAGCCGTCGCCGTCGTTGCAGCAGCTTCAGTCCCAGATCCTGGCGCAGGCGTCGGACCTCGACCATCGCGCGGAATCCGACGGCGAGCAGTATTCGTTCCTCGCGACCGATCTCGAGGACTCCACGGGGCTGTGGGAGACCGATGCCGAATCGATGCAGGCGGCGCTCGCCCGCCACGACGCGCTGCTCGAGGAGGCGGTGGTCGCCAATGCCGGGATGGTGTTCAAGGGAACCGGTGATGGCATCTTCGCCGTGTTCTCGTGGCCGGGCGATGCGGTGCAGGCAGCCGTTGATGCGCAGCGTTCGCTCTCCGCCGAGACGTGGGTGACGTCGAGCCCACTTCGGGTCCGCATGGCGGTTGACGAGGGACCGGCCACCCCGCGTGACGGCGACTTCTTCGGACCCGCCCTCAACCGGGTGAGTCGGATCATGTCGTCCGGGCACGGCGGGCAGATCCTCGTGCCGACGGCGTTGGCCGATCGGCTTCAGCTCGACGTGCGCGAACTCGGGTCCGCCGACTACAAGGGACTCGGCCGGATCGAGGTCGCTCAGGTCGAGGTGCCGGGTCTCGAATCGGAGTTCGCCGACCTTCGGACCGATCGGACACCCAAGGTGCACGTCCGCGAGGGGTTCGGTCGGGCGATCCGGGGCTACGAGCTCCGCGAGGAACTCGGTGCCGGGGCGTTCGGCATCGTCTTTCGCGCGTATCAATCGTCGATCGGGCGAGAGGTCGCCATCAAGGTGATTCGGCCGGAGTTGGCGAATCGGACCGAGTTCGTGAAGCGGTTCGAGGCCGAAGCTCAGTACGTCGCCCAACTGGAACACCCGCACATCGCGCCGTTGTACGACTACTGGCGCGATCCCGAAGGCGCGTACCTGGTGATGCAGCTGCTCCGCGGTGGCAGTCTGGCGGACGCGTTGGAACGGTCGCCGTGGCGGCCGCCTGCCGCGATGCAACTCCTCGACCAGGTCGGCTCGGCGCTCGACTACGCGCACCGTCACGGCGTGATCCACCGCGACCTGAAGCCGGCGAACGTGCTGTTGGATGCCGACGGAAACGCCTTTCTCAGCGACTTCGGAATCGCCACCCATCATGTCGAGGCGAGAGGGTTCGCGATCGAGAGTTCGGTCGCGTACGTCTCGCCCGAAGAACTCGCAGGAGAGCCTGCCGGCGTCGCCGCCGACATGTACGGCCTGACCCTGCTCGCCTACGAAGTGTTGACAGGCTCGAGGCCGGCGCTCGGAGGGCAACCCGAACCGGTGGCGACGAAGCGGCCCGACCTCCCGCCGGCGATCGATCGCGTGCTCGAACGTGGCGCTCACCCCGACCCGGCCCGCCGATACCCACGCGTCGCCGAGTTCCTCCGCGATCTGCGGCTCGCCCTCGGAGCAGCGGTGGTGAGTGCGCCGCATGAGTCGCCGAGAGCGCCGGTGCGGAATCCGTTCAAGGGCTTGCGCGCCTTCCGGGAAACCGACGCCCAGGACTTCTTCGGTCGTGACGAGTTGGTGGGCGAACTCGTGGATCACGTCGACCGGTCGCGTTTCACGGCAGTGATCGGGCCATCGGGATCCGGGAAGTCGAGCGTGGTCCGCGCCGGCCTGTTGCCGGCGATCCGACGCGGTGCCCTCGAGGTTCCGGGCGCCGTGCTGATCACGGAGATGTACCCGGGGACGTATCCGTTCGAGGAGTTGGAGTCGGCGCTCGGACGGGTTGCGGTCGAACCGACCGATCATCTGCTCGACGAGTTGCTCGCCGACGACCGGGGCCTCGTACGGGCGTGCAAGCACATCCTCCCCGACGATGACAGCGAACTCGTGCTCGTCGTCGATCAGTTCGAGGAACTGTTCTCCCTGACCGCCGACGTCGCGGCCCGCCGACACTTCCTGGCGAGCCTCGTCGAGGTCGTGCGTGACGAACGGAGCAGGGTCCGGGTGATCGCCACACTGCGTGCCGACTTCTTCGATCGGCCGCTCGAACACCCGGAATTCGGCGCGGTGTTGGGTGCCAACGTCGTCTCGGTGGCGATGCCTCGCGACCACGAGCTGGCCGCCGCGATCGCCGAGCCGGCGCGGTTGGCCGGCCTGGAGTTCGAGCCCGGTCTGATCACCCGGATGGTGAGCGACGTGCGCGAGGAGCCGGGTGCGCTGCCGCTCCTGCAGTACGCCCTCACCGTGCTCGTCGACGACCGAGCGACCGAGGTGCTCGGAGTCACCGATTACGAGCAGATCGGCGGCACGGCGGGAGCGATGACGGCACAAGCCGAGGAGGTCTACGACAGCCTGTCAGCGGACGCTCGCAACGCTGCCCGTGAGATCTTCCTGCGGCTGGTGACGGTGAGCGAGCACGGTGAGGACACACGTCGTCGGGCCCGCAGGACCGAACTCGAGGTGCTCGGGTTTCCCGGCGCGCTCGTCGACACGGTCGTGTCGGCCTATGGCTCGTCACGGCTGCTGTCGTTCGATCGCGATCCGCAGACGCGTGGTCAGACGATCGAGGTGGCACACGAGGCGCTGATACGCGAGTGGCCGCGGTTCGCCGAGTGGATCGACGATCGACGTGACTCGCTGCTCCTCGAACGACGGTTGGACGCCGCAGTCGCCGAGTGGGAACGCAGCGGCCGCGACGAGGTGATGCTGCTCAGCGGTGGACGGCTGGCCCAGTTCGAAGAATGGTCGCAGGCGAACGATGTCCCGGTTCCACCTGATCAACGCGACTTTCTCGCTCGATCTCGCGCCGCGAGTGATGCTTCGGCACGACGACGGACATCGCTGCGCCGTCGCGTCACCGGCCTGGTGGCAGCGCTCGCAATCGTTGCGATGGTCGCTGCGGCGGTTGCATGGGGGCAGCGCAACGAGGCGAACCAGCAGGCCGACGTTGCTCGATCTCAGGAGAGGGCGGCTCGTGACGAAGCGAGCCGCGCTGCGGCCGCGGAGGGTCGTGCCAATCGAGCTGCAACCGATGCCGACGAGCTGAGGTCGGCCGCCGAGCAGAGCGAGCTGGTCGAGACGGCCCGCCGGTTGGCGGTCGATGCCGTCGCAACGATCGACGACGACGCCGACCTCGCGGTTCTCTTGGCCGTCGAGGCGGCGCGACGTGCCGAGCGCTCTGGCTCGATCGTGCCGGGAACGATGGAGGCACTGTTCGCTACGTCGAGCGACCATCGCATCGAGTTCCGGTTGCCGGCGTGGAATGTCGCGAACACAAACGGCTCGATTGCGTCCACGAGCCCCGACGGCCGTCGCTTCGCAGCAGTCGTCGGGCGTGACCCGGGCCAGCGATCACGATCTGCCCAGATCGTCGACCTCGGCGGTGGTCGTTCGATCGTCGTCGACGTCGAGGGCCCCACCTCCGTGGCATGGAGATCGACCGGGGACGAGGTGGCGGTCGGTGACGCCGATGGTGAGATCTGGATCGTCGACCCGGCGTCGGGCATCCCAACTCGGTCGATCGACACCGGTGAGCTCTATGCGGAGGTCGAGCAGTACACGTCGGACTGGATCACCTACCAAGTGCCGGCAGACCCGGGGATGGTCGCCGGGGCCGATCCGGGGGGCGACGTATCGACGACGCGGCTCGTCGTCGCGGATGCTGACAGCGGCCGCACACTGCTCGTTCTGCCCGACGTCGTCTATTCGAAGGTCTCGCCGAGTGGTCGGTACCTCTTCGTGCAGCACCGCGACAACGTCGTCGTCCACGAGCTGCCGTCGGGCCAGGCGGTCGAGGTCATCGACTTGGGAATCACGGCTCGGAACTTCGACTGGGTGGCGGGGGAGGACGCGCTGTGGTGGGCCGGGACCGAGGAACTCACCCGACTCGACGTGACCGATCAGACGAGGACGGTCGTCGACTTGCCCGACAACGTCGGCACCGCGACCTTGAGCCTGACCGCGAGTCCGGACGGTCGCCTTCTGGCGATCGGCGACCTGGCTGGTGTTGTCACGCTGGTCGACACGTCGTCGTTCGCTGTCATCGCTCGATTGGTCGGCCACCATGCAGGCGTCACCGCAACGGACTGGATCGCGGACGGCACCGCGTTGGTGTCGTTGGGCGCGTTCCCGTCGCCTCAGATCCTGGTGTGGGATCTCGAGTTGCCGAGGAATGCCGCGGTGGCAATGTGGTCCGGGTCGCCCTGGTATCCGTTGCGACATGTTGTGACCCCGTCAGAGTCGGTGATCGCGGTCTCGCAGAATCTCGACGACATCGGCGCCAGTCGATTGGAGTTGTGGGGCCAGTCGACGTTGAGCGAACCGTTCGCTCAACCGGATCTCGGTGCGCACCCGTTCGGGTTGGTCGACGGCGCCCGCGGGGCAGGGATCGTGGCGACATCGCGCATGGACCGAACCGGTACTCGACTCTTCGATCTCGAGCGTGGGGAGTGGGTGCTCGACGTCGGCGGCGATCTCAGGTCCCCGCTCGCCGTGTCGCCGGATGGCGAGACGTTCATCGCGAAGCGCGGTGACCCCGAGCTCTACACCGAGGTGTTCGACGCGCCGCGTATCGCCGCCGTCGACGTCCGCACCGGTGATGAGCTGTGGACCCTCGGTGGTGTCCGGTCCGGCACCTTTCTGCTCGCTGGGGAGTCGGCGGCGTTCGTGAGCGGCGGCGAGGTCGTCGTCATCTCGACGAGCCCGGGACCCTGGCAGACAAGGGACGAACCGATGCATCTGATCGCTCTCGACACCCGTACGGGTGAGCAGATCGCCCAACGAGCGCTGTCGAGCAGGTACACCCAGCTGGTCGTGTCTCCCGACGAGCGACTGCTGGCCACCGCAGACGAGGACGGGCACGTCACCGTGATCGACGTCCAGCGGTTCTTGGCCGGAGATCCGGACGTCGAGGTCGGGTCGACGGACCTCACGACGAAGGAGATGGTCTTCGGGATGGCCTTCAATGGCGACGGGTCGCAGCTCCTGCTTCCATCGGGTTACCTCTCCACCGAGCTTCTGGCGTACTCCGTCGAACCCGAGATGACCGTGCTGTGGTCCGTCGACATCGGGTTGGCGGTGAGCGCACCGCAGGTTCGTGACGGTCACGTCTGGCTTGCGGCGGGTGACCGATCTCCGGCTGCAATCGCCGCCGGAGATCGGTCGTTCGGCTTGATCGGCATTCCGCTCGACGTCGGCGAATTCGTCTCCTGGGTCGAGACCGTTGCCACGAGGGACCTCACCGAGGCCGAGTGCGAGCGGTATCTCGGGGGAAGCTGCGCGGAGGAGTCGTACTCACAGCGGCTCGAGAGCTGATCGCTGCAGCGAGTCGTCATGGTGACCGGGTGGGTTGCCACCGTGCCAAGGAGTCATCGGTTGCCTTGTCGGAAGGCGGCAAGGACCTCGTCATCAGGCATGGGGTAGTAGACGCGCAACCAGCGTTCGGTCTCGATGTCGAAGCGAACGGTGATGTCGTTGACGTGGCTACGACCAGCGGACGCGGAAGTTGCCGTGCCACAGGTCCATGAGGTCGGCGTTGCCGCTCATCGCGACGTTGGAATCGGGCGTCCGGTTCCAGAGCAGGATGTAGAGGTCGGCGGCGGAGCCCGTGAGCGTGAGGTCGGCTGCATCGCCCTCACGGGCGGTCTCGGTGTCTTCGGGGCCCATGCTGACGTACCAGTGGTCGTCGGTGTCCTCGGCGTGGACGTGAATCACTTGTGGGCGATCGACGTCGAGTGGGCGGGGACGTGCAGCGAACCCGCTCAGGAGCTCGTCGAGCATGTCGGTCGCGAACTGTGCGTCGAAGTGCGAGGTGATGCCCCGTGCCTGCTCGGCGTCGAATCGGTGAATTGCGATCTCGCTGGCCTGTCGGCGCGCCCACATCGTCAGTGGCGTCGGCGCCGGGAGGAACGTGAAGGCGGCCACGTCGGCGGGCGCCGACTTCAACACGTCGATCAGGTTGGCAAGGGTCTCGCGGTACCAGGGGAGCAGTTCGGCGTCGTCCGGGTACTCGCCGGTCTCGCCGGTGAGGTCCGGCCAGTATCTGACCAGGTCGGGCAGTTCTTCGACGTCCAGCCAGTCCGACTCCGGGAACGCCACGTTTGCAGCTGCCCACAGGTGGATCATCCCGAGGTGGCGCACGAGGTCAGCCATGTCCCAGTCGGGGCAGCTTGCGATCCGCGCGCTCAGCTCGCCGTGTTCGGCGGCGGAGGCGAACAGGCCGCCCTCCGAGGCCACGAAGCCGATGTAGTCCGATACGTCCATGTGGTGCCCCCTCAGCCCGAGCGATCAATGGATCAGCGATCATGCAATGTGCACGGTAGACATTACTGCACCATGCAGTAATGTCAAGGGTGTGTCTCCTCGTCTCACCACGTCGTCCTATGCGGTGCTGGGCCTGCTGGCGATCCGGCCATGGGCCGGCTACGAACTCACGCAGCAGGCATCGCGGAGCTTGCGCTTCGCATGGCCCAAGTCCGAGCGGCTGCTGTACGCCGAGCCGAAGAAGCTCGTCGAGCACGGGCTCGCCACTGCCCTCCAGGAGTCGGTGGGTCAGCGCACCCGCACCGTGTACACGATCACCGACGAAGGTCGGGCAGCCCTGAAGGCGTGGATGGCGACCTCGCCGCAGCCGCCAGTGCTGGAAGCCGAGGCCCTCCTGCGGCTGCTGTTCGCCGAGAACGGCAGCGTGGACGACCTCACGGCTGCGCTCGACCAGATGGCCGCCGACGCTGCCGCGATGTACGAGCAGGTCGTCACGATCAACACCGGATACCTCGACGGCAAGCATCCGTTCCCGCCGCGAACACATCTGTCCGTGCTCTTCGCCACGTTCCAGCTCGAGCTCTTCGACCTCATCGTCAGGTGGGTGGACTTCGCCAAGGCCGAGATCGCGACATGGCCCACGACCGAGGGTCTCGGAATGACCGACCGCACCGAGGCGATTCTGAACAGCATCAAGCAACAACGATCCGTCCTCGAGCAACCGCCTGCAGACCGATGACGGTCCCGCTCCGAGCGGAGCAGTGACCGATGGCACTCGACAGCGCTCCGCTCTCGCGCGATCGTGAATCGAGCCGTGTCGAGCCCGATGCGGTTGATGGGGGGTCCGTCACCGACGGATCACGACGACAGGAAAATGGGGATCAACATGCAACTCTTCACACGCCAGCTGATGACGGCCGGACCCGCGCCCGAGGCGTTGGCCTGGGCCACCGAGATGGCGGCCGCCGCCTCGGCCAAGATGGGGACGGAGGTCGCGCTCTGGGCTGCGGGCTTCGGCGCACCGGTCGGGGCGTTGGCGTTCACCGCCCGGGTCGAGGGCATCGCCGATCTCATGGCGAAGGCCGCTCCACTCGCCGAGGACGCGGACTACCAGGCGAAGCTGGCCAAGGGCGCGGAGATCGTGGTCGGCCCGCCCCAGGATTCACTGGCAACACCGCTCCACGGTGACCTCGGTGATCCGCCGCCCGTCGGCGCGATGGCCGTCGTCACGAACGCGGTGATCGCCAACGGGCAGTACGCCGAGGCGGTCGGCTGGGGAATCGACGTCGCCCAGCACGTCACGACGCTCACCGGCATGCCGGTCGGCTTGATGATGCAGGAGTACGGCGCGTTCGGTCAGCTGACGTGGATCGGGATCGGGGCCGATGCTGCTGCGATCGACGCGTCGGCCGCGGCCATGAACGGTGATGCCGAGTACATCAAGAAGCTGTCGGCAGCGGGCAACCTCTTCGTGCCCGGCTCGGGCCAGCGTTCACTCGCGACGCGAATGGCCTGATCCTCGCCCGAGCCGCTCCCGGAACGGGGGCGGCTCGGGCGCTGCGTCAGATTCCGTGGGCCAGCTGCCGTTCGTATTCCGCCGTGTCGAACCAGCCGTCCGAGACAGCGATCAACCCGTCGTCGTCGAGGGTCCACTGCTCCCACCCGTTGAAGCGGACGGCATGACCGGTTCCACCAGGCCCGGTGTTGGTCGCTTCGTACGTCCACATGTAGACGGCGCGATCTCCCGCGAGGCGAGCAAGGTCCATGACGACGACCGTGTCGGGGAACGCCTCGTAGAAGCCTCGTGCGATGTCAGCGATCGCGGCACGACCCACTGCAGGTTCCTGGCCATTGACGGCCAGCGAGCCATGTTCAGCGAAGAACGACGCCACTGACGCGGGGTCGAGTGAACACCAGGCGGCCGTGTACCGCCGGGCGAAGTCCTGGAACGCGTCGTTGTCCATGGACGGACCGTAGCTCGCGCGCGGCCGATCGAAGCCGGTTCGCGCCGCTGCGGACGGCACGTCCCATGTGCATGTCGGGCGGCGCTCAGGGGTGGGCGCCGGTGATCCTCGTGCGTTCGGGTGCGACGTCGAACCGATCGCAGAACTCCGCCACCGTGGGTCGTGCGAGCACCTGGTCGTGGGTGAGGCCGGGATCGGGCAGGGACGTTGGAGGTCGCACTCGCGCCCCGCTGTGCTGCGCGTCGAGGAATGCGTCGATCCGGGAAGTGAGGTCCGGATCGACCGGCAACCCGAGCTCGGCGTACGACGCCCGCGCAGCCGACGCCGGGTCGGCCACCAGGGCCGGGTAGCTGATCGTGTCCATCAGTTCCGGCGACGACGCATGGAAGTCGAGCAGTGACCGCAGCACTCGTTCGACGGCGTCGATGGGGAGGGGATCGGGCGGCTCGAAGTCGTCCGTGACGAACGCGTCCACGATTCCGCCGACCATCGCGCGGCCCGACGCGAACACGCGGTAGGGGTCACGGGCGGTCACGAGGAACCGAGCTTCCGGAAACACTGCGGAGAACGCTTCCAGGTGTGTGGCGACCTGAGGTGCCTTCAACACGAGGAAGCCCCCCTCGGGTGGCGGGTTCTTCCACAGCAACAGCTGGATCAGCCGGCGATAGTTCTCGAACACCCGGGTGTAGTCCGCAGTGTCCGAGAACTCTCCCCACGCCAACATGCACCCCCCGGCCGCGCCGGCGAGCAGTGACACGAAGTCGATGAACCCCCACTGGCACTCCTCGGGCTCGTCGGCGTTGACCCAGTGCATCGCTTCCAACGGTGTGCCCCGGCGCTTGTCGATCGACGCCTGCACCCGGGCGATCCGAGGGTCGGTTCGCGCTGTCGCGCGCTCGGGCGGCGGAATCGGCTCCATCAGCTCCCAGCGCAGCAACGCCTTCGACTGGCCGTGAAGGGACATCACGTTGTGGAACAGCGTCGTACCACTACGGATCGTGCCCGTGATGTACACGATCGGTGGAATGACGACATCGTCGATCTCCGGATGACGGCGCAAGGTGTCGATCACCTCGAGCCGGCGGCAGAGGTCGCGAACCGCCAGCGACGTGAAGAACGAACGGCCGGTGTCGTTGAGGTGGTCGCTGTGCAGATCCTCGACCCATGCCGCCAATGGCTGTCGAAACCACTGGTCACCCCAATCCGACAGGCCCGTGCGTGCCTCAGCGGCCCGCAGGAGGTCCTCGGCACTCGGCGCCGCATCCACGACCAGCAGCATGACACAGCCCCCACGTACGGCGGCGAACCGATGCCGTACCTCCCGCATCATCCCGAGTACGCGGACACGATCAGGGTGCAGTACTTCGTCGACAAGGTCCGGTGAGCCCTGTTCGCTCGGGTCCCTCGATCGATGGACGTCTTCGGCGTCGAGGATCGAACGTCGTACACGCAGGACGGCATCGACGACACCCTCGAGAACCTCGCTGTGGCCGCGGAGAGCCGAATCCGACCCGAGGTGATCGCCCGCCCGGTCAGTCGTCGGCTCGGTAGACCGAGATCATGAAGCTGAAGTTGGCCACGAAGAACGCACCCGCCCCGGCCGCTGCCACCCAGTCGCGCGCCCGCAGGGCCGACCATCCGAACAGGAGGGCTGACACCACGAACAGCCACCATCCGAACTTGACGAAGAACACGTTCGACATCGATCTCGGTGTTCTGCGGGGTGCGGGGCGTGGGTTCATGGTTGGCGAGAGCGCAACGGTACCTAAGGTCGAGAGGTGAGCTCCACCAGTGCGGCGCGTTCTCGATCGCAGACGACGATGACGGCGGTGGTCACACGCGGACGAGGTGGCTTCGAGATGCTCGACGTGTGCGAGGTGCCGGTACCCGAGCCTGCACCGCACGAGGTCCGTGTGCGCGTGCTCGCCGCTGGCGTCAACAACACCGAGATCAACACTCGGCTCGGGTGGTACTCGGCATCGGTCGCGGGCTCGACCGACGACCTCGTCGGCGCCCCGGTCGACGGTGGCGAACAGCGCGTCGACGGTGGCTGGAACGCGGCGACACCGTTCCCGCTGATCCAGGGCACCGACTGCTGCGGGGTCGTGGATGCCGTCGGCCTCGGTGCCGACGAGGCGCTGATCGGCCAGCGGGTGCTCGTTCGGCCGTGTCAGCGTCCCCATGGCTTCGGTTCGATGGAGAACATCTGGATGGGATCGGACTTCGACGGGGCCTTCGCCGAGTTCGTGACCGTGCCGGCGACGGAGGTGTTCCCCGTCGCGTGCGGGTGGACCGATGCCGAACTCGGTTCGCTGCCGTGTGCGTACGGGACGGCGGAGAACATGCTCCACCGGGCAGGTGTCGCCCCACGTGACGATGTGCTCGTGACCGGTGCGTCCGGCGGTGTCGGGTCCGCCGTGGTGCAGCTCGCCCGACGCCGTGGTGCCCGGGTGACGGCCGTGGTCTCGGCCGCCAAGGCCACTCAGGTCACCGCGCTCGGCGCGGACGAGGTGATCGAGCGCGGTGCCGAGCCACCGCGGAGCTCGTTCGACGTCGTGGTCGACAACGTCGTCGGCGCTTCGTTCGGTCAGGTCCTGATGGCGCTGCGGCCCGGCGGGCGGTACGTGACGTCGGGAGCGATCGGTGGTCCGATGGTCGAACTCGACGTCCGGACGCTCTACCTACGCGATCTCCGGATGATCGGCTGCACCGCATGGGACGAGCCGGTGTTCTCGAACCTCATCGGCTATGTCGAACGTGACGAGATCCAGCCGGTCGTGGCCCGAACGTTTCCGATGAGCGACATCGTGGCCGCCCAGCAGGAGTTCCTGCGACGCAGCCACGTCGGCAAGCTCGTGCTCGTTCCCTGACCACCGTCGGGCGCGGTGCCACGAGGGCGTCTCGGGCCTTCGGACCCTGGTCGGTGGGGGATCGTCGGTCTCTTCTGGATGTATGCCGATCCTCGTCGTCCTCGTGATCGCCGTGGTGATCGCAGTGACCCGAGCTCGGAAACGCATCGAACAGGTCGAGGGTTCCGGCGATCGCCGAGTGATCGCTCCACCTCGGGCAGAACGCTGGAGGGACGCCGCCGGGGTGGAGAAGGCCGCGTTCGTGGTCATGGCGATCTCGGCGGCGCTGTGGCTGTTGCTGATTCTGCCGGTCGTCTTCGCCGCGGCCGTCGTGGCACTGGGCTTGACCGTCTGGAAGCGTCCCTACCTGGAGGAGACGCTGGCACCGGTCGTGCTGGTCGGTGGCGCGGTGATCGCCCTGTACGAACTGCTGCTGCCGTTGCTGCGCGACGACGGCGGCTGGGGCGCCTCGGTCGTCAATGCTGCACTGTTCGGCGGGCTCTGGATCGTGATCGGAGGTCTCTTGCAGGCGGCTGGACGGCACCACCGCGCGCCCGAGAGGGCCCCGGCTGATCGACACGGCGCCTGAATGCCGACCGACCCGACGACCTCGAGGCGTCGTGGGGCCATCGATGTCGCTCGGGTCGGTGCCCTCGTGATGGTGGTGCTCGGACACCTCGCGCTGGCTGTCATCGATCGTGGTGTCGACGGCACCCTCAGAGGCGCCAACGTGCTCGCGCTGTACCCGGATCTCGCATGGCTGGCGATGTTGGCGCCGATGCCGGTCTTCTTCGCGGCGGCGGGGTGGGCGAATGCGACGTCGACGCCGCGATCGGCTGCGCCGCGCCTCGGTTCGCTCGTGGGCCTCGGCGCGGTCGTCGTGGTGTCGTGGTCGGTGGCCAGCATCGGTGAGATCCTGGTACGAGGGGGAGGGGGCGTCGTCGCCGACGGCGGGCGTGTTGCGACCCAACCCCTGTGGTTCCTTGCCGTCTATGTGCCCTTCGCTGCGCTCGGTTCCGCCATCGCCGGGCTCGCAGTGCGACCCGTCGTCGCGGTCGGAGGGTGCCTGGCGGTACTGCTCGCACTCGACGTCGGCCGGTTCGGGTACGGGGCGCCGGAGGCGGTGGGTTGGCCCGGATTCTTCCTGGCGTGGGGCGTGGCGTGGTTGCTCGGCGCGTGGTGGCGGCGGCGATGGGAGAGCGGGTGGGTGCACGAGCAGCGAACCGGCGCACTGCTGGTCGTGTGTGGAACGGTCGTCGCGTGGGGTCTCGTGCTCTTCGCCGGCTACGCCCCGTCACTGATCGATGCCGTCGAGGGACAGCGGTCGAACACGACGCCACCAGGGCTCTTCACCGCCGTGGCCGCGGTCGTGCAGGTCGGCCTGCTGATGACGATCGCGAGCTGGCTCGACCGTGTCGCCCTGCGGGCACGGCGGATGCTCGACCGTGCCGGCGAGGTGTCCGTTGCGGTGTACGTGTGGCATCTGTCGGCACTGGCCCTGTGCGCGGCGGTGATCGCCGCCGGCTTGTGGGCGCCGCTCCGGCTCTCCGCAGCGTGGTGGCTGACGCGACCGCTGTGGTTCGCGGCGGTGCTCGGTGTCACCGGCCTGCTCGCGGCAGCGACCGAGCGCGGACGCAGCCGGCTGCACGGCGAGTCCCCGCGGGCCGCGCCATCGACCACGCGAATCGGCGTCGGGGTGGCGATCACAACGGTCGGTGCCGGTGTCGTCGGGCTCCTCGGCCCGCGGACGCTGCCATCAGCGACGGTCGCGGCCGCTGCCTTCGTGATCGGGTGGTGGCTCCTTCGAGCCCCGAACGGCACGAGGGGAGGTCGGCCGCGACGCGACCGGCCGATCAGGCCCGTCAGCGCGGGAGTGCGTCAGCAACCTGCTGGGCCCGCGCCCGGCTCCCGGCGGTGTTCACGTGGACCGGGTCGAAGAACCACTCGAGGTGCGCCTCGGCCAACGAGTACCAGTCGATCACGACCAGGCGCGGATCCCGTGCCGCACGTGCGGCCAGGGTGGCGTTGAACCTCGATGTCGCACCCACGAAGTCGAAGCCGATCGTCGGATCTCGGTGATAGTCGATGTTCACCCACCAGACGCGGGCGCCGGGTGTGAGCACTGCGAGCATCGAGTCGATCATCGGCGCGGCCACCATCGGGTCGCCGGCACCGAAGATGAGGTCGTTCGACCCGAGGGCGACCACCCAGCAGTCCGCCTCGCCCCACGTCGCTCGCACCTGGCGCGCAGCGGTCACACCGCTGAAGGGGGCGCGGACCGACTCGGGGATCCGACGACTGTGGCTCGCGTCGATCGTGTACGCGAATCCGGCGTGTCCGAGCGCATCGCTGACGTACCATCGTGCATTGTCGATGAGCGAGTCGCCGATGACCGCCACCCGTGCGCACGCGACGGGGTCGGGTGTCGGGCTGAGACGCGTCTGCGTTCCGCGCACTGCCGGCATCGTGGCATGGGCAGGCGACCCGATGCCGACCCCGGTGGCCGCCGCCCGCACCGGCGGGACGGTGGTGACGTCGGGCGCTGCACCAACGAGCAGCACCGTCACGGTCATCGCCACCGTGAGCGCAACGGCGACGTGTGTCCAGGGGAGCACTGGTCGTGCTGATCCTGCTCGGAATCGGCGCACCTCCGCGACCTTACGTCTCCGACGACGACCCCGAGGCCCCGGGTCGCCACCGCGACCAATAGTCTGGACGTCCGGATGAGCCACACGCAGCGGACGCGTCTCGGGTGGCCGCGGCTCCGAGGCCTGCTCGGCGCCGTGGTGCTGCTGCCGGCACTGCTCGTCGCGGTCTCCGTCCTCCCGCCGGAGGGTCGTGCGGACGGCATCGTCCTCGGCAAGGACATCGATCTCGTGACGCCAGGCCCGTTGGGGGCCGTCACCGTGTTCGGTGACTCGGTGCTCCTCGGTGCGGGGCTGTGGGAGCCGACGCTGCCCGACCGTCTCCATGCGCTCGGCTGGGGACCGATCCGCTTCCGTGCCGGCGTCGGCTACAAGGCGGGACCGACCACGGACAGCACCACCGCAGGGTGGTGGTTCGAGACCTGGCGACGTCAGGGTTGGGACGCCCCGAACGTCATCGTGAACCTGGGCGCGAACGACTCCGGCATCTGCAACGCCGATGCGGTGTGTGCACGCACGCGGATCCTCGACGTGGTGGCGAGCATCGGCGCCGGACACCGGATCTGGTGGCCGATGATCACCCAGCGCGTCGGCAGCGGGCCGTCCGCCGACGCCTGGAACAGTGCGCTCGCGCAGATCGCGGCCGAACGCGCCGACTTCTTCACCTGGAACTGGCCCGCCGAGATGGGGAGCGGCGGATACCGCAGCAGCGACAACATTCACCTCGACGTCGCCGGATACCGCCAGCGTTCGCTGCGGATGGCGACACAGTTCACCGACGACCTCGCACGCGCCGAGCGTGTGGGTGCCGACGCACGCCTCCCCGCGCCGAGCGCTCCACGGAGCACGTTCGTCCCGCTCGTGCCGGCTCGGGTGATCGACACCCGAGGCGACGCGCCCTACCGCCGTACGGGCGACTCGACCTTCGCGGTGCCGCTGGGTGCCGAGCTGCCCGCGGGAGCGACGGCGGTGGCACTGAACCTCACCGCCGCGGACCCCTCCGCCGATGGCTACCTGGCCGTCGGCCCGTGCGGGAGGTCGACGAACGGATCGACGGTGAACTTCACCGCCGGCGTCTCGCGAGGGGCGATGACGGTGACCCCCGTCGACGGAGACGGGGCGGTGTGTGTCACCAACCAGGGCGAGACCGACGTCATCGTCGACCTGCAGGGAGCCTTCGTCGGCGGCGTGGGTGGCGTGGGTGGTGTCGGGGGCTCCGGGTTCACGCCGCTGCCCGCGAACCGACGGCTCGTGGACACCCGTACCACCGGACGATCGGTCGAATTGACGGTGCCGACGCCGCCCGGGGCGACCGCCGTGGCCCTGAACCTCACCGTGGTGGACGCGGCCGAACCGGGTTGGCTGCGCGCGGCGCCGTGCGGCGCGACCACGGGGGTGTCGAACGTCAACTACGGCGTCGCGGAGGCGGTTGCAGGTTCGGCGTTCGTGCCGACCTCGGGACAGGACACCGTCTGCGTGCGGACGAGTAGCCGCGCCGACGTGATCGTCGATCTGACGGGCACGTTCGGCGACGGGGGACTGGCGTTCGTTCCCGTCGTGCCGACCCGCCTGCTCGACACCCGCAACGGAATCGGAGGTTGGGCCCCGATCCAGGGAACCGCGCAGACGCTCGACGTCCGCGTGGCCCCCGATGGAGCTGCAGCGGTGACGGGCACGGTCACGATGGTCGGGCCGACGAGCGGCGGGTATCTGGTGACGTACGGGTGCGGCCCGATGCCACCGACCTCGTCGGTCAATGCGGGACCGGGCCGGACGCTCGCGAACTCCGTCACCACCGGCGTGTCAGGGACCGGAAGGCTGTGCGTGTACTCCGACCGGACCACGCAGACGTTGTTCGACGTCACCGGATGGTGGGTCCGATGACCCGGATGGTGCGGACGGCCGGACGCGTCGGCCTCGCGCTCGCTGGTGCTCTCCTCGTCACCTCGATCGGCATCGGTTCGCATGACGCGCCTGCGGCCGTCGCTGCCCCCGCACCATCCGAGCACCGGGTGACGCTCTTCGCCGACTCCGTCGGCCTGGGCGCGGCGGCTGCGCTCCCCAGGGCGTTTCCGAGCGATTGGCAGGTGAACACGATCGGGACACCGGCGTACATGGTCGAGCAACTCCGCGAACGGCACGTCGTCCCCACGCTGACGTCGAACCGCTCGATCATCGGCGATCACGTCGTGATCGGCAGCGGCTACAACTATCCGTACTGGGATCCGGCGCGTTTCGACCGGTCGATCGACTCGATGGTCGAGACGCTGACCGCCGCCGGCGTCGAGCACGTCTACTGGGTGACGTTGCGAGAGGTGAAGCCGCAGTACGTGTCGCCGTCGGCGTGGCAGGGAGGGTTGAAGTACCTGTGGTACTTCCCGACGGTCAATCAGCATCTCGAACGTGCGGCAGAGCGTCACCCCGATCTCACGCTCGTCGACTGGGCGGCCGCTGCCGATCAACCCGGTCTCACCTACGACGCGATCCACCTGAACCCGAAGGGTGCTGCGTTGTACAGCAGCCTGATCGCCGGCGCCGTCAGGAACAACGAGACCCGGCTCGACAACGGCACCGTCACGCGGGTCCACGTTGCCGACGGCGCCTCGACGAGCGCCGTCGCGGTGAACCTGACCGCGACCGGGACACGGACCGTCGGCTGGTTCGGCGCCTACCCGTGCGATCGACCCCGTCCGCCGGTCAGCAACCTGAACCACCGGCGCGACCACACCGTTGCTGCCGCGGCGATCGTCCCCGTCGGCCCGAGCGGTGACATCTGCGTCTACAACGACACCTCCGCGCAGGTGATCGTCGACGTGTTCGGGCGGTTCGACGACTCGGTCGACGTGGTCGACGGCGCCCCGGCGCGGTTGTACGACAGCCGGGTCCGCGGCGAACGTCAACCGGCGATGACCGAACTGCGTCTGAGCGTCGGCCCCCCTGGATCGGGTGCCGTCGCCCTCAACGTCACGGCGCTCGGCGCTGCCGCTGCGGGCTTCGTCACGGTCCAGCCGTGCGGCGTGAGGGGGATGGAGACCTCCAACGTGAACGTCGTTCCGGGTTCGGTCACACCGAATCTCGTGATGGCCACACCGGACCCGCGGGGAGAGATCTGCGTGACGTCGTCGACCGCGGTGCATCTGATCGTCGACCGGTTCGCCTCGTTCAGTGACGATGCCCCCATCGAGGTGCCGCAGGCGAGACGACTGGTCGACACGAGGTCGGACGGATCCGTTCGGGCCGCCGGACGAGTGGTGCGTTTCTCGGCTCGGTCGGCCCTGCCGTCCGGCGCGGCCAGCCGGGGCGTGTTCATGAACGTGACGCTCGTCGACGCCGACGGGGCCGGCTACGGCACGGTCTACCCCTGTGCCGAGGGTCGCCCGGACACCTCGAACGTGAACATCTCGGCGCGTCAGACGGTCGCCAACTTCGCCGTGGTCCGTCCCGACGTGAACGGTGAGATCTGCGTCTACTCGTCCGCTGCCGCGGACGTCCTCGTCGACGTCCTCGGATCCGCGGGACCGGGGTTCCGGGGCATTCGCCCGGTCCGGTTGGTCGACTCGCGGAGTCGCATCGGCACGCCCTGACCACGGGTCGGCCGACGCGGCTCTCCACAAGGTCGTCGTGCGGCCTACGGTCGCGTCATGCGCATCTGGCGACTGCAGGAACTCGGCGACCCGGCTGACCAGCTCCGGCTGGTGGAGGAAGCGGCACCACAACCACGCGCCGGTGAGGTGCTCGTCGACGTCGAGGCGGTCGGCCTCGCGTTTCCCGACGTCCTCCAGTGCCGCGGCCAGTACCAGGTGAAGACGGCGCCGGGGTTCACGCCCGGCGGCGAACTCGCCGGCACCGTCCGAGCGCTCGGTGAGGGCGTCAGCGGTCTCGACGTGGGGCAACGCGTCGTGTTCCTCGGTGGCGGTGGGCTCGCCGAACAGGTCACCCATCCGGCCCAGGCGGTGTTCGCCGTCCCCGACGGGGTGTCAGCAGCGACCGCAGCGGCCATCCCGATCAACTACTGCACCACCCTGTACGCGCTGCGCGACCGTGCGAAGCTCCGAGCGG
Source organism: Ilumatobacteraceae bacterium (assembly GCA_963715285.1). Classification (GTDB taxonomy): domain Bacteria; phylum Actinomycetota; class Acidimicrobiia; order Acidimicrobiales; family Ilumatobacteraceae; genus Sva-07. The sequence continues at coordinate 86,382 of CAVQRU010000007.1, read as the reverse complement.
GGGAGTCGGTGCTCGTCACCGGCGCGGCGGGCGGGACGGGGACGGCGGCGATCCAGCTCGCGAAGGCTGCCGGTGCCCGAACGATCGCCGTCGCCGGCGGCGAGGAGAAGTGCTCGCTCGCCCGCGACGTGGGTGCCGACGTGGTGATCGACCATCAGGCGACGCCCGACTGGGTGGACCTCGTGCGCGACGCGAGCGGTGGTGGCGTCGACGTCGCGTACGACCCCGTCGGTGGCGACACGTTCCACCAGGTGCGTCGATGCATGGGCTGGGACGGTCGGCTGCTGGTGATCGGCTTCGTCGCCGGCATCCCCGACGTCGCCACCAATCACGTCCTGCTCAAGAGCTACTCGATCGTCGGCGTGCACTGGGGCGCTTCCCTCGCCCGGTTCCCCGAGTCGCTGCGCGAGCAGATGACCACCCTGCTCGACATGGCCACCACGGGAGCGGTCGACCCGCCGCTGTATCCGCCGTACGCGTTCGAGGACGCAGCCACCGCACTCCAGGATCTCGCCGAGCGTCGCACGTACGGCAAGGTGGTCGTGACGCTGTGATCCGTCGCTGTGATCCGCGGTGATCCGTCGCGTCAGTCCGGCGTGACGAGATCGACCACCACGGCGGCATGGTCGCTCGCCCACACGGCGGAACCGTCGACGTCCACCGGGCCGTTCCCTGCGATCCACGCACGGGTCGGGTTGCCGGCCGGCCTCGGACGCGGCCACGACACCATCACGTAGTCGATCCGCCGTTCCGGCCACGCGGTGCCGGCGGTGTAGGGGTTGTCGCGCTGCCAGGTCGCACCGGGTCCGTCGCCGCACTGTTCCCACGCGTCGGACATCACGATGCCGGCCACACCGGTGCGTCGACCGGTCAGGAGCCTGATCTCGTCGCTGTCGGGCAGAGCGTTCAGGTCGGCGCCGAGCACGACGGGCAGGTCGGTCGTCGCGTCGCCGCGCCAGTCGGCGGCGAGTTCGAGGAGTCGTGCGGCCTGGAGCATGCGGGTGGACGATTCGTCGAAGCGATGATCGAGATGGGTGGTGGCGATCGGCCACCGACCCCAGGGCGTTGCGATCGTGGCGGCGACCACGCGGCGCGGCCCTCGGGTCCCGTCACCACGGGGAAGCGCTTCGTCGGCGAGGCGCTCGGATGGCCACCGCGACAGCACGGCATTGGCGAATCCGATCGGGTGCGTGCCGATCGCGTCGCTGCGGACGCAGTGGTAGCCGAGTTCGGCGGCGATCGCCGTCGCCAGGTCGCGCTCGGCCTCGACCCACACCTCCTGGAGACAGACCACGTCGGGGGAGACGGCCCGGATGGTGTCGACGATCGCCCGATGGCGCTGCTCCCAGGGGCCGAACCGCCACCACAGGTTCCAGGTCATCACACGCACCGGCCCATGGTGGTCCAGCACGCCGACCGATGCCGTGTCGGCCGGCGCGGAGTCGGCCGTCGCCGGTCGGGTTCAGCCGTGGATCGGCGGTGTGCGATTCGCCCAGGGAGCAGCGACCTCGAGCTGTGATGCAACCCGCAGCAGGAGCGCCTCGTCGTCGACCGGGCCGACGAATTGCACGCCGATCGGCAATCCGTCGGCACTCCACCCGAGTGGCAGTGAGATCGCCGGCTGCCCGCTCACGTTGAACTGCGCCGTGAACTGCAGGATGCTCGTGAGGCGATCGGTGCCGAGTTCGGGGTCGCTCAGCCAACCGATCGGTGGGGGAGGGACCGCGATCACCGGACTGACGAGCAGGTCGAAGTCGTCCCACCAGGCCTGCAGCCGGCGCGACCAGGCGTGGGTCCAGTTGATCGACTGGACGTAGTCGGTCGCCGAGATCGCCCGACCGATCGAGGCCAACGTCCAGTTGTCCGGTTCGACATCGGATTCCTCGACCGGCCGACCGATCGCGTCGCCGATCGTCTCGAAGTCGATCGCTGTCGCCACGGCGATGATCGTGACGAAGTGACGCGAGAACCGGTCGTCGAAGAAGCACTCGGGTTGGGCGATCTCGACATCGTGGCCGAGGGCCTCGAGAAGCTCGCCCGCGTGTTCGACGGCGGCGACGCACTCGGCGTCGGTGGTGACGCCGGCGTGGTCCGGGGCCAGCCCGATGCGGAGCCGTCCGGGAGCGGCGCCGACTTCGGCGCTGAACGGCCGTGTCGGCGCCGGCGCGCTGTACGGATCGCCGGTACGGCGACCGCTGATGACGTCGAGCAGTGCAGCGGTGTCGCGAACCGTTCGTGACACCACGCCGTCGGTGGTCGCGCCCGCCCACCCCTCCCCGAGCATCGGGCCATGGCTGATCCGGCCGCGGCTGGGTTTGAGGCCGACGAGCCCGCACTCACTCGCGGGAACTCGAATCGAGCCGCCACCGTCGCTGGCATGGGCCATCGGCACCATGCCGGCAGCCACGGCCGCGGCGGAGCCCCCCGACGATCCGCCGGTCGAGTGGTCCGGGTTCCACGGGTTCCTGCTCGGGCCGAACGCCACGGGTTCGGTGGTGATCGTGCTGCCGAGCTCCGGGGTGTTCGTGCGTCCGAGCGTGATCAGCCCCGCCCCGCGGATCGCCTCGTAGAGGTACGAGTCGGTCTGGGCCCGGGCGTCGATCTGCTTCATCGCTCGGTTGCCGAGCGTGTGCGGCTCGCCGGCGATCTCGCAGCCCAGATCCTTGACGAGGAAGGGCACCCCGCGGAACGGCCCGTCGGGGATCGGTCCGGCCGCCTCTCGACGCGCCGCTTCGAATCGCTCGTGGATGACGGCGTTGAGCGTGGGGTCGAGGCGCTGGATGCGTTCGATCGCATCGTCGACGAGCTCGACCGGCGACGCTTGGCCGTCGCGGACCAGCGACGCCAGTTCGGTGGCGTCCGGCAGCGGCGTGGCTCGGGGTGCGGCGTTCGACGTCACGTGGTCTGGACGATCAGCACCGAACAGTCGGCGTGATGGGCGCAGCGGCTCGACACGCTGCCGAGCAGGAAGCGGCGAGCGCCATGCATACCCCGGTTGCCGATCACCAGCAGATCGGCGTGCACCTCCTCGCACAACGAGAGCAATGCATCGGCGGGATCGCCGCCGAGTGCGTGCGGGGTTGCCTCTGCGCCGAGTTCGGCGGCGATGGCGACCGCCGAATCGAGGGCGGTTCGTGTCGTCTGTTCACTGGCCTCACCCCACTCGTTGGAAGCGACGACCATGTCGGGAGCCACCAGGACCGGGATGCGCGGGGCGACCATCGCCACGTGCAGATGCGCGCCACTCAGGGCCGCCAACTGTGCAGCGTGCGACACCGCCTTCTCGGCGCTGGCCGAGCCGTCGGTGCCGACCACGATTGTTGTGTACATGCGACCTCCCCTTCGAGAACTCGTCGAACCGTAGCAAGCCGAAGCCGTTCGGTCAGGGGCGAACGGGTGGTGGCCCGGTGAGGACCTCACGAACTGCGTCGGCCACGAGCGCCGCCCCGGCTGCGCTGTTGACGACGGAGTAGTGGTTCAGGCCCGCGCCCTCGATCCATCGGTGCTGCGGATAACGGCGTCGTTGCATGTCGGTGATCACCGGGGGAGGTGAGCCGAGCATCCCGAATTCGGCACGGACGATCGTGACGGGGGTCTCGTGTCGATCGAGCAGGGTCCGCACCTCGTCGTCGGCGAGGAGTTCTCGACCGTCCTGACGCACGGCCTCCTCGTTCACGGCGACACGGAATCCATCCTCGACCTCGACGAGTTCCGTGAGCAGGTTGCGTTCGAGATCCGGACCGATGCCATCCCCGAATGCCGGGTGGGCGGCCCACATCGCGTGGTACGACACCCGGTCGGGCCAGATCGTGCCGATCCGCTGGATGTCCGGACCGAGGATCGTGTCGAGCACTTCGTCGAGGTCGACGTCGGGCCCGCGCGGGCAGGGGAGGGGCGGGCCGCCGTCGATGAGCGCGATGTCGCGGACGAGATGCGGATGGCGTTGCGCGACCATCAGCGCCACCGCGGCACCCATCGAGTGCCCGATGAGGAACGCGGGACCGTCGAGCTGTTCGATGACGGCGGCGACGTCGTCCGCGTGACGACGGATTCCGTACGGTCCGGCGGTCTCCAGGCTCTGGCCCCGGCCTCGGAGGTCGAGGGCCACGACCTGCGCCCCTCCGGCGAGGTGGTGGGCGAACGGATCCCATGCCCACGCGTTCGCCGTGAGGCCGTGGACGGCGACGATGGTGGGCGTGCCGAGCAGGCCGGGCCATCGCAACGCTGCGAGCTGGTCGTTGCCGACGGTGAAGTCCAGGAAGTCAGGTCGCTGGGCCATGGCTCGCCCGTTCGGTGCTCACTGTGGTCGCCGCGCGCTCAGCGTCACCGTCCATGGTCCGATCGTACCTCGCCGGCGCCGGCGGCCGCCGTGTGGTGTCAGCGTGGTTCGCGAGGGAGTCCGAGCACCCGCTCGCCGAGGATGTTGCGCATGATGTCGGAGGTGCCGCCCATGATCGTGTATCCCGGCGCGTAGACCAGGCCGCGAGTGACATCGTCCCAGACCATCGCCTCCGCACCGAAGGTCCGAGCGACGAACTCCGCGACGTCGATCTCGTGCTCGGTGCAGAAGCACTTGGTCGCAGCGGAGAATCCGGCCGGAGCCTGGCGGAGTACCTCGCGGGTCACGAGGATGCGGCCGATTCGATACCCGGTCTCGAGCCGGGCGATCTCGTCACGCACCCGAGGATCGGTGCGGTCGGCGCGTTCGACGGCGAGTTCGTACAGCGCCCGGTTCGACACGAGCCGATCGATGCCGCCGCGTTCGTGTTCGAGCTGGGCCATCGTCTGTTTGAAGGCGTTGCCCTCGACGCCGACGAGGTTGGCGACCGGAACGCGGACATCGGTGAAGAAGACCTCGCAGAAGTGGCGGTTGGTGGTCATGTCGGTGATCGGGCGGACCTCGATGCCAGGGGTGTCCATCGGGACGATGATCTCGCTGATTCCGCGGTGTGGGGGGCCGTCGGCGTCGGTGCGGCAGATCAGGTAGCAGTAGTCGGCGAGTTCGCCGAAGCTCGTCCAGATCTTCTGACCGTTGATCACGAAATCGTCGCCATCGCGCACCGCGCTCGTCACGAGCGAGGCCAGGTCGGATCCGGAGTTCGGCTCCGACATGCCGATGCACCACGTGGTCTCGCCGGAGAGAATCCCGGGGAGGAACTCGGCCTGTTGGTCGGCGGTGCCGTAGTGGATGAGGGTGGGACCCATCTGGCGGTCGGCGAACCACATCGCCGCGATCGGAGCGCCTGCCGCGATCAGTTCCTCGCCGATGATCAGCCGATTGATGGCGGGCTGACCGCCGCCACCGAACTCGACCGGCCAGGTCATGCCGATCCATCCGTGTGCCGCCATCTCCTTGGCGAACTCCTTGGAGAAGCCGTTGATCCACGAGTCGTTGTGGCGGCCGTAGCGCTCCACCGCCCCGGTGGCGACCTTGCGGGCCTGGTCGCGGAGGGCTGTCTGCTCGGGAGTCCAGTCGAAGTCCATCGCCGCCGAGCGTAGAGGTTGGGACCCACAGCGTTCCTGTGGAGCGGTGGGCTCGCTGTTGCTACAGTGTAGACAAGTTGTAGACAAGTCGACCCCGAACGAGCAGGAACCCCATGAGCGAGATCACCCCGTCCACCATCATCTACACCTTCACCGACGAGGCGCCGGCGCTCGCGACCTACTCGCTGTTGCCGGTCATCGAGGCCTTCGCCGGATCGGCCGGAATCGACGTCGAGACCCGCGACATCTCCCTCGCAGGGCGGATCCTCGCCAACTTCCCGGAGCGGCTCGCGCCCGAACAGCGCGTCGGCGATGCGCTCGCGGAGCTCGGCGACCTGGCGCTCACGCCCGCTGCGAACATCATCAAGCTGCCCAACATCAGTGCGTCGGTGCCGCAGATGAAGGCGGCCATCGCCGAGCTCCAGGCGAAGGGATACGACCTTCCGGACTACCCGGACGAGCCCTCCACGCCGGAGGAGGTCGAGATCAAGCAGCGCTACGGCAAGGTGATGGGGTCGGCCGTCAACCCGGTACTGCGCCAGGGCAACTCCGATCGTCGCGCCCCGAAGGCCGTGAAGGACTACGCCAAGTCGCACCCGCACTCGATGGGCGCGTGGTCACCGGAGTCGAAGACGCACGTCGCCACGATGGGTGCCGACGACTTCCGATCCAACGAGCAGTCGATCACGGCAGCGGCCGACACGACGCTGCGCATCGAGTACGTCGCCGACGACGGCGCCGTCACCGTCCTGAAGGAGTCCGTGCCGGTACTGGCCGGCGAAGTCGTCGACTCGTCGGTGATGAACGTCGCTGCGCTGCGGGCGTTCCTCGCCGAGCAGATTGCCGACGCCAAGGACCAGGGCGTGCTGTTCTCGTTGCACCTGAAGGCCACCATGATGAAGGTCTCCGACCCGATCATGTTCGGACACGCCGTCGAGGTGTTCTTCGGTGACGTGTTCGCGAAGTACGGCGACGCGATCGCCGCCGCGGGTGGCGATCCCAACAACGGGTGGGCGAGCGTGCTCGCCGCCGTCGAGTCGATGCCGGCCGGTCAGCGCGCCGAGATCGAGGCCGACATCGCCGCGGCCTACGCCGCCGGCCCCGACATCGCCATGGTCGACTCCGACAAGGGCATCACCAATCTGCACGTTCCGAGCGACGTGATCGTCGACGCTTCGATGCCGGCGATGATCCGTACGTCGGGCCAGATGTGGAACGCGGCCGGCGAGCAGCAGGACACCAAGGCTGTCATCCCCGACAGCAGCTACGCCGGCGTGTACCAGGCGGTGATCGACGACTGCCGTGTCCACGGCGCCTACGACCCGGCCACCATGGGTACGGTCCCGAACGTCGGCCTGATGGCCCAGAAGGCCGAGGAGTACGGCAGCCACGACAAGACCTTCGAGGCGCCCGGCGATGGCACGATCCGAGTCGTCGACGTCTCGACGGGTGATGCCGTGATGACGCAGCCGGTGGCCGCCGGCGACATCTTCCGGGCGTGCCAGGTGAAGGACGAACCGATCCGCGACTGGGTGCGTCTCGCCGTCGAGCGGGCGCGTGCGATGGGCGCCCCCGCGGTGTTCTGGCTCGACGCCGATCGGGCGCACGATGCGCAGCTGATCGCGAAGGTGAACCGGTACCTCGGCGACCACGACGTCAGCGGACTGGAGATCGAGATCATGGCCCCCGAGGCGGCCACACGGTTCTCGATCGAGCGGATCCGCCGTGGTGAGGACACGATCTCGGTCACCGGGAACGTGCTGCGCGACTACCTGACCGACCTGTTCCCGATCCTCGAGCTCGGCACGAGCGCCAAGATGCTCTCGATCGTTCCGCTGCTCAACGGTGGCGGTCTCTTCGAGACCGGCGCCGGTGGATCTGCGCCGAAGCATGTCCAGCAGCTCGTCAAGGAGAACTATCTGCGTTGGGATTCGCTCGGAGAGTTCCTGGCGTTGGCGGTGTCGTTCGAACACCTGGCGAACGTGACCGGCAACGAGCGGGCGCGGATCCTCGGCGAGACGCTCGACACCGCGACGGGACAGCTGCTGGAGAACGGCAAGTCACCGGCGCGCCGCCTCGGCCAGATCGACAACCGCGGCAGCCACTTCTACCTCGCGCTCTACTGGGCGCAGGCTCTTGCGGCGCAGACGGCCGACGCCGAGCTCGCTGCGATCTTCGCGCCGATCGCCGCCGAGCTGTCGGCCAACGAGCAGACGATCGTCGACGAACTGCTCGGCGTGCAGGGCCAGCCGGCCGACATCGGTGGCTACTACGCGCCCGATGCCGCGATGGCGACGTCGGTGATGCGCCCCAGCGCCACCTTCAACGCCGCGATCGACCCGCTCCGCTGATCAGCGGTTGATGATCGGGACGTAGTTGCGCTCGTCGGGACCGTCGTACCACTGGCGCGGCCGGGAGATCTTCTGGGCGGGGTCGTTCAGGAGTTCCTGCCAGTGCGCCAGCCAACCCGACATGCGCGGGATGGCGAACAGCACGGTGAACATGTCGACCGGGAACCCCATCGCCTGGTAGATCAGGCCGGAGTAGAAGTCGACGTTCGGGTAGAGCTTGCGCTCGACGAAGTACGGGTCCGAGAGTGCCGTCTCCTCGAGCGCGAGCGCGATGTCGAGCAACGGGTTCTTGCCGGTCACCTCGAACACGTCGTACGCGGCTTCCTTGATGATCCGGGCACGCGGGTCGTAGTTCTTGTAGACGCGATGACCGAAGCCCATCAGGCGTCCCTCGCCCTTCTTGACCGAGTCGACGAACGCGGGCACGTGATCGATCGAGCCGATCTCGGTGAGCATCCGGACGACCGCCTCGTTGGCGCCGCCGTGCAGCGGGCCGTACAGCGCCGCGGCCGCACCGGCAGCCGAGGAGTACGGATCGGTGTGGCTGGAACCGATCACCCGCATCGCCGTGGTGCCGCAGTTCTGTTCGTGGTCGGCATGCAGGATGAACAACACCTCCATCGCCCGCTCGAGCACCGGATCGACCTCGTAGTCGCCGATCTTCCACATCATGTTGAGGAAGTTGGCCGGGTACGACAGGTCGTTGTTCGGGTAGTTGAACGGCAGCCCGGCCGAGAAGCGGTAGGCCATCGACGCGAGGGTGGGTGCCTTGGCGATCAGGCGCAGGATCTGGCGGTTCCGCTGAGCAGGGTCCTCGATCTCCTTGGATCCGTCGTAGAACGTGCCGAGGGCTGCCACCGACGAGATGAACATGCCCATCGGGTGCGCGTTGTAGTGGAACCCGTCGACGAACCGCTTGCGCATGTTCTCGTGGATGAACGTGTGGTGGGTCACGTCGTCGACCCACGTGTCGAGCTGCTCCTTGTTCGGCAGCTCACCGTTCAGCAGCAGGTAGGCCACCTCGAGGTATGTCGAGTGCTCGGCGAGCTGTTCGATCGGGTAGCCGCCGTAGCGGAGGATGCCGGCGTCGCCGTCGAGGTAGGTGATCGCCGACTTGCACGATGCCGTCGAGAGGTACGCCGGGTCGTAGCAGTACAGCGTCGGGTCGAGTTCGCGCAGCGCCGACGAGGGAAAGACGCCACCCTCGATCGGGACCGTGACGGTCTTTCCGGTTCGGTCGTCGGTGATGGTGATGGTGTCGGGCACGTGGCTTCCTCTCGTGGCGCGAACTCGTTGTCGATGGGGTCGGGGGTTCCTCCCCGCCGCCGCGCCACGTTAGTGCCGACCGCCCGGTTCGGACCCAACCGACGGCTCGTTCACCTCGCATTCACGCGCAGCTCAGAGCGGGCTGTTGCCGTGCTTGCGTCCGCTCAGGACCTCTCGCTTGTCCCGGAGGACCGAGAGCGCGGCCGCGATCTCGATGCGGGTGTCGGCGGGGTCGATGACGGCATCGACCAGCCCGCGCTCGGCGGCGACGTACGGATTGAGGAGCCGCTCGGCGTAGTCGGCTTCGAACGCCGCGCGTTCCTCCGGTGTGGCCCGTCGCTGGAGGATCGCAGCCGCCTGACCGGCGCCCATCACGGCCAACTCGGCCCATGGCCACGCGAGGCACAGGTCGTTGCCCATCGTCTTGGAGTCCATCACGATGTAGGCACCGCCGTAGCTCTTGCGCAGGATGACGCAGATGCGCGGCACGGTTGCTCGGGCGTAGGCGTACACGAGCTGGGCGCCATGGCGGATCATCCCGCGCCACTCGAGATCCTTGCCCGGGTAGAAGCCGGGCGTGTCGACCAGGGTGATGATCGGGAGGTTGAACGCGTCGCACAACGCGACGAACCGTGCCGCCTTCTGCGACGCCGGGATGTCGAGGGTGCCCGCGAGGGTGATCGGCTGGTTGGCGACGATGCCGACCGGCGCGCCGCCGATGGTGGCGAACGCGGTGATGACGTTGCTCGCCCATCTCTGTCGCAGCTCGGTCATCGATCCGTCGTCGACGATCGCCGCCGCGACCGAGCGAACGTCGTAGCTGCCCGTCGACGTCGGGGGGATCAGAGCGCCGGCCTCCGGGCACCGACGGTCGATCGGATCGTCGGTGGGGGAATGCGGTGGTTCGGCATCGACGTGGTCGGGCAGGTACGACAGGAGATCGATCACGGCGTCGACCGCTGCCGCACGGTCGGCCACCACGCTCGTGGCGACACCGCTGTAGCGGCCGTGGTTCGCTGCCCCGCCCAACTCCTCGGCCCCGATCCCGATCCCGGTGAACTCCTCGACCATCGTCGGTCCGTTGACGAAGGCGTAGCTGTCGGCGGTCATCACGGTCAGATCGGCGATGCCCAGCAACAGCGCCGGCCCCGACACGGCCGGTCCGTCGACGATCACCACCGTCGGGACGACACCCGAGCAGGCCACCATGGCGCTGGCGACGCGCCCCCAGGCGTGCAGCGCCGCGACACCTTCGTCGATCGCTGCGCCAGACGTCGAGAGCACCATGATCAAGGGCAAGCGCTGCGCGAGTGCGACCTCGGCTCCGAGGGCGAGTTGCGTGGACGATCCCGATGTGAGACGGGTTGCGGGGTCGTCGGAGGTGAACTCCGTCCACACGACCTGGCGACCTCCGAGCGCGCGAACGGCCACCGCGACGTCGCCCGGGGTGTGGGCGGCGATCGCGAAGCCGGTCTCGATCGGATCACTCATCCGCGGCGACAGTATCGGGCGCCGCGCTGCGCGGGGCGCGTCCGAGTGTCGTCGGTCCGCTCACGCTCCCCGGCCGAACGGAATCGCTGCGGCGTCCGGGTGGACGCCGTGCTGCTGCGCTCCCTGGTCGCGCGCGACTTCGCGGAGTGTTTCGAGCGCCGCCATCGTCGGAGCGCTGGCGCTGGGCCGCCGGCGCCGGGCGAACGCCACGACGCGGCGGGGGAGTTCGGGCACGGTGATGCGGTGGAACGAACCCTCGAGCCAGGTGGGTACCGCGGTGGCCGGGACGATCGCCGCACCGAACCCGTCGAAGGCGAGGGAGGCGAGAAGTCGGACGCCGTCGACCTCGGCCTGCGCCCGCAGGGTGATGTCGGCGGTCGCTGCTGCTCGTTCGAGGACGCGACGCAACGCCGCGCCCGGCGGCGGAAGCAGCAGCGGTACTTCGTCGAGTTCGGCGAGCGGGATGGTCTCTCGTTGCGCGAGTGGGTGACCGTCGGCGGCGAGCAGCAGCAGGTCCTCGGCGAACAGTGGCTCGATCACGAGCTCCGGTTCGTCGACGGGGAGATGCACGATCGCGGCGTTGAGTTGGCCCGTGAGCACGTTGGGGATCAGCGATGAGGTCGCCCCCTCCTGCACGATGACCCGAACCTGCGGATGTTGGTCGCTGAGGCGCGTGAGGAACCGGGGGATCAGCCAGCGGGCGGTGGTGCCGATGACGCCGATGCGGGTCTGGCCCGAGACCGTCGCGTGCCGGCTCGACATGTCGGCGGCGATGTCGTCGAGTTCGTTCAGGATCCGTCGTGCGCGCTCGACGACCCGGATGCCGTCCTCGGTGAGGCCGCCCTGGGCGCGGTCGACGAGCGTGACGCCGAGCTCCTTCTCGAGGCGCGCGATGTGGCTCGAGACGTTGGACTGGACGGTGTAGAGGGCGCGGGCCGCAGCGGAGAACGTGCCGTGGTCGGCGATCGCGACCAGGGTGGCGAGCTGCCGGACGTCCATCGCTCGGAACGATAGCGGGTATCTGTTTGTTCTACTTGCGTGATCGTTTGTTCACGTGCATACTTTCACAAGCAGATCGCAGTGCGAACACCCCCCATGTTCCACTCGAAGGGAAGTCCACCAACCGGTTCCCCCAACCGGAGGACATTCCCAGGTTGAGAGACCCGGATCCCCCATCCGGGTCTTTCCCGTTTTCCGGGTCCTTTTTGTCGGCGACGTAGCCTGACCACGTGACCTCTCGATCGTCCACCTCGGCGCCCACCCCGGCACCCGTTCCGTCCGGCCCCTCCAGCGGCGCTGCCTTCTTCGATCTCGATCGCACGCTGCTCCGTGGCGCATCCGGCGAGGTGTTCGCCGGAGCCATGCGGCTCGCCGGCCTCGTCGGTGCCGATCCCGTGCCGGGTGAGCAGCTCGTCTACCGATTGTTCAATGCCGTCGGGGAGACGCTGCCGTCGATGGCGTTGGCTCGCCAGGCGGTCAGCCTTGCCAAGGGCAGATCGCAGGCGTCGGTGCGGGCGGCAGCCGAGACGGTCGCCGACGATCTCTGCGCGATGGTGCAGCCGTTCGCCGCAACTGCGTTCGCCGCCCATCGAGCCGCCGGTCGGCCGATCGTGCTCGCCACCACGACGCCGTACGATCTCGTGAAGCCGTTCGCCGACCGCCTCGGCCTCGACGACGTCGTCGCCACCCGGTACGGGGTCGCAGCCGACGGCACGTACGACGGAACGCTCGACGGCCCGTTCGTGTGGTCGGCGGGCAAGCTCACAGCGATCACCGAGTGGGCCGACCGCCACGGTGTCGACCTCCGCGAGAGCTACGCCTACTCCGACAGTGTGTACGACACCCCGATGCTCGCTGCGGTCGGCCATCCCGTGGTCGTCAACCCGGACCCGCGAATGGTGCTCGTTGCCGCGGCCCGGCGCTGGCCGACGCTCAATCTCGACGTGTCGCCCGGCGTGCTGAAAGTGCCGGTGATCGGTCTGGAGGTGCAGGAGCTGGCGTTGCGCTTCGCCCGGCCCGCCGCCTACCCGTACGCCAGGTTCGACATCGCGGGCGTGGAACACATCCCCGGTGTCGGCGCTGCGATTCTGTGCGCCAACCACCGCAGCTACTTCGACGTCGCGGCGATGTCGTTGACCATCGCGAAGAGCGGTCGTCCGGCGCGGTTCCTCGGGAAGAAGGAGGTCTTCGACGCTCCGATCGTCGGTCCGATCGCCGCCGCGATGGGTGGGATCCGCGTCGATCGCGGCACCGGGTCCGACGAGCCGCTCGAAGCGGCAGCGAATGCACTCGCCGGTGGTGAGATGGTGACGATGATGCCCGAAGGCACGATCCCGCGCGGGCCGGCGTTCTTCCGCAAGCCCGTCGGGAGATGGGGTGCGGCGCGCCTCGCCCAACTCAGCGGCGCGCCGGTCGTGCCCGTGGGGCTCTGGGGGACCGAGCAGGTCTGGCCACGGTCGAGCCGGGTGCCGAACGTGCTCAACCTCACGTCGCCGCCCACCGTGAGGGTCCGGGTCGGCGAACCCGTCGAGTTGAAGGGCCGCTCGCTCGAGGCCGACACCAAGCGGATCATGGCGGCGATCACTGCACTCCTGCCCGCTGACGCCTACCGTCGCCGCACCCCGTCGGCCGCCGAACTCGCGTCGACGTATCCACCCGGATACCGTGGCGATCCCGCACGGGAGGTGGGTCGGAGGCCCGGCAGCGACATTGAGTAGGAAAAGTTTCGCCTCGTCGTCATCCGGATGAGGGGGTGGGTTCGTAGAGATCACATGCCGCTTCGCTGCGGCGTGAACAGCACAGCGAACCCTCCCAAACAAAGGAACCTCCACATGAAGCGCACATCAACCCGCCTGATCGCACTCGGCGCCATCGCCGGCCTCGTCACCCTGAGCGCCTGCGGCTCGGACTCGAACGACTCGAGCTCGGACACGAACGCCCCCGAATCGACCGAGGCCATGGCCGAGACGACCGAAGCGATGACCGAGACCTCCGACGCCATGGCCGAGGAGCCCGGCAACATCGTCGAGGTCGCCGTCGGCGCCGGTTCGTTCAACACCCTCGTCGCCGCGGTCCAGGCTGCCGGCCTGGACGGCACGCTCGCCGACGGCGGCCCGTTCACGGTCTTCGCTCCGACCGACGATGCGTTCGCCGCGCTTCCGGACGGTCTGGTCGACTGCCTCCTGCTCCCCGAGAGCAGCGATGCGCTGACCGCCATCCTCACCTACCACGTCGTCGACGGCACGGTGCTGTCGACCGACCTCGAAGAGGTAGCGGTGCCGACGCTGCAGGGTGAGAACATCGAGATCGGCCTGACCGACGGTGTCACGCTCAACGCAAGTGTGAACGTCGCTGCCGCCGACGTCCTGGCGAGCAACGGTGTCATCCACGTGATCGACGGTGTCCTGGTTCCGCCGAGCATCGACGTCGAGGCCTTCCTCGCCAGCTGCCCCGCCTGATCTGATCAGCAACAACTGAGTCAACGCTCCGCAGTGGGGCCGGTCGCCATCGTGGCGGCCGGCCCCACTGTCGCGTACGGTGACCGTCGTGGTGCCTCACGAACCGGACTGCGAACTCTGCGAGGCAACGCCGTTCACCGAGTGGTTCCACAGCGACGAACTGTGCTGGATCGCCGAATGCGACTCGTGCGGCGTTCCGATGGTGGTGTGGCGTTCCCACGACCCGGCCCCGCCCGACGAGGTCCGTGCCGCACTGCACGAACGGCTGGCCCAGGTCGTCACCGCACGATCGGATGAGCCGTTCTGGATCGACGACGCGCTCCGATCGATCCCCGACCACTACCACGCGCACGCCCGCCGCCGACCAGATTGGATCCGATGATGCCCGCTGATCTCCCCAGCCCCGAGTCGTTGCTGCCGCACCGTCCGCCGTTCCTGCTCGTCGACGAGATGCTGTCGATCGTGCCGGGCGTGTCGGCGTCGGGTGTGTGGCGGCTGACCGGTGACGAGTACTTCTTCGCCGGTCACTTCCCCGGACGGCCCACCCTGCCAGGCGTGTTGATGTGCGAGGCGATCGCACAGGTCGGTGCCGCTGCCGTGCTCGCCGACGAACGGTTCGCCGGCAAGTTGCCGCTCTTCGGCGGCTTGGACAAGGCTCGGTTCCGACGACAGGTGGTTCCGGGAGACGAATTGATCCTCGAGGTCGAACTCGGCCGCATGTCGGCGCGTGCGGGCAAGGGCTCCGGCCGGGCCAGGGTCGGCGACGAGGTCGCCTGCCAGTGCGAACTCCTCTTCGTCCTCGCCTGACGATTGCACCAGGGGTCAGACCCCTGGTGCAATCGTCAGGTGGGTGGGGCGATGACGACGGAGCCGTTGTGGCCGCCGAAGCCGAAGTTGTTCGAGATCACCGGGCCCGGCTCCCACGGGCGGGCATCGCCGATGACCAGGTCGATGTCCATGTCCTCGTCGAGGACCGTGGTGTTGGCCGTCGGTGGGATCAGGCGATGCTCGATCGACAGCAGCGCCGCCGCAGCCTCCAGTGCGCCGGCGGCGCCCAGCGCGTGACCGGTCACGCCCTTGGTCGACACGACCGGCACGTTGCCGGGTCCGAACACGTCGGAGATCGCCGCGGCTTCAGCGGCGTCGTTGAGCGGAGTCGACGTCCCGTGCGCGTTCACCTGCTTGACATCGCCCGGTTCGAGACCCGACTCGGCCAGGGCCAGGCGCATGCACGCGATCGCGCCGACACCGCCGGGCGACGGGGCCGTGATGTGGTGGGCGTCGGCGGTACTCGCCCCGCCGAGGATCTCGCCGAGGATGGTGGCGCCGCGCTCGACGGCGTGCGACCACTCCTCGAGCACGAGCACGGCGGCTCCCTCGCCGAGGACGAATCCGTCGCGTTCGGCGTCGAACGGGCGGCTGATCCCGGCGTTGGTCAACGCGGTCATGTTGCCGAATCCGGCGAGTGCGGTCGCAGTCGCTGCAGCTTCGCTCCCACCGGTGGCGACGGCGTCGACGACACCCCAACGGATCAGGCGTGCGGCGTACGCAATCGCATGCGAGCCCGCGGCACACGCGGTGCAGATCGTCTCGTTCGGTCCCTGCAGCCCGTAGCGCATCGAGATCGACGCTCCGGACGCGTTCGCCATCATCATCGGGACGAGGAACGGCGACACGCGGCGTTCGCCCTTCTCCAACCGGACCTCGACCTGCTCTTCGATCGTGTGGAGCCCACCGACTCCGGTTGCGAAGATCGTGCCGAAGCGAGCGGGCTCGACGCCGATGGCGGTGACGCCACCGGCCTGCTCGAATGCCTCAGCCGCGGCGGCCACCGCGAACTGCTCGACGCGGTCGGTGCGGCGCGAGTGTTTGGGACTGTCGAAGTACGGGGAGGGGTCCCAGTCGTCGATCGTGATCGATTGACCGCTGGTCACACCGGGACCGAGCAGGCCGTTCCAGAACGCCGTGCGCCCGACGCCGGTCGGCGCCACGACACCGAGACCCGTGACCGCGACCCGTCGGCCGCTGTTCATCAGACCTTGGCGACGACGATGTCGTACGCCTGCTGCACCGTCTCGACGCCCTCCAGCTCCTCTTCCGGAACGGAGATGTCGAACTCTTCCTCGAGCGCCATCACGAGCTCGACGAGATCGAGGCTGTCGGCGTCGAGATCGTCACCGAAGTTGGCCTCGGGCACGACGGCACTCTCCTCGACGGACAGCACCTCGACGGCGCACTTGCGGAAACGGGCGAACAGTTCTTGATCCACGGTCTTCTCCTGGGTTTGCGAGGTGTGTCGAGAGTGTAGGCACACCGGGTCCGGTGCACCGATGATCGGCGTCGTCGACCGGTGGGTCAGTGACCCATTCCGAGGCCACCGTCGACCGGGATCACGGCGCCGGTGACGTACGCGGCGTCGGGTGATGCGAGAAACGCGACCACACCGGCGATCTCGTCGGGTGTCGCCACGCGCTGCAACGGCACCATCGCCGTGAGTTGCGCCAGTCGGTCGTCGCCGAGCGCGGCGGTCATGTCGGTGGCCACCGGGCCGGGCGCCACCACGTTGACGGTGATCGATCGAGAACCGAGTTCTCGCGCCACGGAACGAGCGAAGCCCACGAGGCCCGCCTTGGATGCGGCGTAGTTCGCCTGTCCGGCCGATCCGAGGAGCCCGACCACCGAGGACACGAGCACGATGCGCCCCGACCGTGCCTTGAGCATCCCACGTGCGGCGCGCTTGACGACGCGGAACGCGGCGGTGAGGTTGGCATCGATCACCGAGGTGAAATCGTCTTCGCTCATGCGCAGGAGCAGGCCGTCGTTCGTGATCCCGGCGTTCGACACCAGGATCTCGACCGGGCCACCGAAGCGCTCTTCGACCGTCGTGAACGCCGCATCGACGTCGTCGCTCGACGTGACGTCGCACCGTACGCCGAACAACCCGTCGGGTGGGGGCGACGAGTGGTAGGTGACCGCGACACGATCACCCATCGACTCGAAGCGACGTGCGACGGCCAGGCCGATGCCGCGCGACCCGCCGGTGACCAGGACGATGCGTCCGGTACCGGCGGCGGGCTCGTGGGTGTCGTCGGTCATGCCGGGGTACTCCTGATGTGTTCGTGAGCTCGTTGGTTCCAGCGCACCACGGCGCTCGCAGACGTCATGCCGGCGCCGAACCCGACGAACAGGATGAGATCGCCGTCCGCCACGCGGCCTGCATCGAGCGCGGCGGCGAGGGCGAGCGGGATCGACGCAGCCGAGGTGTTGCCGGTGTGGTCGAGGACGATCGATGCTCGGTCGAGGGCGATGCCGAGGCGGTCGCACGACGCCGAGATGATGCGGATGTTGGCCTGGTGGGGGACGACCAGTGCGATGTCGTCGGCGGTGACGCCCGCCCGCGCCATCGACGAGGTCGCGGATTCCACCATGATCCGCACGGCGCGGCGGAACACCTCCTTGCCCTCCATCTGGAGGAATCCGCCGACGTCGCAGTAGAGCGCTTCCTCGGCAGATCCGTCGGAGTTCAGATCCCACCCCAGCAGCTGGCCCGGCCCGTCGACCGCTTCGATCACGGCGGCGCCGGAGCCGTCGGCGAACAGGATGGCGGTGTTGCGATCGGTCCAGTCGGTGATCCGGGCGAGCGTGTCGGTGCCGATCAGCAGGATCTTCTCGGCACCGAGGCCGATGAAGCCGTGAGCGGCAACCAGCCCGTAGACCCATCCGGAACAGGCCGCATTCAGGTCGAACGCCCCGCAGCTCAGCCCGAGTTCGCGTTGGACGCTCGACGCGCTCGCCGGCACGGCGCGGTCGGGTGTGGTGGTCGCCAGCACGAGGATGTCGATGTCGGCGGGATCGAGACCCGACATCTCGAGCGCTCGGCGCCCGGACTCGACCGAGAGTCCCACGGTGCTGCCACCGACGTGGCGCTCGCGTATCCCGGTCCGCTCGGTGATCCACGAGTCGCTGGTGTCCATCGTCTGCTCGAGGTCGTGGTTGGTGACGACGCGTTCGGGCAGTGCCGTTCCCCACCCCGAGATCACGGCGCCACGCACATCGTTGGGAACCGCCGGCATCAGGTGGCCTCGCTGCGCAGCCACGCGATCGGTTGGCGGGTCGTGACGCGCTCGGTGTCGAGGGCGATGTAGCTCTGCAGGATCCCGGCGAACGGCGAACGCACCTCGATGTCACCGACGTGGCCGAGCACGGTCCCGACGTCGATCGTCGACCCCTCGCGCAGCGCGCCGATCGGGGTGAAGATGCCGGCGCCGGGACTGACCACCAACCGCTCGACGGCGAACAGGTGCTCGCCCTCGAGGTGTGCGGGCGCCGACGTGCTGCCCGCACCGACCCACTCGAGCAGCTTGTCGAGATCCTCGGGGGTCGACACCGAGATCGTGCGGCAGTTCGTCACCGTGCGCTTCGCCATCCCCGTCAGGACCGCTCCCGGCCCGAGTTCGGCGAAGTCGGTCACCCCGGCGTCGGCGAGGGAGAGCAGGCAGTGTTTCCACCGCACCGGGCTCGACAGCTGTGCGGACAGCAGGCTGGGCCAGTCGGCGGCGCGGTCGTGGGGGAGTCCGTCGACGTTGGCCACCACCGGCACGTCGGTGTCGCGCGGGTCGGCCTCGGCGAGCGCGGTCCGGAGCCGGTCGCGGGCGGCGGTCATGAACGGCGTGTGGAACGCCCCGGACACCTGCAGCGGCATCACCTTCTTCGCCCCGAGATCCTTTGCGTGGAGCGATGCGGCCTCGACCGCGGCCGGCGATCCGGCGATCACCACCTGGCCGGGAGCGTTGAAGTTGGCGACCCAGACGTCGGCGTCGGCGCGCCGGCAGGCGACGTCGACCTGGTCGTCGTCGAGCCCCAGGACGGCCGCCATCGTGCCGGGCTGGGCGAGGCCGGCGTCGTGCATCGCTGCGCTGCGTTCGATCACCAAGCGGATGCCGTCGTCGAAACCGAGCGCTCCCGTTGCGGTCAGCGCGGTGTACTCGCCGAGGCTGTGGCCTGCGCAGAAGCTGGGCTCGATGCCGAGTCGTTCGACGGCGTCGAGGACCATCAGGCTCGAGACGAACGTGGTCAGTTGGGCATTGCGGGTGTCCTTGAGCTCGTCGGCGTCGGCGTCGCAGAGCAGGGAACCGACGTCGCGGCCTGCGATGTCGCTGGCCTCGTCGACGAGTTCCCAGCTTTCGTGGTCACGCCAGGGCAGTCCCATACCGGGGCGTTGGGAGCCCTGGCCGGGGAAGGTGAAAGCGAGCATTGTGGGCAGGCTAGACCTCTGCTTGGTGCCGTACGAGCTACCGCTCGGTAAGCCCGCTAACCTCGACCGTCGCACCCGCCCCGGTAGCCCAATTGGCAGAGGCAACGGTCTCAAACACCGTCAAGTGTCGGTTCGAGTCCGACCCGGGGCACCGATCGTCACCTCTGGGGTCCGACCCCGGGCGTGACGCGTGGCTCGAGCGTCAGCGCGGTGCAAGCCGGTGGCCACCCGGCCCGAGTAGCTTGGCCGCAGCATGGGTAATTGGCTGGTCGAGCGGCGTCTTTCGCAGGTGGCGGTGCGTCTGAAGTCGCTGCGCAGCGAGCTGTCGGTGATCGACGAACAGCTGATCCACCTCGGCGACGACGCCGAGGATCAGGCGATTCGAGCACTGGTCTCGGAGACCGCTGGTGCCTCCTACGAGGCTCGCGATGCGCGACGCCACGTCGACGCGCTGGCGAAACATCGCGCAAAGGTGGTCGAGGAGATCGCCACGCTCGAGGTCCGCCAGGACGAACTGCTCGACCGTATGTGACCGCACGGATCGCCGAGGTCCGGCCGGGAGCGTCCCGGATGCCATGCTCGGCCGATGGATCCCACGATTGCACGCAAGACCTGGCGAACCCTCGAACCGGTGCACGGGGCGATCTACTTCGTGCCCGAGGCCCGCGAGGAGTACGCCGCGCTCGGTGTCGACGATCGCATGCGCGGCTACTTCGCATCCCGGTCGGCACCGATGGGCGCCGTTCCGGCCCCGGTGGTGATCGCCACGTTCTTCAACTTCGACCCCGAGCTCGTCCGGACGAGCATGGAGGGGGTGTGGTCCCAGGTCACGCCGGACGCGATCCTCGCGGCGCGGCTCCGTGCCGCCGACCGGATGCTCCGACGCTTCGCCCCCGAGGCCATCGGGTCGCCCGAGATCGTCGAGGCATCCGAGTTGGCCCGCGCGGCGGCGCTGTTGGCGTGTGAGCGCCCCGAGGGCCGCCCGCTGTTCGCCGGGCACGTGTCGCTTCCCTGGCCGGACGAACCGCATCTCGTGCTGTGGCACGCGCAGACGCTGCTGCGCGAGTTCCGCGGCGACGGCCACATCGCCGCGCTGACCGTCGAGGGGCTCAACGGTTGCGAGGCGCTCGTCACCCACGCCGCCGCGGGGGACGTCTCGGCCGACATCCTGCGAGCGACGCGGCAGCGCAGCGGCGACGACTGGCTCGCCGCCGAGGAGCGTCTCCGCTCGATCGGGTGGCTCGACCCCGATCTCGCGTTCACCGACCTCGGTCGTGAACGTCGGGCGTGGATCGAGCAACGCACGGACGAACTCGCCGCAGCGCCGTACGACGCGATCGGTGTCGACGGAAGTGCGCGGCTGCGCGAGTTGGTCCGTCCCGTCAGCGTCGCCGTGAGCGCGGCGTTCGGCTGATGGCGTCGTCCGACGAGTACACGGTGGCTGCGATCGGCCGCGTGGTGTCGGCGAGGGTCGGACGCGAGGACGACGACTGGGGCAGCGTCGAGAGCATCATCCGCCTCGACGACGCCCGCTTCACCCCCGACGCGCTCGCCGGGCTCGACGAGTTCTCCCATGTCGAGGTGATCTTCCTGTTCGACCGGTTCGACGAGGAGAAGGTCACCACCGGCGCCCGGCACCCGCGGGGCAACGAGGCCTGGCCCCGCGTGGGGATCTTCGCCCAGCGGGCGAGTTCACGCCCGAACCGTCTCGGCGTCACCACGTGCGAGCTCGTCGCGGTCGACGGCCTCGAGGTCCGCGTGCGCGGTCTCGATGCCATCGATGCCACGCCGGTGCTCGACATCAAGCCGTACGTCCGGGAGTTCGAGCCCCGCATGGCAGTCCACCAACCGGCGTGGATCACCGAGCTGATGAGCGGCTACTGGTGATTCGGCTCGGACCGATCGGGAGAGGATCTCGGCGGTCACCTGCTAGATAAGAGCCATGCCATTGCGTGTCGTGATCGCCGAGGACGAGGCCATCATCCGCATGGACCTGCGCGAGACCCTCGAAGAGGAGGGCTACGAGGTCATCGGGGAGACCGGTCGCGGAGACCAGGCGGTCGAGCTCGTGCGCGGGCTGCAGCCGGACCTCGCGATCCTCGACATCAAGATGCCCGGCATGGACGGACTCGAAGCGGCTCGCATCATCAACGGCGAGAAGATCTGCGGCGTACTGATGCTCACCGCGTTCAGCCAGCGCGAGGTGGTCGAGCAGGCCCGCGACGCCGGCGCACTGGCATTCCTCGTCAAGCCGTTCCAGAAGAGCGACCTGATCCCGGCGATCGAGGTGGCGATGGGCCGGTTCCGAGAACTGCGATCGCTCACCGGTGAGATCGACGCGCTCGGCGAGCAGCTGGAGTCGCGCAAGGTCGTCGAGCGTGCCAAGGGTGTGCTGATCGACGACGCCGGCATGTCGGAGGCCGATGCGTTCTCGTTCATCCAGCGGACGGCGATGACCGAGCGCATCAGGATGCGCGACGTCGCCGACCGGATCATCGACGGCTCCCTGCGGCCCAGCGCAGACTGAACCGATCACATGGGCCGCTACCTCGTCGTCGACGGCAACTCGCTGACCTACCGCGCGTTCTTCGCGCTCCCGACCGACATGGCCACCGCGAGCGGGCAGGTCACCAACGCCGTGTTCGGGTTCACGTCGATGCTGATCAACGTGCTCAAGGACCACACCCCCGACGGCGTGCTCGTCGCCTTCGACCGTCCCGAGCCGACGTTCCGCCACGAAGCCGAACCGCTGTACAAGGCCCAACGCGACGCCGCCCCCGACATTCTCCGTCAACAGATGGGGCTGGTACGAGAGGTCCTCGATGCGGTCGGGATCACCGCGATCGACCTGGCCGGGTGGGAAGCCGACGACCTGATCGCGACCGTCACCGACAAGCTCGTCGACGCGGGCAACGACGTGATCATCGTCACCGGCGATCGCGACAGCTATCAGCTCGTGAGCGACCCCGCCGTCAAGGTGCTCTACAACAAGCGTGGCGTCAGCGACTACGCGCTCTACGACGAGGCCGGGATCGAGGAACGGACCGGGGTGACCCCGGCGCTGTATCCGCAGTACGCCGCACTGCGCGGTGACAACAGCGACAATCTGCCGGGTGTCCCGGGTGTCGGGGAGAAGACCGCGGCCAAGCTGATCAACACCTACGGCGGCCTCGACGGCATCTTCGCCCACGTCGACGAGCAGACGCCGAAGCTGCGCTCGAACCTCGCGGAGCACGAAGAGCGGGCCCGCAAGAACCTCGACCTGATGCTGCTGCGTCACGACGCGCCGATCGAGTTCGAGATCGACGCGCTCGAGGTGAGGCCGAACGCCGAGGAACTGAAGCGGCTGTTCGACTTCCTCGAGTTCCGCACCCTGGCCGGACGTCTCGACGAGGCGTTGTCCGCGATGGGAACGTCCGTCGATCTCGGGCCGGTCGAGGAACGCGCCGAGATCGTCGCCGAGGTGACGACCGCAGCGTCAGCGGCCGAGGCTGCCGCGGCGATCTCCGCGTTGCCGACACTCGACGTCGCGGCGACCTGGGTCGGCGAACCGGGCCGCAGCCCCCTTGCCGGGATCGCCGTGGTCACCGATGCGTCGGTCGCAGACGTGTTGTGGATCCCCGCCGACGTGCTCGCCGACGACGCCGTGCGGTCGGCGCTCGGCGCGCACACCGATCTGCACGGACACAACGTCAAGCCGCTGATGCGCTCGCTGTTGGAGTTCGACGTCGAGTTGCGTGGGCTCACGCTCGACACGGCGATCGCGGCGTATCTGATCGACCCGGCCGAGGCGCGTTACACCCTGCCCGACCTGATCGAGAAGTACACCGCGTTCGCCCGGCCGTCCGACGACGCCGCCGGCAGTGGACAACTCGACCTCGACGGCACCTCGCTCGGCGACGCCGAGTTGGCCGCCCGTGACGCTCTCGCCGTGCAGGCGCTCGCCGAGCCGATCGTGGCGAGCATGCAGGCCCAGGGGATGGCCGAGCTCTACCGCACCATCGAGAACCCGCTCGTGCTCGTGCTCGCCAAGATGGAGCACGTCGGCATCGGCGTCGACGTCGACGAACTCCGGGCGCTCGGCAAACGCCTGTCCGACGAGGTGCAGACACTGCAGGCGCAGTTGCGCGACGTGGCCGGACGCGACGACCTCAACTTGAACTCGCCCAAGCAGTTGCGCGAGATCCTCTACGACGAACGCGGGTTGTCGCCGGGGAAGAAGACCAAGACCGGGTACTCCACCGACGCCGCGACGCTCGAGAAGATCAAGGACCAGTGGCCCGAGTTCCTCGAGCCGCTGATGCGCTACCGCGAGGTGGAGAAGCTGCGAAGCACGTACGGCGAAGGCCTGCTCGCGGAGGTCGCCGACGACGGGCGGATCCACGCGACGTTCAACCAGACCGTCGCCCGGACCGGTCGCCTCTCCTCCGACCAGCCCAACCTGCACAACATCCCGGTGCGCACCGACGAAGGCCGCCAGTTCCGCAAGGCCTTCGTTCCCGCGCCCGGCACCAAGCTGCTGGTGGCCGACTACAACCAGATCGAACTGCGGTGCATCGCTCACCTCGCGAAGGACCCCGGCCTGATCGAGGCCTTCACGAGCGGCCAGGACATCCACAACGCAACGGCGGCCCGCGTCTTCGGGGTCGACCCCGCCTCGGTCACCGTCGAGCAGCGATCGAAGGCCAAGATGGTCTCGTACGGTCTCGCCTACGGGATGGAGGCCTACGGACTCGGGCAGCGGCTCAACATCCCCACCGAGGAGGCAGCGGTCATCCTCGACGCCTACTTCGTGGCCTTCCCGAACGTCAAGGACTACATGGACCGCACGGTCGTCGAGGCCCGCGAGCGCGGGTACACCGAGACGCTGTTCGGACGCCGGCGACCGATCCCCGAGCTGATGAACTCGAACTTCCGCGTCCGTCAGGCCGGCGAGCGCCAGGCGATGAACGTGGGCATCCAGGGGCTCGCGGCCGACATCTTCAAGGTCGCACTCGTGGCCATCGATGCGGCGCTGGTGGCAGGGGAGTACGACAGCCGCATCGTGCTCCAGGTCCACGACGAGGTGATCGTCGAGGTGCCCGAGGACGAACACGACGAGGTCGGAGATCTGGTCGTGAGATTGATGCGCGACGCCGCTCGGCTCGACGTACCGCTCGAGGTGAACGTCTCGTGGGGTGACACGTGGGCGTCGGCGAAGGGGTGAACATGGGTGACGACGACGCACCGGTCGGGTCGATCCTCGGCAGCATCGAGGAGCTCGCCGCGCTGTACCGGGCACCGAGCCGTCTCGTGGCGGCGAAGAAGACGGCGGTCCTCGACGAGGCCACGAGTGCGTTCGTCGCCTCGTCGCCGTTCGTGCTCGTCGGCACACTCGGCGCCGACGGCGACCTCGACGTGTCGCCACGCGGCGGCCCGCCGGGGTTCGTGCGGATCCTCGACGAGCGCCACGTCGCGATCCCGGATCTCAACGGCAACAATCTCATCGACAGTCTCCGCGCGGTCGTGGCCACGGGTCGGGCGGCAGTGCTGGTCGTCATACCCGGCAAGGACGAGACGGTGCGGGTCAACGGCCGTGCCTGGGTCACGACCGACCCTGCGACGCTCGATCTGTGGTCCGACGAACTCCGGCGCCCGACCACCGCGATCGTCGTTCGGACCGACGAGGTGTTCATGCACTGTGCGAAGGCCTTCCGGCGCGGCAGGGTGTGGGATGCGGCGAGCTGGGACGAACTCGCCGATGCTCCCGACGGTCTCGACGTCCTGAACGCTCAAGGGTTGGTCGAGGCCAACGATGCGGCGACCCGCGACTTCCTCGAACGCAGCTACGCGGCCGACCTCGCCGCCGATCAACCGACGGAGTGATGGCCGAGCGCGATCACTGGTTCGAGGAGCTCGCCGACCACATGGGCTCCGCGTACGACCGGTACGCCCACACCAAGGGGACTGTGCAGGAGGTCGATCACGTCGTCGCCGCCCTCGGTCTCGTGCCCGGCGAGCGGGTGCTCGACGTCGGTTGTGGCACGGGCCGTCACGCGATCGAACTCGCCCGTCGAGGCATCACGGTCCACGGGATCGACATCAGCCAGCGGTTCATCGACATCGCCCGAGCGCGCAGGTCAAGCGATGAGCGAGACCCGCAGATCCGGGGAACTCGCTCATCGCTCGCGAGTTTCGAGCGCGGTGATGCTCGATCGTTGGGATTCGACGGTGAATTCGACGCGGCGATCTGTCTCTGCCAGGGAGCGTTCGGGATGATGACCGCCGACGGTGAGGACGATGCGGTGGTCGCCGGTATGGCCCGGGCGCTCCGACCGGGCGGGCGGCTGGCTCTCAGCGCGTTCAACGCCTACTTCGCAGTGAAGTACCACGACGGTGCCGAGTTCGACGCCGACGCCGGGGTGTCCCACGAGACCACCGAGATCCGCTCCGAGACCGGTGAGGCCCGATCCGTCGAACTCTGGACCGGCTGCTACACGCCTCGCGAGCTGCGTCTGCTCCTCGGCAACCACGGGTTGGTCGTCGACTCGCTGGCGAGTGTCGAACCCGGCGCCTATGGCGCCGACCCCCCGACGACCGAGTCCCCCGAGTTCCTCGTCATCGCCCACCGACCCACCTGAATCCCGAAAAATGCCTGAGGTGTCGCGCTGAGCGCGCAGATCCGGGCATTTTTCGGGGAGTGATCGGGGGTGAGGGGCACATTTCGGAATGGGCCGGGGGCTGGTACCATGGCTCGCTGCGTCGTGCAAGCGGCGCGCCTGTCCATCCACTCACACATCCGTTTTCGAAAGCAGTCCGTCCCTTGTCCGACACAGCAACCACCTCCGAGTCTCCCACCAACCAGATGGGAACGTTCGACGACGAGGGCGTCTACACCCCCCGTGAGATCGTGTCCGACGATCTCGGCATGTCGTTCGCCGATGCGATCGACGGCACGATGGTCACCGTCGAAGACGGCCAGATGGTCAACGGCACCGTCGTCAAGATCGACAAGGACGAGGTCCTGCTCGACATCGGCTACAAGAGCGAGGGTGTCATCCCGGCTCGTGAGTTGAGCATTCGCAACGACGTCGACCCGTCCGAGGTCGTCTCGCTCGGAGAGCGCGTCGAAGCGCTGGTCCTCACCAAGGAGGACAAGGAAGGGCGCCTGCTCCTGTCGAAGAAGCGGGCCCAGTACGAGCGTGCGTGGGGCGACATCGAGGCCAAGAAGGAAGCCGACGCCGTCGTGTCCGGCCCGGTCATCGAGGTCGTCAAGGGCGGTCTCATCGTCGACATCGGCCTGCGCGGCTTCCTGCCCGCATCGCTCGTCGAGCTGCGCCGTGTCCGCGATCTCGCCCCGTACATCGGCGAGACCGTTCACTGCAAGATCATCGAACTCGACAAGAACCGCAACAACGTGGTCCTGTCCCGTCGCGCCTACCTGGAGGAGAACCAGAAGGAGACCCGCGATCAGTTCCTCAACAACCTCAAGGTCGGCGAGGTCCGCGAAGGCACGATCTCCTCGGTCGTCTCGTTCGGCGCATTCGTCGATCTCGGCGGCATGGACGGACTCATCCACGTCAGCGAGCTGTCGTGGAAGCACGTCGACCATCCCGGATCCGTTGTCGCCGTCGGCGACCCGGTCAAGGTGCAGGTCCTCGACGTCGATTTCAGCCGCGAGCGCATCAGCCTCTCGCTGAAGGCCACCCAGCAGGATCCGTGGCAGGAGTTCGCCGAAGGCCACCAGGTCGACCAGCTCGTGTACGGCCGGGTCACCAAGCTGGTGCAGTTCGGTGCGTTCGTCCAGGTCGGCGAGGGCATCGAGGGTCTCGTGCACATCTCGGAGATGTCGGCCCACCACGTCGACTCGCCCGAGCAGGTCGTCACGCCCGGTGAGGAACTGTGGGTCAAGATCATCGATCTCGACCTCGCCCGCCGCCGCATCAGCCTGTCGATCAAGCAGGCCGCCGAAGGTGGCGAGCTGGCCGCCGAGTACCGCGAGCACTTCGAGGTCGACTCCGCCGGCAACTGGATCCAGGGCGAAGCGTCGGCCGAGGCCGAGGCTGCATGGTCCGAGTACTACGGCGAAGGCGGCGAAGGCGCCGGAACCGAACCGGCCGAGGCCGTCGAAGCCGCCGAAGTCGCCGAAGCCGTCGAGGTCGTCGAGTCGACCGATGAAGCCGGCGACGTCGAAGTCGCCGAAGTCGTCGAGGTCGTCGAGGACGTCGTCACGGAGGAAGCCCCCAGCGAGTGATCCTGGTCGGTCTGACCGGAGGCATCGGAGCGGGCAAATCGACCGTGTCGGCCATGTTGGCCGAGCGCGGTGCCGCCATCGTCGACGCCGATCAGATC
Organism: Ilumatobacteraceae bacterium; assembly: GCA_963715285.1. Classification (GTDB taxonomy): domain Bacteria; phylum Actinomycetota; class Acidimicrobiia; order Acidimicrobiales; family Ilumatobacteraceae; genus Sva-07. Next base: position 58,747 of record CAVQRU010000007.1, on the reverse strand, counting down.
GCTCGCGACCTCCAGTCGCCGGGAAGTCCCGTGCTCGAGGCGATGGCCGAACGTTTCGGCCAGCACATCATCCGCGACGACGGCTCGCTCGACCGGGCCGCCGTCGCGGCGATCGTGTTCAACGACGAGGCCGCATTGAAGGATCTCAACGGCATCGTGCACCCTGCGATGCAGGACGAGATCCAGCGCCAGATCGACGCCCATCGCGACACCGATCGGGTCGTGGTGCTCGACTTCCCGCTGCTCGGCGAGAACCCGCGCAAGGGCCTGTCGGCGACGATCGTCGTCGACATTCCCGTCGACGTCGCGGTCCGACGGCTCGTCGAGCAGCGTGGGATGGACGAGGCTGACGCCCGAGCCCGGATCGGCAGCCAGATCAGCCGCGAGGAACGAAACGCCTCTGCCACCCACGTCATCGACAACGGCGGCGACCGTGACGCGCTGGTCGAACAGGTCGATGCACTGTGGGCGGAGCTGATGGCGCTCCCCGCGTCAACCGATCATCGAGAGTGACATGTCCACCACCGGGACGTCCGGGGGCGGTGTGCGCTGGTACACCTCGACATGGTCGTCGCCGAGCGCAGCGAACGCCGCGGCGACGAGGTCCCAGTACGAGCGCCTGATGCCGGCACGTCGTTCGTCGCGAGCCTGCTCGTAGCGTTCGATCGCGCTCGGTCTCGGCACGTAGGTCACGATGCGGTCGTCGGCGGCGAGTCCGTCGGCCTGGATCCGGTCGGTGACCTCGGTGCGTTCGTAGTCCCGTTCCCGCCAATCGAGCGACGCCAGTTCGGCATCGGTGACCCGAACGGCCACGCCGTTGCACGACTCGGCGTCGGCGGTGACCAGGCCGAGCGACACCACGAGCCCTTGGCGCACGTCGGTGCCGTCGTGGATCCAATCGCCCCGCAGGTGCATCGACCCGTAGTTCCAGCGGCGTCCGTATCCGTCGAGATGAGCGACGACCAGATCGGTCGGGGTGACCGGGCGACCGATCGTCGACTCGAGCGAACTCGGCGAGACGAGCGAGCCGTACCCGAACACCCAGACACGCCCGGTCACGAGGGACGCAGGCCGCCGTGGAACTCGTAGACCGTCTCGACGAGCAGCCGTACCCCGAGTGGGATCGCCCGCTCGTCGACGTCGAAGTGCCCGGCGTGCAGATCGAGGGTCGGGCCCGCCGGGTCGCGCACGCCGAGGCGGACGTAGGTGCCCGGCACCTGGCGCGTGAACCATGCGAAGTCGTCGCCGCCCCAGCTCTGCTCGACCGTGACGACCGACGCGGCGCCGACGATCGTCTCGCCGGCGCGCCGCACCGTGTCGGTGACGGTGGCGTCGTTCACGACCGGTGGCACCCCGTGTGTGTAGTCGACCCGCACCTCGGCACCGGACGCGTTCACGATCCCGTGGATCTCCTCGTCGACGAGGTGGGGAAGGAGTTCCCACACCGGGAGCGACGGTGTCCGGATCGACGCTCTGAGTTCGACGTGGGTGGGAATCACGTTGGCGGCATCACCGCCGTGGATCGACCCGAACACCAGCTTGACCGCCCCGGCTCCGACACTGCCGTCGGCGTCGCGGCCGAGCTCGTCGAGTCGGGCAGCAACCCTCGCAGGCAACTCGGCGACGACGCGGGCGGCGAGGGCGACGAGATCGACGGTGAGCTCGGGACGAGCGGTGTGGCCACCGGGCCCGGTGAGTGTGATGCTCGCCATGTCGGCGGCCGACGAGATCGCGCCCGGGCGGAGTCCGATCGTCCCGACGTCGAGCTTCGGTTCGCAGTGGACACCGACGATCGCGTCGAGATCGTCGATACCGCCGTCGTCGATCACGTCGAGTGCCCCGCCGGGGACTCGTTCCTCGGCCGGTTGGAACACGAAACGCACGGGGCCAGCGAGTTCGTCGAGGTGGTGTGCGAAGTAGAGGGCGGCACCGAGTACGACCGCGGTGTGGACGTCGTGCCCGCAGGCGTGGGCCACACCGGGCGTCTGACTCGCGTAGGGCACCGACTTCTCGTCGGCCATCGCCAGGGCGTCGAGATCGGCACGCAGCGCGATCACCCGGCTGCTGCCGGGTGTCGCGGGTTCGAGGTCGCACACGAGGCCGGTGCCGACCGAGAGGCGGCGGGGTTTCAGGCCCGCCAGTTCCAGGCGCTCGGCGACGAGCTCGGTGGTCGCGTACTCCTCGCCGCTGAGCTCGGGGTGCGCATGCATGTTGCGTCGCAGTGCAACGAGGCCCTCGCCGTGCTCGGCGAGCCAGGCGTCGAGCGGTGTCGCCCCGGTCGCTGCGGTGTGGTCGATGGCGGTCATGCGATGGTGTCGGTCATGCGATGGTGTCGGTGGCGAGGCTGTCGACGAGGTGGTGCACCACGTCGACGAGCGTACCGCCGCGCTCCACGACCCTTCGCTGACGCATCGCCCCGGAACCGAGCTCCAACACCAGGAGCAGGTCGTCGAGCTCGGCTCGAGTGCCGAGTTCGTCGGCGATCGGGGAGAGCTGGGTGTGCAGGTCGGTCACGAGGTCGCGTACGGGGCGGCGCTCCGGGGCCCCCCGTTCGGGATGCTCGACGATCAGCTCGGCATCGACCCCGAACCGCGCAGCCAGCCAGCGGTTCTCGCGCACGGTCCACTCACGCGCGGCGGGTGGGAGGTCACCCTGGTCGATGCGGCGATCGCACCACACCACGAGCGTCTGGGCGAGCGCGGCCAGCGCCACCGATTCGCGCACGGTCGGGGTGGCGTCGCACATCCGGAACTCGATCGTGCCGAAGTCGGGGTGCGGGCGGATGTCCCACCACACCTCGCGGATCGAACTGATGCACCGTGAATCCAGCAGCGTGGACATGAACGTCTCGAAGTCGTCCCAGTCCGCCAGGGGTGGTGGGAGCCCCGCCGTGGGCAGCGACTCGAACACCTTCGAGCGGGCCGACGCGAGCCCCGAGTCCTCGCCTTCGAAGTACGGGCTCGACGACGAGAGCGCGAGGAACAGCGGGAGGTGTCGGCGCAGCTCGTTGATGATCGCGATCGCCCGAGCGCCGTCACGCACGCCGACGTGCACGTGGAGGCCGCAGATCAGCAGGCGTCGTGCCGGCCACTGCATGGCTTCGATCAGGTCGTGATACCGCTGGGCGGGACTGATCTGTTGCTCACGGGCCAGCGAGAACGGGTGCGTGCCGGAGGAGATCAGCGTGAGCCCCCGATCGTTGCAGGCCGAGCGGAGCTCGCCGATGCTGTTCTGGAGGTCGCGGCGGGCGTCGGCGGGCGTTTCGCAGACGCCGGTGATCACCTCGATCGTGCTCTGGAACAGCTCGTGCTTTGCCTTCGGATGCTCGCCGCCGGGGTGTCCGACGCCGAGGTCGGCGAGGAGCTCGTTGGCCGCAGAGACGAGCACTCCCGACGTCGGGTCGACGACGTTGAGTTCCATCTCGACGCCCACCGTGGGCCGTTCGTTGTGGGTGAAGCGGATCGTCACGTCGCCGTCCTCCGACGTCGTCCCGCCGCGTCAGCGGTAGGTGTCGAGCACCTCGGCGACCTGTTCGGGCGTGGTCTGTGGGCCGAATCGCTCCACGACGTTGCCCTGCCCGTCGACGAGGAACTTCTCGAAGTTCCAGGTGATCTCGGCACTGTCGCCGTCACCGGGCCGCTCGGACTTCAGCCACTTGTACAGCGGTGCAGCATCGGGGCCGTTGACCTCGATCTTGTGGAACATCGGAAACGTCACACCGTACTTCGACGTGGCGAACTCGAGGATCTCGGCGTCGGTGCCGGGCTCCTGCCCAGCGAACTGGTTGCAGGGGAAACCGAGGACGGTCACGTCGTCGTTGTCGTCGTGGAGCGCACGCAGACCTGCGTACTGAGGTGTGAGGCCTCAAGCGCTCGCGACGTTGACGATCAGACAGATCTGGTCCCGGAATTGATCGAAGGAGACCTGTTCCCCGGTGATCGAGGTCATTTCGAACTCGTGGAAGGCTGACATGCGCCGCGACCCTAGCCGTTGAGCGGTCGCCGGTACTGCTGTGCGACAGCGAGCGCTTCCCGGTGGCTGGAGGCGGTTCGTTCGACGGCGTCGAGGAACTGGCGCTGGTCGATGACGGCCAGGTCGCACGGCGTGGTCGTGGTGACCGTGGCGGTGCGCACGTCGTCGTGGAGCAGGGCGACCTCGCCGAACGACGCGGGCGCAGCGACCGTCCCGACGACCGAACCGTCGATCGTCACCTCGACCGAGCCGTCGAGCAGGACGAAGAAGTCCCGACCGGGCTCTCCTTGCACGATGAGCCGTGCTCCGGCGTCGGCGGACCGGCGTTCGAGCCCGGTGGCGAGACGTTCGAGGGTGGGCAACGGCAGCCGATCGAGGAACGAGACCGCGCGGAGTTGATCGACGAGCACAGTGTCGACCGACTGGGTACGACGCTCGGTGGAGCGCAACGCCAACGAGCCGGCGAGGAGCACGGCGGCCGAGACACACCCGATCGCCACCACGGCCACGGTGAGATCGTTGTCGTCGATGACCAGACCCGCCACGGTGGCACCGATGGCGGCGGCGGCGAGTGACGACGAGTCGAGCACACCGAACGACCGGCTCGTCATCCGCTCGGAGCTGGTGCGCTGCAGCAGGGTGTGGCCCCCGATCTCCACCAACGCGTGGCCGCTGCCGAGCAGTGCGACGAGCACCATGACCACGCCGATCGTGGTGGGCTCGCCCAGCGCGGTGACCGGCAACGTGGCCAGGAGCACGCCGCCGGTGAGGAACGTGGTCAGTCTCCAGCGGATGCGGCGACTCGCCCACACCGAACCGACGACCGCCCCGGCAGCGAACGCGGTGGCGATCAGGGCGGTGGCGCTTCCGCCGAGGCCGAGTTGATCGAAGGCCACCGCCACGAACACGACATCGAGGGCGCCCAACAGCACCTCGGACGCGGCGATGAACGCGATCGTGTTCCGAGGGCCCGGCGTCGACGCCACGTAGCGCAGACCCTCGACCGAATCGTGCAGGATCGTGGGCAACCGGAGGTTCGACGGCAGTCGATCGTCGGGCGGGAGCCGGAGTGCGATCGTGGTGGCGGCGGCGGCGCAGATGGCGCTCAGTCCGACGAACACCGCCGACGGCGTCGCCACCGCCAGCGCGGCTGCGGTCAGGAGCGGTCCGAGCAGGCTGCCGGCGGCGCGGACGAAGGACTGTGCGACGTTCCAGTGCATCAGTTCGAGCGGTGTGCGCGCGTGGTGCACCAGCAGACTCGCGACCGTGCCCGGCGTCGAGCAGAGCGCGACCGTGAACGCCGCGGCGAGGACGTAGATCGTGATCAGCGGGGCATCGGCGGCCAGCAGGATCGCGAGGCCGAGCGCCGACGCCGAGAGTGCCGTGAACGCGGTCACCAGCACGAGGTGTCGGGGAAACCGGTCGCCGGCGGCGGTGACGATCGGAGCGAGGAGGGCGGCCGGGATCAGCTGCACGGCGACGGCGAGTCCGGTCGCCGGCGCGCCACCGGAGTCGAATGCCACGACCAGCACGGCGATCCAAGCGGAGAACTCGGCCACTGCGTGGACGAAGGTGATGCCGAACAGGCTCCGCCCGCCGGGAAGCGATCCGCCCGCCCGAGTGGAGTGTTCGCCGTGGGGTGGCGTGCCCGTCACCATCTCCACGTCTCCTTTCGCCGCTGGGTCCCCGCAGCCCAGGAGCGTAGGCGCGGCGAGGGCCGGGGTCGGCGACGGGCTGCGTCACCGCAGACGCGGGCCGCCTGGATAACATCGGGTCACCCATGTCCGCCGACCGAAAACGAAGTTGACGCCGTGCTGACTGCTCTCGGGCTGATCGGTGTCGTCGCCTTGATCGCCGCGAACGGGTACTTCGTGGCCGTCGAGTTCGCCTTCGTGGCGGCACGCCGGAGCAAGTTCGTCGAGCAGGCCGAGGAAGGTGATCGCCGCGCGAAGCGAGCGATTCAGGTCCACAAGCGCCTGAGCTTCATGCTCTCCGGTGCGCAGCTGGGCATCACGGTGACGTCGCTGGTGCTCGGTTTCATCGCCGAACCGGCGATCGCGTCGGTGCTCGCACCGGTGTTCGAGGCCACCGGGGTGCCCGAACAGGCGTCGATCGCGATCGCGCTCGTGGCCGCCCTCGTCTTCGCCACGATGGCACAGATGGTCTTCGGCGAGCTCGCGCCGAAGAACCTGGCGATCGCCCGTCCCGAGCCCGTTGCCCGCCGGCTCGCGCCGTCCACCTGGCTGTTCATGCGGATCGCGGGCCCGGTGATCCGACTGTTCGACGGCGCAGCCAACCGTCTCCTCCGCCTCGTCGGCGTGGAACCCGTCGAGGAACTGATCGGTGCCGTGTCGACCGAGGAACTCGACCTCATCGTCGATTCGTCGGCCGAGAGCGGACATCTCACGATGTTGCAGGCACAACTGCTCGAACGGGCCATCGACTTCGGCGACCTCGAGGCATCCGACGCGATGGTTCCCTGGAACCGTGTCGTCACGATCGATGTCGGAGCGACCGCCGCCGACCTGCGCGAGCTGATGTCGTCGAGCCACTCGCGGTTCCCGGTCGTCGACGACGACGACCAGGTGTTCGGCATCGTGCATGCCAAGGACCTGCTCGGCGTGCCCCGAGGTGACTACGACATCACCAGCGTCGGCACGCTGGTCCACGAGATCCTCGCCGTTCCCGAGGCGGCCGGCCTCAGCGTCGTGCTCGCCGAACTGCGCGAGCACGCCACCGAGATGGCGATCGTGATCGACGAGTACGGCGGTCCTGCCGGTGTGGTGACCCTGGAGGACATCGTCGAGGAACTGGTCGGCGACATCGAGGACGAGTACGACCCGAGCGCTCCCGGCGAACACGTCGAGGTCGAGCCGGGGGTGTGGTCGATCGCTGCGAGTTCGCGCCCCGACGAGATCGAGCGGATCACCGGGTTCGATCTGCCCGACGGCGAGTACGACACGGTCGCCGGGCTCGTCCTCGAGCGGCTCGAGCACATTCCATCGGTCGGCGAGGCATTCGTGGTCGACGGCATCCTGATCGAGGTCCTCGACGTCGACGGGTTCGCGATCCAGCGACTGCAGTTGCAGGTCGACCCCGACGCCGAAGAGCACGACGGCGACGAGGACGACCGCCCTCGCCAGCGCAACGGCGGTGACTCGTGATCGCCGCCACCGAGGGCATCGTCGTCAACTGGCCGAGCCTGGGCCTGGCGGTCGTGCTGCTCGCCTTGAACGGGTTCTTCGTCGCCGCCGAGTTCGCGTTGCTCGCCTCGCGCCGCTCGCGCATCGAGCAGCTCGCGGCCGAGGGCGACAAGCGGGCGAAACATGCGCTCGCGGGACTGCGCGAGCTGACCCTGATGCTCGCCGGGGCGCAGCTCGGGATCACGATGTGTTCGCTCGGCCTCGGTGCGGTCGCGGAGCCGGCGGTCGCCAGCATCATCGAGGGTGCACTCGGCGAGTTCTTCACGCTGTCCGACACCGCGAGGCACCTGATCGCGTTCACGATCGCACTGTCGATCGTCGTCTTCCTCCACATGGTCGTGGGCGAGATGGCGCCGAAGTCGTGGGCGATCGCCCACCCCGAACGGTCGTCGCTGCTGCTGGCCCGGCCCTTCCGGCTCTTCGCGCGGGTGTTCCGTCCGATCATCCGGCTGATGAACTGGCTCGCCAACGTCGTCGTCCGGCTCGTCGGCGTCGAGCCGCAGGACGAGCGGGCGATGGCGCACTCGCCGAGCGACCTGCTGCTGCTGATCGAGGAGTCGGCGGGCCAGGGCGGAATCGCTGCGGACGAACACGAACTGCTCGCTCGGTCGCTCGAACTGTCGGGTCTCACGGCTGCCGATGCCATGACGGTTCGTCGCGACATCGTCGCCGTCAGTGCCGATGCCACCGCTGCGGTCGTCGCGGCCGAGGCCCATCGGACCGGACGTACCCGCATCGTCGTGCACGAAGGTGACCTCGACCACGTGCGCGGCTTCGTCCACGCGAAGGACGTCATCCGGCTCGAGCACGGGACGTGGCCGACCACACCGGCAGGCAGCATCGCTCGTCCGATCATGGTGACGCCCGAGCATCACGGCCTCGAGGACCTGCTGCTCGAGATGCGCACGCAGCGACACCACATCGCACTGGTGGTCGACGAGCACGGGCTCGTGCTCGGTCTGGTGACACTCGAGGACGTGATCGAGGAACTGATCGGCGACTTCGACGACGAGTCCGACCGTCGCCTGGACGACTGCGAGCAGCTCGCTGACGGGAGCTACCGGATGAACGGCACCACCCGCGTCGAGATCTTCGAGGAGTGCACCGGTGTGGCGCTGCCGGAGGGCGACTGGCAGACCGTCGCCGGCTACGTGATCGACGCGCTCGACGAGATTCCCTCGGCGGGTGACCGGATCCGTACCGACATCGGCGAGTTCGAAGTGCTCTCGATGGACGGCTATGCGATCGACGCACTGAAGATCCGGGTGACCGTGTCGGATCACCACGGCGACTGATCGCGATGGCCTATCCACGGCGCCTGCTCGACGATCAGGAGTCCGTGACGGTCGACCTGCATCCTCACTGGTGGTTTCTCGCCGCCCCGGTCTCGGCGCTCGTGTTGGCGATCGCCGCGGCCGTGGTCACGCTGGTGTTCACCGATGCGGGCACGACGGCGCGGACGACGGCATCGTGGGCCTCGCTCGTGGCGCTCGCGGTCACCTCGATCTGGCTCGTGATCCGCTACGCGAAGTGGCTCACGACGCACTTCGTGATCACCAGCCGCAGGATCATCTTCCGGAGCGGGCTGCTCAGCAAGCGCGGGGTCGAGGTGCCGCTCGATCGCGTCAACACGGTGCACTTCAGCCAGGGGTTGCTGGAGCGGCTGGTCGGCGCAGGCGACCTGCTGATCGAGTCCGGAGGCGAGTCCGGCCAGCAGCACTTCACCGACATCCGACAACCTGACCGGGTACAGCGGGTCATCCACGCCGAGATGGACGCCCGGCGCGCCCGCCTCGGCGCGGACCCCGTCGTCGACGTCGCCGGTCAGCTGGAGAAGCTCGAGTCGATGCTGCTGCGGGGCACGTTGACCCCCGACGAGTTCGAACGACAGAAGCAGCGATTGCTCGGACGATGACGTCGGTGCGCGTCGTCAGCCTCGTGCCCTCGGCGACCGAGACGCTCCTTGCGCTCGGCGCTGACGTGATCGCCTGCACCCGGTTCTGCGAGCAGCCGGCGATTCCTCACGTCGGCGGCACGAAGAACCCTGACCTCGATGCGATCGTGTCGCTCCGCCCCGACGTCGTCGTGGTCGACCGCGAGGAGAACCGGCTCGAGGATCACGACGCTCTGATCGCCCGGGGCCTCCGGGTCCACGTGAGCGACGTGACGTCCATCGCCGACGCGCTGGAGCTGGTGGAGGATCTGCGTGCGCTCGTCGGATCGGCCGGCACCCTCCCGCCGGTACCGGCACCGGCGGGAGGTCCGCGACGGTCGGCGTTCGTGCCGATCTGGCGACGCCCCTGGATGTCGATCGGTGCGGGGACCTATGGCGCGTCCGTGCTCGCCCACGTGGGCATCGACCTCGTGACCGCCGATGCGGGCCGTTACCCGGTCGTCGAGCTGGACGACGTGGCGTCGGCGGCGCCGGATCTGGTGGTGATCCCCAGCGAGCCCTACGACTTCGCCGAGCACCACGTCGACGAGATCCGTTCGGTGATGCCCGAGGCCCGCATCATCCGAGTGGACGGACGCGATCTGTTCTGGTGGGGGATCCGGACTCCCGAGGCGATCGCCAGGCTGCTCACCGCCACCAGCGGGTGGTGACAGGCGCCCGGTCTCAGAGGTGGCGAGCGCCGGGGGAGGGCCGGACGCGCCAACCGGTCGTCAGGGCGCCAGGTTCGCTGAGTACGACGACACAGCCGCCGAACCCGCCTCCGGTCATTCGCACCCCGTACACGCCGGGTGAGCCCGCGAGGCGCTCGACGGCGGCATCCATCTCCGGTGTCGACGTGTCGAAGTCGTCGCGGAGGCTGCGATGGCTGTCGATCATCAACGCACCCGCTGCCGCATGGTCGCCGCGGGCGAGCGCTGCGGCGAAGTCACGGACGCGCTGATTCTCCGTGACGACGTGTCGAGCACGCCGGAACGACACTTCGTCGAGCTGTGGCCGTGCGGCGTCGACGTCGACCGGGTCCGCGAGCCGGAGCGGGCCGAGGGTCGCCTCCGCCCGCGCGCACTCCGCCACCCGGTCGGCGTAGGGCGAGCCGACGAGCCTGCGGTGCATCACGAACTCGACGACGACGTCGACGTCGTCGGGGATCGGCACATGGGTGATGTCGAGGTGGTGACAGTCGATCATCGTGGCGTGCCCGGCGGTCGCGGTGGCGATGCAGAGCTGGTCCATGATCCCTGTCGGCACGCCCGTGGCGGCGTGTTCGGCGCGCTGTGCCGCGAGCGCCAGTTCGGTGGGTGTCCCGTCGAAGCCCAGCGCGAGCCCGACCGCGCACTCGAGTGCCGCGCTCGACGAGAGTCCGGCACCAGCCGGGATGTCGGACGTGACGGTGCCGACCACACCGCGGGTGGAACCGATCTCCCGGGCCATCGCAGCGACGTAGGTTCCCCAGGCCGGCTCCACCAGCGATGGGTCGAGGTGAACGGGAAGATCGACGACGACCACCGCCGGGTCGGCGTCGGAGCGGAGTTCGATCCGCTCGGCCTGCGGCACGTACTCGATCGTCGTGCCCCGATCGATCGCCATCGGGAAGACCAGTCCGCCGGTGTAGTCGGTGTGGTCGCCGATCAGGTTCACGCGTCCCGGGGCATGTACGCGTCGTGTGTCGGCCACGGCACAACGATACGGCAGCGACCCGGGGTCGTTCCGTTTGACGGCCGCAGTGAGCCTTCTGCAACACTCGCCCGCATGCCACGCGCCGTGCTGCCGACGGGAATCGAACTCGAGTACCGAACCACGGGTGATCCCGGCAACCCTGCGCTGCTCGCCGTGTGCGGCTACACGTCGCAGATGATCTCCTGGCGGCAGGGCTACATCGACCAGCTCGTCGCGCAGGGCCTGTTCGTGATCCAGTTCGACAACCGCGACGTGGGACTGTCGACGAAACTCGATGGTCAGCAGGTGTCGCCCAGTGCGGTCCTGAAGGCGGCGTTGGCGGGCGAGGCGCTCCCGGCCGTGCCGTACACGCTGTCCGACATGGCCGCCGACGGCATCGGCCTGCTCGACCATCTCGGCGTCGAGCGAGCCCACATCGCCGGGAACTCGATGGGCGGCATGATCGTGCAGACCATGGCGATCGAGCACCCGACCCGCATCGCGAGCGTCACCTCGATCATGAGCAGCACCGGTGACCCACGCGTGGGTGCGCCCACTCCCGAAGCGCGTGAAGCGCTGCTCGCACCGCAGCCGCCCGACCGTGACGACTACATCGCGGCCTCCCTGAACTCGAAGGTGTGGGCATCGAAGAAGTACTACGACGCCGACGCGCTCCAGGAGATCGCCGCGGCCCAGTACGACCGCTGCTTCTACCCGGAGGGCGCCACCCGGCAGCTGGCAGCGATCTACGCAACCGGCGACCGCAGCGCCGGACTGGCCGCGCTCGACGTGTCGATGCTCGTGATCCACGGCCGCGACGACACCTTGATCACTCCGCAGGGCGGCGAGCGGACGGCCGAACTCGTGGCCGGCTCGAAGTACCTGCTGCTGTCCGACATGGGCCACGACATGCCCGAACCGCTGTGGCCGGTACTCACCGAGGCGATCGGCGGCCACATCCGCGCGGCGATCGCATCCGGTCGCTGACCATCTCACCCCGCACCCACCCGCACCCACCGCACGTCCCGAAGGAGCCACCATGGCTGGACCACTCAACGGATACCGCATCATCGAGATCGCCGGCATCGGCCCGGGCCCGTTCGCGGCGATGCTGCTCGCCGACATGGGCGCGGAGGTGATCCGGATCGAGCGCGCGGGCGCCGTGCGCGGCCCGCTGCCCGAGGGCGCCCATTTCGACGTGTTGCTGCGCGGGCGTCGCAACATCGCGATCGATCTGAAGCATCCCGATGGCGTCGAGGCACTCCTGAGTCTGGTCGAGTCGGCGGATGCGTTGATCGAGGGATTCCGCCCCGGTGTGATGGAGCGGCTCGGCGTCGGCCCCGACGAGTGCCTGGCACGCAATCCCAAGCTCGTGTTCGGACGTATGACCGGGTGGGGTCAGGACGGCCCGTACGCCCAGGCCGCCGGCCACGACATCAACTACATCGCGCTCGCCGGCGCGCTCGCGCACTTCGGCCGTGCGGGCGAGGCCCCGGTGCCGCCGCTGAACATGGTCGGCGACTTCGGCGGCGGCGGGATGTTTCTCGCCTACGGGGTGGTGTGTGCGCTCCTGGAGGCGCAACGAAGCGGAGAGGGACAGGTGGTCGACACCGCGATGGTCGACGGCGCGGCGGTGCTGATGTCGATGTTCTGGGCCTTCAAGGCGATCGGGATGCACGACGAGAATGCCCGTGGGACCAACCTGCTCGACACCGGCGCCCACTTCTACGACGTCTACCGGTGCGCCGATGGCAACTACATCTCCCTCGGCTCGATCGAGCCGCAGTTCTACGCCGAACTGCTCCGCCTCACCGGCCTCGACGGCGACGAGCAGTTCGCGAGGCAGATGGACAAGGCCGAGTGGCCGGCGCTGAAGGCGCGCCTCACCGAGCTGTTCGCCACGAAGAGCCGAGCCGAGTGGTGCGAGATCATGGAGGCGACCGACGTGTGCTTCGCTCCCGTGCTCACGATGAGCGAAGCGGCGGAGCACCCACACAACGTCGAACGAGGCACCTTCATCGAGGTGGCCGGCACCCAGCAGCCGGCGCCGGCTCCACGATTCAGCCGGACCATCCCGCAAGTGGCCAGCCCGCCGGCCTTCGCCGGAGCGCACACGCGCGAGGTGCTCGCCGCGTGGGGCATCCCCGCGGATCGGGTCGCGGACTGGGAGTCGTCCGGGGCGGTCAAGCAGGCCGACCCGGCAGCCGGTTGATGGCGACGCTCGTCTGCTTCCACGCTCATCCCGACGACGAGGTGATCAGCACCGGCGGCACGATCGCCCGCGCCGCCGCCGATGGACACCGGGTCGTGTTGGTGGTGGCCACGAACGGCGATCACGGCGAGGTGCCCGACGATCTCGGTGACGACGAGCACCTCGTCGATCGCCGGCGTGCCGAGACCGAGGCATCGGCGGCCGCACTCGGCATCAGCCGGATCGTCTGGCTGGGCTACACCGACTCGGGCATGACCGGCTGGGAGCAGAACGAAGATCAGGCGAGCTTCCATCGAGCCGACCCCGAGGAGGCGGGCGCCCGCCTCGCGGAGGTCCTGCGCGAGGAGTCGGCCGACGTCCTGACGATCTACGACTGGCACGGCAACTACGGCCACCCCGACCACATCGCCGTCCACCGGGTGGGACTGGTCGCCGAACGGCTCGTGCCGTCGGTCCGAGTGCTCGAAGCGACGATGAACCGTGACGCATTCGTCCGCATGATCGACGCCGCGCGTGAGTCGGGTGAACTCACCCGGACCCCGGGCGTCGACGACGTCGACGACTTCGACCCCAACGGGCCGGCCGACGACGGCAACCCGATGGGAATGCCGGAGGCGGAGCTCACGCTCGCCGTCGACGTGAGCGGTCACGTCGACACGAAACGGGCGGCGATGCGCTGTCATCGCAGCCAGATCGAGGACACGTCGTTCTTCCTCGAGATGCCCGACGAGGCGTTTGCGCAGGCGTTCGGTGTCGAGTGGTTCATCGAGCACGACGTCGCGCCGCCGTACCGCACCGGTTGGATCTTCGACACGCCGGCGTCGTCGCCCGGCTGAACCGCTCGATCCGAACGGCCTGCACGCGAGATCCCCGCACGACGAGCAAGACTGGACCATGATGTCCCGCATGAATCGGCGACTGCTCCCGGCCCTCGTGGTGCTCGGCCTCGCGGCGGCTGCATGCGGTGGCTCGGACGACTCGGCGAGTACGTCGAGCACCCAGTTCACGCTGCTCCCCACCACGACGACGCCCCCGAGCACCTCCACCACGTCGACGACGACCACCACGGCCCCGACCACGACCACGAGCACCACCACGACCTCCACGATCAGCCAACCGTCGACCACGGTCGCCGACCCGGCAGTCGAGGCGCTCGTGCTCACGGGCGACGGCATCGGCACGGCCGGTTTCGGTGCCGAACCCGACGGTGTGATCGCCTACATCGGCTCGTATCTCGGTGAACCGACCAACGACACCGGGTGGGTCGACCCGTTCAGCATCGGCTTGTGCCCCGGTACCGAACTGCGTCGCGTGTCGTGGGGCGTGTTGACCTTGCTGTTCGGCGACGCCTCGACCGTCGTCGAGGGGCGGCGGCACTTCTTCGGCTACACCTACGGCGATCAGGCGGAGATCGGTGCCGAGCCGGTCGGGCTGGTCACGAGCCGGAGCGTCGCGATCGGGTCGCGCGTCGTCGACGTCCGGGCGGCCTATCCCGCTGTTCAGATCTTCCCCGAGGATGACTTCACACCGCCGTTCTTCGTCGTGAACGACACGCTGCGCGGTTTCCTCACCGGTGTCGACGACGATGCCACGGTCACCGCGATCATCGGCGGCGACGACTGCGGCATCTAGCCCCACACCGTGACCCTCTACGACCTCCACGACACGCTCGCGTGGTTCCTCGTGCTGTCCAACGCAGCGGTCGGCGTGTGGGCGCTCGCCGCACAGTGGCTTCCGGCGATGCGCATCAAGGTGATCTGGTGGGCCGTCATCGTGGCCGAACTCTCCACCTTCGCCATTGCGATCGTCGGCGTGCTCATCGTCAACCGCTACGACATCGAACTCGACTCGTTCCACGCCCTCTACGGGTTCAGCACGATCGTGGCCGTCGGGATCCTCTACAGCTATCGGGGAAGCCCGTTCGTGAAGGACAAGGTCTACCTGATGTACGGGCTGGGCAGCCTCTTCATCATGGGCCTCGGTATCAGAGCGATGTACCTCGGAACGCACTGACGCCGATCCCCTGAGGCAGCTTGGCCGGATCCCACGACAGGTGCGCGAGCCCTTCCAGGCACGCGAAACGATCGGTCATCCCGGCGACGTAGGCGACCGCAGCACGCAGGGCATCGGCGCTTCCGGCGTCGATGTGGTCGGCGGCGTCGCCGAGTGCCGCTCGCCGCGTCTGGCCGGGGACCGCATGGGGGCGATCGGCGTAGTGCTCGACGAGTGCTCGCAGCAGTGACACCACCGCTGCGGCCTGCTGCTGGCTCGCTGGGCGGAGGTACACGTGCTCGTAGTTGAAGCGGCGGAACTCGGCGAGCGCCTCGGCGATGTCGGGTGACATCCCGATCCGACCGGTGGCGGTCGTGGCCGACACCATCGCACGCACGAACGTGCCGAGCTGACCGGAGCGGTCGCGGCCACAGCGCTCGGCCACGACGTCGGGGAGCATGTCGGCGGTGACGATGCCGGCGGCGACGGCGTCTTCGAAGTCGTGGCACACGTATGCGATGCGGTCGGCCCACGACACGACCTCGCCCTCCGGTGTGCGTGGGGCGGGAAGGCTCCAGGAGTGGTTGCGGATCCCGTCGAGGGTCTCCGCGCAGAGGTTCAACGGTTGCAGCGTCACGTCGGCACCCCACGGCGCGTGATCGAATCCTCCGTCGAGATACGGCGACAACGCATCTTCGCTGGCATGTCCCCCGGGGCCGTGCCCGCAGTCGTGGCCGAGTGCCATCGCCTCCACGAGCGGGACGTTGAGGCTCAGGGCCTCCGCCACCGACCGGGCCACCTGTGCCACCTCGAGCGCGTGGGTCATGCGGGTGCGCTGGTGATCGTCGGGGAACACGAACACCTGCGTCTTGCCGGCGAGACGACGGAACGACGAGTCGTGCAGGATGCGATCGCGGTCGCGTTCGAAGCAGGTGCGGAACGGATCCGGCTCTTCGTCGATCGCCCGGTTGCCCGCCCCGTGCGCCCGGGTGGCGTTGGTGGCGAGCGTGGCATCGTCGACCTCTTCACGGTGCTGCCGGGTGCGAACCCGGGCCTCGCCGACGTCGGCATGGGAGTCGGCATGTGCCACCACGATGTCGTCGGTTCCGTGTCCGGTCATCGTCGCCGCCCACCGGTCGGCCCGATCGGCAGCAGCGTCCGGGAACGGAAGATCAGACATGCTGCCGACGATACGAGATGCCCCTCGCCCGACGGCGTTAGCCTTCGGGAAATGTCGCAGTTCGTCGACGAGTGCCAACTGAACGTACGAGGTGGTGACGGCGGCGCGGGCTGCGTCAGCTTCCGACGGGAGGGGCCGGTGGTCATGGGTGGGCCCAACGGCGGCGACGGCGGCAACGGCGGCGACGTGTGGCTCGTCGCCGACCACAACGTCTCGTCGCTGCTCGCATTCCGTGACCATCCGCATCGGCGGGCGTCCGACGGCGTGCACGGCAAGGGCAAGGACCTCCACGGGCGTCGCGGGGAATCGCTCGACATCACGGTGCCGATGGGCACCGTGGTGTACGACATGTACTCCGGCGACATGCTCGCCGAGCTGGTCAACCACGGCGATCGATGGCTGGCGGCCGCCGGCGGGCGCGGCGGGCGGGGCAACGCCAAGTTCCTGTCGAACAAGCGACGGGCGCCGAGTTTCGCCGAGCAGGGCGAGCACGGCGAGGACCGTTGGCTGCGGCTCGAACTCCGCCTGATGGCCGACGTGGCACTGGTCGGGTTCCCGAATGCCGGGAAGTCGACGTTCATCAGCGTGATCTCGGCGGCCAAACCGAAGATCGCGAACTACCCGTTCACCACCTTGGAGCCCAACCTCGGCGTGGTGCGCCTCGACGACGAGACCGACTTCGTCGTCGCCGACATCCCCGGGCTCATCGAAGGGGCGAGCGAGGGGCGAGGCCTCGGCCATCAGTTCCTGCGCCACGTGGAGCGGGCGCGGGTGTTGTGTCTGCTGCTCGACCTCGCCTCGATGGACGGTGTGAGCCCGCAGGAGCAGGAGCGCGTCCTGCTGCACGAACTCGGCGCGTACGAGCCCGAGTTGTTGGAGCGTCCCCGCGTGGTGGTGGGTACGAAGGCCGACGCGGTCCAGGCCGACGAACTGGCCGCACTGGGCTGGGACGGACCGATCATGTCGTCGGTGACCGGTCAGGGCGTCTCCGACGTGGTCGGGCAGCTGGCACAGCGCGTGCACGACGTACGTCAGGCGACCGAGTGGCGCGAGGGCGTGGTGGTGCTGCGGCCCGAGGCGAGCGGTGCCGCGGTGGAACGAATCGCCGATGGCGAGTTCCGGCTGCTCGGACGCGACGTGGAGCGCGTCGTGGCACTCAACGACGTGACGACGCCCGAGGCGTTGTCGTACATCGACTACCGGCTCGAGCGGCTGGGCGTGCCGAAGATGCTGGCCAAGGCGGGCGCCCGCGAGGGCGACGTCATCTGGATCGGCGAGTTCAGTTTCTCCTACTCGCCGGACCTCTGAGGGCTCGCCATGCGTGTGGTTGCGAAGATCGGGACCGCGTCGATCACCGACGACCGCGGCGCGGTCGACCTGGTGGCGCTCGCCAAGCTGGCCGACGAAGTGGCGGGTCTTCGTCGCAGCGGCCACGAGGTGATCGTGGTGTCGTCGGGCGCGGTGGCCGCTGGTGTGGAGGCGCTCGGCCTCTCCGCTCGGCCGTCCGACATGCAGACGGTCCAGGCGATCTCGGCCGTCGGGCAGAGCCGCCTCGTCGAGGCCTACAACCAGGAGTTCGCGCGGCACGGCCTCGTCGGCGCCCAGGTGCTGCTCGACCCGCACGACTTCGTCGATCGCGTGCAGTACCTGCACGCGCGCCGCACGATCGAGCGCCTGCTGGAGCTCGGGTGCGTGCCGGTCGTCAACGAGAACGACGCGATCGCCAACGACGAGTTGCGATACGGCGACAACGACCGTCTCGCTGCGCTCGTGGCCAACAGCGTGGGCGCCGACGTGCTCGTCCTGCTCACCGACATGGACGGGGTGTACACCGCCGACCCACGCCGTGATCCGTCGGCGACGCTCATCCCACTCGTGCGTTCGGGCGATCCGCTGCTCGCCATCCGCGCCGACGCCGGTGGCAGTGGGCGGGGGAGCGGTGGCATGGCATCGAAACTGACCGCGGCGCGAATGGCGTCGTGGTCGGGCATCCGCAGCGTGATCGCCCGCGCAGCTCGTCCCGACGTGCTGGCGGGTGCGGCATCGGCCGAACTCGTCGGGACCACCTTCGAGGCCCACGACCGGACGCTGTCGGCGCGCAAGTTGTGGATCGCGTTCGCCTCTGAGGTCACCGGTGTCCTGCGGGTCGACGAGGGCGCCGAGCGGGCGCTGACCGAACGGCCGAGCAGTCTGTTGCCGGCGGGCATCGTCGCCGCCGACGGCGGGTTCGTCGAGGGTGACACCGTCGACATCGCCGGGGCGTCCGGGCGAGTGTTCGCCCGCGGTCTCGTCGCCGTCGACGCGTCGGTGGTCCGTACGGTCCTCGGACGTCGAACCGGCGAACTCCCCGCCGGCGTGAACCACGAGGTGGTCCACCGCGACGACCTCGTCGTCCTCCCCACCTGACTGCCCGTTTGCGTGAGGATTCGGGTGAGCCGTCTCACCAGGAATGCAGCGCAAACGACTGGTGTCGGGCGTTGCGGGTTTGCGTGAGGATTCGGGTGAGGCGTCTCACTCGGAATGCAGCGCAAACGAGTGGTGTCGGGCGTTGCGGGTTTGCGTGAGGATTCGGGTGAGCCGTCTCACTCGGAATGCAGCGCAAACGAGTGGTGTCGGGCGTTGCGGGTTTGCGTGAGGATCCGGGTGAGCCGCTCCACTCGGAACGCAGCGCAAACGACTGGTGCGGGGCGTCAGGAGCGGCGGAGACGGCGGCGGACGGCGGCGAGTTCGGGGACGCCGAGCGCGAACAGCACCCCGAGGTACACGACCACGCCGACCACCGCACCGACGGCGAGTCGGACGACGGCATCGGTGCCGCTGTTGCCACCGACCTGCTGGGTGACCAGCCACACGGCTTCGGCCATCAGGACCGCGGCGAGGATCATCGGCGCGATGCTCGCCAGGATCGAACGGACCGAGAAGCCCGGGACCTTGTAGCCGAGCACCTGCATGCCCCACAGCGACGAGACGACGTAGGCGAGTGCGAACGCGAGGCCGAGACCGAGCACGCCGTATCGATCGACGAGTACGAACGCGAGGACGATGTTGATCAGGTTCTCGACGACGTTGATCTTGAACGGCGTCTTGGTGTCCTTGTGGGCGTAGAACCCTCGCAACACGAACATGTAGATCGAGAACGCGCCGAGGCCGAGCGCGAGCCCGGCGAGCGCCCGTTGGGCGGCGTCGGCGTCCTCGGCGCTGAACTCGCCGCGCTGCAGGAGCGCGCCGATGATCGGCTGGCGCAGCACGAAGATGCCGACCCCGGCGGGGATCGTGAAGAGCGCGGTCATCCGCAGCCCGAGCGAAGCCTGGTCGACGAAGCCGGTCCGGTCGCGGCGGGCGACCGAGCGCGACATCTCCGGCTGGAAGGTGGTGGCGATCGAGACGGCGAGGAGACCGTGGGGGAGGACGAAGAAGGTGAAGGCGTTGATGTACGCGCTCGCCTCGCTCGAGCCGGGTGCGGCCAGGTTGCGCACGACCAGCAGTGCGACCTGGTTGGCGACGACGAACCCGATCGTCCAGAACGACAGCGACAGCAGCTTGCGGACCGCGGGATGCCTGACGTCGAAGTTGGGTCGGAAGCGGAAGCCGGTGGCGAACATCGCCGGGATCAGCACCGCGGCCATCGACGCGATGCCGACCGTGGCGCCGAGGCCGAGGGTCCAGCGGAGGCGATCGTTCGACAACACCTCCTCGAGCTGCCAGTCGGCCGACCCGGGATTCGGGAGCGACAGCAGGAACGCGATGATGATGATGTTCGGCAGGATGGGTGCCCAGGCGGCGGCGAAGAACCGGCGGCGGCTGTTGAGGAACGCGTTAGCGAGTCCGACCAGGCCGTAGAACAGGATCTGGATCAGGAAGATCCGAGCGAGCGTCGTACCGACCTCCCGGTACGTGTCGGCGTCGACGCCGCCGGCGACGTTGACCGAGTAGAGCCCGAAGATCAGTGGGGCGGCGAGGACGGCGACGGCCGTCAACGCCACCATCAGCGCCACCGAGACCGTGAGGACGACGTTCGTCGACTCGTCGTCGTCGGTCTCGACGAACGTGGAGAACAACGGGACCAACGTCGCCGAGAGCAGTCCGCCGAGCAACAGCTCGTAGACGATGTTCGGCGTCTCGTTGGCGATCAGGTAGGCATCTGACAGCGCGGTCTGGCCGAGGACGTAGCCGAGCACGATCAGGCGGAGCAGCCCGGTGACCCTCGAGAGCGCCGTGCCACTGGCAACGACGACGTTGCTCCGAAGCAGCCCACTCATCCGAGCGAACGCTAGTGCTGGTGCCAGATCACCCCGCGGCACCGCGAGACAACACGGGTCAGACCCGTGTTGTCTCCCACACGAGGAGGGGGTGGCGGTTGCGGCGCCGGCGAGGGCGGTCCGGATCGGGGAGGGTCCGCAACTCGGCGATCACCGGTTCGACCACGTCTGCCCAGGTTGCGTCGTCGACGTCGAAGAGCGAGGAGTAGATCCGCTGCTCGATCGCGTCGGCCTCGGTCGACGGTGCGGTCTCGAACTCGTCCCACGTGGTGAAGCCGTCGTGGATCAGGCTGAGGTCGCGGTGGCTGTCGGCGGCGACGGTGTTGTGGTCCCGTCGCATCCGGCGCAGTGCCGCAAGCCCGTCGACGGTCGGGGCGATCTCGTCGTCGGGGGCGTACTCGCCATTCGACAAGATGGCGATGACCCGCCCGCCCGGTCGAACGATGCGGGCGGCCTCGGTGAGCGTGGCGATCGGGTCAGAGACCAGTTGCAGCACCCAGACGAAGAAGGCGGTGTCGACGCTGTCGTCGGCGAGTGGCAGCTGGTCGACATCGGCCGTCGCCACCCGGAGGCCGATTCGGGTGGTCGCGGCGCGCATCATCGCCTCGCTCAGGTCGAAGCCGACGACATCGATTCGGTGTCGCAGCAGACCACGGGCGATCACGCCGGTACCGACGCCGAGTTCGACGACCCTCGGCCCGCTGATCCAGGGAACGAGATCTTCGGCGAAGTGGTTGCCCCGGCGTTCGCCGCCCCGGGTCTCGTCGTAGATCGAGGCGACGCGGTCGAACGACGTACCGGGCATGGCCGTACCGTACGACATCCCAATTGACCCGCGGGTCAAGGGGGCAGGTAGCGTGCGACGCATGACCACCACGGATGCCGGGGCGCCCGGTAGCACGACCAACCGCTTCGAGAGTGTGCACTCGGTGCGCGACGCCCTGCGCGACGTCAACTACCTCGCCGACGACGGAATCGCCGGCGTTGCCTACCTGGCCGACCGCCTCTCCAAGCCCGTGCTGGTCGAGGGTCCCGCCGGCACCGGCAAGACGCAGCTCGCCAAGTCGATCGCCGAGATCACCGACGCCCGGCTCATCCGCCTGCAGTGCTACGAGGGCCTCGACGAGTCCAAAGCCCTCTACGAGTGGAACTACAAGAAGCAGCTCCTGCGCATCCAGACCGAACGCGGCGAGCAGGGCGAGGACTGGACGGAGATCAAGGACGACATCTTCTCCGACGAGTTCCTCCTCACCCGACCCCTCCTCGAGGCGATCACCGCCACCGACCCGGTGGTCCTGCTGATCGACGAGGTCGACCGCGTCGAGGTCGAGACCGAGGCGCTGCTGCTCGAGATCCTGTCCGACTACCAGGTGTCGATCCCCGAGCTGGGCACGATCACCGCCACTCAGATCCCGCTGGTGTTCCTCACCTCGAACAACACCCGCGAGCTGTCCGAGGCGCTGAAGCGGCGCTGTCTCTACCTGCACGTCGACTACCCGCAGCTCGAGCGCGAGAAGGAGATCGTGCTCGCGAAGGTGCCCGACATCACCGAGCACCTCGCCGACCAGGTCGCCCGCATCGTCCGCTCGATCCGCCAGCTCGACCTCAAGAAGTCGCCCAGTGTGTCCGAGACGCTCGACTGGGCCCGAACGCTGATGCTGCTCAACATCGACAACATCGACGAGCAGACCGCGAAGGACACGCTCAATGTCCTGCTCAAGTACCAGACCGACATCGCCAAGGCGGCGAAGGAACTGTCCGTCGACGAGTGATCGTCTGACCGTCTGATGCTCGATCTCCTCAACGGCTTCGTCGTCGAACTCCGCAACGCCGGGCTGCCCGTCAGCCTGACGGAGAACCTCGACGCGATGGAGGCCGTCCAGCACATCCCGATCGAGGATCGTGAGGCGTTCAAGTACGCGCTCGGCGCGACGCTGATCAAGAACCATGCGCACTGGCGCAGCTTCGAGACGGTGTTCGAGGTGTATTTCAGCCTCCGCGGGCCGGAATACCGGCTGGTCGAGGGCGGCGACGACGAGACCGACATCGACGAGCTGTGGCGCGAGCTGCAGGAGCAGCAGAAGCAGGAGGGATCGGGCGGCGCCGGCGGGCTCGACAGCCTCACACCCGAAGAGATCGCCCAGATGCTGATGTCGGCGTTGATGAACGGCGATCAGGGCGTGATGCGGGCGATGGCCAAGCAGGCCGTCCAGCGATTCGCCGGCATGGAGCCCGGTCGCCCGGTCGGCGGTACGTACTACCTCTACCGAACCCTGCGGAACCTCGACCTCGACGCCATGCTCGACAAGATGATGGACCAGGCCCGTCAGGACGCCGACGGCGACCTGACGCCGCTGGAGGAGCGCCTCGAGAAGGAGGAGTTCGAGGATCGAATCGAGAAGTTCAAGGGCGAGATCGAAGCCGAGATCCGCCGCCGGCTCGTCGCCGACCGGGGCGCCGAGGCGATGGCCAAGACGCTCCGCAAGCCGCTGCCCGAGGACGTCGAGTTCATGCATGCGTCACGCGACGAGATGCAGGCGCTGAAGAAGTCGCTCTATCCGCTCACCCGCAAGCTGGCCGCCCGGCTCGCCCGCAAGCGCCGCCACGGTCGCAAGGGGCCGCTCGACTTCCGCAACACGGTGCGCCACTCGCTCAGCTACGGCGGCGTCCCGGCCGAACCGAAGTTCAAGTACCCGCGTCCGGCCAAGCCCGAATTGATCGTGGTCGCCGACATCTCCGGTTCGGTCGCGGCGTTCGCTCGCTTCACCCTGATGCTGGTGTACGCGATCCAGAACCAGTTCTCGAAGGTCCGTTCGTTCGTGTTCATCGACGGCATCGACGAGGTCACCGACTACTTCCGGGCGACCGAGGACATCACCGAGGCGATCCATCGGGTCAACACCGAGGCCGACGTGGTGTGGGTCGACGGCCACTCCGACTACGGCCACGCGTTCGAGGTGTTCTGGGAGCGCTACGGCAAGGACATCGGGCCGAAGTCGACCGTGCTGTTGCTCGGCGACGCCCGCAACAACTACCACGCGAGTCAGGCCTGGGTCGTCAAGGAGATCGCCCAGAAGGCCCGTCACGTCTACTGGTTGAACCCCGAGCCGCGCAGCTACTGGAACACCGGCGATTCGATCGTGGGCGAGTACGGCACGCACACCGACGGTGTCTACGAGTGTCGCAACCTGCGCCAGCTCGAGGCGTTCGTCGAGAAACTCGCCTGACCGGCCGGCGCAGCCCTGGCCGGGTGATGCGCCCGTCCCGGAGCGATCACCCTCGGGGTGTGGTGACGACGAGGTCGTCGATCGTCGACGTGATCGGTCCGTTGGTGGCCGAACTCGACAGGTAGGCGTACAGGCCGACGGTGCCGGGGGCCTGGAGCGCCGGCGTGCCGTCGGTCGTCTCCACCAGCCACGCCGTGGGCTCGGCCGAGCCGATCGGCCAGATCTTGGCTCGCACCGTCGTCGGTGCGGTGCCGATGGCCTGCACGCGGACGCGTAATTGCTGACCGGGTTCGACCCGCAGACCCGGCACCGTGACCTCGCTGGCGATGGTGGGCGACGTGCCGCGGTCGAGTCGGAGGGAGACACGTCCGTCGGACCTCGTGCGTACCACGGTGCGGTAGTCGGATGCGCCCGGAACGGCGCGGGCGATGACCGAGAGGTAGAGCCCGCTCCCGGTTGGCGGCTTGTCGTTCGACACGGTGACCTGCAGGTCGTTGTCGACGGCAGCGCTGGCCGTCAGCAGTGCCAGACGCGACGTTCCTGCCGACGTGACGAACCGGCCGGCCGAACCGTCGACGGAGAACGAGCTCGACGGCGATGTCGACCAGAGTCCGCCCGAGTCGGAGATGCCCCAGCCGGTGGCGACGATGCGGCCGAAGGTGTCGCGGTCGCGAACGTCGGTCGTCGGCACGGTGGTGGTGGTCGTGGTGGTGGTCGTCGTCGAACTCGTGCTGGTCGTGCTCGGGGTCGATGTGGTCGATGTGGGCGCGGTACTCGTCGTCGGCGACGCCGACGTGGACGTCGCGCTGCTCGTGGTGGGGGCCGGTGGGACGGGTCCGGCGGTCAGGGTGAACGAGTCGGTGAAACCGGCACCGGAGGTGGACACGAAGCTCGCGGTGAGGCGTGCATCCGTCGCTCGGATGTCGAGCAACCCGTTGGACGGCCGTGAGTTGCTGCCCGACCAGGCCGCGAAGTAGCCCGCTTCGGGGTCGGCGCTGTCGACCGGGCGCAACGGGATCCCACCGGTGCCCACCGTGGCGAACACGGTCCCACCTCCGGCGACGAAGTCGCCGTCGCGGTCGACGACGCAGTCGGGGTCGAAGGTGAAGGCGGGTACCCGGGCGCAGCCGGGCACGCCGGATCGGAGCTGGTGAGTGCGGGCGTAGTTGTGGTCGTGTCCGTGGAG
Source organism: Ilumatobacteraceae bacterium (assembly GCA_963715285.1). Taxonomy (GTDB): domain Bacteria; phylum Actinomycetota; class Acidimicrobiia; order Acidimicrobiales; family Ilumatobacteraceae; genus Sva-07. Next base: position 33,909 of record CAVQRU010000007.1, on the reverse strand, counting down.
GACGAGGTCGACTCGCTTGGTGACCAGGAGGTCGTAGAAGTCCGACGCGCTGCCCGGGCATCCGTTGGCGCCGACGGTCAGGCACGGGTAGTGAGAGGTCACGATGATCCACCGGGCGCCGAGGTCGCGTCCGTCATCGATCGCCGCGGACAACCACTCGTAGTGGGCGTCGCCGCGGCGGTACTCCCAGCGTGCGCCTTCGAAGGTGAGGTTCGGGCTCGTCTGGATCACGCGAACGAGCGGTGCGTTCTTCGGGAAGTCCATCACGTACTCGCGGCCGTAGACGCCGATGACGCCCGGGATCTGGTTGGGCAGGCAGGCGCCGAAGTTGTTGATGGCGCCGTCCGGTACGTCGTCGCTCTCGTGGTTCCCCGAGATCAGCTGGAACGGGAACCCCTCACCGACACGACCCTTGACGAAGTCGCACCAATCCGACTCGGTGGCGACGTTGCCGTAGGACAGGTCACCGAGCGCGAGGTGGGCGTCGGGAGCCCGTCGGGCCACCTCGTCGAGCACGGTGACCGTCGCCGGTTGGACGCCGTAATCACCCGCTGCGGTGAGGTGCACCTCCGCCGCCGCGTCACCCCGGGACGTGACGGCGATCGCTCCGATCACGCAGACACCTGCCACGATCGTCGTGAGTCGTCTCGATCCTTGCCGCATGTCCCGCCCCTTCCGCCCCTCAACCGCCGAACGTAGCAAGAAATCGTCAAGCGGGGAAGTGGTGACTCACCAACCACTGACGGGGAGGCCAGCGCGACGGTGGAACACGCGATCGTCTCGCGTCCGTTCCCGGACCGGCGGTCACCGAGCGTGGGTGGCCGACGGCCTGCTGGTCCCGGAGCCCGACCACTCCCACCTCGACCTCTGACCGCTGTCACCCGCCCAATCACCCCATCAGAATCCCGAAATCTGCCGGGAATCGGTCGCCCTGCGACCCGATTCAGGCATGTTTCGGGCTTGGGGTGGGGGGCGGTCAGGAGCGTTGGTAGTTGGGGGCTTCCTTGGTGATGGTGACGTCGTGCGGATGCGATTCCTCACGGCCGGCGGCGGTGACGCGCATCAGGCGGGCGCCGCGGAGCGCGTCGAGCGTCGCCGCTCCCGCGTAGCCCATGCCGGATCGCAGGCCACCGACGAGTTGGTAGACGACGTCGCCGAGCGGCCCGGCGTAGGGCACTCGGCCCTCGATCCCCTCGGGGACGAGCTTGTTCGACGCTGCGCCGACTGCCGTCGAGCCGCCGGACGACTGACCGGTGGCGTAGCGGTCCTGGCTGTCGCCGGTCATCGCTCCCATCGATCCCATGCCGCGGTAGCTCTTGTACCGGCGTCCCTCGAACAGCTCCATTTCGCCGGGGCTCTCCTCGGTGCCGGCAAGCAGCGACCCGAGCATGACGGTGGAGGCGCCCGCCACGATCGCCTTGACGATGTCGCCGGAGAACGTGATGCCGCCGTCGGCGATGACGGGAATGCCGAGTTCACGGCCGCGCTTGGCCGCGAACCAGATCGCCGACAGTTGCGGCATACCAGCACCCGACACGACACGGGTGGTGCAGATCGACCCGGCACCGACACCGACCTTGACCGCGTCGGCGCCAGCGATCACGAGCGCTTCCACACCCTCCTCGGTGACGACGTTGCCGGCGGTGACGGCCAGGTCGGGCCACGACCCCTTGATCCGCTGGATGGCCTTCACGACGTTGGCCGAGTGCCCGTGGGCGGTGTCGATCGACACCGCGTCGACACCCATGGCAACGAGCGCTTCCACCCGTTCCTCGACGTCGGCACCGACGCCGACCGCGGCGGCGCAGCGCAGACGACCCCGCAAGTCGCGTGAGGCATTCGGGAAGTCGAGACGCTTCTGGATGTCCTTCACCGTGATCAGGCCGGCGAGGCGGCCGTCGCTGTCGACGAGCGGCAGCTTCTCGATGCGGTGCTGCTGGAGGATGGCCTTGGCCTCGTCGAGGGAGGTGCCGACCTCGGCGGTGACGAGTCCGTCGGCGGTCATGAAGTCGGTGACCGGTCGCTCGAAGTCGGCGCCCTCGCAGAAGCGGATGTCGCGGTTGGTGAGGATGCCCACGAGACGGCCGTCGGGATCGGTGATGGGCACTCCGGAGAACTTGAACCGGTGCATCAGGTCCTCGGCCTCGTGGAGGCGGGCGGTCGGTGGCAGTGTCACCGGGTCGGTGATCATGCCCGACTGGGAACGCTTCACCTTCTGCACCTCGGCCGCCTGGTCGGCGATCGACATGTTGCGGTGGATCACGCCGATGCCGCCGTGGCGGGCCATTGCCACCGCCATGCGGCCCTCGGTGACCTTGTCCATCGCAGCCGACACGAGGGGGACCGCCAGCTCGATCTCGGCGGCGAAGGTGGCCGAGGTGTCGACGGCGTCAGGGAGGGTTTCCGAGTAACCGGGGACGACGACGACGTCGTTGAACGTGAGCGCCTCGAAACGGTCGAAGAGCTCGTCGTTCGGGTTGGTGCGGTCGTTCATGCGGGGGCCTCCGTCAGATCGGGCGTTCGGTCGGGTGTCGCGGTGCACAGTTCGGAGAGCGTGTCGACGAGCAGTCGGTGTTCGGCGTCGTGGAGCCGCGCGGCGAAGGCGTCGAACCCCGCGGCCACGTCGATGTCGACGGTGGCGGTACCGAGCACGGGGCCGTCGTCGACGCCTTCGTCGGGAACGAGGTGGACCATGACGCCGGTCCGCGTCCGCCTGCCGGCCAGCGCCTCGTCCCACGCCCGCTCGATGGCACCGACGCCGGGCAGCTCTCCGGGCAGCGCCGGATGCAGGTTGACGACCCGGTTCGGGAACCAGCCGAGGAAACTCATCGTGAGGATGCGCATCCACCCGGCGAGCACGACCAGATCCGGGTCGAAGCCCGCGACCACGTCGGCCAGACGTGCGTCGTAGTCGCCGCGGTCCTCGCCCGGGTGGACGCCGACATGGACGGCCGGCACGCCCGCGGCGTCGGCTCGCTGGAGCGCGAACACGTCGGCCTTGTTCGACACGACGGCCACCACCTCGGCCGGCAGGTGCTCGTCGGCGCAGGCATCGATGATCGCCTGGAGGTTGGAACCGGAGCCCGACACGAGCACGACGAGCCGTGTCGGTCGGACCGGTCGGTCGGACTCGTCGGCGTGCGTTCCCATGTGTCGAACCTAGCGACGCGAACCGGGGCCGCTCCGCCGGGTGAACGAAAATTCAACGCGTCGGAGGCGGCCAGTCGTCGGCGAGCAACTCCATCAGGAGTCCGTCGGCCCAGGTGCCGTCGGCCTGCAGTTCGTACTGGCGCATCCGCCCGACCGGCCGGAACCCGACCTTGGCGTACAGGGCGATCGCAGCAGCGTTGTCAGCTGCCGGGTCGATCGTGAGGCGATGGTGGCCCCGGTCGACGATCAGGTGCTGGACCACCGCGCGAATCGCGTCGATCGCATAGCCACGGCGATGCACCGCGGGCTCGATGTAGACGTCGATCCCGGCGTGGCGGTACTCCGGGTCGTGCTCCTCGTGGTACTGGATCATCCCGACGATCCTGCCCGACGGGTCCTCGATCGTCAGCCGCACGACCTCGTCGTCCGCGAGGTCCCCGTCGAATTCGGCAACGAGATCGTCGCCGCGCCAACGCCGCTTGACCTCGTCGGTGGATCGGATCGCCACGTGGGCATCGCGGTCGGCCGCGGTCGTCGGCCGCAGCCGGACGCTGGATCCGTGCAGTATCCGCTGCTCACCCATCGTCCAGAGTGTGACATCCGGGGTCAGACCCCAGCTGTCACACGGGCTGCGGGCCGTGCTCAGACGAGGTGGACGTGCCCGCTGCCGGGTGTGAGTTCGCCGATCACCCAGCTCGGCTCGCCGATCGTGCGCTGCAGCTCGTCGACGTCGTCCGGTGCACACACCACGACCATGCCGATCCCCATGTTGAGCGTGCGGTAGAGCTCGTCGGTCGACATCAGCGGGGTCAGCTCGCGCACCAGCCGGAACAGTGGCGACACCGGCCACGAGCCGAGCTCGACCACTGCGTCGACGTCGTCGGGCAGGACGCGTGGCAGGTTCTCGGGGAGACCGCCTCCGGTGATGTGCGCCAGCGCCTTGACCGTGCCCGAGTCGAACGCCGGTCGCAGCACGTCGAGGTACGAACGGTGGGGCTCGAGGAGCGTCTCGCCGAGCGGACGATCGAAGCCGTCCGGAACCACGTCCATCGGGATCCAGTCGAACACCTTGCGCAGCAGGGAGTAGCCGTTGGTGTGCGGCCCGCTCGATGCGATGCCGACCAGCACGTCGCCGGCGGCCACGTCGGGCCGGGGGAGGAGCTGTGACCGTTCGGCCACACCGACCAGCGTGCCCGCGATGTCGAATGCACCCGGCTGATACACCCCCGGCATCTCGGCGGTCTCCCCACCCAACAGGGCGCACCCCGAGGCGCGGCAGGCGTCGGCCATGCCACCGACCACCTCGGCGACCAGGTCGGCGTCGAGCACGCTGGCAGCGATGTAGTCGAGGAAGAACAACGGACGCGCCGACTGCACGAGCACGTCGTCGATGCAGTGGTTGACGATGTCCATCCCGACACCGCGCACCATGCCGAGCCGAGCGGCCAACTCGACCTTCGTGCCGACGCCGTCGGTCGAGGCCACCAGCACCGGGTCGTCCAACTCGAGGATCGCGGTCGCCGAGAACACGCCGCCGAACGATCCGACGCCCTTCAACACACCGTTGCCGTGCGTGGCCTCGACAGCCGTCTTCATCTCCGCGACCGCCCGACTGCCTTCGTCGATGTCGACGCCGGCCGCGGCATACGACGCCAGACCGGCACCGAGCGCCCTCCAACCGATGTCGCGGCGCACCTGCATGCCCTCGAAGTGGATACGGCCGATGTGCTCGTAGGCGGCGGCTCGGGCCTCGGCGAGATCGAAACCGACCCCGGTCACTGCGAGCACGCGGCCCCCGGCCACCCGTCCGTCGGCGTCGACTGCGGCGTCGAAGCGAATCGTCGTCGTCCCATCGGGCCCGATCACGCCGCTCACCATGTCGTCGGTGATCGGTGCTCCGATCGTGGGCGCCGAGGGGTAGCCGGGCGCTGCGGCCACGACGGTGAGGGCGGCCTGCGCCCGCACGACCACGGGGAACTCCTCGGCGGTGCCGCGAGTGCAGGCGAGTGCGAGCTCGGCGAGGTCGGTCTCCACCAGCGGTAGCACGGCCTGGGTCTCGGGGTCACCGAAGCGGACGTTGTACTCGATCAGTTTCGGTCCGTCGGCGGTGAGCATCAGCCCGGCGAAGATCACGCCGACGTACGGCGTCCCGGCCGCGGCGAGGTGGTCGACCACCGGCTGAACGAACGTCGCCAGGAGTTCGTCCGCGGTGTACGGCACCGGCGCCGGCGCGTACGCGCCCATCCCACCGGTGTTGGCGCCGGTGTCGCCCTCGCCGATGCGCTTGTGGTCCTGGGCGAGCGGGAGTGCAACGGCCCGGGTGCCGTCGCACAGGGCCAGCAACGAGCACTCCGGGCCCCGCAGCCGCTCTTCGAGCAGGAAGACACCCGTTGCCGCAGCGGCTTCGATCGCTTCGGCGGTCGCGGCCTCGCCGTCAGGGACCACGACGCCCTTGCCGCCGGCGAGCCCGTCGAGTTTGACGACGACCGGTCGGCCGAGTTCGCGCCACCAGGTGAGCGCTGCGGCGGCATCGTCGAACCGGGCGAACGCCGGCCCGGGGACGCCGAGCGACGTCGCGAGTTCCCGGGCGTACGACTTCGACGACTCGAGCCTGGCGAGTTCCGCCGTGGGGCCGAAGCAGGGGATCCCCCGCCGTGCACACTCGTCGGCCACCCCGGCAACGAGCACCGCCTCGGGACCCGGGATCACCAGGTCGGTGTCGTCCGCGGACGCGGGACCGAGGTCGGCAGCGATCCGCACGTCGTGGCCGTGGTGCCGGCACGCCCAGGCGATCGCCTGTTCGCGTCCGCCGCCACCGATCACCAGGACTCGCATCAGACCCCCGCCCCGCGCCGCCCCCGTCGATCTCGTGAACACGTTGCGGCGCAGGTGCGCGTCGTGTTCACGAGAAGGGGGGAGGAGGTCATGCGAGGACGCCTTCGAACGAGAGCTTGGCCCCGGCGTCGCCGACGTGGATCGGGTAGTGGCCGGTGAAGCAACCGTTGCAGTACCCGTCGTCGTCGCCGGCTGCGGTGTCGGCGACCGCCAGCATCATGCCGTCGAGCGACAGGAACGCGAGGCTGTCGGCGCCGATGTGCTCACGCATCTCCTCGACTCTGAGGCGGGCGGCGATCAGGTCGCCATCGTGGCCCATGTCGACGCCGAAATGGCAGGCATGGGTGATCGGTGGACACGTGATGCGCACATGCACCTCGGTGGCACCGGCGTCGCGGACCAGCTTCACCAGCGGCCCCGCTGTCGTGCCGCGCACGAGCGAGTCGTCGATCATCACGACCCGCTTGCCCTCGAGATTCTCGCTGAGGGCGTTGAACTTCAGGGCGACGCCGCGCTCGCGGATGTCCTGGGTGGGCTCGATGAACGTGCGTCCGATGTACCGGTTCTTGATCAGCCCGTCGTTGAACGGGATGCCGCTCTCGTTGGAGTAGCCGATCGCCGCGGGGATCGAGGAGTCGGGCACCGGGATCACGACGTCGGCGTCGGCCGGCGCCTCCTGGGCGAGTTGGAGCCCGAGACGCTGGCGGACGTGGTGGACGTTGTGGCCGTCCCACACCGAGTCTGGGCGGGAGAAGTAGACGAACTCGAACGTGCAGCGAGCACTGCGAGGCTGCGGAGCGAGCACCTGCGATCGGCGCACTTCGGCGCCCATGAGCGTCACCATCTCGCCGGGCTGCACTTCGTCGACGTCGACGCAGCCGAGGGTGGACAGTGCGCAGGTCTCGCTGGCCACGGCGTGGCCACCGTGCGGGAGGCGGCCGATCGAGAGCGGGCGGAAACCCCACGGGTCGCGAACGGCGATCACCCGATCGGCGGCGAGCAGCACGAGCGAGAACGCACCCTTCCACGCCGGCAACGTGCGCTCGATCCGCTCCTCCCATGTCTGGCCGCCGGCCGCGGCCAGCATCAGGGTCATCACCTCGGAGTCACTGGTGGCGGTGAGTCCGAAGCCGCGGTTGAGGAGTTCGTCGCGCAGCGCCGGGGCGTTGACGATGTTGCCGTTGTGCGCGAGCGCCAGCGGGCCGTGCATCGTCTCGACGAGGAACGGTTGGATGTTGCGCTCGGCGTTGGAGCCGGTGGTGGAGTACCGGGTGTGGCCGATGGCGTGATAGCCGGTGAGCGGTGCGAGCGCTTCGGGGGTGAACACGTTGGCGACGAGGCCGGCCTCCTTGTGCACCCTGGCTCGCGTGCCGTCGCTGACGGCGATGCCGGCGGCCTCCTGGCCGCGGTGTTGCAGTGCGAACAGCCCGAAGAAGGCGAGCTGTGCCACTCCTTCGCCGTGTGGTGTGGAGATGCCGAGGACCCCGCACTCGTCCTTCGGTGTGTCGTCGGCGGGCAGCGCCGTCACCGGGATGCGCCGTTGTGGTTCGGTCGTCATGTCAGTCGATCTCCAGTCCCGCCACTGCAGCGAGGATCCGTGGTTCGGCAGGGTAGACGCCAGGGACGAACTGCTCGCCCGTCAGGCGTTCATAGGCGTCGACGTAGCGTTCGGACGTGGCGGTCCACACCTCGGCGGGCAGGTTCGGCACCGGGCCGTTGCCGGTGTAGCCGGCGTCGGCGAGTGCCCGCCGGACCACCTCCTTGTCGAGGCTCTCGGGCTCTGCGCCGGAGGAGAGCCGCTCCTCGTAGCCGTCGGCGACCCACCAGCGCGACGAGTCCGGCGTGAGTGCTTCGTCGATCAGGAGCAGTTCGCCGTTCCCGGCGACACCGAACTCGAACTTGGTGTCGGCGAGGATCAGACCGACCTCGCCACCGCGTTGCGCAGCCCGACGGAACAACTCGACGGCGGCCGACTCGACCCGGGCCCAGAGATCGGGTTCGACGAGACCACGCGACACCACCTCGGCCGACGAGAGCGGCACGTCGTGGGCCCCGGCGTCGCCCTTGGTGGTGGGTGTCACGATGGGCTCGGGCAGCGGCGTGTTCTTGCGCAGTCCCTCGGGGAAGCGGTGGCCGTAGATCGTGCGGGCGCCGGCGGCGTACTGGGTCCACAGTGCCGTGTCGGTGACCCCGGTGATGTAGCCGCGTACGACGACCTCGACGGTGAGTGGCGTCACCTCGCGGGCGATCAGCACGTTGGGATCGGGCGTGGACAGCGCGTGATTGGCGACGATGTCGCTCGTCCGGCCGAACCACCACATCGACAGTTGGTTGAGGACCTGGCCCTTGTACGGCACGCAGGCGATGATCCGGTCGAACGCGGAGAGCCGGTCGGTGGTCACGAACAGACGACGGGCGTCGGGGAGGGCGTACGACACGCGGACCTTGCCGACGCGGCGATCGTCGAGGGGGAGGTGGATGTCGTCGAGCGGCGTCGTGACCGGTGGCAGCATGTGCTCAGAGTTCCTTGGCGTGGCGCACGCCGTTGTCGAAGAGCCGCAGCCCGAGGTGTTGGGGCCCGCCGCCGCCACGGCGGTGGCTGGGGTGCTGGCGGGCGATGATGTGGTTCTCCGGATGCGGCATCAGACCGAGCACGACCCCGGAGGAATCACAGACGCCGGCGATGTCGGCAACCGATCCGTTCGGGTTGGTGCTGCGGTAGCGCAATGCCACCTGGCCGGCGGCGGCCAGCGACTCCGGATCGGGGTGCACGTAGCGACCTTCCCCGTGGGCGATCGGGCAGTGGATCGGGTCGTCGATGCCCTTGGTCCACAGCGACACGCTGTTGGGAACGCGGTCGAGCACGACCCACCGGCAATCGAAGCGCCCTTGCGCGTTGTGTCCCAACGCTCCGGGCAGCAGGCGTGTCCGTGTGAGGACCTGGAATCCGTTGCAGATCCCGATCACGGGGCGGCCGCGCTCCACGAAGTCCTTCAAACGGTCGCCGACGCCGACGACCAGGTCGAGGGCGAGCATGCGGCCCGCGCCGAGCGAATCGGCGTAACTGAAGCCCCCCGCGACGACGGCGAGCCGGGCCTCGTCGAGCAGTTCGGGCTGACGCACGAGCTCGGAGGCGAGCACGATCCTCGGGTTGGCTCCGGCAAGTTCGAGCGCGGCCTCGACGTCCCGGTCGCGGTTGGTTCCGGGTCCGGCGATGATGATCGCAGGGAGGCGGCTCATGTGTGACCCTCCGGCTGGGCGTGCGAGTTGAACGCGTCGGCGAGGTGCTGGACCGCGATCGGCTCGACACCGACGATCTGGAGGATCGATGCGTCGTTCACCGTGCCGAGCACCAGCGCTCGACCATCCATCACCTTCACGAATGCGTCGACCCGACGCGGTTGCACCTCCACCACGAGCCGCCCGCTCGACTCGGCGAACAGTGCGGTGGTGCGGTCGTCGTGGGGCAGGTGGTCGATGGTGGCGCCGAGGCGGCCGGCGATGCACATCTCGGCGATCGCGACGGCGAGGCCACCCTCGCTCACGTCGTGGCACGACTCGACGAGCCCGGCGCGGATCGCTGCGTGCAGCCTCCGGTAGGTGGCGGGAGCGTCGGGTACCGGTGCGGGCGCCACGCCGGGCTGCTTCGGTTCGCCTCGCACCTTGTCGAGGTGGGAGCCGGCGAATTCGACGTCGGTGTCGCCGACGATCAGCAAGATGTTCCCGGCCTCGGCGAGATCCGGGGTGACGGTGAGGTCGGCGTCGGGCACGTGGGCGACCGCAGTGATCACCAGGGTGGGCGGCACCGCGTGACGTTGGCCGTCGGCGCCGATGTACTCGTTGTTGAGCGAGTCCTTTCCCGACACGAACGGCGCGTGGTACATGCGTGCGGCACCGCAGCACCCTTCGACCGCAGCAACGAGTTCCCCGAGCGTCGAGGCCCGTCGGGGATCGCCCCACGAGAAGTTGTCGAGGAGCGCGATGCGGTCGGGATCGGCGCCGACGGCGACCACGTTGCGGATTGCTTCGTCGACCACCGCGTATGCCATCGCCTCGGGGTCGTGGAGCCCGTACCACGGGTTGACGCCGATGCCGATCGCCAGCCCGTCGCTCGCCGCGGGGTCGGCGAGTACCACACCGTCGGCGGGACCATCGGCACCCGCGCCGACGAGGGGGCGTACCACGGTGGATCCCAGGATCTCGTGGTCGTAGCGGTGGATCGTGGCGGCCTTGGACGCGATGTTGGGGTGGGCGAGCAACTCGAGCAGCGCCGCGGCCGGGTCGTCGACGGTGCGGCCGGTTCGCTCGCTGCGGTTCGGGTCAGGGAGCTCGGCGGCCATGCGGCGCTGCGGGCGTCCGTCGTGGAGGAACGCGGTGTCGATGTCGGCGACGACCGTGCCGTGGTGACGTACCACGAGCCGACCGTCGCCGGTGAACACTCCGATGTCGGCGAGTTCGACGCCGACGCGCTCGCAGCGGGCCCGCAGGTTGAACAGATCTCCCGGCGCGACGGCGACGACCATTCGTTCCTGGGCCTCGGACAGCCAGACCTCCCATGGTTCGAGGCCCGGATACTTGCGCGGGACGAGGTCGAGTTCGATGTCGGCACCCACGCCTTCGGCCATCTCGCCGACAGCCGACGACAGACCGCCCGCCCCGCAGTCGGTGATCGCCGTGTAGAGGTCCTCGGCGCCGACGAGCGCGTCGATGAGGAGCTTCTCGACGATCGGATCGCCGATCTGCACACTGGCACCGGCGACCTCACCGGTCGTCGCGTCCATCGTCGCCGACGAGAACGTCGCGCCGCGGATGCCGTCGCGTCCGGTTGCTCCGCCGAGCACCACCACCCGGTCGCCCGGGAACGGGCCGTCGTGGAGGGGGCGGGAGGAGGCGGTACCGATGCAGCCGGCGAACACGAGCGGGTTCGTGGTGTACGCCGGGTCGTACAGGATCGCGCCGGCGACGGTGGGCAGGCCGATCTTGTTGCCGTAGTCGGCGACACCGTCGATGACGCCCTCGCGGATCCTGCGGGGATGCAACGCCCCGGCCGGCAGATCGATGAGCGGAAGGTCGGCCGGGCCGAAGCAGAGGACGTCGGTGACCGCGATCGGGCGGTGAGCGATGCCGAGCACGTCGCGGATCACGCCGCCCACACCGGTGTTCGCTCCGCCGAAGGGTTCGACCGCCGAGGGGTGGTTGTGCGTCTCGGCCTTGAGCGCGACGGTGGTGCCGTCGCTGAACTCGACCACGCCGGCGTTGCCGACGAACGCCGAGCGGACGAACGGGGCATCGATCGACTCGGTGCACTCACGGAGCTGCCGGAGCAGCGGCTGCACCTCGGCACCGCCGTCGGGCCCCCCGGTAGCGTCGATCACCGCTCGGAACGTCTTGTGGGAGCAGTGTTCGCTCCAGGTCTGGGCGAGGGTCTCGATCTCGACGTCGGTGATGCCGCGGCCGAGGCGGGCGTATTCGTCGCGGATGACACGGAGCTCCTCGATGTCGAGCGACAGCGCTCGCTCGTCGTTCAGTTCGAGCAGTCCGGTGTCGTCGAGTTCGCCGATCGGGATCAGCTCGGCGACGGCGGGGGAGGGGTGCTCGTCGACGTGGGGCGCTTCGATCGTGCCGATACACCACCGCTCGATCACCGGGTTCGCGATCAGACGACGGACCACGTCGTCGGCGACGTCGTCGGCGACGGTGGGGACGAACTCGACGCGCCGGCCGGTTGCTGCGCCGGTGAGCGCGACACCCAGTTGCGTCGCGGCGTGGCGCACGGCGTCTGCAGCGGTGTCGGTGACCCCCGGCAGCAGGGTGATCTCGACGCCGGGAGCGGTCGGGGTGTCCCAGGTTCCCTGCTGGAGCAGCGGGTCGACGAGCACGGCGTGCAGTCGCTCACGGGCCTCGGAGTCGATCTCGCCGTCGAGGAAGACGATGTCGGCAACGTCGACCCGGCCGCCGAGGTCGAGGCCGAGATGTTCGATGGCGGCCATGATCGCCCCACCGCGTGGGTCCGGATCGAGGGTGCGAATGGTCAGACGATGCCGGGTGGCCACCACAGCGACCCTACGGATCGCGTCGGCCACCCCGCGGTCGCTTGTACGAAATGTTTCAGCCCGGTGATCAGGCCGGCGTCAGAGCCCGAGGTTGAACAACGCCGACGCGGTGAGCGGCTGCACCATGTCCTCGGTGGGGAACACCGGCTGCCATTCGTCGGGTGACAGCGACATGATCGTGATCGTCTCACCGCCGAGTTCGGCGGGCATGATCGACTTGCGCACGATGCCGGTGTCGTCGATCCAGGCTTCGATCACCAGCGCTTCGACCGGGTCCGTTCCCACCTGCAGCGTCACACCGGCGGGCAGGACGGGAGCAACGGGGGCCGGCGCAACCGCCTCGGCGCTGGGGTCGACCGGAGCCGCTGGCACCGTCGGGGTCGTCGCCTGCACGATGGTGGCGGGATCGACCGACATCAGGAGGCGGCGGGTAGCGATGGCTCCCACGGTCGAGTCGGTGGCCCGGTCGATCGTGACCGACCCACGGATCGAGGGGGGAACCAGCTGGTCGAGGGTGCGGATCCAGCGGGCCTGGCCGAACTCGGAGTCGACGGGGAAGTTCCCGCGGTCGAGGCGGTACCAGGTCGGTTCGTCGACCCGGCGGATCACGGCCTGATCGAACACCGTCAGCACCTCGAGGTCCGGAGCATCACCGCGGTCGATGACGACGCGCGAGAGTCCACGGTCGAAGTCGCTCGTCACCTCGTATCGCTGGGGGCCGCGGAGTGAGTCCTGGCGTTCGACGGTGAACGTGGCGGTGCGGATCGCGATCGGGGTCGCTGTAGCGGTCGGGAACACCAGGGGCGCCGATGGCTCGTCGATCGAGTCGTCGCCGGTGGCCAGCTCCATGAGCTCGGACCCGTAGGTGAACCCGGCGTAGGCGACTCCAGCGATCACGGCGAGCACGAGCAACCACGTGACACCGCGCCGACCGCGGCCCTTGCGCGCCGGGGGGCGTTGCGGCGTGGGAGCCGGCGACCACTGGTCGGTCATCGACGCGAACGGGTTCGCCGTCGGAGCCGTCGCCGGACGCGGCACTGCAGCGGCCACCTGAGGCAGCATGGGGGCCTGGTTGACGAGATTCGGGGGAGCGTGAACCGCACCCGGTGGCACCGGCGGTGGCGGAGGGAACCCGGAGGCCTCGGGAGCGCCGGCGGGTACCGCATGGAGTTCGGTCGTGTTCGACATGCACTGGTGTCATCGGCATCGCCACCGATGGTCTTGAGCAGCGGTTCCCCGGCCGGGCGTACGCTGGCGCAATGACCCGCACGACGACCCGAACGGTGGTGGTCGGTGCGGGTTCGGCCGGCTGTGTGGTGGCGTCCCGTCTCTCCGAGCGTGACGACCAGGAGGTCGTCCTGCTCGAATCGGGCCCCGACCTCGCGCCGGGCGCCGTGCCTGCGGCGATCGACGGGCCGGACTTCCTCCAGGCGCTCGAGCTCCCCCACAGGACGGTCGCCGGTCTCGTCGCGAGCAGGGTCGCGGGCGGTTCCCGGGCTCCGTACCGGCGGGGGAGCGGCATCGGTGGCTCGTCGGCGGTCAACGCGCTCGTCGCGCTCCGAGGCGATCCGGACACCTACCGTCGCTGGGGGTGGCACGAAGCCGCGACCGCGTGGTCGAGGGTCGCCCTGCCCGAGGAGCCACCGATGCACGACGAACTCGGCGCCGTCGATCGGGCACTCCTCGCCGCTGCGGACGATGCGCATCCGGCAGCACTCACTCGAAGAGCGGGCCGGCGCATCACGTCGGCGGAGGCCTATCTGTGGCCGGCGTCGGCTCGCACGAACCTGTCCGTTCGTGCCGACGCGCCGGTCGAACGGATCGTGTTCGAGGGGCGGACCGCCATCGGTGTCGACCTCGCCGATGGCGAGCACGTGGCGGCCGACCGCGTGGTGGTCGCCGCCGGCGCTCTCCACAGCCCGGCACTGCTGTTGCGATCGGGCGTCGACACACCCGGCCTCGGCGAGGGGCTGCAGGATCACCCGTCGGTGGCGCTGACCCTCCAACTCCGCGCCGGCGTACCGTCGTCTCCAGGTGGGCTCGTCATCGGCTCGCTGTGTCGCCGCAAGGGGATCCAGTTCCTGCCGATGAACCATGTGGGAGCGGACGCTCCCGGCCTGGGGGTGCTGTTGGTGGCGTTGATGACGCCGCGCAGCCGGCGCGGCACCGTGGTGCTCGACCCCGGCGACCCGTCGGGTCAGCCGGTGGTCGATTTCGCCCTCCTCGACGACCCGGCCGACACCGATGCACTCGTGGCCGGCATCGCCGAGGCGCGTCAGCTCCTCGCGAGGCCGTCGTTCGCCGAGATCGCCGAGCGGGTCCTGGTCGACGCCTGGGGGACGTCGCTCGACGCCCTGAGTGACGAGGACGCAGTCCGCCGATGGCTGCCGACGGTGGTCGGCGACTACGTGCACGCATCGAGTACCTGCGCGATGGGCACGGTCGTCGACCGTGACGGCGCGGTCAACGGCTACGAGCGGCTCCACGTGTGCGACGCGTCGGTCTTCCCGACGATTCCCGATGCCAACACCCATCTCCCCACGACCATGCTCGCGGAGTTGCTGGTCGGCCGGTGGCTCGAGCGCTGCTGAGGCCGTCGTCCCGGACGAGACGACGTGGCAAGATGACTGCCATGTCCACCGTCGCCGACTACACCCTGGGACTCCACGAACTGGGCGATGGCTGTCACGCCTATCTCCAGCCCGACGGTGGCTGGGGATGGAGCAACGCCGGTCTGATCGTCGGCGACGGCCAGTCACTCCTCGTCGACACGCTGTTCGATCTCGACCTCACCGCGGCGATGCTCGATGCGATGGCTGCCGTCACGGCGGGAGCGCCCGTCGACACCGTGGTGAACACGCACGCCAACGGTGACCACTGCTACGGCAACGGCGAGGTCACCCGCCGACGCCCCGACGTGGAGATCGTTGCGTCGTCGGCGACAGCGCACGAGATGGCCGAGGTGCCGCCGGCGATGCTCGCCGCACTCAACCAGGCGCCGGGCGACGTCGGTGAGCTGTTCCGATCGTTCTTCGGTGCGTTCCACTTCGACGGCATCGAACTCGTGCCACCCACCCGCACCTTCGACGGCCGGCTCGAACTCGACGTCGCCGGACGACGCGTCGAGCTGATCGAGGTCGGCCCGGCCCACACGGCGGGTGACACGATCGTCCACGTGCCCGATGCCCGCACGGTCTACACCGGCGACATCCTCTTCATCGGCGGCACACCGATCGTGTGGGCCGGGCCGTTGTCGAACTGGATTGCGGCGTGCGACCTGATGCTCGGGCTCGGGGTCGACACGGTGGTGCCGGGCCACGGGCCACTCACGGACACCGCCGGCATCGTCGCGGTACGGGACTACCTGAGCGTGGTCGAGGAACAGGCCGCCGCGGCGCACGATGCAGGCGTCGATGCCTTCGATGCCGCCCGCGACATCGGTCGGGTGCTCGCCGCCGACGACCGGTTCGCCGGTTGGGGCGAGCAGGGTCGGATCGCCGTGAACGTCGAGACCGTGTACCGAACGCTCGATCCGGCGCACCACACCCCCGATGTCGTCGAGCAGTTCCGCCGCATGGCGGAACTCGAACGCGCATGATCCGCCGACCTCGATGAGCACCGGCGAACCGATCCGTCTCGTCGACCTGATCGTGATCGGCGACGGCCCGGCGGGGAGTGCACTCGCCGCTGCGTGCGCGCGACGTGGCGTCGACGTCGTGCTGGTGGGGCCCGACCTCGCCTGGGAGCAGACCTACGGCACCTGGGTCGACGATCTCGCCGAGGTCGAGGGCCTGCCCGACGTCGCCTCCGTGCTCGACGTCAGCGTCGAGTCGATCGCCGTGCACACGGACCGATCGCGCGAGCTCCTCCGCTCGTACGGCGTCTTCGACAACCAGGCGCTCCGGCGGATCGTGCGCGGTGAGGTCGAGCACGTCTGCGGACGCATCGACCACGTGACGTCCGCGCCTGGCGGCGCCACCCGCCACCGGGTCCACGTGTCGCCGACGGTGTCGGGTGACGCGATGTCCGGCGAGGGGATCGAGCTCCGCGCCCGCTTGGTCGTCGACGCCGCCGGGTGGCCGTCGTCGTTCGCCCGCCGGTCGAGCACCACCGCGCCGGCGTGGCAGACCGCCATGGGCGTCGTCCTGGCCGAGCCGCCGGAGGGCGACCTCGGGCACGCCACATGGATGGACTTCCGGGCGGTCGGGGCGGGAGCGTCGTCGGCCCGGCGCTCGTCGATCGGGCCACACGGCGTGACCACGTTCTGCTATTCGCTGCCGGTTCGCGACGGCTGGATGGTGGAGGAGACCGTGCTCGCCGCGCGTCCCGCCGTGGAGCCGATCGCGTTGCTGCCCCGTCTGGCCGCCCGCCTCGGTCGGCATCCCGACGCCGTGCTCGCCGACGCCGTGCGCACCGAGTACGTGCGCATTCCGATGGGGGGCGCCCGACCCGACGACGATCAGCCCGTCGTGGCGTTCGGTGCGGCGGCCGGATACGTCCATCCGGCCACGGGCTTCAGCGTGACCGCGTCGCTTCGCGCAGCGCCGCGGGTCGCCGATGCCGTGGTGGACGCGTTGGCGGCGACGAGTTCCTCTGCGGCGGCCGACTCGTCGCTGGTGAGCGACGCGGTGTGGACCGCCGGGATGCGACGCACGAGGGTGCTCCACGACTACGGGCTCGAGGTCCTGCTGCGCCAGGACGACGACCAGGTCCGCGCGTTCTTCGGGGCGTTCTTCGACCTCCCCACCGAGCAGTGGAGCAGCTACCTCCGCATCGACACGCCGCCGAGCGAACTCGCGGCGGTGATGATGCGGCTGTTCAGTGCGTCGTCGTGGTCGATGCGGCGTCGGCTGATGTCGGGGAACCCGCTGGCGTTCGCCCGTCTGCTGCGTCCGTGACGTCGACGTCGGCCGTATCCGCTGCCTCGACCGCCTCGGCGTTGGCGTCGTTGGAGTGGGCGTCGGCGTCGGCGGCTCGGCGTCGGTGCGTTGCGATCGAGCGACGGACGGCGAGCACCCAACCGATCAGCACCGCGGTGGCGAAGATGAACCACTGCACGGCGTAGGAGAGGTGCGGGCCTTCGTCGAGGGTGGGTGGAGGCACCGGGACCGGGTCGGTCGGTGTGACGTTGGGGACGCTGCCGATCAGGTCGAGGTAGACCGGAGCGAGTTCACCGGGGAGCTGTGCGTCGAGGAGGCCCAGGTCGACCCGTCGGACCTCGCTGACGGGACCGTCGGCGGAGTCGGTCAGCTCACCGAGTTGGCGGCCTGGTGGCACCCTGATCCGACCGAGCACGTCGATCGACCCCGTGGGCGCCGCCGGCGTCGGCTCGCCGAGCGCGACGAACCCGCGATTGACCACGACGGTCGGGCCGTCGTCGCCGACCAGCGCCGTGAGCACGTTGTCGCCGGCGATGCCGTCCTGGGTTCGGTTGAACCAGAGGACCTGATCGGCGAGGTACTCACCCGACACGGTGACCTGGCGCCACTCCACCGAGCGGGGATCGGCGGCGACGTCGTCGAGGAGCGTGTCGAACGGTACCGGTGGCTGGTCGATCCGCTCGGTGACCGTCGCGTTGAACTCCTGGCGGGCGTCGAGACGGCGGAGCTGCCAGAACCCGAGCCAGACCATCAGCGCGACCGAGACGACGACGAGGACGTGGAAAGCGAGCCACTTCGGCCGTAGGAGAAAGGTGAGATTCGACCCGGACATCTCGGGCACGACGGTAGCGGCGGTGGAGCACTACCGTGCCGCGCCATGACTCCTGACCAGTTGACCCCGGAGTGGTTGTCGAGCGTGCTCGGCGGAGAGATCGAGTCGGTGACCGCGGCACCGATCGGCGACGGTCACGTCAGCACGACGATCCGGTTGTCGATGGTGAGCGACGACCCTGCGATCCCGCCGTCGATCATCGCGAAGGTTCCGGCCGAGGACGATCGCAGCCGGCTGTTGGCGGCCTCCGTTCGCAGCTACGAGCGCGAGGTGAAGCTGTTCACGGAACTCGCCGCCACCGTCGACATCCGGATGCCGCACTGTCACTTCGCCGACTGGGACCCGACCACCAACGACTACGTCGTGCTCCTCGAGGACATGTCACCGGCCGAACAGGGCGATCAGATCGCTGGATGTTCGCTCGACCGGGCCGAACTGGCGGTGCGCGAACTCACCCGGCTCCACGGACCTCGGTGGAACGATCCGACGCTGGCCGACGTCGAGTGGCTGACCGGCAACGATCCCGACACGAGCACCGACGGCTACGCCGTCATCTGGTCGATGGTGTTCCCCGGGTTCGCCGCCACCTACGAGCGGTATCTCACCGCCGAAATGCTCGATCTCGCCGAGCGGTTCGGGCCGCATCTCGGTGCGTTCATCGGTGGTCGGAGCCGCCCGTTCTCGCTCGTCCACACCGACTACCGCCTCGACAACATGTTGTTCGGCACCGCGGAGGGTGGCCCGCCGATCACCGTCGTCGACTGGGGTTCACCGGCTCACGGCATGCCGGTCACCGATCTGTCGTACTTCTGCGGCGGGGGCCTGCTCGTGGAGGAGCGGCGTACGCACGAGCGCGATCTCGTCGCTGCCTACGCCGACGCGCTCGGCGCCTACGACATCGACGTCGACCGCGACTGGCTGTGGGAGCAGTACCGCCGCGAGGCGTTCCACGGCCTGTTCATCACCGCGATGACCTCGCAGATGGTCACGATGAACGACCGGAGCATGGACATGTTCGGCGCCATGGCGTCCCGCCACCTCCAACACGCTCTCGACCTCGACTCGCTCTCCCTCATCTGACCGTTGCATCTGGGGTCAGACCCCAGATGCAACACTGGCGTCATGGAGATGCCGGACTTCCACATCCCGCACGCCGAGAAGATCGAGTGGATGATCGAGACGACCGGGTGGGCGCTGGAGCCGGTGGCCGCCGACGTCGAGCACGATCCACCGACGCCGGGTTATGCGTACTCGATCGGCATGACCGACGCGGTCGGATTCCCGGACATCGTTGTTTTCGGACTCACCCCGGTCGCTGCGAAGGGGCTGATCGAACTCGTCGCCGATGCCTGCCGTGGCGGCACCGAGATCCCGCTCGGGGTCGAACTGGTCGGTCTGCTCGACAACGAACTCCGCTGCATGTTCGCCCCGGTCGATCTCGACGTGTGGGGCCCGTATTTCGCAACGGCGATGTCGTGGTATCGCGGGGCACACTTCGAGATGGTGCAGTTGGTCTACCCCGACCGCAACGGCTTCCTGCCGTACGAGGTCGGATACGAGCAACGCATGGCGCTCGCCCAGCCGGTCATCGGCTCGGTGACCTGAGCGATGCCGCGCGCCGCTGCCCCGGAACGGCGAAATCGGCCAGAACGTTGAACGGACATCGTGCGCCTTCGCGGAGTCGTGGGCATCCTCGACAACTTCGGGGTCGGGGATCGGACCGAATTGCTACCATGCGTCGACTCGGTGCGGCGTCGTGTGCGTCGGCCGGTCTCGATCCGATGACGACACCACCTTCGCTCCCGGTGACCGGCGCCTGGATGGTCGGTCACGATCCGGGTCATCGGCAGTTCTTCACGTTCGCCACCGATCGCCGGTTCGCCCTGGACTGCGGCGTGGCGTTGTCGGACGTGGTCGTCGCCTACGAGACGTGGGGTCGGCTCGACGCGGACGGTTCGAACGCGGTCCTGTTGTGTCACGCGTGGACCGGCGACAGTCACGCCGCGGGCCCCGCCGGCCGAGGACACCCACAACCGGGATGGTGGGACGACATGGTCGGTCCGGGCAAGGCCATCGACACCGAGCGGTACTTCGTGGTGTGCGCGAACGTGCTCGGCGGGTGCCAGGGCTCCACGGGTCCGGCCTCGCCCCACCCGACCGACGGCCGCCCCTACGGGTCGCGGTTTCCCGTGGTCACGATCCGCGACATGGTGCGTGCGCAGGCCCGCCTGATGGAGCATCTGGGCGTCGTCCGATGGATGTCGGTGGTCGGCGGGTCGATGGGCGGGATGCAGGCGCTCGAATGGGCGGTGATGTACCCGCGGCGCGTGCGTTCGCTCGTCGCCATCGCCACCTGCATGCAGGCGACTGCGCAACAGATCGCCTGGGGAGCGATCGGGCGACGGGCGATCCGGCTCGACCCCAAGTGGAACGGCGGCGACTACTACGACGCCGCCCCCGGTGACGGGCCCGGTGAGGGTCTCGAGATCGCCCGCATGGTCGCGCAGGTCACGTTCCGCAGCGACAACGTGTTCACCGATCGGTTCGGACGCGAACTGGCCGACAAGGCTGCGGTCGGCGACACCTTGGGGATGTGGCAGCGCTTCGAGGTCGAGCGCTACCTGGAGTACCACGGTCGGAAGCTCGCCAGGCGGTTCGACACGAACAGCTACCTCGCGATCGGCAAGGCGATGGACCTCCACGACGTCGCCAGGGGGCGCGGCTCGCTCGACCGGGCGATGCTGCGTGTCGTCGCCCCGACGATGGCGGTCGGCATCTGGAGCGACATGCTCTACCCGTCGTACCAGCAAGAGCAGATCCACCACACGCTCGTCGCCAACGGCGTGCCGAGCGAGTACGTCGAGATCGATTCGCCGCACGGTCATGACGCCTTCCTGATCAACAGCGACCAGCTCGAGGAGCCGCTGGAACGGTTCCTCGGCGGGATCGCCAAGTCCGACGCCTGACGCGCCGACGACGAGCGACGAGGTCGTCAGGTGCCGGAAGGACTCGAAGCGGAGATCTGGCGGACGGCGTTGGAGGTGACCATCGGTCGGCTCATCACCGGTGCCTGGGTCGACGAACGGGTGGCGCCACCAGGTTTCTCGGACCTGGTCGTCGGTCATCGGATCGATGCGGTCAGGCGAGTCGGCAAGGTCGATCTGATCGACACCGCCGACGGCCCCACGATCGGGCTGCACTTCGGTATGACCGGTCGGGTGATCGTCGACGGGGTCGCTCCGATCGAGAGACTTCAATACGCGTCGGCCCGAGACGAACCCGAATGGGATCGGCTCCGACTGTACGCGTCTGAAGCCTCCGCGTCTCAGATCGCTGGGACGCCGGCGATCAGGCTCAACGACCCGCGACGGTTGGGCCACGTGAGCGTCGACGCTGATCTCTCGGCACTGGGTGTGGACATGATGGCGATCACACCCGCCCGCCTCCGAGCGGCGATCAGCGCGCGTCGCCCTGCGATCAAGTCGGTTCTCCTGGATCAGTCGGCCGTTGCCGGGCTCGGCAACATGTGCGCGGACGAGGTGTTGTGGTGGGCGGGCATCGACCCACGCCGGTCGGCCGGCGAGTTGAGCGACGACGAGGTGCGAGCGCTGGCGTCGGCGATTCGACGCCGACTGCCGATCATGTTGCGCCGTGGGGGCAGCCACACGGGGGTGCTGTCGCCGGACGTCCGTGCCGCGTGCCCACCGTGCGAGCGCGATGGGACGCCGCTGCGGCGTGACGTCATCGGCGGGCGCACGGCGGTGTGGTGCCCATTCCATCAGCGGTGACCGCCGGGGTACGCCACGAACCGCTCCCGAACTGGCACACTTTCGAGTCCGTGTCTCCCTTTCGCCCCTCCACGACCCGACGCCGGCACATCCGTTCGGTGTTTGCGGGGGCGCCGGCCCTGCCGGTCCTCGTGGGCGCCGGCGATCCGGGATCGAGTCGGCTCGTCTACGCGATGGTGATCGGGCTCATCGGTGTGGGGATCGCCTTCATCGTGCTCGCGGTGTGGTTGATCCGCCAGACCAGGTACGACCTTCCGGTGCTGGCGCCGCTCGAACGCATGGGCGACAAGGATTGGCGGCGCCAGAGCGATCCGGCAACCCAGCGGCGGATTCTCGACGAGGTGCGGCCCGACGGCGCTCAACCGATCCACTCGGAGTCGTCGCCGCCATCGATCGACGCCGAATTCGAACTCGCCGATCGGCCCGTGGCCTCGATGAGCGACCTTGCGCCCTCGGGTGCGGAGATTCGATCAGCGACACCGCACGGGCTCGAACGTCCCGACATGCTCGACATCGACACCGATCTCGACTCCGACCTCGACGGCGCCGAGGAAGAGCCGACGGCGGGGTCCGTGGAGGATCCGTCGGTGGAGGAACCGGACGAACCGTTGACGGAGGAGACAGACGCGGCCGAAGATCTGGCGTCGGAGGAACCGACCGGGGATTCGACCGAGGAGCCGTCGGTCGAGGAGTCGGAAGAACCGGCGGCGGCACCGGTGGAGGAGTCGTCGGTGGAGCCGTCGTCGGTGGAGCCATCGGCAGAGGGAGTGGCCGAAGAGCCGGACGACGGCGCGGCGCAGGGTTCGACCGACGCCCTCGAGCGGTAGGGTCGAGACGTGGCCACGTTCGACCCCGATGAGATGATCCAGCGATTCCAGGAGCGTGCAGCGGCGGTGAAGAAGCGTCCGATGCCGCCCGTCGAGGGGGAGGGGCGCCGTCACTTCATCGAGCAGTCGAAGCTCGACTTCCAGGACTTTGCCATGCTCGGCGACGCGGATGCCAGCATCGAGGAGGGCATCCTCACGCTGCGCATCGACCTGCGTCCACCGGACCAGCGCTGAGACGAACTCACCGCCCGTCTCGTTGTCCGGTCCGCCGAACTGACTGCTAGATTGTGGCTCCCTAGCGGACGTGGCTCAGTTGGTAGAGCGCAACCTTGCCAAGGTTGAGGTCGCCGGTTCGATCCCGGTCGTCCGCTCCAAGACCCCTCTTACCAGGGGTTTTCGATGTCATTGGGCGTCCCCCCGAGCCGGGGGACCCTTCCAATGCTCGACGAGCGCTTCTTGGCCGGATATGGGTGGTCGGACTCGCAGGCGCATCCGGCAGCACGGCGGCGAGCGCGCCAAAGCGTCAAATCGTCCGACCGGTGCCCTCCCAGTACTTTGCTCGCAGGAGCCGCTTCGGGAGCTTGCCGGTCGGCGTGCGGGGCAACGGCCCGAAATCGAACGAACGCGGAACCATGTATCCAGCGAGGTGTGCTCGACAGTGGTTTCGGAGCGCGACCTCTGCCGCCTGGGGGTCAGTGCCGTCGACGAGTTCGACTGCGGCCTTGACCTCCTCGCCGAACTCGTCGTTGGGAATCCCGAAGACCGACACATCGACCACCAACTCGTGGGCAGCGAGCGCGGCCTCGATCTCGGCTGGGTAGATGTTCACCCCGCCGGAGATGATCATGTCGATCTGCCGGTCGGACAGGTAGAGGTAGCCGTCCTCATCGGTGTAGCCGATGTCGCCGAAGCTGTACATCGCAGGGCCGAGGTGGGCCGACTCGGTCTTGTCGTCGTCGCCGAGATAGGCGAAGTCGGCACCCGACCGTGCTCGCACGTAGATGCGGCCAACCTCGTTGGGCCCGAGATCGATGTCGTTGTCATCGAGGATGTGTACCTCGGTGTTCTCGTTCGGCTTGCCGACCGTCCCCGGGTGAGCGAGCCACTCCTCGGACGTGCAGGTGAACGAGGTTCCGGCGAACCCACCTTCGCTGGCGCCGTAGAGCTCGTTGATGACGGGACCCCACCACTCGATCATCCTCCGTTTGATCTCCGGCGGACACGGGGCTGCCGTGTGCCAGACCGATCGCAGGCTCGAGAGGGCGTACCGGTTCCGGACCTCCTCGGGCAGCTTGAGCAGCCGGGTGAAGTGCGTCGGGACGGCGTAGGCAGTGGTGACCTGCTCGCCTTCGATGAGGCGGAGCATCTCCTCGCCATCCCAGCGCCGGCGGAGGAGCAGCTTCGATCCAGCACTGTGGAACTGATAGCCAAACGCGAAGGGCCCTGCGTGGTAGAGCGGCGCCCCCAGGTAGGCGATCCCGTCGTCGATGGGGACCCCCATCCCTGCCACGGTCGACCGCAGCAGCTCGAACCGTTTCGCAACGTCCTGTCCGATCGTCTCCACGACGGGGACCACGCCTTTTGGGCGCCCGGTCGTGCCCGACGTGTAGAACATCGGCCGGCCGAGACCTTGGTCGAGCGGCTCCTCCGGTGAGGAAGCGGCGAGAAGATCGTCGTAGTCCGTGAAACCGTCGATGGTGCCGTTGTACGCGATCCGGAGAGTGACCCCCGCCCGCTCCGCCGCGGCATGGGCGGTGTCGCCGTACTCGGCATCGGCGAGGATCGCAGATGCCCCGGAGTTCTCCAGCATGTAGGCGACCTCGTCGACCGAGAAGTGCCAGTTGATTGGCACCCACACCATGCTGTTGCGCGACGCAGCGTTCACCGCCTCAACCCACTCCCGCCGGTTGCCACCCAGGATCGCAAGGCACGAATGCGCTCCCAGTCCGAGACTGCGCAGACCGTGGACGAGTCGGTTTGTGCGAACGTTCTCCTCGGCCCAGGTCAGTCGTCGGTCACCGTCGTCGAGCGACCACTCGTCCCCACGTGTGACCGCGTGGTCTCGCAATCCGATAGTCATCGCTTCCCCATTCGCATCGTCCCCCGCTGGGACGGTAGACGGGGTGCCGGTCCGGTGCGAGTGAAACGTGTCACCCCCACGAGGTTCGACTGCGATCCCCAGGAATCGCTCCCCGCTCGTAGCGGCCCTATTGCATTGCTCGATAGTCGCGGCCACGGGATGTGTCCGGAGAAGGACCCGCTACTGACCGGCAAGATCGTCCTTGCCCACCTCAAGGAGATGCTCGACTACTACCTCCGGTTGCGGGTCGCCGAACTCGAGGGCGACATGTTCAAAGCGCTCGTCGCCGGCGACACCGCCGAGGTGGCTGCCTCCTACTCCCGAGTGATCGAAGCCCGTGAGGAACTGGTCCGTTCAGAGTCGCAGGCCCGCACTCACCACGCTTGACATTTCAGGCCGGCAGCACACGCTCGAGTCTGTCACCGAACGACGGTTCAGGGGCACACTTTCGATGATCTTGTGGGCAGCGCGAGACCGCTCGATTCTGGGGCGAAGGTGTGCGGGTCGGGACGTGGTAGCGGTAGCCCATGGTCATGCTGTACCTGACTCGTGGTCCAGCCTCTGCGAGGCCGTCCGATGGGGGACACCTACCGGACGTGGCCTGCCGCACTGGACACCGCTCGGACCTGTTCGTTCAGATGTCTCGATAGACGGTCGTTGAACGGACAGGTCTCGCGTCCAGTAGCGGTTCGACAAACGGACACCTTCGGGAGGAGATTATGCGTGGGTTCCCGAGATGTGCCGATCTCGCGCAGACTCTTGGCCGCGTGCGGCATCGAAATGCGGCGCCGGACAGCGACGGTGCTTCGAGGCTCAGGCCTCAAGTGCGGCGGCTAGCCGCTCCAGCGTGGCCGCCCTGCCTGCCATGTTGTGGGTCTCGCGATCGTCGACCCCGGAGATCTTTTGGACATGGACTGAAACGAGTCAGGGACGAAGCTCAGATTGAACTCGGTCACAACACAGCCGAAATCGCGTTGCGGAACTATCCGGAGCCGACGAGCGGGGATCGATCGGCGCTGCGATGGGCCGCGACGATCTGATGGCGTTCGCCCTCGACGGTTTGCGGATGGGCTCCTGATGATCCGGCCTCGACGTCCGCTGAGCCCACGAGGACGACTGGCCTCGACATGCGCTGGCGCGCAGCAATCGGTTCCGCCGAGACGTGATGCTCCGACGATCAGCGAATGCCACGGCCGCTGGGACGTCAGCATTGAGAACTCGGCGGAGTCGCTCGGTATCGCCGCTCGATAATCGGTCGGAGTCTGCGGAACGAACCGCTCGGGAACGGCCCGACTGCAGTGCAACAGAATCAGGAGTCGGTTGGCGGAGCATCGTCGCGTTCGTCCTCGTTACATGTAACATTGGCTGCATGGCTCGTCGACAGTCCTCGTCACCCACGGCCATTCGTGTCCGCGCTCACCGCCAGCGACTCCGCGAACAAGGGCTCCGGCCCGTCCAGATCTGGGTTCCCGACGTCCGATCCCCGCAGTTCGCCGCGCAGGCGCACCAACAGTCACTCGCTATCGCGTCGAGCCCGTACGAGGCCGACGATCAAGCGTTCATTGACGCGCTGGCCGGCGACGAGTGAAACGAGGTGAGATCTGGACCGCGTCGGCGGGCAGTGGCTGCGTCGGCAAGCCCCGACCCGTCGTCATCGTGCAAGACGACCGCTTCGACGCCACCGCTTCGGTGACCGTCTGTGCGTTCACCACTGATCCGACCGACGCACCGCTGATCCGATTGCTCGTCGAGGCCGACGAGGTGACCGGCATCCGAGAATCCAGTCGGCTGATGGTCGACAAGGTCACCACGATCCCTCGCTCGAAGCTGGGCGAACGCGTTGGCCAGTTGAGCGACGACGACACGATCAGACTCTCGCGTGCTCTCGTGGTGTTCCTCGGTCTCGCAGGAACCTGACGAACCCGCACACTTCACACCCCCAGAATCACTGACCCGGCGGTCAAGCCAGCGCCGCATGGCGGCCCATACCGAGCACCCCATAATCACTGGTCGCAACGTGCCCGATAGGGGGACGCCCATCGGACGAATCGCTGGTTCGTGGCCCGACGGGAGGTTCGGGGAGATCCGTCTCACATGACGGGCGGCGTTCGGACGCTCGCCGATTGATCAGGGCGACCGGGCGGGGCACGGTTCTTGGATGGATGAAACATTGATTGGATACGCCCGATGCTCGACTGACGAGCAAGACCTCACAGCCCAACGCGAAGCGCTTCACGCGCTCGGCGTTCCGCCTGATCGCGTCTACATCGACCATGGCATCAGCGGCACGAAACGCGAGCGTCCCGGCCTCGATCAAGCACTCGCAGCGGTACGCACGGGCGACACGCTCGTCGTGCCGAAGCTCGACCGGCTTGCTCGATCCGTTCCCGATGCTCGAGACATTGGTGACACGCTTGCCAAGCGCGGTGTGTCGCTGTCGCTCGGCGGTCAGATCTACGACCCGGACGACCCGATGGGGAAGTTGTTCTTCAACATCCTCGCGACGTTCGCCGAGTTCGAGGTGGACCTGATTCGGATGCGCACTCGTGAAGGGATGGCCGTCGCGAGGGCCCACGGCAAGTTGAAGGGCCGTCAGCCGAAGCTGTCTGCGATGCAGCAGCGGGAGCTGAAGCGGATGCACCAAACCGGCGAGTACAGGATCTCAGATCTTGGCGAGTTGTTCTCGGTGTCGCGGCCGACGGTGTACCGCACCATCAGCCGAACAAACCCATAGACAGCCAGTCCGCCGGACTGAACGGGGTCTCAGCTCAGACCGAGATCCCCTGCCGGACGCTTCAGGTGTCCATGAACAAGCGTTGGGTGGCACCGGTTCACCGCGGTACGTAGGCGGTGGGACACGGCCGTAGCCGGTGAGCGTTCGGGGGGATGACTTGGTCAACTCCAGGGATTGATGACGTCGAGTTCGTCGAAACGCTGGAAGTCCTTGAGGTCTCGGGTCACGACGGTCATGTCGTGGACCAAGGCGGTCGCGCCGATGAGAGCATCGCGGAACGGTGCGGGATCCGGTACGTGCAAGCCAGCCGCGCGACGCGCCACGCGCTCGTCCACCGGAAGCACTCGACTCTTGAACGCTGCGGCAACGCTCTGGTCGAGCCAGGCACGGAGCACAGCTCCCTGCGCAGGATCTGAACGCTCCATGAGCAACACCCCGTGCTCGAGTTCGTGGATCGTGATCGCGGAGATGAACAGCTCGGCCGACGGGACTTGCTCGGCCCACGAGGCAACCCCGAGGTTCGCCTTTCCGCTTCGCACCTTGCGGAGTTCGGACACGATGTTCGTGTCGAGTACGAACATCACTCGAACGCTGCCGGCAGCGCCACGTCGCTGTTCCTCGGCGCCACGAACTCGATGTCCGCGACTCCTGCCGGCTCGGCGAGCAGGTCCAGTGCTCGGTGTGGTCCGACGAGTTCCTCATAGTCGTCGAAGGTCAACAGCACGTGTGCCGGTCGGCCCCGGTCGGTGATGTAGACCGGGCCGTTCTCGGCAGCCTTCTTGGCGCCGCTGGTGTCTTGATTGAATTGTCGGCTGCTCATCTGCGTCGTCATCGCGCCTCCATGTAGCTACATCTCTACAATAGGCGCGAGGTTTCGGAGCGGCAACCCGCCAGATGTCTCGACAACCGCCGATCAGAACACCAGTGGCTTCAGCTCGCGGCCTGAGTGATCAGTGCACGCGTCGCGTTGGCGGTCGAGTCTGCGCAGATCTCGAAGTGGCCCGCATCGGGTTCGACCCGATAGTCGGTAGTCGACGTCGGTAGCGCTTCGGCGAGTTCGGCAACAGCCTCAGGCGGGGCGATCGGGTCGCGTCCGCCAGCGAGTACCGCGACTGGACAGGCCACCTCATCGAGGCCGTCACGTAAGTCCATGGTGTTCCACTCGTGCATGAAGTGTGCGAGCACGTCTGGATTCATTTCGATTCGGCCAAGCGCCTCGAGGTCGAGCGGCTGGGTGGCGTAGAGCGGCACACACAGCGTGTTGAAATCGTCTGCGGCCGCGGCGTCGCCGGAGAGGTAGCTTCGCGCCGTGGCTCCGGCCTGCTCGCCCCCAAGGCGCGCGAAAGCGTTGCCGACGACCTCGAGGTCAAGTCGCGGGCTGGTCCCAGCGAGAACCGCGGCACCTGCATGACGAGGGTGCCGTGCCAAGTACCGCGTGGCGACAGCACCGCCGAACGATGTACCAACCACCACCGGCTTTGAGATGCCAAGGACGTCGCAGAGTTCTACGAGGTCGTCGGCCCACTGGTCGAGGTTCCAATCGCTCGCGTGCCCCCGATCGCTGCGACCCTGGCCCCGGTGATCCAGATAGACGAGCTGTGCATCGGCTCGGAGCGATTCGAACGCGCTGACCTTGAACATGCTGTGGTCCATGCCCGGGCCACCGTGGAGCAGCACGACGCTTCGACGCTGGCGCATGGTCGGTCCCTCCGGGACCAACCCAGCTCCGTCCACATCGACGAACAAGCGTGTGCCATCTCCGATCCGTACCCTCATGCGGTCACGGTACTCAGACGGTCCAGGGACACCCGGTCCCGGCCCAAGTTGTGCGCCTCATGAACCCGTCCGCAAGCCGACTCGTTCAGAAGTCGACGGTGACCGGGATTACGTGCTGGCCAATTCGAGTGCGAAGCCGTCACAGTTCGCCGGCGATGCGGCGCGTTGTCGTGCGGGTTGCCCCGCAATTATCGCTCGGGCGCGATGCGTGCTCATCGTCAGCGCTCTCGCGGAGCTGTGAGATCTGGTGACGGTGTGACGGGTGCGGAAGGGGTTCGCAGGAGTCGCATCTGGGTGATAGCGAACGTTCCGACGATGACCGCGATGATTCCGATGATGGCGGCACCGCTGCTCGAGTACCAGCCGGCGATGATCGTCGCGATCGACGCGGCAACCCAGCCGCCGTCGGCCAAGCTGACTGCCGGCACCCATCGGCGCAGGCTCTGCACGTTGGAGCGCGACAGCGCGATGACGGCGAGGGCGAACGCGACGAGGCCGGCACCGACGACACGAACCCAGCCCGAATTCGCGGTGTCGAGCCAGTCGTCGACACGCTCACCAGCGACCAGTGCGGTCAGCCCCGCGAGCCCTGACGTGGTGGCGTTGGCGGTGAGGACGAAGCGGAGTTTCGTGATCGGATCGGTGTTGGCAGAGAATTCCATGAGTCGATCGTGACGACCGAGTAGTCCGGATTCCATGACGTGTTGGGTCATGGCTCTCAGGATGAGGCTTCCTACGCTTGGCATCATGTCCCGACCGACGGATCTCCATGCAGGAACCTTGTTGCGGCATTGGCGATCGGTGCGCCGATTGAGCCAGCTCGACGTTTCGAGCCGGACGGGCGTGTCGACGCGGCATCTGTCGTGTGTGGAGACCGGTCGGGCCAAGCCGAGTCGCGAGCTGCTGCTGTACCTGGCGGACGAGTTCGAGATGCCCAAACGCGCGGTCAACGACATGCTGCTCGCTGGCGGGTTCGCGCCGGTGTTCAGCGAGTACTCGCTCGACGACGACGCGCTGGCTGCCGCTCGTGACGTGATCCGACTGGTGCTCGACGGCAACGATCCGAACCCGACGACGGTGATCGACACACGCTGGAATGTTGTCGATGCCAACGCTGCCGCGTTTTGGTTCACCGCCGGTGTCGACCCGGCACTGCTCACGCAACAGTTGAACGTGGCCCGCTTGAGCCTGCACCCAGACGGGCTCGCGTCACGGGTGACGAACTTCGACGAGTACGCCGGCCAGTTGCTGCGTCACATGCGCCACGTGCTCGTGCTCACCCAGGACGACGAACTTCGGGCGTTGATCGACGAGTGCGAGACCTACGCACCGACGGCTGCTCGCACCATGCCCACAGCCCCGGACGTCGTGCTGCCCCTGAGGATCCTCATCGATGGTGTCGAGCTGTCGTTCCTGTCGACCGTGACCACCTTTGGGACCGCTCAGGACGTGACGTTGTCGGAGCTGTCGATCGAGACGCTCTACCCGGCCGATCAAACCACCCGGGAGATCCTGGCGGCGCGGCCATGGATCGATCGTGCGTCCGATCTGTCCGCAGCTGTTTGAC
The DNA here is from genome assembly GCA_963715285.1 of Ilumatobacteraceae bacterium. Taxonomy (GTDB): domain Bacteria; phylum Actinomycetota; class Acidimicrobiia; order Acidimicrobiales; family Ilumatobacteraceae; genus Sva-07. The sequence goes on along the minus strand of CAVQRU010000007.1, from coordinate 3,387 downwards.
CCAACGGGTCATCGCTTTGCGTCACGAGTTGCTCGACGATGGCACACGTGAGCAACACGACTGACCCCATCACCACTACCGACCTGCAGACCGTGATCGACGGCTACTTCGAATGCTGGAACGCGACCAGCGACACCGCTCGCGGCGAAGCGATTCGTCGCACCTGGGCACCGGACGCGCAGTCCAGCGACCCGATCGCCGAGGTCGCTGGCCACGAGCAGCTGGCGGCGATGTTCGCCGGGTTCCACGCCACCTACCCGGGAAGCTCGTTCCGTCAGAAGGGTGGCGTCGACGCGCATCACAACCTGGTGCGGTGGGGATGGGAGATGATCGGCGCCGACGGTGTCGTCGCACTCGACGGCCTCGACGTTGCGGTCATCGACGATGGCCGGATCGTGCACCTTGCCGGGTTCTTTGGCTACGACCGGCCCGCCGCACCGTGAACTCGACGAACGACGGCGAGGCCGGGATGAAGGTCGGAGTGATGATCTTCGCGACCGACCAGACGATGCCGATGCATCGGCTTGCGCCCGAAGTCGAAGCACGCGGGTTCGAGTCGCTGTGGGTCACCGAGAAGACCCATGTCCCGGTGTCACGTGCGACGCCGTGGCCCGGTGGTGAACTTCCCGAGTGGTATCGGCGCACGTGCGACCCGTTCGTCGCGCTCGCCGCCGCTGCCGCAACGACGACCCGGCTGCGAATCGGGACAGGCGTGGCGTTGCTGGCCTTGCGTGACCCGGTCATCGCAGCCAAGACGATCGCCACGCTCGACTGGCAGTCCGCAGGTCGGCTCGAGCTCGGCGTCGGCTACGGGTGGAACCGTGAGGAATGCGCAACACACGGCGTCGATCTCGACGCCGTGCGCCCCCGACTGATCGACCACCTCGCCCTGATGCGCCGACTCTGGACCGGCGACGAGGGCACCTACAGCGGCGACTATTGTGCGGTCGAGCCGTCGTGGTCCTGGCCCAAGCCCGCCCAGCAGCCCGCCCCTCCGATCCACGTCGGCGCGCGCGCCACCAGCGAGGTGTTCGATGACATCGCCACCTGGGCCGACGGGTGGCTCCCGATCGAAGGCTACGGCGACGTCATCGACCACCTGCCCCGTCTCCGCCACGCCTTCGAACAACACGACCGAGACCCCGACACCGCGGATCGCGACCGTGTACTCGTCCCAGGGCGACCCGACACTCCTGGCCGGCTACCACGATGCTGGCATCGATCGAGTCGTCATCTGGCTCCCACCCGCCGACGAGGCCACCGTGCTCGCCGCGCTCGACACCCACACCCACCAACTCGTCGAGCATCTCTCATGAGCACCTTCACCGAACGAACCACGATCGACGCCACACGCCAAGAGGTGTGGGCAGCGCTCGCCGACATCGGCGCGATTGCCACTTGGAACCCAGGCCTGATCGGATCGCACCGAACCAACGGCATCGAGGGCGTCGGAGGTGCTCGTCACTGCGACATCTCCACCAAACACTCGCTCACCGAACACGTCGTCGAGTTCGAACCAGGAACCGCGATCACCTTCCGGATCACCGACTCCACCCTTCCGTTCAAGACCGCCGACATCGCGTTCACCCTCACCGACAGCGCACAGCAGGCCCGCACTGAGTTGACCGTGAGCCCTACCTACACTCTCAAGTACGGGGCGTTCGGACGGATCCTCAACACCGTCGCCGTCCGACGCACCTACCGAGCCGGAATCCGCGAACTCCTCGAGGGACTCAAGCGCCATCTCGAACAACACTGCTGAACCCTCGAGCCGCCCCTCGCTTCGAGCCGGCCCGCCCAGTTGGGAGTCGTCCGTAGTCGCTCGCGCCGTCATCTCGCAGCACCTGACCGGCGAGGTCTGCCTGCCCCCGCCCGACCGTCAGCTCGCAGTGATCCTCTTCACCGATCTCGTCGGTTCGACCCGTCGAGCCGCCGTGGCCGGGGATGCAGTCTGGAAGCGACTGTTGGATCGACACGACAGAGTCAGCCGCGCCGAGGTGAGTCGCCGCGGCGGTGAGGTGGTGAAGACAACCGGCGACGGAGTCCTTGCGCTTCTGCCCTCGGCGACTGCGGCGATCGAAGCAGCCCGAGCGATCCGCGCCCACCTCGAGGATGACGACTTGCAGGTTCGTGTGGGCGTCCACGTCGGCGAGATCGATCGTCGTGGCGACGATGTGTCCGGGCTTGCGGTCAACACCACCGCACGCATCATGTCAACTGCCGAACCAGGACAGATCCTCGTGTCCACCGTGGTCACCCTGACCACCTCAGCCGCATCGTTCGCGAGCATCGGTCCGCAGCGGCTCAAAGACATCGAGGGCACCTGGGAACTCCACTCCGTCGACTAGATCGGCGTCAGCACGTACCGGTCTGCCAAGGTCGACAACGCGCCCTGTCCCGGCGGTCTAGGGCACGTGGTCGACGTCGCGGTCGGGTACGCGATGCTGGGAGCAGCGTGCGGGCAAGACTGGGCGCTGGCCGTGATTCAGGGTGTCGGTCGGTGCGGCATCGCCCGGATCGAGCGGGAGTGCCATGACTCGTCATCGACGATCTCGTGGTTGACACGTCCTCGTCGATCGATCCTCCGTTTCTGAAACGGTGCTTGGCCTGCGTGGAGGACCGTGGGCTTCATTCGAAGGCGATTGGCACGGTCATCACGCCGTACTCGGTGCTGATGACCAGGGTTCCGTACTCGTCGTCGGGGCCCGGGCCGTCGCAAACGTAGACGTCGCTGAAGCGGCATGGAACCCTCGGGCAGGTTGCCCTCGGGGGTGCACTGGGTCATGTCGACCACTCCGGAATGCAGACCCGAGGCGAAGATGCCCCCGCCATTGGTCTGCGCTTGGAAGACCGGCTTGTCCGACCCGGCGACATAGATTCGCAACTCGGCTGGGTCGCCGGTGAGGGCGTTGAAGTAGTCGAGTTCGAACGCCGAGCCGATCGAGGCCTGTGGGAACTTCCCAACAGAGATCCCGATGTGGACGGGGGTGCCGACATGGAGCGCCGGGGAGCGAGCGCGGCTGACCGTCCAGCCTTCGCTGAGATTGGCACGGGCGAGACCGATCTCCATGGTGGGATGCACGGCCTGGTCGACGGTCACATTGTTCCTAACCGGCGAGAAGCGGACGGTGACGTCGGCGGTGTAGGAGGTCTCGGCGAACGTGGCGTAGTCGGTGGGCCACGGATCGAGTGTCCACGAATCGAGGACCCTCGGGCGGAGCCATTCCATGAACGACTCCGCAGCAGCGAACGGATCCTCAACGCGGAGCCCGACAACCAGGGCGGCTCGGCGTTGCGGTACGGCTCAGGGATCAGATCGGCTTCCACCTCATCGGAGGGTGGCTCCGGAACGGTCACCGGTGCGTCCGTCGTGACCGCGGTGGCTCC
>CAVQRU010000006.1:0-117256 GCA_963715285.1 Ilumatobacteraceae bacterium | reverse complement strand
TCGGCAAGCGAGACGCCGTCCGTTGGGTCTCCGCGACCTCGCTATGGTCCTCGTATGTCCGAGTCCGGCGTACAGCAACTCATCGCCGAGATTGCCGAGTCCTTCGGTGGAAGAATCGACGAATACCTGACGCGCTACGCAGACCCGGTCGTGATCGCGGGACCGGACTCGACGCTCGCCCTGGACCACGAGGCAGCGAGCGGCATGTTTGACCAGATGCGTTCACAGTTGCGGGAACAAGGCCTCGACCGCACTGAGGTCCGCACAGCCAACGTCACGATGCTCGGTGCCGACATGGCGTTGGCGAACGTCAGCCTTGATCGGCTGCGATCCGACGGTTCGCTGCTTGAGTCCGTCCAAGCTGCGTACCTATGTCGTAGACGGGCCGGTCGGTGGCTCGTCGTGGCGCTCGCGCCGTACTCGCCCTTGGCTGCACAGCCCGTCGACGAGTGACGGTCACGAGACCGCAGTAGGAACGGCCCGGCGTCCCACTTGACGGTCCACTACCGGATGGTCTCGACCGGCGCAACCGCGGGCATACCAGCGATGTCGGCGTCGGGCGTTCCAGTACACCGATCTGTTCCTGCGTTCACCGTGGTCGGCGACACGCTGCACATCGGCCCAATGCGACCGTCTGATCTTGCCGTTTGCAGCCCGGGTTCTCCAGTCGCGGGTTTCATCAGCGGGCGCGATTCTGCGTGCAACCTATGCCGGGGCCGGGTCCGACTACGGCTTGCGGGCCAGGAACGCGTAGCCACTCACGTCGAATGCCCGAGCGTTGGCCTCGCCGGTGGCGCCTCCGAACGTGTCGACCGGGTCACCAATTCGCACGTCGACGAAGCCCATGTCCTCCAACAACGCTTTCCAGCCTGCGCACGGCAGGCCACCGGCAATTCAACCGGTCCAGAGGTCGATCTGGCGGATGGCGTCCTCGGGCACCGGCCTTCCGTTGGCGATGTCGGCGAACTGCAGGACGCCGCCCGGTCGGAGCACTCGCCACGCCTCGGTGAACGCCTCGGACTTGTCGGGACAGAGGTTGACGACGCCGTTGGAAATGACGACGTCAGCCCAAGCGTCCTCGACGGGCAACTCCTCCAGGAACCCCTCGCAGAAGTCGATGTTGGTGGCACCGATCTCCTCGGCCGTCGCCCGCGCCTTCGCGAGCATCGCAGGTGTCATGTCGACCCCGACAACTCGTCCTCGCGGACCGACCGCCCGCCCGGCAATGAACGAGTCGAAGCCCGCACCCGAGCCGAGATCGACGACCCGTTCGCCCGGTTCCAGCGACCGGAGCTCGAACGGATTGCCCACACCGGCGAACGACTCGACTGCTACGACGGGCAGCTCGTCGACAGCCGCCATGTCGTATCGGCATCGTTGCGCCGCGGCATACCCCGTGTGGAAGTGATAGGTCGCGTCGGGTTCCTCGGCCACGGCGGCGTACTTCGCCTGCACCTCCGCTCGCAGCTCGTCACGATCCACGAGTGCGATCGCGTCGCCGGTCGTGGCAAACCGCCGCTGGACATCCTCGTTCATGCCAACCCCCTCAGCATCGACTCGAGCCCGATCAAGTCTGAGTGTCGAGGCTGCAGATGTCAACCCGTCCCGTCCCGCCACGCCCGCTGGACCCCCTGAAGTCTCGTCAATCGACCTCGACACAGATAGCCGCTGCCGTTGTGACCCCTCAGGGAACCTCATCGAGCTCAACCAAGCTCAGCAACCCTGAACAGGCAAGGGAGTCCGCCGCGCCTAGTGATCCCCTCTCAGATTCCGGTCCTCAACCGGACGCTTCCGGCCGATGGGTCATCATGCGGTGGGCCGCGCGCGCGCTCCCAGCTCCGACATACTGCCGGAGCCGAGTGTGGACGGGCGTGCTGCGGATCGGGATTACGAGCGGACTCGGACGGGTGATCCAGCGTGAGGCAATCGAGCGGATCGGGTCACCAAGCGACCAGAGGCTGATCAATCTCGCTGGCAGCGCAACCGACACGCGATGGGTCATCCGGCACTACCGCGGCGGTGTCCCGGGCGGAATGCTGTGGCCGAGGGAGGTGTGTCGTGTCTTGGAGCTTCGTCCCAGTTTCACTCCTCGCGGTGTGCTCGCTCGTTGCCACGGGATGCGGGTCCGCCGATGTCTCGACTCCTGCCAAGTCGATCACCACTTCCTCGATGGCGTCGACGAGCGTTGTGCCTCGATCGACTGAACCAACGGCCATCCCGACGACCCCGAGCAGCGCTGCAACTCCACGACCGACCGCATCTTGCACAGCAGCGGCAATCGAAGCCGGGTTGCCCTACCCAGGAGTGATGGATTCGTCGATGATCGTGCGATACGCGTGCGCCGGCGAGTACGCCACCCTGCTCGCCAAGCCACCGACCGACGCGCCGTCCTTCGTGCTCGTGCTGACGTGGACCGGCACGGACTGGATCGCCAACCGCGAGTGCCACAACGACGTGCTCGGCGTTGCGGACTGTCTCGCCGACCTCACTCCCACACTTGTGGATGAGCTCGCGCTGGTCGGCGAGACGTACCCGCGTGATGTGTCGGAGATCGAGCCGAGCACCTGGGCGGCGGAGTGCTCGGCGCCATTGCTGACACTGGGTGACACCGGCGTGTGCGTCGCAAAGCTTCAGACCCTGCTGGCGATCACGGGCGCCGACCTCGACGTCGACGGATCGTTCGGCCGCGAGACTGAGGTGTCATTGCTTGCGTTCCAGGACGCGTCACAGCTGGAAGCCGACGGGCTCGCTGGCCCCGTCACGTGGGCCACGCTGGTCGATGCGATCGCCCCCCTCCGCTGACCACCGCTGCGGCGAAGACATTCACCGACGGCATGAAGCCAGCCGTCCCGTAACGATCGACGACTGACTGTCGCAGCAGGCGCGAATTGGCCACTGGCGGCCCCGTGTCAGATGCCGGACCACCGTCGGACGAAATCGCCCGTTGTAGCCACACGGGCGGTTAGACGAGATCTATCTCACCTGACGGGCGGCTTTCGGACGCTTGACGATGGATCGGCGGAACCAGGCGCGGCACGGTTCGTGGATGGATGAAACATTGATTGGATACGCCCGATGCTCGACTGACGAGCAAGACCTCACCGCCCAACGCGAAGCGCTCATCGCACTCGGCGTGCCGCCTGATCGCGTCTACATCGACCACGGCATCAGCGGCACAAAGCGCGAGCGGCCCGGTCTCGATCAAGCACTGGCTGCGGTGCGCACGGGCGACACGCTCGTCGTTCCGAAGCTCGACCGGTTGGCTCGGTCCGTTCCCGATGCCCGTGACATCGGTGACACGCTTGCCAAGCGCGGTGTCTCGCTCTCGCTCGGCGGCCAGATCTACGACCCGGACGACCCGATGGGGAAGTTGTTCTTCAACATCCTCGCCACGTTCGCCGAGTTCGAGGTGGACCTTATTCGGATGCGCACCCGTGAAGGGATGGCCGTCGCGAGGGCCCACGGCAAGTTGAAGGGCCGTCAGCCGAAGCTGTCGCCGATGCAGCAGCGTGAACTGAAGAGGATGCACCAGTCCGGCGAGTACACGATCTCCGATCTCGGTGAGGTGTTCTCGGTGTCACGGCCGACGGTGTACCGCACCATCAGCCGGACGAACACGTAGACCTGCATTCCGACGAACGGAGCGGCGTCTCATACCGGGTTCCCCAACCGGGCGCACGTACGCATTCGAGGCCCTCGGGAGCGTTGCTGCCGCGGTGGCTCGGAGTCATTGCGACTCGCTAAGGGAACTCGGCGGCCCGTCAGGCCGGTGAACGTGGCGCGTAGTCGAATTCGGTGAAGGGCCAGGAAGAGTCGAGCCATCCCGAAACGGTCTTCCACAACGGTTGGTCCACGTGCTCGCGGCTTGCGCGCACCCATGAGTGCACCCGAGCATCGACGCCTGGTTTGTCGGACGGGTAGATGTACACGCACCCGATGACCTCGCCGCTGTCGTCGAGCACGCTGTATGTGAATCCGCGCCGAGTGTCGAAGTCGTTCCGGTGCCGTTTCAGGTCGTCGAGGTTCTCGGCGAGCGACATCGGGCGAGGCCAAGATGCCCCCTCGAACCCGGGCGTTGCACGAATGTGGTCGATGCTCGACGTCCACGCGGCGTAGTCGGCATCGTTGTGCTCCGGCCCGAGCGGCGTGAGTCGGAACCCGTTCCCTGCTACGCCGTCGGGTACCTCGAAGTCATCGGGCACGAAGGATTCGGCGCTCACCCTGGCGAGGGTAGTCAGCAACGCCCACTCACTGCTTCAGATGACGGTCGTCAACCGGACACATTCGGAAGGTGGATATGTGTGGGGTCCCGTGTCGACGGACCCGCGCTACTTCGCCGGCACTGCTGCGCGGACCCGAGCGTTCTCAGCGGCAATTGCGAGCGGGCGCGGGTCACCGGACGACCGATCCGACGTGCCGATCAGGAGCGGTCGCGACCGTGAGGTGAAGCTGGTCCGTGGTGGAGACCCGATCGCAAGGGCGCACGGCCGGAGTCGAGACGCTCGGACCCCCGGCGATCTGGGCGCCAATAGCGGCACACCCATGATCCGTAAGAGCCAGCGGCGTGCGACGTTCTCGAGTTCCGCTATCGCGGTGCGTGTCCTGCCGTCAGCACGTTCGAGAAGAAGACGTCCGGCACACCGTCGCGGCCGTCAGCCCAGGTGGCGAAGAGGCGATTCCCTTCGCTTGCGGCGGAGATGTAGTCGCCGAAGGCGGGCTGGATGTTGGTGACCGTCGAGCACCAGTTGGTGGTGACGTCGGTGACCTGAACGGGTGGCCGCCAGGACGCTCCGCCGTTGGTGGATTGGGCCCAGAAGACGTCCACGAATGACGTGACTGGCGAGGTCCGTTGCGGACGTGGGTCAGGGCCACCGATGATCGGTACCGAGCACTCCTCGTCGTCGTTTGGGTCGAGATCAACTTCGTTGCTCTCGTAGTAGGTGATGTCCACGTTGCCGCCAGGCTGAATGCTCACCGTGGGCCAGAATTGAATCTTGCCGTCACCGCCCCCGGCCACCAGCGTTGGCTCGCTCCATGTGGTTCCGCTGTCGTCGGAGAACGCCAGGTAGATGTCGGTATCGGGGTGCCCGAATCCTCCCGTTTCTTGGGTGCCCCCGTTGGCGATCCGACAGTCATGCCACACGACGTATACCCGTCCTCGGTGGGCACCGCTTTGGGCGACCGCGATCCTCGGGAAGTCATTGCTGTTCAGCCGGTTGTATCCGGCGGGCGGGTAGAGGCTTCCCGAGCAGATCTTGGAGACCAGCGTGCCGGCCGGCTCCGAGGCTGCGGGGGCCGGTGCCCAGGTGGCGCCCTCGTCGATGGAGGAAGCCACTCGAATCTCAGGTGTGACCGGACCACCGGTTATCGGGTAGAGGTACCCTCGTTCCCACGCGACATAGACGGTGCCCTCTGGCCCCACCGCCGGTTCTGACCCCTGGTTCACGATTCCCGAGTCACCGGAAACCGACAGGGTCTCGTCGGGCTGGACGATGGCTCGACGCCACGTCTGACCCCCGTCGGTGGAGCTGTAGGTCTCGATCTGACCGAAACCGAACATGGGGATGTCCTCAACCTCTTTGAAGTTGGTCACTGACACGTACACGTTGTCGGAGCCGGCCCGCTTGTCTGCCGCGATGAACTCCTTGTCCAAGAAGTCGTTCGGATAGTTCGGTGATTGGAGAAGCACCGAGTCGGTCCATGAGAAGCGGCGGTTGTTGAACTCGCCCACGTGAACGCTGACTCCCGCGGTCGGCACCGGTAGGCCGAAGAAGAACTCCGGGCCCTGGTCCTCGAAGATGGCGATGTTGGCGTGGTAGAAGGTGTCGTTGCCCTGACCACCGATGGCGAGGGCGGGATCAGACAGGGTGGTGTACACCCCGCTCTCACCGATGGGTTCTGGACCAGGGCCGAGGATCCGATCACCGAGTGGTGGCGCTCCGCCGTCCGTGAAGGTTCGGCCGCCATCAACGGAATACCCGTACCCGGTGAACCCGGGAAGACCCAGCGGCTCACCACAGAAGCCGGCGGGCGGACCACAGAATCCCTCACCATCGTTCCATCCGATCACGATGCGATTCCCATTTCCACCCACCGCGATTGCTGATTCGCTGCGACCGGCGGGGGTGAAGTCGGACGGGTCGTTGACTCGGATGTTGACTCCCACACGCGGCGGTTGCCCAGTGCTCGAATCCGAGGGCTTCGCCCCTGACTGCGCGGCACTGGCATCGAGCCCATAGCCCGCGCGAAATGTGCCGGAACCGAGAAAGGCCTCGTGAGATCTCGGAAACGCCGGCTGTCGGTCAGCGGCACCAGCGGGTACGCCGACGGACGCCACCAGAATGGCTACAAGAAGAGCCGAGAATCTACGCACCGTGCTACCCCCATTCCCCGGCTGGACGGTGAGCGCCCAGCGCCACTGGTCGATCCTGGCCACCACCCCAAGGGGCGCCAGCCAGCACCTCCCGTTACCGATGTGTTCAGCATCGCGTGGCAGGGCTGAGGGCAGTAGAGAAAAAGGACCCAGACCACTGCGAAACCGTTGAGGGCACCCGAGATGGCCGCACCGCAACGCGATCGGGCAACAGGAACTAGCGCCGCGCTTCGGCCCATATCGAGCACCGCATAATCACTGGTCGCAACGTGTCCGATAGGGGGACCACAATCGGACGGCCGCCAACTGAAGGCGGAGTTCGCGGGGCATGACCTGGGAAGTCTCAATTGCGTGGTACGAATCGATTCTCAATGACGGCCCGCCATTCGTGACATCAACCCGGTTGCCGGAGCCGCAACGATCTCGGCAAAATCGACTCCCTTGAGTGGCGATCCAAGGGCGACCCTGGGGGCCCCTCGCAAACACCAGCCACCTCCACCGCCGGTCGCACCGAATCGCCGGCGAAGTCATGCAGCTTTGGCGTTTGCGAGGGTTCCGGCAATCACGACGCGCCGCGAGGTCCAAGCGTCGAGTCGACCGAAAGTTGCGTTCAGCGGTGCCCGGTGAGGCGATCGAGCGTGCACACCTGGGGCTTGAGGTCTCGGCCAGATCGATCGACTCCAGAACCTTCTGGGCCTACTCGACAGGGACAATGGCCATCGGTGACTGAGCCCTGCCTGGGGCGGTGCGGGTGACGCCACTTAAGGATGGGGGGTCGTCGACATGATCGAATGCGCCGCTGAGACATGCGGCCTCGAAGCCATATCGGGTCAAAGAACAGTCCCGGGCTCTCGCCGTCAGCGTTGCTCCCAGCGTTACTCCCAGCCCACTACTGTCCCGTAAAACGCCAAAACCCCAGGCCTGTGACCTGGGGTTTTCCGTGGAGCTAAGGAGAATCGAACTCCTGACCTCTTCCATGCCATGGAAGCGCTCTACCAACTGAGCTATAGCCCCGAGATTTGCGTTGATCTCGGACTGCCGGAGCCGGGAGACATCCGGATCACCGGCGAATCGATCGCCGTGCGAATCTAGCCCCTTCGGTCGACGGCTCCAACGTCACGACCGCACATCAGTCGGCGTCGCACTCGTCCCACTCGATCCGGGGGGCGTCCATGTAGAGCCGCTCGATCTCGTAGAACTCGCGCACCGACTCGAGGAACACGTGCACGACGACATCGCCGTAGTCGATCAGCGTCCACTGCTGCTCTCGCACGCCTTCGGTGCGCACCGGGGGACGACCGAGTTCCGACTTGACCCGTGATTCGACCTCGTCGACCACCGCACGAACCTGCCGCGGGTTGGACGCCGCCGCGATCACGAAGTAGCCGGCAATCGACAGGACTGCACCCACGTCGAGAACGACGACATCGGTCGCCTTCATGTCGGAGGCGGTCCGGGCGGCCAGAACGGCGAGATCGAGCCCGCCGTCCGGCGTGTGGCCTCGGTCGTCACTCATACAGTTCATCCATCGGCGTCGACCGTACCGGCCGGAACGGTGTCATCGGGCACGAGACCGGCAGCGCCATCGTCGCTGTCTGCCTCCCGTTCGAGATACGGCGTCCCGAGCGTGACGACGATGTCCACACCCTCCAGCACCGTCGTGGCCAACCGGACCTCCGATGGTCCGAACAGGATTTCACTGGCCCTGATCGACTCCTCGAGCAGGCGGGGGTCGGCAACCTCCACGATCGTCAGGTCCGGAGCGCCCGACGCAGTCGTGTCGACCGACACGATGTTGGCCTGCAGGAAGAGGAGCCTCCCGATCAACTCGCCGGCGAGATCGGAATTGCTCTCGAACTGTCCGTCGGTCGTGGCGAGCTGGCCATCGTCGAACTGGCTCTCGAGCCTCATCTTCAAGCCAGTGTTGGGCGTGGACACCAACGACGGGGAGATCTGGGCGAACACGAGCACGACATCGCTGCGATCGAGCACGACCACGTCGGTGTCGGTCGGGTTCGTGCCCGCACTCGGCGATGTCGCGGCCAGGTCGCGGACCCCGACGTCACCGGCAAACAGCGACGAAGCGAGTTCCTCGACCGATGCCGGGGGCACGGGACGACCCGCACCATCGGTGGACATCGGTTCCGGTGGGATCTGCAGGGGGGCGAGACCAGCGATCGCCGACCAGATCTCGACGTCGAGCGGATGCTGCTCGTACGCCGGAACGGTCTCGTCGATCGCAGTCAGCACGTCGACCAGCTCCGCCGGGCCGAGAATCTGCGGGCCGGCGGTGAACACGATCCCGTCGGCGCTTTCCGCCTCCTCGACCACCGCCTCCTCGACCGCCGGCTCCTCCGACGGCCCGGCGCCATCGGCCACCGAGTCTTCTGGAACCTCGCCGGGAAGCGTGTCGTCGGGCACCGACTCGCCGGGGAGTGAGTCGTCAGGCACCGTCGACGTCGGATCGGTGCCGTCGATGGCATCGATGGCGTCGGAGTCCACCACCGCGTCAGGGAGCACCACCTGGACCGACTCGAACTGTTGAAGGATCGTTTCCAGCCCGGCAGGGTCGACGACCGCGGACAGGTCGATGCCGATCGACAGCATGTCCTCGACGGCGACGACGAATTCGTCCGGCGCACTCGGGTCGAAGAACTCGTTCAATGGACGGCGCTGCAACCCGAACCCAGCCGTTGCGTCGGCGTTCACCGGGATCGTCACGATGCTGCCGCCCTGGCCCTCGGGGAGCAGCGTCATCACCACCACCGATGCGAGTTGACCGTCGTCGTCGGTCACCGCCAACAGCGCATTCGGGGTCGAGGGGAGCACCACCCGCGGCCGATCGTCGACGCCGACCGCCTCACCCTCGCGCGAGTTCGCCAAGGTCACGACACCAACCGTGAACATCACTGCGGCAGCGATCACCAGACCGACCGCTGCGGTCACCGCTGCGATCGTGCGACGTGTCCGCCGTTGGGCGATGGCCGTCATTCGGAGGCTCCGTAGAGTCCGCGGGCGCGGATCACGTCGAGCACCGGTTGGGTGATCAGATAGTCGAGCGGGCGGCCGTCGGTGAAGCGGGCTCGCAGGTCGGTACTCGACACCTCGAGGCGCGGCACCTCGACGCGAATCCAGTCGACATCGTCGGCGAGCTTCACCGGCTCGCCGGGACGGTCGACGACCACCAGATGCGATCGCTCGAGCACCTCATCCCAACGCGTCCACGTCTGCAGCCCGGCAGCCGCGTCGTCGCCGATGATCGTGTAGAGCTCGGCGCCGGGATGCTCCGACGCCAGCACGTCCAACGTGTCCGCGGTGTAGCTCGGCCCGCCGAGATCGATCTCCTGTCGGCCGGCGAGCAGGCCCGGGACGTCGCGAACTGCGGCGTCGACCATCGCCAGGCGATCCAGCGCCGGCGTGATCTGGCGCGTGCCCTCCTTCTGCCATGGCACATTGGCCACCATCAGCACCACGAGATCGAGGTCGAGGGCGTGACGCACGTTGACCGCTGTCACCAGATGGCCCACATGGGGCGGATCGAACGTTCCCCCGAAGAGCCCGATGCGGCGCAGCTGTTGGGCGGATCCGGGCACGATCTCCCCACTTTATTGGCGCAGCCACGATTTCCCGCTCAACCGACCATGCCGGGGGTTGACAGGTCTGTTACTGTGAATCGCTCCCCCATATACCCCCGAGTACACGGTTTACGACGGTTCCTCCCGGGAATCCCCTCGTAGTCGGCGTCTGCCGCTCTTCGATCACATCGTCGATCCAGCACGAATCACGTGCACGATCGACGTTCCTTCGATCCGAATGGCCGATGCAGTGTGTCCGATGACACAGCCTTGGCCCGGAATCATCACGAACACGAACGGTTGTAGGAAACATCATGAACGACTCCATTGGTTTGTACCTGAACGACATCGGCAAGGTCCCGCTGTTGACCGCCGAAGACGAGCGCGAACTCTCCCGCGTCATCGAAGCCGGCCGCGAGGCCCAGGAGCAGCTCGACAACGGCAAGCGCAGCGCCGCCCTCAAGGCCAAGGTCGCCGCCGCAGCCGACGCGAAGGACCGCTTCATCCGCTCCAACCTGCGTCTGGTGGTCTCGATCGCCCGCCGCTACCCCCTCCCCCAGGGCATGGATCTGCTCGACCTGATCCAGGAGGGCAACCTCGGCCTCGAGCACGCCGTCGACAAGTTCGACTGGCGCCGTGGCTTCAAGTTCTCGACCTACGCCACGTTCTGGATCCGCCAGGCCATCGGTCGTGCACTCGACCAGAAGGCCAGCCTCATCCGCATCCCCGGCGACCGCTCCGCCAGCCTCCGCGCCGCGCTGCGTCAGGCGTCCGGCGACGGCGAGACCCTCGACCAGACCAACGCCGAGCTGCACCGCCTCACCACGCCGGTCAGCCTCGACAAGACGGTCGGCGACGACGGCGACGCCACCCTCGGCGACCTGATGGCCAACGGCGACGGCACACCTGAAGATCACGTGATGACGCTGGTCGACAGCGAGCTGCTCGACGAACTCCTCGGCACGCTCGACGCCCGGGCCCGTTTCGCCGTCGAGTCCCGCTTCGGGCTCGTCGACGGCGAGCGCAAGAGCTTCCGCGAAGTCGGTGAGCAGCTCGGTGTCACCGCCGAAGCCGCCCGCCGCCTCGTGAGCCGTGCGGTCGCCGGCCTCCGCGACGACGCCGAGCGCATCCTCGCCGTCTGAGGCGCAACATCCGGGGGCAGACCCCCTGATGTTCATGATCGACACAACCGAGCTGGAGCGGTCGGAGCAATCCGACCGCTCCGGTCGTTTTCGAGCCCGGTAGCCTGAGCTGATGCCCGAGAGCAGAGCCACCTGGTCGCCGTCGTCCTGGCACGAGCTGCCCGTCGCTCAGCAGCCCGACTGGCCCGATGCCGGCGCGCTGGAGCAGTCGCTCAAGCACATCGCGTCGATGCCGCCGCTGGTGTTCGCCGGAGAGGCCCGGTCATTGCAGGCCGAACTCGCCCGCGTCGCCGCAGGCCGCGCCTTTCTCCTCCAAGCGGGCGACTGCGCCGAGAGCTTCGAGGAGTTCTCCGCCGACAACATCCGCGAGAAGCTGCGCGTCATCCTCCAGATGGCGGTCGTGCTCACCTACTCGGTCGGCGTCCCGATCGTGAAGGTCGGTCGGATCGCCGGCCAGTTCGCGAAACCTCGCTCCTCGCCCACCGAGACGGTCGGCGAGTTGGAGCTGCCCTCGTTCCGCGGCCACATCGTCAACGACCCGAACGCCTCCGAAGCCGCCCGCATGCCGAACCCCGACCGGTTGGTGCAGGCCTACCACCAGTCCGCATCCACGCTCAACCTGCTGCGTGCTTTCACCAAGGGTGGCTTCGCCGACCTGTCGAGGGTGCACGCCTGGACGCAGGAGTTCGTGGCATCGAGCCCCGAGGGTGAGCGCTACGAGAGCGTGGCCGCCGAGATCGAACGTGCGCTCGCGTTCATGCAGGCCTGCGGCATCGACACCGAGTCGAACCCGAATCTGTCGCAAGTCGACGTCTTCACGTCACACGAGGCGCTGATCCTCGGCTACGAGGAGGCGCTGACCCGCCAGGACTCGCTGACCGGCGCCTGGTTCGACTGTTCGGCGCACATGCTGTGGATCGGCGAGCGCACTCGTGACCTCGACGGCGCCCACGTCGAGTTCCTCCGAGGGGTCGGCAACCCGATCGGCTGCAAGATCGGTCCCACCACGAGCGCCGACTTCGTGCTCGAACTCTGCGAGATCCTCAACCCGTCGCGCATCCCGGGTCGCCTCACGCTGATCACACGTATGGGTGCCGACAAGATCGAGGGTGGGCTGCGACCACTGCTCCGTGCGGTCACCGACGCCGGCCATCCCGTGGTCTGGGCGTGCGACCCGATGCACGGCAACACCTACACCACCGCCAACGGACGCAAGACACGCCACTTCGACGACGTCGTCGCGGAGATCGGCGGATTCGTCCGCGCCCACCGAGCCGAGGGCACCTGGCCCGGCGGCATCCACATCGAGCTCACCGGCGAGAACGTGACCGAGTGCCTCGGCGGCGGCGACGACCTCTCCGACTCCGACCTCGACCATCGCTACGAAACGGTGTGCGACCCGCGGCTCAATGCTCGCCAGAGCGTCGACCTGTCGTTCCGGGTCGCCGAGCTCCTCCGCCAGTTCACCTGATCGGCGGGCGACGGTGACGGCGCTCGAGCTCACCGCAGCCTGGCCCGTTCCCCACGTCTCTGCCGCCGTGCTCCACGCCGGAATCGTCGTCGACACGATCGGCGATCCCGATCGGATCCAGCGACTGGCCTCGATCTCCAAACCGATGAGTGCGTGGGCGATCCTGGTTGCGGTCGAAGAAGGCGTGGTCTCGCTCGACCAACCGGTGGGGCAGCCCGGCTGCACGTTGCGCCACCTCCTCGCACACGCCGGCGGTTACCCGTTCGAGGGCGAGGAACCGATCGCTCGACCCGAGACGACGCGCACCTACTCCAACAGCGGCTTCAGCCTCGCCGCGAGAGCAGTCGAAGCGGCGACCGACATCACGTTCGCCGACTATCTGCACGAGGCGGTCTTCGCCCCGCTCGCGATGACGTCGAGCGCCCTGCGCGGATCGGCCGCAGCGGGTGTCCGATCGAATCTCGCCGACACGTGTCGATTCGTCAGCGAAGTGATGCGGCCCACGCTGATCCACGCCGCGACGGCTGCCGACGCCCAACGCACGCACTACCCGACGCTCGCAGGTATCGTTCCCGGCGTGGGTCGCTATGCGCAGTGCCCCTGGGGACTGGGATTCGAGGTTCGTGGCCACAAGGAGCCGCACTGGACCGGAACGACCAACTCGCCGCGCACGTTCGGACACTTCGGCGGATCGGGCACGATGTTCTGGGTCGACCCCGAGCTCGACCTCGCGGTGGTTGCCCTGGCCGACCGCGACTTCGACGAGTGGGCCCCGGTGGCGTTGACCGCTTGGCCCGCATTGTCCGACGCCGTGATCTCCGAGTACGGCCAGCCGTCAGGGGCAATCGGGTGACGACGTTCAGCCACGGCGACCGGATCCGCTACGCCACCACCGGCGAAGACGGACTGCCGCTCGTGCGCTACGGGTTCATCGGTGGGGTCACCAGTCCCGACGGCCCGATCGTCGTGATGCTCGACGGAGAACTCGGCGGCGACGTCGTCGAACCCGAGCACGTCGAACCCGTCCACATCTGCAACGTCACGCTCACGCTCGCGGGCTCCGACCTGCTCGACGACCCATCGCTCCGCCAAGGACTCGTCAACCTCTGGGCCGCCGAAGCCGAGAGCGCCGGCCTGCAGATCGCGTCGCTGCACTGCATCGGTACCGGCGTGCGCGACTCCAGCGAGGGATACGCACTCGCCGAGCTGTCCAGCGGCGGCGAGCAGTACGTGCTGCGCGCCACGCTCTGCCTCAAGCAGTACGACGCGATCGTGGTCCACGCCGACCGCCCCAACCGCTGGGAAGTCCTGTAGCTCCTGCAGAGGTGCACACCTCGTGTGACCAACGCCTCATTGACAAGTAGATTGTCGATCCGACAATCTACTTGTCATGCAACCGCCCGTCGCCGAACTCATCGACGAAATCCGTCTGGCGTTCCACTCGCTGACCAACGTCTCCGAACGACTCACCGGCGATCTCGTCGAAACGTCGGGACGGGCCGTCCTCGAACACCTCACACACCACGGCGCGACCACGGTTCCCGACATCGCTCGAGCCCGTGGCGTCTCCCGTCAGCACATCCAGACGATCGTGAATTCGCTGTCAGAACGCGACCTCGTCACCACCGAGCCCAACCCCTCGCACCGACGCTCCCACCGCATCGCTCTCACGCCATCAGGCCACGAGCTGATCCGAACGGTGCTCGTCCGGGAAGACGACGCCCTCGGGCCGACGACGTCAGTGCTGGCGGCCTCCGACGTCACCACGAGCATCGACACGCTGCGCACGTTCCGCGCCCTGCTCGACCAGATCGCATCATCCACGACCACAAAGGCACCCCAGTGATCAAGACCCAGCTCATCAAACAGTTCAGCAACCCGCACGGACCTCTCGGCCGCGTCGCCGGCCACATCATGGCGACCCGCGACACGAACGTTGCCCGCAACGCGTGGGTCGCCGAACTCCTCGATCCGACACCAGACGCCCAGATCCTCGAGATCGGCCACGGCCCAGGCCTCGCGATCGAAGCGCTCTGGCCTCGGCTCACCACCGGCCACCTCTACGGTCTGGAAGTCTCGGAACTGATGAGCCGTACGGCGCAGCAACGCAACGAGGCAGGCATCGAAGCGGGCAGGTTGACGTTCCGGCTCGGAGATGCCCAACGGCTCCCCGAGGATCTACGCGACTTCGACCTGATCTTCGGCGTCAACGTCTCGATGTTCTGGACCGATCGAGCGGCGACCATCGCCGCGCTCGCCGATCGCCTCCAGCCCGGAGCCCGCTTGACCTTGGCCTACATGCCGCCGCCCACCTCCGACGGCACGGCCGACGGCATGGCGCGCGAACTCGCTGACGATTTCGATGCGGCCGCACTCGTGGACGTTCGAGTCGACACGTTCGACTACGAACCGCCGGCAGTCGCCGTCACCGGCCACCGCCGCTGACCGTCCGGAGGTCACGCTCCGACGGTGACGCTCCGACGGTCACGGTCGATCAGCTGAGGCGTTCGATGATCATGGCCATCCCCTGGCCACCACCGACGCACATCGTCTCGAGGCCGATCGTCTTGTCCTCGGCCTGGAGGTTGTTGATCAGGCTGGTCATGATGCGGGCGCCGGTCATGCCGAACGGGTGACCGAGCGCGATTGCCCCACCGTTGACGTTGACCTTGTCGAGGCCGAACCCGAGGTGCTTGGCCGACGGGATGACCTGCGCGGCGAACGCCTCGTTGATCTCCACGAGGTCGATGTCGTCGGCGCTCATGCCGGCACGCTCCATCGCCATCCGGCTCGCGCCGATCGGCCCGAGGCCCATGATCTCCGGGTTGAGACCGGTGACGCCGGACGAGATGATCCGAGCCAGCGGCGTCAAGCCGAGTTGGGCGGCCTTGGTGTCACTCATCACCATCACCGCCGCGGCACCGTCGTTGAGCGGGCACGCATTGCCGGCGGTGATCTCACCGTCGGGGCGGAACACCGGCTTGAGCTGCGCGAGCTTCTCGACGGTGGTGCCGTCGCGCGGGCCGTCGTCGGTCGACACGACCGTGCCGTCCGGGAGCGTCAGCGGCGTGATCTCGTTCTCGAAGTGGCCCCGCTGGACGGCGGCGACGGCGCGCTGCTGGCTGCGGGCGCCGAACTCGTCCATCTCCTCGCGGGTGACACCCTCGATCTCACGGACGTTCTCGGCGGTCTGCCCCATCGCGATGTAGAAGTCGGGCAAGCCCTCGGGCGGCGTCCAGGTCGGCTGGCCACCCTGGGCGCGCAGGGCGGTGCGCTCGCCAGGACCGGCGAAGATCGGGTTGGGTGCGGTGTCACTGGCGCCGTTGCCGTACCGGCTGACCGCCTCGACGCCCGCGGCGATGAAGCAGTCGCCCTCCCCCGCCTTGATCGCATGGGCGGCCATCCGGATCGTCTGGAGGCTGGACGAGCAGTAGCGGTTGACCGTCACGCCCGGCACGTCGTCGAGCCCGGCCATGCCGGCCACCATCCGGCCGATGTTGAACCCGGCTTCACCGGCGGGCTGGCCACAGCCCATGATCAGGTCCTCGACGTCCGACGCCGAGACCTGGGGCACCTTGGCCATCAGCGCCCGCACGATCTGGGCGGCCATGTCGTCGGGCCGCAGATCGACGAGCGATCCCTTGACGGCGCGCCCGATCGGGCTGCGGGAGGTGGCAACGATCACTGCTTCGGTCATGCGACCGAGCGTAACGACGACAGGTGCGATGAGCGAAAGCACCGGATGCGGGGATCTCGCTCATCGCGTGGGTGTGGCGCGGTAGGTTCGGCGGCCATGGAACCGGTGGTGGCAGCGCTGGACGTGGGCGGGACGTCGATCAAGTCGGGCGTCGTGCGGGGCATCACGACGGCGGATCCGGTGGTCGAACTCGGGCCCGCGCTGCCGACGCTCGCCCAGTCCGATGCCGAGACCATCCTCGCTCGCCTCGCAGAGATGGCGAACCACGCACTCGCCCTCGACGACGCGGCGATCGGCCTGGCGATCGCGATCTGCGGACCGTTCGACCTCGAGGCCGGCGAGTCGCGGATGCGCGGCGTGGCCAAGTTCGAGGACATCTACGGCATCGACCTGCGATCGGTCCTGCGCGAGCGCACCACGATCGGCGACCGGCCGATCAGGTTCGCTCGCGACGCCGAGTCGGCAGGCACCGGGGAGGCGCTGACCGGCGCCGGTCACGGCGTCGATCGCGTGCTGACCATCACCCTCGGCACGGGCATGGGGACGTGCGTCACCGACCATGCGTGGCCCGTGGAGTTCATCGACGGCTTCGGTGTCGAACACCTCGGGATGCGCCCGACACCGTGGGACGGCCGTTCGGACGACGTGCTGTCCGCCCGGGGCCTCGCCGATCGTCTCGGCATCGCCATGGCCGACCTCCAGGCCGCGGTCGATGATCCCCTCAACACCGAGATCGTCTACGACCACGGTCATCGGCTCGGCGAGTTCCTGGCCCCGGTGACCGTCGAGTTCGACGTCCAGCTCGTCGTGATCGGCGGCGGACTGTCGGCGGCGTTCGACCGGTTCGGCCCGGCGATCCAGGCTCACCTCGACGTCCCCGTTCGTCCGATCGCGCTCGGCGCCGCAGGCCCCATCCTCGGCGCGGTCCATCTCACCTTCTCCTGATCACGCGATGAGCGAAGGCCCCGCCTACGGGGGTTCGGCTCATCGCCGGCCGGTCGGATCTCGTCAGCGGGTGTCGAGGACGCGGAAGAGTTCGGCGCTGCGGCCCTCAGCGAGGTCGCGTTCGGCGGCGATCTGCTGGAAGCGCTCGCGGATGCGCTGCTCCATCCCGTCGGGGTCGGTGAGCTGGCTGACGTGGCACCGCAGTGCGCGCATCTTGCGGTCCATCTGATCGGTGACGTCGACGTGTTCGAGGCCTTCGGAGCCGCCCATCGGGCCCGCCTGCACCCACACCTCCTGCACCTTCCAGTCCTCCAGTTCGGCGCATGGTGTGCCCGGGAAGGCGAAGGGGTTGCGCGCGTCGGGGTACACCGCGCACATCGTCGCCTCGCCGGTGGCGGTGTGATCGGGGTGCGAGCCGTAGGTCGACGCAAGGTTGCGGATCGGCGACTGGGCGATCACGACCTGCGGACGGACCTGGCGGATCACGAGGCTGATGTCGTGACGCAGCTCCATCGTCACCTCGACGGTGCCGTCCATGAATCCGAGGAACCGCAGGTCGGTGACCCCGACCTCGGCCGCGGCCTTCGTCTGTTCCTCGCGCCGGATCGCCGCCATCTCGCTGCGGGGGATCGAGTGGTCGAATCCGCCGGCCTGGCCGTCGGTCACGAGGCAGTAGACCACCTCGACACCGGCATCGGTCAGCGCGGCGACGGTGCCGGCGGAGCCGAAGTCGACGTCGTCCGGATGTGCGGTGACGACGAGGACACGTTCGATCTCGGAGAACTCCAGCATCCGACCAGTCAACGCCGGATCGGTGCCGTTCTCAACCCGGACACGGGATCACATCGATCCGGTCGGCTGCAACGACAGCAGGAGCGTCCCGTACAGTCGCGGCCCATGACGATGCTCGCACCGTACGACCAGGTCGCACTCGACGACTTCGACCTCTCCGACCCGGAGTTCTGGCTCGCGCCCCGCCCCTACCGGGAAGGCGCGTTCAAGACCTTGCGCGACACCCCCGGTCTGGTCCACTACGACGAGCGCGAGATCCCCGACCTGCCATTCCCGCCCGGCCCCGGCTACTGGGCACTCACCCGCCACGACGACATCTGGCACGTGAGCCGCAACCCGAAGTTGTTCTGCTCGGGCCAGGGTGGGTCGAACATCGGCGACCTCCCCCAGGAGATGAGTGAATTCTTCGGCTCGATGATCAACATGGACGACCCCAAGCACTTCCGTCTGCGTTCCATCGTCTCGAAGGGGTTCACGCCGAGGGAGATCACTGCCGTCGAAGACGTCGTGAAGACGAAGGCCAACGAGATCATCGATCGTCTGCTGGCCGACTTCCCCGACCAATCGTGTGATTTCGTCGAGCACGTTGCGGCGGCGCTGCCCCTCGAGATCATCTGCGACATGATGGGCATCCCATCGGACGACTACGCCAAGGTCTTCAAGTGGACCAACACGATCCTCGGTGGCGGTGATCCCGACTTCGTCACCTCGTACGAGGACCTGATGGGCCAGGCGCTCGAGATGTTCATGTACGCGCAAGCCCTGGGCGAGGCGCGCAAGGCCGACCCGCAGGACGACATCACCAGTGTGATGATGGCGGCCGAGGTCGACGGGGAACAGCTGACCGCCCAGGAGTTCGGATCGTTCTTCATCCTCCTCGTGGTGGCCGGCAACGAGACCACCCGCAATGCGATCAGCCACGGCATGAAGGCGCTCACCGACTTCCCGGACCAGAAGGCGGTCTGGTTCGACGACTTCGATGCGCACTCCAAGACCGCCGTCGAGGAGATCGTCCGATGGGGGACGCCGGTGATCCACTTCCGGCGGACCGCCACCGAGGACACCGAGATCGCCGGCCAGCCGATCGCCGCTGGCGAGAAGGTGGTCATGTGGTACAACTCCGGCAACCGCGACGATCGGGTCTTCGAGAACCCGTACGCCTTCGACGTCCGCCGCGAGCCGCACCCGGCCCAGATCGGCTTCGGTGCCGGAGGGCCGCACTTCTGCCTCGGCGCCAACCTCGCTCGCCGCGAGATCACGGTCATGTTCGACGTGATCCGCACCCGGCTCCCCTCGCTGCGGATCACCGGCGAGCCCGCCTACCTCCAGAGCAGTTTCATCAACGGCATCAAGCGGCTGCAGTGTGCCTGGGACTGAGCTGACGCCCGAATGCCGGGCCGACCTCGTCCGCAACCTCACGATCGCCGGCTGGCTGCTGCTCGGTGGGTCGTTCGGGTTCATCGCATTCCAGTTCGAGCGGGTGCGCGGCGTGGGCGAGCAGCCGTTCGCGAGCGTGTGGGATCAACGGGTCGAGGTGTTGAGCTTCCTGATGCTCCCGCCCAATCTCGTGGTACTGGCACCCGCGATCTTCGTGGCGGCGTTCGCGACGTGGCTTGCGGGCCGAGATCGCGAGGCCTGGCTCAGCACACTGCTGCGGCTGGTCGCGGCGATCGCGATCACGATGGGAGCGATCGGCGTGGTGTCGATCCTCAGCATCCTCACCCGAGACGAGTCCGGTCCGAGCGACGTCGAAGGCGTCATGCTCCGCCTCGGCGGCATCTCCCTCGCAGCCGGTCTCGCCGTGATCTGCCGCACCGCGGACCGCCTCTCCGCCTGACGGACTCCACCGTCGTTGTGACCGACGACCGGCCCCGATCGAGTCGGAGGGCCCCGACTGACCACACGACACTCGTCTACAGTCATCGGCGGGGACGGAAGGGGGACCGTGTCGGACGACGTCGAAGCGCAGCTCGAGGCGTCGCGTCGGCGCGAGGCGGCTTTGGCCGGCGTGTTGACCGCAGTCGCCCGGGGCGGCGACCTCGCGACACTGCTCCACGAGATCTCCTACTGGGCCGCTGATCTCGTGGGGGCGTCAGGCGGCGCTGTCTTCGTGGGCGATGGTGACGTGATCGCGCTCTACGGGAACGGCCCGCTGCGCCAACCGCGTCGCGGCGAGCGCCCGTTCGGCGACGACTCGGCGCTCACGAAAGTGCTTCGTGAGCGCGTCCCGCTGGCATTCGACGATCAATCCAGCATCGCCGACCCTGCGTACGCCCAGTCGGTCGAGGCTGCGAAAGCGGCAGGCGTCAGATCGTCGGTCTTCGTGCCACTCACGAGCGACGGGCCACCGGTCGGCGTCTTCGTCTTCCGCTCCACGATCGACCCGTTCACGCCGGACGAGATCGAACTGCTCGAGACCTTCGCGTCCCAGGCCGGCAACGCCGTCTCCAACGCCCGATTGCTGGCCGACATCGAGGAGCGAAACGCTGAGCTCTCAGAGGCACTCGCACTCCAGACGGCGATGTCGGAGGTGCTCCGACTGATCAGCACCCATCCCGGCGACCTCGACACCGTGCTCGCCGGGGTCCTCGCGTGGGCGGTCGAACTCTGCGACGGCCAGAACGGCAACATCAACCAGGTCGTCGGCGACTCGACGGTCATGATCGCAACGCATGGGTGCCCGCCCGAGTTCCTGGGCTTCACGTTTCCGACCCCCGAGGCCTACGCCGAGAGTCGCACCGAACACGCGGCGTTCTTCATCCGAGATTGGCAGGAGTTCGAACTCGAGGCTCCGATCGGGCCGATGATCGCCGACATGGGGTTGAGGAGCAGTGTCTCGGCGCCGCTCATCCGGGAGGGGATTGCGTTCGGCGACATCGAAGTCGGGCGGTTCGAGGTGCGCCCGTTCGACGAGCGTGACGCACGGGTGCTCCAGGCCTTCGCCGACCAGGCCGTGATCGCGATCGGCAACGCCGGTTTGTTCAACGACCTCGAAGAGGCCTTGGCGCTCCAGACGGCCACCAGCGAGGTGCTGGCATTGATCAGCGAGCACCCAGGCGACCTCGACACCGTGCTGGAGGGCATCTTGGCCAAGGCCGCCGAACTCTGCGGTGGTGAGGCGGGGTCGATCATGATGAACGAGATCGACGGGCGCCGGTACGTGGCCTCCCACGGCCCCGCGATGGAGCCGTACATCGGCACCGCGATCGGCCCCGACACCGCAGTGCCTCGTGACCTCCTCGACGCGGGTCCGGCCGGCGTCTCCCACACCGCCGACATGATGGCGATCGCAGACGGCTACCCGTACTTCGAGGAGCTGGCTCGAGTCGCCCGGGTACGCAGCTATGCCCGTGCGACGTTGACGCTGGAGGGCGTCTCGATCGGCGGTCTGCACATGTATCGACATGAGGTCCGACCATTCGACGACGCTGAGCTGAAGGCACTCGGATCGTTCGCCGAGCAGGCGTCGCTCGCCATTGCCAACGCCAACCTGTTCAACGACCTCGATGCCGCCCTCGAACGCCAGACGGCGATGACCGAGGTCCTCGAGGCTGTGGGAAATGCACGCCTCGACCTCCAGCCCGTCTTCGACGCCGTGGCGCGCCACGCAGGACGTCTGTGTCCCGGGTCGGGTGTCGGTCTGCTCGTCAGAGACGGGAACATGCTCACCGGAGCCGGACGCGATGCATCCGAGCCGTTGCCGATCTTCGAGGACCACGACGAGGCACGCGCCTACCTGATCGGGCGATCCTGGTCGATCGACGACGACATCCCGATGTCCGAGGCCTGCCGCACTGCCCAGCCGGTGCACATCCGCGACTGGCACCAGGTACCTCCGGATCGGTACCCCGACACCGCCATGAGGACATGGGGGCGCCGGAGCACGCTGTCGCTCCCGCTGCTGCGCAACCGTGAGGTGGTCGGCGTCTGCAACATCTCGAAGGTCGAGCCCGGTGGCTACACCGACGACGAGCTGTCGCTCCTCCAGGCGTTCGCCAATCAGGCAGCGATCGCCGTCGACAACGCTCGACTCCTCCGCGAGATCGAGGAACGCAACAGCGAACTGACCGAGTCGCTGGAGCTCCAGACGGCGACGTCGGAGGCGCTGCGACTGATCAGCACCCACCCCGGCGATCTGACGACCGTGCTCGACGCGATCGTGACGAAGGCCGCTGACCTGTGCGACGCTCCCTTCGGCAGCGTCCTCCTGAAGGACGGGCCGGTGCTCCGGCTCTCCGCAGCGAAGATCGACTCGGAACTCGACATGGCGATCGGGATGGAGTTCCCCGCCGACGACGGCAACGTCAACACGCACGCTGCCACGAGCAACACCGCGCTGGCATTCGACGATCTCCACGTCATCGCCCCCGAACTCGCCGAGACGTTCCCGAATTCGCGGAGCTACGCCACCGTTGCGCTGTTCAGCGAGGCCGAGTGGATCGGCAACATCAACATCGTGAGGCCGGAGGTGCGTCCCTTCGACGACGCCGAACTCAAGATCCTCCAGGCGTTCGCCGACCAGGCGTCGCTCGCCGTCTCGAACGCACGGCTGTTCAACGACCTCGACGCCGCCCTCGAACGCCAGACCGCCATGACCGACGTCCTGGAAGCCGTCGGCACGGCCCGACTCGACGTCCAGCCGGTGTTCGATCGCATCGTCGACCACGCCCAACGGCTCTCCGACGACACCGTCGCATTCATCTCGGTCCGCGACGAGACGGAGCTGCGGACCATGGCGGCCGCCGGCCCGACGAGTCCCGACTCGGCGGCCAGGGACTATCTGGGCGACTTGAGCGCTCCGCAAACCATCGATGACGACTCCTCGACGTCCGGCACCGTGTACCTGACCGGCCAGTCGGTCCACATCCCTGACTGGGACGCGGTCCCCGCCCATCGCTATCCCAACTCCCGCGCACGAGACTCCGGCGCGAAAACGCTGCTCGCCCTCCCGATGCGGCGGCGGGGCGACACGGTCGGGGTCATCACGTTCGCGCGAACTGCGGCCGGCGGCTACAACGACAGCGAGATCTCACTGCTCCAGGCATTCGCCGACCAAGCTGCTATCGCCGTCGACAACGCCCGCCTGCTGCGCGAGATCGAGGAACGCAACATCGACCTGTCGGAGTCGCTCGAACTGCAGACCGCCACGAGCGAGATCCTTCAGTTGATCAGCGCGAATCCGGGAGACCTGACCGTCGTGCTCGGAGGGATCATCACGAGAGCTGCCGCACTGTGCGAGGCCGAGACGGGGTTGCTCTGGCTGAAGCACGGCGACGAACTCCGCTGCGAAGCGGAGGTCCGCCAGCAGGACGGGTCGCACGTGTACCTCGGCGACACTTCACCGGCGAGTGCGAAGACGTTGTTCAGCATCAGTGCTCGGCGCAAGGCGCCCTACTTCAACGATGACATCCTTCCTCTCCTGGCTGGCGGTGACAACGAGGAGAAGAGCCAGCGAGCCGGCGTCAGGTCGGTGGTCACCCTGCCGTTGTTCAACGATGACCAGTGGATCGGCAACATCAACCTCGGCCGGTTCGAGGTGCGACCGTTCGACGAAAGGCAGGCCACCATCCTGCAGGCCTTTGCGGACCAAGCCGCCATCGCCGTCGCCAACGCCAAACTCTTCAACGACCTCGACGCCGCCCTCGAACGCCAGACCGCCATGACCGACGTCCTCGATGCCGTCAGCACATCGCGGGCCGACCTCGCACCCGTTTTCGATGCGGTTGCCCACCATGCCAACCGACTCTGCTCCGGAACCGGTGCAACCATCTTCGTACGCAATGGTGACGAACTGCAGGTGGTGGCGCAGAGCGGCCGTGACGACCAAGCCGACCGCTTGCTTGCACTGCGACTCCCGATCGACGCGGACTCCCTCGCCGGCCATGCAGCGCAGAGCGCCGAGATCAAGCACCTCAAGGACATCGACGCCGAGGGCGAGCGATACCCGAACATGCCCATGCGCGAGGGGGGCGCCAAGAGCGGGCTCATCATCCCGATCGTGCGCAACGGTGAGGTGTCAGGCGTCCTCGCCTTTTCTCGGAAGGAAGTCGGCGGCTACACGGACGCGGAGGTCTCGCTGTTGAGCGCCTTCGCCGACCAGGCAGCCATCGCCATCGACAACGCCCGCCTCCTGCAGGAGATCGAGGAACGCAACGCCGACCTGTCGGAATCGCTCGAGCTGCAGACTGCGACGAGCGACGTGCTCCGACTGATCAGCGCTCATCCGGGTGATCTCGAGACCGTCCTCGAAGGCATCATGAGGAAGGCAGCCGCGTTGTGCGACGCCGACGGCGGACTCGCCGTGCTCGTCAACGGCGACGAGTTGACGATCGCCGCGTCCGCCGACGACCACACGGCCGGCGTGGTCGGGGCCACGTACCCGGTGGCCGCGAGGACGGCAATCATGGACCGACGCGCCCGAGACGAAGCCGCGCCGGTCTTCATGGACGACTACCAGACCATCGCGCCCGCATCGGCGCGTTCACAACTCCCCGAGGGCCGGAGCTGGGCTGCCGTCGCCCTCATGCGCGACAACGAATGGCTCGGCACCATCCACCTCCGGCGAGGCCAGGTCCGACCGTTCGACGCGAGCCAGACCAAGGTCCTGCAGGCGTTCGCCGACCAAGCGGCGATCGCCGTCGCCAACGCGAGATTGTTCAACGACCTCGACGCAGCGCTCGAACGCCAGACGGCGATGACGGAGGTTCTCGACACCGTCAGCACGGCTCGTCTCGATCTGCAACCGGTGTTCGACATGGTCGCCCACCACGCCGACCGATTGTGCGACGGATCGGGCGCACTGGTTGTCGTCCGTGACGGCGACGACTTGATCCTGTCGGCCATTGCCGGACCGATCCCGATCGAGCCCGACCGGGTCGGCAGCCGGGCGGTACCGGTCGACGACACGTCGATCTCGGGAGCGGCGGTGCTGCGAGGCGAGACGATCCACATCCGGGACTGGGAGAACGAATCGGCGGCTCGATTCGCCGACTCGCCCGCTCGCCGAATGGGAGCCAGCGCCCTGTCGGTACCGATGAAGCGCGGCGGCGAGGTCATCGGCGCGATCGGTTTCACCCGCGCGGCCGCAGGTGGGTACGCCGCCGACGAGATCGCCCTCCTGGAGGCGTTCACCGATCAGGCGGCGATCGCCGTCGAGAACGCCCGCCTGCTCCGCGAAATCGAGGAACGCAACAACGACCTGTCGGAGTCGCTGGAGTTGCAGACGGCCACCTCGCAGATCCTGGAACTGATCAGCGAGAACCCCGGCGACCTCGATGCGGTGTTCGCCGGCATCGTCGGCCAGGCATCGCGCCTCTGCGATGCCGACCGGGCCGGGATCATGGTGCGCGAAGGCGATGAGTTCGTGGTGATCGACGTGAGCAGTACGACGCTGCGCGAGGACGTCGGACTGCGGTTTCCGATTCCTCGAAACCTCGATTTCCGGCAGCCGCTGTTCATCGACGACGCAGCGCCGCTCTACCCGACCGCCACGGAGTCACCCTCGCGGAGCATCGTGAGTGCCGGGATGTTCGTCGACGGTGTCCACTATGGCCAGATCAACGTCAATCGGGCCGAGGTTCGTCCTTTCGAACCACGTCACGGCCGCATCGTCCAGGCCTTCGCCGACGCAGCCTCGATCGCCGTCTCCAACGCGAACCTCTTCACGCAGCTGGAAGAGCAGACCCGCCTCGCCGAGGAGGCCAATGCTGCGAAGGGGTCGTTCCTGGCGACGATGAGCCACGAGATCCGCACGCCGATGAACGCGGTGATCGGGATGAGCGGGCTCCTGCTCGACACCGACCTGCAGCCCCGCCAGCGCGAGTTCGCCGAAATCATCCGTTCCAGCGGCGAGTCGCTGCTCGGGATCATCAACGACATCCTCGACTTCTCGAAGATCGACGCCGGCCGCCTCGAGCTGGAGGTCAACCCGTTCGATCTGCGGGCCTGCGTCGAGTCGGCATTCGACCTGGTCACCGAACCGGCCGCTCGCAAGGGACTGGAGCTCGCGTTCCTGATCGACCCCGCCGTGCCCGACGGTGTGAACGGCGACGTCACCCGGCTCCGCCAGGTGATGGTCAACCTGCTCGCGAACGCCGTGAAGTTCACCGAGGTCGGCGAGGTCGTGATGACCGTCGAGCCTGGCGACCGGACGCACGAGATCAAGCTGACTGTTCGCGACACGGGCATCGGCATCCCTGTCGATCGGGCGCACCGGCTGTTCGAGGAGTTCAGCCAGCTCGACTCGTCGACCACCCGCAAGTACGGCGGCACGGGCCTCGGGCTCGCCGTGAGCAAGCGACTCGCCGAACTGATGGGCGGCACGATGTGGGTCGAGAGCGTCGAAGGCGAGGGCGCGACCTTCCACTTCACGATCGTCGCCGAGCCCGCCGATGTGCCGTCGCGCCGAGCCGCAGCCGGGATCCCGGCCGAGCTGACCGGCAAGCACATCCTCGTCGTCGACGACAACGCGATCAATCGCCGCATCCTCGACCTGCAGACCGAGGCCTGGGGCCTGCACTGCCAGTCGTTCGACAGCGGTCCCGCAGCGCTCGCCAGCGTCGAGCAGGGAGATCCGTACGACCTCGCGATCCTCGACATGCACATGCCGGCCATGGACGGCCTCGAACTCGCCAACCGGCTCCGCGCCGTGCGCCCGGAACTCCCGCTCGTGCTCTACACCTCCCTCGGAGGCGCCGAGGCGACCGATCCGGTGTTCTCCGGCGTGCTCGCCAAGCCAGTGAAGCAATCGCAGCTCTTCGACATGCTCGTCTCGGTCCTCACCGACGCCGACGTCCTCGGAGCCGGCGACGAACCGAGCACGGACGACGGCGGTGCGCCGGAGACCAAACTCGGCGAGCGGCATCCGCTGCGGATCCTGCTGGCCGAGGACAACACGGTCAACCAGCAGATCGCCATCCTCGTGCTCGAGTCGATGGGCTACCGCGCCGACATCGCCTCCAACGGGCTCGAGGCACTCGAATCGGTCCGCGAGTTGCCCTACGACGTCGTCTTGATGGACGTCCAGATGCCCGAGATGGACGGCCTCGAAGCGACCCGCCGCATCCGGGCCGAGCACGCTTCGCCCGATGGAAGCCCTGGCGAGGTCCACATCGTGGCGATGACCGCCAACGCGATGCAGGGCGACCGCGAGGCGTGTCTCGACGCAGGGATGAACGACTACCTCGCGAAGCCGATCCGACCGGAGGAACTCGCTGCCGCACTGGAAGCAACGCCGCAGCGGTCCGCCGGAGCGGACGCACCGTCCGAACCGGGGGCGACACCCGCAACGGATGGCGCCGCCCGTTCGGCCGCCACCACTCAGGACGAAGATGTGCACGCCGCGGAGACCGCGATCGACGAGGTGGCACTCGACCGGCTTCGCGCGATCGCACCTGACGATGCAGCGTTCGGCCAGCTCATCGCCTCGTTCGCGAGCAACGGCGCCAGCACCCTCGCCCAACTCGTCGATGCAGCGGGTGCCGGCAAGGTCGCCGACGTCACCCGGTTCGCGCACACGCTCAAGTCGAATGCCGCCAGCTTCGGCGCTGTCGACCTCGCCGACCGATGCTCGGGCCTCGAAGCCCAAGCCAGGGCCGGGTCGATCGACGACCTCGACGACCAGGTGACAGCGATTGCCACCGCCTTCGAGCAGGCCACAGACGCGCTCACCCGGTTCGGTGGGCCAGGATGAATGACGTGCCCTCCCTCACTGCGCGAGCTGCGAACAGTCCCGCGACCGTGCTCGTCGTCGATGACGACCCCTTGAACCGCCAGCTGCTCTCGATGTCGATCGGACGTCTCGGCCACGCCGTGATCGAGGCGGGCAACGGCCTCGAAGCGATCGATGCGCTCGGTGAGCATGCCATCGACATCGTGCTGACCGACATCGAGATGCCCGAGATGGACGGCTACGGCCTGCTCGAGCACCGAGCCGGCGACGACCGGCTGAAGGCGATCCCGTTCATCGTGATCTCCGGTGTGGAGGAGATGGCCTCGATCATCCAGTGCATCGGGCTCGGCGCCGAGGACTACCTCCCCAAGCCATTCGACCCCGTGCTGCTCCACGCCCGACTCGGCGCGTGCCTCGACAAGAAGCGCATGACCGACGAGCTCCAGCAGCTCAACGAACACCTTGCGGAGCGGGTCGACGAGAAGGTGGCCGAGGTCGAGCGACTGAACAGCCTGCGCCGCTTCGTCAGCCCCCAACTCGCCGAGGCCCTGGCCGTGGGCGGGGACGAGATCCTGGCGAGCCATCGGCGAGAGATCACTGCGTTCTTCTGCGACCTCCGGGGTTTCACTGCCTTCTCCGAGACTGCCGAGCCCGAGGAGGTGATGGACGTCCTGCGCGAGTTCCATCACGCGGTCGGGCCGATGATCTTCGAGCACGAGGGCACGATCGCCCAGTTCACCGGCGACGGGATGCTCGTCTTCTTCAACGACCCGGTCAAGCTCGACGATCCCGCCTGGAACGCCGTACGCCTCGCCGTCGCCATGCGTGACCGCACCGCCAAACTCTCCGCCGAATGGAAGCGGCGGGGCCACGACCTCGAACTCGGCATCGGCATCGCCGTGGGCTACGCGACGTGCGGCGAGATCGGCTTCGACGGCCGCACCGAGTACACGGCGATCGGTACCGTCGTGAACCTGTCGGCGCGAGTGTGCGCCATCGCCGCCGGCGGGCAGATCCTCGTGACCAACAAGGTCGTTGCCGCGGTCGAGGATCGCGTGGACGCGATGCCGATGGGCGACGTGGAGTTCAAGGGCCTCAGCCGACCGGTCCCGATCCACGAGGTCACCGCCCTCGGATGACCACGATCGGCTGGACCTGCCCCGAGTGCGCCCGGGTGTTCGGTCGCACGGGTCAGAGCCACGACTGCGCACCCGGGCTCTCGCTCGAGGAGTACTTCGAGACCGGCCCCACCCACGAGCGGCCGGTGTTCGACGCGGTGATGGCCCATCTCGAGACGCTCGGGCCGGTGCACGCGGACATCGTGTCGGTCGGCATCTTCCTGAAGAACCCGCGCAAGTTCGCCGAACTACGCCCGATGCAGCACTGGGTCGCCGTGTCGTTCGGGCTGCGTCGAGAAGCGCATCACCCCACCATCACCCGGAAGGTCAACCGGTACGGCACCAAGTACTGGCACACCGCAAACGTTGCGACCCCCGACCAGGTCGACGACGCCCTCCGCGACCTCCTCACCGAGGCCTACAGCGACCGCCGCTGAGGCGGTCCTCAGGCGCCGAGGTCGCCGGCGCGGAAGTGGGCCCGGCAGAGCAGTTCGTAGCGCACCGAGTCGCCGAACAGCGGGGCCTCGTGAATGTTCGTATCGCCCACCACGACCGTGTCGCCCTCGTACACCACGTCGCCATTGACCACGCGGGCGTTGTGTGTCGCACGGGCGCCGCACCAGCACCGCGCCTCCACCTGCAGAGGTGTGTGCTCGTCGGCGATCTCCAACATCCGTCGCGTGCCCTCGAACAGATGGCCGCGGAAGTCGGTGAGCAGACCGAACGCATAGACGTCCACGTCGAGTTCGTCGACGACGCGGGCCAGCTGATCGCACTGCTCGGGTGTGTAGAACTGGGCTTCGTCGCAGATGATGTAGTGGATCGGCCAGTACTTGACCGCGAGAGCGTGCAGGTCGAGCTCGGGGGTGACCTCGATCGCGGGTGCGGCGACCCCCAAGCGGCTCGTCACCTGCCGACCTTCCCGGTCGAGCGTCGTGAGCAGCAGCCCGTAGAGCTGGCGGTTCGACAGGTTGTGGTGGATCTGCAGCGCCACGGTGCTCTTGCCGGAGCCCATGGTGCCGAAGCTGAATCGGAGGGACGCCATGTCGGTCGCCGACCCTACCCGCGAGCGTCTCAGCCTCCGTCGTCCGCGACCCGCGACGACGGCGGACCGGACGGCGAGGTGGCGAACGGATCGAACGACGGATCGACCTGGGCCGGGCCGTCGATGCGTTCGAGCCCCGGTGGCGTGTCCGGCCCCGACGAATCACTGCACGCCGCCACGGTCACCGCGAGCAGCGCCGCGGCGACGACACCCAGGATCCGGTTCACGACGTCACCGCACCGTCGGCGGTCCGGCCGTACAGGATCAGCTCGTCGCCCTCCAGGAGGTCGATGTCGACGGGCGGTTCACCGAAGAAGTCGGCGCCGCGGCGAACGCCGAGCACCGTGAGGCCCGGTAGTGCATGGGCCATCCCCCTCAGACTCCTCGCCTCCTCGACCGAGGCATCGAGTCGCACCGACTGGACTGCGAAGTCCTCGGAGAGCATCAACAGGTTCTCACGCTGCTCCGACAGGGCCGGGACCAGATGCCGCTGGACGTAGCGCTGCCCGACGCCGACCAACCAACGCGTCACGGGCCTGTTCGTCAACGCCATCACGAGGAGGAACACCCCCGAGAGCGTCACCAGCACGCGCATCGTGGTCGAACCAGGGCCGGGCGCGACGATCCCCAGGAGCACCGTGACGACCAACGTCGGCGTACCGAGGCTCCCGACGAGCATGGTGGTTCCGATGATCCGGCGTCGCACCGGCTGGTTGACGACGTTCTCCGCCTCGGTGGTCGTGAACCCGGCGGCGCTGAACGCCGAACGAGCCTGGAACGCCGCCGCCTCCGGAGGAACCCCCGTGGCGATCAGTGCGCCGGTCGCCAGCTTCGTGAACGCGACCGTGATCACAGCGACGACCAGGAACGTGGCGACGGCGTACATCGTCCGATCATCGCGCACCGGGTGGGACATCTGGGGTCTGACCCCAGATGTCCCACCCGCGCGTGACGGGCACAAGGTCACATTCGTGCGGCCGTCCCGATCTCGTGCGCACCTGCCCGCTACGGTGGCACCCGGACAGGCCCGGCAACGGCGCCGGGGCACCGAAATCCCTCGGGGGGAGACAACATGACGGACACGATCGACCGGCCGGCGGCCGACGATGACCACGTCCTCGACCATCTGATCATCCGGTTCGCAGGCGACTCCGGTGACGGAATGCAGCTCACCGGCGACAGATTCACCTCGGTCAGCGCCTCGTTCGGCAACGACCTGTCGACGCTGCCCGACTTCCCCGCCGAGATCCGCGCACCCGCGGGCACGGTCAACGGGGTGTCGGCGTTCCAGGTCAACATCGCCGACCACAAGATCACCACACCTGGCGACGAACCGAACGTGCTGGTGGCGATGAACCCCGCCGCGCTGATGGCCGACCTGCACCGGCTGGAGCCGGGCGGCACCGTGATCGTCAACGAGGACGCCTTCGAGGAACGCAACCTCGAGAAGGCGGGCTACAAGGTCAACCCGCTCGACGACGACACCCTGTCGAACTACCGCGTGCTGCGCGTGCCGATGACCAGTCTCACCAAGGAGATCTGCGCTCCACTCGGGGTGAAGCCCCGCGACGCCGAGCGCTCCAAGAACTTCTTCGCGCTCGGCCTGGTGTCGTTCATGTACACCCGCCCGGTCGACCCGACACTCGACTGGATCGCCGAGAAGTTCGGCGGCAACGAACTGGTCGAAGCCGCCAACAAGGCGTCGTTCCTGGCCGGATTCAACTTCGGTGAGACCACCGAGGCCGTCGGCCACCGCTACGAGGTCAAGCCGGCCAAACTGCCGGCCGGCGAGTACACCAGCATCACCGGCAACACTGCGCTCGCCTGGGGCATCGTGGCCGCCGGCCAACTGGCGAAGCTCCCGATCACACTCGGGTCGTACCCGATCACACCGGCGAGCGACATCCTCCACGAGCTCTCCAAGCACAAGCACTTCGGGATCCGCACGGTGCAGGCCGAAGACGAGATCGCGGCGATCGGTATGGCGCTCGGCGCCGCGTTCGCCGGCCACCTCGGGGTCACCACCACCAGCGGACCCGGCGTGGCCCTCAAGAGCGAGACCACGTCGTTGGCGGTGTCGATCGAGCTGCCCCTGTTGATCGTCGACATCCAGCGCGGCGGGCCCTCGACAGGTCTGCCGACCAAGACCGAGGCGTCCGACCTCAACATCGCCCTCTACGGCCGTCACGGCGAAGCACCGCTGCCCGTGGTGGCGGCGTACACGCCGGCGCAGTGCTTCCATGCCGCGATCGAGGCCATCCGGATCGCGCTCAAGTTCCGCACCCCCGTGATCCTGCTGTCCGACGGCTATCTCGCCAACGGCTCCGAGCCGTGGAACCTCCCCTCGGTCGACTCGTTGCCGGACATCTCGGTGCCGTTCACGACCGAGCCGAACCACGTCGACGACGACGGCAACGAAGTCTTCTGGCCGTATCTGCGTGACGACACCACGCTCGCCCGACCGTGGGCGATCCCCGGCACCCCGGGCTTGATGCACCGTGTCGGCGGCCTCGAGAAGAAGGACGGCACGGGCAACATCGACTACACGCCGGAGAACCACGAGAAGATGGTCCACCTCCGGGCCGACAAGATCGCGGCGATCGCCGCCGACATCCCACCGACGGAGATCAACGGCGACCCCGACGCAGACGTGCTCGTGCTCGGTTGGGGCTCCACCTGGGCCGCCATCGACGCAGCGATCCAACGCAGCCGTCGCGCCGGCAAGAGCGTGGCGTCCGCGCACATCATGCATCTCAACCCCTTGCCACCAGACCTCGGCGACATCCTGAAACGGTTCGAGCGAGTGATCGTGCCCGAGCTCAACATGGGGCAGCTCACCGCCCTGATCCGTGGGAAGTATCTCGTCGACGCTCGGTGTCTCAGCAAGGTGCAGGGCATGCCGTTCAAGTCACGCGAGATCGAAGCCGCCATCGACGAGGCCCTCGCCTCGGTCAACAACTCGAACGGAGCAACGTCATGAGCACCGCGCAGGTTGCGGTCACCACGAAGAAGGACTGGTCGAGCGATCAGGAGGTCCGCTGGTGTCCGGGATGCGGCGACTACGGCATCCTGCTCGCCGTCCAGACCCTGATGCCCGAACTCGGCATCGCCCCCGAGAACACCGTGTTCATCTCGGGCATCGGGTGCTCGAGCCGATTCCCGTACTACATGAACACCTACGGCATGCACTCGATCCACGGGCGCGCGCCGGCGATCGCCACCGGTGTCGCCGTCGCTCGACCCGACCTCGACGTGTGGGTGATCACCGGTGACGGTGACGGCCTGTCGATCGGCGGCAACCACCTGATCCATGCGTTGCGACGCAACGTGAACCTCAACATCCTGCTGTTCAACAATCGGATCTACGGCCTCACCAAGGGCCAGTTCTCGCCGACGTCGCCGGTCGGCAAGGTCACCAAGTCGACCCCGATGGGGTCGATCGACCCGCCGTTCAACCCGCTGGCGGTCGCGCTCGGCGCCGAGGCCAGTTTCGTGGCGCGCACGCACGACCTCGACCGTCACCACATGATCGAGACTTTCCGAGCCGCGCACGCCCACAAGGGAGCGTCGTTCGTCGAGATCTACCAGAACTGCAACGTGTTCAACGACGGCCAGTTCGACGAGGTCACCAAGAAGCAGGCCCGCGACGAGATGATGATCAACCTCGTCCACGGCGAGCCGATCACGTTCGGCGCCGAGCAACAGCGAGCCGTGGCGATGGGTGTCGACGGACAGTTGCGTCTGGTCGAGCGCGCCGACGTCGCCGCCGACGAGATCCTCATCCACGACGAGCACCGCCACGATCCGTCGCTGGCCTTCGCCCTGGCGCGGCTGAGCCACGACGACCACTCCCCCACGCCGTTCGGTGTGTTCCGCAACATCGAGCGCCCCGAGTACAGCCACGCCGTCGCCGATCAGGTGATGGCAGCCAGCGAGCGCAAGGGACCTGGCGACCTCGACGCACTCCTGCGTTCGAACGGCACCTGGACCGTCACCTGACGTGCGCATCGTCTGGTGTCCGACACCAGACGATGCGCCAAGGTCGCGTCAGGTGATGGCGAGATCGGTCGCGCGATCGAACGCGACGAGGTGGTCGATCCTGAGGTGGACGGCGTCACCGCTCGCCACCGTCGTCGACGGATCGGTCGTCGCCATCAGCAGGGCGCCAGCGACCGAACACTGCACGCTGCCCGTCGGGACGGGGATGCGCCGTTCGACCGTGGCCGGAATCGTGCCGGTCGCGTGCACCACCAGGTGCTCGGGGCGGACACCCACCACCACGGTCGAGCCGACGTACCGCGCAAGGCCCGGCGTCCAGGCCCGGATCCTCACCAGCTCACCGCCCCGTGGGTCCTCGCGCATCAACCAGAACCCCTCGCGGTCACCGACCACCGTCATCTCGACGACCGACAGGTGACCCGTCGCTGCTGCGGCGACCAACGAGACCGGTGACCGCCGCACGGCAGCGGTCGGTCCGACCTGGACGATCCGGCCGTCGTGCACCACCACCACCGACTTGGCCAGCGTCACCACGTCGAGCGGATCGTTGGTCGACATGAGGGTGGTGACGCCGTACCCCTCCTGCAACATGCCGATCTCCGCGCGCATGCGATGCCTGAGCGGCTCGTCGAGCGAGGCGAACGGCTCGTCCAGCAGCAGTACCCGCGGCGTGCGCACCAACGCTCGGCCGATCTGCACCATCTGCTGCTCGCCGTGCGACAGTTGCGATGGGTTGCGGTGCATCAGCTCCTCGATCCGCAGCGCCCGCACCTCGGCGTCCACCCGATTGCGGATCTCCTCGCGGTCGCGGTGACGTACGTCGAGCGGGAACGACACGTTCCGCCGGGCGTTCAGGTGTCCGAGCAGGGCCGGTTCCTGGAACACCAGGCTGACGTCGCGCTCGCCGGGGCGCGAGGTCGTGACATCGACCCCGTCGAATCGGATCGTGCCCGACGCGAGCCGCTCGAGACCACCGATCGCTCGCAACAACGTGCTCTTGCCGCTGCCCGAGGCACCGACGACGCCGACGAAGTCGCCCTCCGCCACCGCCAGCGACACGTCGTCGAGGCGGCGCGTGCGACCGGAGATCACCGTTGCGCGCTCCAGTTCGATTCGTGCCATCAGTCGATCACCCCGAGCACCCATCCCTCCTCGTCCACGACGCCGGGCCGCAGATCGTCGGACACGTCAGGGGTGAACACGTCGCTGATCTCCCCACGCCGGTCGAGCGCGACCAGCCAGTCGGCCACGGCCACGACCTGCTGCGCGTCACGCACGGCTGGCCCCGCCTCGGCGAGTGGGTGCATCGACGGCCAGACCTCGGCGACCACGACCGAGTCGGCGTCGAGTTCGGGCACCCTGAGGCCGTCGGCGAACGGCCACACCCGCACACGCTCGCCGAGGCGGGCGGCGAGCCGCACGATCATCGGAATGCCGACCAGGCTCTGGCTGCCAACTGCGCCGGCGCCGAGCAGCTGCCAGGACGAGAACGGCCGATGTCCCCGCTCGCGCAACAGACGCTCCACGATTCGCCATTCGGGCAGCGGCGGCTGCCCGACCGGCTTCGTCGGCTCGAGTGTCGCCGTGCGGCGCGAGGGCGGGCAGCCCCAGAAGGGTGCGGCCGATCCGGTGATCCGTTCGTTGAGTGTGCTCGCGACCTCGAAGCGATTGTTGGCATTGTCCGCGCCATCGACGATCAGCTCCGCCAGCAGCGCCGCTGTCGCCGTCCACGCGCAGCCATCCAGCCCCAGGGCCGCTGCGGTTCCCGCCGGAAAACCGAGCGAGAAGTCGACCGCGAGCAGCGTGGGGCGGCCGTCGCACAGACGCTCGACGAGCACTCCCTCGGCCTCGTGACGCGTCGGCGGGTTGGCCAGGCTCAGGCCGCTGTCGTCCCGGGTGGCGATCCACACGGAGTCGCGCCCCCGTTTCGGGGTCGAGTTTGCGCTCCAGTCGACCACCACGAAACGGTCGAACACGGCATCGACCCGCTCAGGCGACGACGACGTTGCTCACTGCGGCGAAGTGCAGGACCGCCGCCACCACGACGAGCAGGTGCCACACCTCGTGGTACCCGAAGGTCGTGGGCCACGGATCGGGGCGTCGGCGCACCAACACGGGAAACCCGACGGTGTACGCGAGCCCACCGGCCACGATCAGCCCGAGCTGCAGCGATGTGAGGCTGTCGACCAACACGGGAGCGGCAACGATCGCCACCCAGCCCATCACCAGGTACAGCGCATACGACACGTAACGA
Source organism: Ilumatobacteraceae bacterium (assembly GCA_963715285.1). GTDB lineage: Bacteria > Actinomycetota > Acidimicrobiia > Acidimicrobiales > Ilumatobacteraceae > Sva-07. The sequence goes on along the minus strand of CAVQRU010000006.1, from coordinate 81,175 downwards.
GCACCATGGAACCAGGCGAGCTTGAGCACCATGCCGAGCACCGCCAAGCCGCCGATGACGACGAGCAGCGGGATTCCCCAGGCCTTCGGCAGCGCGACCAGGCACAGCGGCACGTAGGTACCGGCGATCAGCAGGTAGATCATCGAATGGTCGAGACGCTGCATGATCTGGCGGGCCCTCGCGGAGTGTGCGAGGCGGTGATAGGCGGCCGAGGTACCGAAGAGCAGCAGCAGCGACAGTGCGTAGATCGCTGCGCCGACGCGTGCGGCGGTGCCGTTGGCGACGGCGACCAGAACGACGCCGGCCGGGATCGCCGCGAAGAACGTCCAGGAGTGCATCTTCCCGCGCCAGGCCGGACGATCCGCAACAGGAACGGAAACCGACGCGACACTCACGCCGTTCACCGTACCGGGTCCGCGAGGCTGCCGGGGAGCGGCCAGCCGTGGCAGGAGCCTCAGCCGGTGGTCATACGGCACATCAACGCCACGACCGCGTCCCCGTAGCGCTCGAGTTTCGCCGGCCCCACGCCGGAGATCCGGCCGAGATCACGCAGCGACGTCGGCGCAGCAGCAGCGATGGCGGCGAGTGTCTTGTTGTCGAACACCACGTAGGCGGGCTTGCCGTCACGCAGGTCGTTGCGCAGGTCGCGCAGCGCGGCGAACCGTTGCTGTCCCGCAGCGTCGAGGTCGGCGGCCGGGTCGCCTGGCTTCGGCGCCGAACGTGTGGACACCGCAGCGGGCGTCGGGCGGTGAGACGACACCACGCGACGCTGCTGCGGGTCGGTGGACGGCTCGGTCGTCAGCTCGGCCACGAACGGACTCGGATGCGCCCCCGTGACGATCGTGGCGTGGCTGCTCGCACGGGTGATCGCCACGTGGAAGAGCCTGCGTTCCTCCTCGACGTCCTCGGCCAGCCGATGGGGGTACTGATCGACGTCCGCGAGGTGCACCACCACGTGGGGCCACTCCTGCCCCTTCACACGATGCACCGTGGAGAGCAGCACGCCGCCCGGCGCGCGCTTCGCCCCGAGTTGTGATCGCAGCCACCGCTCGAACGTGGAGGGATCGTCGTGGAGGGCGGCGAGGTGTGTCACCGCCGTGAGGTCGTCGCCCTGGGCCGAGCGGTTCGTCCCGCGCCGGTTCGCGTCGAGCGTCGCCACCGAGCCGGCGAGTCCGATGTCGTCGATCAGCATCAGCACCACGTCGGAGGTGGTGGCGCCGGCCTGGACCGCCTTCTGCAACGTCTGGATGTCGGCGGCGAAGTCGATCACCCGCTCGGCGTCACGCTCGTTGGTGAGTCGTCCTGCGAGCCGGTTGAGATCGACCACACTCCCCTGTTCGGACACCCAGTCGGTGATCCGCGGGTGGAACGAGCGCGATGGCCGGCGAAGCGCCTCGCGGATGTCGTCGGGTGCGAACGACCCACCGCGACCGGCGACGGCGAGACGCAGCCAGGCGAGCACGGTACGAACCGCCGTGCGGTCGGCGAACTCGAGGCCGACACCGCCGGTGATCGGGATGCCCTCGGACACGAGCGCCACCTGCACGGGTGCGAGCAGTGCGTTCACCCGGGCGAGCACCGCGACCTCGTCGGGCCGAGCCCCGCCGGCGATCGCGTCGTGCACCGCGCGATGGGATGCCCCCACCGCGTCGACGCCGTCAGCGATCGACCACCCACCCCGGTCGGTCGACGATGACCGGATGGTCTTCGGAACGCGCCGCTCGTTGTGACGCAGCAGCCGGTCGACGACCTCGACGATGCCCGCAGGGCACCGGTAGTTGACCTCCAGCGGGTGCGACCCCGATCCCGGGAACAACTCGGCGAAGTCGATCAGCCACGCCGGATCGGCACCGTTGTAGCCGTAGATCGTCTGGTCGTCGTCGCCGACGCCGAACACCGCTCCGCCCGGCGACGACAGCAACCGGATCAGGAGGAGGTGGGCGGGCGTCAGGTCCTGGAACTCGTCGACGAGCATGATGCGACACGCCCGCTGCGCTGCGCGCCGAGCCGCCGGATCGCGCAGGAGCACCAACAGTGCCCGGTAGATCTGGTCGTCGAAGTCGACTGCGCCGCGCCGTTCGAGCGCCGCCCGGTAGCTCGGCCAGGTCTCGGCGAGACCGTCGACGTCGCCGGCGTATCGACCCTCGACCTCGTCGGGGTCGACGAGCCCCAGCCGGATGACCGTCAGCGCCTCGATCCAGGGACCGATGGGATCGCTGTTCCGGCGACGGGGGAACGAGACCAGATCGCCGATGATCCGACGGACATCGGGCTCGTCGATCGTGCGCCACCTGGTGGGCTGAGGCGCGAACGGCGACGTGCCGTTGACGATCGCGAGGGCGATGGCGTTGAGCGTGCGCACCTGCAGACCGGGGAGGTCGGAGGTGCGCTCGACCATCTCCTCCTGCGCACGCTTGTTGAACGCCACCAGGCTCACCGCGCTGGGCGGCAGTTGCCAGTGGGTCAGGAGGTGTCGCGCCCGCTCGGTCAGCACCCGGGTCTTGCCGGACCCGGCCGGTGCGATGATGCGGGCGCCACCGCCACGGTGCGTCACCGCGGCGAGCTGGTCGGGGGCCAGATCGGCAGCGCTCTGATTGTCGCCGAACGGCCGCAACGAACCGTGCTCCGCAGCGACTGCGTGCACCACCGGCAGACCGTCGATGGGCTCGGTATGGCGGACCGGGCCGCCATCGAGCCACACCGCGGTCCCGTCGGGCAGTTCGACGTCGCCGACCCCGGCGATCGGCGTCGCGCCGGCGGCGACCGCTCGGTCGAGCACGGCCCACACCGGTCGGTCGGCGTCTCGAAGGTCGACGCTGTTGGACCACACCAGGTGGTGGAGTTCCTCGAGGTCGAACGCAAAGGTCGGGCCGAGCTCGTACGGCGCCGCCTCGGTCATCAGCATCGGCTCGCGTTCGAACGGCGCGGCGAGCTCGATCACGAGTCGCTCACGAGCGTGGTGAGCCGTCCGCAAGGCTCGCAGCGCCCGGTCCGGTTGGGCGAGCGACGACGCGTCGACGACGAGGCGCTCGGCGCCGGCCCAGGGTGACGGCACGGCGCCACCGGGCTCGACGACGAGGTGACGACCGAGCTCGTCCGGGCCGGCGCCCGCCGCAGCGACACCGCGCGGGACATCGCGCGGGACGACTCGGGATGGAGCACCGTCAGCACTGGGCCGGCGGGCAGCGGTGGGGCGGTCGGTGGGAGCGGGAGCGGTGACCGATCGCGACGGCTCGTTGGGCGGCTCCTCGACGGCCCCGGTGTCGTCGAACGGGAGGGGATCGTCGCCGGACACCGGCACGTTCTGACGTCCATTGTCCTGCCAGCACTGTCGGACCTCGGCCGCGGAACCGTGCTCTCCGTTGCAGTAGGCACACGCAATCGCCATCGGTTCGACCTTACCGAACCAGGTGAACGATCGCACACATGTTCGGTCCACCCCGGCGCGGACCTGCGCCGCGCCGGCTCACCAAGCGATCTCGGGGAATCCGTACGTCACGCAGAGCCCGGCCCCGTTGACCACGATCAGCGAGGCGATGATCGCCGACACCGCGACCACTCGCGACCGCGTGCGTCGGACGGTTCCGGGCACGGGCATGTACCACTCCGGCAGCAACGCCGCTCCGGTCGCGGGGACACCGAACGGAACGGCGTCGTCCGCGATCGGAGCATCGGGGTCGGCCGCCAGTGCCAGCTCGGCGAGCTCGTCGTCGGTGAACGCCTCCACGGCATTCACCGTACCGCCGACGAGGACCGCCGGCCCGACCGTTGCACGACCTCACCGTTCATCGGATGCTCAGGAGACCAATGGCCGTCTGGTGATACGGCGGCCGAGGTTCCGCGCCGGCGTCCTCACGGCTTCGAGACCGAGGTAGAAGGCCGGGAAGCACAGCAGCACGAAGAACGTCGAGCTGACGAGACCGCCGATGAGCGTGAAGCCGAGCGACTCCCAGAACGGGTCGCTCAGGGCGAGTGGGAGCAGACCGACCACCGTCGTCAGGGTCGTGGCCACCAGGGGGCGGAATCGGCGTGTCACGGCGTCCTGTATCGCGGCACCGGGCGTCGCGCCGCCTCGTCGCGCGCGATTGGCGGCATCGATCAAGAGGATCGTGTTGTTGACCGCAACGCCGATCAGGGCGATGAACCCGACGGTGACGAGGAAACTCAGCGGGTTGTCGGTGGCGGACAGGATCGTGAACACACCGAGGAAGCTGAACGGGATCGCCAGGAAGATCAGCAGCGACTGCGCCAGCGACCGGAACTGCACCGTGATCACGACGAGCATCAACAACAGTGCCACCAGGCCCGCCACACCGAGTGCGGCGAAGTCGTCCTGGTTGTCCGACTCGAGCCCGAAGTCGAAGCTGAGCGCATCGGCCGCGAGACCACGCGACGCCAACTCGGTGGGCGGGTACAGATCGGCGAGGTGGTCCTCGGTGGCGTTGAGATTGCTGGTGACCTCGTCGGTGTCGTATTTCGCTCGCACCTCGAGGTAGCGATCCCCGTCGGTACGGGCGATCTCACCGTCGGTCGAGATGATCGAGTCGATGATCGTGACGTCTCCGCCGTCGAGCTCGAGTCCCAGCAGCCCGGCCCGGATCTCCTCGGCGAGGGCCTGTCCCTCCTCGACGGTCGTATCGTCGACGGCGATCTGCGCGGCGAACGGGAACTCGACGACCGGCGGGCCGTTCTCCAACGCGCCGACGGTGATGCGCACCCCGGCGATCTCGGCGACGCCGGCCTCGATCTGCTCGACGAACTCAGGGGCCGTCGGGCGACCACCGATCGGAGTCAGGTCGATCACGGTCTCGATGAGCCGCTCGTTGCCACGGAGGTACTGCGAGCGGTCGAGTTCTTCGCCGAGTACCGACAGCACGACGGCATCGATCTCGTCGGCGATGACCTCGGCCTCCTCCAGCGTGGTGCCCGGAGGGAACTCGGCGTTGACGGCGAGACCGGTCGCGTCCTTGCCGGCCGGGAAGATCGAGAACCCCAGCGTGCCGGCGATCGAGCCGGCCACCATCACCATCGCGATCGCGAACGCTGCCAGACCCCAGCCGACGGCCCATCCCTTCGGCCCGTTGCCCGACGGGTACGCGGCCAGGCGTCCCGCTCCGCGCGACAGCCGCCGTTCGACCTTGGCGACCGGGTTGCGGACCGGGCGGTCGTTGACGAGGAACACTCGGGCGATCGCCGGGATGAAGACGATCGAGAACAGGAACGACAACAGCAGCGTGATGATCACCGTGGTCGGGATCGGCCGGATGAATTCGCCGAGGATGCCACCGACGAACAGCATCGGAGAGAACACGACCACGGTGGTGAGCGTGCCGGCGAACGACGCCGACCCGACCCGATCGATCGCGGCGCGGATCACGCCGACCGGTTCGTCGCTCGCCTCCCTGTTGGCGTCGATCGACTCCGAGATCACGATCGCGTCGTCGACGATCAGCCCGAGCGTGAGGATGAGGCCGAACAACGTGATCGTGTTCAGCGAGTAGCCGATGCCCCAGAGGCCGCCCAGCGACCCCAAGGTCACCAGCGCCATGAACCCGGCGGTCAGCACCGCGACCCGCCACCCGATCAGGATCAGGCTGACGATCGCCACGGCAGCAAGACCGGTGAGCAGGTTGGTGGTCAACGACGAGAGTTGCGAGCGCACGCCCTTCGCGAAGTCAGCGGTGACGAATGCCTCGTAGCCCTCAGCGACCGGTGAGCCATCGCTCGCGAGGAGTCCGTCGAGCCGATCGCTGAACTCGAGCACGTCGAGGCTGTCGTCGGCCTCCCGGACGATGCCGATGCCGATGGCATCCTGGTAGCCCGCACTCGACAGGGCCACACGTGTGAAGCGCGTCTGACGGATCTCGTCCTCCCCGGTCGTCGGGTCGATCGACTCGGTCACGAGGTCGCGCACGTCGGCAGCAGCGATCGAGCTGTCCGAAGCCAGGTATCGCGTGAGCGACGCGGCTTGGGCTTCGAGCTGGACCGGCGTTGCATCGGGTGGACCGACGATCGACACCAACGAGTCGTACTGGCCGACGAGCTTGGCGGCGTTGACAGGGTTGTAGAGGACGTCCGCGCCCGCAGGGACCGCAACGTCCAGTGCCACCAGTGCCGTCGTCCCGACGTCGGAGCTGATGTCCGATTCGAACTCGACGACGACCACGAACGAACTCGGGCGCGCCTGCGACTCGACGGATTCGACGCCTTCCACCTCCGAGAACGCGTCGACGAGCGGGCCGACGAGCTCGTCGTCGACCACCTCGGCGTCGTCGACGAACCACGTGCCCGAGACGATCGAAATCGGGGTGTTGATCGGCGGGAAACCCTCTCGGTTCAACCCGAACCCGAACGCCGACACGCCGGCGATCACCACGACCGTCAACAGGGCGACCGTCAGCTTCCAGCGCACCGTGAAGAACAAGGCAATCGTGGTGATGACCGACCGACGAGTCGACGTGGGGGATGGCGCGCGCATGGGTTCAACTCCAGGACTGGGGCAGGGGCTCACTGTTCTACGGTCCGGGGCGGGTCGCCGGATGAATGAGACCCTCGACGCTACGGATGTTCGACCGGGCGATCCTGGTCGTCGCCGGCCGAGCCGGGCCACCGGAACACCACGTTGGTGTCGGACCATCGGGGCTCGTGCGCCTCGAGGTACGCGGCGACCTCGTCGTCGCGGTCCTCGGTCAGGCACAGCCGGCGGCGGGCGGAGCGGACGCGCAAGGCGGTGTCGCCGGTGGCTCGAGCGAGCGGGGGGCGCGGCACGTCCCACCGTTCGGCGTCGAGGCCGAGCCCGGCGAGCACGTCGGCGAGGTCGTCGGCGGTCGGCTCGGTCGGACGTTCGACCCCCCAGAAGTGACGCCACGCGTCGTTCCAGGCCGACAGCGGGTGGCGAGGCGGCAGTACGAGCACGACGGCGAGGCGTGCGTGTGCGGTGAGCGCGAGCAGGAACGGCTCGATGTCGGCGACGTTGTAGGCCACGTGGTGGCAGATGACGACATCGGCGACAGGAGTGACGCCCGCGACGTCGGGCCAACGGCCTTCGACGGTCGTCGACGGTGCCCCGACCACCGCGGCGGCGCGTACGAACTCGGCCAGCATCTCCGGGCTCTGGTCGACGCCGATCACCAGCTGGGCAGGAGGCACGAGCGACATCGCCGCGCGCCCGCCGCCGCATCCCACGTCGAGCACCGACGCACCGTCGGGAGGAAGCACCGCGCGGGCGATCTCGGTGGCTCGGTCGTTCCGATCGAGGGTGTCGTCGACCACGAACATCGCCGTGTCGTGCTGCCACGGCGACACCGGTGCCTGGGCGAGGATCTCGTCGGGGATCGCCCACCGCCCGAGCCCGTCGGCCCATCGGGTCGCCGCCTCGGTGATCGTGGTCCCGCCTTCGGCCGTCCCGTCCGAATCGGCGGCAGGCGGTAGCGACACGACTGCGACGCTAGTCGCCGGCCGCAGGCCCGCCCGACGCGCCAGCCGTCGACGGCCGTGTCGCAGCAACGTGAAACCATGGTGCGGTGGAGAGCGATCGACCCTCAGGGCGCCGAAGGTCCGAATGGTCATAGACGTTGACGAACTCGGGATCGGGGCCGTGCTCCTTGCGATCATCGGCGTGCTCGCGGGCGTCCTGCTCGTCGGGCTCATCGTCGCTGCGGCGGCGAGCAGACTCGGTGGGAGACGGTTCGGCTTCACGTCGATCTGCTTGGGAATCGCCGTCTCTCTGTCGGCAGGCGTGGTGTTCGTCGTCGTCCGGAGAACGATCGACGGCGAGGTCACCGGCTGGGATCTGCTCTGGGCGGCAGGCTTGGCGATGGCGGCGGTGTGGAGCCTGCGCCGGTTGGCGGCGCGGCCACATCCGCCTCCGGAACGGTCCTGACGTATCGGGCAGACCAGTGACGGAGACTGGGTTCAACGGACGTCCGGGTGTTCGGCAACGTGCGCCGATGTTCCACCAGGTGGTTGCGTTCCGATGGGTCGAAGGGACGTGGCCCGAGTCGAAGCGGGGCCTGCGCGATGCGCTCGAACGATTGCGGGAGATCCCCGAGCTGGTCGCGATGACCTTGGGGGACGACGCCGGACACTTCGACGGCAACTTCGATTTCGTGGTGGTGATGGACTTCGCCGACTTCGCGTCAGCCCGACGGTACGTCGACCATCCTCGCCTGCTGACACACACCTCCGCCGGCAGCTGCCCGGGCGAGTGGCACCCGTGACCCTCACCGCCGACGAATCAGGTCCCGGTGAACTGGGCCGGGCGGCGCTCGAGGAACGCTGCAACACCTTCACGGTGGTCGTCGCTCTTGAAGCAGGCGGCCAGGGCCGCCGTGTGGCGGGCCATGTGGTCGCCGACCGGGGCCGTGAGTCCCTCGTGGACGAGCGACTTGACGAGCCCGAGGCTGTGCGGCGAGCCGGCGGCGACCGCGTTCGCCAGTTCCATCGAGCGAGGCAGTACGTCGTCGCTGTCGACGACGTCGAGGACGTATCCCAGGCGGAGTGCTTCCGCGGCGTCGATCATCTCGCCGGTGTAGAGCAGGCGGAGCGCCTGTTGCACTCCGACGATCCGAGGCAGCAGCCAGGTGCCGGCACCGGTGTCCGGCACGAGACCTCGATGCACGAAGTTCCAGGCGAAACGCGCCTGCGTGCTCGCCAGCCGGAGGTCGCACTGCGACGAGAACTCCGCCCCCATCCCGACCGCCGGGCCGTCGATCGCCCCGATCGTCGGCTTGCGGGCCTGGGCGATCGGCCACCACTTGTGCCGCTCCTCGGCGTCCCCCCGTAGCCCGCGGACCTCGCCGGGCACCGTTGCGAGGTCGGCGAGGTCGGTGCCGGCACAGAACGCCCCGGGCACCCCGGTGATCACCAGCACGGTCGTGTCGGGGTCCTCGTCGGCACGCCCGACGGTCTCGATGAACTCGCCGAGCATCGCGTAGGTCATCGCGTTGCGCTTCTGGGGGCGGTCGATCGTGATGACACCGACCTTGCCCTCGACGTGATAACGGATCAGGTCGTCACCCATCGTCTGACGGTACCCATCGACCTCGCGCGCCATCGACTCGTGTGAGCTGGCGGCCGCCGGGAAGCGTGATCAGGAGCAGCCGCTGGTGCTGCCGCAGCTCGTGCAGACGTAGCAGCTGCCGGCGCGGATCATCGAGATCCCGCAGGTCATGCACATCGGGGCATCGCTGACCGGTCGCAGGTCGCCCACGGATGCAGGGGCGGGCTCCGGCTGGTCGTCGAACAGCGTCATCGACTTCGGGTCGGGCGCGAGGTCGGACCCCTGGCTGGTCGGCGTCACCTGCTCCTCGACCCCGGGCAGCGTGGGCTGGAGGCGCTCGTCGACCGAGAAGATGCCGAGTTCCGCACGTTCGTCGTACGACATGTACTCGATCGCGAGGCGGCGGAACAGGTAGTCCATGATCGACGAGGCGAAGCGGATGTCGGGATCGTCGGTCATCCCGGCGGGTTCGAAACGCATGTTGGTGAACGCCTCGACGAACGCCCGCAGCGGCACGCCGTACTGCAGGCCGTAGCTGACCGACTTGGCGAAGGCATCCATCACCCCGGCCATCGTCGATCCTTGCTTCGACACCGTGAGGAAGATCTCGCCCGGCTGGCCGTCGTCGTACTCGCCGATGGTCGCGAACCCTTTGCAGTCGGCGACCCGGAACTCGAACGTCCGGCCGCGGCGCGTCCGCGGCATCTTCTGGCGCACGGGGTGATGGACCACGCGCTCGACGACCTCCACCTCGGGTGAGCCGATCGCGGCAGTGGACACCTTCGACGTCGACAACGGCTGGCCGAGCTTGCAGTTGTCGCGGTAGATCGCCACCGACTTCAACCCGAGTTCCCATGCCAGCATGTGCAACCCCTCGACGTCCTCGACGGTGACGTCCTCGGGCATGTTCACCGTCTTGCTGATCCCGCCGCTCACGAACGGCTGGACGGCGCCCATCATCCGGACGTGGCCCTCGTAGTGGATCGTGTTGTCGCCCATCGAGCAGGCGAACACGGGCAGGTGTTCGGCGGCGAGGTGCGGGGCTCCGATCACCGACATGTGCTCGTCGATGTACGCGACGATGTCGTCGACTTCTGCCGGCGAGTAGCCGAGACGGCGCAGCGCCCGTGGGATCGTCTGGTTGACGATCGACATCGTCCCACCACCGACGAGCTTCTTGGTCTTCACCAGTGCGAGATCCGGTTCGATGCCGGTGGTGTCGCAGTCCATCGCCAGACCGATCGTGCCCGTGGGCGCGATCACCACGGCCTGGCTGTTGCGCACGCCGTGGACGGCACCGTCACGCAGCGCGGCGTCCCACGCCTCGCGCCCGGCCTCGAGCAGGTCGTCGGGAACCACGCCGGCGTCGGCGAGCGCCTCGGCCGCGTCGCGATGCATCTCGAGCACGCCGAGCATCGCCTCCGACTCCAGTGCGAACCCGTCGAACGGTCCGACGCGAGCGGCCGTGCGTGCACTCGTGGCGTACGCCGAACCAGCCATCAGCGAGGTGATCGCACCCGCCCACGCCCGCCCCTCGTCGGAGTCGTAGGGCAACCCCAGCGCCATCAGCAGCGCTCCGAGGTTGGCGTAACCGAGACCGAGCTGGCGCAATGCCCGTGTCGTGTCGCCGATCTTCTCGGTCGGGTAATCGGCGCGCCCCACCAGGATCTCCTGTGCGGTGATCAGCGTCTGCACCGTGTGCACGAAGGCTCCGACGTCGAAACCGCCGTCGTCCTGCAGGTACTTGAGCAGGTTGATCGACGCGAGATTGCACGCGCTGTTGTCGACGTGAAAATACTCGCTGCATGGATTGCTGGCGGTGATCCGACCGTGGTTCGGAGCGGTGTGCCAGCGATTGATCGTGGTGTCGAACTGGAGGCCCGGGTCGGCGCACTCCCATGCCGCTTCGGCGATCTCGCGCCACAGGGTGCGGGCCTTCACCGTGCGCAGCACCTCACCCGTGGTCACCGCGGTGAGGTCCCAATCGGCGTCATCGACGACGGCCTGCATGAACTCGTCGGTGACCCGCACCGAGTTGTTGGCGTTCTGGTACTGCACCGAGAACGAGTCGGCACCGTCGAGGCCCATGTCGAAGCCGGCGTCGCTCAGCGCCCTGGCCTTGCGCTCCTCCTTGGCCTTGGCCCACACGAACTGCTCGACGTCGGGATGGTCGGCATCGAGGATCACCATCTTGGCGGCGCGCCGGGTCTTGCCGCCGGACTTGATCGTGCCCGCCGATGCGTCGGCGCCGCGCATGAAGCTCACCGGGCCCGATGCCGTCCCGCCACCCTCGAGCGGCTCGAGGGACGAGCGGATCCGCGACAGGTTGACCCCCGCACCGGAGCCGCCCTTGAAGATGATTCCCTCCTCTCGGTACCAGTTGAGGATCGAACTCATCTCGTCGTCGACCGCGAGGATGAAGCAGGCGCTCGCCTGCTGGGGAACGCCGGCCACACCGATGTTGAACCACACCGGGCTGTTGAAGGCCGCTCGCTGGGTGACCAGGATGTACTTCAGCTCGGCACGGAACCCGTCGGCTTCAGCACTCTCGAAGTAGCCGTCGGCCACGCCCCAGTCCGCGATCGTGTCGACGATGCGGTCGACGACCTGCTTGAGCGACCACTCCCGCTCCGGCGACCCCAACGCTCCGCGGAAGTACTTCTGGGCCACGATGTTGGTGGCGTTCTGCGACCACGTCACCGGGAACTCGACGCCGAGCTGCTCGAAGGCCACCGACCCGTCGAGCCAGTTGGTGAGCCGAGCGTCGCGGCGCTCCCACACGACCTCGTCGTACGGGTCGACGCCCGCCGACGTGAACAGGCGACCGAGGCCGATGGTGCCGTCTGCGATCCGGTCAGCTTCGAGCGTCATGGGGGTTCCTCCGAAAGTCGAGTGGTCTCAAACTACAGCCCTGTGGCCCCGACCAATCGGGCGACGCGCCCCACCGGGCAGACGCGAACCGCCGACCACGACGCAGGGTCACAGGTCGAGGGCAAGCCCCAGGCAGACACCGTCCTCGGCATCCCGAGAGATGCCGGCGGTCGCCGTCTCATCCGTGCACTGCGCCGTAGTCGGCGTTGGACGCACTCTACGGAGCGCGGCCTGTGGGGGGAAAGAGGGACAACCATGTGAATTTCGGTGACCTGCGTGTGGACACGAGGTGAACAACACCGGGTTGTCCACATGGACACACCTGACCCTGCCGCTGCAAATCAGCCTGCCGGTACGACCCCCACAGGGATCCCGTTGAGCACCGAGGTGCCCGACAGCGGATCGATCGCCTCGTCGTCGGACAACACGTTGGAGTTGACCCCGGCGTGTTCGGCGGCCACCCGCAGCTGCGTTCCGGGCACGTCGTGTCCCCAGCCGTGCGGCAGGCTGACCACGCCCGGCCGAATCGACTCGGTCACCTCCACCGGCACGGTCACCTCACCGACTCGCGAGGTGACCGTGGCCGCCGCCCCGTCGACCAGGCCGAGCGAGGTGGCGTCGTCGGGATGCACCTGCAGGGTGCAGCGGGGTCGGCCCTTCACGAGCACCTTCACGTTGTGCATCCACGAGTTGTTGCTCCGCAGGTGGCGACGGCCGACCAACACCAGCTCGCGGGTGGCCAGTTCGTCAGCAGCAGCCGCGAGCCGATCGAGATCGGCGACGAACGGTTCAGGCGACAGCTCGATCCGTCCGCTCGGTGTACGGAGGATCTCGGGGATCCGCGGTTCGAGCGCGCCGAAATCACGGCCGTGCGGTCGCGCGATCAGGTCGTCGAGCGAGGTGCCGTCGGGGTCGACGCCGAAGCCGTCACCGTACGGTCCGGTGCGCAACATGAAGTCGAGCATCCGTTCCGGCCCACACCGCCCGGACGCCGACAGCTCCGCGAGCAGTTCGTCGGGGTCACGGCCGGACACGATCGAGTGGTCGTTGGACACGGCACTGCGCACCATCGCCTCGATCGCCGCGTCATCCGCGACCGACGGGTCGGCGTCGGTTCCGAGGCCCTGCGCGATCGCCGTGAGCTTGGCGATGATCTCCCACTCGTCGGGCTGGCCGTCGTCGAGCGGCAGGACCGGCGGCGAGTAGTTGGCGACGTTGCGGACGGCGAACTGGAGCAGCAGCAGGTCGTAGTGACTTCGTTGGAGCTGCGAAGGAGGCGGCAGGACCACGTCGGCGTGACAGGTGGTCTCGTTGAGGTAGAGATCGATGCTCACCATGAAGTCGAGTTCGTCGAGGCTGCGAGCGAGCTGCTCGCTGTTCGGCGTCGACAGCACCGGGTTCCCGGCGACGGTGACCAGCGCCCGGATCTGGCCCTCGCCGGGCGTGAGGATCTCCTCGGCGAGGACGCTCACCGGGTACTCCCCCATCACCTCGGGATGATTGCTCACCCTGCTGTGGCCACGCCCGACCGTGAAACCTCGACCGGATCCAGGCTTGCCCCGTGTGGTCGCACCGCCCGCGACCGGGAGCGGGAACATCGAACCTCCGGGGCGGTCGAGGTTGCCGCTGAGCACGTTGACGACGTCGATGAGCCACGACGCCGTCGACCCGAACTCGGTGGTGGTCGTGCCGATCCTCCCGTACACCGCAGCCGTGGGCGCAGCCGCCAGTTCCCGGGCGAGCCGTCGGATGGTCTCGGCGGGGATCCCGGTGGGCGCCTCGGCGAACTCCGCGGTGAACGGCATCAGCGCGGTGCGGAGATCGTCGAGCCCGGCCAGATGCTCGGCGATGTGATCACCCGGGTCGGCCAGGCCCTCCTCGAACATCGTGTGAGCGATCGCAGCGAGGAGCAGCGCATCGGCACCGGGCCGGATCGACACCCATTCGTCGGCTTCTTCAGCGGTGCGTGACAGGCGCGGATCGACCACGACGAGCTTGCCGCCGCGAGCGCGCACGGCCTCGATGCGTCCCGGGAAGTCCGGTGCGGTGCACACGCTGCCGTTGGACGCATAGGGGTTGGCCCCGAGAATCATCAGGTAGTCGGTCCGGTCGAGGTCGGGCACCGGGATCGCCACGGGGGAGCCGAACACGTGGCCCGACGCGACATGGCGCGGCATCTGGTCGACCGTCGACGCGCTGAAGCGGTGCTTCGTGCCCAGCCCGGTGAGCAGCACACGCGAGAACGTCATCGCCGAGAGGCTGTGGGCGGTGGGGTTGCCCACGTACGCCGCGAGCGCTCCTCTGCCGTGAGCGGCGATCACACCGCCGAGTCCTCGTTCGATCACGCTCCACGCCTCGTCCCACGTGACCGGCACGTGGACACCGTCACGCTTCACCATCGGCGAGCGGAGCCGATCGGGGTCCTCGTGGAGCTGCTTGAGCGTCGAACCCTTCGGGCAGAGGTAGCCCTTCGAGAAGACGTCCAAGCGATCGCCGCGAATGCGCTTCACCTCCTCGCCGCCGGCGCCATCGGAGCGCAAGGTGATCTCGAGCCCGCAGCTCGCCTCACAGAGCGGGCAGGTACGGAACGCGGTACGGGTCGTGGAAGCGACATCGGGCATCCGCCCATCGTCGCAGACTGCAACGAGCGAGGACGCAGTGGTCGACAACGACCAAGATGGCCACATGCGCCGACTGCTGCCCGAGCCCGCCGACGACCTCACCGTGGACGCTGCGTACGCCGGAGCGCTCGGAAGCCACCCGGACCGGCCCTGGGTCGGGCTGTCCATGGTGTCGTCGATCGACGGCTCGACGGCGGTCGATGGCGTCTCTGCCGGACTGTCGAGCACGACCGACACCGCCGTCCTCTGGCGGTTGCGGCACCTCGCCGACGTGATCGTCGTGGGCGCCGGCACGGTGCGGGACGAAGGCTACGGAGCCCCGCGCAAGGAGGGCCAGCGCATCGGTGTGGTCACGCGCTCGGGCAACGTCGATCTCGACGGTGCGCTGTTCACGTCCGGAGCCGGCTTCCTGATCACCACCGAGGACGCCACGTTCGACACGACGGGCGTCGACGTGATCCGCGCCGGTGTCGACTCGGTCGATCTCGGCGTGGCGGTACGCCGCCTCGGCGAGGTCGTTCCGGCGTGCAGCATGGTGCAGGCCGAGGGTGGCGCCCTCCTGAACGGTGCCCTGCTCGATGCCGATGTCATCGACGAGATCAACGTCACGACCTCGCCGAGGGCTGTCGGCGGCGACGGCCCTCGACTGGCGAGCGGCGCGAGCGAGCATCACCACCGGTTCGACCTGCATCAGCTGGCGATCGACGAGGAGTCGTTCCTCTACGCGCGCTGGCTACGTCGGCGTGGCTGACTTCTCCAGCAGGGCCAGCTCCCGGTGGAAATCGGAGGCGCCGTCGAAGTCCTTGTACACGCTGGCGAATCGAAGGTACGCGACTTCGTCGACCGATCGAAGCTGATCGAGGACTGCGACACCGACGGTCGCGCTGCTGACGGTCGAGCCGTGCAGGCGTACCGTGTCTTCGACCCGGCCGGCGATCTCGGCGAGCTGGATGTCCGACACGTTGCGACCCTTGGTGGCGGCTGTGAGACCGCCGATCAGCTTCGCCCGATCGAACGGTTCGGTCCCGCCGTGGGACTTGACCACGGTGAGCGGAGCATGGTCGACGCGTTCGAACGTGGTGAAGCGGTGCGAACAGGCGAGGCACTCGCGGCGTCGGCGGATCGCCGTCCCCTCCTCGGCCACACGGGAGTCGACGACCTTGGTGTCGTCATGGTGGCAGGACGGGCAGAACACGCCCCGGAGACTATCTCGCTCCCTGTGCGTGCGTCCGTCGTGGTCGGTGCGACCGGTGCGAGCGGTGACGCACCGCCGGTCAGGGCAGGCGGATCGCCTGGCCGACCAACACGTCGGTGCCGCCGTTGAGGCTGATCAGGGCATCGACGTAGCGATCGCGGCCGACGGGGCCGCGGTACAGATCAGCGATCGACCAGAGGCTGTCGCCCGCTTCCGCGACGTGGATGGACCGCACCGTCACATCGCCTGCTGCGCTCGTCGAGACCTCGGAGGCCGCGGCAGGACGGCCTCCGAGGTCGACGAGCGCGCCGGCCGTCTCCACGACGGCGACGGCGACGGCCGCCAGTGCGGCGAGCGCGACAACCGCGACCAGCACGCGGCGGACCGTGTAGTTCGGCATCGCCGCGTCCGGGTGGTGCGGCGCCTCGCGCCGGACGCCGACCGGGCGACTCCGAACGGGAGCCGGCGTGCCGACCGTGCGCTGGAAGTTGCTCGCTGGGTGGAAGGTGGCCGTCATCGCTGCTCGCTCCGGTGGGTGCTGACTGTTCGGTGTGGTGTTCTGTTCGTCGCCGTCGTACCAACAGGTGTTCGTAGAACGACTGTTCGTAGTCAACCAGCCAGCGGACCGGGATGTCAACCCTCACACGAACAATTGTTTGCCAAACAGATGTTTGACCGATCGCCCGACGATCCGTACACTGTTCGTATGGCCCCCACGATCAGCACGCGGCAGCGAGACATTCTCGAGTTCATCGAACAACAGATCCGCGAACGCGGCTATCCGCCATCGGTCCGTGAGATCGGTGACGCCGTCGGACTCACCTCCCCGTCGACGGTGCACACCCACCTCAACACCCTCCAGCGGCTCGGCTACCTTCGCCGCGACCCCACCAAGCCACGTGCGATCGAGGTGCGCTACGACACCAACAGCGGCGCAATGATGGAACGTCGCCCGGTTCGCCACGTCCCGCTCGTCGGCGACGTCGCGGCCGGCACCGACGTCCTGGCCGAGGAGAACGTCGAGGAGCTGCTGCCCGTTCCCGTCGACTTCACCGGCGACGGCGAGCTGTTCATGCTGCGGGTGCGTGGCGAGTCGATGATCGAGCTCGGGATCCTCGACGGCGACTTCGTCGTCGCCACCCAGATCGCCAACCCCAACAACGGCGACATCGTCGTCGCCGGCATCCCGGGGGGAGAAGCGACGATCAAGACGTA
Organism: Ilumatobacteraceae bacterium; assembly: GCA_963715285.1. Classification (GTDB taxonomy): domain Bacteria; phylum Actinomycetota; class Acidimicrobiia; order Acidimicrobiales; family Ilumatobacteraceae; genus Sva-07. Next base: position 64,272 of record CAVQRU010000006.1, on the reverse strand, counting down.
CAGCCGCTCGGGCGCTCAAGTCACGCTGACACCGGCCAACTCGACGATGGCGCCGATGGAGTTCAGCGCCGACGAGGTCGAGATCTACGGCAAGGTCGTCACCGTCATGCGTCGCTACTGAGCGACGGCGGCCCCCATGTGGGGGGCGACTGCGACGGAGGTCGCACCGGCGCCGGTGACGAACCGTCCGAAGAACCTGTCGGCGGCGTGGGCGGCGTGGGCGGCGAGGCCGGTGGCGGCGGGCCAGCCGGGCCGGTCGCACCGGTCGTCGGCGGTGGGGCCGGAAACCCGGGCGGGCTCGTCGGCCACCCCGGCGAGGGCTGCCACGGAGCCTCGACCGCGCCGGGAGCAGCCGGACGACGGCTTCCGATCACGAGCAGCACCCCGCCGACCACGAGCGCGACGATCGCAGTGAACACCGCCGACCAGCGCAGGAGGCCGACGCCGTCGTCGGGATCCCCGCCGACGGCGATCGCGAACGTGTCTCCGTCGGACGCGACCGTCAACACGTGGTCGCCGGGTTCCGCGATCTCGACGACACCCGTGGCGGCGCCGACGTAGGTACCCGTGTCGTAGTCGACGCCGCTCTTCGCCTCGACGGTCACCGATGCGCCGTCGGCATCCACGAGGGACACGTCGACCACCGGAACGCCCTCTCGGTCGTACTCGCCCGGCGCTGCGCAGTCGCCGGCGAGATCGTCGATGTTCCCCGTGGTCTCGACGTAGAGGGTGAAGACGCCGGCGCGATCGAAGTCGAGCGTGGTGGCGCATCCCGACGGAGCCCGGGCGAAGCTCGCCACGTTGTCGTCGCGGCGCTGGCCCGCCGCGTACCAGAGCGCCCCGGCCGCGACGAGACCGGCGACCAGCACCAGGACACCGACCACGAGCATCCACCCGCGCTTCGGCGAGGCGTCGGTCATCGTCGGGCCGGGCGGAGTGCGGGGTCGGTTGGAGGGCAGCGGTGCAGCATCGTGGTGGTCAGCCGACTGCGGTCAACCGTTCGGCGACCAGTCGGATCCTGTCGTCTGGTTGTACCACGGCGACACGCACGAACGGTGTTCCATCGACGCCGTAGAACTCGCCAGGGCTCACGAGCGCACCGCCGTCACGGGCGAGGCGCTCGGCATAGGCCCAACCGTCGGTCGCCGGAATCCAGAGGTAGAAGGCGCCGTCGGGCAGCCCGACCGGCTCGCCCGACCAGTCCGACAGCACCGCCGCGAGCAACTCGAGGCGGCTGCGGTACCGGGCTCGTTGCTGCTCGACGTGGTCGTCGTCGTCGAGTGCAGCGACGCCGGCGGCCTGCGCCGGGCCCGGCACCATCATCCCGACGTGCTTGCGGATCTCCTGGAGGTAGCCGACCAGTTCGGCATCGCCGGCGTAGAACCCCACGCGAACGCCTGCGAGGTTCGATCGTTTCGACAGCGAATGCACGGCGACGACACCGTCGAGGCCGGACTCGAGGATCGTACGGCCACGACCGGACCACGTGAACTCGACGTAGCACTCGTCGGAGAACACCGGCACCCCGTGTTCCCTCCCCCACGCCGCCGCTGCATCGAGATCGTCGAGCGCACCCGTGGGGTTGCTCGGGCTGTTCACCCACAGCACGAGCGCACGCTCCGCATCGGCGGCATCGATCGAGCCGAGATCGAGCCGCCCGTCCGGGCCGGCCGGAACCGAAACGGCCCTGCAGCCTGCGAGGATCGCTCCCATCTCGTACGTCGGGTAGGCGATCGCTGGGTACAAGACGGTGTCGCGCGACGGATCGCGCAGCTGCAACCACTGCGGGAGCGTGCCGACGAACTCCTTCGTCCCGATCGAGGCGCCGATCTGGCCGACCGGAACGTCGACGCCGAAGCGACGGTTCATCCACCGCCGCGCGGCATCACGGAACGACGACGTGCCGATACTCGGTGGGTACGAACGCTCCGAGCCACTCGATGCCAAGGCCTCGATCACACGCGGCGGAGGAGGGTCGAAGGGCGTACCGATCGAGAGATCGACGGTGCCACCCTCGTGGGCCTCCGTCAGCGGTCGGAGTCGATCGAGGCGGTCGTACGGGTAGGGCGGCGGAACGAAGCCGCTCACGGGCCGGTCGCTTCCGGCGTCGCGAACTCGGAGAGTCGTCCCGCCGACGCATCGGAGAGTCGGGCACGCACGGTCCAGGCCTCGTTGCCGTCGCCGACCGACACGACCTCACCTTCGCGGTGCACCGCGGCGAGGATGTCGCCGCGGTCGTAGGGGATCACGAGTTCATGGACGACCGTCAGCGCCCGCAGTCGATCGGCGAGCGCTCTCAGGAACTCGTCGATGCCCTCGCCCGTGACGGCGGAGATCGCCACCGACCCCGGATGGTCGGCCGCGAGTTCCTTGGCCACCCCCGGGGCGAGGTCGCACTTGTTGAACACGAGCAGCTCGGGGACCGCCGCAGCGTCGATCTCACCGAGCACCTCGTGGACGGCGTCGATCTGGGCGATCGGATCCGGTGCGCTGGCATCGACCACGTGGACCAGGTAGTCGGCCATCGCCGCGACCTCGAGCGTGCCCTTGAACGATTCGACCAGGCCGTGAGGGAGCCGGTTGATGAACCCGACCGTGTCGGACAACAGCACCGGCTCACCGCCGGGCAGCGCGAGGCGCCGGGTGGTGGGATCGAGCGTGGCGAACAGCCGGTCCTCGGCCAGCACACCCGAGTCGGTGAGGCGGTTCAGCAGTGACGACTTGCCGGCGTTGGTGTACCCGACGATGGCCACGGATGCGAGGCCACTTCGCGATCGGCCCTTGCGCTGCAGCGAACGCGTCTCGGCGAGCGAATCGAGGTCGCGTTCGAGCTTGTTGATGCGTCGCATGATCCGACGGCGATCGACTTCGATCTTCGTCTCGCCGCCACCGAACCGCGCTCCGACGCCACCGCGCTGCTGCGACAGCTTCGCGTCGGCACCGCGACGCAGGCGAGGGAGGCGATAGCGCAGCAGCGCGAGCTCGACCTGGGCCTTGCCCTCCAGCGTGTGGGCGTTCTGGCCGAAGATGTCGAGGATCACGGCCGTGCGGTCGAGCGCCGTACGGCCGAGCAGCTTCTCCAGGTTGTACTGCTGTCCCGGCGAGAGTTCGTTGTCGAACACGACGGTGTCGGCATCGACGGCAAGGCAGAGTTGCCTCAGCTCCTCGGCTTTGCCCTTGCCGACGTACCAGGTGTGGTCGGGGGCGTCCCGGCGCTGCACCATCCGCGCCACGGCATCGGCACCCGCGGTGTCGACCAACAGCGCGAGTTCGTCGAGGCTCGCGTCGACGTCGTCGTCGTCCTGGCCGGGGAGCGCAACGGCAACCAGCACGATCTTCTCCCGGATCGTCCGGTCGATCAGCGTGCCGGCGAGCGCCTCGTTGTAGGGAGTGTTGCTCATGGCACCTCGATCTCGATCGTCGCAATATGAGAGGCCGGGCCGCTCAGCACCGCCCGGGTCGGCGCCTCGGGGGCGAAACTCACCGTGGCCGTGCCACCGTCCATGTGGACCACGACGTCACCGTCGCCTCGTGGCACCAGCCCCCACGATCGTGCGGCGAACGCAGCCGCACACGCACCGGTGCCGCACGCCTCGGTGATCCCGGCACCGCGTTCGTGGACGCGCATCGTGATCGCGTTCGGTTCCGGGCCCGGCTCGATGATCTCGAGGTTGACCTGGGGCACCTGGCCACCCAGCAGTGCGAGATCGACGACGCCCACCTCGTCGACGCCGACGACGCTGTGCGGGTTGCCGAGGCTGAGGTGGGCGACCGGTCGGTCGGGGTGACACCCGAGCGCGGCCCAGCCGTCGGGCACGGCGATCGTGGACACCTCACCCATCTCGACACGTGCCTCGATCGTCGACGGATCGCTGGTCTCGGTCAGGACGACGAGTCGGTCGCCGGCGTCGGTGAGGATCAACTGGTCGCTCATGTCCCCGCGTCGGGCCGCCAGTGCCTGCGCGAAACAGCGGATGCCGTTGCCGCTCATCTCCGCTCGCGAACCGTCGGCGTTGAAGAGCGTCATGCGGGCGTCGCGGCCCTCGGCGGATTCGGCCACCAGCAGGCCGTCGGCGCCGATCCCGCGGCGGCGATCGCACAGCCGTCGGGCCAGCGCGGCGAGATCGTCGACGTCAGGATGGAACACGACGAGAAAGTCGTTGCCGAGTCCGTGGTGCTTCGTGAGTGTCAGTGAGGTCATGTCTGGAGGGCCTCGACCACGACCGCTGCGGCCTCGGCCACCGGATCGTGCTCGATGTCGATCCAGCGTACGCGGGGATCGCGGCGGAACCATCGCTCCTGGCGGACGGCGAACTGTCGGGTGCGGGTGATGATCGTGTCGATCGCTTCATCCTGACCGATCCGACCCTGCAGGAGCTCCAGAGTTTCCTTGTAGCCGAGCGCCTGGGCCGCCGTTCTCGACAGCCCGCGTGCTGCCAGCGTCTCGACTTCGGCGACGAGGCCGTCGTCGAACATGCGCCGCACGCGGACAGCGATGCGTTCTGCGAGCACCGGGCGAGGCCATCTCAGTCCGATCTGAGCGACGTCGGAGTGCGGGTAGTCGTCGACGCCGGGCCCGAAGGTGCTGAACGGCCGATTGCTGCCGATCGTCACCTCGAGTGCCCGCACGATGCGTCGCCGATTCGTCGGTTCCATCTTCGCCGCTGCCGTCGGATCGAGTTCGCCGAGGCGGGCGTGGAGCCGAGTCGTGTCGATCTCGGACTCCAGTTCGGCCCGTACGTCGGGCCACTGCCCGGGCAGGTCGAACTCGTCGATCACGACACGGTGGTAGAGGCCGGTGCCCCCGACGAGCAGCGCCCGACGACGGCGAGCGCCGATGTTCTCGATCGCAGCGGCATACGCCGTGCGGAACTCGGCAACGGTGAAGTCCTCGGTCGCCTCCACGAGATCGAGCAGATGATGGGGAACCTCGGCACGCTCCGCCGCCGACGGTTTCGCGGTGCCGATGTCCATGCCGCGGTACACCTGCATGCTGTCGATCGAGACGAGGTCGACGTCGCCGCGCTCGCGCGCTGCTTCCATGGCGACGGCGGACTTGCCGGACGCGGTCGAACCGACGAGCGCGACCCGGGGCGGCAGTCGGTGGCTCAGAGGTGTTCGCCCTCGGCGATGCGCTGATGGTGGTGGATGACCTCGGCGACGATGAACCGGAGGAACTGCTCGGTGAACACCGGATCGAGGCCCGATTCCTCCGCGAGCGCACGCAGCCGCTCGATCTGGATCCGCTCGCGGTCGGGATCGGCGGGCGGCAGGTCGACGGTCGCCTTGTACCGGCCGACCGCCTTGGTGATCTTGAACCGTTCGGCGAGCAGATGGACCAGGGCGGCGTCGATGTTGTCGATGCTGGCGCGGTACTCGGCCAACTGCGGATCGACCTCGCTCATCTCGCCGACGCTACTTCCTCCCCCGACCACGACCGCCCCCTCACCCGCCCCACCACCCCGAAAAATGCCTGGATCGTCGCGCTCGGCGCGCAAATCCAGGCATTTTTCGGTGAGATTTGGCTGGGGAGCGGAGGGGGCGGGCGTCAGAGGGCGGCGACGGGGATGCGGAGTCGGTGGGTCGGCTCCGACAGGAACTCGACGAAGCGACCCTCGAGGAAGTGTGGCGCGCCACGGGTGACCTCGACCGTGGCGTAGCTCCCGGTGCGCATGGGTCGCGGTGGCACGAAGTGGACCAACTTGTTCTGCCTGGTCCGGCCGCTCAGCACCGACGGATCACGTTTGCTCGGCCCCTCGACCAGGACCTCCTCGATCCGACCGACACGCGCCTCGTGACGGCGCAGAGCGGACCGCTCCACCACCAGTCGGAGTCGCTCGAAACGCTCACCGGCGACGGCTGGATCGACGAAGTCGGCCTCCATCGACGCTGCCTCGGTCCCCGCTCGCGGCGAGAACAGGAAGGTGTACGCGTAGTCGTACTCGGCGGCGGCAGCGACCTCGAGGGTCTGCTCGAAGTCGGCCTCCGTCTCGCCGGGGAAGCCGACGATGATGTCGGTCGACACGGCGAGGTCGTCGATCGCCGACCGCGCCTCGGCGAGCCGGGCGAGGTATCGCTCGGAGGTGTACCCGCGGTGCATCAACGCAAGCACCCGATCACTTCCCGACTGGAGCGGATAGTGCAGGTGCTCGCACACCGCTGTCGTCTCGGCCATCGCTGCGAAGGTCTCCGGGCGCATGTCCTTGGGGTGCGGGCTGGTGTACCGCACCCGTCGGATGCCCTCGATGCCACCGACGTCACGCAACAGGTCGGCGAACAAGGGGCGCAACCGCGCCGTCTCGTCACCGGCCTGGCGTGCCGTCAGCTGCAGGTCTCGTCCGTAGCTGTTGACGTTCTGGCCGAGCAGCGTCACCTCGGTGACGCCCTCGGCCGCCAGCTGCGCGACCTCGCCGAGGATCTCGTCGTAGGGGCGGCTCATCTCCACGCCGCGCACCGACGGCACGATGCAGAACGCACAGTTGTTGTCGCAACCGATCTGGATCGTCACCCACGCGTTGTACGACGTGTCGCGCCGCGCCGGCAAGGTCGACGGGAAGAGGGCCTGGTCGTCGATCACCGCTTCGGTGAGGATCTCGGTGATCGGACGATCGGCACCGCGGGACTCCGCGAGGAGTTCGGCCGCCCGGTGCACGTTGTGGGTCCCCATCACCACGTCGACGTGACCCGCACGCCGGGCGACCAGTTCCTGGTCCTTCTGCGCGAGGCACCCCGACACGACGATCTGTCGACCCTCGCGCTCGGCCTTCCACGTCTTGAGGTGGCCGAGGTTGCCGTAGAGCTTGTTGTCGGCGTTCTCCCGGATGCAGCAGGTGTTGAGCACGACCACGTCAGCATCGGCCTCGGACTCGGCGCGAACGAGCCCATCGGCCTCGAGGAGACCCGAGATGCGCTCGGAGTCGTGCTCGTTCATCTGGCACCCGTAGGTGCGCACGACATAGCTGCGGGACATGGCAGCCCAGGCTATCGATGGCGACGACGCGCCCGCCGCCCATCAGGGGCTCTCGTGGAGCCGACGCCGCTATCGTCCCCGCCGTGCTCGCCATCCTCGTCGTCGAAAACAACGATCTGTACCGGATCCTCTACTTCGTCCACCTGCTGGCGGCGATCGCCGCGTTCGGCCCGCTCTTCCTCTACCCCCGTCTGCAACGGGCAGGGGCGACCGCCGACGTCGCTCGCCTGCACATGGTGTTGGTCTTCCCGGCGCTCGTGGTGCTGTGGGTCGCCGGCATGGGAATGGCCGGCGTGGGCAAGATCAGCCTCGTCGGCACCCCGTTCGTGACGGCGACGATCGTGCTGTGGCTGGCTGCCCTCGCAGTGAGCTGGTTCATGATCCGCCCGGCGCTGACCGAGACGGGCGATGACGCCCGCAAGATCATGGCGGCCGGGATCGGCATCACGCATGTGATCCTGGTGGTGTCGCTGTACCTGATGATCTTCAAGCCGGGTGGCTACGAGTTCAACAGCTGACCACTCGACCGGTTCAGCCGCCCATCACCAACCGGCCGTCGTGGTCGAGCGTGGCGTACGGATTGTGCGCCAACTCCCACAGGTGCCCGTCGAGGTCGGCGACGTAGGACGAGTACCCACCCCAGAACGCCGTGTGCGGCTCGACGACCGAGGTGGCCCCCGCTGCCAACCACTCGGCGAACACCTCGTCGACCTCGACGGTCGACGCGAGGTTCATCGCGAGCGTGACGCCCCGGAACCCTGATCCGTCGGCCGGCACCTTCGCGTCGTCGGCGAGCGCCGACCACTCGTAGAGGCCGAACACGGGGCCGACGGTGTCGAAGAACGTGATGGTCGGCATCGACGCCGACGACTTCGTCCAGCCCAGCGACTCGTAGAACGCAGTGGCCCTGGCGAGATCGGACACACCGAACGTGACGATCGAGATGCGGTTGGGAACGGTCATGACGGCCTCCTTCGTCGGACACCCATCATGGCCGCTCCCCCGCTGCCGATCGATCAGCCGAGGTCGATCGGGGCCTCGTCGGCGTCGGTGAACTCGTCGGCCAAGTCGGCGATGTCGGTCACCTCGGGCTCGTCGTCGGACTTCTTCAGACCCGACACGGTGAGCACCTTGTCGCTGATCTCCATCATCACCTCAGGGTTCTGCTTGAGGTAGTCCTTGGCCTTCTCGCGACCCTGGCCGAGTTGCTCGCCTTCGTAGGTGAACCACGCGCCGGACTTCTTCACGATGCCGAGATCGACCGACATGTCGATCAGCGAACCCTCACGGCTGATGCCCTGGCCGTACATGATGTCGAACTCGGCCTGGCGGAACGGAGGCGACACCTTGTTCTTCACGACCTTGACCCGGGTGCGGTTGCCGACCACTTCGGCGCCGTCCTTCAAGGACTCGATCCGGCGGATGTCGAGACGCACCGACGAGTAGAACTTCAGCGCCCGACCACCCGGCGTGGTCTCCGGCGAGCCGAACATGACGCCGATCTTCTCGCGCAGCTGGTTGATGAAGATGCAGATCGTGCCGGTCTTGCTGAGGTTGCCCGTGAGCTTGCGCAGGGCCTGGCTCATCAGGCGGGCCTGCAGGCCGACGTGCGTGTCGCCCATCTCGCCCTCGATCTCGGCACGGGGCGTGAGCGCGGCGACCGAGTCGACCACGAGCACGTCGATCGCTCCGGAACGGGTGAGCATGTCGGCGATCTCGAGCGCCTGCTCGCCGGTGTCGGGCTGGGAGATGAGCAACTGGTCGACGTCGACGCCGATCGCCCGGGCGTACACCGGATCCATCGCGTGCTCGGCGTCGATGTAGGCGCACACGCCACCGTTGCGCTGCGCTTCGGCGACGACGTGCATCGCCAGCGTGGACTTGCCCGACGACTCCGGGCCGTAGATCTCGACGACGCGGCCCCGTGGAAGACCGCCGACACCCAGCGCCAGGTCGAGCGACAGCGCGCCGGTGGGGATGACCTCGATGGCCATGTTGGTGCGTTCGCCCATCTTCATGATGGCGCCCTTGCCGAACTGCTTGTCGATCTGGGCCAGCGCCATGTCGAGCGCCTTGTCACGGTCGTTGCTCATGTGGTTCTCACTTTCGTCGTGCGGTGGGCGAACCCGTTGCGGTTGATGGTGTGCACCGTAGAGAAGGGGTGTCACAGGGTTGATCGGGAGGTTGATCGGGTGGGCGGTCGACGGAGGTCGGGGATGATGTGGCCGCTCGGCACGACCGAATGACACGAGTGTAGTTGACGAACACAGGTTCGTACAAGCATTGTTCGAACGAACGTCTGCGGCGTTCACCACCGCGACCGGAACCACGACACCCACCGGTCACGGTTCGTCCGCCCGCGCCGCCTAGGTTTCGGACATGCACAGCGCCACCCGCGCCTTCGAGACGGCGGACGAGCTCGTCGACCACCTCCGGGGATTGGCTGCGCTCGGCTCCGACGAGGGCCTCGCGTTCTCCGAACTCGACCACGGCCTGCAGACCGCAGCCCTCCTCGAGGCGACACATCCCGACGACCTCGAGCTGCAGGTCGCCGGTCTCGTCCACGACCTCGCCCACCCCTGGGACGGCCCCGGCCAGCCCGAACACCACCGGCTCGGTGCCGGTGCCGTACGCGAGCTGCTCGGCGAACGCGTGGCGTTCCTCGTCGAAGCACACGTCGGCGCCAAGCGCTACCTCGTGGCCACCGATCCCACCTACCGCGACGCGCTCTCCCCCGGCAGCATCGCAACCCTCGCCGCGCAGGGAGGCCCGATGTCGGCCGACGAGGTGCGAGCCGCCGACGCGACCGCCGACTGGGCCGCAGCGGTCGCGCTCCGGCGCGCGGACGACGGCGCCAAGGTGCCCGACGCCGAGGTTCCCGCACTCGACCACTGGCTCCCGGCGATCGACGCCGTGGCGGCTCGCCGGACGTGAGCCGCCCCAACATCCTGCTGATCACGCTCGATCAGTACCGCGGCGACAGCCTGAGCTGCGCCGGGCACCCCGTGGTCCGGACACCCAACCTCGATGCGCTCGCCGCCGACGGAGTCCGACTCGCGAACCACTACGCACAGGCTGCCCCGTGCTCGCCGGGCCGCGCCGCGCTCTACACCGGCACCTACCAGATGACCAATCGGGTCGTGGCCAACGGCACGCCGCTCGACGACCGGTTCGACAACGTCGCCCGTGCGGCTCGACGCGCCGGATGGGCCCCGACGCTGTTCGGCTACACCGACCAGGGCGTCGATCCGCGGACGGTGACCGATCCCAACGATCCCCGGCTGTCCGACTACGAGGAGATCCTGCCGGGTTTCGACGTCGGCCTCGACCTGCGCGGCAACGGCGAGCTGTGGGCGAGGTGGCTCGCCGACCAGGGTCACGACGTCGCCGACGGCACACGCGCCCTCGAAACGGAACCGCTTCGACCCGCCGAACTGTCGCACTCCGCGTTCCTCACCGATCGGCTCATCGGCTGGATCGACCGCCGGGACGAACCCTGGTTCGCCCACGCGTCGTACCTCCGACCCCATCCTCCGTACGCGGCCGCCGGTCACTGGTCCCGGGCCTACGATCCCGACGAGCTGCCCGCTCCCGTGCCGGCCGGCGACGACCTCCACGGGCTCCACCGCTCGCTGCTGCAACATCCGGAGGCTGCCGCGCCGACCGATCCCGCCGAGCTCGCACGACTGCGGGCGCAGTACTACGGCATGTGCAGCGAGGTCGACGACCAGTTGGGTCGGGTGTGGGATGCGCTGCGCCGGTCCGGCCAGTGGAACGACACGGTCATCGTCGTGACCGCCGACCACGGCGAGCAGCTCGGCGACCAGGGCCTCATCCAGAAGGCCGGCTTCTTCGAAGCCAGCTACCACATCGTCGGTATCGTCCGCGATCCGCACCGCCGCGGCGGTGCCGGGACCGTCGTCGAGCGGTTCACCGAGAACGTCGACATCTTCCCGACGATCTGCGACCTCGTCGGCGAGGAGGTCCCGGCGCAGTGCGACGGACACCCGCTCACGCCGTTCCTCGACGGCGTGACACCCGGCGTGTGGCGCGACGGCGCCCACTGGGAGTGGGACTGGCGCGACGCGCTCGTGGCCGCCGGTCAGACCGACGATCCGTGGGATCGACGCACCGAGCGCAACAACCTCGCCGTGTTCCGCACCACCACGCACGCGTACGTCCAGTTCGGCAACGGCAGCTGGCGTTGCTACGACCTCGCCGAGGATCCGACGTGGCGGACCGAGGTGCGCGATCCCGGCGTCGTGCTGCCGCTCGCACAGTCGATGATCTCCTGGCGCCAGGAGCACCTCGACCGCACTCTCACGGGCTTCTGGCTGCGCGACGGCGGGCTCGGGCGGCGCCCCTACGCAGCGAGCTGATCCGTCAGCTCCGGTCGCCCTTGCGTGTCGGTGTCCTGTCCGGGCTCGAGTCGGACGCCGAGGCGCCGCGCGCCCCGTCGGCATCGTGGTCTCCGACGATCTGGAAGTCGAGCGGCGTCGGCGTTCGCATCATGATGTCGATCGCCTGCCACATCAGATACGCCGACCCGTACAACAGCAACGGGAGGGCGACGGCCAGCACCACGAGCACGGCGAACATCGGACCGACCGCGACGTCGGGCCAGGTGTAGGCGACCATGCCGCCCAGCACGAGCATCAGCGGGCCGAAGGTGATGATCGCCGTGATCGCTGCCGCCCCGAGTTCGTAGCCCACGTCGTTGCGGCGCCAGTCGAGCCCGCAGGTCTGGCAACAGTCGGCCTTCTTGAACCAACCGACGAAGAACGCACCCCGCCCGCCGCACCACGGACAACGCCGGAACGCCCCTCGGATCAACATGTGGAACAAGCCGGGTCGCTTCACGATTCAAGGTTACGCGCTGGATTTGTCAGACTCTCAAAATGCGCCGTTCCCTCGGAGGCTTCCTGTTGATCGTCGGCGCCGTTCTGATCGCGCTCGCGATCGGCGCCTGGTGGCTCCAGCGAGTGGCGTTCACGCCTGCGGACGACTCCGACGTCGCGCTGTCGATCCTCGGCGACGAGGACATCCGGGGCCAGATCGCGACGATCGTCGCGAGCGCCGACGCACCGACCCTCCAGCAATCGCCACCGCAGCTCAAGGAGTTCATCGAGGAGATCGCCCGCATTCCCGACGGCGCTGCCCTGATGAGCCGCTTCGTCGCCGAGGGCCACGCCCGGCTGCTCGGCGAGACCGACGAACTGGTCCTGATCACCTCCGAGGAGCAGGTGACGATCGTGCGTGACGAGCGCGTCGGCGAGGCCGACCCGCTCACGCTCCCGGTGCAGCGCGTCGGCTCGATGGCGTTCCTGAACGACTGGCTGGGGTGGTTTGCGGTCGGCGCGGGTGCACTCGGGCTGCTCATCGTCCTCGTCGGCGTGATCCTTCGGCCCGAGCGGGGCGAAGGGACCTTTGCGCTGGGCGTCGGGTTGGCGAGCATGGCGGGTTCGCTCGTCCTGTTCGGCTACCTCGTGCCGCTCGCCGTGCTACCGGCGTTCTCGGACGATCCCTGGATGGGAGTGATGCCGAGGCTGGCGAACCACCATCGCAACCTGACGCTCCTCCTGGCGGTCGTGGCGCTCGTCGGCGCCGCCTTGCTCGTCTTCGCCACGAGCAGCCGTCGCCAGCGTCGCCAGCATTCGACTCCGCTCAACGTCGGCCGCTACCGCGACGATCGAAGCTGGAGCCGCTGAGTCTCGACCATCCCCCGCCGTTCTCGTGAACAAGGCGCGCACTGGGGGCGCATCTTGTTCACGGGAACCTGTTGCGTACGATCGGTTCGACGGTTCGAGACCCGAGGAGGGCATGCGATGTTCCGATGGAGCGATGAACACGAGATGATCCGCGAGGCCGTGAAGCGCTTCGTCGACGACGAGATCCGCCCGCACGTGGACGAACTCGAGCACGGTGACCTGCCGCCGTACGACATCCTGCGCAAGATGTTCGCCACGTTCGGCATGGACGCGATGGCCCGCGACGGCTTCAAGCGGCGCATCGAACGCGAGCGTGCGATCGAGGCCGGCGACGACGTCGACACCAGCGGCGGATCCGGTGGTGGCGACGGAGGCGGCATGTCGCTGATCCCGATCATCGAGCTGTGTCGGGTGTGTCCGGGCATGGTGACGGCGATGGGCGTGTCGATGGGGCTCACCTCGGCGGCGATCATGTCCAAGGGCACGATCGCACAGAAGGAGCGCTGGGCGCTCGACCTGCTGACGATGGACAAGGTGGGCGCCTGGGCGATCACCGAGCCCGGCAGCGGCTCCGACGCGTTCGGTTCGATGCGCTCGACCGCCCGCCGCGACGGCGACGACTACATCCTGAACGGGTCGAAGACGTTCATCACCAACGGTCCCTACGCCGACACGACGGTGTTCATCTGCAAGCTCGACGACGGAACGACGCCGGCCGAGCAGCGCAAGGTGCTGTCGTTCGTCCTCGATCGCGGGATGCCGGGCTTCGAGCAGTCGAAACCGCTGCGCAAGATGGGGATGCACTCCTCCCCCACCGGTGAGCTCTTCCTCGACGACGTGCGTGTCGGCCGCGATCGCCTGATCGGCGAGACCGAGGACCTGCCCGCCGGCGGACGAGACGGCGCGAAGGCGACGTTCCAGCAGGAACGTTCCGGCGTCGCCGCGATGGCGCTGGGCATCATCGAGGAGTGCCTCCAGCTGAGCGTCCAGTACGCGAAGGACCGAGTGCAGTTCGGCAAGCCGATCGGCGAGTTCCAGCTGATCCAGGACAAGCTCGCCCGGATGGAGGTCGCCCGGCTCAACGTGCAGAACCTCGTGTTCCGCACGATGGAGATGGGTGCCGCGGGCGAGACGATGACCCTTGCCGAAGCCTCCGCCATGAAGCTCTACTCCGCTCGCGCGGCGACCGAGGTGGCGCTCGAGGCGGTGCAGCTGTTCGGTGGCAACGGCTACATGAGCGAGTTCCGGGTGGAGCAGCTGGCCCGCGACGCCAAGGTGCTGCAGATCTACGCCGGCACCGACGAGATCCAGATCGTCGCGATCGCCAAGGACCTGCTCCGAGCGTGACCCGCTCCTGCGATGAGGCAAGGGGCCGGCACTCGGTTTCCAGACCTCTGCCCGTCGAGTTCACCCTCGGGTGCCCCCGTGAGCGCACTGTCGTGACCGCGACCGTTGGCCCGCACCCTGGCTGGGCGTGAGATCTGCGCGAGTCACGAGGGTCGACGTCCACGCCGCGCGCGCGACCTGAGTGTGACGCATCCCACTCGTGATTCCGACCGATGCCTGCGACGGTGAACGTACTGCCGGAGGCAGCAGCCCGTCGAAGCTGTCGGGCGTGGGGGACGCCGTACGCGTCACAACAGAAGTGGGGAATCACAATGAGGTTGAAACCGATGACAGCCTGTCGGGCATGGCGCTGGCGAGCGTCTTGATCGCCTCGCCGTCCGCCTCGGCCGAGAAGCCAACGGAACCGGCACAATCAGTCGTGGTTCAGCGGTATGACGCCATCGGCGGCCACACGGTCGGCCCGCTGATCACCGACGTGGGCGGGACGAGATCGGGACCGTGAAGCAGCGCCCGATCATCCACTCGTCCGGGGGCGTCGAGAGCCTCAAGGTCAAGTCGAGCGGCGTTGTCACGGACGGGACCGGTCAGGACTGGAATCTGCAGTCGTTCATCAAGGTCCGTGCGGCCGAAGGCGTGAACGGGCCGCCGCTCGCGCTCAACGAATGGGTGAAACTCACCGCGCTCTGATCTCTGAGTCGCAGGCGATCTTGTCGTCGAGGACGGCGACCGCCCACCCTCGAACGGTTCGAGGGTGGCGTTGCTTCTCGGGAGTCCGAACACGGCGGTGGTACACCGGTAGCGCCCAGTTCTCGTGTGTCCAGCGTGGGCGGCCCTTTCGCACGACGGACCGTCCGCTCGATGTCGTCTGGTATCGCCACGTGACCATCGTGCGGTGACCACGGTGTCACCGCGGACGAGCGAGTTGGTCGAGGTCGTCTCGTTGGGGTCTCGACTCGTTGAGCATTCAGCGGGTTCGCTCTTGGCCGTCCACACATGCTCGGGGTGCACGTTTGACGGGCTTGCGGCGTTCGGGCGAGGCAGCAGGATCGGCGAACCAGCGCACCGCTCGGAGTACCCACCATGAACGCACCCGGCTCATGCCGTCCTGCCGACAGATGCGCACCAGCTCTTCGTCGGCGGTCTTGCGCCACGTCGTCTTGTCGAGTTTCTCCTCCCGCATGAGTTGGTACAGGGCATCGTGGACGAGTGAACCCCGCATGAAGTTCTTCGTGTCGATCGTCGGTCCCGATGGGCCGTCCCACGCGTAGCCGTAACCGATTTCGAGTTCGCCGGTGACCTTCAGTCTCACGAAGTGGTCGATCTCGGCCTCGGTCTCCGGACGGAGTCCGGTCGCGACGATCAGCAGCCCCTTCAACTGGTACTTGTAGCCGCTCTGATATCGGATGCAATCAACCACGAGACGCTCCCCTCGAATCAGGTTCCTGCTTTCGGCGGAGGTGACCGACGACTCGCTGACAGCGGTTCGCCCGTCTCGGATGCCCGGTTCCAGATCGCATGTCAGGCCTCCACGGCGGTCGCGGCGGCGACTTCGGCGTGGTCGGCTTCGGACCTGGCCGCCGCCTCGGCCTTCGCGGCGGCGACTTCGGCGTGCTCGGCTGCGGACCTGGCTGCCGCCTCGGCCTCCACGGCCATCGTGGCGGCGACTTCGGCTCGCTTGCGGAAGCGACTCGAGGTCGACTTCCCGTCCACTCTGGCCTCAGCGTGGTGATACTGCCGGTCGGAGAGGATGGGCGCATCGTCTTGAACCTGTTCCCACGCCGTCACCAGCCCTTGGAGATCGTCGTCGGTCAGGCTGGCGCGAACATCCAGGAGTTCGGCCTGGTGGCGTACCTTGCCGTACTTGTTGGCTGTCGCCCGGTACGTGACCGCCATCTCTGGGTACTTGAGTGTTGCCGCCATCCCGGCTGCGACGGCAGCGGTGGAACTCAGGATTCCTGCAATCACCTTCCAGACGGTTGGAACTCCGTCCGCGCTCAGGCTCGTGAACGCTGCCGTGGCGACGACCGCAGAGAGCATCGCGGTGACGATGCCGAACAGGCGCCCCTTCCTGCTGAACGACGATGCCGCATCGTCGTATCCGGTGTGCCAGACATGGATGCTGCGTTGATACGAGCGAAGGAGTTCCCGACGCTCTGCCTCGGTGTTCATACGTCACCTCCTGCACCCGCTGTTCACAAGGTGCCGCACGAGTCCCGCACGCGCCAGGGCCGAAGGTCTCCCAAGTGTCGGCGCACGACGAGACAGCGCCGGACACGGTCGGCGGGTTACACGACGACGGGGCTCGGGCCGCTCCGCCCGGCTCCGGTGGCCAGTCCGTGACCACGGGGGCCGGTTTCCCGGCGTTTCCCCTGGTCGTTGTGGTGCTTCCCCTGGGACTCGAACCCAGAACCAATGGATTAAGAGTCCACTGCTCTGCCAATTGAGCTAGAGAAGCGAGCGCTCCGAGAGGGTACCGAGCGATCGCTCGCTCCGCACCCTCTCAGTGCGTTCGGATGGGGTGGCCAAGGGGACTTGAACCCCCAACCGCCAGGATCACAACCTGGTGCTCTACCTGTTGAGCTATGACCACCATGTGGTCGCACAGTGTGCCAGGTGGGACCGCATTCGACACACTCCGATTCCGCCCGCCCGGGTGGGATCAGTCGCCGCGCATGCGGTCACGCCAGTCGTCGGGCTTCAGACCGAGCTGAACCATGCGTTCCGCCGCCCAGATCGGTGGCTCGAAGTCACCGCCCGCCTCCAGTTTCGCGACCTGCGGGCCGTCCTCGGCCCACACGTGGCACGTGTTCAGGTTCATCTGCCACGACATCCGCCGCTGCTCGGGCGACATCTGCGCCGGGTCGGCGCTGGATCCGTCGCGGCGAGCGCTCGACGCCCGCATCGACCAGATGCACTGGATCGCGACCGGCGCCATCGCCTGCAGCAACGCCGTGGTGTGGGTGCAGCCGCGCGGACCACCGAAGAGCTCACGGACCTTGTGGGTGAAGCCGCGGGCGATCGACAACCCGACGAGCTTGTCGTAGTGGCCCTCGATGTTCGGGCACTCGGCGTTCGGGTGCACCTCGATGCCGACCTTCGCGCCGATGATCTCGAGGGTCGGGAACGCGATCTCGAGGTCGATCTGCATGTGGTGGATCGTCAGCGGGTCCGGATCGGTGTCGAGATACAGCCCGGGCGGCTTCTGGTCGCGCACCGCGCCCCGGATGAGGATCACGTCGTCCGCCTGGCGGAACGCGCGAACCCGGTACTCACGGTCGTGGAGGACCTCCAACGGCGACCCGGCCTCGTCGAGCGGGTCGGTGGGCAGGATCGTGGAGTCGTCGAACAGGTCGTCGACGGTCGGGGCAGCCATCGGTGCACGGTACCGCGAGCGTCCCCGCAGAATCCGACCGACGTCGCGGTGGTGCCGGTGCGCAACACTGGTGCGGTGCACCAGCTCGACGTCGATGCGTTGTCCGGACAGTACGTCTCGCTCGAGCCGCTGCTGGTCGACCACGTCGACGACCTCGCGGCGGCGGGCAGCGGCGACCGTTCGACGTTCGCCTACACCCAGGTGCCCGATGGGCACGCCGACGCAGCCGCCTACGTCGACTGGCTGCTCGACGACGCCGCCAACGGCCGGGCCGCACCGTTCGTCCAGCGGCGTGTCGCCGACCGGACGATCGTCGGCTGCACCCGGTTCCTCAACCCCCTCTGGCCACTGTCTCGCGCTCATCCCGACGAGGTCGAGATCGGCGGCACCTGGCTCGCCGCCGACGCCCAGCGGAGCCCGATCAACACCGAGGCCAAGCTGCTCCTCCTGACGCACGCGTTCGAGGTGTGGGAGGTGCAACGGGTCGCGATCTGCACCGACGCCCGCAATGCACGGAGCCGCCGTGCGATCGAGCGCATCGGCGCCGAGTTCGAAGGGGTGTTGCGACGCCATCGACGCTCGACCCACGCCGGAGACGGCGACCGGCTCCGCGACACCGCCTCCTCCTCGATCACCCTCGACGACTGGCCCGGCGTCGCCGACCGCCTGCGTCGGCTCCTCGATCGCTGATCACCACCCCCGGTCCGGGCCGGAGCGATGCCGCTGAATGCGCGGCTGCGGGGTGCGGCACCTAGGGTCGAAGGCGGTGCCGCTCTCGAACAGTTCCGTCAGACTCAGCCACGCCGCACTCGTCGGGGTGGCTGCCGGACTGTTGGGTGGTCTGTTCGGCGTGGGCGGCGGCCTGATCATCGTGCCCGGTCTCGTCGGGTTCGCCCACATGGAGCGTCGCCTCGCCCACGGCACGTCGCTCGCGGCCACGCTGCCGATCGCACTCGCGAGCCTCGTCACCTATCTGGCCCACGGCAACGTCGACTGGCCGGTGGCGCTCTTCCTCGCGATCGGAGCGATCGCCGGCGCGATCGTCGGCACGCATCTCCTGCACGTGATCCCGAAGAACGTGCTGGTCATGGTGTTCGTGATCACGGTGCTCGCCACCGCCACCCGGTTGCTGATCAGTTCCGATTCCACGGGGCGCTCCGACCTGACGGTCCTGTCGGCGGTGTTGCTGATCCTCGTCGGCTTCTTCACCGGAACGCTCGCCGGCCTGCTCGGGATCGGTGGTGGCGTGATCATGGTGCCTGCGATGGTCGTCGGCCTCGGGATGGTTCCTGCGCTGGCGAAGGGCACGTCGGTGGCCGTGATCGTCCCGACCTCGATCATGGGAACGATCCGCAACCGCAAGAAGGCCAACGCCGACATCCCCGTCGCTGCCGTCGTCGGTGCCTGCGGTGCGGTCACGGCCGTGATCGGCGCCACGATCTCGGACCGGATGAGCGATCAGCTGTCGAACGTCATGTTCGCCGGACTGCTGCTGTTCGTGGCGATCACCCAGTTGCTCTCGCTGCGGTCCAGGCCCTCGGATCGCGACGCGGTCACCGTGCTGCCGACCAACGACTGACGATGCTCGTCGCCGTCGTCGTCGCTCACCCTTCGGCTGACAGTTTCTGCCATGCGCTCGCCGCGCGAGCCGTCGCCGGGCTTCGCGCCGCGGGCCACGAGGTCGAGGTCCTCGACCTCCACGCCGAGCGCTTCGTCGTCGCGATGACACCCGACGAACGACGCGCCTACCACGGCGACGAACCGATCCTCGACCCGGTGGTCGCCCGTCATGCCGAGATCGTGACCGCTGCGGACGCGCTGGTGTTCGTCTACCCGACGTGGTGGAGCGGTCTGCCGGCGATCCTCAAGGGATGGCTCGAGCGGGTGATGGTGCCCGGCGTGGGCTTCCGCTTCGACGAGCGCACCGGCAAGGTCCGCCCCGGGCTCGGCCAGATGCGTCATCTCGTCGGCATCTCCACCTACGGCTCGCCACGTTCGTACGTGCGCTTCGTCAACGACAACGGGCGCCGCATCATCACCCGGGCGCTGAGGTTGTCGTGCGGCTTCCGAGTCAGGAGCCGGTGGCTCGGTTTCTACGCGATCGACACGTCGACGCCGGCGCAACGCGACGAGTTTGCTGCCAGGGTCGAACGCGAGTTGGCTGGTCTGCGATGACGAGGGCACTGGTCGTCCACTGCCACCCGATCGAGGAGTCGTTCGTCGCTGCGGTTCGTGACCGCACGCTCGCTGGTCTGGCAGCCGCCGGGGCCGAGGTCCGTTGCACCGACCTCTACGCCGAGGGCTTCGACCCGGAGTTCACCGCCCTCGACCACGCCCGCCACCTCGAGCCCGGCACCGATCCGTCGCTGACGCAACACGCCGACGATCTGGGCTGGTGCGACACGCTCGTGCTGGTCTATCCCACCTGGTGGTCAGCCCAGCCGGCGATGCTGAAGGGCTGGATCGACCGGGTGTGGGTCAACGGGGTGGCCTGGACGCTTCCGGACGGGGCGAATCGCCTCCGCCCCGGGCTGCGCAACATCCGACGACTGGTCGCGGTCACCACCCACGGGTCCTCGAAGTGGATGAACATGATCGAAGGCGAGGCGGGAAAGCGAACCCTGACCAGGAGCCTGCGCACGATGTGCCACCCGACGGCGCGCACCACCTGGCTGGCGATGTACGGAATCGACTCGGCGTCCGACCGGCAGCGGGCCGCGTTCCTCGACCGCGTCGAGCGCCGGATGCGCCGCCTCGGTTGAGCCCCGGCGCGGGGCCCGGCCCCGGACGTCAGGGCGTCGCGATCGCCACGGCGACCCGGGCGGCCACGGCGGCGTTGTTCTCGGCCAGTGCGAGGTTCGCCGGGATACTGCGACCTTCGGTGGCGGCCCCGATACGGCCGAGCACGAAGGGCGTCACCGCGGCCCCCGTGACGCCGGCGCGTTCGCATTCCTCGAGTGCATCACGGAGCACCGCGTCGAGTTCGGCCGCGTCGAGTTCGGCATCCTCGGGGATCGGCACCGTGAGCAGCACCCCCGACTCGGGGCGACTGCGGGCGGCGAAGATGCGAGCAACCTCGTCGGCCGACTCCACCCGATGCGGCACGGGGAGCCCCGACGAGCGGGTGTAGAAGGCGGGGAACCAATCGTGGCGCCAACCGAGCACGGGGGCGCCCGCAGTCTCCAGGAACTCGAGGGTGCGGGGCAGGTCGAGGAACGCCTTTGCACCGGCCGAGACGGTGACGACCGGATGCGATGCGATCGCGTCGAGGTCAGCGGAAATGTCGCCGGTGACCTCGGCGCCACGGTGCACGCCGCCGATGCCGCCGGTCGCGAACACCGACACGCCCGCTGCGGCGGCGATCGCCACCGACGCCGACACGGTCGTCGCGCCGACATCCCACTGCTGGCCGACCGCGACGGCGACGTCGCGTTCGGCGGCTTTGCGAGCCGGGCCGAGGATCCGTTCGTGCTCGGCATCGGTGAGCCCGAGACGAACCACCCCGCCGAGCACCGCGGTCACGGCCGGCACCGCTCCCCCGCTGCGCACCGCCGCCGAACAGCGCTCCAGCGCCTCACGGTTCGCGGGCGACGGCAGCCCGAGGTGGGAGAAGATCGTCGACTCGAGCGCCACGACAGGGCGCCGCTCGTCGACAGCAGCACGAACTTCCTCGGAACAGACCGGTGTCAGCACGCCGTCAGGCTACGACCCGAGTGTCCCAGCGATGAGCGACGTCCCGGTATCCGGTGGCTTCGCTCATCGCCCGCTGGGGATCGCCCGCTGGGGTCGGGGCGTCGGTGTCAGAAGGCGCCGACGAAGGCGCCGTCGGGGTTGCCGTCGCTGACGACGCCCGGGAACTGCTCGATCGTGATCGCAAGCGCAGAGACCGGGCTTTCGACCGTGAACGTCTCCAACTCGGGATTCGGACCGAAGATGCCGAGCGAGATCACCTGGCCGCCGTCGACGATGCCCCAGAGCTGATACGTCTGATCGTCCGGAAGGGTCGGGAGGTCCTGCGCCACGACGAATCCATGGCCGTCCTGGTCGATGACCGCCTCTGCCGAGGCATCGGACGCCTCGGACACCAGCACGGTCGTCACCGAATCGCGATCGGCGAGCGCTGCTTCGAACGCGCCGGCGATCGGTTCGTTGGGGGCGTCGGCACGGTCGGCGACGAGGCCGATCGCCACGAAACCGATCACGGCAGCCGCTGCCGCCGAGACGATCCAGGGTGCTGCTGCAGCGATGCGTCGACGGCGAGGGTGCTCATCGAACGACATGACCTTGGCGAGCTCGGGACCGGGCGGAGGTGCCTGCTCGCCGATCTCGTCGGCGATGCGTCCCCACAGGTCGTCGGGAGCGTCCATCCCGGTGAATGCCAGCATGGTGGCGACCTCACGATGGGCCTGCACCTCGGCCTGTGCACGGGGATTGACGGCCAGGTAGTCGTCCACCCGGTCGCGCTCGTCGTCGTCGACGGCGTCGAGGGCGTACGCGCCCAGGAGCTCATCGATGTCGTAGATGTCTCCGGGGGATCCAGCCATGTCGTCCATCTCTCCACTCATCGTCAATCTGCCCCGATGCCGACGCCGGCCTGCACCAGTTCCACACGGAGGCGCTTGAGCCCGGATCGAATCCGGCTCTTGACCGTGCCCTCCGGCTCACCGAGGCGCTCCGCAGCTTCCTTGTAGGTCAGACCGCCAAAATATGCGAGTTCGATCGCCTCGCGCTCACCCTGCTGCAATGTTTCCATGGCCTCGCGAACGTGACCGGCGAGGGCGATGTCCCACACCTCGTGGGCGATGTCGTAGCCGCCGTCCGCCTGCTGGCGGGCTTCCTTCTCCTCACGGGTGCGCCGTGACGCATCGGCTCGGATCAGGTCGACCGACCGGCCGTGTGTGTGAGCGAGCAGGAAGCTGCGCAGGGTTCCGCGCTCGGGGTCGTACCGGTTGGGTTCGTTCCAGAGCCGGACGAACACCTCTTGCACGATCTCCTCGGCGCGCGAGTGATCGTTGAGCAGGCGCTTGGCCAGCCCGAAGCACGCGCCGGCATGACGACGGTAGGCCTCGGCGAGCGCGGCCTGCTGATAACGACCGATCGACACGACCAACGCCGCGTCGGATGCCTCGGTGTACTCCCGTCTCACGTCGTCTATTCGATGCAGAGCGTCCTCCCGGATGAAGATTTGTCCAGAATATTTCAGACGACGGCCGGAACGAACCTCGTCACGGTCTCGACATGGTGAGTGTTCGGGAACAGGTCGAGCACCTCGACCCGTTCGGGTCGGTACCCGGCGTCGGCCATCAGCGTGACGTCGCGCGCCAGCGAGACCGGGTCGCAACTCACCAACACGACCACCGGTGCCTTCGCTGCGGTCAGCGCTGAAACGCCGGGCCGACCCAGGCCGGGCCGGGCCGGATCGGCCACGATCACGTCGACCGGTGCCGTCGGGCCCGACCCCTCGGGAGGCGTCCACCCCGTGACCTCGGCGCGAACCACCCTCGCCTCGCGCCCCTGCAGGTTGTGTTCGGCGTCGCGACATGCCGACGCGCTCGACTCGATGACGGTCACGTGCTCGCACGCTGCCATGGCCGTGGCGGCGAACAGGCCGACGCCGCCGTAGGCGTCAACAGCGTGGCGAGCGGTCGCCAGTTCGGGCGCGGCCTCCGACACCGCAGCGACCAGCAGCTCTGCCGCCTGGTGGCCGGACTGGAAGAACGAACCGGCCGACACCCGGAGGTCATGGCCGGCGACACGCTCGACCAGCCAGGCCCGTTCGCCGATGTGGACCTCGGGCGGAACACCGCGAATCGCCTTGCGGAACCGCTTGTCCCAGATCGCCGTCACGGCCCCCGTGGCGACCGAGGTCCGCAGTGTCAGCTCGGCGCCCTCGTCGGCCTCGATCACGGAGAGCAGACGCGACAGCTTCGACTCCGCCACCGGGCAACTCGTGACCGGGACCACCCGATCGGACGCGTGCTCGCGGAACCCGACCGATGCGTCGGGCCCGCCGACCACGCGGATCGTGGTGCGATAGCCGAAGGGTGACACCGCTCCCCCACGCCGGACGATGTCCTCGACGACCGCCTGGTCGAGCCGGCCCACCCGACGGAGCGACTCGATCACGATCTCCACCTTGGCGTCGAGCTGCGCCGTCGGCTGCAGGTGCATCCAGTCGCACCCGCCACACCCGGCCCGGCGGTGCGCGCACGACGGGGAGTCACGCAACGGCGACCGCTCGAGGATGTCGACGACCGTGGCCGTGGCGAAGTCCTTCTTCGTGGACACGATCGCCACCTCGACCAGTTCGCCCGGCAGCGCTCCGTCGATGAACACCACCCGTCCGTCGGTGGCTCGGGCCATGGCGGCGCCGCCCGCGACGAGGCGATCAGGGGTCAATTCCATCGGCCCAGCGTACGGCTCAGCCCCGACTCACGCGGACCGGGAACCTCGGAAGCTCAGAAGCTCAGAGCGACCGGTACGACGACGGCGAGCACGGCGGTCGAGATGTTGGCGATGTCCATGATCGGATCGATCTTGGCGACACGCCTGGACGCGTTCGGACCGAGTCGACCGATCGCCTCTTGACGCACGTGATGCGTCCACCGCAACGATCGATAGGCGCGGGCCACGTGCATGCGGTCGAACACCTTGCCGATCCCGCTGCCGAAGCTCGTCCGCGGCGAGAGGCCGACCTCGTACGCCCTCGCGAGCGGGTAGGCGAGCGCCAGCCCGGCCAGAGCCCCTCCGACACGGGCAACGACCGACAGCACGACGCCGGCGCCGGGCGACAGGAGTTCGGCGACGACTCCGCCCGGATCGGTCCAGTCGACCTTCGTGTCCGGGTCGAGATGGCTGATCGACAGCCCGATGAGACCGCTGAACAGCAGCCAGTAGGCAGACTTGCGGATGAACCACACCACGAGCAGGGCCCGGGCGTCGGAGCGCCCGGGCCGCAAGGCGAACTCGGGACGGATCCGAGGTGCGGTCTGCTCGGACTGCGCTGGTCCGAGGTCGGCCGTCATGCCGGAGCAAGCTATCCCGGCCCCCACTGCACCACACGTTCGTCAACGGTGGCGGTGCCGACCTGGTGGAAGGGCGGGCGTGACCCCACCGCTGCGCGAGACTGGAAGCGTGAGCGACGACACCACCTGGTACTGGGACCTGGAGCGCAAGGTGGCGGTGCCCGCCTCGGAACGGGGCCCGGCCGACCATCTGCTCGGGCCCTACCCGACACGAGCTGAGGCCGAGAACTGGAAGGCCAAGGTCGAAGAACGCAACGAGGGATGGGACGAGGCCGACGAGGCGTGGGAGCACCCCGAGGACGACTCCGACTGATCGGGCACCCGCCACAGCGAGCGCGCAGAAGTAGGTTGCGGGGTCGATGAGCCGACCGATCCAGATCGCCCCTTCCGTCCTGCCCGCCGACTTCTCCCGACTCGGCGAGGAGGTCGCCGCGCTCGAAGCAGCCGGTGTCGACCTGATCCAGTGGGACGTGATGGACGGCCAGTTCGTCCCGAACCTCACGTTCGGTCCCGACGTGATCGCCTCAGCCCGTCCGCACACGAGCGTGCCCTTCGAGGCGCACCTCATGGTGTACACCCCCGACGTGATGGCCGAGCAGTACATCGAGGCCGGCTGCTCACGCCTGATCGTCCATGCCGAGGCCTGCACACACCTGCATCGCACGCTCGGCAACATCAACGATCTCGGCGCCAACGCCGCGGTCGCATTGAATCCGGCGACGCCCGCTTCGGCGATCGCCCACGTCCTCGATCTCGTCGACCTCGTGCTGGTCATGACCGTCAATCCGGGCTTCGGCGGCCAGGCGTACATCGCGACGATGGAGCCGAAGATCGCCGAGATCCGCTCGATGATCGACGCCGCCGGGCTCGCCGACACCGTCGATCTGGAGGTCGATGGTGGAATCGGACCGTCCACGATCGCCGGCGCGGCCGCGGCCGGGGCCAACGTCCTGATCGCCGGCAGTGCCCTCTACAAGGACCCCGAGGGCCTCCAGCACGCTGTCACCGACCTGCGCAACCGCGCCGAAGCCGCCCGGCCGACCTGACAACTCCGCTTCTCGTGAACAAGGCGCGGCCCAGGTGCGCACCTTGTTCACGAGAATGGTCAGTCGGGGGGCCGGTACATGCCCCACATGTGCGGGCCGCCGGCGAGGTCCCACTCGGAGCGGACGTCGAAGCCGTGTCGTCGGTAGTAGGCGACGTTCTCGATGGTCTCGGTCTCCAGGTAGCACGCGAGGCCCTCCGCCTCGGCCCGCTCGAAGACCACGTCCATCAGGGCCGCGCCCAGACCCTGCCGCTGCCAGTCCGGGTGCGTGCCGAGCAGCTGGAGGTACCAGTGCGGCTCGTCGGGCGTGTGCGCCGCCATCGCCTCGCGGATGATGCCGAACCGTTCGAGCCGGTCGGGCGGCGTCGGAGGCGCGTCGGGATCGTCCGCGAAGTCGATCTCCGGACGACCGGGCGGGATCCACACGGCGACCGCGGCGACGTCGTCGCTGCACCACACCTCGCCGAGCCCGATCCACCCCGACATCGCCGGACGGAACACGGCGCCGCCCGGAGCGAGGAACACCTCGTCCTCCGGGTACAGCCAGCGCATCACCGGGTCGTCGACGAACGAGCGCATCGCCGTGACGCACGCTCGGCCGGTGTCGTCGGGACGGGCTCGTCTGATCAGCACGAATCCGATCGTAGAGCGCGGGCTGTGACACCCCTTCCCTACCATCGGTGGTGTGACGATCTCGGCGGCCCTGGTCGCGCCCCCCGACGCGCTGGGCGCCCTGGCCGCGGCGATCGCCCAGGCGAAGGGTTCCGACCCGCTCGCGCCCGTCACCGTCGCCGTACCGACCAACACCTGTGGGGTGATGGCCCGGCGGGCACTGGGCCGTGCGGGCGGGGTGGTGGGCGTCGACATGGTCACGCTCAACCGGCTCGCCGAGCTCGTCGCCGGCCCCACGCTCGCTGCTGCGGGCCGGTCGCCGATGTCCACGCCGGTCGTCGACCTGGCGGTCGCCGCCGCCCTCGTCGACGATCCCCGACCGTTCGGCCCCGTGGCGACGCACCCGTCGACGGTCGTCGCGCTGCGAGAACTCCACGGTGAACTCCGCCTCGCCGGTTCGGCCGCCCGCCGGCGTCTCGGTGACGAGTCACGGCGTGGACGTCAGGTGCTGCGCGTCAGCGATGCGGTCACCGCCGCGCTCGACAGCCGACTGGTACGACGAGGCCGACCTGTTCGCGCTCGCCACCTCGATCGTCGAGCGTGATCTCCCCGACGGTCTGCGCAACCTCGTGCTGTACCTGCCGACCGAGCTGTCCGGCCTCGCCCTCGCCTTCGTCGCAGCGCTCGGGCATCACCTTCCTGTCCACCTGGTGGTGCAACTGGTCGGCGAGCCGGAGGCCGATGCCGACGCCCGAACGATCGTCGGCGAACTCGGCGCCGTCGTCCGCACCGACGAGCCGGTCGACCTGCCCGCCCCGTCGACGCGACCCACGGCGATCATCTCCAGCACCGACGCCGACGACGAGACCCGCGCGGCCGTGCGTGTCGTCCTCGACGCCGCCCGTGACGGCACACCATTCGAGCGCATCGCCGTGCTGTGGCCCGCGCAGCGCCCGTACGCCCGGCTGGTCGAACACCACCTCACCGCCGCCGAGATCCCCTGGAACGGCCGGCCCGGCACCACCCTCGTCGAACGTCTCGCACCGCGGCTCGTCCTCGATCTGCTCGACGTCGACCGTCGGGGACTGCGGCGGCGCAACCTGTTCGACCTGCTCGCCGACGTGCCCGCGCGTGACGCCGACGGCGCCTACCTGCCCACGGCCAGCTGGGAGCGCGTGAGCCGGGCCGCCGGCATCGCACGCGACGACGACTGGGACCGCCGTCTCGGTGCGATCGCCACCAGTGAGCCATGGGCTGCGTCGGCCTCGTCCTTGCGGTCGTACGTCGCCGAACTCCGTACCGCACTGGGCCATCCCGCAGCCCGTCGTCCGTGGGCGGCGTGGTCGACCTGGTGCAACGACCAGGTCGAGCGGTGGCTCGGCAGACACACGATCGAGCGGCTGCCCGAGGCCGAATACCGGGCGTGGGAGGCGCTGACACTCGCCCTCGACCGCCTCGGCCACCTCGATCCGATCGGCGATCCGGTCACCCGCCACCAGTTCCGAACGACCCTCGAAGCCGAACTCGAAGCCAGCCCGGCACGCGAGGGCCGCGTCGGTAACGGCGTCACCGTCGGTCCCCTCGCGGGCGCCGTCGGGCTCGACGTCGACGTGGTCGTCGTGGTCGGCGCCGCCGACGGTCTGCTCCCGCCGACCCCGCGGAGCGACCCACTGCTGTCCGAGGCCGACCGAGAACTCGCGAGCCTTCCCACCGCCGACGCCCTGGCCACCAGGGTGCACCGTCTCCTCCTCGCCACGCTCGCCACGAGTGCCGTCACCCTCGCCTACCCCCGAGGCGATCTGCGTGCCACCGCCCAGCTCCAACCATCGCGTTGGATCGGTGACTGGATCGATGCGGTCGGGGTGCATGCGATCGCCTCGCACCACGCGGGCATCGAAACCACCGAGTTCCCCGCCACGGTCGCGGAGCACCGACTGCGCGCCCGCTACCACCGGGTTCGCGGTGGAACGCCCCTCGACCAGTTCATCGATCCGACGACCGACCCGGTGCTCTCCCGGGGTCTCGCCCTGCGTGCCGCACGCCGCAGCGACCAGCTCACCGAGTTCGACGGCGACCTCAGCGGGGCCGATCCCCCGGTGCTCGCCGGCCCGGTGTCGCCGAGCCGACTCGAGGCATGGGTCGCGTGCCCCCACGCCTACCTCGCCCACTACCTGCTCGAGGTCGACCCGATCGAGGAGCCCGGAGCAGAGATCAGCATCACCGCTCGCGACCGTGGGTCGGCACATCACCGGGCTCTCGACCTCTTCCACGCGCAGGTCGTCGACGGCTCGCTGCCGCAGCCGTCCGCCGACGGATGGACCGACGAACACCGTCAGGCGCTGATCGCCGCATTCGACGACGTGTGCGAGATCACCGAGCGCCGCGGCCGCACGGGCCGTCCTGCGTTCTGGGCCGACGAACGCACCCGCATGCGCGCCGACCTGCTCGCCTGGCTCGAACACGACAGCCGGTTCGTCCGCCAGCGAGGCTCCACGGTGCTGGCCTCCGAGCTGCGTTTCGGCGGCGACGGCGCGGTGGTGATCCACCTCCCCGACGGCAGACCCATCGAGCTGCAGGGATCGATCGACCGCGTCGACCGCACGCGCGACGGAGCGCTCGTCGTCACCGACCACAAGACCGGTGGCCGTTCGAAGTACAAGGACCTGTCGGCCGAGGATCCCACCGCGGGCGGCACGCTGTTCCAGCTCCCGAGCTATGCCGCCGCCGCCCGGGCGCACTTCGGAAGCAGCGACACGACCGTCCACGCCGAGTACGGCCTGATGCACAAGGGCGACTACCAACGCCCTGGGTACGTGATCACCCCGGAGGTCGACGCCCGCGTTGCCACCGCGGTGGCCGCCGTGGTGGCCGGGATCGAAACCGGGTTCTTCCCGAACCGCCCCGAACGGCCGGGATTCCGCTTCTTCGTCTCGTGCGAGTACTGCGAACCGGACCGCCTCGGCACCGCCGAACGATGGCCCGAGTGGGACCGCAAACGCCACGATCCTCGCCTCGCCGCGTGGTTCGGCCCGACCGGGGACGACACATGAACGGGGACGACACATGAACCCGCCCGACGACGGCGCCCGGGCTCGAATCCGAGACGACCTCGACGCCACCTTGTTCGTCGAGGCCGGCGCGGGGGCCGGCAAGACCAGTTCACTCGTCGCCCGCATCGTCAACCTGGTGCGGTCCGGCGTCCCGATCACCGCGATCGCAGCGATCACGTTCACCGAGAAGGCGGCGGCGGAGCTGCGCAGTCGCACCCGGAGCCGGCTGGCCGACGACGGAGGCCCCGAGGCGCTCGCCGCGCTCGACCGACTCGACCATGCGCCGATCGGAACACTGCACTCGTTCGCCCGGCGCATCCTGTTCGACTTCCCGATCGAAGCCGGCTTGCCACCAGGGTTCTCGGTGCTCGACGAACTCGAGAGCGGCCTGGCGTTCGAGGAGCAGTGGGACGACCTGCTCGACCGACTGCTCGACGATCCCGAACCGGTCGGGGGGCTCGTCGACGGCGGGCGGGCGCTCGTCGAACTGTGCGAGTTCGACGGCTTCGGCCTCGACAAGGGCGCCCGACGGATGGCCGAGGACTTCCGCTCCAACTGGGACCTCGTGCACGACCGCGTCGATCTCACCGATCCGGGCCCACTGCGCATCGATCTCGATCCTGTCCTCGAGCTCGGTCGGCAGATCGTCGCAACGCCCGTCCCCGGCGACGACACCCAGGCCCAGATCTCCGGCGACATCGGCGCCATGGTCGGCCAGCTCGCATCCACCGACAGCGTGCGCACCCGCCTCGAGATCATCGCCGAACTCGATCGTCGCTTCGGCCACTGGGGCGACCTGAAGCAACGGCCAGGTGCGAAGGGCAAGTGGAAGACAGCCTTCGGCGCCGACGGTCCGGCCGACCTCGAAGCGCTCCAGTCGCTCGAAATCGAGCTCGGCGCCGCAGCGCGTGGAGTCCTCGAACACGTTCGACGGCACCGCCGGCTCCTCCTCGGGGCGGTCCTCGGGCGATTCGTGCTCGATGCCGCAGCGGAGCGCGCCGGCGCCGGCCTCCTCGAGTTCCACGACCTGCTGGTACTCGCCCGCCGGCTGCTCGCCGAACGTCCCCCGATCCGCCGGCTGCTGCACGAGCGGTACCAACGCCTCTTGCTCGACGAGTTCCAGGACACCGACCCGATCCAGCTCGAGATCGCCGTGCGCCTCACCGCCGATCCGGACGATCCTGCCCAGGACGACCCTGCCCCCCAGGACGTCATCGCGGCCGACGGCGCCGGCGCGCCCCCTGGCGACAGCTCATCCCCCTGCCCGGACGTCTCTTCATCGTGGGCGACCCGAAACAGTCGATCTACCGATTCCGCCGAGCCGACATCGCCCAGTACCTCCGCGCCGCTGACCAGGTCGGTGCCGATCAGGTCGCACTGTCGGCCAACTTCCGCTCCACCCGGGCCGTGATCGACTTCGCCAACGACGTCTTCGGGCGCCTGATCACCTTCGAAGCCGACGCACAGCCGGCGTTCCAGCCACTCGATGCATGTCGACCCGACGACCTGCTCGACCACGGCACGGTGTCGGTGCTCGGCGTCGAGCGCCACGACGATCTCACGTCGCGGAGCCGGACGGGCGAGATGGGTGCTGCCGATGCCCTGCGCGAACGCGAGGCGCGTGACGTCGCGGCCACCGTGTCGACCGCGCTCTCGGAGGGGTGGCCGGTCCACGACGAAGCCAACGGGGGCCTACGACCATGCCGTCCCGGCGACATCTGCGTGCTGCTGCCCACACGGATCTCGCTGCCGTCGCTCGAAGCCGAGCTCAGCCGAGCCCGTCTCGCGTACCGGGCCGAGAACTCGTCGGTCGTGTACGCCACCACCGAGATCCGCCACCTGATGCTGGTACTCCGCGCCGCCGACGACCCGACCGACGAGCTGGCGCTGGTCGAGGCGCTGCGCAGCCCGCTGTACGGGTGCAGCGACGTCGAACTCTGGGACTGGAAGCGGCTCGGCGGGTCCTGGAATCCCTGGGCGACGCCGCCCGAGCACCTGCTCGACCATCCGGTTCACGAGGCGATCGAGCACGTCCGGTCGATCGCGGAGCGCATCGGCTGGACGTCGCCCGCCGATCTGCTGGCGGCGGTCGCCGACGAACGGCGCTCCTTCGACCTGGCGCTGGCAGGCGCCGACGCGCGCGACGTGTGGCGTCGTCTGCGGTACGTCATCGAACAGGCGCGGGCCTGGGCCGATGCCGGTGGTCACGGCGTGCGCCGGTACCTGCAGTGGGCGGCCCTCCAGGCGTCGGAGAGCCGGATCGCCGACACGATCCTGCCCGAGCACGACCACGACGCGGTCCGGGTGATGACGATCCACGCGGCCAAGGGGCTCGAGTTCCCGATCACGATCGTGGCCGGCCTCACCACCAAGCCCCGACGCGTCACCACCAACGGCGTCGTCTGGGCGAACCACACGTGGATGCTCGCCGGACGCGGCGACGACGGGGTGTTCGTCGCCCACCAACCGATCGACGAACAGATGGGCGACGCCGAGCGTCGTCGCCTGCTGTACGTGGCGTGCACCCGCGCATCGGATCACCTCGTCGTGTCGCTGCATCGCGGCGCACCCACGAAGACGAACGAGACCTACGACGACTGGGGTCCGCTGACCTCTGCCGAGCTGATGTTCGCGGCGGGGGCGGCCGATCCCACCTCGGGGGCGCGGTCGGTGGTCTTCGACACCCAGGAGATCGAGACACCCGCCCCGGTCGTCGGCGACCTCGAGTGGAACGAGCCGGTCGGCTGGGCCGCCGAGCGAACCGACGTGCTGCGCCGGGCCTCTCGACGTACGGGGATCGCCGCCACCCGGCTCTCCGAGGAACTGGCCGCCGTCGGTGATCGCGACGCGATCGACGACCCCGGCCTCGACAAACGTCCGGTCAACGTCGATCTGCCGCCCTGGCAGCGCGGACGGTACGGCACGAGCATCGGGCGCGCCGTCCACGGGGTGCTGCAGTTCTGCGACCTGGGCTCAGGAAGCGACATCGACAACCTCGCCCGGGCGCAGTGCGCCGCCGAGGGCGTGATCGGCCTCGACGAGCGGGTGGCCGCCCTCGCCCGTTCCGTCCTGACCACCCCGATCGTCCGACAGGTCGTCGGCGGCGCGCCGCACTGGCGCGAGCTGTTCGTTGCCGCGCCGGTCGGCGACCGGATCCTCGAGGGCTATGTCGACCTGCTGGTCCGGACACCCGACGGTCTCGTGATCGTCGACTACAAGACCGACCAGTGGTCCGGTCCGGTGCAGACCGCGGAGCGTGTCGGCCGCTACCGGATGCAGCTGGCCGCCTACGGGGCGGCGCTGGCGACCACGCTCGGAGAACCGATCAGTGGCGGCATCCTCGTGCGCTGCGTCGCCGACGGTGACGCCGAGCAGATCGACATCGACGACTGGGACGGGGCGCTCACCGAGATCGCACGGGCGGTCGGACGGACCGCCGCCGGGTAGACCCCTCAGTCCACCCCGAGACGGATCACCGGGATGTCCCACGCGGCCGCGAGCGAATCGAGGGCGGCTCGGTGTTCGCCGTACACCAGCCCCACGTGGTGTTCGAGTCCGCGGCCGAAGACCGTCGCCAGGACCGCGGCCACCGGCTGATCCCATCGCAGCACCGCGCAAGTTCCCTGGAAGGGTCGGGGCCGCTGGAGGATCTCGCCGCCGCCGATCACCATCGACAGGTCGCCGCCGGCCTGACTCAGCCGGGCGATCGTGACCCGGCCCGGCCGGAGCGCGAACTGGTTGGCGAGCGCGCGGTGACGGTTGGGATGGGTGATCGCCACCGGGCGCACCTCCGGGTCGGCGAGGGTCACCGACGCCACGCCACAGTGCCAGACCACCGAGGTGTCGTCACGCTCGTCGCTGTCGACCAGGTCGGCGACGAACGGGTCGGACCCGCCGATCTCGCGCAGGAGGAGCGCTGTGGCGGCGCCGTAGAGGTCGGCCTCGCACACCCCCGGCACACCGTCCTCGGTCAGCATCGCCATCGGCGTACAAACCGCTCCGCCGTACTCGGTCATGCATTCCGGCCAGCATCGTGTGGCGAGCGCCGACCATCCGTGGCGGTCGGCGAGCGTGCGCAGGCCGGCGTGGAGGGCGACGCTCTCGTCGAGGCCGGCGCTCGCCGTGTCGACGTCGAGATCCATCGCCGACCGCACCCGCTCGATCGTGGCGGTGCGTACCGCATCGGGAGTGGCGTCGGCCTCGGCGAACAGCGTCGGGAGCGGAACCCGATCGACCTCGATGCCCGTGACGTCGCGCATCTCGTCGACGTTGCCCGCGCACGGCTCGAAACCGATCGGCGGCTCACCGACCACACCGATGCGACGGCTGCTCAGCCGAGCCGCGATCGAACGACCCTCGGCGATCCCCGCCTCCACTCGAGGCGGCACGTCAGGGCCGGCTGCGGGCGAGCCGGTCGTGGTGACGCGGTCGATCGCCCGAGCGACCGTGCCGGCGGCCGACTCGCCCGATGGGTCCGCATGGACGAACTCGACGCGATGGAAGCGCCGCCGGAGCAGGTAGGCGGCCAGATTGGCGCCACAGAGCGAGTTCAGACGGAGGCGGTCACCGGTTCGAGCCTCCGGGAACGACCACACGACGATCGGCGCGCCCAGCCTGGTGGCGATCCGTCCGACCAGTGAGGAGTCGCTGAAGGTCGCCTGGAGGACCACCACCACGTCCGGGGCGGCTGCGGTGCTCTCCAGCGCCTCGTCGAGCAGGACGTCGAGCTCGCCGATGTCGGTCAGGATCCGTTGGGCGCCCAGGTGCTCCGCACCGAGATCTGACAGCACAGTGCTCGCCGCAGCCACCTGTTGCGCGCCGAGTTCGAGGTCGAACGTGGGCCGTCCGATCGGGATCACGAGGATCCGGCGTCGATCGTTCGTGTCGGTCATGTTGCTGCCACCTCTCCGGCGATCTGCGAATGGTCGAGCAGGTCGTCGACCTCGGTGCGGTTCGGAATGCCTGCTCGCGCCCCGGGCCGAGTGCACTTGAGGGCAGCGGCCGCCGACGCGAAGGCGAACGCGCGTGCCTCGTCGGCGCCTTCGGCGAGCGCGAGCGTCACGGCGCCGTGGAAGACGTCACCAGCCCCGGTGGTGTCGACGGCGTCGACGACGAACGCACCGAGCGAGCGCACGTCGGCGCCGTCGATCCACACGACGCCCCGGGCACCGAGTGTCACCGACACATGGGCACCGGTGTCCCGCGCGACCCGACGGAGTCCATCGGTCGGCGAGGACGTTCCGGTGAGATCCCGCAGTGCGTCCTCGCTGAAGACCAGGTGGGACGCCAGATCCAGGCACGTGGCGATCACGGCGGAATCGACGGCGGAACGGTCGACGTCGACCACCCCGGGAAGGCTGCGTCGACGGGCGAGCGACAGGGCGGTGGACGTCCCCGCAGGCCAGCGCCCGTCGACGAGCACCGCGTCGCATGAGACATCGTCGAGATCGGGGCACGGCTGGGCGAGCAGTTCCGCTGGGCTGTGGTTGACGATCGTCCGGGCACCGTCCGCCGAGACGATCACCGCCGAGAACGGCGTGGACACGGTGTCCGCCTGCTGGACGAGGCGGGTGTCGACGTGTTCGGCGCGGAGCCCGGCGAGGACGCGGTCGCCGGTTTCGTCGTGTCCGATCACGCTCGCGAGCGCAGCAGTGCCCCCGAGACGCGAGACGGCGACCGCCGCGTTCGCCGCCAGACCACCGCCGACGACGTCGTGGCGCTGCGCCACGTGCTTGCGACCGACGACGAGGTCGTCGGCGACCGTCAGCACATGGTCGAGCGTGGCCTGACCGACGCACAGCACCGACGCGGCGCCCGTCACGGCGCGCCGATGGGAATCCATGCTCTCAGTCTCTGCGTCGGACCGCGGTCGTGCCAGGGGCAAACGACCTGCGGTCAGTGCGCGTCGGTCGGCTCCGGTTCGGCGACGTCGAGGTCCCGCGGGCGGTGCGAGCGGACCCGCACGGCTCGATGGTCCGGCACCGGTGTGACGGCCGCCCGGCCGAGTTGCCACATCCCGGACATCGCGAGACGACCCAACGTCTTGAGCACGACCAGCGCGAGCAGCGCTGCGAACACGATGGCAGCCGGTACGGCGAAGGTCGCGAGAAGCAGCCGCCGGTCCTCGGTCATCAGGCTCAGGACTCCGGAGTCGACGCTCGTGCCGTCGACGTTGAGCGTCCTCACCGGATCGTCGATGACCGGGCACTCCACGGCGGTGTCGTCGACGCCGACCACGTCATTGCCACCGAAGGTGGGTTCGGGCGGCCGAACCGACGACGACAGACTGCCGTACACCGGGTCGAACCCGGCCCCGACCAGGTACTCCTCACCCTCGACGAGGAAGCGATAGTCGTCGCCGTACCGGATGTCGATCAGCCCGTCGACCGCCCAAGGGCTCGCCGATCCCGCCCGGATCTGGTCGATCCGGAAGCGCACGACCTGCACGACGTCGTCCTTGCCGACCATCGTGCCGACGAAGGCGACGGCGGCCGGATCGGGGCGCGGGCAACCGACCGGCACGGGGACCAACGGCTCGGTCTGTTGCCCGTCGGAAGGACCCGGGGGCGGCGCCGCACCGGCGAGCCCTGCGGGAAGTGCGAACGACGCCGCGCACACCAGGCCGATCAGGCCGATGCGGAGGAGTCGCCGAGTCACCAGGCCAGGCTAACGATCCGGCCGTGTCGCCGAACGTCAGCCGCCGCGCCACGGCGCGAAGCGGTCAGTGGCCCGGCGAGGTCCGTCCCCCGGTTTCCCGGAGCAGTCGCTCGCCGCGTGGGTCGAGGCCGACGAGCTGGGCGTCGATGCCACGTTGCGCGAACTTGTCGACGACGGTGTCCAGAGCAACCACCGCGGATGTGTCCCAGACGCGAGCGTTGCTCAGGTCGATCTCGACCCGGCCGACGTCGACGGCGTCGTAGTCGAAGGAGTGCACGAAGTCGTTGCTCGATGCGAAGAACAACTCGCCACTGACGTCGTAGAGCCGCTCGACGTGATCGGGGTCGACCACGCTCATGACGTTGACGACGTGCGAGACGTGCCGGACGAAGAACACCGCGGACAGCACCACACCTGCACCGACGCCGTACGCCAGGTTGTGCGTCAGCACCGTGATGGCGACCGTCACGAGCATCACCACGATCTCCGGGCGGGGCTCCACGCGCAGCGTGCTCGGCCGGACGCTCGCCCA
This sequence comes from Ilumatobacteraceae bacterium, assembly GCA_963715285.1. Taxonomy (GTDB): domain Bacteria; phylum Actinomycetota; class Acidimicrobiia; order Acidimicrobiales; family Ilumatobacteraceae; genus Sva-07. Next base: position 27,953 of record CAVQRU010000006.1, on the reverse strand, counting down.
GTTGAAGGTCCCGATCGACACCATGATCATCACGGCGACCAGTGCACCCATCGGGATCTGGGCGACGAAGTCGCCGAGCACCATCACGAGCACGATGAGAAACACGCCCGACGCCAGTGTCGACAGGCGTGTGCGTCCGCCGGTGCGATAGTTGATCATCGACTGCCCGATCATCGCGCAGCCAGCCATCCCGCCGAGGAAGCCGGTCGCGACGTTCGCGATGCCCTGGCCACGCGACTCGACGTTCTTGTCGGAGTCGGTGTCGGTCAGGTCGTCGAGCAACTGGGCGGTGAGCAGCGATTCGAGGAGTCCGACGAGGGCGAGGGTGACCGCGAACGGCAGCACGATGCGCAGGGTGTCGAAGCTGAACGGCACGTCGGGCAGCCCGGGGATCGGTAGCGAACTCGGCAGGTCTCCCATGTCGCCGACGGTCGGCAGACGGAGGTCGAAGACGACCGCGGCGACCCCGAGCAGCACGATGGCGACGAGCGGTGACGGCACCGCCTTCGTGAGTCGCGGCAGGCCGTAGATGATCACGAGGCCGGCCGCGATGAACAGCAGATTCATCCAGAACTGGCTCTGGTCGGCGTCGTCCCCGGTGAGCAGGATGTGGGGCACCTGGGCGAGGAAGATGAGGATGGCGAGCGCGTTGACGAACCCGATCATCACCGTGCGGGGGATGAACCGCATGAGGCTGCCGACGCCGAGGTAGCCGAACCCGACCTGGAAGATGCCGGCGAGCACCGTGGCCGCGAACAGGTAGCCCACGCCGTACTCGTCGACGAGCGGCACGATCACGAGCGCCATTGCGCCGGTGGCCGCCGAGATCATGCCGGGTCGGCCGCCGGCGATCGAGATGATGATCGCGATCGAGAACGACGCGTACAACCCGACCTTCGGATCGACCCCGGCGATGATCGAGAACGAGATCGCCTCGGGGATGAGCGCCAGCGCGACGACGAGGCCGGACAGCAGGTTGGTCTTCGGATCGGTCAGCCAGTCGCTTCGGCGACCCGGCAGGCGGGCAGCGCGCGACAACGCAGCAAGTTGTGAACTCATGGCACCTCGGGAATCGGCGGTCAACGCCAACTGCAACTCAGGCGCTCGAAGGGGTCACGCTATCGGCGGCCCGACCCTTCCAGGTGCGTGAGGAACCAGTCCCGTGCCAGACCGGCCGCCGCGTCGAGTGTTCCGGGTTCCTCGAACAGGTGGGTCGCACCCGGGACGACGACCAGGTCGCTGACGGTGCGCAACTGCCGGAGCGCTTGGCGGTTGAGTTCGAGCACCGCGCGATCCTCGCCCCCGACGATGAGCAGCGTCGGGGCCCGCACCTCGCGGAGATGCGCTCCTGCCAGGTCCGGTCGACCGCCACGCGAGACGACCGCAGCGACCGTCGAGTCGCGCTGCGCTGCGGCGACCAGCGCTGCGGCAGCGCCCGTGCTCGCACCGAAGCACCCCACGGCCAGCCCGTTCACATCGGGCCAGGTGGCGACGCTGCGGATCACGTCGGACAAGCGTCGTCCGAGGAGCTCGATGTCGAAGACGTTGCTGCGATCGCGTTCCTCGTCGGGTGTCAACAGATCGAAGAGCAGTGTGGCGAGTCCCGCCCGATCGAGGACCGACGCGACCCGCTGGTTGCGCGGGCTGTGGCGGCTGCTCCCGCTCCCGTGCGCGAACACCACGATGCCCGTGGCGTCGCGCGGCACGGTCAGATGGCCGTCGAGGGTGACGGCACCGAGCGGGATCCGGATGTCGGTGTCGCGGACGAGACGCGGCCGGGCCGCGTCGTCGAGCAGCGCGATGACGGCGTCGTCGCTGGTCTGTGTGAAGTCGCGGTAGAACTGGCCGACGCCGGAGAAGTCGTCGGGCGTCTCGACCGCCACGTATTCGTCGGCCGCCGGGCCGAGCCGGTGGGTCCAGTCCGCCGGAGCGACCGGAACGGCCAGCACCACCCGACGCGCTCCCTCGGCTCGGGCGACCTCGCATGCGGCCCGTGCGGTCGAGCCGGTGGCGACCCCGTCGTCGACGACCACGACCGTGCGCCCGGCCAGTGACGTGCGCGGACGGCCCCGCCGATACCGCTCGCTGCGGCGCTCGAGTTCGGCCCGTTCACGGTGCTCGACGGCTGCCAGTTCGTCGGCGCCCACTCCGACCATGCGCACGATGTGGGCATCGACGACTCGCACGTCGTCCTCGCCGATGGCACCCATCGCCAGTTCGGGCTGGAACGGCACGCCGAGCTTGCGGACCAGGATGACGTCGAGTGGGGCGTCGAGTGCTGCGGCGACGCGAGCGGCAACGGGAACTCCGCCTCGCGGGAGCCCGACGACCACGGTGTCGGGGCCTCGCAGGTGGCCGAGAACGCTCGCCAGTTGCTGCCCGGCGTCGATGCGGTCCCGGAACATCGTGTAACGAGTCATGGCGACTCCCTCCGTCGACAACCGATCCTTCGACATCAGTCGAGCACGAATGGTCGCTGCGCACCAGGGACATCGGACCCGTCGCGGCAGCGGGCGCCGACGTTGTTCAGCGACCTTCGAAGACGGGCTCGCGCTTCTCCATGAACGCCTTGATCGCCTCGACGGTGTCCCTGGTGCCGAAGTTGACCGTCTGGGAGAGCCCCTCGTCGTCGAGCGCCTCCTCCATCGTGACCGCAAGGGAGTTGTTGAGCAGGCGCTTCGACATCGCCAGGGCGATCGGCGGCCCGCCGGCGAGGCGGGCGGCCCAGTCGTCGACGAAGGCATCGAGTTCCCCGTCGGGCAGCACCCGGTTGACGAGGCCCATCTCGGCGGCACGATCGGCGTCGATGATCTCGGCGAGCAACGCCAGTTCCTTCGCTCGGTGCATGCCCACCAGCCGTGGGAGCAGCCACGACCCGCCGAAGTCGAGGCTGAGCCCGCGCTTGGCGAAGATCTCGGAGAACCGAGCGTTCTCGGAGGCGACGATCAGGTCGCACGCCAACGCCATGTTCAACCCGGCACCGACCGCGACGCCGCGAACCTTGGCGATCGTCGGCTGCGGGATCCGGTGCAGCGCCAGACAGACGTCGGTGATGTGCCGCATCGCCGACAGCTGGTGCAGCGGGACCTCACCGGACCCGCCCTGCCACAGGTCGGCACCCGAGCAGAAGTTCCCGCCCGCGCCCGTGAGGACGACGGCACGATCGGTCGGGTTGCCGGCGATCGCACGGAACTCGGCGAGGAGTTCGTTCCACATCGCGGCGTCCGCGGCGTTCTTCTTCTCCGGCCGACGCAGGGTGATCGTGACCACCCCGTCGGTGCGTTCGACGGTGATCGATTCGAGCTCGCGGGTGTCGGTGGTCATGTCGGCCGACGATACTGAGCGCCGTGGGATACAACCCGTACCGGAAGTTCAAGGCGAAGCCCGCCGACTACGTCCTCGTCGTCGCCGCTCTCGTCGTCTCCCTCGGTCTGCTGATCTGGGCCGCCGCCGGCTGACCGTGACCTCTGGGGTCGGACATCCCGGGTCAGACCCCAGATGTCGCGCTCGCTCGTCCGGTCAGAAGGCGGCGGTGATGAGCTCGAGCCGGGTGCCGGTGATGGCGACGACGTCGAACCGGATCGAATCGGCGCGCAGCTCGTTGGCGCGCAGCCACTCGACGGCGAGATGGCGGATGCGCCGCTGCTTCTCGATCGTGACCGCGGACGCTGCGGGACCGAAGCGATCGGTGCGGCGGGCCTTGACCTCGCTGAACACGATGGTGGTTCCGGCGCGTACGACGAGATCGAGTTCGCCGGTCGCCGTTCGCCAGTTGCGGTCGAGGATCTCGTAGCCGAGACGCCGATAGTGCGCGGCGGCGAGCTCTTCGCCCCATCGCCCGCGGGAGCGGTTGGACAGATCGGGTGTGAGTGGGACGCGTGAGGGCACGGCAACCTCCGTCAGGGTGATGGGAGGGGCCCGATGCCCGAGGGGGACGCAGCGTTGCGTCCGATCAGCGCTGGTGACTCAGAAGTCGCGCTTCTCGCGGATCTTCGCCGCCTTGCCCTTGCGATCGCGCAGGTAGTACAGCTTCGCCCGGCGGACATCGCCTCGCTTGACGACCTCGATCTTCTGCACGGTCGGGGTGTGCAACGGGAACGTGCGCTCGACGCCGACGCCGTAGCTGAGCTTGCGGACCGTGTAGGTCTCCTGCAGCCCGCCGCCCTGGCGGCCGATCACGTCGCCCTGGAACACCTGGATGCGCTCCTTGCCGCCCTCGACGACGCGGACGTGCACCTTGAGCTCGTCACCCGCCTGGAAGTCGGGGATGTCGTCGCGGAGCGAGTCGTTGTCGATGAGGTCAGTGGCTTTCATGGCGTCTACCTGCGTTGTCGGGGCTGCGAGTCTGGATGCGAGCCGGATGGCCGATGCGAATTCGAGGTGCTGATCACGGACGCACACTCGCGCCGATGGGGCCCGTCAATGATACGGGACGGCAGGGAACTCTTCCAACAGGCGCGCGTCATCTGTCGAAAGACCGCCCCGCCGCTCGATGAGGTCGGGTCGGTCTCGAAGCGTGCGGTGAAGACGTTGAGCACGCCGCCACCGCTCGATTCGTGCGTGGTCGCCGCTGCGCAAGACCTCGGGCACCGACCAGCCGCGGAAGTCGGCGGGCCGCGTGTACTGCGGCTCCTCCAACAGGCCCGACTCGCCGAAGCTCTCGGTCACCGGGCTGGCCGCATTGCCCATCGCTCCGTCGCGCAACCGGGTCACGGCCTCGATCACCAGGCATGCCGCGACCTCTCCCCCGCTGAGCACCACGTCGCCGACGCTGATCTCGCCGTCGACCAGATGCTCGCGGACCCGGTGGTCGACGCCTTCGTACCGCCCGCACAGGAGGCTGAATCCGGTTCCTGCTGCCAGTTCGTCGGCGAGGGCCTGGTCGAAGCGACGGCCACCCGGACCGAGCAGGAACAGCGGCCGGGGCGGATCGACCGACTCCACCGCGTCGAAGATCGGCTGCGCCCGCATGACCATTCCGGCCCCGCCGCCGAACGGAGCATCGTCGACCGTGCGGTGCACGTCGGTGGTCTGCTCTCGGATGTCATGGCACCGCAGGTCGAGCAGGCCCTGGCCGCGGGCCTTGCCGAGCAGGCTCTCGGAGCAGAAGTCGTCGACCAGCGACGGGAACAGCGAGAAGACGTCGATGCGCAGCGTGCCGGTCATGACGAGCCGAGGTCGAAGAGCCCCTCGGGTGTGTCGACGACGATGACACCGTCGGAGTTCGAGACCACGAAGTTCGACGGGACGAGCGCACCCGAGTCGAGTTCGAGCAGATCAGCGGCGGGATTGGCGATCACGGAGACACACTCGCCGTGCTCGGTGCCGTCGACCTCGACGACGCGTCGGCCGATCAGTTCGTGCACCCAGAGCGCGTCGGGATCGTCGAGCGGTCGGCCGCGCAGGAGCTGGTTCGCGTACGCCTCGGCGGACGTGCGGTCGTGGATCTGGGCGAATTTGACCACCCGGCGACCGTTCGAGGCGACCCGGGAGGATTCGACCACCAGTCTGGTGTCGCCGGCGAACAACTCGGCTCCCGGCGCCACCCGGACGTCGGAATCGGAGAGCAACTGGACGAACACCTCGCCCCGGAGACCGTGGGCTCGCCGGATGTGGCCGACTTCGAGCAGGTCGTCGTCGGACAAGTCGACTCAGTCGTCGAGGAACTCGATGTCGACCTCGACACCGTCTTTGCTCGCGGCCGCGCGGGCCACGGTGCGAATGCTGGCGGCGGTGCGGCCACGGCGGCCGATCACGCGGCCGAGGTCACCCTCACCGCAGCGAACGTTCAGCGTGGTGCGACGACCCGAGTCGTCGACCTCCACGGTCACGGCGTCGGGATCGTCGACGATCGACTTCACGATGTGCGTGAGGACGGCAACGGCGGTCGGTGCGACCTCGTCGCTCTCGATGGTCGGGTCGGTGTCGACGTCGCTCACTTCGACGCCTTGGCGGCCTCGAACTGCTCGATGGCACCCGAGATCTGCAGCAACTTGGCCACGCGCTCGGTGGGCTGAGCGCCGTCAGCCAGCCACTTCACGGCCTTGTCGTTGTCGACGGTGAGCACCGAGGGATCCTGGCGCGGGTCGTAGTGCCCGAGGATCTCGATGAACCGTCCGTCGCGGGGCGAGCGGGAGTCCGCAACCACGATGCGGTACTGCGGTTGCTTCTTCTTGCCGATGCGGGTGAGGCGCAGCTTGACTGCCATCTGAAATCGATACTCCTGGGTGCAAATGAGAACGTCGCAAGGTTAGCGGCGCCGGGAAGGATCCCCTCGCGGCGCGACGGGTCGGGCGACGCGGGTTCAGCGGGGCAGACCGGGCAGACCCGGCATGTTGGGCGTGCCGGGCAGACCGGGGAGATCCATGCCGCCGGTGGCGTTGGGATCGAGCAGGCCCGGAGGGAGCCCACGACCCTTGGGGCCGCCGCCCTTGCGACCCTTCTTGCCCTTCTTCCCGGGCTTCTGACCGGCCATTCCCATCTTCTTCATCATCTTCTGCATCTCGCCGAATTGCTTGACGAGGCGGTTGACGTCGCCGACCTGGGTACCCGATCCGGTGGCGATGCGCTGGCGACGGCTCCCGTTGATGATCACGGGTTGGGCGCGTTCCTCGGGGGTCATCGCCCGGATGATCGCCTCGATCGGCTTGAGGTCGTCGTCGTCGATCTTGGCGCCCTTGAGCTCCTTCGGCACGCCCGGCATCATCCCCATCAGGCTGCCGAGCGATCCCATCTTCTTGATCTGCTGCATCTGCTCGAGGAAGTCGTCGAGGGTGAACTGGCCCTCCATCAACTTCGCGGCCGCCTGCTCGGCCTGGTCGGCCTCGAAGGCCCGCTCGGCCTGCTCGATCAGCGTGAGCATGTCGCCCATGCCGAGGATCCGGCCCGCCATGCGATCCGGATGGAACTGTTCGAACTCGGTGAGCTTCTCGCCGGTGGACGCGAAGGCGATCGGGCGACCGATGACCTCCTTGACCGACAGCGCCGCACCGCCGCGAGCGTCGCCGTCCATCTTCGACATGATCACGGCGTCGATCTGGAGGGTCTCGTGGAACACCTCGGCGGTCTGGACCGCGTCCTGGCCGGTCATCGCGTCGACGACGAGGAAGGTGTAGTCGGGATCGACGGCGGCGGAGATCTGTCGGACCTGCTCCATCATCTCGGCGTCGATCGACAGACGGCCCGCGGTGTCGACGATCACGACGTCACGCCCGAGGCGCTTCGCCTCCTCGAGGCCCGCCGCGGACGCCCGCACCGGATCGGACGGGTCGGAGAACACCGGCACGTCGATCTGACGACCGAGCGTGCGGAGCTGCTCGACGGCGGCCGGACGCTGGAGGTCGGCACCGACGAGCAGCGGCTGACGACCCTGGCCCTTGAACCAGGCGGCGAGTTTGGCGGAGTTGGTGGTCTTGCCGGAGCCCTGCAGACCGGCCATGAGCACCACGGTGGGCGGCTTGGACGCGTAGGTGATCGCGAGGGTCTCGCCGCCGAGCGCCCGGGTCAACTCGTCGTTGACCGCCTTGACCACCTGTTGGGCGGGGTCGAGGGCCGACGAGCGGGTCGCACCGATCGCGGTCTCGCGGATCCGGTTGCAGATCGAGCGGACGACGGTGACGTTGACGTCGGCCTCGAGGAGCGCGGTGCGGATCTCCTTCATCACCTCGTCGACGTCGGCCTCCGTCAGGCGACCCTTGCCGCGGATCTTCTTGACGATGCCTTCGAGTCGGGTGGAGAGATTGTCGAACATCAGACGAATGAGGCTACCGGAGGGTCCCGAACCCGAATGAGACACGGGGTCAGACCCCGCGTCTCATTGTCGGAGCCGCCCGCGGCGGGCCGGCCGGTCAGTTGCGGGGGACCTCGTTCCAGGGGACCGACTTGTCGACGCGGGGCTCGCCCGGGAGACCGAGGACCTGCTCGCCGATGATGTTGCGGAGGATCTCCGACGTGCCACCCTCGATCGAGTTCGCCCGCACCCGCAGGAACGAGTAGCGGGTGCCGTGCATCGTGCCGGTGACGTCGAGGTCGCCGGGGCGGCGGAACGTGTAGTCGTACCCGACGAGCGCATCGGCACCCATCAGGTCGATGCAGAACTCGTACAGCGGCTTGTTCAGTTCGGAGAACGCGAGCTTGGCGATCGTCATCTCCGGTCCGGGGTTGCCCGCCTTCGCGTTCTCCCCGGCGCGCCGGTTCGTGAGCCGGTTGACCTCGGCCTGGCACCACAGCTGCATCAGTCGGTCCTTGCGGGCGCCGTCCTGCTCCGACGGGTCGAGCGTCTTCCAGATCTCGACGGCGTCGTTCGCTGCCGCTCCACGGCGGGCGACCGAACCGCTGCCGGCGCCACTGCCGGTGCCGATCGCATTGCGCTCGTTCATCAGCGTCGTGAGACTGGCACGCCAGCCCTCGCCGACCTCGCCGATGCGGTGCGCGTCGGGCACCCGGGCGTCGGTCATGTAGACCTCGTTGAACTCGGCCTCGCCGGTGATCTGGCGCAGCGGGCGCACCTCGACGCCGGGGGCGCGCATGTCGAGCGCGAAGTAGGTCATCCCCTTGTGCTTGGGCGCCTCCGGATCCGTGCGCGTGACGAGCATGCCGAAGTCGGCGATGTGCGCCATCGTGTTCCACACCTTCTGGCCGTTGACGATCCACTCGTCGCCGTCGCGCTCGGCCTTCGTGGCCAGCCCGGCGAAGTCGGAGCCGGCACCCGGCTCGGAGAACAGCTGGCACCAGCGCTCCTCACCGGTGAACATCGGGCGCAGGAAGCGCTCCTTGGCCTCGTCGCTGCCGTGGGTGACGATCGTCGGGCCCGCGAGTGCCATGAAGAACGTGCTGGGATCGGTCGGCTTCGCACCGGCCTCGCGCAGGCGTGTCTCGACGAGCTTGTTGAGTTCAGGCCGGACGCCGAGGCCTCCGTAGCCCTTCGGGAAGTGCACCCACGCCAGGCCGGCGTCGTACCGGGCGCCACGGAACTCGATGTTGTCGGTCGTGGCGGGATCGTGCTGGGCGAGCAGCGCGTCGAGCGCCTCGGTGACCAGGATCGTGTCGGCATCAGCGCGCGTCTCGGTGATCGTCATCGCAACAGTCTGACAGGCGCCCCGGTCACCCACCGAAGCGATCACCCCTCCCCCACCGCCCGACAAGTGCCTCGATCTGCGCGCTGAGCGCGCAGATCCGGGCATTTTGGTCAGGGGGCGGTGAGGGCGGTGACGAACTCGGTGGGATCGAACGGGATCAGATCGTCGATGGTCTCGCCGATGCCGACCAGTTTGACCGGGATGCCCAGTTCGGTCTCGATGGCGAACACGATGCCACCCTTGGCCGACCCGTCGAGCTTCGTGAGCACGACGCCGGTGACGTCGGTCGCATCACCGAACTCGCGGGCCTGCGTCAGACCGTTCTGGCCCGTGGTGGCGTCGATCACGAGCAGGGTCTCGGTCACCCGACCGGCACCCTTCTCGGCGACGCGCCGGACCTTCTTCAACTCCTCCATCAGGTTGGACTTGGTGTGCAACCGCCCGGCCGTGTCGGCCATCACGAGCTGGGTGCCACGAGCCGCAGCCCGCTCGACGCCGTCGTAGATCACGGCGCTCGGGTCACCGCCTTCCGCGCCGCGAACGATCTCGGCGCCCGAGCGCTCCGCCCAGGTCGTCAGCTGTTCGGCCGCAGCCGCTCGGAACGTGTCACCGGCCGCCAGCAGGACGGTCCGACCGTCGCGGATCTGCTGGTTGGCGAGCTTGCCGATCGTCGTGGTCTTGCCCACGCCGTTGACGCCGACGAACATCCAGACGTTCGGTCCCTCCGCGGTCGGGTCGAACGCGAGTGTGCGATCGGACCCTTCGAGACGCGACACCATGTCCGCCTCGAGCGCATCGATCAGGGCCTGCGGTTCGGTGATCTCCTTGGCAGCGACGCGCTCCCGGAGGTCGTCGAGCAGCGCCGTCGTGACACCGATGCCGACGTCGGCGCGGAGCAGCGCCTCCTCGAGGTCCTCGAAGCTCTCCTCGGTGATCCCGGACCGGCCGAGCACGCCGGCGAACGCGCCACTGAAGGCGAGCCGAGCCTTGGCGAGGCGATCGCGCAAGGAGGGCGGCTTGACGGGCTCCAGCTCGATCTCGACGGGAGCTTCCTCGACCGGCGGCTCTGCCACCAGCACGTCGCCACCCGCCTCGCCGCCGGGCTCCGGTGGCGGGGTGGTCGGTCGCGCCGGGCGAGCCGGTGGTGCCGCCGTCGACGCGGCAGAGCGACGGCTGACGACGATCACCCCGATGCCGAAGGCAACGACGGCGATCGCCAGGATCAGAAAGAGAATCTCGATACCCATCGTCCGCCGACGCTACCGGCCCCGACCGATCCGGCTTCAGCGTCAGCGAAGACGGACCGATCGGACGTTCTCGCTGACGCTCAACCTGGGCCGATGTTCTCTGTCAGCGACTGCATCCAAATCCGAGGTTGTCGCTGACGCTGAGCGTCGGGCATCGCTGTCCCGGCTCAGTTGGGCGAGGGGGCGGTCGACACCCGCTCGGTGACGACCTTGCTGGACCCGCCCGGCTGCATGCTGACGCCGAGCAGGCAGTCGCCCGCCTCCATCGTGCGCTTCTGGTGCGACACCACGATCAGCTGAGCATCCTTGCGGAACTCCTGGATCAACCCGAGGAACCGGTGCAGGTTCACGTCGTCGAGCGCCGCCTCGACCTCGTCCATCACGTAGAACGGCGACGGCCGCGACCTGAAGACGGCGAACAGGTACGCCAGCGCCGTGAGGCTGCGCTCGCCACCCGACAGCAGCGACAGCTTCTTCACGTTCTTGCCGCTCGGCTTCGCCTCGACCTCGATGCCGGTGTTCAGCATGTCGTCCGGAGCGGTGAGCTTGAGTTTGCCGACCCCGCCGGGGAACAGCAGACCGAAGAGCTCGGTGAAGTTCTCGGCGACGTCGTGGTACGCCGACGCGAACACGTTCTGGATCTCGGCGTCGACGGCGGCGATCACACGCGACAGCTCGCGGCGCGTCGAGCGGACGTCTTCCAGCTGCTCCTCGAGGAACGTGTGGCGCGTCTGGAGCTCGTTGAACTCCTCCAGCGCGAGCGGATTGATCGGCCCGAGGAGCCGCAACTCGCGTTCGAGCTCGCGCACCCGGCCCGCCGGCGTGGCGCCGTCCGGCAGCACCGGGAGCGGTGCCGCCTCGGCCACCGACGGTTCGATGTCGAGTTCACGCCGCAGCGTCTCGATCGCCGTCTCGAGACGCAGCTTGGCCTCGGCCTCACCGAGTTCGGCCTGGCGAGCGCGTTCGCGCGAGGCGTCGAGCGCCTGTTCCTTCTCACTCCGAGCCCGTCGGTGCCGGTCGAGCTCGGTGGTGAGGCCCCTGACCTCGTCGCTCTGGCGACGGCGTTGTTCGACCAGATCGGTGTGCAACACCTCGACCACGTCGCGGTGTTCGGCGACGACCTCGGCCAGACGGTCGATCGCGGCGATGTCGCGTTCGATACGGACCCGCTGTCCCTCGGCAGCGACGCGAGCGTCGGCATCGGCGGCCAGACGACGTTCGGTCTCCTCGAGGCGCCGCTCCAGCAGCTGGTGCCGCTCGTGGAGCCCGGCGTTGCGCACCTCGAAGTCCTTGCGGCGCGACGCCAGTGCGGCCGCTCGGGCCTCGAAGTCGGCGCGGAGTTCACCGCGTGCACGAGCGGCATCGGCTTCGGCTTCCTCGTCGGATTCGAGCGCCGGGAGGAGTGCTTCCAGCTCGGCGATGCGCCGATCGTCACGCTCGATGTTGGCCGCGAGGTCGGCGATCGAGCGTTCGAGGTTGGCCAGTTCGCCGAGTACTTCACGATGCTCGCCCTGCGCTCGAGCGAGACCCTCGGAGGCGGCGCTGAACTTCGCGTCGTTGGCATCCAGTCGCCGCACGAGTTCGGCCTCGGTCGCCCGTGCCGCCTGCAGCGTCCGCTCGGAGGCTGCCACCGCGTCGACCGCACGGACGAGTTCGCCCTCCGCCTGCGCCGACAGCTCGATCGCCTCGTCGAGGGCCGCAGCGGTGGCCCCGCTTCCCGCCGCACCGACGCGCCAACCGCTCAGCCCGAAGCGATCGCCGCCTGCGGTGACGATCACGGCCTCGGGGTGCGCGAGGGCCGCGTCGACGGCTGCGCCGACGTCGTCGACGCGAACCGCCGCACCGAGCAGCCCGTCGAGCAGCGCGTCCACGCCCGGCCGTTGCGACCTGGCGTGCGGACGGACGGCGTCGCCGAGCGATGGCGTCGCCGGGCTCGCCGGTCGAGCACCGAGCGCGATGACAGCGCCACTCGTGTCGGAACTGCGCAGCGCCGTCAGCGCTCGGCGACCCGCAGCCGGGTCGTCGACCACGACTGCGGTCAGCGACTCGCCGAGCGCCGCCTCGACCGCCTGCTCCCAGCCGGCGTCGATCTCGATCAGGTCGAGGAGCGTGCCGAGCACGCCATCGACGCCCGACAGGCGCTCGGCCCCGGCCCGGGCCCGGGCGGCATCGAGGGCCATCTGCAGGGCGTCGACACGTGAAGTTGCCCGCGACACCGCGTCGGCGGCATCCGCGCGGAGCGACTGGCGCGCCTCGAGGGCCGATTCGGCCGCCGCCCTGGCCGCCTCGGCCTGTTCCAGTTCGGCGACCAACGGCTCCTCGATCGAGCCCGCTGCATCGCACTCGGCTCGAAGACGAACCTCGTCGTCGGCACACGCATCGCGCCGTGCAGCCAGCGAGTCGAACCGTTCGCGGACGCGGCGCAGATCGCCGTCCGACCGCTCGCGCGACGAGCGCACCGAACGCAGTTCCCCTCGCACCTCGGCCGCTGCGCTGGCAGCCTGCGTGCCCGTCGGGTCGACGCTCACCGCGTCGAGCACCTTCGCCCGCTCGGACCGGAACGCCTCCTCTTCCTCGAGCAGCGCTGCGGCTGCGGGCTCGATCTCACCCAGTGCGGCGACGACCGCCTCGAGCTCCTGGCGGAACCGTGCTGCGTCGGCCTCGAGGTTCGCGACGACGCCGGCGTCGAGCAGCTGGCCCTTGTCGCGCTCGAGCGAACGACGACGCTCGACCAGCACCGCGGACAGCCCGCGGGCACGCTCGCGAAGCTGCTCGACGCGAACCAGTCGGTCGCTGACGTCGCTCTCGCCCCGAGCCGACAGTTGTGCCTCGATCGCCATCACCTGTGTGTCGAGCGACGCCAGGCTGCTCTTCAGCTCCGCTTCGGTGGTGGCACTGTCGAGACGGGTGGCCGCCAGCGCTTCGAGCTTCGTCCGCCAGGTGGCGATCTCCCGGCCGGCCACGTAGGTCTTCACCTCGTTCAGCTCCGCGATCAGCGAGCCGTGCCGTTCGGCCGCTTGGGCCTGGCGTTCGAGCGGACGGAGCTGGCGGCGCACCTCGCGCAGCAGGTCCTGGACCCGCAGGAGGTTGGCCTCGGTGGCGTCGAGGCGCCGTTCGGCCTTCTCCTTGCGCTTGCGGAACTTGAGGACGCCCGCTGCCTCCTCGATGATCGCGCGCCGTTCCTCCGGGCGGGCGTTGAGCACGGCGTCGATCTGGCCCTGGCTGACGATCACGTGCTGCTGGCGTCCGACGCCGGCGTCGGACAGCAGTTCCTGCACGTCGAGCAGCCGACACGGCGCGCCGTTGATCGCGTACTCCGAGTCGCCGTTGCGGAACAACACGCGGGTGACCGTGACCTCGCTGAGCTCCACCCCGAGCGTGCCGTCGGAGTTGTCGATCGTGATGCTCACCTCGGCGCGGCCCAGTGCGGGACGCGTGGCGGTGCCGGCGAAGATCACGTCGTCCATCTTCTGGCTCCGGACCGCCTTGGGCGCCTGGGCACCGAGCACCCAGGCGATCGCGTCGACGACGTTCGACTTGCCGGACCCGTTGGGTCCGACGACGACGGTGACGCCGGGTTCGAGCACCATCGTGGTGCCGTCGGCGAACGACTTGAACCCTTTGAGGTTGAGACTCTTCAGAAACACAGCAGGTGCGAAACTACCTGCTCGATCACGGTCGGGCCCGAATACCCGTCACCGTTGACACACCGCACAGAAGTGCGTGCCGCGTCCGCCGGTGACCACCCGCTGGATCCAACCCCGCCCGCAGGTGCTGCATCGCTCGCCGCCTCGCCCGTACACCCGGTGATCGTCCTGGTAGGAACCACCTTCGCCCATCAGGTCGACGTACTGCGCATCGCCCAGGGTCGACCCGCCCGCGTCGATCGCTTCGCTCAACACCTCCACGATCGCACGGTGCAGCTCCCCCACCCGTCGACGGTCGAGCGACGACGCCGCGCGATCCGGCCGGAGCCGGGCACGGTGAAGGATCTCGTCGGCGTAGATGTTGCCGATTCCGGCGATCACGTGCTGGTCGAGCAGCATCGGTTTCAGTGCACGCCGCGAGGTGCCCAACGCTGCTCGCAGGACGTCGACGTCGAACCGTTCGGCGATCGGGTCCACGCCGAGCCGTGCGAGTTCGGGCAGTTCGTGCTCGACCCGACCGGGGTCGAACACGACGACCTCGCCGAACGTTCGCGGGTCGACGAACCAGGCCTCACGGCCGTCGTCGAGCCGCATCACCACGTGGGTGTGCGCCGGCCGATCGGACCCGCCGGCCGCGAGCAGCACCTGGCCGCTCATGCGCAGGTGGATCATCAACGTGTCACCCGAGTCGAGCGGGAGCAACAGGTACTTGCCACGTCGATCCGCACGCTCCACCACGGTGTCGGACAGACCCGCGATCAGCGCCTCACGTGACGTTCGCCGCACCGTGCGTTCGCGCCCGACCTCGACCGTCACGATCCGCCGTCCGACGAGATGCCGTTCGAGACCCCGACGGACGGTCTCGACCTCGGGGAGTTCCGGCACGACGCTGCAGGCTCAGGAGAGCGCCAGGCACGCCCGGCCGGCAGCGGCCTGCTCGGCGGCCTTCTTCGAACGACCCTCGCCGACGCCGACCACTTCACCGTCGACGAGCACTTCGGCGCGGAACGACTTCGCATGATCGGGGCCGCGAGAGGTCACCTCGTACACAGGTGCGCCACGGCCCGCACGGGCGCTCAGCTCCTGCAACTGGGTCTTCTGGTCGAACTGGTCGAGCGAATCCGCCGTGTCGGGCATGCGCGGCACGACGAGCCGCTCCACCATCGAGTACGCGGCATCGGGGCCACCATCGAGGTACACGGCGGCCAGGACCGCTTCGAAGGCGTCGGACAGGATCGACGGCTTGTCGGCACCTCCCGCTGCCGCTTCGCCGCGTCCGAGCAGGATGTGGGGACCGAGCCCGATGTCCTGGGCGACCTCGGAGAGCGCGATCGCATTGACGACGCTCTTGCGGAGATCGGTGAGCTGGCCCTCCGCAACGTCGTAGCGGTGGTACACGATGTCGGCGATCGCCCAACCGAGCACGGCGTCGCCGAGGAACTCCAAGCGTTCGTTGCTGAGCGCGCCGGGTGTCTCCGCACACCACGAACGATGTGCGAGCGCCCGGCGCAGCAGTCCGTCGTCGGCGAACCGGTGACCGATGCGCTCGCTGAGGGCGTCGAGGTCGTCGCCGTGGTCGGACATGCCCGGCCCGGCGTCTACTTCGCCCGTTCGTGCACGTAGTCGACGGCGTCGCGCACCGTCTTGAGGTCTTCGAGGTCTTCGTCCTCGATGCGGAACCCGACGGTTCGTTCGCTGAGTGTCTCCTCGAGTGCCTCGACCAACTCGATCAGTGCCAGTGAGTCTGCATCGAGGTCGTCGACGAACGACTGCCCCTCGCTGATGGTCGACGGTTCGATCTCGAGGATGTCGGCGAGGCGGTCGCGAACGATCTCGAAGATCTCGTCGCGCTGGAGTGGGCCCTGGTCGGCTGGGGTCTCTGCTGGCACGGGTGGCGAGTCTACTTCTCGCAGGGTTCAGCCCGCGTTGCGGGCGATCGCGGCGCGGATCTCGGCGACCATGTCGTGCTCGACCATGTCGCGTGCAACGCCGATGCCGTTGGCGATCGCCGTTTCGCCGGACGAACCGTGGGAGATGATGCACACGCCGTCGACCCCGAGCAGCACGGCACCGCCGTACGTGTCGGGGCTCAGCGTCTCGTAGAGGGACAGCAGCGCCGGCATCAACGCGTCGGCATGCGGCTTGTACTCCTCCTCGGCGGCGAACGCGTCGAGGATCGCCCGCACGATCACGCGCATGCCCCCTTCGAGGGTCTTCAACACGACGTTGCCCGTGAACCCGTCGGTGACGCACACGTCGAGATCGGCGCTCATCACATCGCGCCCCTCGACGTTGCCGACGAAGTTCAGATGCGAGGCGGCACCGAGGAGCTCGTAGGTCTCCTTGCGCAGCGCGTCTCCCTTGCCGGGTTCCTCGCCGATCGAGAGCAGGCCGACGCGTGGCGACTCGACACCGAAGCGACTGCGGGCATACACGGAGCCCATCAGTGCGAACTGGACGAGCCATTCGGCCTGCACCTCGGAGTTCGCACCGGCGTCGAGCAGGATCGTGGGGTTGGCACCGGGCACCGGAATCGGCGTCGCGACCGCCGGGCGTTTCACGCCGGAGATCCGACCCATGCGCAGCAGCGCGGCAGCCATGGTGGCGCCGGTGTTGCCGGCGGAGATCATCGCGCTCGCCCGACCGTCGCGGACGGCCTCGGCGGCACGCACCAGCGTGGAATCCTTCTTGCGACGGACACCCTGGGCGGCGTCGTCGTGCATGCCGATGACCTCGCTCGCCTCGATCAGATCGAGCACCTGACCGTCGGCCGCTTCGCGACCGGCGAGATCGGCCGGGCCGACGAGCACGACCGGAATGCCGGACGCGAAGGCGCGGTGGGCACCGGCGAGAATGGGTCTTGGCGCATCGTCGCCGCCCATGGCGTCGACGGCAACGGGGAGCATCGTTGCGGAGATCAGCCGACGTCGACGACGACGCGGTCGCGATACCAACCACAGGACGGGCACACCGTGTGCGGCGTCTTGGCGTTGCCGCAACGCGGGCACAGGCTGCGCGCCGGTGCGTCGAGCTTCCAGGCACTCGCCCGACGGCTGCGGGTCTTCGACTTCGATGTCTTCTTCTTCGGAACGGCCATCGTTCGCTTTCCTCGTTGGGACGCCTCGGTCGACTCGACCGGTTCGTGGGTGGATTCGTGCCCGCCACCGAGCCGAGCCCGGCCACAAGGGCTGCATCACGTTATCGGCGCCGCACCCCAATGACCCCCCGGGCGCTCCCGAGCCGTCGTCGGGCGGCGATCAGCCCTCGTCGTCGGGGACGAAGCCCTCGAGCGCGGCCCAACGATCGTCTCGGACGGTCGGGTCGCAGTCGCAGTCGCTCGTGTTGCGGTCGACGCCACACACCGGGCACAGTCCGGCGCACTCGTCGCGGCACTGCCGTTCGAGATCGAGTTCGATCAGGACCGTTTCTCGCACCAGCGGCACGAGATCGAGTTGGCCGTCGACGATCAGGTACGCGTCGGGATCCAGCGGCTGGATCTGGTACAGCTCGTCGACGTCGCCACGAGCGACCCCGGCCACGTCGACCAGGCACCGTCGGCAGACCGTGGCCCACGCCGCCGACACCATTCCGGTGACCTTGATCCCGTCGTTGAGCGCTTCGAGGCGGAGCTGGACGCGGACGTCACCATCGAGTCGTTCGTGCAGCGCATCGAGCGGAGCGGCCTCGACGATCACGTCGATGTCGCGGACCGCGCCCGGCTGACGCAGCAGTTCGACCGCGTTGATCCTCAGCGGACGCAGCTCGTCGACCATCACCGTGTCTGCCAACCCTGTTGCCAACCGTGTCGTCAACCCTGTCGCCAACCGTGCCCCCAACCGTGTCGCCACCGATCAGTGGTCCTGGTCGAAGAAACCCTTGGTCGGGTCGTCTTCTTCCTCGATGACGGCATCGTGCTCGGGTGCGGTTCCGATCGAGAGCCGCTGACGGCCTGCGCCGACGGTCTTCTGCAACTTGTCGAGGAGGATCTCGAACGACCCGAGCCGTTGGTCGAGAAAGTCCTCGGTCTCGTGCTTGAGGCGACGGGAATCGGCCTCGGCGGTCTCCATCACCTGACGCGCCCGCTGCTCGGCGGCTCGCACCACCTCGGTGCGTTGCACCATGCGTTCGGCGCGCACGCGGGCGGCCTCGAGCAACTCGTCGGCTTCGCGTCGGGTCTTGGCCACGAACTCCTGGCGCTCCTTGAGCATCCACCTGGCCTGACGGAGTTCTTCGGGGAGGCGGTGCAGCGACTCCTCCAAGAGCTCGATGATCTCGTCGCGGTCGATACGCGGCGACGACGACAGCGGCATCGTCGGCGCGGTGGCGACGATGTCGATCGCGCGTCGCAGCAGCGTCTCGGCGTCGCCGACGTACCCACCGGGAACACCGGGCTCGGGATAGTCGTCGTCGATGTCGTCGTAGTCGTCGTACTGGCCGCCATCGCGGTCGTCGTAGCTCATGGATTGCTCAGTTCTGCTCACCGTCGAACATCCGACGGAGTGCGTCGGCGACCATCGCCGGCACGAGGTGATCGATCGCGCCACCGTACTTCGCGATCTCCCGCACGAAGCGGCTGCTGATGTACCCCAGCTCGGGGCGGCACGGAAGATACACGGTTCGAACGCCCGTCACCGCGTAGTTGTTGTGAGCCATCTGCTGTTCGATCTCGAAGTCGCCCGCGGTTCGCAGGCCCTTGACGATGAAGTCGACGTCGGCTCGTTGCGCCGCCTGGACGGCGAGACCGGTCTGAGCGACCACCGAGACGCCGTCGAGATGGGCCAGGGCCTGCCGTGCGAGCTCGACGCGTTCATCGACCGTGAACAGCCCCGAGGGCTTGGTGTGGTTGTGCATCACCGCGACGACGACCGAGCCGAAGAGCTCGTGAGCCTGCTCGATGACGTCGACGTGTCCGAGGTGGATCGGGTCGAAACTCCCCGGGTACAGCACCCGGGCGGTGGTGGTTCCGGCAGTCATTCGGAGTCCGACCCTACAGCGACCGGCGCAGTGCGTTCGAGGAAGGTGACCCGGGTGCGCCCGTACCGCTTCGTACGCGCGACCGACCAGCCGACCGGCGGTTCGATCTCGGAACCGGACTCGGCGACCACGAGGTCGGACGTGACGCGCCCCAGGAGGTCGCTCCACCCGTCGAACTCGTACGGCGGGTCGGCGAACACGATGTCCGCGTCGATGGTCGCGGCAGCCGTCGCAGCGTCGGCGGCCACCACGCGGCTGCGGTCGCGCAGGTCGAGCGCGTCGAGGTTGTCGTCGAGCGCCCGCAGTGCATTGCGATCGCGTTCGACGAACACGCAGCGCGCCGCTCCGCGCGACAGCGCTTCGATCCCGATCGCTCCGCTGCCGGCGAAGAGGTCGGCGACGATCGCACCGTCGAGGACCCCGGCGCTGCCCAACGAGTTGAAGACCGCCTCGCGAACCCGATCGGTGGTCGGGCGCGTCGACGTACCGTCGGGCGCAACGAGTCGTCGCCCGCCGAGTTCACCTGCAACCACACGCATCCTCGGAACGATACGAGCAGATGCACGCCACGGCGGCGACACCGGCAAGACTGGTGTGGTGTTGACGCCGACGCCCGAGATCATCTGCATCGACTGCGGCGGCCGGTGCTTCCTGCTGACCCATCCGCCCGAGGACGGGATCTGGGAACCGGGCGACGTGATCGCCTACCGCTGCGAGGACTGCCTCGACCGCTGGGATCTCGTCATGTCCGACGAAGACGACGCCGAACTCTCCCGCGGCGACAGCCCCCCTCCCTTCTCGTGAACGACCGCGCGGCCCGTTCCGCGCCCGTGTCCACGAGTACGGCGGTTGCCTGGTCAGCTCTGGACCGGCTGGTCAGCTCTTGGAGAGGAACGCTTCGTCGCGCTCGCTGAACAGCAGGGCGAGCTCGTCGGCCAGCTCGGGATGGGCCGCCAGCTCGGCGTCGGCGTCGACGATCTCGAAGGCGACCTCACGGGCGAGCGTCACCAGATTCCGGTCGCGACGCAGTGACGCGAGCTTGAGGTCGCTGCGACCCTTCTGCGACGTCGACATCAGCGTGCCCTCGCCGCGCAGATCGAGGTCGACCTCGGCGAGTTCGAACCCGTCGGTGCTCGCCACGAGTGCCTCGACACGAGGATTTCCGGCGCCGATCTCCCCATCGGCCGGCTGCTGAGTCACCAGCCAACACGTCGAGGCGTGGGCTCCGCGCCCCACGCGCCCGCGCAGCTGGTGGAGCTGCGCGATCCCGAACCGGTCGGCGTCGAGAATCGCCATCACGGTCGCGTTCGGCACGTCGACACCGACCTCGATCACCGTCGTCGCCACCAGCACGTCGAGCTGCCCGGCGCGGAACGACTCCATCGTCGCCTCCTTCTCGGGCGACGTGAGCCGGCCGTGCAGCAGCCCGAGCCGCAGCCCCGCGAGTTCGGTGGCGGCGAGCCGCTCGAACGTCTCTTCGGCAGAGGCGACCTCGAGCTTCTCGCTCTCGCCGATCAAGGGGCAGACCACGTACGCCTGACGGCCGGCGGCGACCTCGTTGCGGATGTCGGCCCACACCTCGGCCTCCAGCAGCGGCCCCTCCGCCCACTTCGTGACGATCGGCGTTCGACCCGGCGGCAACTCGTCGAGCACGCTCACGTCGAGGTCGCCGTACACGGTCATCGCCGCGGTGCGCGGAATCGGCGTCGCCGTCATCACGAGCATGTCGGGAACCGCACCCCCCACCGTCTTGGCCCGCAGCGCCGCCCGCTGCTCGACACCGAAACGGTGCTGCTCGTCGACCACGACCGCGCCGAGGCTCGCGAAGTCGACCGCGTCCTGGATCAGCGCATGCGTGCCGATCACGATGTCGACCATGCCGTCGGCGAGCCCGGCGAGCACCTCTCGACGCTCGGTGCCCGTCACCCGGTTCGTCAACAGCTCCACCCGCAACGGCCGGTCGCCGAACAGGTTGCCGGGGTCCGGCACGCTCACACCTGCGAGCAGCGCCCGTACGCCGGCGGCGTGTTGATCGGCGAGCACCTCGGTCGGGGCCATCAGCGCAGCCTGGTGACCACCCTGCACTGCGGCGAGCATCGTCGCCACCGCCACCACCGTCTTGCCGGAACCCACGTCGCCCTGCAGGAGGCGATGCATCGGGTGCGGCGCCGCCAGGTCGGCCTCGATCTCGCTGATCGTGCGGCGTTGTGCCCCGGTGAGGTCGTACGGCAACGCGTCGTAGAAGCGTCGCACCAGTTCGCCGTCGATCGCGTGCACGAGCCCGCGCTGCTCGCGCTCCATGGCCCGCTTGCGCAGCACCAGCACGAGCTGGACCCGCAGGAGCTCGTCGAACGCAAGGCGTCGCCGCGCCTCCTCCTTCTCGGCGATCGACTCGGGAAGATGGATGCTGCCCAATGCGTCGTACCGCCCGAGCAGCCCGAGGCGGCGGCGGATGTCATCCGGCAGCGGGTCGGCGATGCCACGCTCCCGACACCGTCGCAGCGCCTCCTCCACCCACCCGGCGATCTCCCAGGTGTTGACCTGCGCCTTCTCGCTCTGCGGGTAGATCGGCACGATGCGGCCGGTCCGATCGCCGATCAGGTCGACGACGGGGTTCGACATCTGGAGCCCACCCCGATACACGTCGGCCTTGCCGAACAGCGCGATCTGCAGCCCCTCGCGGAGTTGACGCTCCCGCCAGGGCTGGTTGAAGAACACCACCTCCATCCGACCCGAGCCGTCGCCGACGCTCGCCGTCACCATCGTTCGGCGGTTGCGGGTGGTGCGCTTGGTCACCGAGCGCACGGTCACCAGGACGAGCGCTTCGGTCCCCGGAACCAGATCCGCGATGCGCGCCTCGTTCGAGCGGTCGACCCATCGACGTGGATAGAAGGTGACCAGGTCGAGGAGGTTCTCGACGCCGAGCAGCGCGAGCGACGATCGCTTCTTGTCGCCGACGCCCTTGAGTCGACCGACGTCGATGTCAGCGAGATCGCGCAGCGACAGTGCGGTCACTCGACTCCGAAGAGGTACGGATAGAGCGGCTGCCCACCGCGGTGGACCTCGACGGTGACATCGCCGCGATGATCGCCCAGCCACGCACGGAGTGCGTCCGTGGTCGCAGCGTCGGCGTCCTCACCGGTGATCACCGTGACCAACTCGGCGTCGTCACCGACGATCCGATCGAGCAACGCCATCGCGGCGGCGTCGACCGTGGCCGCCACCGAGGCGATGCCGTCGCCTCGGACGAGGCCGATCCAGTCGCCGCGCGTCACCGGGCCCGCGGCACTCGAGCTGTCTCGCACGGCCTGGGTGATCTCGCCGGTCACGACGGAATCGGCCGATTCGGCCATGTCGGCGGCCGTGTCGACTGCGTCGGCCTTCGCGTCGTAGACCACGAGCGCTGCCAATGCCTCGGGCATCGACCGGGTCGGGACGACCACGACGGTCTTCTCCGTGAGGGCGCCGACCTGTTCGGCCACGGGGATGATGTTCTTGTTGTTCGGCAGGATCACGACCTGGTCGGCGTTGACGCGCTGCACCGTCTCGAGCAGCTCGGCCGTGGACGGGTTCATCGTCTGACCGCCGGTGACCACACCCTGCACGCCGAGCTGCGCGAAGAGCTCGACCAGACCGTCGCCGGAGCACACCGCCACCACTGCGGTCGTCACCTCGGGGAGCACGTCGGCCACCGGTGCATCGTGCGCGGTGACGGCCAGTTCGGCCTCGCGCTTGGCGTGCTCCTCGTCGACCTCCTCGAACAGATCGGTGACACGGATCGCCTTCGGACGGCCGTCGAGGTCGAGCGCGACTTCGATCGCCGCGCCGATCTCGTTGGTGTGGATGTGACAGTTCCAGAGTCCGTCACCGCCGACGACGACGATCGAATCGCCGATCGATCCCCATCCGGCCTTGAACTCGCGGATGCGGTCGTCTGCGAGTTCCAGGAAGTACATCACCTCGTAACGCTGTTCGCTCACATCGAGTTCGCCGGCGACCGCTGCGTGGCGATGAGCGACGATCTCGAAGGCCGCGCCGACGGCACCCATCGTGCCGTCGTCGGGCTCTGCGACCGGCAACGGCTCGCCGTCGACGACATAGAGGAGCGAATCGAGCAGGAGCAGGAAGCCCGCCCCGCCCGCGTCGACGACGCCGGCATCCTTCAGCACCTGGAGCTGCTCGGGGGTGTTGTCGAGCGCCGTCTTGCCGGCGACTCGGGCCGCTCGGACCACGTCGACCAGCGACCCGCCGGCATCGGCGGAGACCTTCGCTGCCTCGGCGCTCTCGCGGCACACGGTGAGAATCGTGCCCTCGATCGGCTTCAGGACTGCTTCGTAGGCGCCGGTCGCAGCCGCCTGGAGGGCCTCTGCGAACTTCGCACCCTGCACGTCGGCGTGCTCCTTGAGCGTGCCGGCGAACCCCCGCATGATCTGGCTGAGGATCACCCCGCTGTTGCCCCTCGCCCCCATGAGCGAGCCGTAGCTGATGGCCTCGCAGGTGGCGTCGTGGTCGTTCTCGGCGGCGGTCTCCATCTCGGCGACGACCGCGTCGAGCGTGCGGGCCATGTTCGTCCCGGTGTCGCCGTCGGGAACCGGGTACACGTTCAGGCGGTTGAGCCCTGGCGCGTGGTCGCGGACGGTGTCGCGAAAGGTTCGGACGGACTCGCGGAGCGCAGCGGTGTTCAACCGTTCCAGTGTCGGCACGGTCGACGAGCTTACGAGGCAGCAGGGCAGTCGGACGCCTCTGCGGCCCGAACCGACGATCCTCGCTCCTCCCGTGTGGCGCCGCCACCTCGTCTTGGTAGCATTTCATGGCTGTCCCGGCAGGCGGAAACCTCGTCGGGCGACCGCGGGTCGAACAACGACCCGGGGAACGTGATCGAGCCGGGGTTCCCGGCGGCCCGCAGGAGACTCCAATGGCATCGAAATGTGAAGTGTGTGGCAAGGGCCCGTCGTGGGGCATGTCGGTGTCGCACTCCCACCGCCGCACCAAGCGTCGCTGGAACCCGAACATCCAGCGTGTACGGGCCAACGTCAACGGCGCTGCCAAGCGCGTCAACGTCTGCACCGGCTGCATCAAGTCCGGCAAGATCGTCAAGGCCGGCTGAGCGACCAGCGACATGCAGGGCGTCATCAAGGCCTACGACCCCGCAACCGGTGACGGACTCGTGATGTCCGACACCGATCTCAACGACTACGAACTCGCCGCCGACGCACTCGACGGCTCGATCTTCCGCATGCTCCGTCAGGGCCAGCGCGTGGTCTTCGAACTCGACGATGCCGGCCAGGCCACCCGCCTGCGCCTCGGCTCCGAGGTCGACATGCAGACCCCCGGCGCCTGACGCTCACCGGTGTCACGCCCGAAAAGCTGACTTTCGGCCCCCCTGCTGTGTTTCGCCTGCGGCGGTTGCGCGCCCTAACCTGAGTGGTGTACGCACGCCGGCACACGAGCTCGGGCCGGTGTGCCCCGCCAACACCCCCCAACACGAACTCAACCCTGGAACTCGACGAGGAGTCACGAGATGAGCGGAACCACCAGCAACCAGCGACTGAAGGACTGGGTCGCCGAATGGGCGGCAGTGATGCAGCCCGCCGACATCTACTGGTGCGACGGCTCCGCCGACGAGTACGAACACCTCTGTCAGCAGCTGGTCGACTCCGGCACCTTCACGAAGCTCGACGACGCCAAGCGTCCCAACAGCTACTGGGCCCACTCCGATCCGGGCGACGTGGCACGCGTCGAGGACCGCACCTTCATCTGCGCCGCCAACGAGGACGACGCCGGCCCGAACAACAACTGGCGTGACCCCGCCGAGATGCGTGCCGAGATGACCCGCCTGTACACGGGAGCCATGAAGGGTCGCACGATGTACGTCGTCCCGTTCTCGATGGGACCCCTCGGCTCCCCGATCGCCCACATCGGTGTACAGCTCACCGACTCCGCGTACGTGGCGGTCAACATGCGCATCATGACCCGTATGGGCCAGGGCGCGCTCGACGCGCTCGGCAACGACGACTGGGTCCCGTGCCTGCACTCGGTCGGCGCACCGTTGGCCGACGGCGCCAAGGACGTCCCCTGGCCGTGCGACGCCGAGAACAAGTACATCGTGCACTTCCCCGAGACGCGCGAGATCTGGTCGTACGGTTCGGGCTACGGCGGCAACGCCCTGCTCGGCAAGAAGTGCTTCGCACTGCGCATCGCCTCGGTGATGGCGCGCGACGACGGCTGGTTGGCAGAACACATGCTGATCCTCAAGCTCACCAACCCCGACGGCGAGTCGAAGTACATCGCCGGTGCGTTCCCGTCGGCGTGCGGCAAGACCAACCTGGCGATGCTCGTGCCGACGATCCCGGGCTGGAAGGCCGAGACGATCGGCGACGACATCTGCTGGATGAAGTTCGGTGACGACGGACGTCTCTACGCGATCAACCCGGAGGCGGGCTTCTTCGGCGTCGCACCGGGCACCGGCTGGGACACCAATGCCAATGCCATGGAGACCCTCTGGGGAAACTGCGTCTACACCAACACCGCGCTCACCGACGACGGCGACGTCTGGTGGGAGGGAATGACCGACACGGCTCCGGCGCGCGCCACCGATTGGAAGGGCAACGCCTGGAATCCGGAGATGGACACCCCGGCCGCCCACCCGAACGCACGCTTCACCGCCCCGGCAGCGCAGTGCCCGTCGATCGCACCCGAGTGGGAGGATCCCGCCGGCGTGCCGATCTCGGCGATCCTGTTCGGCGGCCGACGCCGCACCACGGTGCCGCTCGTCACCGAGGCCAACGACTGGGAGCACGGCGTGTTCCTCGGCTCGATCATGGCGTCCGAGACGACCGCGGCCCAGCAGGGTGCCGTCGGCAACCTGCGCTTCGATCCGATGGCGATGCTGCCGTTCTGTGGCTACAACTACGCCGACTACTTCGCCCACTGGTTGGGCATGGAGAAGGCGACCGATCCGGCCAACCTGCCGAAGATCTTCTTCGTCAACTGGTTCCGCCGCGACGACGACGGCCGGTTCCTGTGGCCGGGCTTCGGAGAGAACAGCCGCGTGCTCAAGTGGGTGTTCGAACGGGTGAACGGCACTGCGGACGCGATCGACACACCGATCGGGAAGCTCCCGACGAAGGATGCGCTCGACACCGACGGCCTGGAGATCGACGAGGCCGACCTCGACACCATCCTGTCGATCGACATCGACGGCTGGAAGTCCGCGATTCCGCAGATCCGCGACCACTATGCCCGCTTCGGCGACCGCCTTCCGGCGGTCCTGAACGTCGAGGTCGACACCCTCGAAGCCAAACTCGCCGACGCCTGAATCGTTCTGGTGAACGACTGCGCACCCTGGGCGCGCAGTCGTTCACGAGAAGGTACGTGGGGACGCGAAACGGCCCGGTCTCCTGGCGGAGGCCGGGCCGTTTCGGTAGCGAGTGGTGATCAGGCGTCGACGGGCAGGACGCTGACCGTCTTGCGGCCCTTGGTCTGGCCGAACTCGACGGTGCCGTCGACGAGGCTGAACAACGTGTCGTCCTTGCCCTTGCCGACGTTCTTGCCGGGATGGAACTTGGTGCCACGCTGACGCACGAGGATCGTGCCGGCCGTGATCGAGCTGCCGCCGAACGCCTTCACGCCGAGGCGCTGGGCGTTGGAATCGCGGCCGTTGCGGGTGGAACCGCCACCTTTTGTCTTGGACATGAGTGCTCTACTCCGTTCGAATTCAGTGCAATCGGCGGGTCAGACCGTGATCGAGGTGATCTCGACGACGTGATACTTCTGACGATGGCCGTAGCGACGATGTTGGTTGGTGCGGCGCTTGAAGGTGTAGCCGTTGATCTTCGGACCCTTGACCTGGCCGACGATCCTGCCGGTGACCGATGCGCTCTTGAGCTCATCAGGCGTCGCGAGAACGGTTGCTCCATCGACCACCATGACCGGGGTCAGCGACACGTCGCTGCCCTCGTCGGCGTCGAGCAGTTCAACTCGTACCTGCTGGCCTTCGGCCACCTTTTCCTGCTTGCCGCCTGAGGCGATGACTGCGTACATAGCGTTGTCCGATGCTAGCGGCGAAAGTCGCCGCCTCAACCCGTGACGGCCTCCGATTCCCGCGCCGCACCCGCGAAGATTCCCTTCGCCATCAACGACGACTCGGACGCTCGACGTGCCCGGTAGATCGCCGCGCGCAGCGCGTGGACACCGGCGTCGGCCGGAGCGGCCCATCCCGCCAAGTCGGCCAGGTGGCAGGCCAGCCGGAACTCCCCCGCTTCCGACAGCGCGGTCGCCCGGTCGATCAGCACCGTTGCGCCGCCTGCGAGCTCGGCGAGTTCCTCGGCCAGCGCGGCGTCGGGGGCCGGCTTGAGCCGGCTGGGGGCGCCGTCCCACCAGCCACCGAACTGTCGCCAGATGTTCCGCACGACGAACTCGGGTTCGTCGTACAGCGGCCTCAGATAGGGCTTGGCGAGCACGTCGTCGGGTACGTGGACGCTGTGCACGATCGTGTCGAGCACCTCACCGGCGTTCATCATGTCGACCACCTCGGCGACGAGATGCTCGAGCGCTGCGGCGATGTCGGTCAGCACCAGCGAGATGCGCTCACGGCCCTCGATCGGCAGACCGTGCGCCGGGAGGAGGAGCTCCGGGCCCCGTTCGGCCATCGCCCGCAGCGCCGCGGCCCAGTCGATCGGGTACCGCTGGACCTTCTGCGGGTTGCCGGCATTCGGGAAGTTCCAGATCACGAAGTCGCCGGTGAACAACCACTTGCGCTCGGGGATCCAACCCCACAGATGGTCGTCGGTCTCGCCCCGGGCGTGGTGGAGTTCGATCGTGTGGTCGCCGACCGTCAGGGTGTCGAGGTCGTCGACGACGTGGTCCGGGCGCAGCGTGGTGGGCGGGATGAAGTCCGGCGTCGCCCCCATGCCGAAGTCGCCGCGCACCCCGCCGAACTGACGGGCGTTGATGCGTACGTTCCAGTCGTTGGTGTAGGCGTACCGGTCGAAGCGCTCGTCGACGTT
>CAVQRU010000005.1:0-11832 GCA_963715285.1 Ilumatobacteraceae bacterium | reverse complement strand
CCGCCATGATGTCGACGACCTTGGGCTTCTCCGCGGCCGCTTCGGGCATCTCGAACTCCTCGCCGTCGGCCTTCATCTGGATCAGCGCCATGACTTCCTCGCGCGTATTCGTCGCGGTACTTCTCCGGTTCGAAGGCGGCGGTCGAGCGAGGCGACGAGGCTCTCGGCCATCGCCACCTCCTTGTCGTTGACCTCGACGGCGTCGAGGCCCTGCAGCTCCTCGATGTCGGCGGGATCGATCACCTCGTCGGCGTACGCCAGCGTCGACATCACCAGCCGTCCGTCCTCGGCACGGATCGCCGCGGTGTACTGCTTGTTGCGCATCACGAACCGGCCGATCGCCACCTTGCCGCTGGCCTCCATCGCTCGAGCGAGCAGGACGTACGGCTTCGGCGGGCCGTCGGGAGCGAGGTGGTAGGCGGTGTCGAAGTACACCGGGTCGATGTCGGCGAGATCGACGAACTCCTCGAGGTCGACCGACTTCGTGGCCACCGGCATGAACGGTTCGAGCTCGTCGGGATCGACGACGACGTAGCGATCCTTGGAGATCTCGTAGCCCTTGACGATGTGGTCGTCGCCGACCTCCTCGCCGGTCTCGGCGTTCACCTTGCGATAGCGGATGCGGGCCATGTTGCGCTCGTCGAGCTGGTTGAACGACACGCTCTGGCGGCGCACGGCGTGGAACAGCTTGACGGGGATCGCCACCAGACCGAACGAGATGGTCCCACTCCACACGGGCCGTGCCATGCAGAGAGTCAACCACATCCGAATGAGACGCGGGGTCTGACCCCATGTCTCATTCGTTCAGAAGTCGGCGAGGATGGCACGCGGGACGATGTCCATGCCGAACCCGGTGAGGATGGCGAGATACAGCAACCCGGTTGCCGCCATCACCGCCGAGTAGTAGCGCTCGCGCAGCGCCGCCTTCGTGATGAAGATCAGGATGATCGTGGTGAGCGAACACATCAGCCACATCCAGCCCAACATGCCACCCCAGCCGTCGTCGACGGTGCCGTTCAGGACGGCGATCATCCCGGTGGGCAGCAGCATCACGATCACCTCGGCCGGCCACAACCAGGCGAGCGCGTTGACCATCTCGTTGAGCAGCACGCGTGGCAGCCCCGGCTGCGTCAGGTACCAGTGCCCGAGGAGCATCCCGTCGGACAGCGCGCCGATGAACGCCGCCCCGGATGTCGACGACCTTGGGCTTCTCCGCGGCCGCTTCGGGCATCTCGAACTCCTCGCCGTCGGCCTTCATCTGGATCAGCGCCATGACTTCCTCGCGGTATTCGTCGCGGTACTTCTCCGGTTCGAAGGCGGCGGTGAGCGAGGCGACGAGGCTCTCGGCCATCGCCACCTCCTTGTCGTTGACCTCGACGTCTTCGAGGCCCTGCAGCTCCTCGATGTCGGCGGGATCGATCACCTCGTCGGCGTAGGCCAATGTCGACATCACGAGTCGTCCGTCCTCGGCGCGGATGGCGGCGGTGTACTGCTTGTTGCGCATCACGAACCGACCGATCGCCACCTTGCCGCTGGCCTCCATCGCTCGCGCGAGCAGGACGTACGGCTTCGGCGGGCCGTCGGGAGCGAGGTGGTAGGCGGTGTCGAAGTAGACCGGGTCGATGTCGGCGAGGTCGACGAACTCCTCGAGGTCGACCGACTTGGTGGCCACCGGCATGAACGGCTCGAGCTCGTCGGGATCGACCACGACGTAGCGATCCTTGGAGATCTCGTACCCCTTGACGATGTGGTCGTCGCCGACCTCCTCACCGGTCTCCGCGTTCACCTTGCGGTAGCGGATGCGGGCCATGTTGCGCTCGTCGAGCTGGTTGAACGACACGCTCTGGCGGCGCACGGCGTGGAACAGCTTGACGGGGATCGCCACCAGACCGAACGAGATGGTCCCACTCCACACGGGCCGTGCCATGCAGAGAGTCAAGCACATCCGAATGAGACGCGGGGTCTGACCCCATGTCTCATTCGTTCAGAAATCGGCGAGGATGGCGCGCGGGACGATGTCCATCCCGAAACCGGTGAGGATGGCGAGGTAGAGCAGGCCGGTTGCCGCCATCACCGCCGAGTAGTACCGCTCGCGCAGCGCCGCCTTGGTGACGAAGATCAGGATGATCGTGGTCAGCGAACACATCACCCACATCCAGCCCAACATGCCGCCCCAGCCGTCGTCGACCGTGCCGTTGAGCACAGCGATCATCCCGGTCGGCAGCAGCATCACGATCACCTCGACAGGCCACAGCCAGGCGAGCGCATCGACCATCTCGTTGAGCAGCACCCGCGGCAGCCCTGGCTGCGTGAGATACCAGTGACCGAGGAGCATCCCGTCGGACAGCGCGCCGATGAACGCCGCCCCGACCAGCGTGCGGGCGATCGCCACCCAGGTATCGCCGCCGGCATCGACCGCCGCGGCCAGCAGGCCGACCGTGCCGACGATCACCGGCAGCAGGTCGAGGATCGGGGGGAACTCGGGGCCGACCCCGGCGGATCCTCCGCCGTCGGCCGCCGGCGTCTCGACGGTCCGCTCGATGCCGGTCATCGCCGCGACCCGCTCGCTCCGCCGGTCGTACTCCGCTCGGGCGCCGCTCACACCCGCCGCTTTGCGCCGCACCGACACCACGAGGGCGAACAGGCAGGTGATCATCACGCCCACCGAGGACGCTTCGCGCACCGGGACGACGCCGAAGGCCAGACCTGCTGCCAACGACCCGGCGGCGAAGCAGAAGTAGACGCCTCGCAGCAGCCAGCCGTAGCCGAGACTGGCGATGCGGCGTCGGGTGGTGAACCAGCAGAACAGCATGCCGCCGGTGGCCCATTGCAGGAGCACCGTGGCGGCGTCGAGGCTGATCACGTTCGCCCACGGTAACGCCGTAGCCTGACGGCGCCATGGCCGCCCCCCGCGAGCATCATCAGCTCCATCGCCCGATCCGTCGTGCCGTCCTCACCGCGGTCGCCGCAGCGGTCGGTCTCGCGGCATGTGCCACCGGGCTGCGGCCGTCGTTCGAGAGCGATCAGCCGTCGCTCTCCCCCACCGGGGACACCGCCGTCGACGCGGTGCTCGAACGGCTCGACGCCGTCGGGATCGCCCAGTTCACCGCCGACTACAAGGTCCTGACCCGCCTCGGTGGGCTCAACTCGACCGCCACGGTGGTGCAGGCCGACAACAGCCGTCGCTCCGTCACCGTCAACGACATCCGGTTCCTCAACGGCACCGGCAACGCCGCCACCTGCAATCTCACCACCTCCGAGTGCGAGGCCGTGATCAACGACGCCCGCGTGTCGGACGTGCAGCTGAGCCACGACTTCTACGGTGCGAGCATGGCCCGCCGACTACGTGTCGACGCCGGACGGCGCATCGGCGACACCAGCGGCTACGAGATCACCCAGGGCGGCCGGTCGGCGCTGTGCGTCGACGTTCCCGTGTCCGGCGGCACGAAGGTCTACTGCGCGCTCGAGAACGGGGTGCTCGCCCGCTACGACGGCGCCGACCTGTTCATCGAACTCACCGGCATCAGCGACGTCCCGGACGAGACCAAGTTCGCCAGTAGCTGACGTCAGGGCGGACCGGTCAGGTCGGGGTCGGCGCACCAGCCCCCGGGATCAGCGGGCCCCCCGATCGTCGCGGGACAGGGCCGCCGCTCGATCGCAGCCAACTTGCGCGACACGTACTCGGCCGCCGCCCGGGCGCCCGGTACGGTCAGGTGAACGCCATCGGTGGTCAACCAGCCCCGCTGCGCGAACGAGTAGGTGTGCCAGTCGGCGATGACCAGCTCCGGATATCGACCTGACGCCGCCGCCGAACGCAACCACTGGTTCATCGCCACGAACGACGCGGCGTTGGAGACGCCCGCCGGTGACACGTACCCGACGTTCTCGCGGTACGTCACCCACATGACGCGGTCGATGCCCCGCAGACGCGCCATCGCGATGACGGCGTCGAGTGCCCGGGGGAACGCCCACGCCGAATCGTTGTAGCCGACCGCGACGATCGCCGTGTCGAACCGGCCGAACGGCGCAGTGGAGAGTTCGGACTCGGCGGTCCGCGGGGAGTAGCCCTCTCGGCCCCGGCACGATGCGCCGACCAGGCGCCGACACGACTCGAGTCGGCTGTCGAACGCCGCCCCGGCAAGAACCGGCAGTGCCCCGTTCCAGCGGATTCCGGCGAACGCCGAATCCGACACGAACAGCACCTCCGAGTCACCTGGCGGGAACTCGTTCGCCGGCGGCGGCCTCGTGGCAGCCACTGCGGCTCCGGTGAACCATCCGGCGACGTCGACGAGCAGGTGCGCGCCGGCGAAGGAGTGCAGCGCCACCCCCCGGTCGGACAGACGTGACACGGTGAGCGCGGCGACCGGTTGCCGCCAGCGGTAGTTGAGCGACGAGACATCGGGACGCGGCGTACCCGCTGCGAACACGGAGACGAAGCCTGATCCCGTCGGTTCGACGACGGTCACGTTCGCAACGATCGCGGCGGCTGCGAGGGCGAGGTCCCGCTCGACGGTCCCACCACGGTGCACCGGGTCGAGTGAGGCTCGCGTATCCCAGACCCGCGTCGGCTTCTGGGGCACGAACAACCCATCGGTGGACGGCGGCGCGGACGGCCCCGTGAACCAGCCCCACAGGTCCACGAGCACGTCGGTCTCCATCGACCGGAACACCACGAACCCCTCGGCGCCCACGGCGGCGAACACCGCGTTCGCCCGGGTGCGATTGTGTTCGTCGGTGTTCACCACCGAGGTCTCCGAGCGCTGACCGCCGACCGGGTACAACGACAGATAGCCGGCGTCGGACGCCGCGTCGACCGCGGTCACGCTGATCGCCAGCGCGATCGCATCGCGGGGAACGCCGGCCGGGAGCGGCACGCGGATCTCACCGTCACCGCGTCGAGCGGTTGTCCGGGTGTCGACCACGCGCGTGGGATCGGCGGCGACGAAACGACCGGCGCTCACCGCCGCAGGGGTCTCGACGAACGCCCCGGTGACGTCGATGATGATGTCCGCGGCAGCCGACGTGTACACCTCGATCGTGCCGGATGCGCCGAGCTTCACCACTGCAGAGTTCGCCACGGTGTTGCCGGGTTCGTAGTTGAGGTTCGACACCTCCGGACGGGAGGTTCCGCCAGGCGACACGGTCACGAACCCGGGTGCGGTCGTGCCCGTGGCCACGATGCTGACCGCGACCGACCGCGCCGTGGCGGGAACGCCGCACCGGCCGACGACGGACAACCGCCAGGTCGACGCGTCGACGCGCCCCAGATCCGGGGTCTGCCGTGCGTCGAAGAGCCGGCACGGCGGGAGCGGGAGCAGCGCCGTCGCTGCGTTGCCGACGGGGAGCGCCTGACGCACGACCGGTGCGGCGACGGCGACGGCGTCGGCGCGCGCGGGCAGAGCGGATGCGAGCACCGACCCGATCACCGCGAGTGCGATCAGGAGGGCGACCTGTGATCGAGACCGAATCGGCCTCATCCCACCGCGACCAGGGAGTGGTCCGAGTTGTTCAAT
The DNA here is from genome assembly GCA_963715285.1 of Ilumatobacteraceae bacterium. GTDB lineage: Bacteria > Actinomycetota > Acidimicrobiia > Acidimicrobiales > Ilumatobacteraceae > Sva-07. The sequence goes on along the minus strand of CAVQRU010000005.1, from coordinate 6,319 downwards.
GCAACCGGGCCGTCGACGGTGGCGACGACGATGTCCTCGAGGCGCATCCCCCACTTGCCCGGGATGTAGATGCCGGGTTCGACGCTGTAGGCGTGACCGGCCTCCAGCGGCAGCGAGTTGCCCTCGACGATGTAGGGGTCCTCGTGCTCCTCCATCCCGATGCCGTGGCCGGTGCGGTGGATGAAGAAGTCCCCGAAGCCGGCGTCGTCGATCACCCGCCGGGTCGCCCGATCGATCTCCTCGCAGGGCGTGCCGACCACACCCGCCTCGACCCCGACGCGCTGGGCCTCGTGGAGCACGGCGTAGGCGTCCGCCACCTCGGCGGTGGGCTCGCCGGTGAACACGCAGCGCGTGGTGTCGGAGCAGTAGCCGTTCATCGTGCCGCCGAAGTCGCACAGGACGATCTCGTTCTCCCCGATCACCCGCGACCCGGCATGGTGGTGCGGACTGGCCGCGTTCTCGCCGGCAGCGACGATCGCGAAGTTGACCTTGTCGTGACCCTCCTCGATGATCCGACGACCGAGGTGGGCCGAGACCTCCGCCTCGGTGCGTCCCACCAGCGGGATCTCGCCGCGCTGCAGTTCGCCGGCGATGCGGTCGACGGCAGCCCCGGCGGCTGCGAGCGCGTCGACTTCGGCCTGATCCTTCGACATGCGCAGCGGTCCGACCACGTCGACCGCCCGCGTGTACTCGACGCCGGGCAGCTGTGGAAGCAGCTCGACGAGGAACCGCGCCCACATCTGGTCGCCGACCGCGACCCGACCGGAGCCGGCAGCGAGGGCGGCCACGATCGCCGTGGGGTCCTGGGTCTCGCCCCACGGCAGCAGATCGAACACGCCGGGCACCTGACGGACCCGCGGGGCCTCCAGGGCCGGGATCACCATCGTCGCCTCGGCCGCGCGCGGGACGACGAGCATCGTCAGGCGCTCGAGCGGCATCGCCGTGTAGCCGGTGAGATACGGCAGGTCGTGGCCCACCGACAGCAGCAGCGTGTCGATGTCCGGACTCGGCCATCGCGGCGCGCACCTTGGCCAGACGGGCGAGGTACACCGACGAGTCGGATTCGGGGGTCGTCATCGTTCCAGTCTGCCAGCCGCGACCCGCGACGTCGCCGTGAGCCCCGTGTGTGCGGAGACCACCGGGAATACATCCGTGCCCGCATCGTTGCACCGGGCATGCCCGAGGAGCTCGCCGAAACCGTCAGCCAGATCGACCTCTACTGGAGGCCCGGCTGCGGATTCTGCTCGATGCTGCAGCGCAAACTCGACAAGCTCGGCATCGAACGTGTCGAACACAACATCTGGGACAGCGCCGACGACGCAGCGATCGTGCGGCAGCACGCGAACGGCAACGAAACCGTCCCCACGGTCGTGATCGGCGGCACCGGGTTCGTCAACCCGTCGGCGGGCGAGCTGATCGCATTCCTCACCGAACGCCACCCCGAGTTGCTCCCCGACGGGTTCGAGCCACCGCAGCCGAATGCGGCGAGCCGTCTCGCGAACCGCGTGTTCGGGTGACCCGTAGCGTGGCGGCCCCACGACGGGTACTGTCGACCACATGAGCGATCCACGTCTCGTCGGGACCGAGATCGTCGACTCGGTGATCGACACCATCGGCAACACGCCGTTGATCCGCCTGAAGCGGCTCAGCGAACTCGAGGACATCGAGTGCGTGTTCGCCATGAAGAACGAGAGCACCAACCCGGGCGGCTCGGCCAAGGACCGGCCGGCTCTCGAGATGATCCTCGCCGCCGAACGTGAGGGAGTGCTGAAGCCCGGTGGCACGATCGTCGAGCCCACCAGCGGGAACACCGGGGTCGGTCTCGCCATCGTCGCCGCGCAACGTGGCTACAACTGCGTGTTCGTGATGACCGACAAGGTCGCACCCGAGAAGATCTCCCTGCTCAAGGCGTACGGCGCCGAGGTCGTCGTGTGTCCCGTGGCCGTCGAACCCGACGACCCCCAGAGCTACTACAGCGTCGCTGAACGTCTCACGAACGAGCTGGGCGCGTTCCGCCCCAACCAGTACCAGAATCCGCACAACCCGGTGGCGCACGAGAAGACCACCGGCCCCGAGATCTGGCGCCAGACCGGCGGGCGGATCACCCATTTCATCGCCGGGGCCGGCACGTGCGGATCGATCACCGGCGTGGCCCGCTACCTCAAGTCGATGAACCCCGACATCAAGATCATCGCCGCCGATCCCGAGGGCTCCGTGTTCTCGGGAGGTTCCGGTCGCCCCTACCTCGTCGAGGGCGTCGGTGAGGACTTCTTCCCGGCCGCGTGGGAGCCGGAACTGCTCGACGACATCATCCCGATCAGCGACGAGGAGAGCTTCCTCACCGCCCGCTACGTGTCCGAGCGTGAGGGCATCCTGATCGGTGGCTCGGGCGGCATGGCCGTCGCGGCCGCCATCAAGGTGGCCAAGGCCGCCGGGCCCGACGACGTGGTCGTCGTGTTCAACCCCGACTCCGGACGCGGCTATCTGTCACGGGTGTTCGACGATGCGTGGATGGCCAACTTCGGGTTCCTCCGCGAGTGCGACCGGTGCGTCGGCGCGGTGCTCGACACACGCAACGCGTCGATCGAGAACCTGCTCTACGTCAACCCGCACCAGCCGGTGTCCGACGCGATCGAGTTGATGCGCACCAACGGCGTCAGCCAGCTCCCGGTGTGCAAGAACACACCGCCGTTCGCCGCGGCCGAGGTGTCCGGATCGATCGACGAACTCGAGCTGATGGAGGTCATCCACCGCGACCCGGGTGTGATGTCGACCCCGGTCGAGAAGGTGATGGGTCCGAAGCTGCCGACGATCGGCGTCGGCCAGAAGGTCGAACTCGCCGTCGAGATGCTCGAGTCGGCGCCCGCGCTGCTCGTGCTGTCGGGCGGCAGGCCACTCAGTGTGTTGACCCGCACCGACGTGCTGTCGTACTTCACCGCGGTCGCCGAAGCCACACTCGAGGGCCGCAGCGATGGGTGACATCGAGGCGTCGAGCCGCCATTCGTTCTCGACCCGGGCGATCCACGCCGGCCAGGATCCCGAGCCGACGACCGGGGCGGTCGTCACCCCGATCTCGTTGTCGACCACCTTCGCTCAGGACGGCGTGGGCAACCACAAGGGGTTCGAGTACTCCCGGTCGGGCAACCCGACACGTTCGGCGCTCGAAGCGCAGGTCGCCTCCCTCGAAGAGGCCGCTCACGGACTCGCGTTCGCGAGCGGGCTGGCAGCCGAGGACAACATCCTGCGGCTGTTGCGACCCGGCCAGCGCATCCTGCTCGGCAACGACGCCTACGGCGGCACCTTCCGCCTGATCTCGAAGGTGTGGAGTCCCCTCGGCTTCCCGTGGACCGCGGTCGACCTCACCGACCTCGATGCGCTGCGGGAGAACTGGCCCGACGACGTCGGGCTCGTGTGGCTCGAGACGCCGACCAACCCGCTGCTCACCTGCTTCGACATCGAAGCGATCGCCGACATCGCTCGCGCCCGCGGGGCGCTGGTGGTCGTCGACAACACCTTCGCCACGCCGTATCTCCAACAGCCGCTCACGCTCGGTGCCGACATCGTGGTGCACTCGGCCACGAAGTACCTCGGGGGCCACAGCGACGTCGTCGGTGGGTTCGTGGCAGTCGACGACGACGAGCTCGCCGACCGCCTGCGATTCACGCAGAACGCGGCCGGGGCGATCCCCGCTCCGTTCGACTGCTACCTCGTCCTGCGCGGCGTCAAGACGCTCGCGGTGCGGATGGACCGGCACTGCGAGAACGCCCGCGCCGTCGTCGACCTGCTGGTCGGTCACCCGGCCGTCGAGCGTGTGCTGTACCCGCAGCTGCCCGACCATCCCGGCCACGCTGCGGCGGCCAAGCAGATGAGCGACTTCGGTGGCATGGTGTCGTTCACGCTCGCCGCTGGCAGGGACGCTGCCATGACCGTCGCTGCATCCACCGAGATCTTCACGTTGGCCGAGTCGCTCGGCGCCGTCGAGAGCCTCATCGAGCATCCCGGGGCGATGACCCACGCGTCGGCCGCTGGCTCGCCGCTCGAGGTTCCCGACAACCTGGTCCGCCTGTCGGTGGGCATCGAGGACGCGGCCGACCTGGTGGCCGATCTCGAGCGGGCCCTCGAACGTGTGAGGTGACCCGATGAACCCGGTACCGATCACTCGACCGATCGTGGTGGCGGCCAACCGCCTCCCCGTGATGCGCACCGACGAGGGCTGGGCACCGAGCCCGGGCGGCCTGGTGCGGGCGCTGCTGCCGATGCTGCGCGACACCGGTGGCACCTGGGTCGGCTGGACCGGCAATCCCGACGACGAGGCCGAGCCGTTCGCCGTCGAGGGGGTCGAACTCCATCCCGTGCCGATCAGCGAGGAAGAGATCGAGCTCTACTACGAGGGATTCTCCAACGACGGCCTCTGGCCGCTGTACCACGATGCCCTGCGAGAGTCGACGTACTCGGCCGATCAGTGGGACGCCTACGTCACGGTCAACGAGCGGTTCGCCACCACGCTGGCCGACATCGCTCCGCCCGACGCGATGGTGTGGATCCACGACTACCAGCTCCAGCTCGTGCCCAAGATGTTGCGCGAGCGACGCGACGACGTCACCATCGGGTTCTTCCTCCACATTCCCTTCCCGCCGTACGAGCTGTTCTCGCGGCTGCCGTGGCGGACCGAGATCGTCGAAGGCATGCTCGGCTGCGACCTGCTGGGTTTCCAGCGCCCGATGGGAACCTCGAACTTCATCACCGCTGCGCAGCAGCTCCTGCACGTCGACGCCCATCACGATGTGATCGAGAACCCGGATCACCGCACCCGGGTCGGTGCGTTCCCGATCTCGATCGACGTCGACGACGTCGAAGCGATGGCGGCGGGTCGAGCGACCCGCCAACGCATGAGTCAGATACGCGCCCGACTCGGCGACCCCGAGGTGATCCTGCTCGGCGTCGACCGGCTCGACTACACCAAGGGCATCGGGTTGCGACTCAAGGCCTTCGCCGCGCTGCTCGAGTCGGGGCAACTCGACCCTGAGCGCCACGTGATGGTCCAGGTCGCCACGCCCACACGCGAGGCCGTCGAGCACTACCAGGACGAGCGGCACCAGATCGAGCGGCTGGTGGGCGCGATCAACGGCCGATACAGCCGCATCGGACTGCCGGTGATCCACTACCTGTACCAGTCGCTGCCGTTCGACGAGCTGATCGCGCTCTACCGCGCCGGCGACGTCATGCTCGTCACCCCGTTCCGTGACGGGATGAACCTCGTCGCCAAGGAGTACGCCGCCGCGCACATCGACGGCGACGGAGTGCTGGTGCTGTCGGAGTTCGCCGGTGCCGCCGACGAACTGACCGATGCGGTGCTCGTCAACCCCCACGACAACGAAGCGCTACAGCAGGCGATCATGACCGCGGTGGAGATGCACCGCCACGAGCGGCGCGAGCGGATGGAAGGGCTGCGCAACCAGATCCGCAAGAGCGACGTGCAGGGCTGGGCCGACAGGTTCCTCGGCGTGATGGTGGCCTCCGCCGATGCCCGCGATGCCGCCAACGACTGACGCCGTCATGACGGCCTACGACGATCCTGCCGAGCTGGCCCGGCTCGTCGCGACCGCGCCGCGTCCGATGCTGGTCGGACTCGACGTCGACGGCGTGCTGGCGCCGCTGGTCGACCATGCCGCCGATGCAGTCCTGCTCGACGGGATGGGCGACGCCGTGAGTGCGGTAGCCGCGCTGGAGACGGTGCACGTGGTCGTCGTGTCCGGCCGCTCGCTCGACGGCCTCGCCCAGTTCGGGTTCCGGCACGACGTCGACGTGATCGGCAGCCACGGCATGGAGATCCGAGATCGTCCGATGCAGCCGCTCGATACCGAGGAGCGGCAACGCCTCGCCGCCCTCGACGCGCTCACGGTCGAGGCCGCCGACCGCGCCGGTGACGGAGCCTGGATCGAACGCAAACCGGCCAGCGTCGTGCTGCACGTCCGCCAGGCCGAAGCAGGTCGTGGCCGCGAGGCGATCGACGGCCTCTACGCCGCGGCCGGGAAGATCGACGGCGCCACGATCAAGGCGGGCAGCAACGTGCTCGAGCTCTTCGCCCGTCACGCGGACAAGGGCACGGCCCTGATGCATCTCGCTCACCAGCTCGGCGCGGTGACGACGGTGTTCGTCGGCGACGACGTGACCGACGAAGACGCCTTCGCCCACCTCGGGGCCGACGACATCGCGATCAAGGTCGGCGACGCCGAGACGATCGCGCCCTACCGTCTCACCGACCCCACCGCCGTCCTCGCCTGGCTCCGCGCGCTGACCTGACACCAGTCCACCCACT
>CAVQRU010000004.1:0-10067 GCA_963715285.1 Ilumatobacteraceae bacterium | reverse complement strand
TTCCACGGGTCGACAGCGCAAAGCCGCCTCCTGAAATGAGACGCGGGGTCAGACCCCGGGTCTCATTTCGTCCCTAGCCTGAGCGCTTCATGAACTACGCCGACGCGCTTCGCTATCTCGACGAGCACGCGACCTACGAGAAGACGGGGCGGATCGAGTCGCCGTCGCTCGACAACATCACTGCGCTGTGCGCGGCGATGGGCGATCCCCAGCACGCAGCACCGGTGATCCACATCACCGGCACCAACGGCAAGGGCTCGACCGCCCAGATGATCTCACGGTTGCTCGTCGCGAGCGGGCTCACCGTCGGCACCTACACGAGTCCGCACCTCGAACGCGTCAACGAGCGGATCAGCCGCAACCTCGAGCCGATCGCCGACGACGACTTCGCCGAGCAGGTGGCCGCCATCGCAGAACTCGAACCGATCGTCGGGGTACGTCCCGGATACTTCGAGATCATGACCGCGGCCGCGTTCCGGTGGTTCGCCGACGTGGCCGTCGACGTGATGGTGATCGAGGTCGGGCTGCTCGGTCGATGGGACGCCACCAACGTCGTCGATGCGACCGTCGCGGTGATCACCAACATCGGGATGGACCACACCGAGTTCGCCGGACCGACGCTCGAACACATCGCCACCGAGAAGGCCGGCATCATCAAGGCCCGATCGGCGACCATCGTGGGCGAGACTCGTCCGCAGCTGGTGGACATCTTCGCCAACGTGGGCGGTGCGGCCACCCTCGTCGTCGACGACGACTTCGAACTCGTTGGCAACCGCCTCGCGATCGGTGGACGACTGCTCGACATCCGCACGCCCACCACGATCTACACCGACGTCTACCTGCCGCTCAACGGCGCTCACCAGGGCAGCAACGCTGCGGTGGCGCTCGTGGCCGTCGAGACGTTCTTCGCGGCACCGCTGGCCGAGGAGGTGGTGATGGAGGGCTTCGGGGAGGTCACGATGCCCGGTCGGTTCGAGGTGCTCGGCCGTCAGCCGCTCGTGATCGTCGACGGCGCCCACAACCCTCCCGGTGCCGACACGTGCGCCGGGGTGTTCTTCGAGGACTTCGATCCCGACGGGCGTCGGCTGCTCGTCGTCGGAACGCTGCGCGACCCCGAGGAGATGCTCGCAGCACTGCGCGCCGACGAGTTCGACGTCGTGTTCGCCTGCACGGCCCCGTCCCCGCGCGGCGTGCCGGCCGTCGACGTGGCCGACGCCGCTCGTCGCCTCGGCTGTGACGACGTCTACGTGTTCGACACCGTCGAGGCCGCCTGCCAACGGGCGATGGAGTACGCGGACGCCGACGACGCCATCCTCGCCACCGGCAGCCTCTACACCGCCGGCGCCGCCCGCCCCGTCCTCCAACGTTCCGCCAACTGACCCGCTCCACGCCCCAAAACCCCGAAAAGTGCCTCGATTGTCGCGGCCAGCGCGTAGATCCAGGCATTTTTCGGGTTGGGATCGGTAGGTTCGCCGGCATGTCTGATCGCACTCTGGTCCTGTTGAAGCCCGACGCCGTGGAGCGCAAGCTCGTCGGCGAGATCATGTCGCGGTTCGAGGCGAAGAACCTCGACATCGTGGCGATGGAGCTCCGCCAGCTCGACACCGACACGTTGGCGCGCCACTACGAGGAGCACGTGGGCAAGGGGTTCTACGGTGAGCTCGTCGAGTTCATGGGCCGCGGGCCGGTCGTCGCCATGGTGATCGAGGGCCCCGAGGACACCTGGGAAGTCGTTCGTGCGATGATGGGGGCGACCAATCCGCGCACGGCAGCTCCGGGAACCATTCGTGGCGACCTCGGCATCCTGTTCACCGAGAACCTGGTGCACGGCAGCGACTCGCTGGCCTCTGCCGAGCGTGAGATCGGGATTTTCTTCCCCAATCTGTAACATTGGAGGTTTCCGGTTGATGGCACGGTTGGAGTGCCGGATCGGTTCTCTCGACAGCTCGCGAAAGGTGGCCATTCCATGGCCCGCAACAATCCGCTCAGTCTCGGGCGTGACCTGGCCATCGACCTGGGCACGGCGAACACCCTGATCTACGTGCGCGGCCATGGTGTCGTGCTCGACGAACCCTCGGTCGTGGCGATCAACGCCAACGACGGCCGCCCCGTCGCGGTCGGCATGGAAGCCAAGCGGATGATGGGTCGCACCCCGAACCACATCAAGGCGATCCGGCCGCTCAAGGACGGCGTGATCGCCGACTTCGAGGTGTGCGAGAAGATGCTGCGCTACTTCATCCAGAAGGTGCACGGCTCCAAGTGGAGCAAGCCGCGCATGGTGATCTGCGTGCCGTCCGGCATCACCGGCGTCGAGCAGCGCGCCGTGCAGGACGCCGCCGAGTACGCCGGCGCCCGCAAGCCGGTGCACATCATCGAAGAGCCGATGGCTGCAGCGATCGGTGCCGACATGCCCGTTCACGAGCCGTCGGGCAACATGATCGTCGACATCGGGGGCGGCACCACCGAGGTCGCGGTGATCTCGCTCGGTGGCATCGTGACCGCCCAGTCGATCCGCGTCGCCGGCGACGAACTCGACGACGCGGTCCTGCAGTACGTGAAGAAGGAGTTCTCGCTCGCGATCGGTGACCGCACCGCCGAGGAGATCAAGATCCAGATGGGTTCGGCGTGGCCGCTCGAACTCGAGCTGACCGCCGACATCCGCGGCCGGGACCTCATCTCCGGGCTGCCCCGCACGATCCAGGTCACCACCGAACAGGTGCGTGAAGCCCTTGCCGAGCCGATCTCTGCCATCGTTGACGCCGTGAAGACGACGCTCGACAAGACGCCGCCCGAACTCGCGGCCGACATCATGGAAGACGGCATCACGATCACCGGTGGCGGCGCGTTGCTCGGCGGTCTCGACCAGCGACTGATGCACGAGACCGGCATGCCGATCCGGATCGCCGACGAGCCGCTCTACAGCGTCGTCATCGGTTCGGGCCGCGCGCTGGAGAACATCGACGCCATGCGTGGGCTGATGTCCCTCGGTGGCGAGGACTGACCGCCGCATCCGGCATCGGGTACCGCCATGGCCATCTACTCCGTCGGGCGCAAGCGCATCATCCTCGCGCTGCTGCTGAGCTCCGTGCTCCTGCTCACGCTCGACCTGCGCGGCAACCCGGTGATCGACGCCGTCCGTGACGGCTTCGGTGTCGTCCTCGACCCGGTCGAGTCCGCCACCGGCGTGGTCACCAACCCGATCGAGCGGGCCTGGCACGGCATCACGAACTACGACGATCTCGAGCAGGAGAACCTGGCACTGCAGGAGCAGGTCGACCGCCTGATCGGTACGCAGGCCGCAGCGGAGGCCGCCGTCATCGAGGGCAAGGAACTGCAGGCGCTCTACAGCCTCCCGTCGCTGTCCGGAATCGACACCGAGGTCGCCCGCGTCGTGGGCTATGCCGCGAACAACCTCGACCAGGTCATCGAGATCAACAAGGGCAGTCGGAGCGGCATCGCCGTGGGGATGCCCGTGGTCAACCAGGCCGGCCTCGTCGGCAAGGTGACGCAGGTGACGGCCAACTCGGCCCGCGTGATGCTGGTGACCGACGCCCGCTACGCGGTCGCCGTCAAGGTCACCTCGTCAGATCAGGTGGCCGACCTGGTGCCCACGAACACCACGCCGTCGGGTCTCGACCCCGACGAGGTGCGTGACGCGGGCACCACCACGACAGTTCCGACCACCACCGTGCCGGTGGCGCTGGTGCCCGGGGCGACGCTGCCGGGCGGCGCGCCGGTCCCCGCCACCACGTTGCCCGGGGGGTCGGACTTCGACCTGTCGCAGCTGGTCGACGAGAACGGTCGTCCGCTCACCGAGGCCGAGATCCGCGACCTGGCGGCAGCCGAGGCAGCGGCGGCAGACGCGGCGGCGACGTCCACGACGATTCCGCAGGCGGACGAGGGTGTTGCGATCAGCCCCTCCACGACGGTCACGGCGACCCCCCCGCCGGTGATCGAGAAGGAGTACGGCGCACTCGAGGGGCGCGGTCGTCTGCGCCTGCCGCAGATCAAGTTCCTCCAGGATTCCCCGTCGCTGGCGGAGTTGCAGGCCGGCGACCTCGTGGAGACGGCCGGCGGATCCGAGAGCCTCGCCCCGACCGGCATCCCTGTCGGTCGCGTGCTCAACCGTGCCGACCGTCCGGGATCGGGCGGCCCGTTGCTCGACGTCGAACTGAACGCCGACCTCGCCCGGCTCAACTTCGTGCGCGTGGTGCTGTACCGGCCGCTGTCCGAAGTCGAGCAGTGACCCCACGGGGTCCGACCGGCTGATGTTCGCCGCGTTCTTCCAGGGCCCGCTCGTGCGGGTGATCCCGCTCGGGCTGCTCCTACTGGCGCTCCAGCGCACGATCTTCGTCGAGGTCCAGGTGGCCGGCGTGATCATCCAGATCATGATCGCGACGGCCGCCGCTGCCGGCGTGGTCGGTGGGAGCGAACGTGGTGCACTCGTGGGGTTCGTGTTCGGGGTGATGTTCGACCTCGCCGAGGGGACCCCGCTCGGTTCGACCGCAACGGCGATGACGATCGCCGGTGTGGTCGGCGGGCTGCTCGCGCTGATCGCCGCCGACCCGCACTGGTGGCTCGCCGCGCTGTTCACCGGGCTGGGATCGGCCGCAGGCGCGTTGACGATCCCGGTGGTGCGGGTGTTCATCGGCGAACCCGAACCGTTCCAGGAGGAGCTGTACGTCGTGGTGCCGATCGTGGCGGTGTCCGCGGCGATCATGAGTCCCTTGCTCGTGCCGTTGGCGCGTTGGAGCCTGCGGCTGCGACGCCCGGAGTGGACCCAACCCGTCAAGGAGCCGAACGTCTGATCGACGGATCGCGCCCGGCACGAGCCGGTCCGGGCGTGCGGTCGACGTAAGAGTTCGTCGTGACCGCAGCCGCGGACGCCCGCGCCCTGCAACGCGTTTGTAACATGCAGACTGGTAATTGGATGACGACCCGACGACGAGTACCCCGCCACGCCCCAACGGTGCGTCATGGCTGCTGACAAACGCGCGGCGCGCCTCGGCGTCCTCGCGCTGGTCGCGCTCCTGCTCTTCGGGCTCGTCGGCGCCCGCCTGTGGTTCCTGCAGACCGTCGAGCAGGAGGCGCTCCAGGCCCAGGTCGACACGACCAAACTGCGTACCGTGCCGCTGCTGCCCGAACGCGGGCGGATCTTCGACGCCGATGGCCGGATCCTCGCCGACAACGATCGCGTCCTCACGGTGGGGGTCGACTGGGAACTGATCCGCAAGTCCGACGACCGCGCGGAGATCTTCCGACGCCTGTCGGGGTGGGTCAACGTGCCGATCGAGGAGATGGAGGCCCGCTACGACAGCGGTGTCTACAGCCCGTTCCTGCCGATGCCGGTCGCGGAGGACATCGACGAACGCACCGCGATCGCGATCGAGGAGCGCATCGAGGACCTGCCGGGGGTCACGATTCTCGAGCAGTCACGCCGCGTGTACCCGTACGCCCCGCTCGCGAGTCACGTGGTGGGCTACATGGGCCGGATCACCGCCGAGACGAAGGACTTCTACCAGGGGCAGGGCTACTTCCTCAACGAACGCGTCGGCCAGTTCGGCATCGAGTTGAGCATGGAGGAGGATCTCCACGGCGTCTGGGGGTCGGTGACCTACGAGGTCGACAACGCCAGCCGGATCGTGCGCGAGGTCGAGCGGATCCCGCCGATCAACGGCAACGACGTGCAGCTGACGATCGATCTCGACCAGCAACAGTTCGCCGAGCAGGCGCTCGAGACCCAGATCAAGCGACGCCGGGCCGAGGTCGCCGTCAATCCGAAGGATCCCGAGACCAACTTCACGACGCTGGTGTTCCCGGACTACCCGCGCGAGGTCCCGTACAAGGCGCCGGCGGGATCGATGGTCGTGCAGAACTATCAGAACGGCCAGATCATCGCGCTGGCGAGCTACCCCACGTTCGACAACCGCTGGTTCGAGTCGGATCTCGGCGGCGGCAAGTTCGAGGAGATCTTCCCGTCGGTCGACGAGAACGGCGATCCGATCGACCCCGACGAATCGATCCTCGTCAACCGTGCGATCCAGGGTCGGTACAACCTCGGCTCGACGTTCAAACCGTTCACGGCGTTCGCGGCACTCGACACCGGCCTGATGGGCGTCAACGACTACTACGTCGACCAGGGTTCGTACCGGATGGAGTCCGTCGAGGAGGATCGCTGTAATTCGGGTCTCGTCCGCTGCGTCTACCGCAATGCCACCTGCAGCGGCACGGGTCGTCCCTGCGTGTACGGCAGCGTCGACGTCGAGACGGCGCTCGCGGTGTCGTCCGACGCGTTCTTCTACCGCATCGGCGAGTTGATCATGACGACGAACAACTTCGAGCCGGTCCTGCAGGAGGAGGTCCGCAAGTTCGGCTTCGGCTCCGATCCCGGCATCGAGTTGCCGTTCGCCTTCGACGGCACCGTTCCCGACGCCGAACTCAAGGCGGAGTACGCCGAACGCGGGGTCATCAGCGAGTCCGAAGGGTCCGGCTACTTCACCGGTGACAACGTGCAGCTCGCCATCGGGCAGGGATTGTTGTCGGCGTCGCCGCTCCAGCTCGCGATGGGCTACTCGACGATCGCGAACAAGGGCAACGTGCTCCGGCCCGAGATCATCAAGGCGGTCTACCAGCCGGGCGTGCCCGACTCCGACGTCCAGGGCTATGCGGACCTGACCGAGGCGAAGCTGGCCCGCGAGCCGAACGTCAACGGTGAACTGATCCGGCAGCTTCCGCTCGCGGAGGAGTCGTGGCAGGAGATCGACCGCGGTCTCACCCGGGTGATCTACGGTCGGGGCACGACCAGCGACTACTACCACTCGACCACCGGCGAGAACCTGTTCTACTTCTACCCGGACAGTGCGATCCCGCTCGCCGGCAAGACCGGCACCGCGCAGGGGGCGGGCAACTACCCCTGGAACGACTCGTCCGCCTTCGCCGCCTACAGCCGCGACCCGTCGCGGCCGTACACGGTCACCGCCTACCTGGAGAAGGCGGGCTACGGGTCGCAGGCCGCCGCACCGGTCGTCAAGTGCATGTTCCTGCAGATGTCCGGTCTCGCGCCCGCCGATCCCGTGGAACTGTCCGACGCGCTCGACCCCTCGTCGACGCTGGCCGCGCAGCCTCAGGCGCTCGCGGACACGAAGTGCTACAACGGCCGCTTCAGCGCAGTCCGAACGACGGAATAGGCCGCGTGGCCACCTCCTTCCTCTCCCGCAAGCCCGATTCGGGTCTGGGCAACATCGGTGCGAGTCCGGCGGCGCCGAGCCGCAACATCGACTGGGTGTTGATGACCGTCCAGTTCGCGCTGACCGTCATCGGCTGTTTCGTGGTGTTCTCCGCGTCCCGGACGCGCATCAACGACGACCCCTACGCGTTCGTGACGCGACAGGTGATCTTCGCGATCATCGCGACCGTCGTCATGTTCGTGGTGATGTCGGTCGACTACGAGTGGTGGAAGGACCGGGCGCGGTTCCTCTACGGCCTCACCCTGGTGGTCCTCGCGTTGCTGTTCCTCGTCGGGATCGCGGCGGGGGAGGATCGGATCTCGTTCGACCTGGGCCCGTTCAACTTCCAGCCCGCCGAGATGGCGAAGTTCACCACACTGCTCATGCTGGCGACGTACCTCGCCGAGGAACGCAGCGACGAGGTGTCGTATCCGAGGTTCCTCGGCGGCCTGATGATCGTCGGCGCCCCGGCCGTCCTCGTGATCATCCAGCCCGACCTCGGTTCCGCATCGGTGCTCGTGTCGATGGCCATGGGCGTCCTTCTCGTCGCCGGTGCGAAGGCCCGGTACATCGTGTTGATCACCGTGCTGTCGGTCACGACGGTCCTCGCGGCCTTCGTCGGGCGTCTCGTCAACAGTTACCAGGCGGCGCGTATCCGTGCGCTCGTCAACCCGGCCGCCGCTGATCGCGACGACCTCTATCAGGCCGAGAACGCGATGCGGGCCATCGGCACGGGCGGCGTGTGGGGCAAAGGGTGGTTGCGGGGCCCGCTCACCAACGGGCGCGACATCCCGGTGATGTGGGCCGACTTCCCGTTCGCGGCGATCGGCGAACAGTTCGGGCTGGTCGGCTCGTCGCTCGTGCTCGGCCTGATCGCCGTCGCCCTCGTGCGGATCTGGCGCATCGCCCACCTGTCCCGAGACCTGCTCGGCACCTACCTGTGCGCCGGCGTGTTCACGATGGTCCTGTGGCAGACGTTCCAGAACGTGGGTATGACGCTGCAGATCATGCCGGTGACCGGTCTGCCACTGCCGTTCATCTCCTACGGCGGATCCGGGCTGATCGTGTACTTCGCGCTGTTCGGGTTGGTGCAGTCGGTCCACATGCGGCGCATGCGCTGACCTCGGGACAGGTGACCGGGCAGCGACGGCGATCGCACGCCCGGGTCGCAGAATTGCCCGCGGCATCCCTCGACATCCGCGCTCAGGGCGTAGAATCGTCTTCCCAGTGGCCAACTTCGACGGACTCAGCCCCCATGACCCCCGTGAACCCGGTGGCCAGTCGTGCGAGTCGCGCTGTCGAGTCGGCCATGAGCACTGTCGATGCGCCGATCGGCGCACGCCCGGGTACGCCGACCGGCGTTCCCGTTCGCCACGAATGTCCCGAACCCTCCGTCAGTCGCTGACGGTTCGGGCATCGGAGAGCGCCGCCACGGCAGCTCTCCGGAGAAGGGATTGCCTCCACCATGGAACACGCCGACACCGACACCCCCGCCGAGGTGGCGGACAACACACCAGCTGACCCGTCGCCGCCCTCGCCGACCGCATCGGCGGGAGACACCGCGGGCTCGTCGACTGCCGACTCGCCGACCTCCGCGCCGGCCGGCGAAGCGCCCTCGGGCGACGCCGGCGGTTCGTCGGGCTCGAAGCGCCGCCGTGGTTCCCGGGGTGGACAACGCCGTCGGGGCAGCGGAAACGGCGCTGCGGGATCGTCCGACGACTCGCCCGAACGAGGAGATGAGACCACCGAGGGTTCCGGTTCCTCCGACGACTCGTCCGACGACTCGTTCGACGATGCGTCCGACGACTCGTTCGACGATCGGAACGACGTCGAGCTTCCCGAGCCGATGCGAGAGGGTCGCCCGTCTGCCGAGGCTGCCGAGAAGGCGTTGGTCCGCAAACCGCGCATCGGTGACACGATGCCGATTCCGACCAGTCCGCCTCCGGGGCCGGCGCGTGCGAACCCGTCGGCTGAACCGAGCACGAAGTCCGGCGGCGAGAAGCGGCGCCGTCGTCGCGGTGGGTCCTCGGCGCGTTCGTCGGATGCCGACAGCGGCCCGGTCCAGGGTGGCGGCGGCCAGCGAGCGTCGAGCGCCGGTGGAGGTGGCGGCGAGGGCAAGAAGGGCCGTCGCGCTCGCGGTCGCGGCAAGGGCCGCGGCGACGACGCACAGCTCGACGATGCGATGCTCGAGCAGCGGCGCGGTCGCGAGCGCAACGGCAAGCCGATCGGTCGCTACTTCATGGCCGTCCAGGTGCGGACCGGCATGGCGCAGGTCGCGGTGCTCGAAGGTCGAAACCTCATCGAGCACTACGTCAGTCGGCCCGCCGACGACGTCAGCCAGATCCACGGCAACATCTACGTCGGCCGCATCCAGAACGTGCTGCCCGGCATGGAGGCTGCGTTCGTCGACATCGCCACCCCGAAGAACGCGGTGCTCTATCGCGGTGACGTGCAGTACGACGCCGAGGACATCGACGAGCGGGGCAAGAACCCGCGTATCGAGGACATCCTCAAGAACAAGCAGCTGATCGTCTGCCAGGTCACGAAGAACCCGATCGCGCACAAGGGCGCCCGACTCACCCAGGAGGTGTCGCTGCCGGGCCGGTTCGTCGTGCTGATCCCCAACTCGAAGACCTATGGGATCTCGAAGCGGCTCCCCGACGACGTGCGCAAGCGGCTTCGTGGCATCCTCGACCGCGTCAAGCCCGATGAACACGGCTTGATCGTGCGCACGGCAGCGGAGACCGCGACCGAGCAGGAGCTCGTGGCCGACATGACGATCCTGCTGGAGCAGTGGGAGGAGATCGCCGCCAAGGCCGCCAAGGTGCAACGACCGACGCT
>CAVQRU010000003.1:0-147877 GCA_963715285.1 Ilumatobacteraceae bacterium | reverse complement strand
CACAGGTGGTGATCGTCCGCCAGCTCACGGCCCGCCAGGGCCTCGGCCGGCTGGCGTGAGGCGCTCTCCCGTCGGCGCACCACATGGAGTCGGACACCGGGTGTTGCGCGCTGGGTTGGTCGACGCCGCGGCGATGTTCCCCGAGTTCGAGTTCATCGGTTCGCACTGACCCGCGCCGCCCACGTAGCTTCGGCGGCCATGGAGATCACACTCGACGGCAAGGTCGCACTCGTCACCGGCGCATCGAAGGGCATCGGCAAGGCCATCGCAGCGTCGCTCGCCTCCTCGGGCGCCAAGGTGATGATCAACAGCCGAAAGCAGGACCAACTCGAGGCAGCGGCGGCCGAGATGACGGGCGAGGTCGAGATCTTCGCGGCGAACGCCGGCGACGCCGACGCCGGCGAACGCGCGGTATCGGCGACGATCGAACGCTTCGGCGGCCTCGACATTCTCGTGAACAACGCGGCGACCAACCCGTACTACGGCCGCACACTCGACGTCGACAAGGGACGCTACGACAAGACGTTCCAGGTCAACCTCGAAGCGCCGCTGCTGTGGTCCAAGGCGGCCTGGGAACAGTCGTTCAAGGACACGCCCGGCACGATCATCAACATCGCCTCGGTCGGCGGTCTGCGCACCGACGGCGGCGGCCTCGGCATCTACAACCTCACCAAGGCGGCGCTGATCCACATGACGCGCCAGCTCGCCTCGGAGCTCGGCCCGACCCGAGTGGTCGGCATCGCGCCCGGACTCGTCGCAACCGACTTCGCCGCGTTCCTCGTCGACAACTTCGGTGAACAACTCGCCGCTCGGATGCCGTTGCGTCGTCTTGGCGAGCCGCAGGACATCGCCAATCTCGCGACGTTTCTCGCCAGCGATCTCGCGAGCTGGATCACCGGCGAGACGTACGTCATCGACGGCGGCGCCGGCGTCGCCGCCGCCGCAGGCTGACCCCTCGCAACCGCGCCGGAGCTTGCCGATCGAGGTCCGGGGGAGCGACTCCACGATCTCGAGCCGGCGCGGGGCCATGAAGGCGGGATGGTGCTCCTTGACGTGGCTGCGCAACGACGCCAGCGACGGCGGATCGCCGACGGGGACGACGACGGCCTCGACGATCTGACCCCACTCGTCGTCGTCGACGCCGCGCACCATCACCTCCGCCACACCGGGATGGTCGGCCAGTGCGGCCTCGACGGCTTCGGGCCAGACGTTCTCGCCGCCGGTGATGATCAGGTCACCGCGCCGTCCCTCGACGTGCAGTCGTCCGTCGTCGAGCCATCGCCCCAGGTCGCCGGTGGGGAACCAGCCGTCGGCGTCGACGGGTGTGGAGCCGTCGCGGTAGCACCGCAGCAGCATCGGACAGCGCAGCCGGATCTCACCGCGATCGTCGATCTGCACCTCGACGCCATCGAGGGGCACACCGTCGTAGACCACGCCGCTGCCGGTCTCCGTCATGCCGTAGGTCGTGACGCAGTTGGCCGGTCGGTCGACCGGTGGGCGGCTCCCGCCGAGCACGATCGTGCGGAACCGTTCGGTCCGGACCCGTGGGAGCGCGGTGGCGACCAGCGACACCAGTGTGGCGTCCGACGAGTTGACGGCATCGGCGTCGAAGCCGGGCAACACGGTGAGCCGGGTGCCGGAGTGCAACGCCCGAGTCACGACCGACAGGCCGCCGACGTGCGACAACGGGAGGCACGCCAGCCAGTGGTCGTGCGCGGTCACACCCAGCCGTGCGGAGGTCGCCGCCGCGGAGGCGGCGACCGCGTCGTGGGTGAGCACGACACCTTTCGGTTCACCGGTCGATCCGCTGGTCGCGACCACCAGCGCATCGCCCGGCTCGACGGGATCACCCACCCGCATCGCTGCGCACACGGCCGCCCTGGCGGACGCCGGGAGGCGCTGGTCGACCGGGAACGCTGCGTCGCCGCGGTCCCAGACCCGCCGGAGCTCGTCGACGAACCCGACACCGCCGGATCGGTCGACGGCGACCAGGCGGCCGGGCGACGTCACGACGTGATCGGGTCGATCGGGGTGATCGCGCCGACCAGTGCCTCGATCTCGGCGGCGATCCTCAGCACGCGGAGGTCCGTGAACCGATCGCCCATTACCTGAACGCCGACGGGCAGGCCGTCGACGACGCCGGCGGGCGTCACCGCTGCCGGCGTGCCGAGGAGGTTCGACGGGATCACCGGGCGGATCGTGTCGGTCATCATCTCGACGCCGGACTCGGAGTCGAGATCGGCGCCGGGCGCGAACGCCCGCTGCGCCCATGTCGGCGAGATCATCACCGGGTACTCCTGATGGAACTCGGCCCATGCCCGCATCAGCCCGTACCGCTCGACGTGGAGGTGTTGGACGTCGGGCACGGTGGTCGGCCCCGACGACGCGTCGAAGTTGTCCAGGAGGGTGAGGGCGTCGGCGCCGAGCACCATCCCCAGCAGCTCGCGTTCGGCGCGGACGTCGTCGATCATGAGCCGTCGCCACAGATCGACGGTCTGCTCGTAGCCGGGCGGGGTTGCCTCGACGACGTCGTGGCCGGCGTCGGCCAGCCGGTCGGCGACCGCACGGATCGCACCACCGATCCCGGGATCGGTGGACCCGCCGGGGGGATCGACGAGCACGGCGATGCGCAGCCGCTCACCCGGTGCCGTGTCGGTCAGCGTGGCCGTGACGCTGCGAGGGTCGCGCCAGTGCTGACCGGCGAGGACCTCGAGCCCGGCGCGCACGTCGGCGACCTGCCGCGCCATCGGCCCTTCCACCACCATCAGCTGCGCCGACAGGCCCATGTCCTCGGGCGGCACCACCGTGGCCATCGGGATCACGCCGACCGTCGGCTTCAGCGACGAGATGCCGCAGCAGTGGGCCGGGTTGCGCAACGACCCACCGATGTCGTTGCCGAGACCGATCGGACTCATCCCGGAGGCGATCGAGGACCCTTCGCCACCGCTCGAACCGCCCGCAGTGACGTTCGGATTCCACGGGTTCCGGGTCGGGCCGTGCAACTGGGAATCGGTGTGGACCCGCAGCCCGAAATCGGGGAGGTTGGTGCGGGCGAAGGGGATTGCGCCCGCTGCCCGCATCCGCTCGACGGTGGGCGCATCGATCGACGCGACCGCGTCGGCGAGCGCGGTGACCCCGTTCGTGGTCGGCGTGCCGGCGACGTCGATGTTCTCCTTGACCGTGCACGGCACACCGTGGAGCACGCCGAGCTCGGCGCCACTCGCCACGGCCTCGTCGGCCCGGTCGGCAGCGGCGAGCGCCTCGTCGGTGAGCACCCGCACGATCGCGTTGAGCGACCCGTTGCACGCCTCGACGCGCTCCAGGTGCGCCTCGAGCACCTCCCGGCTCGACACCTCGCGGCCGCGGATCTTTCCGGCCAATTCGAGCGCTCCCAGTTGCCACAGCTCTGTCATGGCCCCATCATGGCGCACACATGAATCCTTGGATCACCGGAGCGCGTCCCCGGACCCTGCCCGCCGCCGTCGTTCCGGTCGCCGTCGGTGCCGCCGTCGCCGTCGGTGAGCCGACCGACGTCGTGTGGTGGCGTGTCGCCGCGGCCCTGCTCGTCAGCCTCGCCCTCCAGGTGGGCGTCAACTACGCCAACGACTACAGCGACGGCGTCCGTGGCACCGACGACGTGCGGGTCGGTCCCACCCGACTGGTCGCCAGTGGTCTCGCCTCGGCGTCGGCGGTCAAGAAGGCGGCGCTGCTGTCGTTCGGGGTCGCCGCGGTGGCCGGCCTCGCGATCGCCCTGTCGACATCGCTCTGGCTGCTCGTCGTCGGCGCGGCGGCGATCGCTGCCGGATGGTTCTACACCGGTGGTCCGAGGCCGTACGGCTACATGGGGCTCGGTGAGGTGTTCGTGTTCGTCTTCTTCGGCCTGGTCGCGACCGCCGGCACGACCTACGCCGCGATCGAATCGGTGACGGCCATGTCGCTCGTGATCGGCTCGGCGGTCGGGTCGCTCGCCTGTGCACTGCTGGTGATCAACAATCTCCGCGACATACCCACCGACCGGGAGGTCGGCAAGCAGACGCTCGCGGTCCGGCTCGGCGACCGGCGCACCCGTTGGTTCTACGTACTGCTGATCGCAACTGCCTTCCTGCTCAGCGCCGTGGTGGCGGCCTGGCAGGTTCCCGTGTTGCTCGGCTTCCTGGCGCTGCCGCTCGCGATCCGGCCCGCACGGACCGTGCTCGACGGAGCGGTCGGGCCCGCCCTGATCTCCGTGCTCGGAGAGACGGGCCGGTTGCAGCTGGTCTGGGGCGCGCTGGTCACCGTCGGTCTGGTGCTCTGAGCAACCACTCGTCGAGCGCCCGGGCGGTCGCTTCCGGTTGCTCGAGGTGCACCGAGTGCCCGGCGTCGGGGATCACACGGAACGTTGAGTCGGGCAGCGAGTCCGTCATGCGCTCGCCGATCTCGCGGAACTTGGTGTCGTGTTCGCCGGCGAGCACGAGCACCGGGGCGGAGATCTCGTGCAGCCGGTCCCAGAGCGGCTGCTGGGTTCCGGTGCCGGTCGACCGCAGGCTCGAGGCGAGCCCGGCGGCGGTGTTGCGGAGCCGATCGTCGCGCTGCGACGTCTCGGCAGTCAGCCCGGCGAACAGCGGGTTGCGCAGCCACTCGTCGATGAAGGCCTCGACCCCCACCGACTCGATGTGATCGGCGAGACGTTCGTCGGCCCTGCGTCGATCGGCGCGTTCCGCGTCGTCATCGATGCCGGCGGTCGCCCCGACCAACACCAGCGCGAGCACCGAGTCCGGATGGCGGAGCGCAGCATGCAACGACACCCGGCCTCCCATCGAGTAGCCGACGTAGCACCCGTGACCACCGGCGGCCACGAGCCGATCGGCGCTCGCCCAGAGGTCGCTGTCGGCCGGCGGGGGAGCGTCGCCGTGGCCGGGGAGGTCGACGGCTCGGATCTCGGCGCCGTGACGGTGTGCTTGCAGCAGTCGACCGAACCGGGACCACGAGCGGGCGGTCTGCGTGAAACCGTGGGCGAACACGAAGCGATCGCCGGGCGTGACGGCGTCGTGACGCATCACGCAGGCTCGGCGACCGCCTGCGCGGCCATCTTGCGCAACACCTGCGCGAACGTCTCGGGTTCCTGGGCGCCCGGCACCGCCCACCGGCCGTTGATCACGTACGTCGGCACCGCCGTGATCCCGTTCTCGTGTGCGAACCGCAGCTCGTCGGCGACCTCGGCCGTCCCCCGGTCCGAGTCGAGGAACGCGACGACGGCCTCGCGTCCGAATCCCACCTCGGCGGCACAGTCGGCGAGCACGTCGGGGTCGCCGATGTCGAGTCCGTCGGTGAAGTACGCCTTGAGCAGCCGTTCCTTCACGACGTCCTGTGCAACCGGCGAGTCGGGCTGGGCAGCCAGCCAGATCACCCGGTGGGCGAGCAACGTGTTCGCCCGCAGCGCCTTGTCCATGTGGAACTCGAGGCCCACCTCCGCCGCCGTCGCCGACACGTTGGCGATGATCGCCTCGGCGCGTTCGATCCCCCCGAACTTCCTGGCGTAGGCGTCGACCACCGGGCCGGACACGCCCGGCGAGGCGGTCGGGTCGAGCTGGTAGGGGTGGTACGACACGTCGATGTCGACGTCGAGGCCGTCGTGGGCGAGCTGCTCGTGCGCCAGGGCGAGTCCCGAGGCGAAGCGCCGCTTGCCGATGTAGCACCAGGGGCACACCACGTCGGACCAGACCTCGACGGTCACGGTCGGGCGGGCGTCGGGTGCGGCGAAAACGTTCGTCGGGTCGACCGTCATGTTCGACACGGTACGCGCCTATCGTCTCGTGTCGATGGTCGGCGCCGCGGTTCCTCCCCCCGAAGACGTCCAGGCGACCTTCTGCGCCACCCTCGTCGACGAGTGGATCCGCCTCGGCGTCACCCAGGCGGTCGTCGCGCCGGGATCCCGTTCCACGCCGATGGCGTTGGCGCTGACGGAGCGGGACGACATTCGGGTGCACGTGGTGCACGACGAGCGATCTGCGGCGTTCGTCGCGCTGGGTCTCGGGCTGGAGGGCGTTCCGGCGTTGCTGCTCTGCACGAGCGGCACGGCGGCGGCCAACTTCGCTCCCGCCGTGGTGGAGGCGGGACTCTCGGAGGTGCCGATCATCGTGTTGACCGCCGACCGCCCCGAGGAACTGCGCGGCGTCGGTGCTCCGCAGACGATCGACCAGGTGGACCTGTACGGACGGCACGCCGTGTGGTCCCGCGACCCCGGTGTGCCCGAGCTGGCCGAGGCGAGCCTCTGGCGCGAGCTGGCGGTCGATGCGTGGTCGCATGCCCAGGGCGGGCCGGTCCAGCTGAACCTCGCGTTCCGGGAACCGCTGGTCGGGATCTCCGGCCCGCTTCCGGAGGTCGTGGAGCGCCCGGTGCCGACCGCTGCGACCCGTCGTCTCGACGCGGTCCCGAGCGGGCTCGACCGCGGGCGCGGCGTGATCCTCGTCGGAGGACGCAGCGGCGTCGACGGCGCCGACATCCTGGCGCTGCAGCAGGCGACCGGCTGGCCGCTGATCGCCGATCCCATCTCCAACGTTCGTCCACTCGGCGGGTCGATCACCACGGCCGACTCGATCCTGCGACACGAGCCGTTCGCGTCCGCGCATCTCCCCGATGCGATTGTGCGGATCGGCCGCCCGGCCGCGTCGAAGGTCCTCGCTCAGTGGACCGCCCGGGCCACGGCGAACGGCGCAGCGCTCGTCCAGGTCGGTGGACCCGGCGTGATCGATCCCGACCACGACGTCGCCGCCGTCTGCTCGCTGGACGCGGTGCGTTCGCGGGTCGGGTCCGGGCGGCTCGAGGGCTGGCTCGAGGCGTGGACCGAGGCGGATCGCCGCGCCGACCGTGCGATCGTGCGGATGCTCGACGAGTTCGACGAACTCACCGAACCGGGGGTCGCACGAACCGTCGCCGACCACCTGCCCGCCGGTGCGGAGCTGACGGTGTCGTCGTCGATGCCGGTACGCGATCTGGAATGGTTCGGCGGCCCGCGGGCGAGCGCGCACGCCAACCGCGGGGCCAACGGGATCGACGGTGTCGTGTCGACCGCGCTGGGTCGGGCGCTCGCCGGCAGGACGTCGTTCGTGCTCATCGGCGATCTCGCCTTCGTGCACGACAGCAGTGCGCTGATCGCGTTGCCGACCCGAGATGTCGATCTCCGCGTCGTCGTGGTCGACAACGACGGCGGCGGCATCTTCTCGTTCCTGCCGCAGGCGACCGCCCTCGACCACGACCGCTTCGAGTTGCTGTTCGGTACGCCCCTCGGCGTCGACGTCGTCGCGCTCGCCACGGCTCACGGCCTGGAGGCCCGCACGGTGCAGGCGGTCGACGAACTCGTCGACCAGCTCTCACAACCGGGACCGTGGGTGTGCGTCGTGCCGACCGATCGTCGCCACAACGTCGAGGTGCACGACCGCCTGCAGGCGGCAGTGGCGGCCGCGCTCGACGCCGACTGACCGCGATCTCGCACGTGCGCTGATCGCACTGTGCGATGAGCCGACCCACCGTATGTGGTGGGTTCGCTCACCGGTGGGGCGGGATCGCCGGCCGCTCGACTGATCAGGGGCGCACGATCGCACCGAGCATCGCCTGGAACTTCGCCTGGGTCTCCGCGAGTTCGGCGAGTGGGTCGCTGTCGGCGACGATGCCGCCGCCGGCCACCAGGCGTGCGCTGTGGCGGTCATCGGAGAGTTCCGCGCACCGGATCGCCACCGCCCAGGTGCCGTTGCCGCCGGCATCGACCCAGCCGACGGCACCGCCGTACCGACCGCGTTCGAAGCCCTCGACCCGCTGGATCAGCTCGATCGCGGCGTCGCGTGGGTGGCCACCCAGCGCGGGCGTCGGCGAGAGCGCCCGCACCAACTCCACCACGGTGGGCCCGGGCTGCGACAGCATGCCCTCCATCCGCGTGCCGAGGTGCTGGACGTTGGCGACCGTGACGATGGAGGGTTCCGGCTCCCAGTCGAGGTAGCTCGCCCACGGCAGCAGCGTGTCGTGGACGACGTCGATCACGACGCGATGCTCGATCTGGTTCTTGGTGCTGGCGATCAGCGCTGCGGCGATGCGGTCGTCGTTGTCGACGTCGCCGGTGCGCGGCGCCGTTCCTGCGAGTGGATGCGAGCGGACGACCGGCCCGTCGACTTCCACGAGGAGCTCCGGGGAGGCTCCGATGAAGCCGTCGATCGAGAACCGGTAGCTCGACCCGAAGCTCGCACGGAGGCGCTTCAGCACGGCGCTGATGTCGATCGGCGCACTCGATCGCACGACGATCGGCCGCGCGATCACCGCCTTGGTGAGCGCGCCCGCGCGCACGGCGTCACGCGCGTCGGTGACGGCACGCAGATATCGCTCGACGTCGACCCCCGGGTCGATGGTCCAACTCGCAGCGCTCGGCGCTTGTTCCGAACCCGATCGGAGCGCCGCTCGGACGTCGTCGTCGGACTGGTCGGGGTTCCCATCGCCGCTGATC
Source organism: Ilumatobacteraceae bacterium (assembly GCA_963715285.1). GTDB lineage: Bacteria > Actinomycetota > Acidimicrobiia > Acidimicrobiales > Ilumatobacteraceae > Sva-07. The sequence goes on along the minus strand of CAVQRU010000003.1, from coordinate 139,407 downwards.
GTGGTGACGGCGGTGCTTCCATCGGTGAGCTTGCGGACCACGATGCTGGGGATCACCAGTTCGGCCGGAGCGCCCGGGACGAAGGGAAGCGAACCGAGCGCCACCGGCCCGGCGTTCGGTCCGGCTGCCGTGTCGTCGTGTTCGATCGAAGCGAGCACGTCGACGGCCTCGTCGATCGGCACACGGGCGGCCACGCCTCGTCCGGCGAGACCGACCGCGTTGCGCACGAACAGGTAGCCGTCGCTTCCGGCGACGTCGTTCAGGTCGATCGCGCCATCGACGTACGCGGCGAGCGGGCGGGTGACCGCGCGCATCACGACCGTGTCGCGACCATCAACTGGGTGAGGCCGCCCGACAGCTGGGCGTGCGTGGCATCGTGGAATCCCGCGTCGCCGAGCGACGCGAGCATCTCGTCGGGCGTTGGGAGGTAGGCGACACTCTTGGGGAGGTAGCGGTAGGCCGCCCCGTCGGACAGGAGCGCACCGATGCGAGGGACGACCTTGCCGAAGTAGATGTCGTTGCCCCACCGGACCACGCGGTTGCTCGGCACGCTCACGTCGAGGAGCGCGATGCGGCCGCCGGGTCGGACGACCCGTCCCAGCTCGGTGAAGAACGTCGGGAGATCGAGCAGGTTGCGCAGCGCGAACCCGCAGGTGACGCCATCGACGGACGAGTCGGGCACCGGGAGGCGCAGGATGTCGGTCTGCACCCTCGGGACACCGGAGCGGTCGGCCGAGAGCATGCCGAAACTGAGATCCATCGAGATCGGTCGGATGCCGCCTGCGGCGAGGTCGATGCAGAGATCACCGGTTCCGCTCGCGAGGTCGAGCACGACGCTACCCGCCGGAAGTGCGAGGTCACGGACTGCCCGCTTGCGCCAGCGCACATCGAGACGGAACGAGATGATGCGGTTCAGTCGGTCGTACTTCGGCGCGATCGCGTCGAACATCCCCTGCACCGCGGCGACCTTCTCCTGGCCCTGCGGAAGCTCCTCGGTGTCCCACGAGGGGCGCGACGTCGCTGGTTCGTTCACCCCGTCGAGGCTACGGGTGATCGACCGGGGACGCGGCGACCTGCTTGGCCCAGCGGTAGTCGGCCTTGCCGCTCGGCGAGCGGACGATCTCGTCGACGTAGCGGATCTCCTTGGGCAGCTTGTACCGGGCGATGTGCTCGGCAGCGGCTGCGAGCAGCGCGGCGTCGTCGACGTCGTGTCCGTCCCGGACGCGCACGATGGCCACCACCTCGTTGCCCCATCGTTCGCTGGGCCGGCCGGCCACCACGCAGTCGTACACGCCGGGATGGGACTTGATCGCCGCCTCGACCTCCTCGGCGAAGATCTTCTCGCCGCCGGAGTTGATCGTGACGGAGTCGCGGCCGTGCAGTTCGACGATGCCGCCCTCCAGGAGCCGGGCCCGGTCGCCGGGGATCGCATACCGGACGCCGTCGACGATCGGGTACGTGCGCGAGGTCTTCTCGGCGTCGCCGAGGTACCCGAGTGCGAGTCGGCCGGTCTTCGCGAGCCAACCGATCTCGGGATCACCCTCCTGGAGCACCCGGTCGAGGTCGGCCGACAGCACCACGTTGCCCGGAGCGATCTCGAACGTCCCGGTGGTGGCGCCGCCGCCGACCGACACCTTGCTGACCTGCCCGCCGGCCTCGGACGAGCCGAGTCCGTCGACGATCATCAGTGTCGGTAGGTGCGCGAGGAACTCGTCCTTGAGGTTGGCCGACAACGGCGCCCCTCCCGACAGCAGCACGTTGAGCGACGACAGGTCGTAGGACCGCCCACCGCTCGGCTGGTCGAGCTCGTCCAGCAGTGGGCGGGCGAATGCGTCGCCGACGATCAGCAGGAAGTTGATCTGCTCGCGCTCGACGAGTGACCAGATGTCGGTCGGATCGAGCCGGTCGGTCACCGACTGCACGAACACGGTGCCGCCGGCCAGCCACGTGAGGAAGCTCATCCAGTGGCCTGCACCGTGCATGAACGGCGGCGCGAGGAGCGCCTTGGTGCCCGCGTTCGCCGCGGCGACGAACTCCTCGATCGAGGTCGCGGTCTTGGAGCCGCCGAAACACTCGACCATCGCGTCGCCGTTGCGCCACATGACGCCCTTGGGCATGCCGGTCGTGCCACCGGTGTAGAGCAGGTACAGGTCGTCGGGGCTCCACTCGACGTCGGGACGCTCTGGTGATGCGGCGGCGAGCGCGTCCTCGTACCAGACGGCGCCCGGCAGCAGCGGCTCGCCGGACTCGTCGGGGACCTGGAGGATCACCTGGAGGTTCGGGAGCTGCGGCAGCACCTCCGCCAGTGTGGGTGTGAACACCGAGTGCACGACCACGGCACGGGCGTTGGAATCGGTCAGCAGGTAGAGGAGTTCTTCGGCGACGTACCGGTAGTTGACGTTCAACGACGCCACGCGAGCCTTGAGGGCGCCCAACATCGCCTCGAGGTACTCGTTGCCGTTGTGCAGGTAGATGGCGAGGTGGTCCTGACCGCTCTCGTGGCCGGCGAGGTCACTGCGCTCGACGTGGCATCCGAGCCCCTGCCCGATCAGGTGGTTGGCGAGCCGGCGGGTCCGTTCGGTGACGTCGGCCCACGAGAGCCGCAGCTCGCGGAAGACGAGGCAGTCGGCGTCGGGACGGGTGGCGGCGATCGCCTCGTGGACCTCCGCCAAACTGAACTCGGCGGGCGCGACCGCCAGGGGCTCGGTCACGCGTAGTACCGGAAGATCACCTCGGCGACGCACGACGGCTTGCTCGCGCCCTCGACTTCGAAGACGAACTCCATGGTGACCTGGGCTCCACCGGCGACGTCCTCGACCGACATCAGCGTGGCGCCGAGGCGCAGCTTCGACCCGACGGGTACGGGCGACGGGAACCGGATCTTGCCGGCGCCGTAGTTGACGCCCATCGAGATGCCGTTGACGACGAAGACCTGGGGCGACAGCATCGGGCCGAGCGACAGGGTGAGGTAGCCGTGGGCGATCGGCCCACCGAACGGACCCGACTTCGCGCGTTCGGGGTCGACGTGGATCCACTGGTGGTCGCCGGTGGCGTCGGCGAAGGTGTTCACCCGTTCCTGGGTGATCTCGACGTACGGGGAGTAGCCCAGGTGCTCGCCGACGAGGGTCTTCAGTTCATCGATTCCGTTGATCGTGCGGGTCATGGCCACGAGCTTGGCAAACTGAGTCGATGCCCGACGAAACCAGCCGCCCGGAGTCCGAGCACCGATCGGGCTTCGTGACGTTCGTCGGCCGGCCCAACGTCGGCAAGTCGTCGTTGGTGAATGCGATCTGTGGCCGCAAGATCAGCATCGTGTCCGACAAGCCCCAGACCACGCGTCACCGGATCATGGGGGTCCTGACCCGGCCGGGTACGCAGCTCGTCTTCGTCGACACCCCGGGTCTCCACAAGCCGGTGACGGCACTCGGCGAACGCGTCAACGCAACCGCCCTCGACAGTGTCGGTGACGTCGACGTCACCTGTCTCGTCCTCGACGCAACGGCGCCGTTCGGCAAGGGTGACCGTTGGGTCGCCGACCGGATCGACATCGCCAAGTCGGTCGTGATCGTCAACAAGACCGACATCGCCAGTCGAGAGCAGGTGTTGCGGATGCTCAGCGCCTCGAGCGACCTCGGTGCGCAGGCCTACTTCCCGGTGTCCGCGGTCAGCGGCGACGGCATCGCGGCGCTCGTCGCCGACCTGACCGAGCGCGTGCCGCCCGGTCCGAAGTACTTCCCCGACGACGAGGTGTCCGACCTCCCGGAGGAGCGCTGGGTCGCCGAGCTGGTTCGCGAGCAGTTGCTCGCGGTGACCCGCGACGAGTTGCCGTACTCGATCGCCACGCAGGTCGTCGAGTGGGAATGGCCGCGGATCCGCGTCGACATCCTCGTCGAACGCGACAGCCAGAAGGGCATGGTGATCGGCAAGGGCGGCCAGATCCTCAAGCAGGTGGGCGAGCGGACGCGGGCGCAGCTGCCCGAGGGCGTCTACCTCGAACTGCGCGTCAAGGTCGACAAGGACTGGCAACGGCGTCCCGAGCGGGTGGAGCGGCTGGGCTACTGACCGCCCGGTCGGTCATGGTGCCGGCGTGGTCGGTGGCGCGGTCGGCCCCGTGGGGGCCGTGGTCGAGGTCTCCTCCACGGCTTGGGGGCGCGGCGCGGCGAGCAGGATGGCATAGTCGTCGAACGACACCGGCTCGCCGGGCGCCGACGACAGCCCGTTGCCCTTCTTCACGGGGATCGGGTCACCTTCGAGGGTGAAGGTGACCTGGCCGACCAGTCGCAGGCTCGAGGTCATCGTGAGGACGATCTGCCCGATCGCCTCGGTCTGCTCGGTGCTCGGGATCCGGTCGAAGATGTCGCCGTCGAGATCGACGGTGAGCACGCCCCCGGATCCGACCGAGCTGACGATCAGGCCGTCCTCGATCAGCGTGTCGAGCGCAACGTCGGGCGGTGGCCCTTCCTCGAGCTTGTCAGCGACCTGGTCGGACGAGAAACCGGCGGGGAGCTCGATCGTCACGGGTTGGAGCCGACCGCGCGACAGGAAGTAGATGAATGCGGGCTCGAGCCGGATCGTCGTGGTCGTCTCGAGCAAGGTGGTCTGGGGCAGCTCGGGCACCGTCGACGTGGTGGTGGTCGTCGACGTGGTCGTCGAGGTGGCATCGAGGCCGTACTGGATCTCGTCGGGGGGGATCTCGCTGAAGGTGTCCGATCCCGTCGGGACGCCGCAGCCGGCGAGCGACGCGAGGACGCCGACGGCGAGGGGTACGGCGGTGAGGACTCGGATCCGGCCGAGGACGGTGCCGCAGCGGCTCACGACATCACCCGCTGGTGGTGCGTCGGCTGGACCCGTGCCGGGAGTTCCACGACGAAACGGGCCCCTCCGCCGACGCGGTCCTCCACCCAGGCGGTGCCGCCCATCGCCGCGGTGTGTTCGGCGACCAGCGCCAGTCCGAGGCCGGTGCCGATGCGGTGGCGAGCGGCGCTGCCGCGGGCGAAGCGTTCGAAGATGCGGTCACGCTCACCCTGTGCCACGCCGGGGCCGCCGTCCTCGACCGCGAGGCGGAAGCGGCGGTCGGCGGCGGGTGTCAGCTCGATCCGAAGGGCACCACCACCGTGGTTGCGGGCGTTGTCGAGCAAGTTGCCGAGGATACGTTCGAAGCGCACCTTGTCGAGCGCGACGTCGTCGGGTGTGCCGTTGGCCACGACGATCGGGATGTCCGGCTCGCCGAATCGGGCGGCGATCCGGCGGGTCAGGTCGGTCAGTCGGAGATCCTCCACGTTGAGGTCGGTGGCGCCGGCGTCGAGTCGGGCCAGCTCCAGCAGATCGATCACCATGCTGTCGAACCGGCGGACCTGGCTGACCACCACGTCGAGTGCCTGCTGGGTTCGTTCCGGCAGTTCGTCGCGGCGGGCGTCGAGCACCTCGACGGCCGCCGACAGTGCGGTGATCGGGGAGCGCAGTTCGTGGCTGACATCGGACGCGAAGCGTGCCTCGCGTTCGATGCGGGTCTGCACGGCGTCGGCCATCTCGTTGAACGAACCGGCGAGGCGGTCGAGGTCGGGGTCGGACTCGGGTGCGAGGCGCGTGTCGAGGCCTCCCGACGCGATCTCCTCGGCGGCGTCGGCGACCTGGCTGAGTGGTCGGAGGAGGCGGCGGCTGGTGGCGAGACCGAAGAGGCCGGCGAGGACGAGTGTTCCGAGGGCACCGAGCGTCAGTGCCGTGAGAATCGCGGTGAGGGTCGACTCGGTCTCGTCGAGCGGGAACGCCTCGTAGTAGCCGGTGTCGTACTCGGCGATGTACACGCCGACGGTCAGGTAGTCGGACCCGTCGATCGTCGCGCTCTGCGTGGCCGGCACGCCGTCGCTGACCGCGTCGACCAGCTCGGCCGGGAAGTCACTGAGGGGGTGGCGCACGTCGGTGAAGATCGTGCGCGGTGCGGTCGGATCGGTCCAGCTCAGCACGGCGAAACCGCCCGGGTCGGTGCGGAGTTCGTCGTCGATGTACACGCCGATCCCGTCGGGGTCGACGGTGAGTTGTTCGCGGATCGCGTCGGCGTTGGAGAATGCCTGCTGCTTCGCGGCGACCTCGTCGTCGTCGAGCAGGTTGCTGCGGGCGAAGCCGTAGGTGACACCGATCAGCACGACGCCGGCGAGCAGGGCGATGAACGCGAAGAACAGCGTGACTCGTGTCCGAAGACGGAGGGTACGACGCCGGGCCACGGAGACAGAGTGTTGCACGTGGGCTCCGAGATCTGCTTTCGGCGGAGGTGCCGAGGCGCTGGCACGCTTGCTTCGGCAGGTTCACCCGCTGCCGGTGAGGTACCAGGGGGAGGTAGGCACCCCACCGGGGCAGCGTGAACAACCACGATGATGACGCTCCTGTGTGACGGGTCGTTGCGGGGAGTGTGCGATTTCGGTAACAAACCCCGGCGGTTCGTCACCAACGGCGCAACACTGGAGCCGACATGGAAACACTGCTGTTCATCGAGGACGACGACGGGATCCGACTGGCGCTGTCGATGGCGCTCGAGGACGAGGGCTACTCGGTGCGTGAGGCGGCCAACGGTGCCGACGGTCTCGCGTCGTTCCGTCAAGCTCCTCCCGACCTCGTGTTGCTCGACCTTCGACTTCCCGACATGTCGGGCTTCGACGTGTGTCGGGCGTTGCGGGCCGAGAGCATCGTGCCGATCATCATGATCACGGCGCAGACCGACACGCACGACATGGTTGCCGGGCTCGAGGCGGGGGCGGACGACTACGTGACGAAGCCGGTGGTCCCGAAGGAACTCGCCGCTCGGATCCGAGCGTCGCTGCGCCGGGTGGCACTGCACGGCAAGGCCACCACGCCGCTGGCGTCACGATTCGGCGACGTCGAGGTACGTCGCGAGCAGGGAATCGTGCTGAAGGGTGGTGTCGAGGTCAACCTGACGAAGACCGAGTTCCGGTTGATGTGCGAATTCGCCGACCATGCCGGAGCGGTGTTGTCACGTGACCAGCTGCTCGAACGGGTCTGGGGCTACGAGTACCTCGGCGATTCGCGTCTCGTCGACGCCCACGTCCGTCGGCTGCGCCTCAAGATCGAGGACCACCCCGACGACCCGCGGCTCATCGTCACGTCACGTGGCGTCGGTTATCGGCTGATGGCCGGCTGATCCGCCGGCCAGGGTCACCCGGCGGTCACTTCGCGTAGATCGCCTCGATCTCGTCGGCGAACGTCGTGAGGATGCCGCGGCGCTTGAGCTTCGACGTCGGTGTCAGGAGGTCGGAGTCGGGCAGCCATTCCTCGCCGAGCACCTTCACCTTCTTGACCGCCTCGGCGTTGTTGAAGCCCTTCATCACCTCCACGAGTCCTGCCTCGATCTCGGCGATCACCTCCGGGTTCTCGGCGAGCGCAGTCATCGTCGCGTCGTCGCCCGTGAGCCCGTGGTCGCGTGCCCACGCCGCAGCAGCGTCGGGGTCGAGCACGACCAAGGCCGACATGAACGGACGCTGCTCGCCGATCGCGCAGGCCTGGCCGACGAGCGGGATCATCTTGAGTTCGGCCTCGAGGTTGGCAGGGCTGACGTTCTTGCCGCCGGCGGTGATGATCAGCTCCTTCTTGCGGTCGACGATCTTCAGGTAACCGTCCTCGTCGAGCTCGCCGATGTCGCCGGTGTGGACCCATCCCTCGTCGTCGAGGGTCTCCGCCGTCTTCTCGGGCTGGCCGAGGTAGCCGACGAAGTTGTTGCCGCCCCGACAGAGCACCTCGCCGTCCTCGGCGATCTTGAGCTCGACTGCAGTGGCCGCACGGCCCACGCAACCGGGCTTCGGGTCGTTGGCCCACGTGAGCACCGCGGTGGTCTCCGACATGCCGTACCCCTCGGTGAGCGGGACGCCGATCGCACGGAACCACGCCAGGATCTCCGCAGGAAGGGGAGCGGCGCCGGTGATGCAGATCTCGGCCTCGTCGAGGCCGATCAGGCCCCTGACGGTCTGGAACGCGACCTGGTCGAGGAAGTTCCACGTGTCGATCTCTTCCTGCGTCGCCGTACCCCGGGTCATCTTCTCGACGATCGGGAGCGCGGCATCGACCGCTTCGTTGAAGGCCTTGGCCTTCTCGGGGTCGGCGCCGACCGCCGCGTTCACACCGGCATAGAGCTTCTCCCACACCCGCGGTACGCCGATGAACACGTTCGGACGGACCTCACTGGTGTACGCCGTCAGCTGCGAGGTCTCGGGACAGCAGGTGACCTGCGAGGCGAAGTCGAGCAGGTAGTAGTGACCCAGGAGGCGCTCGAAGATGTGGGCCATCGGCAGGTACGAGACGTGCTTCTTGCCGGCGAAGTCCTCGATGTCGGTCTGGTCGCGCATCGACTGGCCGACGGACTCGAGCGTCCAGGCGATGTTGCCGTGTGACAGCATCACGCCCTTGGGCGGGCCGGTCGTGCCGGAGGTGTAGATGATCGTGGCGATGTCGTCGAGCGTGGCGATCTCCGAGAGCGCGGTGAGGTCGGCGGGCTCCGACGCAGCCAGCTCGGCGTAGCGGACGACGTCGCTGCCGGCGACCTCGGAGTCCTCCAACATCGCGATGTGCTCCAGCGTGGTGAGCGACGACCGAACCTTGAGGAACCGCTCGAGGAACCCGCTGTCCTCCACCACGGCGACCTTCGCCTTGCAGTCGTTGACGAGGTACTCGATCTGCTCGGGCGCCGACGAGTTGTAGATCGACACCGGCGTGGCACCCAGGAACAGCACGGCGAGGTCGAGCGCGTGGAACTCCGGACGGTTGCGCAGCATCAGGACGACCGTGTCGCCCTTGCCGACGCCGAGACCTGCGAGTCCCGTGGCGAGGCGAGCGGTGACGTCGGTCAGCTCCTGCAGGGTCCACGACTGCCACGCGCCGTCGGCGTCCTTCCAGCGCAGGACCTCGACGGCACCGTTGCGTTCGAGGTTGGTCAGATAGCGCTTGGGGAGGTTCGATCCGGCGATGTTGTCCTGGAGTTCCTGGCTGGTGGTCATGCCGACAGTCTCGCATGTGTGTCCTGTGGCACGTCAAGACCTGAGGAACACCAGCACCAGAAGAACACCAGCACCAGAAGAACACCAGCACCTGAGGAACACCAGCACCTGAGGAACACCAGCGATCGGTGTCTCGTCGGTCAGCCGTCGAGGAACCCCACCACGGCGTCGGTGAACACGTCGTTGCGGTCGCCGGCGATCATGTGCGCGGCGTTCGCCACGTCGACGTACTGCGCGTGCGGAACCATCCGGAGGAACTCCTCGACCTCCGCCTCGGTCACGAGGTCGGACAGCTTGCCGCGCACGAGGAGGGTCGGCAGCGTGAGTCGCCTGGCGATCTCCTCGAGCTCGTCGTGGTGGCGGTCGCGGGCGTGTTCGCTCGTGCCGCCGGTCCGGATGCTGAGGAACGCCGGGTCCCAGTGCCACCGCCAGCGACCGTCCTCGCCGAGACGGAGGTTCTTCGACAGCCCGGACAGGTCGGACGGGCGGGGTCGGTGTGGCTGATACGCAGCGATCGCGTCGGCGGCATCGTCGAGCGTGGCGAAGCCGTCGACGGCATCGCTCGCCATGAACTCCAGGATCCGGCTCACGCCGGCGGCGGCGGGCCGGGGCGTGATGTCGACGAGCACCAGGGCGCTGAACAGCTCGGGCGCCGCATCGACGGCGTGGAGGCCGGTCATCCCGCCGAGCGACGCGCCCACCCAGGCGACCGGCGAGTCGATCCAGCGGACGACGGCGAGGGCATCATCGGCGTAGGCCGACATGTGGTAGTCGCCGTCGGGTGCCCACTCGGAGTCACCGTGGCCACGCAGGTCGATCGAGACGACCCGATGGCCGTGCTCGGCGAGTACGGCGGCAGTGCCACCCCACGAATGTCGGGTCTGTCCGCCACCGTGGGCGAGGACGACGGCCGGACGGTCAGGGGTTCCGCCGGACCACTCGTCGGCGGCGATCCGTACGCCCGATGGAGTGACGATGTCGATGCGCCGGTGCGGAACGGCGGCTGTCACGACTCCGCCCAACGAGGACGGCGCTTCTCGACGAACGCCGCCATCCCCTCGGCGGCGTCGTCGCTGTTGAACATCTCGTTCGACAACGCGGCCATCGCCTCGAACGCGGCGGGCCGCTCCATCGCCGCGACGGTGTGCAGCAGCCGCTTGGTCTCGGCGACCGCGCGTGGCGCGCCGGCGCGTATGCCGCGAACCAGTTCGTCGACCGCCGCGTCGACGTCGTCTGCGACGTGCGTGACCAGTCCGATCGAGCGTGCCTCGGTGGCGTCGAACTGCTCGCCGGTCAGCATCGCTGCGGCGATCCTGCTCGGGGCCACGCGGCGCAGGATCGGCACGGAGATGATCGCCGGTGCGACGCCGATGCGAACCTCGGTGAGCGCGAAGTTCGTGCCGGCATCGACGACGACGAGGTCGCACGACGCCATCAGGCCGATCCCGCCCGCCCGCACGGCGCCCTTCACGGCGGCGATCGTGGGGCGCGGCGTGTCCATCAGCCGCTCCAGGATCTGCACGAAAGGACCCGAGTCCGTCGGCGTGCTGCCCTGTGTCGAGCGTTCCTTGAGGTCGGCGCCGGCGCAGAAGGCCGGACCGGCGTGCGTGAGGACGACCGCACGCACGTCGGCGGCCTCGGCCTCGTCGAGGGCACGGTGGAGGTCGGCGAGGAGCTGGCGCGACAGGGCGTTGCGGTTGTGTTGGGAGTCGAGGGTGACCGTGGCGATCTCGTCGGCCACGTCGAGGTGCACGACGCGTGGTTCGCTCATCGCGGCGACGGTAGCCATCGACGGATGGTCGCGTCCCACCAGTCAGGACCTTCGTCCTCCCACCTGGCGTTCGGGGCTCGCTGGGATCTCGCTACAGTCGACGAGGTGAACGACGACATGCTCCAGAAGGTCCGTACCGGTTCCGGGTTCATCGCCGCGCTCGATCAGAGCGGTGGCAGCACCCCGAAGGCCCTGGCGCTGTACGGCGTCGGCGAGGACGCCTGGTCGACCGAGGACGAGATGTTCGACCTGATGCACGCGATGCGGACGCGCATCATGACCTCGCCGGCCTTCACCGGCGAGCGGGTCCTCGGGGCGATCCTGTTCGAACAGACGATGGACCGTCAGGTCGAAGGCCGAGGCACCGCGGACTACCTGTGGTCGGTCAAGAACGTCGTACCGTTCCTGAAGGTCGACAAGGGTCTCGCCGACACGTCGTACGGCGTGCAGCTGATGAACCCGATCCCCGGACTGTACGAGCTGTGCACACGTGCCGGTGATCTCGGCGTGTTCGGTACGAAGATGCGGTCGGTGATCCATCTCGCCGACGTGGTCGGCATCCGCGGCGTCGTCGAGCAGCAATTCGAGGTGGCCGCGGAAATCATCGGGGCGGGGCTCGTGCCGATCATCGAACCGGAGGTCGACATCAACAGCGCTGAGAAGGAGGCTGCCGAAGGGATCCTGCGCGACGAGATCCTCGTGCAGCTCGAGTCTCTTCCCGCAGGCCAGACGGTGATGCTCAAGCTGTCGATTCCGACCGTCGACGACTTCTACGCAGGTCTCATCGCTCATCCGAAGGTGCTGCGGGTGGTCGCGCTCTCCGGTGGCTACCCGCGTGACGAGGCCAACGAGCGTCTGTCGCGCCAGCACGGGATGATCGCCAGCTTCAGTCGGGCGCTCACCGAGGGGTTGAGCGCCGGCCAGTCCGACGACGAGTTCAACGCGACCCTCGGGACCACCATCGACGGCATCTACGCCGCTTCGATCACCTGATCGTCAGGTCGCGGAGGAAGGCTTCGGCGTCGGCTCGGTTGCGGGTGCGCTTCATCGGCGGGAGCGCTTTCACGATGTCCCAGCGGTACCTGGCGGTGCCCAGGCGCGGATCCATGACCGCGACCACCCCTTTGTCCGTGGCCGACCGGATGAGACGGCCGCACGCCTGGGCCAGCATCATCGACGCCCGCGGGATGTCGATTTCGGAGAACGCAGTCGGGCCGAGTTGCTCCCGTCGGGCACTCAGCAGCGGATCGTCCGGTCGGGGGAACGGGATCCGGTCGATCACCACGAGCGACAGGGTCTGACCTGGGACGTCGACCCCCTGGAAGAGACCGGCGGTGGCGAACAGGCACGTCTCGGCGCTGTCGGCGAAGGACTTGATCAGGGCGGTCTTCGGGAGGTCGCGTTGGGTGAGGATCGGCAGATCGATGCGGTCGCGAAGTGCCGCCGCCGCCTCGTCCATCGATCGATAGCTCGTGAACAGCGCCAGTGTCCGGCCACCGGCCGCGGTGATCAGCGCCTCGAGCTCGTCGTGGACCGCTGCCCGGAATCCCTCGCTGTTCGGATTCGGCAGGTGCATCGCGCAGTACAGCATCGAGTTGTGCTCGTAGTCGAACGGGCTGCCGACATCGGCGACCACCACGTCGTCACCGGCGATACCGACTCGGGCGGCGAGCGACGACGGGATCGTGGCGCTGGTGAGGATCGCCGTTCGCTGCGACCACACGCCCTCGTTCATCGCCGGGCCGACGTCGAGCGGGGCCACCTCGAGGCGTGGTGAGTCGGGTGAGCCGGACACGAACGCGACGTAGCCCTCGCGTCCCTCGATCGCCACGTCGAGCTGCTCGATCGCCCGGCCGGTCATCGTCTGGGCGCGCAGCTTGCGCTGTTTCGCGTCCTCGACCGGCGTCTCGATGGCCAGCAGCACTTCGTTGGCCCGCCCGAGCCGCAGGCGGGCGTCGGTGAGCACTTCCTGGACCGGGTCGGGGAGCGGTGTCGACAACCGCTCGCCGACGTGGCCGGACAGCGCATCTCGCAGCCCGTCTGCGATCTCGGCGATCGAACCGACGAGTTGGGGGTCGTCGAGGATGCGCCGCACCACGCCGGACAGCGCGGTGAACCGGCCCGGTGCGATCTCGACGCCGACTGTGTCACTCATGATGTCCTCGAGGACGTGTGCCTCGTCGAACACCACGACGTCGTGCTCGGGCAGGATCGCCCCGCCGCTCGCCACGTTGAGGCCGTACAAGTGGGTGTTGACGACGACGACGTCGGCGACGGCCGCTCGCCGGCGGGCCTGTTCGGCGAAGCACGGATCGCCGAGCGGGCAACGGTCGGCCCCCGGACATTCGTCGCTCCCGACGCTGACCGACCGCCACGCGTTGTCCGATGGCGTCCAGTCGAGTTCGGCCATGTCGCCGGTCTCGGTCGTGCCCGACCACTCGGCCAACCGCCTGATCTCGGCCCTGGTCTGCACAGCCATCGTCTCGAGTTCCAGCTGACCCTCCGCGCCGGCACTCATCTCCCTGAGCCGCTGCAGGCACACGTAGTTGCTGCGGCCCTTCAGGATCGCCCAGTCGAAGTCGACTCCGAGGTGCTCGGCGAGGAACGGCAGGTCCTTGGTGGCCAACTGGTCCTGGAGCGCCTTGGTCGCCGTGGCGACGACGATGCGGGCGTCGGCCTCGATCGCCGGCACGAGATAGGCGAGGGTCTTGCCGGTGCCGGTTCCGGCCTGCACCACGAGGTGGCGCTTGGTGACGATGGCGTCGGCGACGAGGCCGGCCATCTCGCGCTGGCCGGCGCGTTCCTCGGCGTTGGCGAGTTCCGAGGTGACGCGGCCGAGCGCGTCGACGGGATCGTCGCTCATCGAGCGAGTGCCAGCGCCGCGTCGAGCTCCGTGGCGTCGAAGTCCGGCCAGGGTGCCTCGGTGAAGTAGATGGCGGCGCCGGCGGCCTGCCAGAGCAGGAAGTTCGACACCCGCTGTTCGCCGCTGGTGCGCACGAGGACGTCGACCGGCGGGAGCTCGGGGAGATAGAGATGCTCGCCGATCGTGTCGACGGTGACTCCCTCCGGGGAGGTGCGGGCCGCCTCGACGGCAGCGACGAGCTCGGAGCGCCCGCCGTAGTCGAAGGCGACGGTCAACACCATGCCGGTGTTGTTCGCGGTGTCGGCGATCGCCTTGCGGATCGCCCGCTGGACGTATCTCGGCGTGCGCGCCATGGGGGAGTCGAACGGGCGGCCGATCCACTGGATCCTGACGTTCAGCTCGTTGAGTTCGGCGACCCGGCCGAACAACTTCTCGTGCAGACCGAGGATGTGGCGGACCTCGGGCCGGGGTCGCTGCCAGTTCTCCGTCGAGAAGCCGAACACGGTCAGCCAGCCGATGTCGCGCTGCACCGCGATGCGCACCAGGCGAGCGAGGTTCTCCTCGCCCTCCGTGTGGCCCTCGGTGCGCGGGAGGCCCCGCCGGCCGGCCCAACGTCCGTTGCCGTCCATGATGCAGGCGACGTGGAGGCGGCGCTCGGGTGAGGCGGGTGGCACGTGTTCCACGCTAGCGAGCCCGGCATCGGCGAGCGTGGCGTGGAAGAATGTGGGGATGGCCACCTCGTTCTCCGCCACGGCGACCGGCGCCGCAACGGGGACAGCGCGTGCCGGCGACCCGACGCGACAGCTGCTCCGGCACATCATGGTCGTCGGCGGGACCCTGCGTGACTGGGAGCAGCTGGGCGATGCCCGCTGGAACGATCGTGTCGAACGTCTCGGGGCCATCGCCGATCAGGCGGGCGCATCGTTCCTGACCCTGCGAGCGTTCGAGCCCGGCGCGGACCCGGTGGACCTCGACTGGTGGCAGCGCCAGGTCGGGTCGTGTCGGGTGATCGTCGATCCCTGCGGCGACGGACGCCAGCGGTTCGCCGAGGCGATGCAGCGACTCCAGCCCGACGAGCCGGTCAACGAGGCGACCGTCACCGAGGTCCTGTACGCGCCGGCGGACTGCGAGCCCGACCTGATCGTGGTGCTCGGCGAGTCCACGCGATTGCCGCCGTCGCTGGTGTGGGAGTTGGCGTACGGCGAACTCGTCTTCCACCCGATGGCCTGGGACGAGCTGAGTCCCGATCACCTGGTCGACGCGATCGCGGACTTCGCCCGCCGTGAACGCCGTTTCGGCGGTCTCGACGACGACTCGTGAGCGAGCTCTACCGCGACACCGGCGTCGTGTTGCGCACGTACAAGCTGCGCGAGTCCGATCGCATCGTGGTGTTCCACACGGCCGAGAACGGCAAGGTGCGAGCCGTCGCCAAGGGCGTCCGCAAGACCAAGTCGAAGTTCGGGGCCCGTCTGGAGCCGATGAGCCACGTGCGGTTGCTGCTCTACCGGGGCCGTGAACTCGACATCGTCAGTCAGGCCGAGGCGGTCGAGCCGTTGTCACCGATGCTGTCGTCGCTCGATCGGGCATCGCAGGGGCTCGCGGTGATCGAGGCCGTCGACCAGCTGTCGCTCGAACGCGAACCGAACCCGCAGCTGTACCGCATGCTCGTGGGTGTCCTCCGCACGATCGCGGCGACGCCGCCCGGGCAGGCCCCGGCGCCACTCAACGTGGCGGCGTTCTACTGGAAGCTCCTCGCCGCCGAGGGCATGCGTCCGGAACTCGATCGTTGTGTGCGTTGCGGCGACGTCGAGCCGGCTGTCCAGTTCGTCGCGTTCGATCTGAACGAGGGCGGCGTGCTGTGCCGCTCGTGCCGGTCGGGTCAGGCGATCAGCCCCGGTGCACTCGAGGTGCTGCGCGAGATCCTCGGCGGCCAGCTGGTGGCGGCGCTCGCTCGTGAGGAGTCGCCGAACACCCACGAGGTGTCGTCGCTGGCCACCCGAGCCCTCGAGTTCCACATCGAGCGGCGCCTGAAGGCCGTCGCCATGTTCGAAACTCATTGAACCCGGTGGCTCCCCGTGTGCGCTGCATTCCGGGTGGGGCGGGTCACCCAGACCGCGACGCAACGAGGTGGACGGCCTGACGCTTCCGTTTGCGCTGCATTCCGGGTGGGGCGGGTCACCGGATCTTCGACGCAAACGGATTGGGGGGATCGGTAGCCTCCGAGGCCTATGCCTGCCACCGACCTCGAACAGATCGTCAGCCTCTGCAAGCGCAGGGGCTTCGTCTACCAGTCGGCGGAGATCTATGGCGGCTTCCGGTCGACCTACGACTACGGGCCGCTCGGTTCGCTGCTGTTGCGCAACGTCAAGGAGGCGTGGGTCCGTTCGATGGTGCAGCAGCGCGACGACGTCGTGCTGATCGACGCCGCGATCCTGAGCCCTCCGCAGGTGTGGCAGGCGTCCGGTCACCTGGCCAACTTCACCGATCCGCTCGTCGACTGCACCGAGTGCAAGCAGCGGTTCCGTCTCGACAAGCTCGACGACCCCGACATCTGCCCGAACTGCGGGTCGAAGGGGACGTTCACCGAAGCCCGCGAGTTCAACCTGATGTTCAAGACCCAGGCGGGCCCCGTCGAGGGCACCGGTGCGGATGCGTACCTGCGCCCCGAGACCGCGCAGGGCATGTTCACCAATTTCGGCCAGGTGCTGCAGACCTCGCGCAAGAAGCCGCCGTTCGGCATCGCCCAGGTGGGCAAGAGCTTCCGCAACGAGATCACCCCGCAGAACTGGATCTTCCGCACCCGAGAGTTCGAACAGATGGAGCTCGAGTTCTTCGTCCCGCCGGCGGAATCGTCTCAGTGGTACGAGTACTGGTGCAACGAGCGCCTCAACTGGTACATCGAGCACGGCATCCCCGCCGACATGTTGCGGCTCCGGGCGCACGACGACGACGAGCTGTCGCACTATTCGAGCGGTACATCGGACGTCGAGTTCATGTTCCCGTGGGGCTTCGACGAGCTCGAGGGCATCGCGCAGCGCTCGGACTACGACCTCAAGCAGCACGCCGAGCACTCCGGCGAGAAGCTCGACTATTTCGACCCGCAGACCAACGAACGCTACGTCCCCTACGTGATCGAGCCCGCCGCCGGCGCGACCCGCACGATGGCCGCCTTCCTGCTCGCCGCCTACGACGAAGACGTGGTGAACGACGAGACCCGCACGGTCCTGCGCCTCCACCCGCGCCTCGCCCCGTACACGGTCGCGGTGCTCCCCCTGTCGAAGAAGGACACGCTGACGCCGCTCGCTCACGAGGTCCGCAAGCTGCTCGCCGACCGGTACATGGTCGACTACGACGAGACCCAGAACATCGGCAAGCGCTACCGGCGCCAAGACGAGATCGGCACGCCGCTCGCCGTCACCGTCGACTTCGATTCGCTGGACGACAACGCCGTCACCGTGCGCGATCGCGACACCACCGAGCAGGTGAGAGTGCCGATCGACGAACTGCTCCCCACGGTCGGCGACCGTCTGGGGTTCTGAACCGGCCAGGCAGTACCGTCGGCGTCCATGAGCCAGATTGCCACGATCGCCAAGTTCACCTGCATCGACGGAAAGCGCGACGACCTGTACGCCGGGCTGGCCCCGATGATGGATCACGTCGAGTCCGAGGAGGGCACCCTGCTCTACCAGCTGCTCGAGGATCCCAACGACGCCAACGTCGCCTACATGTACGAGCTGTACACCGACGGTGCTGCCCTGACGGCCCACAGCACCAGCGACGTGATGAAGCAGATCATGAACACGTTCGGGGGCGTCCTCGCCGGCCGACCGGAGCTGACGATGCTCACTCCGGTTCGCGGCAAGGGTCTCTGACCGGAGCGGTCGTGGCGGCGACGTATCTCGATCGCATCCTCGAACGTCATCGAGAGACGGCTGCCGCCGACCCCCGCCCGATCGAGCGGCTGCTCGACGAGGCGCGAGCGATGGAGCCCACGCGCGGTTTCCGGGCTGCGCTCGAGGGCAGAGAGCGGCTCGGCGTGATCGCCGAGATCAAGCGGCGTTCACCCTCGAAGGGCGATCTGAACGCGGGCCTCGATCCCGCCGAGATGGCCGCCACGTACGAGCGTGGGGGAGCGTCGTGCCTGTCGGTGCTGACCGACGTCGAGCACTTCGGCGGATCGGTCGCCGACCTGCAGGCGGCCCGAGCAGCGTGCGCGTTGCCGGTGATCCGCAAGGACTTCACCGTCGACGAGCGCGACGTGCTCGACGCGCGCATCATGGGAGCGGACTGTGTGCTGCTGATCGCCGCTGCCCTCGACCCGGCGGAACTGGCCGGCTTCCATGCGCTGGCGATCGATGTCGGCCTCGACGTCCTCGTCGAGATCCACGACGAACGTGAGCTGGAACATGCGCTTGCCGCCGACGCGACCCTGATCGGTGTGAACCAGCGTGATCTCGTGACGTTCCAGGTCGATCACGAACGAGCGGTCCGGATGGCCGGCGTGATCCCGGACCACGCGGTCAAGGTCGCGGAGTCGGGTGTCCGTGGTGCCGACGACGCACGGTCGCTGCGCAGCGCGGGCTACGACGCCGTGCTCGTCGGTGAGACCCTCGTGACCAGCGGCGATCCCGCTGCCGCAGTCGCCGATCTCATCCGCTGACACCCCACCGAGGAGATGTCGGCGCACCTGCCGCGCCGGAGTCTCGTCGCAGTGGTGCCGGGGAGGGCGGGGCGAGGGCTCAGCCGGTCGGGGTGTTGAGCATCTCCCAGCGGGCGATGCCGTCCTCGATGCGTTGATTGAGCGTTTCCAGGATGGTCACGCGGGCCCACTTCTTGTTCTCGCCCGACACGATGTCCCATGGCGCCGTCTGGTGATCGGTGCGTTCGAACATGTCCTCGGCCGCTTCGATGTACTGATCCCACTTCTCGCGGTTGCGCCAGTCCTCGTCGTTGAGCTTCCACTTGCGCAGCGGATCGTCGCGCCGGCTCTCGAACCGGCGGGCCTGCTCGTCGGAGCTGATGTGGAGATAGAACTTCACCAGGATCACGCCTTCGAGCACGAGGCTGCGTTCGAACTCGACGATCTCGTTGTAGGCGCGGGTCCACTGCTCGATCGTGGCGAACTTCTCGACCCGCTCGACGAGCAGACGTCCGTACCAGCTGCGATCGAACACGCACATGCCGCCGAGCCCGGGGATCTTGGTCCAGAAGCGCCACAGGAAGTGGTGGCGCTTCTCGCGTTCGTCCGGCTTCGCGTACGCGTAGACGCTGAAGTGGCGTGGGTCGAGTCGTTCGACGATGCGCCGCGTCGCTCCACCCTTGCCGCCGGCGTCGGCGCCCTCCATGACCACCAGGAGCCCCGGGCCGATACCTCGGTCGCCGATCTGACCGCCGAGGGTCAGGCGGAGTCCGACGAAGCGCTCCTGCGCTGCCGCCAGCCGCTTCTCGTATTCGTCGTTGCCCAGCTTCGCGGTCAGGTCGATGTCATCCAGTCGTCCCATGCGCTCTCGACGTTAGGTCAGCGGTCGTCGCGACAATGAATCTCTCGCGCGTCCCCGACCGCCGGTACCGTTGCGCTCGATGTTCGTCAAGATCTGTGGGATCACCAACGAGGACGACGCATTGCTCGCCGTCGCGATGGGCGCCGACGCCGTCGGGTTCAACTTCGTCCAGGGCTCCAAGCGGCAGATCGCGGCCCAGGTCGCGTACGACATCACGCGCCGACTACCGCCCGAGATCCTCACGGTCGGCATCTTTCGCAACGAGCACCCGAGTCGTGTCGTCGACGTCGCCCACAAGGCCGGTGTCAAAGCAGTGCAGTTGCACGGACGCGAGACGGCCGCCGACACCCGGGAGGTCGCCAAGGTGTTCCGGTGGGTGATCAAGGTGTTCGATGCCCGTGATCCCAACCTCCCGCGAGCAGCCGACTACGGCACCGACATGATCATGATCGACGGACCCGAACCCGGTTCGGGCAAGGTGTTCGACTGGTCGCTGGCCGGCGACGCCCCCGACTCGATGAAGCTGATCCTCGCCGGCGGCTTGACCCCGGACAACGTCGGCGCTGCGGTCACCGAGGTGCAGCCCTGGGGTGTCGACGTCGCCACCGGGGTCGAGCGGTCCCCCGGGAAGAAGGACGCCCTCGCCGTCAAACGGTTCATCGAGAACGCCCGCGCCCACGCCGTCGAGCCGTACATCGGCGACGACGACCTCCCCTACGACTGGGACTTCGAATGACCACACTCGACCAGCCACCCACCCTGTCGGCACCGCCCGACGCCACCGGCCGCTTCGGCGAGTTCGGCGGGCGATTCGTGCCCGAGACCCTGGTGCCGGCGTGCCAGGAGCTCGAAGCGGCGTTCGACGAGGCCTGGGCCGACCCCGACTTCCGCGCCGAGCTGACGCGGGTCCACACGCAGTACTCGGGACGTCCGTCGATCATGACCGAGTGTCACAACCTCGGCGAGCAGCTCGGCATCCGGCTGATCCTCAAGCGTGAGGACCTCAACCACACCGGTTCGCACAAGATCAACAACGTGATCGGCCAGGCGTTGCTCGCGAAACGGATGGGCAAGAAGCGCATCGTCGCCGACACCGGCGCCGGCCAGCACGGGGTGGCGTCCGCAACCGCCGCCGCGCTGATGGGCCTGGAGTGCACCGTGTACATGGGTGCCGTCGACGTGGCCCGCCAGGAACTCAACGTGTTCCGGATGAAGCTGCTCGGCGCCGAGGTCCACTCCGTCGAGAGCGGGAGCCGGACGCTGAAGGACGCGGTCAACGAGGCGATGCGGCACTGGGTGGCGAACGTGACCGACACCCACTTCTGTCTCGGATCGGTGGTCGGTCCGCATCCGTATCCCTACATGGTGCGCCAGTTCCAGTCGGTGATCGGCGACGAGGCCCACCGCCAGATCGAGGAGATGACCGGGGCCATGCCCGACGTCGTCGTTGCGTGCGTGGGCGGCGGATCGAACGCGATGGGGATCTTCAGCGGGTTCGTCGACGAGCCGGGCACCCGCCTCGTCGGGGTCGAACCCGCAGGCGGTGCGGCGATCGGGCGCGGCGTGCCCGGGGTCGTCCACGGGATGCGCAGCAACCTGATGCAGGACGAGGTCGGGCAGGTCGAAGAAGCGCTGTCGATCTCCGCCGGGCTCGACTACCCGGGCGTCGGGCCCGAGCACTCCCACCTCGCCTCGATCGGGCGCGCCGAGTACCCGTCGGTCACCGACGACGAGGTGGTCGAGGGGTTCCAGCTGCTGTCGAGGACCGAGGGGATCATCCCGGCGCTCGAGTGCGCGCACGCGGTCGCGTGGATCTCCCGTGAGGCGCCGAAGCTGCAGGGCCAGACGGTGCTGATGAACCTGTCGGGGCGCGGCGACAAGGACGTCGCACAGATGATGGACATCCTGGCGGAGCGCCTGTGACCGCGAGCGGCACCGCGTACGGTCGGCTCGAGACCGAGTTCCGCACCAAACGCGATGCCGGCCGCAAGCTGCTGGTTCCGTACATCACCGGTGGGTATCCGGGCTGGCAGGCGGCGATTCGTGCCTGTGCGGCCAACGGTGCCGATGCCGTCGAGATCGGCATCCCGTTCTCCGATCCGGTGATGGACGGCCCGGTGATCCAGCAGGCATCACAAGCCGCACTGGAGAGTGGCGTGACGCCCACCTCGATCCTCGACGAGGTGCCCTCGCTCGACGTCGAGATCCCGCTCGCGGTGATGACGTACTACAACCTCGTCCACCACCCGGGGCCGACACGGTTCGCCGCCCAGCTGAAACGGGCAGGCATCAGCGCCGCGATCCTTCCCGATCTTCCTCTGGAGGAGTCGGGTCCGTGGTGTGACGCAGCCGACGCCGAGGGCATCGAGACGATCATGCTCGCCGCACCGACCGCTCCCGACGACCGCTTGCCAAGGGTGGCGGCCCGCTGCCGGGGATTCGTGTACTCGGTCGGATTGCTCGGCGTGACCGGTGAGCGTGAGTCGCTCGCCGAGACCGCGACGGCGCTCGCCGCTCGCCTGAAGCAGATCACCGACACGCCCGTGCTCGTGGGTGTCGGGGTGTCCAACGCCGAGCAGGCGTACCAGGCCACCCGCGTCGCCGACGGCGTGATCCAGGGCGCCAGTGTGGTGCGCCGTCTGATGGACAGCGGCCCCGATGCCGTCGGTGAGTACGTCGCCGAAGTCCGCGCCGCGATCGACGCCGAGTGAACCCCAGGTGAGACAACTGGGGTCAGACCCCAGATGTCCCACCTACCCGAACGCCGGGCCGTCGAAGCGGTTCTGGGTGGCGAACGACTCGACCGGGTGGCGCTTGAGTCTCGTGGGTTGATGCACCGGATGACCGAGGAAGATCGTGGTCACCAACGCGTGGTGGTCGGGCAGTCCGAGCGCGGGTGCTGCAGCCGGCTCGACACGGCTCAGGAACGTCGTCATCACGCCGCCGAGCCCGTGTGCCCGCGCCGAGAGCATCAGGTTCCAGCAGAACGGGTAGATCGACGCGCCACCGGTGACCGGCTTGCGGTCGAGATCGGCGTCCATCATCGCCACGTCCGCGAGGTTCGCGGCGACGGCGAGCACGACGGGGATCGTCTCGATGTGCTCCAGCAGGGCGTTCGCCTTGTTGGGCGTGATGTCATGGGGCTTGACGTAGTCGACCACGTTGAACGGCGTGCCACCGACCATGGCCGTCTCGAGGTATTCGTCCCACACCGGTTGCATGAGCGTTGCCAGCTCACGACGCAGGGTCGGATCCTTCACCACGGCGACCCGCCACGGCTGGCGATTCCCGCCGGAGGGCGCGAACCGTGCGTCGTCGAGGATGCTCGAGACGGTCGCGTCGTCGACCGGCTCGTCGGTGAAGTCACGAACGGTCCCGTTCGTTCTGATCGCATCGCGTAGCTCCATGGCAGAGCACGGTACCCGTTGCAGCAGGGGTCAGACCCCTGCTGCAATCATCCGGCGGCAGCGACCTTCTGGCGGACGATGTTGAGGGCGGAGCCGGCCTTGAACCACTCGACCTGCTCGGGGCTGAAGGTGTGGACTGCCTCGAAGTCGATCGTGGTGCCATCGGGCTTCACGATCTGGCACGTCACGTTCTGTCCCGGCACCGGTGGGAGGCCGAGCACGTTGATGCGGTCGTCCTCCTCGATCAGGTCGTAGGTGTCCGGGTCGGCGAACGTCAGCGGCAGGAGGCCCTGCTTCTTGGCGTTGGTCTCGTGGATTCGGGCGAACGACCGGGCCAGGATCACCAGACCGCCGCGGAACCGGGGCTCCATCGCAGCGTGCTCGCGAGACGAACCCTCGCCGTAGTTGCGGTCGCCGATCGCGACCCAGTTGATGCCGGCCTCGTGATAGCGCATGGCGATCTCGGGGTACGGACGGAGCTCGCCGTCGGTGATGTCCTTGCCGACGCCGGCGTCGCCGCTGTAGGCATTGATCGCCCCCGCGAACAGGTTGCCCGAGATGTTCTCCAGGTGGCCCCGGTACTTCAGCCACGGCCCGGCGGCCGAGATGTGGTCGGTCGTGCACTTGCCCTGAGCCTTCATCAGGACGGGCAGGCCGTGGTAGTCGTTGCCGTCCCACGCGAGGAACGGTGCGAGGAGCTGCAGGCGATCGGACGTCGGTGACACGGCGACCTCGACGCCCGAGCCGTCGGCCGGGGGAGCGGTGTAGGTGTCGACACCCGGGTCGTAGCCGGCGTCGGGCAGCACTTCGCCGACCGGCTCGGCGAGCGTGATCTCGGTGCCGTCCGGCGCCGTGATCGTGTCGACGGTCGGATCGAAGTCGAGGCGGCCGGCGAGAGCGATCGCCAGCACCGTGTCGGGAGACGTGACGAAGCTGAGCGTCTTCGCCGAGCCGTCGTTGCGCTTGGGGAAGTTGCGGTTGAACGAGTTGACGATCGTGTTCGGCTGCCCGGTGATCGATTCGGGACGTGACCACTGACCGATGCACGGACCGCAGGCGTTCGCGAGCACGGTCGCGCCGATCGCCTCGAGATCGGCGAGCAGGCCGTCGCGCTCGATGGTCGCGCGCACCTGCTCCGAGCCCGGCGTGATCAGCAGTTCGCACTTGGCGGTCAGTCCCGCGGATGCCGCCTGGCGGGCGATCGATGCCACGCGGGTGATGTCCTCGTACGACGAGTTCGTGCACGACCCGATCAGGCAGGCCGACGGTTCCAAGGGCCAGTCGTTCTCGCGGGCGGCGGCACCGACACCGGCGGCACCGACCTTGTGGGCACGGTCGGGTGTGTGGGGGCCGTTGATCAGCGGCTTCAACTCGTCGAGATCGATCTGGATGATCCGGTCGTAGACCGCTCCGTCGTCGGCGCGCAGGTCGGTGGCCACCTTGTCGGCGGCATCCGCGATCGCCTCACGGCCGGTCGCCTTCAGGTAGGCAGCCATGTTGGCGTCGTAGGGGAAGTGCGAGGTGGTGGCACCGATCTCGGCGCCCATGTTGCAGATCGTCGCCTTGCCCGTCGCGGAGATCGAGTCGGCGCCGGGGCCGAAGTACTCGACGATCGCGCCGGTGCCACCTTCGACGGTGAGGACGCGGGCGACTTCGAGGATGACGTCCTTCGGGCTCGACCAGCCGCTGAGCGTGCCCGTGAGCTCGACGCCGATCACCTTCGGCCAGCGAACGTTGAACGGGAAGCCGGTCATCACATCGACGGCGTCGGCGCCGCCGACGCCGATCGCGATCATGCCGAGGCCGCCTGCGTTCGGAGTGTGGCTGTCGGTGCCGATCATCATGCCGCCGGGGAACGCGTAGTTCTCGAGCACGACCTGGTGGATGATGCCCGAGCCCGGCCCCCAGAAGCCGAGGCCGTACTTGGCCGACACCGAACGGAGGAAGTCGTAGACCTCCTTGTTGGTGTCGACCGCGACGCCGAGGTCGATCGTGGCGCCGACCTTGGCCTGGATGAGATGGTCGCAGTGCACCGTCGACGGCACCGCCGCTTCGGACAGGCCGGCGGTCATGAACTGGAGGAGTGCCATCTGCGCCGTGGCGTCCTGCATGGCGACACGGTCGGGGCGGAAGTCGTTGTACGTGACCCCGCGCTCGATGGCCTCGTCGGCGTCGGCGAGATGGTTGATCAGGATCTTCTCGGTCAGCGTGAGCGGGCGCCCGAGGCGCTCACGGCCAGCGGCGACACGCTCGGGGAGGCTCGCATAGACGCTCTCGACGAGTTCGATCGGGGTGGTGGCGCCGTTCTGAGTCATGTAGACAACTATAATACAAGTTGACGTACGCGCAACCCGTCGGGAGACCCCGTGAGACACATTCGCTACCAGGAGATCGCCGACGAACTCCGCGCGCGGGTGCTCGCCGCACCGGCGGGATCGGTGCTCCCCTCGGAGGCGGAGATGTCCCAGGAGTTCCGGGCCTCGCGCGTCACGATCCGCCGCTCGTTGGAGCTGCTTCGAGAGGAAGGCCTCGTCGCCGCACGCCAGGGGTTCGGGTGGTTCGTCGCCACCGATCCCGTGCCGCAGTCGCTCGAATCGTTGGCGACGATCGAGTCCCACGTCGAAGGTGTCGGCAAGCTGTCGGAACGCAAGATCGAGGAGTTCGCCTACGAGGCCGCACCCGAGCGCGTGCAGCGCGTGCTCGGGGTCGATCAGGTCCTGCGCGTCAAGCGTGTCAACCTCGCCGACGGTGAGCCGTTCGCCGTGGTCACGGTCTGGTGCCCGTCGGAACTCGGTGCCCACCTCTCGCGCAAGGACCTCGAACGGCGACCGTTCTACGAACTCCTCGACGTCGACCTGCACGGCGCAACGCAGACGATCGCCGCCGACCTCGTCGACGTCGACGACGCCAAGCTGTTGGGTGTTCCGGCCGGATCACCCGTGCTCCGATGTCAGCGCGTCACCACCGACCGCAGCGGTTCACCCGTGCTGGTCAGCGAGCACATCTTTCCGGCCCATCGCACCGAGTTCGTCGTCGACCTCCCTCAGGCCGAACCGTCGATGACTCCGAGCGGCCTTCGCATCGTGGAGTGATGCAGCTCCGCGTACGCTCACGCCATGGGAATGATCGAAACCTTCCGATCGGTCGTCAGGTTCAGGCGGCCGACGCTCGATCCGGTGGAGCGTCGCCTGCAGAAGTGTGTGTCGGTCGACGACATGCGGCGGATCGCGAAGCGGCGTCTGCCACGGGGGGTCTTCGACTACATCGACGGCGCGGCGGAGGACGAGCGCTCGCTGGCTCGCAACGTCGACGCGTTCGCGACGTACCAGTTCGAACCCCGTGTGTTGCAGGACGTCAGCAATCTCGACACCTCGATGACGTTGTTCGGTCGGCCGATGAGCATGCCGCTGATCGTCGCGCCGACCGGGTACACCCGTATCGCCGACTCCCAGGGTGAGCTCGCAGTCGCACGGGCCGCAGAACGGGCCGGGATCCCGTACTCGCTGTCCACGATGGGCACGCGCTCGATCGAAGAGGTTGCGTCGGTGTCCGACGGCGACAAGTGGTTCCAGATCTACACCTGGCGCGACCGGCCCCTCGTCGAGGAACTCGTCGGTCGGGCGAAGGTGGCTGGGTACACGACGGTGTGGCTGACCGTCGACACCGCCGTGCTCGGACGTCGCGAGCGAGACGTGCGTCGAGGGTTCACCCTGCCCCCGAAGATCGGCCCGGGAACCCTGATCGACGGCGCGGTCCATCCCGGCTGGACACTCGATTTCCTCCGCAACGAGCCGATCAAGTTCGCGAACGTGGTCGGACGCAGCGAGATGGACGGTTCGACACCGATCTCCCTCGCCGCCAAGGTCGCGAGTCACTTCGACCAGTCGCTGTCGTGGAAGGACATCGAGTGGCTCCGTTCGATCTGGGACGGTCCGATCGTGCTCAAGGGGATCCAGACCGTCGCCGATGCCAAGCAGGCGGTCGCGATGGGAGTCCAGGGGATCGGACTGTCGAACCACGGTGGCCGCCAGCTCGACGATGCACCGGTACCGCTCGAGCTGGTCGAACCCGTGCGGGACGAGTTGGGTGACGAGGTCGTCATCATCTGCGATGGCGGTGTGCGTCGCGGCAGCGACATCGTCAAGGCGCTCGCGCTCGGCGCTGATGCGGTCACGGTCGGCCGTCCGTACCTGTACGCCCTGGGCGCTGCGGGCGAGCGAGGTGTCGACCAGTTGTTGTCGTTCATGCGTGAGGGCATGGAGCGGACCATGGCGCTCACGGGAGTTCGCACGGTTTCCGAGATCGACCGCGCTCTGGTGCGTCGCCGCGCCTAGGCCAGCTGCCAGACTCGGACCCATGTCCGATCGCGTGCTCATCTCCATCACCGACGGCGTCGCCGACGTCGTGTTCAACCGTGCCGACAAGCGAAACGCCCTCGACAACGCCATGTTCTCGGCGATCGCCGAGGCGGGCGAGCAGCTGAAGTCCGAACCCGGCGTGCGCGCCGTGGTCCTCTCGGGCGACGGAGCGTCGTTCTGTGCAGGGCTCGACTTCTCGTCGTTCCAGGCGATGGCCGGTGGTGACGACGCCGAGAGCGCGGCCACCCGGTCCGACGGCAATCCCGGCCAGATGGACGGAGACCGCATCACCCACCTCGGCCAACAGGTCTGCTGGGTGTGGCAGGAACTGAAGGTGCCGGTGATCGCCGCCGTGCACGGCCATGCCCTCGGAGGCGGCCTGCAGATCGCGCTCGGCGCCGACATCCGCATCGTGCACCCCGACACCAAGATGTCGGTGCGCGAGGTCTACTGGGGGCTCGTGCCCGACATGACCGGCACGTTCCTCCTCTCGAAGCTCGTCCGCCCCGACGTCGCGAAGGAACTCACGTTCACCGCTCGGGTCTTCACCGGCACCGAGGCGGCCGAACTCGGCCTCGCCACGCGTCTGAGCGACGCCCCGAAGGCCGACGCGATGGCGCTCGCGCACGAGATCGCCGCGATGAGCCCGGGCGCAGTGCAGGGATCGAAGGCACTGTTCAACCGGATGCTCGACGAAGGCGCCGCCGAACAGTTCGCCGCCGAGCGTCGCACGATCGGGGCCCAGATCGGCACGCCGAACCAGATCGAAGCCGTGATGGCCGGCTTCGAGAAGCGCCCGGCGGTCTACGCCGACGTCTGAAGGGTGACCTCCGGGGTCTGACCCCAGATGTCGACCCCGGATGTCGCGGTCAGGTCCAGAAGTCGCGGAGCCGGTCGACGAAACGGTCGGGGTCGACGAGGTGGGGATAGTGGCCGAACGACTGATCGCCGTCGGTCCAGTACTCGACCGTGCTGTTGCGGATCCGCTCGCGTAGCCACTCGCCGTAGCCGTCGCCCGGATCGATGCCGAACAGGGCGAGGTACGGCACGTCGTTGCCGGCGTATCCAGCCAGCGCGGCGTCGACGGTCGCAGCGATCTCGTCCTCCGTCTGGGTGAGCAGCAGCTCCCACACCCCGAACACCACCTCGTGGTCGGCGTGTCGGAGCCCGTTCACCCGGGCGACCTCATCGGGGGGCAGCTTGTCGCCCATCATCATCTCGAACATCGCATCGACGACGAGCTGGTACTGGTCGGGGTCACGGAGCATGGCCTCGGCCGGCATCAGTTGTGCCTTGAACGAGTCGAGCTGCAGCGACTGGTCGACGTCGACGATGCTCGCAAACGGCAGCATCGAACCGGCGGCGGTCGCGACGATGCCGCCCAACGAGTGCCCGACGATGTGAGGTCGTTCGACACCAGCGGCCGCGATGACGGCGGCGACATCGCCTGCCATCGAGGCGAGGTCGTACGACGCGGCAGTTCCCGACTCGCCGTGACCGCGCAGGTCGAGCGTGATCACCTCGTTCGTCGTCGCGAGCCGCCGCGTGACGGGTGAGAACGAGGACGCCGATTCGGTGATGCCGTGCACGAGCACCACCGGATGTCCGGAACCGGTTCGGGTCCAGGCGATCGACGTGCCGTCTGCGGCCGTCGTACGTTGCTGATGACTCATTCCCGAAGTGTCGCGCAGCGACGCTCTCTCGACCGAGCGCACTTGTTCACGAGCAGGGTGATGGCTTTCCCATTGGTCGTGGCGTCCCCTATGCTGTGACTTCCCCCGCCTCGAGCCAGCGTTGTCTCGAGCGAATTCGTGACCCGTCGTTGCAGCGTTGCACCGACGACCCTCCGCAACGTTGCGGAGCGAGTCGCGACTCGTTCAACCTCGACCCTCGTGGATGTGATGATGCAACAGCCTCCGGGCCCCATCGGCCTGTACGACCCCCGGAACGAACACGACTCGTGTGGTGTGTCGTTCGTGGCCAACCTCAAGGGCGTCCGTTCGAACGAACTGGTCCTGACCGGTCTCAAGGCGCTCACCAACATGGAGCACCGCGGGGCCACCGGTGCCGAACCCGACACCGGTGACGGCGCGGGAATCCTGATGCAGGTCCCCGACGCATTCCTGCGAGCCGTGGTCGACTTCGAGCTCCCGGCTGCCGGCGCCTATGCGGTCGGCACGGCATTCCTGCCCGCCGACGTGGTCGCGAGCGAGAAGGCGATGGCGGCGATCGAGACCACGGTCTCCGACGTCGGCCTCACCACGCTCGGCTGGCGCGACGTGCCGGTGAATCCGGACTGTCTCGGGGCCACGGCACGCGCCGCGATGCCGACGTTCAAGCAGCTCTTCGTCGCCGATCCTGCAGGGACGACCGGCATCGATCTCGACCGCAAGGCCTTCGTCGCCCGCAAGCGCAGCCGCCGCGAACTCGACGGCGAGCTCGACACCTATTTCGCCTCCCTGTCGGCGCGCACGATCGTGTACAAGGGCATGCTGACGACGCCACAGCTCAGCGAGTTCTTTCCCGACCTGCTCGACCCGCGGGTCGAGTCGGCGCTCCTGATCGTGCACTCGCGGTTCTCGACCAACACCTTCCCGTCCTGGCCCTTGGCGCACCCGTACCGGTTCGTCGCCCACAACGGCGAGATCAACACCGTCCAGGGAAACCAGAACTGGATGCGTGCCCGCGAAGCGATGCTCGAGTCCGAGGTGCTGCCCGGCATCGATCGGGCATTCCCGATCTGCACGCCGGGCTCGTCCGACACCGCTCGGTTCGACGAGGTGCTCGAACTGCTCCACCTCGGCGGGTATCCGATCCACCATGCGATGTTGATGATGATCCCCGAGGCGTGGGAGAACCACGAGACGATGTCGCAGGAACAGCGCGACTTCTACCGGTTCCACGCTGCGATGATGGAGCCCTGGGACGGCCCGGCCAGCGTCGCCTTCACCGACGGCGACGTCATCGGTGCCGTGCTCGACCGCAACGGCCTGCGGCCGAGCCGGTACTGGGTGACCGACGACGACCTGGTCGTCATGGCCTCCGAAGTCGGCGTGATCGACGTCGAGCCCTCCAAGGTGGTCGCCAAGGGTCGCCTCCAGCCCGGCAAGATGTTCCTGATCGACACCCGCCAGGGCCGCATCGTGGCCGACGACGAGATCAAGTCGGAACTCGCGTCGCTCCACCCCTACGCCGACTGGTTGGAGGCCGGCATGGTCGAGCTGGCCGACCTGCCCGAGCGTGAGCACGTCGTGTTCAGCCACGACAGCGTCCTCCGACGCCAGCAGATGTTCGGCTACACCCACGAGGAACTCAAGATCCTCCTCACGCCGATGGCCGCGACCGGTGGCGAGGCCCTCGGTTCGATGGGCACCGACACACCGATCGCCGTGCTCTCCGCACGCCCGCGGCTCCTGTTCGACTACTTCACACAGCTCTTCGCGCAGGTCACCAACCCGCCACTCGACGCGATCCGGGAGGAGGTCGTGACCGCCGTGTCGTCGTCGGTCGGCCCCGAGGCCAACCTCCTGGCCCCCGGCCCCGAGAGCTGCCGTCAGCTGGCGCTGCCGTTCCCGATCATCGACAACGACGAACTCGCCAAGATCATCCACATCAACGACGACGGCAACCATCCCGGCCTGCAGGCGCGGGTGTTGTCCGGCCTCTACCGGGTGGCCGATGGTGGTGACGGTCTGCGGACCGCCCTGGACCGCATCTGTCTCGAGGCGTCCGAGGCGATCGAGGACGGCACGCGGATCATCGTCCTGTCGGATCGCAACGCCGACAGCATCGATGCCCCGATCCCCTCGCTGCTGCTGACCGCAGCGGTGCACCACCATCTCGTGCGGACGAAGCAGCGCACGATGGCCGGACTGATCGTCGAGTCCGGCGACGCTCGGGAGGTGCACCACATGGCGCTCCTGATCGGCTACGGAGCCGGGGCGATCAACCCGTACCTGGCGTTCGAGTCGATCGAGGACCTGATCGCCGAGGAGATGCACGGCCTCGGCGGGATGGACGCCCACAAGGCGGTCAAGAACTACATCAAGGCCTGCGGCAAGGGCGTCCTCAAGGTGATGTCGAAGATGGGTGTCTCGACCGTCGCGTCCTACACCGGCGCCCAGATCTTCGAAGCGATCGGTCTCGGCAAGAGCGTCGTCGACCAGTACTTCACCGGCACGATCTCGCAGCTGGGTGGGATCGGCCTCGACGAGATCGCGGCCGAGGTCGCGGCCCGTCACGCCATGGCGAACCCGACGCGCCCGGAAGAGCGCGCCCACCGCAAGCTGGAACTCGGCGGCGAGTACCAGTGGCGGCGCGAAGGCGAACTCCACCTGTTCAACCCGGAAACGGTGTTCAAGCTCCAGCACGCCACACGTTCCAAGCGCTACGACATCTTCAAGGAGTACACGTCGAGGGTCGACGACCAGTCCGAGAAGTTGATGACGCTGCGCGGGCTCTTCGAGTTCGCCGGCGACCGCACACCGGTCCCGATCGACGAGGTCGAACCGATCGAGACGATCATCGAGCGGTTCTCGACCGGCGCGATGAGCTACGGCTCGATCTCGGCGGAGGCGCACGAGACGCTGGCGATCGCGATGAACCATCTCGGCGCCAAGTCCAACACCGGGGAGGGCGGCGAGGACGTCGACCGCCTCTACGACCCCGAACGCCGCTCCTCGATCAAGCAGGTCGCCTCCGGTCGATTCGGTGTGACCTCGGAGTACCTCACCAACTCCGACGACATCCAGATCAAGATGGCCCAGGGCGCCAAGCCGGGTGAGGGCGGCCAGTTGCCGGGCCACAAGGTGTACCCGTGGATCGCGGCGACGCGGCACTCGACGCCCGGCGTCGGCCTGATCAGCCCGCCGCCGCACCACGACATCTACTCGATCGAGGATCTGAAGCAGCTGATCCACGACCTCAAGAACGCCAATCCGGCTGCACGCGTGCACGTCAAGCTCGTGGCCGAGACCGGGGTCGGTACCGTCGCGGCGGGTGTGTCGAAGGCGAAGGCCGACGTCGTGTTGATCTCCGGTCACGACGGCGGAACCGGCGCCAGCCCGCTGACGTCGCTCAAGCACGCCGGTGGACCGTGGGAACTCGGCCTCGCCGAAACCCAGCAGACCCTGTTGCTCAACGGTCTCCGCGACCGGATCGTGGTGCAGACCGACGGCCAGATGAAGACCGGTCGAGACGTCGTCATCGCTGCGCTGCTCGGCGCAGAGGAGTACGGCTTCGCCACGGCGCCGCTCGTGGTGTCGGGTTGCATCATGATGCGCGTCTGCCACCTCGACACCTGCCCCGTCGGGATCGCCACACAGAACCCGGAGCTGCGGGCGCGGTTCAGTGGCCGACCCGAGTTCGTCGAGACGTTCTTCGAGTACATCGCCACCGAGGTGCGCGAGTTGATGGCCGAACTCGGCTTCCGGACGATGGACGAGATGATCGGTCACGTCGACGTCCTCGACACCCGTCGGGCGATCACGCACTGGAAGGCGTCCGGGCTCGACATCAGCCCGATTCTCGCGGTGCCGCAGAACCCGTACGGTCAGACGATGGTGCAGAGCGTCGGGCAGGACCACGGCCTGGACGAAGCGCTCGATCAGCAGTTGATCGAACTCGCCCAACCGGCCATCCAGGACGGTCGGCACGTGTCGATCGACCTGCCGGTGCGAAACGTCAACAGAACCGTCGGCACGCTGCTCGGCCACGAAGTCACCAAGCGGTGGAGGGGAGCGGGACTGCCGGACGGCACGATCGACATCACGCTCACCGGCTCGGCCGGACAGAGCCTGGGAGCGTTCCTGCCGGCCGGAATCCAGATCCGTCTGGTCGGTGACGCCAACGACTACGTGGCCAAGGGGCTCTCCGGTGGACGCGTCATCGTGCACCCCCACCCCTTCTCCCCGTTCGTGGCCGAGGAGCAGATCATCGCCGGCAACGTCATCGCCTACGGTGCGACCGGTGGCGAGGTGTTCCTGCGCGGCATCGTCGGTGAACGGTTCTGTGTCCGCAACTCCGGCGCGACGGCGGTGAGCGAGGGTGTCGGCGACCACGGGTGCGAGTACATGACCGGTGGTCGTGTGGTGGTGCTCGGCCCGACCGGCCGAAACTTCGGAGCCGGCATGTCGGGCGGGATCGCCTACGTGTACGACCCGGCCGAGGTGTTCGCCAGCAAGGTCAACTACGAGATGGTCGAGCTCGAGGAGCTCGACGACGCCGACCGCGAGTTCCTGCGCGACACCGTCACACGGCATCGCGACCTCACCGGATCGGTCGTTGCGGAGCGGATACTCATGTCGTGGGAGACGGAGTCGTCGGCGTTCCGCAAGGTGATGCCGAAGGACTACAAGCGGGTCCTCACCGTCATCGCCGAGTCGCAGGCCGCCGGCCTCGACGAGAGCCAGACCGTCGACAGGATCATGGAAGCAGCCCGAGCATGAGCTCCAACAGGAAGGGCCACTGAGATGGGTGAGCCGACCGGATTCCTCAAGTGGGATCGTGAGACGCCGCAGATGCGGCCCGTGCCGGTACGCCTGCGCGACTGGAACGAGGTGTACGAGGACTTCGATCCCGAGGCACTCACGCACCAGGCGGGGCGGTGCATGGACTGCGGCATCCCGTTCTGCAACAACGGCTGCCCCCTGGGCAATCTGATCCCGGACTGGAACGATCTCGTCTACCGCGACCACTGGCAGGACGCGATCGAGCGGCTGCACGCCACCAACAACTTCCCGGAGTTCACCGGGCGGCTCTGTCCGGCGCCGTGCGAGTCGGCGTGTGTGCTCGGGATCAACCAGAACCCCGTGGCGATCAAGCAGGTCGAGGTCGAGATCATCGACCGCGCCTGGGACGAAGGGTGGGTCACGCCGCACGTGCCGGCCGTCCGTACCGGCAAACGGGTGGCGGTGATCGGTTCGGGGCCCGCCGGTCTCGCCGCTGCTCAGCAACTCACCCGGGCAGGCCACGACGTCGTCGTACTCGAGCGCGCCGACCGAATCGGCGGGCTGCTGCGCTACGGCATCCCCGAGTTCAAGATGGAGAAGCGCCACATCGATCGGCGTATCGCACAGATGGAGGCGGAGGGCACCGAGTTCCGCACCAATGCCGTCGTCGGCGAGAACGTCGACATCGAGGTGCTGCGGGCGTCGCACGATGCGATCGTGCTGGCGTGCGGTGCCACGGCGTGGCGTGACCTGCCGATCCCCGGTCGGGAGCTCGGCGGCATTCACCAGGCGATGGAGTACCTGCCGTTCGCCAATCGGGTGCAACTCGGTGACATCGAGACCTCGCCGATCGACGTGGCAGGCAAGCACGTCGTGATCATCGGCGGAGGCGACACGGGCGCCGACTGTCTCGGCACCGCTCACCGCCAGGGCGCCGCATCGGTGACCCAGCTCGAGATCCTGCCGAAGCCGCCGGAGCAACGCGGGCCGAACAACCCGTGGCCGCAGTACGCGATGACCTACAAGGTCACCTCGGCCCACGCCGAGGGCGGCGAGCGGCTCTACAGCGTCAACACCGAGCAGTTCCTCGACGACGGCAACGGACGGGTGCGAGCGCTCCGGCTGCACGAGGTCGAGCTGATCGACGGAGCATTCGTCAAGGTCGAGGGCACCGACCACGAGATCCCCGCCGACTTCGTGTTCCTCGCGATGGGTTTCGTCGGCCCGGAGAAGGGCGCCTGGCTCGACTCGCTCGACCTCGACTACGACCCTCGCGGCAACGTCGCCCGCGACGATCGCTACATGACCAACCAGCACGGCATCTTCGTGGCCGGCGACATGGGGAGGGGCCAGAGCCTGATCGTGTGGGCGATCGCCGAGGGGCGCGCGTGCGCCGCCGGCGTCGACGCCCATCTGATGGGCGAGACCCGGCTCCCGTCTCCGATCCGACCCACCGAACGACCGCTGGTGTAGCACCGGTCACGCCTGACGACGCTCGGTGTGGCCGGGCGCCTACGCTGGCGGACATGCAATCGATCAGAGCACGCCGTCTCGGCGTGGTAGTAGGCCCCGTCCTCGTCGGCGCCCTCTTCATGGCGTCGTGCGGCGCCGAGGACAGCGCCGCGACCCAGTCGACGATCGACCTCAGTGCAGCGTCCACCGCGTTCGTGGTACGTCCACCCGCCACGACCACACCGCCGGCCGACTCGGTGGCTGCGGGTGACGTGGTCACCACCGAGCAGGAGTACGTGGTCCAGGCCGGCGACTACCCCTTGAAGATCACCGACATGTTCGGTGTCTCGCTCGACGACCTCGTCGCGTACAACGAGTGGGGAAGTGCGAACGAGTTCCCGGGTCCCGGCACCACGATCAAGATCCCGCCCGGCGGTACCGCACCCGCGGCCACCGGCACGGACGAGACGACGAGTGACACCACCGCCACCGAGACCGAGGCAGCCACCGCAACGATCCCCGATG
The DNA here is from genome assembly GCA_963715285.1 of Ilumatobacteraceae bacterium. Taxonomy (GTDB): domain Bacteria; phylum Actinomycetota; class Acidimicrobiia; order Acidimicrobiales; family Ilumatobacteraceae; genus Sva-07. Next base: position 104,082 of record CAVQRU010000003.1, on the reverse strand, counting down.
CCGGCGACAACTGCGGCGAAGGCACCTATGTCATCGTCGCGGGCGACCTGCCGGGCCGGGTGGCGTCCAAGTTCGACGTGACGCTCGATGCGCTCAACGCCGCGAACGCTGGAACGCCTGGGTATGCCGGCTTCGTCGTCGGCATCGAGATCGTCATCCCTGCGAAGGCCGATTGCTGAGGGAGTCGAACACGAAGTTCGTCTCCTTCACGATGTCCATGGTGGCGCTGCTCGCGATCGAGTAGCGGTGGCCCGGGAACAGGATCGTCGAATCCGGAACCTCAGCGAGCCGTCGCAGGCTCTCGACCATCTTCGACGGGTCGGAGCCGGGGAGATCGGTGCGACCGCAGCCCTCGAGGAAGAGGGTGTCACCGGCGATCAGCCGGTCGTCGACGAAGAAGCACTGGCTTCCGGGCGTGTGGCCCGGCGTGTGCACGAGCGTGATGTCGATGTCGCCGACCCGCACGACGTCGCCGGAGTCGTGTCCGACCAGGTGATCGGCGGTGACCGACGTCGACTTGGAGACCCACTCCACCTCGTCGTGCTGGACGTGGACCGGACAGTCGACGTGGTCGAGCAACTCCGAGATCCCTTCGATCGAGTGCCCCATCATCGACCCACCGACGTGGTCGGGGTGATAGTGGGTGGCGAGCGCGCCGGTCACCGTCATGCCGTCGGCACCGACCAGGTCGACGAGTTCGCGCACGGCGTAGGCGGGATCGACCAGCACGCACTCGCCGGTGCGACGGTCGCCGACGGCGTACACGAAGTTCACCATCTGCGACGCGAGTGGATCGCCGACGGCGAAGTCGCGACCGGAGAGGAGTTGACGGAAGTAGAGCGGAGACGGGGGCACACGCCTACGCTAATTGCGATGTCGGCGGGACCAGAGATCGCACCACTGTTCGGACTCGTCGTCGGTCAGGAGATCCCGTTCGGCGGCGACCGGGTGGTGCGGGTCGACGCCGATCTCGCCGCACGGTTCCGGGCGGGTGACCGGCTCGTGGTCGTCCAGTCGACCGGAGCGCTCCTGCACGTCCCCGCCGAGGTGCACGCGGTCGTCGACGACGCGGTCGGCGCAGCGGTCGACGGCTTCGCCGGGCTCGCAACGGTCGGCGACGAGTCGATCTCTGCGTTCTTCGACCGATTCGCGGCTGCGCTCGACGACGACGCCGTGTTCGCACCGATCGCGGCGGCCAACGACGCCGACGTCGCACTGGCAGAGCGGCGCGGCCGATCGACGACTCGCCTGCGACTCGACGACGGCATGCGGCGCGACATGATCGCGGGGCTGCGCGGCTGGCGCGATTCGCCGAGCCGGCGCCACGGAACCGTCGACCGCATCGACCATGCCCAGTGGTCGGTCGAGGCCGCCCGGGCGCCGCTCGGTGTCGTCGGCTTCGTGTTCGAGGGACGCCCGAACGTGTTCGCGGATGCCTGCGGGGTGGTCCGGACCGGGAACTCCGTCGTGTTCCGGATCGGTTCCGACGCGCTCGGCACCGCGCGGGCGATCGTCGATCACGCGCTCGAACCCGCTCTGTCGGGCGCCGGGCTCCCACCGGGCGTGGTGCAGCTCGTCGACTCGCCGACGCATGCCGCCGGGCACGCGCTGTTCAGTGACCGCCGGCTGGCGCTGGCGGTCGCTCGCGGTTCGGGGCCGGCCGTCGCCGAACTCGGCGCGGTGGCGTCGCAGTCCGGCATTCCCGTCAGCCTCCACGGCACCGGCGGAGCCTGGATGGTGGCGGCAGCCGATGCGTCCGGCACGACCTTCGGCGCGGCAGTGCGCAACTCGTTGGACCGGAAGGTGTGCAACACGCTCAACGTGTGTGCGATCGTGCGCGCGGAGGCCGACCGGCTCGTGCCGGTGTTCCTCGACGCGATCGATGCTGCGGCTGCCGCACGTGGGACATCGGCGCGACTCCACGTCGTCGAGGGCAGCGAGCCCTACGTCGGGGACGAGCGGTTCCGGTCCGTCGTCGAGATCGCTCGCCCGGGCGGCGTCACGTCCGAGCCGGCCGCGTCGACCATCGAGGAGGCGACGTTGGCCCACGAGTGGGAATGGGAGAACGCTCCCGAGGTGAGCCTCGTCGTGGTCGACTCGATCGAGGAAGCCGTCTCGTTGTGCAACCGCTACAGCCCCCACTTCGTGGCATCACTCGTGAGCGACGACGCCGACGCCCAGGCCTGGTTCTCCGCCACGGTCGACGCGCCGTTCGTCGGCAACGGGTTCACCCGCTGGGTCGACGGGCAGTACGCACTGAACGCTCCGGAGCTCGGCCTGTCGAACTGGCAGTACGGGCGCACGCTCGGGCGCGGGGCGATTCTCTCCGGCGACAGCGTGCACACCATCCGGTACCGTGCCACGGTCTCGGATCACACGGTCAAGCGCTGAGTTCCGGCGTTCGCGAGAGCGTCAGGTCCACACGCCGGTGACGTCGACGATGACGTGGGTGGGTGCGCTGGTGGTCACGCACACGGCCCCCTGACCGTCGAGCATGACGTTCGCCCCGTTGGCGACTGCGACGACGCCGGGGTAGTTCAGGTTCGAGACGTCGGAGGCACCCCCACACGGCACCACCCGCAGCCAGCCGGCGGAGGGCCCGTCGGTTGCCACGAGGTTCAGGGTCACGGCGCGTGCGTCGGCGGTGATCCCTCGGGAGCCTGCCACCTGGACACGCAACTCCCTGCCGGGCTCGAGCAGACGGGCCCCGCCGCCGTTGAGGTCGGGGTGAGCGGAACGGGTGTCGGTGAGGCGTATCGGCGTGACGGGCACGAACTGCCGGCCCGACTGCTCGCCGAACCAGCCGGTGATGTCGATGATCACATGGGTCGTGATGCTGCTCGTGAGACAGATCGTGCCGTTCGAACCAGTCGGGATGATCGCCGAGTTCGCGCGATCGCGCCCTGCTCGGGGATTGAGCGACGAGACATCCGGTTCGGCGACGCCGCACGGGAACGCCCGAATCCAGCCGCTCCCGCTGGCGCCGGTGCCGGTCAGGTTGACGGCCACCGCCACCGCCGCGTCCGGTGCCGGGCTCGAACCTCCCTCGACGTCGACGCGCAGGACCGAACCGGGCCGCAGTGGTTGTCCGGAGCGGGTGTCGAGGATCCGGCGCGGCGTCACCGGTGTGAGCATCTGGCTCGCTCCCGACGCGACGTAGCCGTTGACGTCGATGATCACGTCGGTCGCCGTGCTCGCGAACAGGCAGATGTCGCCGCGGTCGAGTGGAATGATCGCCTGGTTCGAAACCGGGTCGCCCGCTTCGAAGTTGAGGGTGGACACCGACGGGGTCGCCTCGCTGCAGTTGGACGCAGTGAGGTAGCCCGCCGAACTCGAACGGTCGATCGTGAAGTTCGCGCTCACCGCCGACACGTCGGCAGGAAGCCCTCGCTGACCAGCGATGCGCACACGCACCTGCTGGTTGGCGGCGAGCCGCGCCAGGCCGAGCTGGCTGCGGGAATCGGCGAGCCGGAATGGCGTGATCGGCTCGAAGGGCGTCTGTGCGCCGAGCGCTGCGGTGCGTCCCAGCGGCCCCGGCACCGGTCCCTCTGCCGCTGTCGGGACGCCTCCGGTGAGCGGGGCGTTCGGGTCGACCGAGAACGACCAGTTCGCTCCTTGGCCGTTGTCGGTCAGCGCAGCGACCCTGTAGGAACCGGACGTGAGGGGCGTGGCGGGCACCACGACGATGGCGTTGTCGCCCCCGAGGATCGAGCTCGCCACGCCGGAGGTGTTGGACCGGGTCAGCACGCACGTCGGGATCGGCCCGTTCGGCCCATGGAGGGTGGCGACGGCACCGTTGTGCGGTGACGGCATGAGCGCGATCAGCGGCAGACCCACGCTCTGGCCGCTCCACCCGCAGAAGGTGCGCGGGTCGGGTGACTCGGCGACGAAGCGGGTGAGACTGGTCGTGGTGCCGTTGCCGGGGAAGAAGACGGGGGCCGTCGGCTTCGGCGTGGCGCCATCGATGCCGCGCACGACATCGAGTGTCGCGGCGGACCGCCACTTGGTGTTGGTGGGGTTGGGCGGGCTCGCGCACATCCCGTAGCCGGCCTGGCGCAAGGACGGCCGCAGGACGCCGACGGCGTGGAACGGACCGGTCATCCAGAGCTCGACGTGCGAACGTGCCGTCGCCCCGGCGTTGCTCGAGACGGCGACGTTCCCGCTGTTGCCGGCGGCGTCTCCGTCCGCGCTGTAGCCGGCGGTCCCCGGTTGCTCGTCGTGGGCGATGCCGTTCAGCAGCATCCAGCACGAATGCTTCCGGCCCCCACCCGACCAGGCGGAGTTCTCGACGACGGGCGGGAGCGCGGATGCTGCCCGATAGGCGTTGACGACGCCGAGCCAGTCGTGCTCCGACGGGGCTGCCTCGGCGGTGGTGTCGGCGGCGGTGCTGACGACGATGCCCCCGATCGCCACAGCGAGAGCAGCAGACGCCACGGCCAGTCGGCGGCGTACGTTCCGGGTGATCGGGAACTCGGATGAGTCGGTTGCTGGCACGGAGGTCTTTCGGCTGAGGCGGGTGTTGCGGTGCCAGGGCCGGGAGCGCTGACGCGATGACGATCGACACCGGGACACCGGAGCATCGGAATCGACGGGTACGTTCTTGAGCGTTGTGGCGAGCCTTGACGAATCCGTGACGATTTCTTGACCGCATCGTGAGCCGCCCGCTGCCGCCCCCGGTGCCTGGCACCGCCGTGCCGACCTCACCGATCGACGCTCCGAGCTCCCCACCGGTCGAGTCGACGCTTCCGGTCGTTGCGGCCATCGGGGCGATCGCAGTGCTGACCTCGTCGCTCGTCGCTTCGAAGTACCTGCTCGACGCCGTGGTCGACCTGGGTTGGCCCGTCGCGGTGTACGTACTCCTCCTCGCCACCGTCGGTTACGGGCCGTCGGTGTGGTGGTGCTGGTACGCGAGTCGTCGCTGGGCCACGGGTCGGCTCGGTCCGGACATCGGCCTGTCGCCGCGCTGGGCCGATCTCGGCTGGGGACCGGTCGTCTGGCTCGGGGCCCTGGGCGCGCAGGTCGCGGCCGCGGCGCTCGTCATTGCGCTCGGGCTGCCGATCGTCAGCAACACCAACGCGATCAGCGACGTCGACGTCGACCGGACGTATGTGGTGTCGATCGTGATCACCGCGGTGATCGCTGCGCCGTTCGTCGAAGAGATGGTGTTCCGAGGGGTGGTGATGCGCGGGTTGCGCAGCCGACTGCACCTCGTCGTCGTGGTCGTCCTCCAGGGCGTCCTCTTCGGTGCAGCACACGTCGATCCGGTGCGCGGGGTCGGCAACGTGGGGCTGGTCGTGGTGCTGTCCAGCGTCGGGATCGCCTTCGGTGTCGCGACCGCGCTCTTGCGTCGCTTGGGGCCCGCCATCGTGGCTCACGCGCTGTTCAACGGCGTCGTGCTGCTGGTGGTGCTCACCGGGGTCGCCGATCGGTTCCAGGATGGCGCCTGGATCCGGCCGGGAGGTTCAGATCTCGAGGTCGTCGAACAGGTCGGCGTTGTCGATGAGGCGGACGTTGCCGAGACGCACTGCGAGCGCAACTCGGTAGTTGCCGGGCCGACGATGCTCGGGATCGAACACCTCCACCTCGCTGAGGACACGAGCATCGAACACGGCGACGTAGTCGAGCGCGGCGAGCGGTTCGGCCGAGATCGGCTGCCGAGCCGCGGCGAGCACGTCCTCGACGGACGCTGAAGGCTCGGACGCACGCTCGCGCGCCGCGTGCACGGCCCGAGGTACGCAACGCGCGGCGCGCCGCTCGGGAGACGTCAGTCGGCGATTCCGGCTCGACATCGCCAGGCCGTCGGGCTCCCTCACGGTGCGGTGACCGACGACGTCGACACCGAGATCGAGATCGAACGCCAGTTGACGGATGACGGCGAGCTGCTGGAAGTCCTTCTCGCCGAACACCGCCACGTCGGGCCGGATCGCGGCGAACAGCTTGGTGACCACGGTGGCCACCCCGTCGAAGTGCCCGGGGCGGCTGCGTCCTTCCATCGCGTGGGCGAGCGGTCCGGGGACGACCCGCGTCTGGAAGCCGTCCGGATACATGACGGCTGCCGTCGGCGCGTAGATGGCATCGACGCCGGCTTCGGCGCAGGCTGCGAGGTCGTCGTCGATCGGGCGCGGGTAGCGATCGAAGTCCGCGGGCTCGCCGAACTGCAGCGGGTTGACGAAGATCGACACGACGACGAGCTCGGCGCGCTCCCTCGCGGCGCGCACGAGCGCGAGATGGCCGTCGTGGAGTGCGCCCATCGTGGGCACGAGCGCGACGTGTCGGCCCGATCGGACAGCGTCGTTCGACCATCGGCGCATCGAGACCGGGTCGGCGATCACCGGCGGTGCGGCCTCGACGGGCGTGGTCACGACGTCCCCCGACGTGTTCCGGGTGACGCCCGAACCGATGGGCAGAGTTCGAGGTACGCCGGTGCGTACGCCGTGCTGGTTGCACTGATGATGGCGTGCGTACACGCCGAGGCGAAGGTGTCAGCGGCCGCGGCGAGGAGGAGATTGAACGCACGAGGTCGGGACGTGGTCGAACGCATGGCGGCCGGACCGTCGCCGATGCCCACGTCTCCGGTTGCGAGGCCGAACACCGTGTCGCCATCGGTCATCGAGTGAGCCGGACGGATGGCCCGGGCGAGGCCGTCGTGGGCCACGCCACACAACTTGCCGACCTCGGCCTTCGACAGGCGTGCAGAGGTCGCAACCACGCCGATCGTGGTGTTGAGATCGACCTGCTGCTGCCCGTCGAGCACCGCCCGGAGCCTGGAGCGATCGGTGCTCGACGGTCGCCGGAGCCCAGGGCCGGGGGTGGTCCACGGGAGACCGGTGGCACGATCGATGGGTGAGCCGTTCGCGTTCACCACGGCCAGCGCACCGACGGTGACCTCGACGTCGCCGCACTCCGCGCCGATCATCGCGCCCGGGATCGTCACGACCGTACCGGCAGTGCCCACCCCACCCTGGAGCCCGCCGGCCTTGGCCCCGGTGCCCGCACCGACCGAACCCCACCGGCGCTGGTCGGCCCGGGTCGATCCGATCGCGCGGCGTCCGAACGTGGCGTCGGGTCGATGGTCGAAGCGGCCGGCACGTCCGAGATCGAAGATGACCGCAGCCGGGACCACCGGCACCACACCGATCGGGTCGAGGGGGTCACCGATGGGGAAGCCGAGTCGGCGCTCCTCGAGCCAGGCGACGACCCCGTCGGCTGCCGACAGCCCGAACGCGCTCCCACCGGTGAGGCAGATCGCATGAATCCGTTCGACGAGGTGCTCCGGGTGCAGTGCGTCGGTCTCGCGGGTGCCGGGACCTCCGCCGCGCACGCTGACGCCCGGGGTCGCTCCCTGCCGTGCGAAGACCACGGTGGTGCCGGTCTGCCATCCCCGCCCCGTGCGCTGGTGATGGCCGACCTCGACGCCGGGGACGTCGGTGATCGAGCCGAACGGTGGCCGCGCGGTCGGCGCGGCAAGTTGCGGGGCGCTCGGCGGACTCGTCACGGGCTCTCACTGTAGGGACCGACGGCCACCGCACTAGCGTTCCCTGGCGTGCTCGAGCGCCCGCCCGTCCCCGACACCCTGGTGCAGCGCCTGCGGACCGGGGTGAAGCGGGCGAGCGGCGAGTTGGTGATCAGGACCTGGGAAGCGGCCGTCGAACTCGGCGCCATCGGTCCGGACACACGGAGGGGCCGACGGTTCGGTGCATTCGGACCCGACAGCGTGATCTGCTTCCCGCCGAACGCGCTCTTCAACGAGCGCTACATCCACATCGGAACGGGGACGCTGTTCGGCCCTCAGATCACGCTGTCGGCGGGCATGGTGCCCGGCCAGGAGATGGTCTCCGACCCGGTCATCTCGATCGGCGACCGGTGTCTCATCGGCAAGGGGAGTGGCATCGTCGGGCATTTGCAGATCACGATCGGCAACGACGTGTGGACGGGCCATCACGTGTACATCACCGATCAGAATCACGGATATCTCGATCTCGAGGTGCCCATCTCGAAGCAGGTGATGCCTGAACGGCCGGTGTCGATCGGTGACGGATCCTGGCTCGGCCACGGCTCGGTCGTTCTGCCCGGCGCGGTCATCGGACGACACGTGGTGGTCGGAGCGAACAGCGTCGTCACCGGGCACCTGCCGGACAACTGCGTCGCGGCCGGCGTGCCGGCCAAGGTGATCAAGACGATCGTGTGATCACACGATCGAACCACGGGGTGGTCCGCAGCTGGGCATCTCGTTGTCGCCGGCGAAGGTCTCGATCCGCTCGGTGATGGGCACACCCTGTACGGCGGTCTCGGTGAACGGACCGTCCTGGCCGCTCGCCAGTTGGTCGGCGTAGCGGTAGCGATCGGCGAGCAGGGTGCGGTAGTCGTCCTCCCATGCGGGAACGATCGCCTGGCCCTTCTCGTCCGAGGGGGCGACCGCAACGACCTCGTCGAGCATGTCCGACAGCAGATCGGTCGATTCGACGACGAGCGCCGCTCGCACCTGGAGATCGGTGGAGCTCTCCGCCTCGAGCGCGCGGATCTGGAGGTCGTAGCGGGCGCAGATCGTCTCGGCACGGGCAGCCCACGCCCGGTCGTCGATCTTGTTGACGGCCTCCTTGGACGCGAAGAACAGCGCCCAGATCCAGAACACGATCAGCCCGACGATCGCCGTGACCAGGAGCACCTTGCGGGTCCGGGACCGCCGCCACGGTCCGGGTTCGGCCCCCGGAATGTGACTGGGGATCGCGGACTCCGGCGGAGGCTGCGTCGTCGAGTCGGTCGTCACGATGCTTGACGATATGGCGGACGGTCGCTGGTAGAAACGTCGTGTGAACGAGCAGGTCGACGAATCGGGCGTGGGAAGCGTCGACCGGCGGATCGGCGCGACCGCGCGCGCTCGGCGCAACGCCCACTTCATCTGGTCGATGGTCCGGTTGCAGCCGAAGCTGTTCGCGATCGCGGTGAGCGGCGCCGCGGTCTTCGCCCTGCTGACGGTGGCGTCGAGCTTCGCGATCAGCTGGGTGATCGACAACGTCGTCGTGCCACGGTTCGAGGACGGTGAGGTCGCCACCGACACGGTGGTGGCCGGGCTGTCGCTCGTGCTCGGCATCGGGGTGGTTCGGGCGGTGGCGATCGTGGTCAGGCGAACGTTTGCCTCGATCACGCAGTGGCGCGTCGCCCAGATCTACAGCAACGCAGTCGTCGACCGGTACATCCACCAGCCGATGAGCTGGCACAATCGCCGCGCCGACGGCGACCTCGTCGCGCGCGCCGGCGTCGACGCCGAGGCCACCGTCGGCGTCCTCGCTCCGATTCCGTTCGCCAGCGGCACGGTGATCATGGTGGTCGTCTCGACGCTCTGGATGCTGGTGATCGACTGGCCGCTCGGCGTGGTCGCGATGGTCGTCTTCCCGCTCCTGGTGGTCACCAACGTCGTCTACGAACGGTCGGTGTCCGCGCATTTCGCCCGCGCGCAGCACCAGCTCGGCGAGTTCTCCGCTGGGGTCCACGAGAGCTTCGAGGGGGTGCAACTGGTCAAGTCCTACGGGGCCGAGGAGCGCGAGACCGAGCGGTTGGCCGGTCTCGCCGACCAGGTGCGCGGGTCTCGTGTGAAGGCGATCCGCCTGCGGACCTGGTTCGAGGCGTTGCTCGACGTGATCCCGTCGTTGACCAACATCCTGCTCGTGGTGATCGGCGCCGTGCGCGTCCGGTCCGGCGATGTCACCGTCGGTGAGGTGTCCGGTGTGATCTTCCTGTTCACGCTGCTCGTGTTCCCGCTGCGCCTGATCGGCTTCACGCTGTCGGAGCTCCCTCGCTCGATCTCGGCGTGGAACCGGATCCAGGAGGTCCTGCAGGAGCCGATCGAGCCGGATCCCGTCGATCGGATCGCAACCGCGCCGACCGGTATGGGTATCACGTTCGACCGCGTGTCGTTCGCCCACGAGGGCGACGGCCCACCCACCGTTCGCGACGTGTCGGTCTCGCTGCCCGTCGGCAACGTCACCGCCCTGGTCGGGCCGACCGGGTCGGGCAAGTCGACGCTCGCCCAGCTCGCCATCGGGCTCGTCGGGCCGTCGACGGGCACCGTCGCACTGGCCGACGGCCCACGATGCATCGTGTTCCAGGAGGCGTTCCTGATGGGAGGGACCGTCCGCGACAACGTCCGTCTCGGCGACGCATTCTCCGACGAGGAGGTCTGGGAAGCGCTTCGTCTGGCTGCCGCCGCCGAGTTCGTCGAGCGGCTCCCGCTCGCGCTCGACACGATCGTCGGTGAACGCGGGGTGAGTCTCAGCGGCGGCCAACGTCAGCGACTCGCGTTGGCTCGCGCGCTCGTTCGCCGGCCGTCGCTGCTCGTGCTCGATGACACCACCTCGGCGCTCGATCCGTCGACGGAGGCGATCGTGCTCGACAACCTGCGTCACGATCTGGCGGACTCGTCCGTACTGCTCGTCGCATCACGTCCCTCGACGATCGCCCTGGCCGATGACGTCGTGTTCGTGGCCGACGGGCGAGTGGCGGCGCACGGCACCCACGACGAGCTGATGGCGTCGACCGCCCCGTATCGGGACCTGGTCGAGGCGTTCGAGGCCGACCGATCCGATGCGTCGGAGATCGCGGCGGTACCGGGGCGTGCGGCGACACCGGACTTCGTGAGCGAGGTGTCGACATCGTGAGCGTGCTCGATCCCACCATCGCGGTCAAGGCGGGGACGATGTCGCCGAGCGGCGAGGACTCGGCAGTTCGCACGATCGGCCGGGGCCTCGAGACCGCACCGATCCTGAGACAGGGGCTGGGGGTCACGTGGCTGTTGGCCGCGATCGGCGCTGCCGGGCGTGTCGTGGTGCCGCTGTTGATCCAACAGGCGATCGACAACGGCCTCGCCGACGGCCAGGTCCAACTGGACGTGATCGTGCAGATGGCGTTGGTCGCCGTCGTCGCCGTCCTCGTGTCCGGCCTCGCCTACCGGACGGCCGCGCTGCGCCTCGGCGAGCGCAGCGAACGCGCCCTCCATGATCTTCGGGTACGGCTGATCCGCCACATCCACCAGCTCAGCCTCGCCGACCACAACGACGAACGTCGGGGCGGACTGGTCGCGCGTGTCACGAGCGACATCGAGACGCTCGCCCAGTTCTTCCAGTGGGGTGGCCTCGCCTGGCTGATCGACGGCACGCTGATGCTGATCGTGGCCAGTGTGATGCTCGCCATCAACTGGCAGCTCGCCCTCGTGGCATTCGTCGTCGCGCTGCCGTTGGTGTTCGTGCTGCGCTTCGTGCAGGCTCGCCTGTTGGTCGCCTACGACCGGGCGAGGCACGGCAACGGTCAGATGCTGGGCACGATCGCCGAGGTCGTGTCGGGCGCGCCGACGATCCGGGCCTACGGTGCCGGGGCGACGATGGCCGCCGACGTCCGCGAGGCCGTCGCCGTCAAGACGACCGCCCAGATCAAGGCCGCCCGTCTGGGGGCGTTCCTGTTCCCGTCGGGTGAGGTCTTCTCGGCCTTGACGGTCTGCGCAGTCGTCGGGGTCGGTGTCTGGATGGGTCCGGCGAGCGGGCTCACCGCTGGAGCGCTCATCGGCTTCATGTTCCTCACGTACCGGTTCCTGGAGCCGATCGCGGAGTTCACGGAGATCATCGACACCACGCAGATGGCGGTGGCCGGACTCCGTCGCGTGCTGTCGGTGCTCGACATGCCGGTCGGGCCGCCGGAGCCCGACGATCCGATCCCGCTCCCGGCGGGCAAGCTGCAGATCGACATCCGCGACGTGACGTTCGCCTACCGGAGCCGTTCGGACGACAGCGCCGACGATGCGGTCCTCAAGCACCTCGACATCACCATTCCCGCCGGCCAGCAGGTGGCGCTGGTCGGCTCGACCGGCTCGGGCAAGACCACACTCGGTCGCCTGATCGCACGGTTCGCCGACCCGACGATCGGCGAGATCGACCTCGGCGGCGTGCCACTGCGACGGGTGAGCCGCGCGGAGCTGCGCAGCCGGCTCGTGGTCGTGTCGCAGGAGCCCTTCCTCTTCGACGACACCGTCGAGGCGAACATCGCCTTCGCCTGGGAACACGCCAAGCACCGCGACGTCGAACAGGTCGTCGCCGACCTCGGCGTGCAGGACTGGGTCGACTCACTGGCCGAGGGGCTGTCGACGCGGGTCGGCGAGCGCGGCGACCAACTCTCGGCGGGGGAGCGGCAGCTGGTGGCGCTGCTTCGCGCCGGTCTCGCAGATCCCGACGTGCTGATCCTCGACGAGGCGACATCGTCGGTGGATGCGCTCACCGAGGTTCGCATCGCCCGGGCCCTCGAACGGCTCGCGGCGTCTCGGACCACGATCGCCATCGCGCACCGGCTGTCGACGGCCGCTCGCGCCGATCGGGTGTTGGTGCTCGACCACGGCGTCCTCGTCGAGGACGGCCACCACGATGACCTGATCACGCGTGACGGCGTGTACCGCCGCCTGTACGACGCCTGGGTCTCGGCCACCACCGTCTGAGGGGTCGGATTCGGCGATCAGTCCACACTGATGCCGAAGGGCAGTGGTCCGTTGACCTCGACGACGATGCAGTCGATGTCGTCGAGGTCGACCTGACTCTGGGCGGTGAACTCGGACGTGGCACCAGGGGCGACGTCGTCGACGTCGACACGCTTGGTCCGGTGTGTGTTGTCGGTGCCCGGACGAACGAAGCCGACCAGCACCGAGTAGTCCGCCACCCGTTCGCCGGTGTTCGTGATCTCTCCGGTCATGGTCGCCCGTGCGCCCTGGAGCTCGCACGAGGTGACGTCGACCGCGTTCGGTGCAGGGTTCAGGTAGTCGTCGTACACGTCGAGCACGGTTCCGGTCAGCACGACGCCGATGACGGCGGCCGCGAGCGCAGCGACGGCGGTGGTGAGGCCGGCGACGGCGAACGAACGGCCGGTCCCCGTGACACGTGAGCGTCGCAGACCGATCACGCCGAACACGATCGCGATCACCGCGGCGAGCACCCCGACCACGACGAGGAAGGGCAGCCACGCGACCGACACCGCAACGATGCCGAGCACCATGGCCGTGGTCGCGGCTGCGTTCGTACCCGATCGTGGCGGCGTGTCCGCGAGACCTGGCGGCCCGGTGGTCGGCCCGCCGCCGGTCGGCTCCAGTCCGAGCTGATCGACGAAACGCTGCCCGCCGGTGGCGACGTCGGCGGTCCACTCCCGCCCGTTGTAGTAGCGGTGTTCGTAGCGCCGCATGGGATCGGCGTACCAGCCAGGCTCGGCGCCCGTTGCGTTCGTCACTGGCGGCAAGCTATCGGTGGACGCGTACACCCCGACCGGGCCCGCGCGCTCGACCGACCGACACCCCGAGGTTCTGTGTCAGCGACAATGTCCGAATCTGCCGTCGGCGCTGACGCAGACTCGGGCCGGGGTGTTTGTGTCGGCGACAACATCGGCACTCAGGATCTGCGCCGACGCAGACTCGACGGTCGGGACGGGTGCGACGGCCGTAGTGTCGGAGGTCATGGAGATCGTGCTGATCCGTCACGGCGAACCCGAGTGGGTTCGAGAGGGTCTGACGGTGGTGGACCCACCGCTCACCGACCTCGGCCACCGGCAGGCGCAGCGGCTCGCGGACGCGCTCCGCGCCGAGGAGTTCGACGAGGTGCTCGTGTCGCCGCTCGTGCGCGCCCGCCAGACGGCGGCGCCGCTGCTCGAGGCCTTCGCCCGATCCGAGGTCATCGATCCGTGGCTGGAGGAGATCCGCGACCCGGTCTGGCACGGCACGCCGGCCGAGAAGGCGGCCGAGGCGTACGCAGAACTGAAGGGCCGAAAGGCCGAGGATCGCTGGCACGGACTGCACGGCGGTGAGTCGGTGCGTGACTTCGTGACCCGAATCCGGGCCGGTGCGTCGACGTTCCTGTCGGACCGCGGCGTGATCCGCACGGAGATGGACCTCCCGATCTGGAGCATCGCCGAGCCGGGTGCCCGGATCGCCCTGATCGCGCACGCCGGGACGAACTCGGTCACCATCGGACACCTCCTCGGACTGGAACCGACACCGTGGGAGTGGGATCGTTTCGTGCTCGGCCACACCTCGGTCAGTCGCGTCGAAGCGATGCCGCTCGAGGACGGCTACACCTTCACGCTCACCAAGCTGAGCGACCTCGAACATCTCGAGCGCGAGGATCGGACCCGCTGAGAGGCGACGCCCACCCACGATCTACCTTCGCGAGATGGCCGAAGCTCCCGATCCCGATCGACTGAAGTTCTACTCGTTCTCCGTCTTCACCCAACTCAGTGGGGCCGTGACCGCGGGCATGATCCACCTGGGTGACCGGCTCGGTCTCTACGCCGCGCTGGCGGCGGCGGCCGAGCCGCTGTCGACGCAGGAACTCGCCGACCACACCGGACTCGACGAACGGTGGGTTCGCGAGTGGGCGTACAACCAGGCCGCGGCGAAACTGATCGCCGTCGACACCGCCGCCACGCCGGAGCGGTTCTGGTTGACGCCGGAGGCGGTCGCCGTGCTGGCGTCGCCCGATCATCCGGCGTTCGGGATGGGCATGTTCCATCGATTCCCGCAGACGATGGCGGCGCTCGAGGTGATGCCGGACAGCTTCCGCAGCGGCCTCGGCCACGACTACGACAGCCACGGACCCGAAGGCGCCGTCGGCATCGAGCGCAGCTTCGAACCGTGGAACCGTCATCACCTGATCCCCACCGTGTTGCCCGAACTCGACGGGGTGGTCGAACGGCTCCGCGCCGGCATCACGGTGGCCGACATCGGCTGTGGCGCCGGGGGAGCGGTGCTGCTGATGGCCGACGCGTTCCCGAACAGCCGATTCGTCGGCTACGACATCTCGCAGTACGCACTCGAGCGTGCGGAACACCGCCGACGCGAGGAACACGCCGACAACGTCCGGTTCGTCGATCCGCGCGACGAACCACTGCCCGTCGATCAGTCGGTCGACTTCGTGACGACGTTCGACTGCATCCACGACATGACCGACCCTCAGGGCATGATCCATGCGATCTCGGACGCGCTCGCTCCGGACGGCACCTGGCTGCTCGTCGACATCAAAGGCCGCGACACCTTCGCCGAGAACGTCGAGAAGAACCCGATGGCGCCGCTGATGTACGGCATCAGCGTGTTGTCGTGCATGTCGTCGGCGCTGTCGCAGCCGGACGGCGCCGGGCTGGGCACGCTCGGCCTGCCCGAGTCGCGCGCGCGGGAGATGGCGCACGCGGCGGGATTCACGCGATTCCGGACGCTCGGTGTCGAGCACTCGGTCAACTCGTTCTACGAGGTGCGTCGCTGACGCACTGGTCAAGGTCGGCCGACGCCCTGCCGACAATGGTGCATGAGCAGGCTCGGCCCGGTCTCCGTCGGCGTGGTTGCGCTGGCGGCGTCGATCCTCGCTGGGTGCGGTGACGGCGCACGCGACGCTCGCATCCAGTCGTGCGTCGAGGCGACGAAGTTCGGTGCGTTCGTCGGCGACCCGGACGACGCTGAGCGCTGGAGTGCCGCCGGCGAGGACGACGCGGTGCTGCGTGCAACCTGCACCGCCATGGCGACGGACGAGCCCGAGCGACTGGCCCGGATCAGCGCGGACTGGGACGCCACACAACGCGCCCTCCTCGCCGCACGGGCAGCGGCGCCGACCACGACCACCGATTCGAGCTGCGATCCGTCGTACCCGGCGATGTGCCTTCGCAACGATGAGGAGGATCTCGACTGCAGCAACATCGGCGCGACCGCATTCGTGGTCGTACCACCCGATCGACACGGCCTCGACACCGACCACGATGGCTTCGGATGCGTCCCCGGAGCCGACACCGGTTGAGTCCCATCGACACCGACCGCCGTCGGGAACCCCCGATCGACCATCGGAACGGACTCGGCCCGAGCCGTCACCCGAGGTCGCGGTACGGTTCGCGCATGGCTGAGTGGATCGAACTCGACGTTCTCGGCATCGGTGGGACCCGGCGCCGGTGGACATCGTGACGCGTCTGAGTCGGCTGTCGAGGTCGATCGAGGGCAGAGCGGCGATCGTCACCGGCGCCGCCAGTGGGATGGGCCTCGCCACCGCTCGGCTGTTCGCCGACGAAGGAGCCCGCGTCGTGGTCGCCGACCTGACGCCCGACCGCGTTGCTGCGGTCGTCGACGAGATCCGCTCGGCGCACGGCGAGACATCGGCACTGGGGGTGCCGTGCGACGTCGGAGATCTCGCCCGGTTGCGATCGCTCGTCGACGACACGATCGCCTGGGCGGGGCGCCTGGACATCGTCGTCAACAACGCCGGTGTCTCACTGGTCAACTCGGCGTTCCAGGACGAGGCCGAGTTCGAGGACAACTGGGCGCGGACGCTCGATGTCAACCTCACCTCGCATGCACGGCTCGTCCGCCTGGCCGCCGCGCACCTGATCGAGTCGGGAGCGGGGCGCGTGGTCAACATCGCGTCGACGGAGTCGATCGTCGCCACCGCGGGCCTTGCCGCGTACGCCGCCTCGAAAGCGGGCGTCACCGGCCTCACCCGGAGTCTCGCGGTCGAACTCGGTCGCCACGGTGTGACCGTCAACTGCATCTGCCCTGGTCCGATCGACACCGGCATGACCCAGGCGATACCGACCGAGGCGAAGGAGACCTACGCCCGGCGCCGCGTCCCGCTGCGTCGCTACGGCGACCCGGAGGAGGTGGCACACATGACGCTCAACCTGTGCCTGCCGAGCTCCAGCTACGTGAACGGTGCGACGATCGCCGTCGACGGTGGGATGACGATCCGTCACACCTGACGATCGCGCGCGGCGGTCGGTCGCTCAGCCGTCGAAGCCGTCGAAGATGCCCTCGAGGCCCGTGGGATCGTGCCGACCGATCGCGAGTTGTTCGAGCACTCCGAGTCCGCTGTGGTCGCCGAGGCCACCCGACGTGGTCGCTCGCACGATCGACTGCACGTGGACGTTGTGCGGTGCCACGGGATCGTCGACGGGCAGCTCCCACCGTTCGCCGCCCACGGCGAGTTCGCCCTTCCACACCCCGTGGGACCACTCGGGCGACAGGTAGCCGAGGCCCGACATGTGGAACTCGAACAACGGCTCGAGCCGAATCGTCGACGTCTCGCCGTCCCAGGGCGTCATCACCAGCTCGAAGGCCGAGGCGGTCCGCGTGCCGGGGCGCCAGGTGATCCGGTAGTCGACCGAACGCATCGCCACGGCCGGGTGGGAGCCCTCGGGATCGGAGATCGGAGCCACGAAACCACTCTCGTGCCACCGTTTCCCGTCGAAGTACTCGTTCACGTCGAAGTGCGTCGAGAACGTGTCGAAGTTGACCGGCGCCCAGAGCCAGAAGAACTGTGGGTCGGCGACCGGAGCGCCGGTCGAGCCGCGTTCGCCGACCGGCCGGATCCCCCACGAGCGATCGCGGCTGCCCACGGTCTCCCCGGGAGCGAGGTCGGTCAGTTCGCCGTCGACCTCGATCCAGCCCTCCCAGCCGCCGAACTGGGTGAGCCGGGTGTAGTCGAACGTGACGCGAAGTCCGATCTGTTGGCGGAAGTGGTCCTCCTCGATCGGCGCCGACCGCCGCACGAACGTGAGGTCGGCGCGCAGTCCGTGCTCGGGTGCCTCGACCACGAGGCGCAGCGCATTCAGCGGTTCGAGCACTTCGACGCGGATCGGTCCGACCTCGTTCGCGTCCGCCCGGTCGGTCGGCGCGCGGCGAGAGGCGTGGACGCTGATCTGGCGGGCGTCGGCGGTGCCGCCGTCGACCACCACGCTGAACGATGCATCGGCGACGTGGCGGTTCGGGTACAGCCCCATCGCGAGCGCGAAGAAGAGCCGCGTGTCCTTGGTGTACCCGTTGAAGAAGTACCGGTCGTAGTGGTTGATGTCGGTCGACGCGGTCTGCACGATCGGGTGTGACGTCTGATGGATCGGAAAGTCGTCGAACGAACTCAGCACCCGGCCGACGCTAGTCGTATCGTGGTCGAGGTATGACCAGCGACGGGACCCGGCCGCGTTTCACGTTGTCACTGCGCCGGTTCCGGCAGATCGCGATCATCACCGTCATCGGCGTGTGTTTCCTCACGGTCGCCGGTGCGGTCGTCCGCCTCACGGGGAGTGGGCTGGGATGCGATGACTGGCCGAACTGCAACAACGAACGGTTCATCGACGTGTCGAGCGGCCACGCCGCCATCGAACAGATCAACCGGCTCCTCAGCGGAGTGATCGGCATTCCGACGCTCCTGCTCGCGATCGGATCGTTCCGCGTCCGGCCCCACCGCAGTGGGCTGAGGGTTCCCGCTGTTGCCGTGCTGGTCACGATTCTCGCCAACGGCGTCGTCGGCGGGCTCGCGGTGCGGGGCGACCTGCACCCAACGCTCGTGCAGTCGCACTTCGTCCTGGCGATGATCTCGATCGCCTTCGGCCTCGTCGCGGTACATCGGTCCCGGCCGGAACCCGTGCGCGAGCGGAGCAGTGTCGGGGTCACGCCGTCGATCACCGCGCTGTTCGCCGCGCTCGGTGTGTTCGTGGCGGCCTCGCTCGTCACCGGCACGGTCGTCACGGGCGCCGGCCCCCATGCCGGCGACGAGACCGCGCGGCGCTACGGGTTCGACATCTCTGCGGTCGCGGAGGTGCACAGCGTCACCGTCTGGATCGCCGTCGCGGTCTTCCTCGCCCTCGTGGTGATGCTGCGGCGGACCCGGGGGCCCTCCGTGGCGCCGCCCGAACGGCTCTCCGATCGGCTGTCGTGGTACATCACCACCTGGATGTTCCTCGCCGTGCTGCAGGGGGGCATCGGATACCTCCAGTACTTCAACGGAGTCCCCGCCGTTCTGGTGGCCGCGCACGTTGCGGGCGCCACTGCGCTCTGGGTCGTCACGGTCAACTTCCTGCTCGCCGGGCTCGAGCCGACCGACCCCGGCGAACGGAGAGTTCACACGCCGGAAACGCTCGATGAACCCCGGCTCTCGTTCGACACGACCACAACCGCCTAAGCTCCTGCCGCTATGTCAACATCCCACGCCGCGCGGCGGCGGAGTCTGAGCCTCGTCGGGGCGCTCCTGTGTGTGATCGGAGTGTTCGGGCTGCTGCCCTCGGCGTCGGTCTCGGCGCAGTCCGGTGGCGAGGCGGTCGAGACGATCCTGCTCGCGAAACCCGACGACGGCTCCGAGCGCGACCCGGTCGAAGGCGCCGACATCATCGTGTACGACGCCGTGATCGTCGACCGTGAGATCCAGTCGATCGGCGACGAGATCGGACGGGCGACGTCGGACGCGACCGGGTTCGTGTCGGTGCCGCTCCCCGGACCGGGGCAGTATGCCGTCGAGCTCGACATCGACACGCTGCCGGAAGGCGTCGAGTTGGTGCGCGCCGACAAGCAGGTGCTGCCCGTCGAGGCTCGCATCGGGCAGCCGACACGCGTTCTGTTCAACCTGGCAGAGGGCGACGCCGCAGGGATCGCACGCAACAAGACCAGCGACAGCCTGCTCACGCGGGCCGCTCGACTCATGTTCGAAGGCGTCATCTTCGGCTTGATCATCGGCCTCTGTGCGATCGGCCTCTCGTTGATCTACGGCACCACCGGGCTGGTGAACTTCGCACTGTCGGAACAGATCGTGTTCGGTGCGCTCGTCGCGTACTTCTTCAACTCGATCCTCGGGATCAACTTCGTGTTGGCCGCGATCCTGGCGTTCTTCTTCGGTGGCCTCGGTTCGGCGGCGGTCGACATCGGCATGTGGCGCCCGCTGCGCAAACGGGGCACCGGGCTGACGGCGATGATGATCATCTCGATCGGACTCGCGCTGTTCCTCCGATTCTTCTTCCTGTTCATATTCGGCGAGCGGTCACGCCCGTACGAGCAGTACGCCGTGCAGACCGACATCCTCTTCTCGGTCGGCCCGGTCGACGTCCTGCCGAAGGAGCTGGCGATCATCGTCGTCGGTGTGATCCTGCTCGTCGGCACCGCGGTCGGACTTCGGCGCACCAAGATGGGCAAGGCGATGCGCGCCGTCGCCGACAGCAACGACCTCGCCGCGTCCACGGGTATCGACGTCGATCGCGTGGTCACCTCGGTCTGGTTCGTCGGTGGTGCCCTCGTGAGCGCCGGGGCGATCTTCTTCGGCCTCAACAGCCAGATCAACTGGCTGATGGGCCAGCAGCTTCTCCTGCTGGTGTTCGCCGCCGTCACCCTCGGCGGCTTGGGCACCGACTTCGGAGCGATGGTCGGCGGGCTCGTCATCGGCATCTTCACATTCATGGCGACGCTCGTCGTCGCCCCGGAACTGAAGAACGTCGGTGCGCTCTTCGTCATGATCGTGATCCTGCTCTTCCGGCCGCAGGGAATCTTCGGACGAGCGGAACGGATCGGATAGCCCCGTGGACTGGAACTCGATCATCTCCAACTCGTTCCGTTCGGGCATCTCGCAGCAGGCGATCATCTTTGCCCTCGCCGCGATCGGGTTGAACCTCCACTTCGGCTACACCGGGCTGCTCAACTTCGGCCAGGTGGCGTTCATGGCGGTCGGTGCCTACGGCGTCGGGATCACCACGAACACCTTCGGCGCACCGCTCTGGGTCGGCATCATCGTCGGTCTGCTCGCCGGCGTCGTCCTCGGCATCCTGCTCGGCCTACCGACGCTACGACTCAAAGCCGACTATCTCGCCATCGTCACGATCGCGGTCGGCGAGATCATCAGATTGATCGTGCGCGCCGCCGCGCTCAGCGACACCACCGGTGGGTCCAACGGCATCAACGGTTTCGCCAACAGTTTCCAGAACTGGAACCCGTTCAACAACAGCGACACCTACGGCTTCCGGCTGTTCGACCGGCTCAACCTCGAGTTCAGCGGCGCGGACCTGTGGGAGCTGACGGTCGGGTGGACACTCGTGCTGCTGTCGGTGTTCCTGGTCTGGCGACTCGTCAAGTCGCCCTGGGGACGGGTCCTGCGCTCGATCCGCGAGGACGAGGATGCCGCCACCGCGCTCGGCAAGGACGTGTTCCGATTCAAGATGCAGTCGCTGATCCTCGGCGGTTCGTTCGGCACGCTCGCCGGCATCTTCTACGCGGTCCAGCAGAACTCGGTGCAACCGGACAACTACGCCACCCAGCAGACGTTCTTCGCGCTGACCGCGGCGATCCTGGGCGGCCTCGCCACGATCTGGGGTCCGGTGATCGGTTCGATGCTCTTCTGGATCATCCTGTCGTTCACGGAGAACATCCTGATCGAGTTGATCGACAACGACATCATGCCGGATGCGATCATGGAACGATCACAGGTCGGCCCGGTGCGCTTCATGCTCGTCGGTCTGACCCTGATGCTGTTGATGATCTTCAGACCCCAGGGAATCTTCGGCGACAAACGAGAGATTGCGATCGATGCCCGAAAGTGACACGACCCCCGACGACCCGATCGAGTTCGGACGCACCTCGGGCGGTGGCGGTGCCGCGGGCCTGCAGCGCGAGTGGGACAATCCCGCGGTCGGCATGTTCGACGGGGTTGCGAAGGAGCCAGGTGCGCCGAAGCCCGACGCAATCCTCGTCGCCACCGACGTCAGTCGTTCCTTCGGCGGCCTGCGGGCGGTCGACGTGGAGCACGTCGAGGTCCAGCGCGGTGCGATCACGGCCCTGATCGGCCCGAACGGTGCCGGCAAGACGACGTTCTTCAACCTGCTCACCAACTTCGATTCTCCCGACACCGGAACCGTCGTGTTCAACGGTGAGACCACGAGCGGCGTCCGGTCGTACGAGCTCGCCGAGAAGGGCATGGTGCGCACCTTCCAGCTCACCAAGGTCCTCGCCAAGATGTCGGTGCTCGACAACATGATGCTCGCGGCGCAGGGTCAGACCGGTGAGGGGATGGGGCGAGCGTTGTTCAGCGGGTGGCGAGCGCAGGAACGCGAGGTCGAACAGCGTTCGCTCGAGATCCTCGACGAGTTCAACATGATCCACATGAAGGACGAGTACGCCGGCGCCCTGTCGGGTGGCCAGCGCAAGCTGCTCGAGATGGCTCGCGCCATGATGGCGCGGCCCGCGTTGATCATGCTCGACGAGCCGATGGCCGGAGTCAACCCGGCCCTGACGCAGTCGCTGCTCGGCCACGTGAAACGGCTTCGCTCCGAGGGCATCACCGTGATGTTCGTCGAGCACGACATGGACGTCGTGCAGGACATCTCCGACTGGGTGGTCGTGATGGCCGAGGGCATGATCATCGCCGAGGGACCACCGCGCTCGATCGGTGAGAACGCCGCCGTCGTCGACGCCTATCTCGGGTCGTCCCACGCGGCGCTCACCGAGGAGATCCGCGAGGTCGTCGCCGACGACGAGCCGGGATCGGCTGATACTGCTGGAGACGAGACGAACCAGGGGAGCGCCAACGATGTCTGACCCGTTGATCCACGTCGAGAACGTCGTGGCCGGCTACGTGCCCGGCGTCAACATCCTCAACGGCGCCGAACTGCTCCTCGGCGACGGCGAACTCATCGGCATCATCGGCCCGAACGGGGCCGGGAAGTCGACGATGCTGAAGGCGCTCTTCGGCTTGATCAAGATCACCGACGGCACCGTCTGGTACCGCGGTGACGACGTCACGGGCAAGAAGGCGAACTTCCTCGTGGCCCGCGGGATCGGGTACGTGCCGCAGATCAACAACGTGTTCCCGTCGCTGACCATCCGCGAGAACCTCGAGATGGGTGGGTACCTCCGCAAGTCGGGCGTGCCCGAGATGATCGACCAGGTCGTCGACATCTTCCCGCGCCTCGGAGAACGCATCGACCAACGCGCCGGTTCGCTCTCGGGCGGCGAGCGCCAGATGTTGGCCATGGGTCGTGCGCTGATGATGGAGCCGTCGGTGCTCCTGCTCGACGAGCCGAGTGCGGGTCTGTCGCCGGTCCTGCAGGACCAGGTGTTCGACCGCGTGAAAGAGGTCAACTCGACCGGCGTGTCGATCATCATGGTCGAGCAGAACGCCGCTCGGTGCCTCCAGATCTGCGATCGCGGCTACGTCCTCGACCAGGGCCGCAACGCCTACACCGGCACCGGCGAGGAACTCCTGCGCGACCCCAAGGTCATCGAGCTCTATCTGGGCACGCTGGCCAAAGCGCGCTGAACACGCTGCCGCTGAACACTGCGCCGCCGAACACTGCGCCGCCGAACACTGCGCCGCCGAACACTGCGCCGCCGAACACTGCGCCGCCGAACACGGTGTGCCGCAACCGTCGTGCTCGACCTGGCCGGCTGGACTGCGCACGCCGGGCCGAACCCCAGATCCCGGACGCGAAACGGGGGCCGCCCGAAGGCGGCCCCCGTCACGGGTGGTTCAGTTCAGATCCGAGTGATCAGATCGCAGCGAAACGGAACTCGGTCGGGACGCCGGTCCCGACCGTGTTGTCCGCATCGTAGGTGAGGATCGCGAAGCTCGCCTCGGTCGGCTCGCCTTCCGGGCCGAACGTCTGCGGGCCGGACGGTCCGTCGTAGTCGATGTCGGTGCCGGCTTCGATGAGCGCCACGCAGTCTGCGTACGTGGTGCACTTCTCGCCGTCGCGGGTGACGCCGTTGATCTGGGCAGCAACCGCGGCCGGATCGTCGGTGCCGGCGATCTGCGCGGCCAGGGCCACGATGATCACCGCGTCGTAGGTCTCCGGGCCGTAGCTGAAGTCGATGAGCTCGGGGTCGACGGCCAGCAGGCGAGCCTGGAAGTCGTCGGTGATCTCAGCGGCGGGCAGCGTGCCCCGGATGCCTTCCATCGACCCGGCGGGCAGCTGCTCGCCGAGTGCGTTGCCGACGTTGCCGTCGACCAGGAAGATCTGCTTGCCGGCCTCCGGCGTGTAGCCCGCCTCGAAGAGCGAGGTCAGGATCTTCGAGGTCTCCTCGAAGCCGATGATCACGAGCGCTTCGGGGTCACCCGACACGACGCGGTCGACTTCGGCCGAGAACTCGGCGGCCTGCGGGTCGTACGTGAACGAGTCGACGATCTCGCCGCCCTGGTCCGCGAACGGCTCGGTCGAGTACTGGAGCAGACCCTCACCGTAGGGGTCCTGCAGTGCCATGAAGCTGGCCGTGGTGACGCCTTCTTCGATCATGAGATCGGCGAGCACGCGACCCTGCAGCACGTCGGACGGGGCCGTACGGAAGTACAGGTCGTCCTCTTCGTAGTCGGTGAAGTCCGGCGAGGTGTTGGCCGGGCTGAAGTGGATCTTGCAGTTCTCGACGAGCTTGTCGATGAACGTGAACGACACACCGGAGGACGCTGCGCCGATGAACGCGTCGGCGCCGGCAGCGAGCTGACGGTCGACGGTCTGGTTGGCGATGTCGGTCGAGGTGTCGCCGGAGTCGCCCTGATCGAGGGTGACGTCGGCGCCGAGGGCACCGCCGGCTTCGTTGATCTCCTGGATCGCGAGCTCGGCGCCGGCGAACTCGGGCGGGCCGAGGAAGGCCAGGTTGCCCGTCTCGGGGAGCACGGTGGCGATGTTGACGACGCCGTCGCTCTCACCGGTGCACGTCGGGGCGGCCTGGACGGTCTCGCCTTCGGCCGCAGCCTCGGTGGTGTCCGGGGCGGTGGTCTCCTCGGTCATCTCGTCGGTGGTGTCCGGCGCCGTGGTCTCCTCGACGGCAGCGTCCGTGCCAGCCGGTGCTTCGGTGCTCGACGAGTTGTCGTCATCGCTGCCGCAAGCAGCGGCAACGAGCGTCAGGCCGACGAGCAGCGCACCGACGCGCTTCACGCGTGATTTCTGCATGTTGTGGGTTCTCCCCCTTGTTGGGGTACGGGCGGGATGCCCGTACTCATAAGGTCCGCAAAGTGTAGGCGTCGTCGGGCGCGAAAGGAACGCACTACGTTTCGGGACTGTGAACGATTCCGCAGCTCAGATGCCAGAAACGACACCGGCCGCCCGTCACGACACGGTGCGCGACGAGGTCCGCTACGAGGTGGTCGAGCACGTCGCGACATTGACACTCGATGCGCCAGAACGCATGAACACGATTTCCGGCATCATGTTGCAGCAGATCAGCGATCTCCTGCTCCGCGCCGACCGCGACCACGACGTCCGGTGCATCGTTCTGACCGGGTCGGGCCGAGCGTTCTGTGCGGGTCTCGATCTCCAGGCGCAGATGGCCGGCCCGAAGGGCGGTCTCGGCAATCTCGGCGGCGGTGACGATGGCGGTGACACGGCCGGCTTCACGGGCGAGTTCGATCTGCGATCGGCGCCGCCCGTGGTCCTCCACAACATCGACACCCCCACGATCTGTGCGCTCAACGGCGGAGCGGCCGGCTACGGCCTCGACCTCGCACTCGGATGCGACATCCGCATCGCCGCCGAGAACGCCAAGCTCAACCCGGGCTTCGCGAAGCGCGGCATCCTGCCCGAGAGTGGTGGCACCTGGCTGCTGCCCCGGATGGTCGGCTACGCCAAGGCCGCCGAGATCGCGTTCACCGGGCGCACGCTGAGCGCCACCGAAGCATTCGAACTCGGTCTCGTCAACCAGGTGGTGCCGACCGAGGAGTTCGCCGAACGCACCGGGGCGATGGCCGCCGAGATCGCCGCCAACGCCCCCCTGGCCGTGCGGGCCATCAAGCGGATGATGCGGGCAGCGGAGACCGAGACCTTCGAGCAGAACGTCCACCACGTGTTCCTCCAGCTGCTCCCGCTGCTGCGGACCGACGACTTCACCGAGGGCGTCACCGCCTTCATGGAGAAGCGCGATCCCGAATTCCAGGGACGGTGAACATTCCAGGGACGGTGAACGAGGCCGCCGGCGTTCCCGCGGTCACGCTGCTCGACGGGATCGCCACCACGCGGGCGATCCGTCGGTACACCGATGCGCCGATTCCCGACGACGACCTCGCAGCGATCCTCTGGCACGCCGGGCGAGCCCCATCCGGTTCCAACCGTCAGCCGTTCCGGTTCCTCGTCCTGCGCGACGGCGACCGTGCGGTCGCTGCGAAGGCCCTGTTGGGGGAGGCGTTCCGGGCCGGATGGAACGAGAAACGCGCCGCCGACGGCTACCGACCGTCGCGCTTCGCCGACTCGATGCAGCGCTACGTCGACCGGTTCGAGCGGACGCCGGTGGTGATCCTGGCCTGCCTCGATCGCTACCGGTCGCCGTCGCCCTACGAGGGGGCGTCGATCTACCCGGCCTGCCAGAACCTGCTGTTGGCGGCCCGGGGGCTCGGGTACGGAGGTGCGCTCACGATGTGGCACCTCGGTGTCGAGGCCGAACTCCGCGAGCTGCTCGACATCCCCGACACCGTCGCGCTGTCGGCGTGCATCACACTCGGCGTCCCCGAGGGTCGCCACGGACCGCTGAAGCGCAAGCCGGTCGGTGAGATCGTGTACGACGACGCCTGGGGCCGGGCGGCCACCTGGATCGCGGACCCTCAGGACTAGTTTGCAGGCGTGCCCTTCGTCGCCGGCGTCGACTCGTCCACCCAGTCCACCAAGGTCGAGCTGCGCGACCTCGACACCGGCCGGATCGTCGCGTCGGCCGGTGCCGTCCATCCGGCGGTCACGCCGCCGTGCAGCGAACAGGATCCCGAGAGCTGGTGGGGCGCCTTCCAACGGGCGTGGGACGGGGCGGTCGCCCAACTGCCGGTCGGAACCCGACCCGGCTCGGTGGTCGGGGTCAGCGTGGCGGGACAGCAGCACGGCATGGTCGCGCTCGACGTCGCCGATCGCCCCGTGCACCCGGCCAAACTCTGGAACGACACCGAGTCGGCTCCGGACGCCGGATGGCTGCTGACGCAGCTCGACGGCGATCAGGCGTGGGCCGACGCGGTCGGCAGTGTGCCCGTTGCGGCGTTCACGGTGACGAAGCTGTCGTGGCTCCACCGGTCGCACCCCGACGAGTGGGCCCGTCTCGCCCGGGTGATGCTCCCGCACGACTACATGACACACCGCCTGACCGGGGCGTTCACGACCGATCGGGGCGACGCCTCGGGAACCGGGTACTGGTCGCCGTCCAGCGGCGAGTACCGGTGGGACATCCTCTCGATCATCGACGCCGAACGCGACTGGAGCGACGCGGTGCCCACCGTGCTCGGTCCGCTCGATCTCGCCGGCCACTGGAACGGCACCGCTGTCGCGCCGGGCACCGGCGACAACATGGGTGCGGCGCTGGGTCTCGGGCTGCGCGGTGGCGACGCGGCGATCTCGATCGGGACGTCCGGCACCGCCTTTGCCGTCTCGGACACGCCGACAGCCGACCCGACCGGGGCCGTTGCCGGTTTCGCCGACGCAACCGGCCGGTTCCTCCCGCTCGTGTGCACCTCGAACGCAGCCAAGGTCCTCGACGCCACCGCTCGGCTGCTCGGCGTCGACCACGACGAGTTCGACCGGCTCGCACTCGCGGCCACCGGTGATCGCCCGATCCTGCTGCCCTACTTCGACGGGGAGCGGACGCCGAACCGTCCGAACGCGACCGGCGTCCTGAGCGGTATCCGCAGCGATGTGACCCGCGAGCAGCTGGCCAGAGCCGCAGTCGACGGCGTCGCGTGCGGGCTGCTCGATGCGCTCGACGCACTGCGCCGGCACGCCCCGGTGAGTGGCCGGATCGTGCTGACCGGGGGCGGAGCCCGCTCGTCGGCCCTGCGCGCGGTCATCGCCGGGCTGCTGCGATCGTCGCTCGGCGACCAGGTCGCCGTGGTCGTCGCCGACGTCGAACAGGCGGTGGCCACCGGCGCCGCCGTCCAGGCCGCTGCCGTCGTCGAGGGGAGCGATCACCAGAGTGTGCAGGAACGGTGGGGGCTGGGCGCAGGCACACCGCTCGAGGAGGTCGTCGACCCGGGGAACCTGCGCGACCGGTATGCCGAACTCCGCGACGCCACACCCCGTGACTGACGCTGCCGACGCCTTCGCGCTCCTCGGTCTCGCGCCGAGCGCCACCGCTGTCGAGGTGCGCGCCGCACGGCGTGAGCTGGCCAGGCGGCATCATCCCGACCAGGGTGGCGATGCCGCACTCATGCAGGCCGTGAACGAAGCGGCCGATCGGGCGCTGACCCACCTGCAGGCGCAACCGTCGACGTTCGACGCGCCGCAGGCCTCGGCGCCGAGCCGGCCCGAGCCGGCTGGCGACACGTGGTCGGGAGCGACACGCGACATGCCGTCGTTCACGGTCGAAGCACTCCCCGTCGACACCTTCGAGGGCCTGCTGATCGCAGCGTCGTGGATCGGCGAGGTGCTCGACGACGATCCCCCGTACCGCCTGGAGGTCCACCTCCACGCCCCACTCGGGTGCTGGTGCCGCCTCGACGTCGTCCCCGATGCCGGTGCGTCGACCGTGAGCCTGACCGTTGCCGGGCTCGACGACGCGCCGGCGCCGGACATCATCGCCGTGCGCGACCTCTGGGTCACGAGCCTCAACGCGGTCGACTGGGACTGATCGCGTCGCCGTCGTACCGGCGCAGCCGTGCGCCGGAGTCGGAGCTCAGGGGCGCGGAGCGGCGGCCTTCGAGAGCCGGTCGCGGATCGCATGGCCGAGTCCTGCCGCCGGCGGGAGCACGGCGATCACGGTGGCCACGCCGCGAGCGTCGGCGTCACGCAGCCGGGCGTAGAGGTCGTGGGCGTAGACGACCAGGTCGTCGGTGAGGTCGAGGATCTCGCTGCGCGGTGTACCGGCCCGCAACGCCAGGGCGTCGTCGGCATCGTCGACGAGGCGGACCGCACAGCGGGGCGCATAGTGCGAAGCGAGCATGCCGCTGGCCCGGCTCGGCCCGGCCGCGGGAGCGATCGCTCCGTCGAGAAGACCTTCCACCTCCTCCACGGTGACGCTGCCGGCACGAAGGATCTGTGGCGGATCGACCGTGCAGTCGACGATGGTGCTCTCGACGCCGATTGGGCACGCGCCGCCGTCGAGGATCACGTCGCGCGCGGGGTCGAGACGGTCGCCGAGTTCGTCGAGGACATGCTGCGCGGTCGTCGGGCTGACCGAACCGAAGCGGTTGGCCGAGGGTGCAGCGAAGGCGAGCCCCGATCGGTCGAGGAGCGCCTGCGCGACCGGGTGAGCGGGCACGCGGACGCCGACGGTGTCGCGGCCTCCCGTCACCTCGTCGAGGACGCGGCGCCCACGAGGCAGGATGACGGTCAGCGGCCCGGGCCAGGCGGCGCCGACGAGGTGCTCGGCGGTCGCCGGGACGGTCGCGGCCCACTCGTGGAGTTGTTCGACCGATCGGAGGTGGACGATCAGCGGATGGTCGGACGGTCGACCCTTCACCGCGAAGATCCGCCGCAGTGCATCGGGGTCGGTGGCGTCTGCGGCGAGGCCGTAGACGGTCTCGGTCGGCACCGCGACCAGGCCTCCGGACCGCAGCACGGCGGCCGCCCGCTCGACGTCGGTCGTGATCAGGGAGTCGCTCAACAGACGGCGTCGAGGAACTCGAGGGCGGCGTCGAAGAAGCCGAACGATTCGGTGGTGGCGAAATGGTCCACCCCACGCAAGGTCTCGCAACGGCCGTCCGGGAACGCCGCCGCGAGTTCGTCGGCCGGGTACACGAAGTCCTTGTCGCCGACCACCACGAGCACGGGGCAGGTGACCCGTGCGCAGCTCTCGGGCGTGATCGGGTCGGCGGCGGGGCGCTTCATCACCGCCGTGAGCGCAGCGATGTCGTTGCCCGGTTGGCCGGCGTACTGGGTGAACAGGCGCACCGTGTTGTCGAGGGTCGACGGGTCGCCGCCACCGGCCACGGTGTCGAGCCCGGCGATGATCGCACGCGTACCGGCCTCGTCGCGCTGGAAGATGTTCGAACCGATCCCGGCGAGCACCAGCCGACGGAAACGCTCGGGACGGTCGATCGCAAGGCGCAGCAGTGTCATCGCGCCGAGCGAGAACCCGATCGCATCGACGGGTTCGTCGGGCAGACACTCCACGATGCGGGTGGTGAGGTCGGCGTACGCCTCGGGTTCGTGCGGCTTCGGCGCCGTACCGTGGCCGAGCAGATCGACCCCGATGATCTCGACCCCGGCATCTTCGAGCAACGCTGTGAACCCGTTGCGCTCCCAGGTCGATGCGAACGATCCACCCCACCCGTGGACGAGGACGACGGGCGAGGCGGTTGCAGTCATGGAGGAGCAAGGTTACGGCCTAGCCTGTGGTCGCTTCCACAGCGAACGACTCCGGTGGAGGCTTCGACGGGGAGAAGGACCGAACCAGCACATGCGCATGCTCCATCCCGACCCGGGACACGACCTCACGTACAGCGACGTCTTCATGGTGCCGAGCCTCTCGGACGTTCGGTCCCGTATGGACGTCGACCTGCGCACCCCGGACGGGATCGGGACGACGATTCCGCTGGTCGTGTCCAACATGACGGCGGTGGCCGGACGGCGCATGGCCGAGACCGTCGCTCGTCGCGGTGGGGTCGCCATCCTCCCGCAGGACATCCCGGTCGAGGTCGTCGCCAAGGTGATCGACTACGTGAAGCGGTGCCACACGGTGTTCGAGACGCCGATCACCCTGACGCCCGACGCCACGATCGCCGACGCGCTGTCGCTGATCCACAAGCGTGCGCACGGAGCCGTCGTCGTCGTCGACGACGGCGTCCCGGTGGGCGTGTTCACCGAACGCGATGGCGACGGATTCGACCGGTTCACGCAACTGCGCAACGTGATGAGCTCGAGCCTCCACATCCTCAGCCCCGACATCGAGCCCGCCGATGCCTTCGATCATCTCGAACGCAACCGCCTGCGGGTGGCTCCCGTGCTCGGCGACGACGGACGCCTGCTCGGCGTGATCACCCGCGAAGGCGCGCTGCGCTCGACGATCTACGACCCGGCCGTCGACGCGGATGGCCGCCTGATGGTCGGCGTCGCCGTCGGGATCAACGGTGAGCCTGCCGCCCGGGCCAAGGAACTCGTCGGCCACGGTGTCGACGTCCTCGTGATCGACACCGCACACGGCCACCAGACGCGAACACTCCACGCGATCGAAGCGGTTCGTTCCGAGCTGCCGGACGCCACGATCGTCGCCGGCAACGTCGTCACGGCCCAGGGCACCCGCCACCTGATCGAGGCCGGAGCCGACATCGTCAAGGTCGGCGTCGGGCCCGGCGCCATGTGCACCACCCGGATGATGACCGGTGTGGGACGCCCGCAGTTCTCCGCGGTGCTCGAATGCGCGGAGGAGGCCCGGCGGTTCGGTCGTCACATCTGGGCCGACGGCGGCGTGCGCTTCCCGCGTGACGTGGCGCTGGCGTTGGCGGGCGGCGCGGCGAGCGTCATGTTCGGTTCCTGGTTGGCGGGCACCCACGAGTCCGCTGCCGACACGTTGCGCGATCCCGACGGCCGGCTCTACAAGGAGAGCTTCGGCATGGCGTCCAACCGTGCGGTCAAGCACCGGACACAGGGAGACCACGGTTTCGAACGGGCCCGCAAGGAGCTGTTCGAGGAGGGCATCAGCACGTCGCGGATGTACCTCGACCCGGAGCGCCCGAGCGTCGAGGACATCATCGATCAGATCGTCGCGGGCTTGCGTTCGGCGTGCACGTACGCCGGTGCCGACTCGATCGAGGAGTTCCACGAGCGAGCAGTGGTCGGTGTGCAGAGCACGGCCGGATACGACGAGGGCCGTCCACAGGGAGTGTCGTGGTGACCGCGGGGGACGCGCCGATGATCGTCGCGATCGACGGTCCCGCCGGAGCGGGCAAGAGCACGGTCGGTCGCGCGGTCGCCGACCGGTTGGGGCTGCAGTACCTCGACACCGGCGCGATGTACCGCGCGATCACGTTCGCCGCGCTGCGTCGAGGGCTCGACCCCGCCGACGAGGACGACGTGGCCGAACTCTCCGCAGCGGTCGATCTGTCGGTCGACTCGGGCCCGAACGGCACGGTCGTGCTCGTCGACGGAGTCGATGCGACGATCGAGATCCGCGGGCGGGAGGTGACCTCGGCAGTCAGCGCGGTCGCGGCGAACAGCCGTGTGCGCGCCGAGCTGGTGCGTCGCCAGCGTCATTGGGTGAGCGACCACGACGGTGGCGTGGTCGAAGGTCGCGACATCGGGTCGGTGGTGTTCCCCGACGCCACGCTGAAGTTGTTCGTCACTGCGTCGCCGAGGGTGCGCGCCGAGCGGCGGGTGGCCGAGATCGGTGGCGACGTCGCCGAGGTCGAAGCGTCGATCATCGAACGCGACCGCAAGGACTCGACCCGCAGCGACAGCCCACTGACCGAGGCGAACGGATCGGTGGTGCTCGACACGAGTGGCCTGTCGATCGACGAGGTCGTCGACCGGGTACTGGCCCTCCTCGAACCGTGAACTCATCGCCACCAACCAAGCGACGGCAGCTGCCGACGGCCGACTCCCGTGCCAGCCGGCTCGCGTACGTCGTGTGCCGCAGCATCGTGTGCTGGTTCACCCAGGCGTTCACGCGCATGCGGATCGAGGGCAAGGAACACCTGCCCTCGACGGGCGCCTACGTGCTCGCGCCCGTCCACCGCAGCTACGTCGACACGCCGATCACCGCCTGCGTGTCCACGCGTCGGATCCGGTTCATGGGCAAGCAGGAGGTCTGGAAGTACGCCAGCGTCGGCTGGCTGGTGTCGGCACTGGGGGCGTTCCCCGTCAACCGGGGACACGCCGACCGGGAGGCACTCGCGACCTGCATCAAGGTGCTCGAACACGGCGAGCCGCTCACGTTGTTCCCGGAGGGTGAGCGCAAGGACGGCCCGACGGTGCATCCGCTCTTCGACGGCGCCGCCTACGTGGCTGCGAAGGCCGGGGTACCGATCATCCCGGTGGGGATCGGCGGGTCGGCGCGAGTGATGCCCCGTCATGCCAAGTTCATCCATCCGCACAAGGTGAGGGTGGTGATCGGCGAGCCGATCTGGGTCGAGCCCACCCAGGACCCGTCGGGTGAGGCGGGCGGATCGAACCGTCGCGTGCAGCGTCAGGCCGTGCGTGTCGCCACCGAGAAGCTGTCGATCGAGCTGCAGCGCCTGTTCGACCTCGCCGAGTCCCGGGTCGGCTGACGGCGACGAAACGATTCGGCCGCCGGCGACTCAGCCGCTGAGGAACGCGCCGAGCGCGCGGGTCAGGTGAACGGGATCGTCGGCACCGCAGAGCTCGCGGGCCGAGTGCATCGACAGCTGCGGTATGCCGACGTCGACGGTCGCGATCCCGAGCCGCGTGGCGGTGAGCGGGCCGATCGTCGAACCACAGGGCATGTTGTTCCGTGACACGAACACCTGCCACGGCACGTCTGCCGTGGCGCAGGCCCGTTGGAACTCGGCAGCCGTCTCGGCCGAGGTCGCGTACCGCTGGTTGGAGTTGACCTTGATCGCGGGGCCGGCGTTGACGATCGGGCGGTGCCCGGGCTCGTGGCGCTCGGGATAGTTCGGGTGCACCGCATGAGCGTTGTCGGCCGAGATGCACGACGAGCCGGCGAAGGAACGGTGCCGGTCGTCGGCGGATCCGCCGCGGGCGGTGACGAGCCTCGACAGCACCGTCTCGAGGAAGGGTCCGGCAGCTCCGGTGGAACTCGACGATCCGACCTCTTCGTGATCGTTGAGGACGATCACCGATGCGTGATCGGTCGGTGTTGCCCCGACGAGCGCGGTGACGGCGGCCCAACACGACAGTTGATTGTCGAGCCGGCCGGACGCGAGCAGCGACCGGTCGGCGCCGAGGACGGTAGCGCCCTGGACGTCGTAGAGACAGAGTTCCCACCAGGCCGGCGGCGTGTCGAGATCGGCAGCGGCGCCGATCCAGTCGGCGAACTCGCCGGGGGACGACGCGCCCACCCCCCACACGGGGGAGAGGTGTTGCTGGGTGTCGAGGAGGAGGCCTCCACTGTTGACCTCGCGGTCGAGATGGACCGCGAGTTGTGGCACGCGGGCGACGGGCTCGGCGACGTCGACGAGGACGGATGCACCGCCGGCGTCGACCAGTCGACCGGCGATGCCGAGGTCACGATCGAGCCAGCTGTTGTTGAGAATGCCCCCGTACACCTCGACGGCGAGCTGTTTCCAGCCGAAGCCGCCCGCATCGGGCCGTGGCTTCACCCGCAGGCCGGGCGAGTCGGTGTGGGCGCCGACCAGGCGGAACGGTGCATGGGCGGGGGCCGCTGCCGGGAATCGCCAGGCGATGATCGCACCACTGCGGACGACGTAGCCGGCGTCGGGAACGTCGTCCCAGGGGTCGGACTCGTCGACGCGTTCGAAACCGTCGAGACGATCGATGGTCGACGCGACCGCGTGCCACGGCGACGGGGAGGCATCGAGGAAGGAGATCAGGTCGTCGAGCACGTGGTTCCTCTCAACCGCGCTGGAAGAGGCCCATGGGAAGGCCGGTGCCGCGCAGGTGGCTGGTTTCGTTGATGGTGACCACGGATCGCTCACCGCTGGACGCCGCGGCGACCCGGTTGATCGAGGTGTAGTTCGGGTAGAAGAACCCGCGAGCGAACGTGTCGAGGCCGAGCACGTGGGAGAGGTACCCGTTGATCACGCCGCCGTGACACACCACGGCAACGCGCTGGCCGCCGTGGTCCGCGATGATGGCCTCGATGGATGCCA
The DNA here is from genome assembly GCA_963715285.1 of Ilumatobacteraceae bacterium. Taxonomy (GTDB): domain Bacteria; phylum Actinomycetota; class Acidimicrobiia; order Acidimicrobiales; family Ilumatobacteraceae; genus Sva-07. The sequence goes on along the minus strand of CAVQRU010000003.1, from coordinate 69,640 downwards.
CCACGCGGGAGCGAAACTCCTCCTCGGACTCCTCGGCGTCCCACTCGCCGGCCAACATCGCGTGCCACCGCGGATCGTTCGCCGCCTTGAGTTCCTCGACCGGAACGTACTCGGGGCTGTGCTGGTCCCACTCAGCGATGCCCTCGGAGATGCTGATGTCGAGACTCCGCTCACGAGCCAGTGGCGCAGCGGTCTCCTGGGCCCGCGTGAGCGGGCTCGCGTACACGGCGTCGAGCCGCTCCGTCGCGAGGTACCGCGCGAGGTGCGCGGCCTGCTCGTGACCGACATCGGAGAGCTCGGGATCCGCAGCGCCGGTGTCGAGTTCGCGGCGCACCGGCAGGGCATGGCGGATGATCAGGAGTTCCATTGCACGATAGACAAGCAGAAATGACCGGACGAACGAAGATCGTGGCAACCATCGGCCCGGCGAGTGACTCGGTCGAGGTGCTCGGTGCGCTGATCGACGCCGGTGTCGACGTCGTCAGGCTCAATCTGAGTCACGGCTCGCTCGAGGGTCACCTCGAACGGCTCGCTCGGGTCCGTGAGGTGGCTGCGCAGCGAGGCCGACCGGTCGGCGTCCTGGCGGATCTCCCGGGTCCGAAGATCCGGGCGGGCGCGTTTCCCGACGGCGGGGTCAGGCTCGAGACCGGCGACGTGATGACCTTGCGCTCGGGCGACGGACGAAGCGACGCCGAGGTCATCACGGTCGACTATCCGACGTTGCTCGAGGATCTCGTACGGGACAGTCGGATCCAGCTCGGCGACGGTGGGATCTCGCTGCGCGTGCTCGATGTCGGCACCGACGCGGTGACCGCGGTGCTGGAGACCGGGGGCGAGGTCAACGGGCGACCTGGCGTCAACCTGCCGTCGGAACGGCTGCGGTTGCCGTCGCCGACCGACGTGGATCTCGTGCTCGCCGACGCGGTCGCTGCGGCCGGCGTCGAGTTCATCGCGGTCTCGTTCGTGCGGTCACCCGACGACGTCAGCCAGGTTCGGGCAGTCGTCGGTGATCGCGCCCGGCTCGTCGCCAAGATCGAGACCCGATCGGCCATCGATCAGCTCCACGAGATCATCGCCGTGTCGGACGTGGTGATGGTGGCCCGTGGCGACCTCGGGATCGACTGTCCGATCGAAGACGTCCCGCACCTGCAGAAGCGAATCGTGCGCCACTGCGTCGAAGCGGGCGTGCCGGTGATCACCGCCACGCAGATGCTGGAATCGATGATCACCTCCCCGTCGCCGACGCGCGCCGAGGTGAGCGATGTCGCCAACGCCGTGTTCGACGGCACCGATGCGGTGATGTTGTCGGGGGAGACGGCGATCGGTCGAGACCCCGCTGGCGTCGTGCGCACGATGGCGCGCGTCGCCGCGCGCGCCGAATCGGAGGCCGCCTACCGGCAGTGGGCCAACCGGCTCGGCCGGATCCAGCGCACCGAGCACCATGAGGCGATGTCCTCGATCGACCAGATCACTGCGGCGCTCACCCATGCCGCATCGTTGGCCGCGATCGACGCCGACGTCTCGGCGATCCTGTGCTGCACGCGCAGTGGTCGCACCGCACGAGCGATGGCACGCTTCCGGCCCGCCGCGCGGATGATCGGACTGTCGCCCCACCCGTCGGTGGTGCGGTCGCTGGCGTTGAGCTGGGGGGTCGAGCCGGTGGAGGTCGACATCTACGGCAGCACCGACGAGATGGTGTGGTTCGCGGTCGAGACAGCGCTCGGTGCCGGCCTGATCGAACGCGGCGACACCGTGCTGGTGTTGGCAGGGGCGCCGGACCACGACCGTCCACGCCCGGCCGACGCAGCGACCGACGTCCTGCGGATCGTGCGCGTCGAGTGACGGCCGCCGACGTTCCGACGACCACGGTGTGGTCGGAGACCGCCGGCGACGACGAGTCCGATCCGATCGTGGTGGTGCACGGATCGATGGACCGTGCAGCCGGCCTGTTGCGACTGAGCCGGCGCCTCGACGGCGAGTTCCGAGTGGTTCGCTACGACCGTCGTGGATACGGCCGTTCCGCCCACGTCGGCCCGCCGTGGACGGCGGCGACGAACGCGCAGGACCTGGCCGAACTCCTCGAGCGGACGGCACCCGGGCATCGCGCAGCGATCGTCGGGCACAGCTACGGCGGCAACGTTGCGCTCGCACTGGCGGCGTCTCGTCCGGACCTCGTGACGGGCGTCGTCGTCTACGAGACGCCGCTGTCCTGGCTCGACTGGTGGCCGGGAACCACCGCCGGTGCCGCAGCGATGGGCGTCTCGGATCCCGGCGATGCGGCCGAGGCGTTCATGCGCAGGCTGGTCGGTGACGAGGCGTGGGAACGCCTGCCGGCGTCGACGCAGCGGCAACGACGTGCGGAGGGGCCGGCGATGGTCGCCGAGCTGGCCGATCTGCGCCGGCAGGCGCCGTGGCAGGCCGACGACGTGCGCGTCCCGGTGCTCGCGCTGTACGGCGAGTGCGGTCGACCGCATCATCGGGTGGCGATGGAGCACCTCGGTGAGACGCTGCCGGACTGCCGGATCCAGATGGTGCCCGGCTGCGGTCACGCCGGACCGCACACGCACCCTGGTGTCGTGGCCGAGCCGATCGTCCGGTTCGTCAGGTCGCTCGGGGCGCCGTCCGCGCCGTCCGGTCCGTCCGCGCCGTCCGGCGACTGACCAGCAGACAGATCCCCGCAGTGGTGGCCGCAACCGCCGACAGCGCAGCGGTCCCGTTGATCCCGTGGGCGCCGAACAGCCAACCGCTGAGGATCGCTCCCACGGCGCGGGCGACCGTGCCGACGGCGTTCGACACGGCGAGGGTGGCCCCGCGAGCGTCGGGCATCGCCTCGCTCACCAGGGAGAGCGACGTGACGAAGGCGAACTCGAATCCGAGTAGGAACACGAGGAGTCCGGCGACGCCGATCCCGAGCCGATCGTCCGCCACGAGCATCACGCCCAACCCCAGCACGAGCATCACGAGCCCGCTGAGGGTGCTGCGGAGTTTGCCCACGTTGTCGGCGACCGCGGCGCTCGTCAGGCTCGCCACCAGTTCGACGCCGCCGAACGCCACGGCGACGATCCCGACGCCGCCCGTCGAGACACCGAACGCGTCGTCGAGCCAGCTTCCCGAGATCACGAACACCGCCAGCCCCGCCATCGCTGTCGCCGCCGATCCGACCATCACCAGCCAGGCAGTCGGGGTGATCCGCTGACGCGGACCGGCCGGTGCGACGGGTGCGACGGGAGCGGTGGGCGGGTCGTCGGCGACCGGTCGGAGCACCGGAACGGGGACGTGACGGGGCAGCCGGCGGGCGACGACCCCCGCCCCGACGAGCGCAGCGACTGCGAGCGCGACGAACGGTCCCCGCCAACCGAACGCGTTGATCAGCAACGGCGACCAACGGCGCTCCGATCAGCAGCGCGATCGCCCACGACGTCTCGTACAACCCGAGTGCTCGGGCACGCGCCCGATACTCGACGCGATGGCTGATCCACGTCTGGCCTGCGACCGTGTAGTTGGCGACGCCGGCCACGAGGACGAAGAACGCGATCGCGAACGTCGTCAACGTTCCGCCGAGTGCGATCACCGACGAAGCGGCGACCAGAACCAGCGACGTGACCAACACGACGCGCTCGCGACCTCGGTCGAGCTGGGCGCCGACTGCCATCGTGGACAGCCCGGCGAGTTCGCCGGCACCCAGCACGGTGGTCAGTTGCGCCGTCGTCGCCCCGAACGCTCGTTCCAGCGTCGGAAGGAACAGCGGCACCCACCGCAACGCGGTGTTCGCAACCGTCTTTGCGCCGGTCAGCCGCGCGAGGGTGCCACCGATCGCCTCCCGCTCGCCCAGCGCAGCGTCACGGTTCTGCGCCTCGTGGCTCACTCCGATCGCGGGTCGGAGATCGTGACGGTCAGCCCGAAGAACGTGCACTCGGTGTCGAACACCGTGACGGCAGTGCCGGTGCGCTCGTAGTTGGCCTCGACCTTGTCGGCGCAGTCCTGGAGGGCGGTGCGTTGTGACCAGACGGCGAACGCGAGCAGCGCCAGCAGGACGGCCACGACCAGTTTCTGGACCAGCGACTTCATCACCCAGAACGAGAGGATCGCTCCGACCGCGAGCGCGGTCGAGGCCACGACTGCGATCGTCGTGGCCTGTTCGAGCGTGATCGCGAGCACGGGCTGCACTGTACGCCGCTCCCGCGATCGCGGATGGGTACGCTCGCCGCCGTGAGCGACCAACCGATCAACCTGTCATCCGGCCTGCCGACCACGGTGCTTCCGGCGCCGGACCCGTCGGTGGCGCGTGCCCTCGCCGATGCGCTCGAGCAGCCGCCCGAGCAGCGACGGTCGGCCGTCGCCGCCGTCGTGGCGTCGTCGCCCCGCTTCCTCGACGGCTGGGCCGCGCTCGGAGATCTCGGTCGCGACACGATCGAGCGTTACGCCGCGTACCGGGTGGGCTATCACCGGGGGTTGGATGCCCTGCGGGCCAATGGCTGGCGCGGCAGCGGGTACGTTCGGTGGGCCGAGCCGACCAACCAGGGGTTCCTGCGCTGCATGCGCGGCTTGGGCGACATGGCCGCGGAGATCGGCGAGGTCGACGAAGCCGAGCGTTGTCGGACGTTCCTGCTCCAGCTCGACCCCACCGGTCTGCCGACCGGCTGACACGTGCTCGGTGTCGTGCTCACCGGGGGCGCGAGCCGGCGCATGGGCCGGACGAAGGCGCTGATCGAGGTCGACGGCGTCGCCTTGGCAACTCGCGTCGCGGCGGCGATGGCGGAGATCGGTTGTATGCCGGTGTGCGCGCTCGGTGGCGATCCCGACGAACTCGCACCGCTCGGGCTGGACGTGATCCCCGATCGGTGGCCGGGCGAGGGCCCCCTGGCGGGGATCATCTGCGCACTGGAATCGGCGCAGTCCGACGGGCAGAGCGACGTGATCGTTCTGGCGTGCGACCTCCCGGACATCGGGTCCTCGGATCTCCGGCTGCTGGTCGACGCGGCCGATCGATCGCCTGAGGCCGACGTGATCGTGGCGACGACCGATCGAGTCGAGCCGGGTTGTGCGATCTGGCGGACGTCGGCGCTCGGCGGACTCCGAGAGCGTTTCGAGGACGGCGAACGCGCGGTCCACCGGGTGTTCGGCGATCTCGACGTCGTCGCTGTGCCCCTGCCGGCGGCAGCGCTGCGGAACATCAATGCCCCGGGTGATCTCGGTCGGTACCCTTGAGCCCGTGACAGTCAAGGAGATCTCGGTCCACGAACTCGCGGCGCTCGGCCCGTCGGCCAGCATCGTCGACGTACGAGAACCCCACGAATGGGAGACCGGCCACATCGGCCATGCCGTGCTGGTCCCGCTCGGAGCGGTCGTCGACAACGTCGATGCGTTCGGCGGCTCCCCCACCTACGTGGTCTGTCGCTCCGGCAACCGCAGTGGCCGAGCCTGCGAGTTCCTGATGTCGCAGGGTCTCGACGTCGTCAACGTGGCGGGTGGCATGTTGGCCTGGGCCGACGCCGGATTCGACATCGCCACCGGCACCTCGTCGGGCGCCGACGGTGGCTGACCGCAGGCTCGACTACCGCTGGATCGACCGCCAGGACGACCTCGATCAGCTGGTCGAGGTGCTGCGCGAGCAGCCTCGCTACTCGCTCGACACCGAGTTCCACCGCGAGCGCACCTACTACCCGAAACTGGCGCTGGTCCAGGTGGCCTGGCGAACCGACCAGGGTCAACTGCTCGCCCTCATCGACCCGCTCGCCGTCGACGTGGCCGGGTTCGAGTCACTGTTCGCCTCGGACGCCCTGTGCGTGATCCATGCGGCTCAACAGGATCTCGACGTGCTCACCCACGCCGTCGGATCCGTACCGCAGCGGATGTTCGACACGCAGCTGGCGGCCGGTTTCGTCGGATACGGGACGCCGTCGCTCGTGTCGCTGCTCCAAGGTGAGATCGGCATCACCCCCGCCAAGGGCGACCGCCTGACCGATTGGTTGCGTCGGCCGTTGACCGACAGCCAGTGTCAATACGCCGCCGTCGACGTCGAGTACCTGCTCGAGGTCCACGAGCGCCTCGTTGCCAAGTTGGCCGATGCCGACCGGCTCGGGTGGGCCGAGGACGCCTGCGAAGAGCTGCGGACGCGTCCGACCAGTGGGTCGGCCCCCGAGGACGCCTGGCTGCGACTGAAGGATGCGAGGTCGCTGCGTCCCGGTGCCCGCGCCGTGGCCCAGAGCGTGGCCGCCTGGCGGGAGCGGCGGGCGATGCGCACCGACATCCCCGTTCGCCAGGTCCTTCCCGACCTGGCGATCCTGGGGATCGCACAGCGCGCGCCGTCGACGGTGAAGGAACTCGCTCAGGCCCGCGGGGTCGACGATCGCCATTCCCGAGGCGCCCTCGCCGAGGAGATCCTCGATGCGGTCCGTGCCGCCAAGGGGGTCGCGGCTCCGAGTGCTCCGCCGTCGGCCGATGATCTCGATCGCTCGCTGCGGCCGGCCGTGACGTTGGTGTCGGCCTGGGTGGCGCAGCTCGCCCGTGACGAACGGCTCGACCCGGCGCTGCTGGCCACGCGCGCCGACATCGTCGCGTTCCTGCGCGGTGACGACGACGCCCGCCTGGGGACCGGTTGGCGCAACGATCTCGTCGGTGACGGGATCCGACGGCTCGTCGGCGGTGAGGCGGGTCTGACGTTCGACGGTGAGGGGCGACTCAGGCTGACCACGGTGTCCGACTGACGGGTGTCCGACTGACGGGTGTCCGACCGGCCAACGCCCGGGCTCGCCGACCGATCGGCCGGCATTTCCGTGGATCCAGAGAAATCCCTGGATGCACCGCTACCCTGTGCGCGAATGTCAGCTTTCTAGTGTCTGGGAGCCCTGTCGTGAAGAAGGGTCGTCATCGCCGTTTCGAAGAGGCGAGAAAACTGAAGCAGAGCGGTCCGGGAGCCTTCGATCTCGGCTTCGGTGATCGCTCCGCGTCGTCAACCACCAGCGATGATGACGACGACGAGTACGCCGCGCTCGCTGAGAAGTACGGCGTGACCTTCGACGACGACGACGACCAGGACGACTGAACGCGACCAGGACGACCGAGCGCACGGCCGGCCGAGCCGGTCGCACTGCTCACTCCGACGCTGATCGCCGCACCGCCGGATGGGGGAGTGGCACCCACCCCGGGCGCTCCAACTGCTCGACCATCGCGTCGTAGACGTGTGCCCCCACCAACTCGACGATGTCGTCACGTGCCGACACGTAGAGCGGTTCGGCGCCGACGAACGCATCGGGCTCCTCGGTGCACCACCAGCCGAATTCGGAGCCGCCTTCGCCCCAGTCGCGGCGTTTCCATTCCCGCAGCCGTGAGGTGACGTGGCCGGACTCGTCGGTCGAGTGCTCCAGTCGGAGGGGCACCTGCCAACAGACCGACGGTTTCCAGTCCATCGGTCGTTCGCTCGCCTCCAACGCAGCGATGTGCAGTGCACATCCGACCCCGCCGTCGAAGCCGACCCGGTTGAGGAAGATGCACGCATCCTCGACGCGCCGGGTCAAGGTGACCGGGGCGCCGTCCGCCTCGGGTTCGCCGTCGGCGAGGAACCCCTTCTTGCCGTGGCCCTTGCGGTGGAACTGCCACTGGTCGGGCGTGAGACGCTCGGCATGGCGGCGGAGGTTCACGATGTCGTCGTCGTCGGCGAAGTGGGCGCCGTGGCTGCAGCAGCCGAGTTGGAGCTCCGGAGCGGGCTCTTCGAGGATCCCCTTGCAACCGCACCCGTAGATGCACATGTAGTTCGAGCGGAGGTAGGTGGCGTCGAACACCCACGTGCGGTGCTCGTCGGGATCCTCGAAACTGATCCACTCGTGCAGGTCGTCGGGCGGTGTCGGCACGGTCGAGCGCGCGCTGCGCTGGGAGCTACTCACTCGGGAGCACGCTAGCGGCGTCGATAGGCTCGCCCGGGATATGACGAGCATGCAGGCGTCGATGAACGCCGACCAACTCCGCGACTCCTTCTGCGACTACTTCGCGGCCAAGGACCACACGCGCGTTCCCTCGGCGAGCCTGATCCCGCACGATCCAACCGTGTTGTTCAACGTGGCCGGGATGTTGCCGTTCAAGCCGTACTTCGTCGGTGACGAGCAGCCTCCCTACAAGCGTGCCGTCAGCGCCCAGAAGTGCGCCCGCGCCGGCGGCAAGCACAACGACCTCGACGATGTCGGCCGCACGAAGCGCCACCTGGTCTTCTTCGAGATGCTCGGCAACTTCAGCTTCGGCGACTACTTCAAGGAATCGGCGATCCCGTGGAGCTGGGATCTCGTCACCGGCGATCCGGCCTCGGGTGGCTGGGGCTTCGACGGTGACCGTCTCTGGATCACGGTGCACGAGTCCGACGACGAGGCCGAGGCGATCTGGCACGAGATCGTCGGTGTGCCGATGGAACGCATCCAACGCCTCGGCGACAAGGACAACTTCTGGCAGGCCGGTGACACCGGACCCTGCGGGCCCTGCAGCGAGATCCACATCGACCGTGGCCCAGCGTTCGGGCCCGACGGGGGCCCACTCGGCGATCCCGCAGGCGATCGGTTCATGGAGTTCTGGAACCTGGTGTTCATGCAGTTCGACCAGGCTCCGGACGGCAGCCGTACCCCCTTGCCGAAACCGTCGATCGACACCGGCGCCGGGCTCGAACGGATCCTGGCGCTCGTCCAGGGCGTCGACTCGGTGTGGGAGACCGATCTGATGCGCCCGATGATCGACGAGGCGTGTTCGCTCACCGGCAAGACCTACCGAGTCGGTGACTACGACGACCGAGACAGCTTCGCGATGCGCGTGCTCGCCGAACACGCCCGCTCCGGTGCCATGTTGATCAACGACGGCGTGTTCCCGTCCAACGAGGCCCGCGGCTACGTGCTGCGCCGCATCATCCGTCGCGCGGTCCGTTATGCGTACCTGCTGGGCACCGAGTCGTTGGTGATGCCCCGGCTCACCGAGACGGCGATCGACGTGATGGGCAACGCGTATCCGGACATCGTGAAGAACCGCGACTTCGTCGTCAGCGTGATGACCAAGGAGGAGGAACGGTTCCGCCAGACGCTGAAGAACGGCCTGAGCATTCTCGACAACGAGCTCGAGGCCAACCCCACCGAGCTGTCCGGGTCGACGGCGTTCCTGCTGCACGACACCTACGGGTTCCCGCTCGAGCTGACCCAGGAGATCGCCGGTGAACGAGCCGTCGCCGTCGATCTCGAGGGCTTCAGCGCCGACATGGCAGCCCAGCGCGACCGTGCGAAGGCCGCCCAGAAGGGCGCAGGCGACGGCGTCGACCTCGACGCCTACCGCGATGTCGTCGAACAGTTCGGCGTCACCGAGTTCGTCGGCTACGTCCAGGACGAGGCCGAGGGTCGCGTGCTCGCCGTCGTCCCCGTCGAGCCGTCGGGTGCAGCCGACGACGGCCGGCCGCTCGTCGACATCTTCCTCGATCGCACCCCGTTCTACGCCGAGGCGGGCGGCCAGATCGGCGACACCGGCACGATCGTCACCGAGACCGGTGTGGCCGATGTGCTCGACACCACCTTCGCCCTGCCGAACCTGCGACGTCACCGTGCGCGGATCAGCGAGGGCACGATCACGCCGGGCCAGACCGCGACGGCAGCGATCGATGCCGATCGCCGCGCAGCGATCCGCCGCAACCACACCGCCACGCATCTGCTCCACCACGCACTGCGTCACGTGCTCGGCGATCACGTCAAGCAGGCCGGCTCGATGGTCGGTCCCGATCGGTTGCGGTTCGACTTCAGCCACTACGAGGCCGTCACCGATGCCCAGATCGCCGAGATCGAACGCCTCGCGAACTCCGAGACGCTCGCCAACTCGCCGACGCGCACCTTCGAGACCACGAAGGACGAGGCAGAGGCGCTCGGCGCGATCGCCTTCTTCGGTGACAAGTACGGCGACATCGTCAGGGTGCTCGAGGCGGGCTCGTCGATCGAACTCTGCGGTGGTACCCATGTCCGGGCGACCGGCGACATCGGCACGGTCAAGGTGGTCAGCGAGTCGTCGATCGGATCCAACCTGCGGCGCATCGAAGCCGTCACCGGTGACGCCAGCGTCGCACTGCTGCAGCGCGACGAGCAGATGTTGGCCGACGCCGCTCGCCTCGTCGGTACGCCCGCCGACGATCTGCTCGACGGTGTCCAGCGCAAGCTCGACGAGATCAAGGCACTGCACGAGGAGATCAAGGCGCTGCGCAGCCAACTCGCTGCCGGTCGAGCCACCGAACTCGCCGCGATCGCCCATGACGGCGTCGTCGTCACCCGCCTCGACGGGCTGACCCCTGGCGACCTGCGCGACCTCGCGGTCGCCGTGCGTCAGCAGCCGGGGATCCGTCTCGTCATCCTGATCGGCGAGACCACCACGGGCGGCGTCGGCCTGGTGGCGGCGGTGCAACCCGGCGGCGACCGGCCGGCGTCGGACCTGATCAAGGACGCGGCCCGTGCCGTCGGCGGTGGCGGTGGCGGCAAGGGCGACATCGCCACGGCAGGCGGCAAGGACGTCAGTGGCATCCCCGAGGCGCTCGAACTCGCCGCCCGCGCGGCCGCTGAGGCCGTGTCCGCCGCCACGTGACCTCCCAGCCGTCGATGTCGCCGCCGGCTCGTGTCCCGGGTGTCCGGGCGCTGGGCATCGATCTCGGGTCGAAGCGCATCGGGATCGCCGTCAGCGACACGTCCGGCACGATCGCGTCGGCACTCACCACGGTGCACCGGTCGTCGTCGCGTCGCCACGACCATGCGGAGATCGCCCGCCTCGTCCGTGACGAAGAGGCCGACGTGGTGGTCGTCGGCCTGCCGCTGTCGCTCGACGGCACGTCCGGGCCTGCTGCACGGTCTGCCGAGACCGAGGCACGCCAGCTCGCTAGCGTGGTCGGGGTGCCGGTGGAGATGTACGACGAACGGTTCACGACCGTCACCGCCGAGCGCGGCATGCTCGAGGCCGGCCTCGACGCTCGTCAGCGCCGCAAGGTCGTCGACAAGGTGGCGGCGGCGGTGATGCTGCAGGCCTGGCTCGACCATCGACGCTCCACCTGGAGCTCGACGGCGCGGGGGGCGACGTCGTGAGGCGGCCCGACCCGCTGCTGCCCGAAGCGCAGGTCGATCCCGACAGCCGCCCTGCGGTCGACTGGCCGACGGATCCGTGGGACGACACCGACGCGACCGGCTCGGTCGAGCGTCTCCGCATCCAGACCCGTCCGATCAAGTGGATCGTCTGGACGTCGATGGTCGTCGCGGTCATCGGGATCCTGGTCGCCGGTGCGGTGGGCTGGTGGTACCTGGGCAAGATCAACCCCGAGGGTGCCCCGGGCGACGTCCAGAGTTTCACGGTCGCCGAGGACGACGACCTCGAGGCGGTTGCCGCACGGCTCGAGGAGCAGGGGTTGGTCTCCGACGCGGGGATCTTCGAGTGGTACGTCGAGCGCGAAGGCGGCATCGAGCTGATCCCCGGCTACTACGAGATCCGCCCGTCCGACCACATGGGCAACGTGCTGGGACGGCTCCGCACGCCACCTGCGCAGACCTACACCAAGGTCACGTTCCCCGAAGGCTTCACCGTTGCCCGTATGGCCGACCGGCTCGGGTCGTCGATCGATCGGCTCAGCGCCGAGGAGTTCCTGGCCGCGGCCAACAGTGCGACGATCCGTTCGACGTTCCAGCCCGTCGGCGTGACGTCGTTGGAGGGGATGCTGTTCCCCGACACCTACAACGTGTCGAACGCCGAGAGCGAGGGCCAGGTCATCGAGCGGATGATCGCGCTGATGGAACGCGTCGGCGACCAGGAGGACATCGTCAACCGGTCCGCCGCCCTCGGCCGCACGCCGTACGAGATCCTGATCATCGCTTCGATGATCGAGCGCGAGGCGAAGATCCCCGAGGACCGGGCGAAGATCTCCCGCGTGATCCACAACCGGCTCGGCATCAGCGCGCTCGACCCCGAGAACCCGTTCCCACTGCAGATCGACGCGACCGTGCTCTACGGACGTGACCTCGCCGGGATCGACCCGGAGCTGCCGTTCTCGCAGTTGCGTCAAATCGACGGCCCCTACAACACGTACCTGCGGAACGGGCTGCCACCGACGCCGATCGCCAACCCGGGCCGGGCGTCGATCCAGGCGGCGCTCAATCCGGCACCGAACCCACCCGCCGGCGACCCGATCTGCGCCGAGCTGGCCAACCCCACGCAATGCTTCTACCTGTACTACGTGATCGCCGACGAGGACGGTGGCCACGTCTTCGCGTCCGAGATCTGGCAGCACGACCGCAACGTCGAACAGGCCCGCCAGGCCGGCCTGCTGTGAGCCGGCGCCTCGCAGCGTTGATCGGATCACCGGTCGCCCACAGCCTGTCGCCGGCGATCCATCAGGCAGCGTTCGATGCTGCCGGCGTCGACTGGTCGTACGTGGCCTTCGACGTCGCCGAGGGTCGGGCGGCGGCGGCCCTCGACGCCATGCGGGTGTTGGGGATCGCCGGGATGTCGGTCACGATGCCGCACAAACGTGACATCGCCGATGCGGTCGACCGGCTCGAACCGGCCGCACGGGCCCTGCAGTCGGTCAACACCGTGAGCTGGGACGGCGACGACCTCGTCGGATCGAGCACCGACGGTGCCGGCTTCGTCGCCTCGCTCGCCGAGGTCGGCATCGACGTTGCCGACGCGCGCGTCGCCGTGATCGGCGCGGGGGGCGCCGCTCGTTCGGTGGTCGACGCCCTGGGTCGTGCCGGCTCCACCGACATCACCGTGCTCAACCGCACCCGGGAACACGCCGAACTCGCAGCCACGCTCGCTGCCGCCGCCTCGGTCGGCATCGCCAGCGACATCGGGCGGGCCGACATCGTCGTCAACGCCACGAGCATCGGGATGAGGGTCGACGCGATCGACCATGCAGGCGTCGAGGGTGACATGCCCTGCGATCCGTCGATGCTGCACGCCGAGCAGATCGTCGTCGACCTCGTCTACCACCCGATCCGCACCGCCTGGCTCGTGGCCGCCGACTCGCTCGGAGCGCGCACGGTCGACGGACTCGGGATGCTGATCCACCAGGCGGCGCTCCAGCAGGAGCGCTGGATCGGGGTCCGGCCGGACACGGTGGCGATGCGAGCGGCCGCCGAGGCGGCGCTCGCCGACCGGTAGCCTCGACCCGATGTTGCGCTATCTCACGGGAGGTGAGTCCCACGGTCAGGCGCTGGTCGTCGTGATGGAGGGGCTGCCGGCGGGTCTCGAGATCACGGTCGAACAGATCCAGTCGGAGATGGCTCGGCGGCGCCTCGGCTACGGCCGGGGCCCCCGGCAACGGTTCGAGGCCGACGAACTGACATTGATCGGCGGCGTCCGTCACGGTCGCACCCTCGGTTCGCCCGTCGTGATCGAGATCAAGAACAGCGAGTGGTTCCGCAGCGACAAGTGGCACGAGGAGATGGACCCGGCGCCTGGGCGCACGAAGGATCCGCTCACCCAGGTGCGCCCCGGCCACGCCGACCTGGCGGGCATGCAGAAGTACGGCTTCACCGACGCGCGCGACGTGCTCGAACGCGCGAGCGCCCGCGAGACCGCCGCCCGGGTGGCCGCCGGTGCCGTCGCCAAGGCGCTGCTCGCGCCGCTCGGCGTCGAGATCATCTCCCACGTCATCCAGATGGGCGAGGCGCGCGTTCCCGCCGGGGCGGCACGTCCGACCCCGGACCAGCTCGATCGAGTCGACGAGAACCAGGTGCGCTGTTTCGACATCGAGGCGAGCGAAGCGATGATCAGCGAGATCAAGGCGGCCGCCAAGGACGGCGATTCGCTCGGCGGGGTCGTCGAGGTGCTCGGTTTCGGCGTGCCGGTCGGCCTCGGGAGCCACGTGCACTGGGACCGCAAGCTCGACGCGCTGCTCGCGCAGGCGATCATGAGCATCCAGGCGGTCAAGGGCGTCGAGATCGGCGACGGCTTCGAGGTCGCCGGCCGCCGGGGGAGCGCAGCCCACGACCCGATCTCCTGGGATGCCGACGCCCACGCCTATCGCCGCGGGAGCACGCTCGCCGGTGGCACCGAGGGCGGCATCTCCACCGGCGAGTTGCTCGTCGTTCGGGCAGCGATGAAGCCGTTGGCCACGCTCAACAAGCCGACGCTCGAGACGGTCGACACCCAGACCAAGGAGTCGGCGGTGTCGTTCAAGGAGCGCACCGACGTCACCGCCGTCCCGGCGATGGGCGTGGTCGCCGAGACGATGGTGGCGCTCGTGCTCGCGGCGGAGGCGCAACGGAAGTTCGGCGGCGATTCCGTCGACGAGTTCGTCCGCAACGCCGAGGCGTTCACGGCGTCGCTGTCGTGAGCGGTCCCGACGCCAGGCACCTCGTGCTCGTCGGGATGATGGGTGTCGGCAAGTCGACGGTCGGTCGCGCGGTGGCCGCCCAGCTGCACCGGCCGCTGTTCGACTCCGACGAGATGATCGAGGCGAAGGTCGGCAGGACCGTGCGGGAGATCTGGATCGACGACGGTGAACCCGCGTTCCGAGCCCTCGAGACCGACGTGCTGCGCGAGGCGCTCGAACAGGAGGAGTCCTCGGTGATCGCCGCGGCCGGCGGGGTCGTGCTCAGCGAGGCGAACCGGGCGATCCTGACGTCGTCGGGCGCTCATGTCGTGTGGCTGCGCGCCGACGTCGACGTACTGGTCGACCGTGTCCGCAGCGGACCGCACCGGCCGTTGCTCGACGACGACCCCGCGGAGGTGCTTCGGCGCTTGCACGACGAGCGAGAACCGCTGTACCAGGAGGTTGCCGACGCGATCGTCTCGGTCGACCACCGCACGGTCAACGACGTCACGAAGGCGGTGCTGCGTTGTTGCGCGTGACCGTGCCCCTGGGCGATCGGGCCTACGACGCCGTGGTCGGCGACGGCGCGATCGCCGAGCTCGACTCGATGCTGCCGCCCACGGCGACCCGGGTGGCCGTCGTGACCCAGGAGGGCATACCGCTCGAGTGGACGTCGTCGGAGCGGATGGTCGAGACGTACACGATCGGTGACGGCGAGGCCGCCAAGTCGCTCGCCACGATCGAAACGCTCACCCGGGGATTCGCTCGGCAGGGCCTGACCCGCCACGACGTCGTGGTGGGCATCGGTGGCGGGATGGTCACCGACGTCGCGGGGTTCGCGGCCGCATCCTGGCACCGAGGAACGCCGGTCGTGCACGTCGCGACCACGCTGCTCGCCATGGTCGACGCGGCGATCGGCGGCAAGACGGGCGTCAACCTGCCCGAGGGCAAGAACCTCGTCGGTGCGTTCTGGCAGCCGTCGGGCGTCGTGTGCGACCTTGCCGCGCTGGCGACACTGCCCGAGCGCGAGATGCGCTGCGGTCTCGGCGAGATGTCGAAGTACCACTTCCTCACCGGCGACGACCTGCTCGCGATGGACCTCGACGCCCGCATCGCCCGCTGCATCGAGATCAAGGCCGACGTGGTGGCCTCCGACGAACGCGAAGGTGGGCGCCGGGCGCTGCTGAACTACGGCCACACGCTCGCCCACGCCATCGAGATCGCCACCGACCACGACATCGCTCACGGCGAGGCAGTTGCGATCGGGTTGATCTTCGCCGCCGAGCTCGGTCAGGAGCTGGGCCGGATCGACGAGGCGCGTGTCGACGAACACCGTCGGATCGTCGCGGGGGAGTACGGGCTGCGGGTCACGCCGCCCGAGCGTCTCGACGTCGACGAGCTGATGTCGCTGATGGCACGCGACAAGAAGGCATTGAACGGACTCACCTTCGTGCTCGACGGACCCGACGGCGTCGAGGTGGTCGAAGATGTTCCCGTGCCGGCCGTACGCGCCGCTCTCGAGAGGTTCGTCACGCGTGGCGTCTGACACCCGAGGTTTCGCCCCGATCGATCACGGGCGGCGGGTCGCACTCATCCAGCAGCGCTTGCCGCTCGGCAACGGGTGCGATGCGCTGCTCCTCACCGATCTGGTCGACGTGCGCTGGCTGACCGGCTTCACCGGATCGAACGGATGGGCGGTCGTGACCGCCGACGAGCTGATCCTCGGCACCGACGGACGCTACGGCGAGCGGGCCCGGGCGGAGACCGCGTCCAGTGGCGCCACGGTGATCGCCGAGACCTCGAGAGCGCGGCTGCACGAACGCCTCGTCGAGTCGCTCGCAGGTTGTGGACGCGTCGGCCTCGACCCGTCGTCGACGAGCCACGCCGAGTGGCAGCGCCTCGCTGCGGAGATCGCGCTGGAGCCGACCGACTCGCTCGTCGGGCGGCAACGCCAGGTCAAGGACGACGCCGAGATCGAGCGGATGGCCGCGGCCGCTGCTGCAGCCGATGCGGCGCTCGCCGAGGTCGAACCGATCCTGTTCGCGACGGTCGACGCTCCGGTCACCGAAGCCGACATCCGCAACGAACTCGAGTACCGGATGCGGCTCCACGGCGCCGACGATCGCAGCTACGACACGATCGTCGCCGCCGGACCCGACCACGCCGCCCGACCGCACCACGAAGCCACGAACCGGCGCATCGTCGAGGGCGACACCGTGATCATCGACGTCGGCGCACTCGTCGACGGCTACCACTCCGACATGACCCGGTCGTACGTGATCGGTGAGCCGACGGGCGAGCAGCGCGAGCTCTACGCCCTGGTCGAGGCGTCGCATGCGGCCGGGGTCGCGGCGCTCCGAGCCGGCATCTCCGCTCGCGACCTCGATTCGGTGTGCCGAGACGTCTTCGACGAGGCAGGTCGGCTCGACTGGTACCTCCACGGCACGGGGCACGGCGTCGGCCTGCAGATCCACGAATCGCCGTTCCACTCCCAGGCCTCCGACGACGTCATCGTCGCAGGCAACGTGGTGACCGTCGAACCAGGGCTCTATCGTGTCGGTGTCGGTGGATTCCGTGTCGAGGACCTCCTCGTCGTCACCGAAACGGGCTCGCGGCCCCTGACGCACACCGCGCCGCGACCCTTCCGGGGCTGAACGCCCCGAACCGAGCACACAAGGACCGACCATGCCGCAGATCTCCGTGAACGACCTGAAGAACGGAATCACCCTCGAACTCGACAACGGACTCTTCCAGGTCGTCGAGTTCCAACACGTCAAGCCCGGCAAGGGCGGTGCGTTCGTCCGGACCAAGATCCGCAACGTCAAGAACGGTGCCGTGATCGACAAGACCTTCAACGCCGGCATCAAAGTGGAGCAGGCGATCGTCGACCGTCAGGACATGCAGTTCCTGTACAAGGACGGCAGCGACTACGTGTTCATGAACACGTCGACCTACGACCAGATGAACGTCCCGAGCGTCGCGCTCGGCGAGGCCGCCGACTACCTGACCGAGCAGATGATCGCCCAGATCGCCCAGTACCAGGGCGAGATCATCGGCGTCGAGATCCCGGCATCGGTCGAGCTGACGATCGCCGAGACGGAGCCCGGTGTGCAGGGCGACCGCGTGTCGGGCGCTCGCAAGCCGGCGACGCTCGAGACCGGCAAGGTCCTCCAGGTGCCGTTGTTCGTGGAACCGGGCGACAAGGTCAAGGTCGACACCCGTACCGGCGACTACATCACCCGGGTCTGAACCGGACCACCCCAGGAACTGGACAGCACCGCCATGGCTGCCATGCCGCGCCCCGATGATCGCTCCGATGCACGTGAGCGCGCGCTCTACCTGCTGTACGAGGCGTACTCGAAGGGCATCACCCCGTCGGATGCGCTGAGCCTGCAGGTGCTCGAACCCGATGAGCTGACGGTGCTGCTCGCCACGGGAGTCGGCGACCACGTCGAGGAGCTCGACGCCGCGATCGCCGCACGGGCGAAGGGGTGGACGCTGGCCAGGATGCCGGTCCTCGACCTCAACGTCCTGCGCCTCGGTGCCTTCGAGTTGGCGCACCGTCCCGACGTTCCGGTCGCCGTCGTGATCGACGAGGCGGTCGAGTTGGCGAAGCGGTTCTCCACCGACGACAGCGGTCGTTTCGTCAACGGTGTGCTCTCCGCGCTGGTCGGCGACCTGCGAAAGTAGGTCGATGGTTGCTCCGTCGGCGCTCGAACCGACCACGGATGAACTCGCCGACGCGCCCGAAGGGGCGCGCGTCACGGCCCGCTGGTGGCATCGGATCCCCGCGCCGACGGCGCCGCAGGTGTTCCTTGCCGGAGCCGTGATCGGCTGGACGTGGTACTTCACTGCTCGATCGCTCGACATACACCACGCTCTCGGCACGGCGACCTACGACTCGGCGCTCTACGACCAGGGCATGTGGTTGCTCTCGCGGTTCGATGCGCCGTTCGTGACGCTGATGGGCCGGAACCTGTTCGGCGATCACACGTCGTTCGTGCTGTTGTTCCTGGTGCCGCTGTACTGGATCGCTCCGGGTGCCTGGATCATGTTCACCGCCCAGTCGGCGGCGATCGCGGCCGGTGCGATCCCGGTGTTCCTCTACGGCCGCAGGCGTCTCGGTTCGGAGTGGCTCGCGCTGGTCGGGGCGGGCACCTACCTGCTCCATCCCGCAGTGGGGTGGACGAACCTGGAGAACTTCCACCCCGACGCGTTCCTCGGCGTGTTCGTCGGGTTCGCGATCTACGCTGCGCTGGAACGCAAGTGGCGGATGTACGCCGTGTTCGTCGTGCTCTCCCTGCTGGTCAAGGAGGACGTGTCGCTGGTGATCGTGCCACTCGGCATCTGGGTGGCGCTGAGACGCGACCGTCGGATCGGCCTGCTGACCGTCTTCGGGAGCCTGGCGTTCATGGCGGTCGCGATGCTGTTGATCATGCGCAGTCTGATCGGCGTGCCGACGCGCAATGGGTGGCGGATCCCGTTCGGTGGACCGCGCGGGCTCGTCGACACGGCGATCACGAACCCGACCTCCTTGGTGCAGCATCTTCGCAACGACGACCGGCCCTGGTATCTGGTGCAGATGACCGCGCCGTTCGCGTGGCTCTTCCTCCGGTTGCCCGACGTGGCGCTGATCAGCGGACTCGTGCTGTTCACGAACATCCTGAGCACCTTCTGGTACCAGTACCAGATCGACTACCACTACAGCCTGGTCGCCGTGCCGGCGCTGGCGATCGGCACGATGTACGCGATCGGTGCGATTCGCGACCGCTGCCTGACCGTTCGAGGTCGGGAGTTGACGTTGCAGCCGAGACACCTCGCGGTCGCCGTGCTCGCCGTGGCGTCGGTGACGGGAGCGTACCTGTGGGCGCCCTCGCCACTGGGGCGCACCCAGTCGTGGGTCGGCAATCCCGACAACGTCTTCGCCGTGGCGGCGCGAGAACTTCTCGACGACATCCCGAGTGACGCGGTCGTGGCGGCCAACTACCGGCTCACGCCGCATCTCGCCTATCGCACCGAGATCTACCAGTTCCCCGTTCCGTTCCGTGTGGTGCTCTACGGGCCGGACGACTCCCTGGAGGGCACGCGTCTGGACGACCGGGCCGACCGGGTCGACTACGTGATGCTGCCGGTCAGTCGCGACGCCCAGCTCGTCGCCGACTGGGCGGCGATCGACGAGGCCTTCGCCGAGGTTGCTCGCAACGATCTGTGGGTCCTCTACGAACGCGACCGGTCGGTCGAACTGCCCACCTGATTGCAGCAGGGGTCAGACCCCTGCTGCAATCAGCGGGGGCCGCGGACGAGCTTGCCGGGGAGTTCGCCGGTGAACTCGTCGTGGTCGACGATCTGCACGCCGGCGACGAACGTGGCGTCGTACCCCCTGGCCTTCTGCACGAGGCGGCGCGCTCCGGCGGGAAGGTCGTGGGCCATGCGGGCGGCGCCGAACGTCAGGTGGTCGTAGTCGATGACGTTCAGGTCGGCGCGCAGGCCGGGCAGCACGGCGCCGCGGTCGGTGAGGCCGTACAGCTCTGCGGTCTCGCGGGTCTGGCGTCGCACGACGTGTTCCAGCGGGAGTTTCGGGCCGCGGGTTCGATCGCGTGTCCAGTGGGTGAGCATGAACGTGGGTGTTCCGCCGTCGCACACGACGCCACAGTGCGCGCCGGCGTCGGCGAGGCCCATGCGGGTGCCCGGGTGCAGGTGCGCCTCGTAGGTGAACGACAGGTCACCGTAGGCGTAGTTGAAGAACGGCGTCAGCACGATCCCGTTGCCGTCGTTGGCGATCAGCTGGTCGATCAGGAGGTCGGTCGGCGCGACGCCGGTGCGGGCGCTGATCGACGCGAGCGAGTCGTCGGCGTCCGGTTCGTAGTCGATGTCGCCGTCCTCGGTCGCCCAGAACTTGTCGAGCCGGTCGAGCACGAGCATCTGGTACAACCCGCCGCCCTCGGCGGGGGCCGTCGCGAACTGGGCACGCAGCTCTGGGTCGCGCAGTGCCGCGGCGCGCTCGGCCAGTGACAGCTCCGCGATCGTTGCGTATGCCGGGTGGAAGGCGAGCGGGTTGAAGCTGCCCTCCAGACACATCAGGAGGCCCACGACCCGGCCGGCGACCTGGGCGACGATCGGCAGGCCCTCCGCCTGGGCGCTGTCCAACAGCTCGAGCACCTCGCGCCACAGGTCGGGTGCGTCGTCGGGTTGATTGAGGTTGACACTCACCGTGCGCCCCGTGCGCTTCGCCAGCTCCACCATCCACGGCCATTCGTCGCGCGGGACGAGCGCATGGTCGGGTGCGAACTGGAAGACACCGTGGCCGGCGCGTGCCAGCGCGTCGGCGATGCCGAACAGCTCGTCGCTGGTGGCGTGGGTCCCCGGAACCAGTTCGCCGGACTTGGACCTGTGGATCGGGGTCCGTGACGTCGAGAACCCCAGGGCTCCCGCCCGCAGCCCCCGCTCCACGATGTCGGACATCGCGGCGATGTCGTCGGGGGTCGCCGGTTCGTTCGCCGCGCCGCGGTCGCCCATCACGTAGCCACGCACGGGGCCGTGGGCGACCTGGGCGCCGACGTCGATCACGTACGAGCGGCGGTCGAGCGCGTCGAGGTAGTCCTCGAACGACTCCCACTCCCAGGTGATGCCCTCGGTGAGGGCGGACCCCGGAATGTCCTCGACGCCTTCCATCAGTTCGATCAACCACTCGTGACGATCGGGCGCGGCCGGCGCGAAGCCGACACCACAGTTGCCCATCACCACGGTGGTGACACCGTGCCACGACGACGGCGTCAGGTAGGGGTCCCACGAGGCCTGGCCGTCGTAGTGGGTGTGGATGTCGACCCAGCCGGGCGTGACGAGGCGGCCGGAGGCGTCGACCTCTCGCGTGGCCGGCCCGATGTCGTCGCCCGAGTCCTCGTCGACGACGGTGGTGATCACACCATCGTCGACGGCGATGTCGGCGAGGCGACCGGGCCGACCGGTTCCGTCGACGAGAAATCCACCGCGGATCACGAGATCATGCATTCGGTCCACCGTAGTTGCTGCTACCTTCGGGCCTCACCGTGAAGCGGGTCCCGTGAGGCTCGCACGGAGGAGCAACATGGTCACAGAGAAGCGGGTCCTCGGGCCCGATGACGTCCGTCGAGCCATCACTCGAATGGCCCACGAGATCATCGAACGCAACCGTGGCGTCAGCGGTGCCGTCGGCGGACTGGTCCTGATCGGCATCCAGCAGGGCGGCGTCTGGTTGGCCAACTCCCTCGCCGCCGAGATCGGCCGGATCGACACCCCCGTTCCCGTCGGCGCCGTCGACGCCAGCCTGTATCGCGACGACATCGGCCTTCGTCCGGTGGCCCCCGGCGCAGTGAGCGACCTCAACTTCGACGTCGAAGGCGCCACCGTGGTGCTCGTCGACGACGTGCTGTTCACCGGTCGGACCGTCCGGGCGGCGCTGGACGCGGTCGCCGACTACGGACGACCACGTGCGGTCCAGCTCGCCGTGCTCGTCGATCGAGGGCATCGCGAACTGCCGATCCGGCCCGACTTCGTCGGCAAGAACCTGCCGACGAGCGCCGACGAGGAGGTCGCGGCAACCAGCGAGGGTGTGGTGATCTCATGACTGCCCGCCCGGTCGGTCGTTCGTTGCTGACCATCGACGATCTCGGCGCCGACGGAGTCCTGCGCATCCTCGAACTCGCCGATCACATGGCCGAGGTCAACCGCCGGCCGAACCCCAAGGTGCCTGCGTTGCGCGGCAAGACCGTGTGCAACGTCTTCTTCGAGGATTCGACCCGAACGCGGCTCAGCTTCGAGACGGCGGCGAAACGGCTCTCCGCGGACACGATGACGTTCGCCGCATCGCAGTCCAGCATCAACAAGGGCGAGAGCCTGCGCGACACGGTCGAGACCATCGCCGCGATGGGCGTCGACGCGTTCGTCGTCCGGCACCGCTCGAGCGGCACGCCCCGGATGATCACGGGGTGGACCCAGGCCAGCGTGATCAACGCCGGAGACGGTTGGCACGCACATCCGACCCAGGCGCTGCTCGACGCCTACACCGTGCGGTCGTCGCTGGCGCGCACCGGAGGATTCGACGGGCTGCACCTGGCGATCGTCGGCGACGTCAAGCACAGCCGGGTGGCCCGCAGCACGATCGCCGCGTTCCGCCTGCTCGGCGCCCGGGTCACGGTGGTCGCCCCGAGAACGCTGCTGCCGCCGGACACCAGTGATCGCTTCGCCGACCGGGTCACCGACCGACTCGACGACGTGATCGCCGACGTCGACGTGCTGTACCTCCTGCGCATGCAGCAGGAACGCATGAACGAGGCACTCGTGCCGAACCTCCGCGAGTACACCGAACGCTTCGGTCTGACACCGCAACGGGCGGCTCGCCTCGGACAGCACACGCTGGTCATGCACCCCGGCCCGATGAACCGTGGGGTCGAGATCGCCGTCGACCCGAACGACCTCCCCGGCGCCGTGATCACCCAGCAGGTCACGAACGGCATCGCCGTTCGGATGGCCGTGCTGTTCGACCTGCTGGGCTCCGGCTCGGCGCTCGCCCCGGCGACGGGACAACCCGAAGGAGACGCACTGTGAGCCTCGTCATCACCGGCGCACGCATCATCGACCGGACGGGGGAGCGGTCGGGCGACGTCCGGATCGCCGACGGACGCATCGCCGAGGTCGCCGGGTCGTTGGCGGCAGGCGACGACGACCAGGAGATCGACGCCGCCGGCCTGGTGCTCTCGCCCGGGTTCGTCGACCTCCACGTGCACCTCCGTGAACCGGGCCGGGAGGAGGCCGAGACGATCGAGACCGGCAGCCGCGCCGCCGCGCTCGGCGGGTTCACGGCGGTCGTGGCGATGCCGAACACCGATCCGACACAGGACTGCGTGGAGGTCGTCGACTTCGTGCGCCGCCAGGGTGAACGCGCCGGTTGGTGCGAGGTGCTGCCCTCGGCCTCGATCACGGTCGGGCGCGCCGGTGAAGCGCTCACGCCGTTCGCCGAGCTCGCCGCGGTGGGCGTCAAGCTGTTCACCGACGACGGCAACGGGGTGCAGGACCCGCTGTTGATGCGCCGGGCGCTCGAGTACGCGAGCGGGCTGGGCATCACGCTCGCCCAGCACTGCGAGGTCGAGCGTCTCACCGAGGGCGCCGTCATGCACGAGGGTGACTGTTGCAGCCGACTCGGGCTGCCTGGCTGGCCGTCGATCGCGGAGGAGCTGATGCTCCACCGCGACATCGAGCTCGTGCGGCTCACCGGTGTGGGCATGCACTTCCTCCACCTGTCGACGGCGGGCAGCGTCGAGCTGGTTCGAGCGGCGAAGGCCGACGGACTGCCGGTGACCGCCGAGGCGACGCCTCACCACTTCAGCCTGAGCGACGAGTCCCTCGCGTCCTTCGACGCGCTCTACAAGGTCAACCCACCGTTGCGCACTCCTGCCGACATCGCAGCGATCCGCGCCGGACTCGCCGACGGCACGATCGACGCGATCGCGACCGATCACGCCCCGCACGCCGCGGAGACCAAGGAGCAGCCGCTCGATCAGGCGCCCCCCGGGATGCTCGGGCTCGAGACGGCCCTCGGCGTCTCGTTGGCGCATCTCGACATGCCGCTCGTCGACGTCGTGGCCGCGATGACGTGGAAACCGGCCGAGATCGCCGGTGCCGCCGACCGCCACGGACGTCCGATCGCCGCGGGTGAGCCCGCGAACCTCACGCTGTTCGATCCCGACGAGCAGTGGGAGGTGGTGCCGGCCCGGCTGGCGAGCAAGAGCCGCAACACGCCCTACGTCGGCGTGCCGTTGCGCGGCCGGGTGCGCCACACGATCTTCGACGGCCGCCTCGTCGTCCGAGACGGAACGGCGGTTCACTCGTGAATGAGCATGCACTAGAATGGATGGATATGCAGTATCGTTTCGAAGGTCGTCGTCCGTGTCAGCCGGAACGGTTGACGGGTGTGTTGTCGCTGACGCGGAGCCTGCACGTCCAGGCGGGGGGTCGGCGATGATCCGCGAGGGCGCACTGGTACTGACCGACGGCAGCGTGTTCGAAGGGGAGCTGATCGGCGCAGAACGTGCGATCGCGACCGGTGAGGTCGTGTTCAACACGGTACTGAGCGGCTACCAGGAGGTGATCACCGACCCGAGCTACGCGGGCCAGATCATCACGTTCACCACGCCCCACATCGGCAACTACGGCGTCAACGCGGTCGACTTCGAGTCGCGCGGCACGTTCTGCCGCGGAATCGTCGTGCGCGAGCTCGCTCGACGCCACAGCAACCACCGCGCCGACACCGGTCTCGACTCGATGCTGCGCCACCACGACGTGCCCGGCATCGGCGGTATCGACACCCGGCGTCTCACCCGCCTGCTGCGCGACACCGGAGCGATGCCCGGAGCGTTCGGCTCCGCCCCCGAGGCGGAGCTCCTCGCGGCAGCGACGGCAGAGCCCGGGACCGACGGCGTCGATCTCGTCGACCAGGTGACGATCGGCGAGGGCTACACGATCGACGCGCTCGACCCCGACAACCGCACCCGCATCGTGGCCGTCGACTACGGGATGAAGCGCAACATCGGCGTCAACCTGAGTCGGTTCGGCACCGTCGAGGTCGTGCCTGCCGGCACGACGGCCGCCGACATCCTCGCCCGCAGTCCTGACGGCGTGTTCCTGAGCAACGGGCCGGGAGACCCGGCGACCGTGCCGTACGCGGTCGACACGATCGCCGGCCTGATCGGCAACGTGCCGATCTTCGGGATCTGCCTCGGCCACCAGCTCCTCGGACGCGCCATCGGTGCCGGCACGGTCAAGCTGCCCTTCGGTCATCACGGCGGCAACCACCCCGTCAAGAACCTCAGTACCGGCAAGGTCGAGATCACCAGCCAGAACCACAACTTCGCAGTCGACCCCGACTCGCTGGCCGGCAAGGCCACCATGACCCACGTCAACCTCAACGACGGCGTCTGCGAGGGGCTCCGGGTGAACGGCGAGCTCGCGTTCAGCGTGCAGCACCACCCCGAGGCCAACCCGGGACCACACGACTCGCACTACCTGTTCGACCAGTTCGCCGAGATGATGCGGCACGCATCGTCCGCCGCCGCCGACTCGAAGGTGATCCGCTGATGCCCAGGCGCACCGACATCCACTCGATCCTGATCATCGGATCCGGCCCGATCGTCATCGGTCAGGCCTGCGAGTTCGACTACTCGGGGACCCAGGCCTGCCGCGTCCTGCGCGAGGAGGGGTACCGGGTCATCCTGGCCAACTCGAATCCGGCGACGATCATGACCGACCCTGACTTCGCCGACGCCACCTACATCGAGCCGCTCACGTGGGAGGTCGTCTCGGCGATCATCGACCGCGAGCAGCCCGACGCGGTGCTCCCGACGCTCGGGGGCCAGACCGGCCTCAACATCGCCATGGAGCTCTTCGAGCGCGGGCTGATCGGCGTACCCGGCACGCCGGAGATGATCGGCGCGAACGCCGAGGCGATCGCAACGGCCGAGGACCGCGAGCAGTTCAAGCAGGCGATGGTCGGCATCGGCCTCGACTGCCTGCGCTCCGGCACCGCTCACACGATGGAGGAGGCACACACCGTCATCGCCGACATCGGGCTGCCCGCGGTGATCCGGCCTGCCTACATCCTCGGTGGGCGCGGCACGGGCATCGCATCGACGCCCGAGGAGTTCGAGCGCATCGCCTCGAACGGTCTCGCCGCGAGCCCGATCAGCGAGATCCTGATCGAGGAGTCGGTGTACGGGTGGAAGGAGTACGAACTCGAGGTGATGCGTGATCACGCAGACAACTGCGTGATCATCTGCGGCATCGAGAACGTCGACCCGATGGGCGTGCACACCGGCGACTCGATCACCGTCGCCCCGATCCAGACGTTGACCGACGTCGAGTACCAGGAGATGCGCAACTCGGCGCTCGCCTGCATCCGTCGCGTCGGGGTGGAGACCGGTGGGTCGAACGTCCAGTTCGCCGTCGAACCCGGCACCGGTCGTCAGGTCGTGATCGAGATGAACCCGCGTGTGTCGCGCTCGTCGGCACTCGCGTCGAAGGCAACCGGGTTCCCGATCGCCAAGATCGCCGCCCGGCTCGCCGTCGGCTACACCCTCGACGAGATTCCCAACGACATCACCCAGACCGCTGATCGCTCGACGCCGGCGAGCTTCGAGCCGGTGATCGACTACGTCGTCACCAAGATCCCTCGCTGGGCCTTCGAGAAGTTGCCGGGAACCACCGGGGTGCTCGGCACGCAGATGCAGTCGGTCGGTGAGGTGATGGCGATCGGGCGGACCTTCCCCGAGAGCCTCCAGAAGGCGCTGCGGTCGCTCGAACAGGGCCGACTCGGCCTCGGCTGCGATCCGGCCGCCGCCCACCTCGACGGCATGAGCGACGACGAACTCTTGACGCAGGCGGCCATCCCGACACCCGAGCGGATCCAGCAGGTCGGCGAGCTGCTCCACCGGGGCGTCCCGGTCGATCAGGTCCACGAGGCGACCGGCATCGACCCCTGGTTCCTCGACCAGATGTCGATGATCAGCGAGGAACGAGCCGAACTGGAACGGTCCGGTTTCGACTCGATGACCACCCGCTCGTGGCGACGGGCGAAGCGGCTCGGGTTCGCCGACGGTCAGCTGGCACACCTGTGGGGACGCGCCGACGCCGAGGTGCGCGCCGCCCGTGAGGCGGCCGGCGTGATCCCGACCTACAAGACGGTCGACACCTGCTCGGCCGAGTTCGCCGCCGAGACGCCGTACCACTACTCGACCTACGAGGACGAGAACGAGGTGCGTCCCTCCGACGGCCGCAAGGTGGTCATCCTCGGGTCCGGTCCGAACCGCATCGGACAGGGCATCGAGTTCGACTACTGCTGCGTGCACGCCTCCTTCGCCCTGCGCGACGCCGGATTCGAGACGATCATGGTCAACTGCAACCCCGAGACCGTGTCGACCGACTACGACACCTCGGACCGGCTCTACTTCGAACCGCTCACCCAGGAGGACGTGCTCAACGTGCTCGCGGTCGAGCAGCCCGAAGCGGTGATCGTGTCGCTCGGCGGTCAGACCCCGCTCAAGCTGTCCGGGCTGATCCCCGCCGAGCTCGTCGCCGGCACCTCGCCGGACTCGATCGACGCCGCCGAGGACCGCGAGCGGTGGAACGCGATCTGCGACGAGCTGCGCATCCCGCAGCCGCCCGGCGGCACCGCGGTCGACCTCGAGCAGGCGCTGGCGATCACCGACGACATCGGATTCCCGGTGCTCGTCCGGCCGAGCTACGTGCTCGGTGGACGGGCGATGCAGATCGTCCACGACCGCAACCACCTCGCGAACGCCATGGCGGAGCTGGCCGGCTTCGGCAGCCTGGGCAAGGAGGGAGGGCTCTCGGCCGAACGGCCGGTCCTGATCGACCGATTCCTCGCCGACGCGACCGAGGTCGACGTCGATGCGATCCGAGATCACACCGGTGACGTGCTGATCGGTGGGGTGATGGAACACGTCGAGGAGGCAGGTGTCCACAGCGGCGACTCCGCGTGTGCGATCCCGCCGCCGACCCTTCCGTCGTGGGTGGTCGAGGTGATCGAGTCGTACACGGCAGCCATCGCGAAGCGCCTCGACGTCCGCGGGCTGATCAACGTCCAGTACGCCGTGATCGGCACCACCGTCTACGTGATCGAGGCCAACCCGCGCGCGAGCCGCACGGTGCCGTTCGTCGCCAAGGCGACCGGTGTCCCGCTGGCCAAGGTGGCGACACGGGTGATGCTCGGCGCCACGCTCGCCGAACTGCGCGACGAGGGGCTCCTGCGCCCGCCCGTCGGAGGGCACGTCGCCGTCAAGGAGGCCGTGCTGCCGTTCAGCCGGTTCCCCGAGGTCGACCCTGCCCTCGGACCCGAGATGCGCTCGACCGGCGAGGTGATGGGCATCGCCGACACGTTCGGCAAGGCGTTCTACAAGGCCGAGCTCGCCGCGGGAACGTTCCTGCCGACCGAGGGAACGGTCTTCCTGTCGCTCGCCGATCCCGACAAACCGGCGGGCCTCGTCGTGGCACAGCGCTTCCGGGCCCTCGGGCTCGGCATCGTGGCCACCGAGGGAACGGCGGCCTACCTGGCCGCCTTCGACGCCCCGGTCGACCAGGTGGTCGCAAAGGTGCAGGAACGTGTGACCGACGACGAGGTGGCGTCGACCACGGTCGATCGACGGGTGACGGCGGTCGACCTGATCGCGGCGGGCAAGATCAGCTTCGTCGTCAACACGCCACGCGGGCGACTCGGCCGCAGCGACGGTGAGGCGATCCGCAAGGCGGCGAGCCTCCACCGGGTCAGTTGCGTCACCACCGTCGATGCCGCCCTCGCCGCAGTGCAGGGCCTCGCGGAGCGCGACGGCGATCGGCTCACCGTCAAGACGCTGCAGGAGTACCACAGCGCCGGCGTCGCGGTCGGCGGCGCGGTGGGTGGGACGTCCGGAGCGCCGTGATCGACACCGGAGTGCAGGTCGGATCGGTCCGCCTCGACGCGCCGGTGATGACGGCGTCGGGAACCGTCGGCTACGGCACCGAGTTCGCGGACTACCTCGACTTCCGTGCCCTCGGCGCGGTCGTCACGAAGTCGCTCGCTCCCTACGAGTGGCCCGGCAACCCAGCGCCGCGCGTGCACCCGACCGCAGCCGGGATGATGAACGCCGTCGGCCTCCAGGGCCCGGGCGTGCGGTACTGGCTCGACCACGTGGTCGACGATCTGGCGGCGACGGGCGCCACGATCGTCGCCAGCATCTGGGGTCGCACGGTCGACGACTACACGGAGGCCGCCGCCCTGCTCGCAGACGCGCCCGCCGCGGTGGTGGCGGTGGAGGTCAACCTCTCGTGTCCGAACCTCGAGGGTCGGGGCTCGATCTTCGCGCACGACGCAGCGCTGTCTGCCGAGGTCGTGGCCGCAACGGCGGCATGTGGCCGTCCCCGTTGGGCGAAACTGAGCGCGAACACCGACCGCATCGTCGAGGTCGCCGACGCCGTCGTCAGCGCCGGTGCCGAGGCAGTGACCTGCATCAACACGCTGCTCGGCCTCGCCTTCGACCCCGACACGCTCGCACCGACGCTCGGCGCCGGTGGTGGGGGACTGTCCGGCCGGGCGATCCACCCGGTGGCCGTTCGGGCCGTTCACGACGTCCACCAGGCGCTCCCCGGCGTGCCGATCGTGGGCGTCGGCGGGGTGGCCTCGGGCTGGGACGCGATCGAGTTCCTGCTCGCCGGTGCCTGTGCCGTCCAGGTCGGAACTGCGTCGTTCGCCGACCCGTCGGCGGCGCAACGGGTGCAGGACGAACTGATCGCCTGGGCCGAACGCCGCGGAGTGTCCCGACTCTCGGAGATCGCCGCGCTAGCTTGACCACATGGCTACACCCCCACAGCTGACCCCCGAGCAGCGCACGGCGGCACTGGCGAAGGCGGCACAGGCACGTGCCGCTCGCGCCGAGATCAAGGCCCGCCTGAAGATGGGCTCGATGTCCCTCTCCGACGCGCTGTCGTCCAACGACGTCAACGTCGGCAAACTCAAAGTCGTGTCACTGCTCGAGTCCCTGCCCGGCGTGGGCAAGGTGAAGGCCCGCAAGATCATGGACGACATCGAGATCGCCGACAACCGTCGGGTGCAGGGCCTCGGCGCGCAGCAGAAGGCGAAGCTGCTCGAGCTGCTCGGTAGCTGACCGGTCACCGAGTGATCATCGTCGTCTCCGGTCCCGGTGGGGTCGGCAAAGGCACCATCGTCGACGCCCTCGTGCGTCGAGATCCGCGACTCTGGCTCAGCCGTTCGTGGACGACGCGCGAGCGGCGCCCGTCCGAATCCGACGACGCCTACGTGTTCACCGACACCGAAGCGTTCGAACGGCGCATCGCGGAGGGCGGATTCCTCGAGTGGACCGAGTTCCTCGGCAACTACTACGGCAGCCCGACGCCCTCGCCCCACAGTGATCAGGACGTCGTGCTCGAGATCGAGGTCGACGGGGCGCAGCAGGTCAAGCGGCTCTTCCCCGACGCGCTGCTGTTGTTCGTGGTGCCTCCGTCACGCGAGGAGCAGGAACGACGCCTTCGGGGGCGCGGCGATCCGGGCGACAAGGTGCTCGCCCGGCTGAAGAAGGCCGAGATCGAGGAGCCGATCGGTCGCGAACTCGCCGACCACATCGTGGTCAACGACGACCTCGACGACACGATCGACGAGATGCTCCGGATCATCGACGCCGCGCGACCCCGCTGACCTGGCGGTAGACTCGCCACACTATGGCGCTCGACCACGACACGATGATCAATCCGCCCATCGAGAGTCTTCTCGGGACGGTCGATTCCAAGTTCACGCTGGTCACGCTGGCGGCACGTCGCGCTCGCAACATCAACTCGTACTTCAACCAGCTCGGTGACGGTCTCGGCCACATGATCCCGCCGCAGGTGTCGTCGGTGGCCCGCAAGCCGCTGTCGATCGCGTTCGAGGAGATCGCCGAGCACAAGATCGTCTGGACCGAAGCACCCGAGGATGTCGTCGTCGAGGAGTTCGACGCCGAGGCCGAGGCACAGGCGATCGCCGACGCCGAAGCAGCCGCCGAAACCGGCGACTGAGCACCGCCGTCCAGCGCGGAGCCGTACGGAGGGGAGACCGGTGATCGCAGGCAAGCGCATCGTGCTCGGAATCACCGGCGGCATCGCCGCCTACAAGGCGGTCGAGGTCTGCCGTCGACTCGTCGACGCCGGTGCCCACGTCGTGCCGATCATGACCGAGGGCGCCGAGCACTTCATCGGTCGCACCACCCTCAGTGCGCTCGCTTCCGAGCCGGTGCAGACCGAGTTGTGGGACAACACGACGACGCCGATTCCCCACACGAAGATCGGCCAGGGAGCCGACCTGATCCTCGTGGCCCCGGCGACCGCACGTCTGCTGGCGGCCTACCGCATGGG
The DNA here is from genome assembly GCA_963715285.1 of Ilumatobacteraceae bacterium. Lineage (GTDB taxonomy): Bacteria > Actinomycetota > Acidimicrobiia > Acidimicrobiales > Ilumatobacteraceae > Sva-07. The sequence continues at coordinate 38,415 of CAVQRU010000003.1, read as the reverse complement.
GCTGTCGACCGATCTGCTCACCAACACCCTGATCGCCACGCGGGCACCGGTCGTGGTGTGCCCGGCGATGCACACCGAGATGTGGGAACACCCGAGCGTGGTCGACAACGTCGCGGTGTTGCGAGCGCGCGGTGTCCACATCGTCGAACCCGAGGCGGGACGCCTCGCCGGCGGCGATGTCGGCGCCGGCCGCCTCGCCGATCCTGGCGCGATCGTCGCCGCGGTCGAGCGCGTGCTCGGGCCACATGACCTCGACGGCGTCTCGGTGGTCGTGTCGGCGGGTGGCACCCGCGAGCCGATCGACGCGGTCCGGGTGATCGCGAACAGGAGCTCCGGCAAACAGGGGTACGCGGTCGCTGCCGAAGCCGCTGCCCGTGGCGCACGCGTCACGCTGGTGTCGACGGTCTCGTTGCCCACCCCTCACGGCGTCAGCGTCGTCGGGGTCGAGACCGCCGCGGAGATGCAGCAGGCGATGGCTGCCGCCGCGGCCGATCACGACGTGATCGTGATGAGTGCCGCCGTTGCGGACTTCCGGCCGAAGGCGGCCGCCGAGGGCAAGCTCAAGAAGCGCGACGGCACGCCCGAGATCGTGCTGGAGCCGACGCCCGACATCCTCGCCGGTCTCGGCGCGGCGAAGCGCGCCGGCCAGGTGTTGGTCGGCTTCGCCGCCGAGACCGATGATCTGGTCGCCAACGCCACCGAGAAACTCCGGTCGAAGCGTCTCGACCTGATCGTCGCCAACGACGTCGGTGCGCCCGAGGTCGGCTTCGCACACGACACAAACGCGGTTACGCTGTTGCGGCCCGACGCGGAGCCTGTCGAGATCGACCTCGCATCGAAGCGAGATGTCGCTCGGGCCGTCATCGACACCATCATCGACATACTCGTCTCCATCCGCTCAACACATCGACAGGACTTTGCATGAGCACGTACACGTTCACCTCCGAAAGCGTCACCGAAGGCCACCCCGACAAGATGGCCGACCAGGTCTCCGACGCCGTCCTCGACGCGATCCTCACCGAGGACCCCGACGGTCGTGTCGCCTGCGAGACCCTGCTGACGACCGGCCTGTGCGTGATCGCCGGTGAGATCACCACCTCGGCGTACGTCGACATCCCGAAGATCGCCCGCGAAACGATCAACGGCATCGGCTACGACAATGCGATCTACGGTTTCGACGGCAACACCTGTGGCGTGATCGTGTCGATCGACGAACAGAGCCCCGACATCGCCCAGGGCGTCGACACGAGCGAAGAGGTCCGAGGCGGCAAGTCCGGCGAGGACGTCCTCAACCTCCAGGGCGCCGGCGACCAGGGCATGATGTTCGGCTACGCCTGCAACGAGACCGACGACCTGATGCCGCTGCCGATCTGGACTGCCCACCGGCTGTCCGAGCGGCTCGCCGAGGTCCGCAAGTCCGGGCAGGTGCCGTACCTGCGTCCCGACGGCAAGACCCAGGTCACCTACGAGTACCACAACGGCTGGCCCGTGGCGCTGAAGGCCGTGTTGATCAGCACCCAGCACCAGGACGGCGTCGACCGCGACACCGTCATCCGCCCCGACCTGATCGATCAGGTGATCCGGCCCACGATTCCCGAGCGCTTCGCCGACGACGACTTCGAGATCTACGTCAATCCGACCGGGCAGTTCGTGCGCGGTGGGCCCTTCGCCGATGCCGGCCTCACCGGCCGCAAGATCATCGTCGACACCTACGGTGGCATGGGCCGCCATGGCGGCGGCGCGTTCTCCGGCAAGGATCCGAGCAAGGTCGACCGTTCGGCTGCCTACGCCGGCCGCTGGGTTGCCAAGCACGTCGTCGCCTCCGGCGCCGCCGATCGCTGTGAGGTGCAGTTGGCCTACGCCATCGGCATGGCGCAGCCGATGAGCATCCTCGTCGAGACCTTCGGGACGTCGCACGTCGATCCGGCCGTCATCGAGGCAGCGGTCCGGTCGGTGTTCGACCTGCGACCGGGCGCGATCGTGCGTGATCTCGACCTCAAGCGCCCGATCTACAAGCGCTCGGCCGCCTATGGCCACTTCGGGCGCGCCGGCTTCCCGTGGGAGGACCTCAGCCGCCTCGACGAGTTCAAGTCGGCCGTCGGCGTCTGAGTCACACCCGGTGGCCAGCGTCGCCACCGTCGTTCCCGACGTCACCGGGCTCGACAAGCAGTTCGACTACCTGATCCCGCCCGAACTGTCGGCGCGCGTGGGCGTCGGCACGGTCGTGCGGGTCGAACTCCACGGCCGCCGGATCGGTGGCTGGGTTGCGGCGGTCTCGGACTCGCCGTCGGATGGCCGTCCGGTCGAGTCGCTGAAACCGATCGCCAAGGTCACGGGTCACGGCCCTGGACCCGAGCTGTTCGAGCTCGCCGAGTGGGCGTCGATTCGGTGGGCCGCGCATCGGATCCGGCCGTTCCTGGTCACGGCGTCACCGGGCCGGGCGGTGGTGGCGCTGCCGCCGGACCGACGGACCGGGATGGCACCCGCGCCCGCCTCACCGGCCACGACCGGACTGCTCGCTGCGGGAGGCGGGGTGCTCCGGCTTCCTCCGCGCGCCGACGTGATGCCGGCGGTGCTCGCTGCCGTCGGGTTCGGGCCGACGTTGGTGGTCGCGCCCGAGCACGACACCGTGCTGCTGCTCGCAACGAGACTGCGCCGAGCCGGGCTGTCGGTGGCGGTCGCGCCCGACGAGTGGGCGGCGGCGGCCGGCGGTGTCGATGTCGTGATCGGCACGAGGTCCGCGGCCTGGGCACCGTGTCCGGGTCTGGCGGCCACGGTCGTGCTCGACGAGCACGACGAGGCGCTGCAGGCCGAACGGACACCGACGTGGCATGCGCGCGACGTGGTCGTCGAGCGTTGTCGGCGAGCGGGAGTGCCGTTCGTGCTCGTGTCGCCCGTGCCGACGCTGACCTCCGTCGTCGAGTACGCCGGCGCGGGAGGCGTCGTGCACCCACCACCGGCGCGGGAGCGCGCCGGCTGGCCCGAGGTGACGGTGGTGGGTCGCACCGACGAGGACCCGTGGAAGCGTTCGCTCGTCACGTCAGCGCTGATCGAGCGGCTGCGCGACCCGTCGCTGACGGTGGTGTGCGTGAGCAACATCACCGGCCGGGCACGGGTGCTCGCCTGTCGGCAGTGCCGCTCGCTGATCCGCTGTGAGCAGTGTGACGCCGCCGTCGGCCTCGACGACGACGGTCGCCTGTCGTGCCGACGGTGCGGGGCCGTGCGGCCGCCGGTGTGCCAGAGTTGCGGCGCGAGCCGGTTCGCCAACCTTCGCCCGGGTGTCACCCGCCTGCGCGAGGAGCTGGAGGCCGCGGCCGCCCGCCCCGTCGTGTCGGTCACGGGATCCGACACCGATCCGCCGATGCGGGCCGGTGTGTACGTCGGCACCGAGGCGGTGCTGCACCGGGTCCGATCTGCTGACGTGGTGTCGTTTCTCGAGTTCGACTCCGAGATGCTGGCGCCGCGGTTCCGTGCGAGCGAGCAGGCACTGGCGTTACTCGTGCGTGCGGGCCGGATCGCACCCGAGGTCATGGTGCAGACCTTCTCGCCGGACCACGAAGTCATCGTGGCGGCCCGCACCGGCGACCCGTCGAGGATCCTCGACGGCGAACGCACCCGCCGCGAGCTGCTCGGCCTCCCCCCGTTCGGCGCACTGGCGGTCGTGTCGGGCAGCGGGGCGGCGCAGGTGGTCGCCCAGCTCCCGGCAGATGTCCAGGTCGGTGGCGACGGTGCCGACCGGTTCCTCGTGCGTGCTGCCGACTGGGACACGCTCGGACTCGCCCTCAACGCTGCGGAGCGCCCGAGCGGTTCACGCGTCCGCGTCGAGGTCGACCCTGCCCGGATCTGAACGTTCGGGGATGCTCAGACGCCCATCTTGTTCTTGAGGTGGTCGAGGACCGGGGTGTGCTCGGACTGTGGGCTGAACAGGATCAGGTTCGCATCCTCCTCGACGCGCACGCTGTGCCCGGCGGGCCAGTGGAAGAGGTCGCCCTGTGCGCAGACTTCGGTCGTGTCGTCGCTGTAGGTGACCGTGACGTTGCCGTCGATGACGTAGCCCCAGTGCGCCGACTGGCACATGTCGCCGTGCAGGCCCTCGAGCAGCGGAGCGAGGTCGGCGCCCTTCGCCATCGTGAAGTACTCGGCGCCCATGACGCCGAATGCAGCGCCGAAGTCCGTCTGCTGTCTGGCGATCGCGCCCGGCGCGTCGATCTTCACGGGGATGTCGTTCTTGGTGATGTGCATCGGTGATCTCCTGGGAGTTGTCGACCGGCCCCCACTGGGTCGGATACCAACCAGGCGTGACAGTCGGTGTCACAATGCGACATGGCAACCGACGCACTCCCGGAGCGCGTCCGAGCGGCGCGACGTGCGATGGAGCTGGGGGAGTGGACACACGCACTGGACCTGCTCGACGTCGACGGAGCGTCCGACTCCGCCGACTGCCTCGAGGCCCGCGCCGAAGCAGCGTACGGAGCCGGCGATTTCGACGGGTGCGTGGGATCGTGGGAGGACCTGCACTCACTCCTCGCGCAGCGCGGCGAGGAGGTCGAGGCCGGTCGCGTCGCCGCCATGGTCGCGATGTACCTCATGATGGACACCGGTCTGATGTCACCGGTGCGCGGCTGGTTGCGCTGCGCCGAGCGGCACCTGGAGGGCGTCGACGACCATCCGGTTCGGGCGATCATCGCGATGGTGAGAGCGTACGAACGCTTCATGTGCGGGGCGATGGGCGAGGCACGCACCCAGGCTGCTGCCGCGATCGAGGCGGGTGAGCGCCACGGCGTCGTCCCGGCGGTCGTGATCGGGCGGACGTGCATTGCCCGGCTGACGATCTTCGACGGAGAGGTCGACGAGGGGCTCGAACTGCTCGACGAGGTCGGTGCGCTGCTGATGTCCGGGGCCGCGGATCCGCTGACGACGGGGATGATGTACTGCGAGATCATCTGCGCAGCACAGGGGCTGATGCGCCCCGATCTCGCTGCACAGTGGACCGACGTGATGGAGCACTGGCGTCACGGAGCGGCGTTCGGTGGCATCAACGGACGCTGCCGCGTCCACCGTGCCGAAGTGCTGCGGCTCAGCGGCACGTGCGACCTCGCAGAGGCCGAAGCGCTCGCCGCCTGCGCGGAGCTGCGTCCATGGATGCGCCGCGAGTTCGGCTGGCCACTCGTCGAGCTCGGCAACATCCGTTTCCGTGCCGGCGATCTCGACGGGGCGGAGCAGGCCTACGCGGAGGCGAGTGCTCACGCCTGGTCGCCGCAGCCGGGTCTTGCCCTCGTGCATCTCGCCCGCGGCGACGTGGACGTGGCGGCGGCGATGATCGCTCACGCGATCGAGCACCCGATCGATGTCCCGTCCAAGGAGCGCCCACCGTTCGGGCCCCTGCGCCTGTTGCCACTCCACGACGCGCAAGCGGAGATCGCCTACGTTCGCCGCGATCGCGTCACGCTCGGCCGAGCCGCTGCGGCCATCGGCGAGACGGCCGCTGCGTACCCCTCACCCATGCTCCGGGCGCGCGCACTCCTCGCTCAGGGTCGCGCCTCGGTCCTCGACGACGCACCCGAGCGCGCCATCGGCGAGGTGAGCCGCGCCGTCGCCGAGTTGAACAGCATCGGCGCGCCGTTCGAGGCCGCGCTCGCTCGCCTGGTCATGGCCGACGCCTACGAGTTGGCCGGCGCAGCGGCCGAGGCCACGTTCGAGCGTCGGAGCGCTCGGGACGCGCTCGCCTCGTTCGGGGCGGAGTGGTGGGCCGAGCGGGTGGACGAACGCATCGCCGGTGGACCTGCCACTCCCACCGATGCCCCGTCGGTGACACCACACGGCGTGTTCAGTGCCGACGGAGACATGCGCACGATCGGGTGGGGCTCCTCGTCGGTGGTCGTCCGCGACCTCAAGGGCTACCGCTACGTCGCACGGCTGCTCGAACGACCCGATCAGGAATTCCACGCCGCCGACCTGGTTCGGATGGAGGCCGGATCGGACCAGCCTGGCCCACTCGACCGAGGGATCCCGGTGCTCGACGATGCCGCGAAGGCTGCCTACCGCAGGCGCTTGGACGACATCGACGAGGACATCGCCGACGCTCGTGCGCACAACGACATCGCCAGGGCCGAGCTCGCCGAACGTGATCGGGAGTACCTGATCGAGGAGTTGAAGCGGGCGACCGGGCTGGGCGGTCGGGACCGTGTGGTGCTCGACGACGCCGAACGAGCCCGGGTCAGCGTGACGCGATCGATCCGCTACTCGCTGGCACGGCTCGCCGAGTCGAGCCCGGCGGTTGCGGAGCATCTCCGTCAGCACGTGCAGACCGGAACGTTCTGTCGCTACGAACGCGACTCGCTGCATCCGGTCGACTGGACCGTCTGAGCCCGCCGATCGAATCAGCCGGACGTCTCGAATCACCCGGACGTCGCGGTGAGCGCGTCGAAGCGCCGCCCGTCGATGTTGCCGCCGGAGAGGATGATGCCAACGCGTCGGTTCGCGAAGCGAGCAGGATCGTCGAGCACGGCGGCGACACCGGCGACGCCGCTGGGTTCGAGCCGTCGACCCAGGAAGGCCAGCGAGAGACGCATCGCCTCGACCAGTTGGGCGTCGGTCACCGTCACGACATCGCTCACCAATCGGCGGTTGATGGCGAAGGTGTTGTCGCCGGGTGCCGTGACCGCCAGGCCGTCGGCGATCGTCTCGGGCTGGGCGATCCGCACCGGATGTCCGGCGGCGAACGACCGCCGAGTGTCGTCGGCGGCCGACGGCTCGACCCCGATCAGCTCGCAGGCCGGGTCGAGCTGGTGCATCGCCGACGCGCATCCCGCCATCAGCCCGCCGCCCGACATCGGTACCAGCAGCACGTCGAGGGCACCGACCTGGTCGTGCAGTTCGAGCGCGGCGGTGCCCTGTCCCGCCATCACCATGGGATCCTCGAACGGATGGACGAACGTGGCGCCGGTCCGGGCGACCTGCTCGCGGGCCGCCGCTTCGCGGTCGACGACCGAACGCGGGAAGGTGACGATGTCGGCGCCGAAGTGCTCGATCAGCGAGCGTTTGGCCGCCGCAACATCCTCGGGGACGTGGATCGTGGCGTGCATCCCGAGCAGGCTCGCAGCACAGGCGACCGCTGCGCCGTGGTTGCCCGACGACACCGCGACGACCCCGCGGCTCCGGTCCTCGGGCGCGATGAGCGACAGCCGGTGGTAGGCGCCACGGAACTTGAAGGCGCCGGCGCGCTGTTGGGACTCGTCCTTGGCGAACAGCGACGCGCCCGTGAGGTCGTCGAGATCATCGGATCGAAGCACCGGCGTGACGATCGCCGCCGGAGCGATGGCGAGCGCCGCGGCCCGGATGTCGGCGAGGTCGATCATGCCGGCCGTTCCTGGGCGCGACGGACGGCGAACAATCGGTACCCGGCCTTCGACGTGAGGCGTTCGCAGCTGTAGCCCTGGGCCTCGAGCCATCGCTGCAGGGAGTCGGCACCGAGGTGCTTCTGGACGACCAGCGCAGCGTCGCCGCCGGCGGCCAGTCGCTCGAGCCAGGTGAGCAACAGGTCGTGGAGTGCTGCCTTGCCGATCCGGATCGGAGGATTCGACCAGATGGTCGAGAAGTCCACGTCGGCGGGCACCTCGTCCGGGTGGGCGACCACGATGTTGGGCAGAGAGTTCCGTTCGGCGTTGCGCCGGCAGAGATCCCGGGCGCGGGCGTTGACGTCGACGGCCCAGACGGTCGCGTCGGGCGATCGCCGCGCCATCGTCAGCGCGATCGGCCCGGCGCCGCAGCCGAGGTCCAGCACGTCGCCGGACGGCGCGAGTGGCAGGGGAGCGCGCAGCAGCATCGAGGTCGCCGTGTCGAGGTGTCCGTGGGAGAACACGCCACGGTCGGTCTCCATCGTGAAGGCCGTGTCGGGCAGCGTGACGTCGACGACGAGCGGCGACGAGGGCACGGTCGGGTCGTCATCGAAGTACTGGTCGCTGGCCACTGCCTCTAGCCTGACATGGATGTCGTACACGATCCGCACATACGGCGACCCCGTACTGAAGACCGTCGCCGCTCAGGTCGACGACGTCGACGGCAAGATCATCCGCCTCGTCGACGACATGTTCGACACGCTGGTCGACTCCGGCAACGGCATCGCGCTGGCCGCACCCCAGATCGGCGTGCAGAAGCAGGTCGTCGTCTGGGACATCGACGAGGAGCCGCTCGCGATCATCAACCCCGAGATCGTCGAATCCGACGGCGAGTGGGTGTACGACGAGGGCTGCCTGTCGATTCCGGGGCTCTATGTCGAGATGCTCCGTCCGAAGACCGTGCTGGTCCGCGGGGTCGACCTCAACGGCGAGATCATCGAGATCGAGGCCGACGAACTCGAAGCGCGGATGTTCCAGCACGAGATCGACCACCTCAACGGCGTGCTGATGTTCGACCGGCTCGAGGGCGATCAGCGCAAGGAAGCGATGAAGGAGTACCGCCGAATCGAGGAGGAGGCCGCTCGTCAGGCTGCGCGCCCGCCGATCCGACGTCGTCTCGGCCTGGGATGAGCGGCCGGTGGTGAGCGGGCCATGGTGAGCGTTCCGTGGTGAGGAGCGGAGCGTGAAGCTCGTCTACCTCGGCACGCCCGAGATGGCGGTGCCACCGCTGCGGGCACTGGTTGCCGCCGGTCACGAGGTCGTGCTCGTGGTGACCCGGGTCGACAAGCGCCGAGGTCGGGGGAGCGACGTCTCGCCGAGCCCGGTGAAGGCCGCCGCGATCGAACTCGGGCTGCCCGTGTCGCACGACGTCGACGATGCGCTCGTCGCGGTCAGCGATCAGGGCGCCGAGCTCGGTGTCGTGGTCGCGTTCGGGCAGATCGTCAGACCCCACGTGCTCGCCGTGCTGCCGATGGTCAACCTGCACTTCTCGTTGCTCCCGCGCTGGCGCGGCGCGGCTCCGGTCGAGCGGGCGCTGCTGGCCGGCGACGAGGTGACGGGGGTGTGCGTGATGGCGTTGGAGGAAGGCCTCGACACCGGAGGTGTGTACGCCCGCCGCGAGGTGTCGATCGGACCGGAGACCACGGCCGCCGAGCTGCGCGCGGAACTCGTCGAGGTCGGCACGCAACTCCTCGTCGACACCCTCGGTTCGCCGCTCGGCGAACCCGAACCGCAGGTCGGCGAGGTCACCCATGCCGCGAAGTTCACCTCGGCCGACTTCGAGATCGACTGGGATCGACCGGCGGAGGACATCCACCGGCTGATCCGCGTCGGTGGCGCCTGGACCACGTTCCGCGGCAAGCGCCTCAAGATCAACGCGGCACGACTCGTCGACGGCGTGGTTCGCCCCGAGATCGTGCAACCCGAAGGGAAGGCTCCGATGAGCTTCGATGCCTGGCGCAACGGCGCCCGCCCCACTGCCGACGAACTGTTCGGCACGCTGTGACGCAACGCGTCCGATCTGGTGGAGATCTGCACACCAGCCGCTCCGGCCCCGGTGGCGATCGCTCGGCTCGCCGGGTGGCGCTCGACGCGTTGCGTCGGATCGAGGCCGACGGTGCCTACGCCAACCTCGTGCTCGGACCGATGCTCGCCACGTCGGGTCTCACCGACATGGATCGCCGTTTCGTGACTGAACTCGTCTACGGCACGACCCGGATGCGTCGGGCGTGCGATTCCATCGTCGACCGGTTCGTGACCTCGCCGCCCGACGACGCGACCCGTTCGGTGCTGCGCCTCGGCGCATACCAGCTCGTGTTCGCCGGGGTGCCGCCCCACGCCGCGGTCGGCGAGACCGTCGGGCTCGCACCGAAGCGCACACGCGGCTTCGTCAACGCCGTGCTCCGCAAGGTGTCCCGGTTGTCGATCGCCGAGATGTCCTGGCCGTCCGAGGGGGCTCGGCTGAGCTATCCCGACTGGATGGTCGATCGGTTCCACACGGAACTCGGCGACGACGCGACCTCGGCACTCGAACGCATGAACGTCGCCCCGTCGGTGACGACGCGCGCCGACGGGTACGTCCAGGACGAGTCGTCGCAGTGGGTTGCTGCCGCCGTTGCCGCCAGTGCGGGCGAGCGCGTGCTCGACGTGTGTGCAGCGCCGGGCGGCAAGGCGACCGCGATGGCGGGCGCCGGGGCTCGCGTGGTGGCGGCCGACCAGCGGCTCGGCCGTGCCCGGCTCGTGCAGGAGAACGCGGCCACCCTCGACCTCGACCTGCCGGTGGTCGCCGCCGATGGCCTCGCGGCGCCGTTCCGCCCGGCGTCGTTCGACGCGGTGTTGCTCGACGCTCCGTGTTCCGGGCTGGGCGCGTTGCGTCGTCGTGCGGATGCTCGCTGGCGGATCGAATCGAACGACATCGTCGAGCTGGCCGGTCTGCAGGCGCGGCTGCTGGCATCGGCGGCCGAGCTCGTCGCCCCCGGGGGTCGTCTGGTGTACAGCGTGTGCACCATCACCGCGGCGGAATCGGTCGACCACCCGACGCCCGATGGCTTCGAGGTCGACCCGTCGGCTCCGCCCGCCGGAACGTGGCGGTCGTTCGAGCAGGGGTGGCGTGTGCTTCCGCAGGATGCCGACACCGACGGCATGGTGTTGATTCGGTACCGTCGAGTGCCGTGACCGAACCTGCTCGACCGCTTGCCAAGGTGCTGACCGTCAGCGACGGGGTCGTGCACGGGACCCGCGACGACCTGAGCGGGCGGGCGCTCGTCGACCACCTGACGGCCAACGGTTTCGATGTCGTCGACCATCGGGTGACGGCCGACGGCGCCGACCTGGTCGCCGAGGCGCTGGTGTCGTTGTGTGACGGGTTCTCGGGTCTGGTCGTGTCGACGGGCGGCACGGGGTTCGCACCGCGGGACCAGACGCCGGAGGGAACCCGAGCGGTGATCGAGCGCGAGGCGCCCGGTCTGGCCGAGGCGATGCGCCTGTGCAATCCGCTCGGCCGGCTCTCCCGTGGACTCGCCGGCATCCGCGGCGGGGCGATCATCGTCAACACGCCCGGCAGCACCAAGGGGTGTGTCGAGCAGCTCGACGCCGTCATCGACGTGCTGCCGCACGCCCTGCGGCTGCTCCACGACACCGAAACCGGCCACTGACCCGCCCGCTCCCACTACGTTTGCGTCGAGTTCCGGGTGGGGCGGGTCACCGGAATCTCGCCGCACAGGGTGGATGGCTCGGGCGGGGGCGTTTGCGTCGAGTTCCGGGTGGGGCGGGTCACCGGAATCTCGCCGCACAGGGTGGATGGCTCGGGCGGGGGCGTTTGCGTCGAGTTCCGGGTGGGGCGGGTCACCGGAATCTCGCCGCAAAGGTCGGGGTGGGTCGTTAGCCTCGGCGGACATGCTGCGACTGGTCCTTCCGAAAGGTTCTCTGGAGAAGGCGACGCTCGAACTCTTCGCCGCGGCCGACCTGCCGGTGAGTCGTTCCTCGACCGTCGACTACCAGGCGACCATCGACGACCCGCGGATCGACTCGGTGCGCATCCTGCGCCCGCAGGAGATCCCGATGTACGTCGCCGAGGGGCTCTTCGACATCGGGATCACGGGTCGCGACTGGGTCGAGGAGACCGGCAGCGTCGTGGAGAGCCTCGGCGAGCTCAAGTACTCCAAGGCCACCAGCAACCCGATCAAGCTCGTGGTCGCCGTCGCCGGTGACAACCCGGCCGCCTCGGCCGCCGACCTCCCGAGCGGCGTCCGGGTGCAGTCCGAGTACCCGGAGCTGACCAAGCGGTTCTTCGCCGAACGCGGCGTCGATGCCCAGGTCAGGCTCTCCTACGGTGCCACCGAGGCAAAGATCCCCGACATCGCCGATTGCGTGGTCGAGATCACCGAGACCGGCCGAGCGCTGCGCGCCGCCGGGCTCAAGGTGATCGACACCATCCTGCTCAGTTACACCGAGGTGGTGGCCAACCCGGCGGCGGCGAAGGACGCCGAGAAGCGCCGGGCGATGGAACAGATCATGACGCTGCTGAACGGCGTGCTCGACGCTCGTGGCAAGGTGCTGCTGAAGCTCAACGTCACCGAGGAGCGCAAGGATGCCGTCCTCTCCGTGCTGCCGTCGATGAAGTCGCCGACGATGTCCCCGCTCGCCGGGGGCGGGTATGCCGTCGAATCGGTCGTCGAGAAGCGGAAGATCAACCTGGTGATCCCGGCGCTGATCGATGCCGGTGCCACCGACCTCGTCGAGATGGCGATCGCCAAGATCGTGCCGTGACGGAACTCGAGCGGGGAACCGGTCGCCGCGGCGTCGTGACGTCGTTCGACGAGCAGTCGGGACTGGGCGTCGTCACCGCCGCGAACGGCACCGACCACCCGTTCCACTGCATCGAGATCGCCGACGGGACGCGGACCATCGACGTCGGGGTCGAGGTCAGCTTCGACCTGCTCGCGAAACTTGGCCGGTGGGAAGCAGCCAACGTTCGTCGATGATCGTGCCCTCGGTGGAGCGGGAGCGGCAGATCGTCGACGTGCTCATGGCGTTGCGCGAGGGCGAGGTGACCACGTACGGCGACGTCGCGGAGGTCGCCGGCCACCCCAGGCAGGCGCGCCTGGTCGGCAGGATCCTGGCCACCACCGAGGTGGACGTGCCCTGGTGGCGCGTCGTCAACGCGTCCGGGCACCTCGTCGCCGGCGATCCCGTGCTGCAGGCGCAACTGCTGCGGGAGGAGGACGTCGAGGTCCGCGACGGACGGGTTCTCGACGCCCCGTGGGGACGGTTCAGTCGGACGGCGCGTCGACCTGGCCCTTGATCTGGACGAACGCCAGCCGGATGTTCGCGAGCGCATCCTGCATCGTGCGGGCGTCGTCCCCGAGCCGGTCACCGAGCCCGTCGACCAGGCAGGCGACCGCATCGATGGCCAGGACGGCCTGACGCAGGTCGGGCGGCGACGCCGACAGATGGATCGCTGCCAGCTCGTAGAGCCCCATGACGTGGTTGGTGACCACGACCTCTGCGGGCACCTCCGCCAGCCGGGAGCGGGCCTCGCTCATCTCGCGTTCGGCTTGGGCGATCATGTCGAGCTGCTCGTCGTCGAGCTCGAACTCGGTGTCGTCGACATCGGCGGCGTGGTCGCCGACCATCGGGTCAGACGTTTCGTCAGAGGTTTCGTCACTCACGTGCGCTACCCTACCGACCACAATTGAGGCGAAGTGGGGGAGACCCCCACCTGGCCACCATCCGCAGTGATGCGACCGGTGCGTCCAGGTCACAAGGCTGAGACCAGCCCCGACCATGTCGATCCCCGTCACGGGAACGAGCAGCGTGGTCAGTGTCGGGTCGCTCCGCGTGCGGTTCGCGTCGAGCACCAACATATTCAGACACTGGGGAGGCCCATTGCACAGGAGTGATCAGCCATAGCACCGCGACCAGAACAACGTGGCGACCAGCACCGCGTGAACGACCGCATCCGATCCCGTGAAGTCCGACTCATCGGACCGACCGGGGACCAACTCGGTATCAAGCCCGTTCCCGAAGCGCTGAGAATGGCCCGAGGTCTCGAACTCGACTTGGTCGAAGTGGCCCCGAACGCCAATCCTCCCGTCTGCCGGATCATGGATTACGGCAAGTTCAAGTACGAGGAGGGCCAGAAGGCCAAGGAAGCCCGCAAGAAGTCGACCAACGTGTCGGTGAAGGAAGTCAAGTACCGGCCCAAGATCGGTAAGGGTGACTTCGACACCAAGACACGCAATGTGATCCGCTTCATCGACGAGGGTCACAAGGTCAAGATCACCTTGCAGTTCCGCGGACGTGAGATGGCACACCCAGAGCTCGGGTCGAAGATCCTCGACGACGTGCTCGAAGCGGTGGGTCCGGCAGCGAAGGTCGACACGCAGGCGCGGCTCGAGGGCCGCAGCATGTCGATGACGTTGTCGCCGGACAAGCAGGCCCAAGAAGCGATGAAGAAGGCGGCTCTCGAAGCCGAGCGCAAGGCCCAGGCCGAACAGGCCGAAGCCGAGAAGGCGCCGGAAGCGATCGTCGCCAGCGAACCAGAAGAAGGAGTATCCGATGCCGAAGATGAAAACGTCGAAGACGGCAGCTAAGCGATTCAAGAAGACCGGTACCGGTCGTCTGCGTCACGAGCAGCAGAACAACCAGCACAAGTTCGAGTACAAGACGTCGTCGCGCAAGCACCGCCTCGACCGTGATGCCGACGTGCATTCGAGCGACGAGAAGAAGATCAAGCGCCTCCTCGCCGAGCGCTGAGACAACCGAGAGATTCATGACGGGGTCCCGCCCCGACTGAACGTTCCGAGGAGGAAACGAAATGGCACGTGTGAAGCGTGGGGTGGCGTCGAAGAAGCGCCACAAGAAGGTACTGAAGCAGGCCAAGGGCTACTACGGCAACAAGAGCCGTTCGTTCCGGGCCGCCAACGAGCAGGTCATGCGGTCGGGCAACTACGCCTTCCGCGACCGTCGCGCCCGCAAGGGAGAGATGCGTCGACTGTGGATCCAGCGCATCAACGCCGGAACGCGCCAGCACGACATGAGCTACAGCCGGTTCATCGCCGGTCTGAACGCTGCCGGCATCGAGGTCGACCGCAAGATCCTCTCGGATCTGGCGATCACCGACCCCGCCGCCTTCGGCAAGCTCGTCGAGACGGCCAAGGGCGCGCTGGCCTGAACGGCCACGCACGTGCACGATGAGTGCGCTGGCGTTCAACAACAGCAGGATTCAAGAACTGCGGCGCCTCCTGGGGCGCCGCAGTTCGCGTCATGACGCCGGTCGGTTCGTGGTCGAAGGCCCCGTGCTGGTCGCCGAGGCGGTCGCCGCGGGCTGGGTGTGCGAGGCGCAGTTCGTGCCCGCCGGCTCCGATGCAGCGGTCGAGGGCGCCGGCCCCGTGTTCGAGCTTGCCGATGGGGTGCTCGAACGGGTGGGCTCGACCGACACGCCGCAGGCTCCACTGGCCGTGGTCGCACTGCCGGACGCCGATCCAGGGCTGCTGGCCGCAGCCGAGTTCGTCGTCGTGATCGATCGAGTCACCGATCCGGGCAACCTCGGCACGATCCTGCGTTCCGCCGAGGCCGCCGGGGCGGACCTGGTGGTTGCCACGCCCGGCAGTGTGGACCCGTACAACCCGAAGGTCGTGCGATCGTCGGCCGGCGCCGTGTTCCACGTCCCGGTGATCACTGCAGAGATCTCCGAGGTGGCGGGTGCCGGGATCCGCCTGCTCGGCACGACGAGCCACCGCCATCCAGGTCGAACCGTGAGGTCACACACCGATGCCGACCTCACCGGCCGGATCGGCATCGTGATGGGCAACGAGGCAGCGGGGCTCCCGGACGAGTGGAACGACGACACCGGACCGATCGGCTCCTGGGTGACGATTCCGCACCAGGGGCGCGCCGAGTCGCTCAACGTGGCGATGGCGACCACCGTGCTGGTGTTCGAAGCGGCGCGCCAGCGCTCGGGTCAGTCGTCGCCCAGCACGTCGAACGACGCCGGGTAGGCCACACGGCCCCGCAACCCGGGGTCGTCGTTGGTCAACCGCAGCACCTGGGCCGCCTCGGGCGGTGCCCAGTCCGGAAGCGGCAGCGTGATGTCGTGGTCGGCAGCGGGCTCGAAGCCGAACCTCGAGTAGTAGCCGGGGTCGCCTTCGAGGACGACGAACGGCTCTCCACGCCGGTCGGCGAGATTCGTGACCGCCCGGACCAGTTCTCCCCCCACGCCACGACCGTGGAGGCCGGGGTCGACGGCAAGGGGTGACAGCATCACGATTGCGTGTTCGGTCCCGCCGTTCGTGTCGCTGTCGATCAGTCGGCAACCGCTGATCATCACGTGACCGATCACCGAGTCGTCGACGGTCGCCACCAGGGCCAGGTCGGCGAGGTACTCGTTCGAGGCACGGATCGCCCGCACCAGGCGTGCCTCGGCGGGCGATCCGAAGGCTCGTTCGACCACACGGTCGATCGCAGCATGGTCGTCGGGGGTCTCGGGTCGGATCGCGATCTCGAGCGGCACCATGTCAGATCACGTTGAAACCGACCATCGCCGCTGTCGCCAACGCGATTCCGATGCGGTACCAACCGAAAATCGACAGCGGTCTGGTTCTCAGGAAGGCGACGAGCCAGCGCACCGCGATCGCCGCGGTGATGAACGCGACGATGCCACCGAGGAGCGGGGTTCGCCACCCGTACTCGTCGAGGATGGTCTGTCCGTCCTTCGCCAGGTCGTAGAAGGTCGCCGCAGAGAGCGTTGCGAGTCCGAGGAGGAAGCTGAATTCGACGGCGGCCGCCATGCTCGCTCCGATCGCCAGTGCCGCGGCGATGGTCACGAGGCTGCGACTCATCCCCGGCCACAGTGCCAGGATCTGAGCGAGTCCGATGATCGCGGCATTGCGGGCCGTGAACGCCGTGAGCTCGGTGGTGCCGGGACGGGGGTTCCACCAGATGAGGAAGAGGCCACCGACCATCCAGGCGGCGATCACCGGCCAGGCGCCGAACAGCTGCTCCTTGATCGTGTCGCCGAGCAACAGGCCGACGAACGCCGCCGGCACGAACGCGATCACCAGACGGCTCAGCAGGCGACGACCGTCGGCGTCGCGCCCGATCATGCCGCTCGTGAGCTGCCCGAGGCGCCGCCAGTAGAGGACGACCACGGCGAGGATCGCACCGATCTGGATCGCGATCACATAGGTGTCGGCGGCGGCTTTCGCATCGCCTTCGCCCAGGTCGAGCAGCCGTTGCGTGACCAGCAGGTGCCCGGTCGACGACACCGGGAGGTACTCGGTGAACCCCTCGACGGCACCGAGGATGATCGCCTTCAGCGGCGTGAGCGGCCCATCGGTGTTCAGTGACAGCAAGATCATCGAGACGACCACGACGACCGCACCGACGATCAGCGCGCCGACGCGCTGACGATCGGATGGCCCGCGGTTGACTCGGTGTTCGGTTGTGGACATCCCGACGGACGGTAGCGGTCGTGCGACGCCGACGGTTGACTTCTCGAGATCAGACCCGTCGTGCCCCGAGTCGGTGGTCAGCTGATCTCGTTGCCGTGGGGGTCGGTGACGTGCCAGGTGCCGTTGTTGTCGCGGTGGACGTGGAATCCGTGTTCTTTGAGTTGGTTGTGGCGGTGGCAGAGGGGTTGGCCGTTTCGTGGGACGGTGGCGCCGTGGGCTTTCCAGGCGAGGGAATGATCGGCGTCGCACCAGGCGGTGGGACGGTCGCAGCCGATCCAGACGCAGGTGGTCGACAGCAACATGACGGCGTCGCGTGATGCATCGCGGAAGAGGCGTTGGCGGCGGCCGAGGTCGATGATGGTGCCGGTGGTGTCGTAGACGACGCGTCGGATGTGGCCGATGAGGGCGGTGGTGATGGCGTCGTCGGGGTGGAGGCGGCGGCGCGGGCCATGGCGAGGAGGGCGTCGGCGGTTCGTTGCGGCTGGGTTCGGGTGAGATCGTCGGTGGTCGCGGTCTCGCCGAGTCGGTGGTGGGCGTCGGTCCAGTCGGTGTGCCATTCGGCTTCGAGGAACCAGGAGAAGATCTCGTTGAACTCGGCCCCGGCCGGCTCGGCGAGGTTGCCGGTCAGGGTCCAGCCGCCCTCGGGGCGGGGTCGCAGGGTGACGTTGCGGTTGGTGTGGAGGTGTTCGTGGCGGTCACGGTCGCCGTCGGGGTCGGCGAGGGCTTGCCAGGTGCGAACCCGCCGCTCGGGCGGCGTCGAGCTGCGACGGGTCCACCTCCGACAGGGCGGCCAGGGCGGTCGACACCCGAGACGCGACGCCATGTGCCTGGTCGGCGGGTGAGTCCGCATCGATCGACTCGACCAGATGCAATCGAAGCGTCTCGAGACGACCGACACCCGCAACGTCGTCACCGCCTCCAGCGATCTCGTCGGCGCCGACCGGACTCATGCCCCAATCCTGACGAAGGGGTCTCACACAGTTGATCGGGCCTCGCGATCGTCCCGATGCGTGGCCAACCGATCCAGCGGCCGGCGGGCCGTCAGAACCGACCGCCGTCGACGAGGAAGTGCTGGGCCGTGCAGGCGGCTCCGTCGTCGGCAGCGAGGAAGAGCACCATCTGGGCGAACTCGCCGGGCGTGATGCGACGCTTGAGCGCCTGGTCGTGCAGGGTGCCCTCCTCGCCCTCCGGTGTCCACCACTTGGTCAGCTGCCGCTCGGTTGCGACCCATCCCGGCAGGACGGTGTTGACCCGGACGTTGTCGGGTCCGAACGTCCTGGCCATCGTTCGGGTGATGCCCTCGACGGCCGATTTGGCGATCGCATAGCCCGGGAAGAAGTCCTCCTGCATCATGTAACTGCTCGATCCGATGTTGATGATCGAGCCGTTCCGGGCGGCGATCATGCCGGGGGCAACGGCCTGGATCGCGAAGAAGTAGTGCCGGAGGTTCGTGTCGAGCCGGTTGTTCCAGTAGTCGACCGTCATGTCCTGCCACGTGTGGCGGTCGTCGCTCGCGGCATTGTTCACCAGCACCGTGATCCCGCCGAGGTCCGTCTGGATCCGGGTGATGGCCGTGCGCAGGGCCTCGATGTCCACGAGGTCCACCTCGTAGAAGCGTGGGACGTGGCGAGGGCCGTCCTGGCGGCAGCGCTCGACGGTCTCGGCCGCCTTCGCCGGGTTGATGTCGACGAACGCGACCTTGGAACCCTGGGCGGTGAACTGCTCGACGAGTGCTGCGCCGATGCCGTCGGCGCCGCCGGTGATCAGCACGGTCCTGTCGACCAGCGATGGGTACGACGCGTAGGTGGTGGACGGTGGTGTGTTTGCTTCGGTCATGCTGGACCCTTTCGTGGTCAGAAGTCGTAGAGCGCGGCTGGGTTGTCGACCAGCACCTGTCGGCGGAGCCCAACGGTCGGTAACCAACGATCGCGCAGTGCGACCAGGTCGGCCGCAGTCGGTGGGGCTGCCTGCCCCGGATGGGGCCAGTTGCTCGCCCACACCAGACGGTCGGGGGCCCGCGCCACGAGCGCATCGACGAGACCGGTCACGTCCTCGAAGCCCGGGGCGCCCATCTCGGATGATTCGTAGGGAGCAGACAGCTTGACGGTCGCGCCATGGTCCATCAGGGTCAGGAGAGCGCCGAACTCCGGAGCGTCGGGCTCGACCGGCGACATGAATCGACCGACGTGGTCGACCACGAGGCCCACCGGAAGGCGAAGCAGGCGATCGAGGTGGTGCGGCAGCTCACGGCCGTTCAGCTGGAGTTGGATGTGCCACCCGAACGGCGCCACGTTGCCGGCGACCGCCTCGAGCGCCTCCCACGGGACTGCGCCTCCGGGAAGCATGTGGAACCGCGCGCCACGCACGCCGAGGTCGGTGAGTCGAGCGAGATCCTCGCGCGGGACGTGCGGATCGACGACCACCACGCCGCGTGCCGCGTCACCGAACGTCGCCATCGCTTCGAGCTGGCAGCGGTTGTCGAGGCCGTACGTGGTCGGTTGGACGACGACGATTCGCTCGGTGCCCAGCGTCGGCTGCTCGCGGCGGTAGTCGTCGGGTGTTGCGTCGGGCGGACGAATCACCGACTCGGGAGCCACCGGGTACCGGCGGTCGTAGAAATGGATGTGGGTGTCGCAGCCGAGCCGCATCACCGCGGGGTGCGGTCCCACAGGGCACGTAGACGTGTGGCATGTTCGGCGTTCAACGATCGCGGTGGGATCTCACCGGCGACCATCGCGGCAACCTGTTCGACGCTGCTGGCTGCCTGGGCGTCGGCGTTCTCCGGGGTGAGACCACCGAGGTGTGGGGTCGCGACGACGCCGGGGAGTGCGGCCAACTCGGGGGAGGGGCGTTGATCGTCGGCGCGACCGACGTCGAGTCCGAGCCCACCCAGGTGCCCGGACCGGAATGCGTCGGCAACCGCAGCCTCGTCGAGCAACTCGCCCCGACTGACGTTGATCAGCAAGGTCCCGCGTCGCATCGCCGCGAGTTGGGGCGCTCCGATGAGGTTCTCCGTCTCGGGAGACGCGGGAGCGAGAGGGAACACGACCTCGGCGGTGCGCAGCAACTCGTCGAATCCGACGAATCTCACGCCCTCGACCTGCGGGTCGGGCACGAACGGGTCGTGGACGAGCACCTCCATGCCGATGGCGACCAGCAGTGCGGCGAGATGGGACCCGATCGATCCGTAGCCGATGATGCCGGCCGTTCGACCGAGCAGCTGCCGCCCGGCACGCTGCGGCGGCGTGCGGCCCCCGGCGTACTCGGCTGCGGAGACCGTGATGTTGCGTGCCACATCGAGCAGCAGGCCCAACGCCAATTCCGCTGTCGAGGCGACGAACGTCTTGCCTGCACGAGCGATCAGGACGCCGTTCGTCGATGCCGCATCGACGTCGATCGTCGACGTGTCGACGGCACATCGGAGGAAGGCGACGAGGCTCGGTACCTGCTCGAAGACGGCCGCCTCGCCCGGCATCGATCGGTGCGCAACGATGACGTCGCACCCCTGTGCCGCCTCGATCAGCTCTGCCGTCGACAGGTCGCGGTCGTACGGATTCTGGACGACGTCGGCGATCTGGGTGAGCAGCGGGAGCGCCCGCCCGTAGTACGCGTCGCGATCCTCGGGGTTGTGGGTCAGGAACGCTCGCACGACCTCCGACGCTAGTGCCCGGCGAGCAGACGCTCGATCTGCTCGACCGTGCCGTCGACATCGCCGCGGTCCACGCGCACCCTGTGCGCTGTCGATCGACGTTCGACCAGCTCGGCGTAGCGGTCGTACATCTCGCCGAGCGGGTCCTCGGAGGATGAGCGGTCGACCAGTGCCGTCGCATCGAGGTGTACTCGTTCCTCGGACGCCTCCCGGCGTTGATGGAATGCCTCGATGGCCTCCTGTCGACCGATCACGAGCGCGATCTCCACGAATCGTGCTCCGGCCTCGTGTGCCACGCCGTCGAGCTGGTCGATGAAGTCGGCCCGACCGAGGAACTGCGGGACGACCACGTCGTGCCCGGCGCGCAGGTGGGTTCGGGCCATGTCGAGTGCCAGCGCCCGGGCAGCCAGACCCGCCGCCGTCGGGTCGTCGAACCAGGAGCCGAGCATCCCTCGAACGATGTCGACGTCGAGATCGAGTGCCAACGGTCGTGCCGCCACGAGCCGAGCGGCCAACGTGGACTTGCCGGACGCCGGCGGGCCGTTCAGGAGGACGAGAACGGGCACGGCGGTCACTGTACGGCGGTGGCGCGGGCAGGGTGTGGCGGCACGACTCTGGTGGGCGGCAAGACTCTGGTGATGGTGGAAGGTGGACGGATGCTGCGTGCCCGCGACGAGGAGATGGTCGAGCTGTAGATGTCGATCGATCAGCGCGGCACCGCGAATCGCTCGTCGGTCTGGTGTCGGGCCGACGGCGAGTGGCGGCTGGCGTTCCACCAGGGCACACCGACCGACTGACCGATCGACCGGTTCGAGTTCAGTTCAGCGAGAACGGTGGGTAGCGGTCGGTGATCAGCAGGAACGCGTACGCGTACACCCGCAGCGCCCACCGGCCGACACCCACGACGTAGTCGAACAAGCCCTCGGGGTACTTCCCGGTGAAGAGGATGGCGAACCAGGCGGCGATCACGGCGAAGAACGCGCCGATCCCGAGGAAGAACAGGATGATGAAGTGGGGGATCGCCAGGAACCACTTGACGAGCGGGAGCCACCGGTTCAGGTCGTGTTCGACGTCCTCCGGGTAGTCGAAGTCCAGGTGCACACGCTGCTGCTCGACGGTCGACGGGTACTCATCGGTCAGCAGTGCGATGTAGGCGCCCACTCGGGCGCTGAACCGGTTCAGTTCGAGCGCGAAGTCGAACCACCATCTCGGGTAGCGCTGACGGAACAGGATGAGCAGCAGGGTGGTCGCGAACAGGGCGCCGAGGATGCTCGTGCCGCTGGTCGTGACCCACTCGCCGTCGTCGGTCTCGAAGGTGCTGGTGCCGCTGCTGGTCAGCAGCCCGAGCACGATCGCGATCGGGATCACCAGGATGATCCGGAAGGCGGTGGTCACCCGGTTCAACGATTCCGGCCGGTCGACGTCGAATCGTGCCGGGTAGGGCGCATCAGCGGGCGCCGGCCCCGATGGTGGCGTCCCGAACGCACCGGGCGGGGGCGGGGGCGATGATGGCGGTGGTGGCGGCGGTGGAGCGGTCGGTGGTTGCGTCGACATGGTGAGCCCTCCTCGTGGCGTACACGACGTGCCTGGGACATCGTGGACACCTGAGGAGCGCAAACGGTAGGGGCGTTGGGCCTGGCGAACGGGTAACCTCGGCGGCTGTGCAGCCGCAGTCGCAGCGATTTTCGTGCCCCGGGTGAACCCGGGGGATCGACCACACGACCGTCCGCTCCTGTGCCGTCTCCTGTGTTCGTCCGGGGTCCGTTCCACCAGACGCTCACGCTCCTGAAAGGTCCACGTGCTCACTGACATCACCGCCGCCCGCGATGCGGCACTCGCCGAGATCCAAGCCGCCGGCAGCCTCGACGAGGTCGCCGCGCTCACTGCGCAACTCCTCGGCAAGAAGGGGGCCCTCGCCCAGCAGAAGACCCGGCTGGGCTCCCTCGAGTCGATCGACGAGAAGAAGGCCGCCGGCCAGGCGATCAACGAGGCGATGTCCGCCGTCTCCGTCGCGCTCGACGAACGGCGTACCGCCCTCGCTGCCGAAGCTCGAGCCGCTCGGGTCGAAGCGGAACGGCTCGATCTCACGGAGTTCGTCGGCAAACCGACCCGTGGGCATGCGCACCTGGTCACCCAGGCATGGGAACGTCTCGAGGACGTGTTCATCGGTCTCGGGTTCCAGGTGGCCGAAGGCCCGGAGGTCGAGACCGACTGGCACAACTTCGAGGCGCTCAACATGGGGGAGGGGCACCCGGCCCGCGGCGAGTTCGACACCCTGTTCGTCGACCATGTCACGCCCGACGGCAAGGTGGGGACGACCCTGCTCCGGACCCACACCTCGCCGGTCCAGATCCGTACGATGCTCGAGAGCGAGCCGCCGATCTACATCGTCGCCCCCGGCCGCGTGTTCCGGCGCGACACCCCCGACGCCACCCACATGCCCGTGTTCCACCAGATCGAGGGCCTGGTGATCGACCGGAACATCACGATGGCCGATCTCGCCGGCACGATCGAGGCGTTCACGAAGGCGTTCTTCGGCCCGGGTTTCACGTCGCGGTTGCGTCCGAGTTACTTCCCGTTCACCGAGCCGTCGGCGGAGTTCGACATCCAGCGGCCGGACGGCAGCTGGATCGAACTCGGAGGCTGCGGCATGGTGCACCCGAACGTGCTGCGCGCCGGCGGCCTCGACCCCGAGCAGTGGAGCGGCTTCGCCTTCGGCTTCGGTATCGACCGCATGGCCAAGGAGCGTCACGGCGTCGAGGACATCCGCGACATGTACACCAACGACATCCGATTCCTGGAGCAGTTCTCGTGAAGATCCTCCTGTCCTGGCTCAACGAGTACGGCGACTTCGGTGACCCCACCGACCCCGAGGCGGTCGAGCGTGTCACCGACGCCCTGACCGCGCTCGGCCTCGAGGTCGACTCGGTCACCACGGTCGGCGAAACGGTGCCCGGTGTGGTGACCGCCCGGGTGCTCCGCCTCGAACAGCATCCCGACGCCGCCAAGGTCCAGCGGGTGTACGTCGATGCCGGCGACGGCCAGCAGCGACACGTCTGGTGCGGCGCATTCAACATGGCCGAGGGCGACATCGTCCCGCTGGCCACGCTCGGCACGACGATGCCCAACGGCATGACGATCGAGCGACGGGGCATCCTCGGCATCGATTCCGAGGGCATGCTCTGCTCGGCGAGCGAACTCGGCCTCGGCGACGATCACTCCGGCATCCGCATCCTGCCCCCCGACGTGCCACTCGGGCGTCCGTACGGCGAGGCGCTCGGGCTGAGCCTCGACGTCCTGATCGACGCCGACGTCACCCGCAACCGTCCCGACTGCTGGGGATACGTCGGGATCGCACGCGATCTCGCCGCCAAGCTCGGCGTGGAGTTCCGGCCGCCGACGCCGACGCTCACGGTGGCCGGGCCCGAACGTACCGCTCCGGTCGAGATCGTCGACGGTGACCGTTGCGGTCGGTTCACCTCGACGGTGATCTCGGGCATCGAGGTGAAACCGTCGGCGGACTGGATGGCCCGACGGCTGACCGCTGCGGGGATGCGCCCGATCAGCAACGTCGTCGACGTCAGCAACTACGTGATGCTGGAACTCAACCAGCCGAACCACGCCTACGACCTCGACACGCTCGGTGGCGGCGGCTTCCGCGTGCGGCGCGCAGCCGAAGGTGAACAGCTCACCACCCTCGACGGTGAAGCGCGCACCTTCACGCACGACGATCTGTTCATCTGCGACGCCAACGACGTCCCGATCGGCGTGGGCGGCATCATGGGTGGCCTCGACACCGAGATCAGCGGAGCGACCACGACGGTCGCGCTCGAGGTGGCCTGGTTCTCGCTCACCGGCATCGGCCAGACCGTGGCGCGCACCAATCTGCGATCCGAGGCATCGGCACGTTTCGAACGCGGTGTCGACCCCTACGGCATGCCACTGGCCATCGCTCGATTCGTCGAGTTGCTGTCGGAGACCTGCCCCGAGCTCGTGGTCCACGAGGGCGCCGTCGACGCCCGCTCGGCGCACCTGCCCGCAGCCGACCGCTCGGTCGACGTGCGCATCAGCGCCGTCAATCGCACCCTCGGCACCGACCTCGTGGCCGACGACCTCCCGGCGTTGCTCGACCCGATCGGGTTCACCGTGTCGGGCACGAGCGACACCCGGCGGGTCGTGCTGCCGTCGTGGCGACTCGACTCGACCGAGGAGATCGACGTGATCGAGGAGGTCGCTCGTCACTTCGGCTACGACCGTCTGGGCAAGACGGTCCCGAAGTCGGTGGTGCACGGCGAGCTCAGCGTCCGCCAGCACCGGCGCCGTCTGGCCCGCCAGGTGTTGCTCGGCCTCGGGATCTCCGAGGCGATGCCGAACCCGTTCCTCGCCCCCGACACCCTCGCCAAGGCGGGCCTTCCCTCCGAGGCGCTGCGCATCACCAACCCGCTGGTCGCCGAGGAGAGCGTGCTGCGCACGTCGCTGCGGCCAGGCCTGCTCCGTGCCGTCGCGTTCAACGAATCGCACCGCCGCACCGGCGTTGCGTTGTTCGAGATCGGCCACGTGTACCCGCCTGCAGACGGAGAACTGCCGGGCGAGTACGAAGCGTTGACCGTCGTGCTCGCCGGCGCCGAGGCGCCGGCTGCGGTTGCGGTGTGGCGTGAGTTGGCGGCCGCCCTCGGCGCCGGTGCGCGGCTCGACCAGTCCAAGGTGCCCGTCGGGCTGCACGCCACGCGGTCGGCCACGCTGCAGGCCGGACGTGAACCGCTCGGCGCCGTGGGCGAGGTGGCTCCCGAGGTGCTCGAGGCGTTCGAGGTCAGCGAACGCGTCGCGATCCTCGAACTCGATCTCGACCAGATCCTCGATCGCGAGCCCAAGCCGACGCAGTGGAAGCCGACCAGCCGGTATCCGTCGAGCGACCTCGATCTCTCGTTCGTCGTGCCGGAGGACATCCCGGCCGAGCGTGTCGAGAAGGCGGTGCGTCAGGGAGCGGGCAACCTGCTCGTCGACATCGACCTGTTCGACGTCTACCGCGGCGAACGGGCGACACCGGGGACCCGTTCGCTCGCCTACCGCATTCGGCTCCAGGCCGCTGATCGCAACCTCACCGATGCTGACATCGCCGACGTGCGGCGTGGCGTCGAGGCCGCAGCGACGAAGCTCGGCGCCCAACTCCGCAGCTGACGGCGAGCGCCCGGGACCACTCGCCCGGGACCACTCGCCCGGGACCACTCGCCCGGAACCAGTGGCCCGGTCAGAGCGAGTCGGCGAACCCCTTGATGTCGCGAATCGTGGCATGCCAGACGTCGGGCATCGCATCGAGGAAGAGGCAGTCGCCGGCGTGACAGGTGCCGTTCACCGTGCGGCTCACGGTGCTCACTCCCGCGTCGAGCAGCTTCCTGTAGTAGACGAGCCCCTCGTCGCGCAGCGGATCGAGTTGGTTCACCGAGACCACGTGCGGTGGCAATCCGGCGAGGTCGTCGGTGGTGGCGTGCATCGGCCAGGCGAGTGGATTGGTCGCGTGGGTGCCGTCCGGGTCGTACGTCCTCGCCAGCGCACCCATGTTCTCGACGTTCAAGAAGTAGTTGTCGTTCTCGAACAGCGACGTGAGTTCGGCCGGAGGGTCGGCGTAGGCGCCGGAGATGTACGGGCACTGGGCGTAGACACCGGCGATCTCGCCGATCCAGCCGTCCTGTTTCGCCTTGAGGGCGGTGGCGATCGACAGGTTGCCGCCGCCGGACTCGCCGGAGATGACGACCTTCGACACCCCGAGCGCCTCTCGGTTCGCGATCACCCACTGTGCTGCACTCGCGCAGTCGTTCAACCCGGCGGGGAACGGGTGCGGCCCCAACTTCCCGGCCGCGTTGCGGAACTCGACGCCCACCACGACCATGCCGGTGGCGGCGAGGTCGTCACGCCACTTGACGTAGCTCTCGCCGGTGGCGCTCAGGATCGCCATCCCACCGCCGTGGGTGTGGACCACGCACGGCAGCGGTCCGTCCGTTTCGTCCGGGCGGTGGAGGTAGAGCGTGATGTCGTTGCCGTCGACGCCGGTGATCGTCTCCTCCGACCGCACGACGCCGCTGGTCGGTGCGCTGTTGGCCGTCAGAACACCGCCCAGGGTTTCGAAGCCCTCCTCCGCGAGCATCGCGTACTCGAGCAGGTCGGCGATCGGTGTGGCTGCGTTGACCGGCGTGGGAGGTGGTGCGACGTCGAGCCCGATCGGACCCATTGCGGCGACCATGCGTGGGTCGGCACGTGGGTCGTCGCGGATGTCGAGGTCGGGAGTGCCGAGGCGGCCGGGCAGAAGAGGTGGAGTGGACATGTCGACGAGCTCCTTCCGAGAGGTCGAGCGATCATCGCGCCACGGGCAGGCCGGCGGCGACACGGGGCGCGCCACACCCGTTTGACAGGGCTGGGACACTGGAGGCATGACAGCGCCCGGTGAAACCGATCTCGATGCGATGCTCGCGTCGCTCGCCGTCGCTCGTCGACCGGGCGTGTTCACCTACATTGCCGTCGAGGTCCCCACTCCGGGTCTCCTGGCATCGGCCCATGCGATCGTGAAGGAGGGCCCGCTGACGACGATCGTGCTCCCGGTCGAGGCCGCCGAACGTGCGGGCCAACTCGTCACCGTCCGGTTCGCGTGGCTGAGCCTCACCGTCCAGTCGAGCCTCGAAGCCGTGGGGCTCACCGCCGCGATCAGCGAACGGCTCGCACGGCTCGACATTCCGTGCAATGTGCTGGCCGGCTACCACCACGACCACGTCCTGGTGCCGGTCGAACGAGTCGACGACGCCATCGCCGCCCTCACTGCCTGAGCACACCACGAGTCAGCCCCGCGGTGTTCCACTCGTCGCCGGTGTCAGACCGGCGGTGTCGGCCCCGGTTTCTCGTGCGATGAACCCCCAGAACCGCGCGGCTCGATCCGCGGTCGACGGGCCGACGGGGGTCGCCGCCCGGTCGTAGACGCAGCGGATGAAGCCCGCTCCGGCGGTCACCCGACCGGCTGCGTGCCGGTCGTCGGCGCTCCACGTCCACGCTGAGCCATCGAACGCCACCGGTCGTGCGCTCGCCTCCAGGTCGTGGTCGAGTCCGCCCATCCACGTGCCGCCGCCCCTGCGCTCGTCGGCGATCGTCACGATGTCGGCCTCCAACTGTGCCGAGGTGCGCCCGATGTCGTGGCCTGCGACGATCAGGTCGTTCACCAGCACGATGGGAATGCCGGCGCCGCGGGCGATCGTCATGATCCCCCCGCCGAACCGGGGGTTGAGCTCGGTCGGCCAGAAGCCGTCCGCCGTCACGACGCCGTCGACGGTGAACGTCCCGCGGAAGCCGACCTCGTCCCGGAGCTGCGCTCCGACCCGTCGTGCGATCGACCGCATCTGCTCGCGGACAGCGGGCGACGGATCCCACGACGTCGCGCAGCCGGCGTACACGAACGATCTTCCCCGCCGCAACGTCACCATCTCGACCGGCCTCAGTGTCGACACGCCGTCGGGCAGGACGATGCCGTGGATCGAACACGGGATGCCCTCCAGGAAGGGCATGACCCGCACGGCGTCGCAGACGGTTCGCAACCGCGCGATGGTGCGGTCGCGAGCTGCGTCGTCGGTGACCCAGTAGGTCTCGTGTGCGCCGCCGTGGAATCCCTCTCGGGCGTCGGCTGCCCACACGGTGCCATCGCCCCGGTCGATCGACCGGGCGGCCCCGGCCGCCTCGTCGAGTGACGCGACGACGCTCGGTTGACGTTCGACACCGGCCCGGTCCCAGAACGCGTCAATGACCACCTTGTCCTCCAGCGCCACCCACTCCGGGCGCCGATGGGCCAACAGGGGCCGGCCGGCGAGTCGAGCGGTCGTCGCGAGGAACGTTCCCACCACGAGCGCCTCGCGACGAGGATCGAAGCGATCCAGCGCGTCGACCATCTCGGGAGTGGGATGGGCCAGGGCTCGGTCGGCGGCATGGATCCGTTCCATCTCCGAGAGACCGGCCGGTGGCTCGACGATCACGGTCGGGACGTCGGGCTGCGGTCCGGCGCCGCGCCCTCCCGTCGCAACCACCAACAGACGCTCGACGCCCACCGACCGGAGCAGTTCGATGTGCTCGGTCCAGGATGCGCTCACCGCACCGGCCAGGACGACGGACCGGCCGCGGAACGCTCGGCGCAGCGGGTCGGTCCACCACTCGTCCATCGTCGGACCGTAGCGTCCGGGAGATGTTCGAGATCACGACGTTTCGGTTGGCGCCCGAAGTCGACGAGGCCGCCTTCCGAGCTGTCGACGAACGCGTCCAGGTCGCCGTCGCCTACCACCAGCGCGGCTTCCTGCGACGTTCGCTCGGCCGCCATCGCGATGGCAGGTGGCTCGTGCTGACCCTGTGGGCGACCCCCGACGACGCCGACGCCGGTCGAGCCGCACTCGATGCGTCACCGCTCGGGGCACGGTTGCTCGAACTGATCGAACCCGGCAGCATCGTCGTCGATCGGTTCGACGGCGTCGACTGAGCTACTGCTGGACGAGGACCAGTGGGTTGCCCTCCGGATCCTCGATCGACGCGATCGTCGGTCCCGCGGGCACGTCGAACGGCTGCGACACCACCGTCCCGCCCAACTCGGGAACCCGAACGAGCGACGACGCGAGGTCCCGTACCTGGATGTACAGGACGAATCCGCTCCGCGGGGCCTGGCGCATGTGCCCGGCTGGTCCGGGCTCGGGACCGCCGAGACCGCTCGGGAAGTTCATGATCGGTCCGTCGCCGATCGGCCAGTTGAACAGCTCGCCGTAGAATGCGCGCTGTACGTCGGGATCACGAGCCAGGATCTCGAAGTGCACGAGGGGGCGCACCCAGTCGGGTCCCGAGGCGGCGGGAGGGAGTCGTGCATCGTCGGCCATCGACCCGACGGTAGGTCGGTGTCACCGCCTGCGCTCAACCGGGTCGGTCGAGACGCAGGATCTCGTGCAGCCGATCGTGCGCCGGGTTGTCGGGGTCGAGTTCCCCGCGACCGACCAGCGTGAACCCGGCGCCCAGCAACGCCCGCCAGGAGCGTTCGTTGGCGGAGTTCACGGGGACGACCAGATGGGTCACCGACGGATCGTGCGACCACACGAACTCGACGAACTCGGCGATCATCCGTGTCCCGACCCCTCGACCCACCCGCCCCGGATCGCCGACGAGGTAGTCGATCGTGCCGGCCCCGTCGCCCACCGGGTACACGGGTTCCATCTCCTCGACGTACTCGGGGTAGTCGACGAAGTGGCAGTACTGCACCACGCCGACCGGGACGTCGTCGAGCACTGCGATCCAGTCCTCTGCCGGTTCCTCGCCGTCGATGGTCGGCCCGAAGTCGTCCTCGAGTGCGTCGGTGCGGTGCTCGTGGTTCCACCACTCGGCGACGTGTGGCTCCGCCAGCCACCGCGCGAGGACCTCGAAGTCGTCGCGACGCAGGCGCCGGAAGGTGAACATCGGTGGTTCGTCTGGTTCCGTACCTGGTTGTCCCGCCGGCTCAGCGGATGTTGGTGCGCGCGGTCGGGATCGCGTCGAGGCGGTCCGGGTCGATCGGTTCGCCGGTCTCCTCGTCGAGGCCGTACGTGCCCAGTTCGATGCGTCGCAGGGCAGCGTCGATCTCGGCGATCGAATGGGCGAGCTCGGACCGGAGGTTGAGCTCCGCGGTCGCGATCGTGGTGTCGGCTCCGGCGTCGCCGCCGAGCATGTCGATCGGGCCGTCGCCGACGCGTTCGTGCTCGAGGTCGTCGAGTTGGCGCTGCAGCTGTGTGCGCTCCTCGAGCAGGCGGGTCCGGGCGTCGTCCAGGTTCGGCATCGCCGTCATCGTTGCATCCCGCGCTCGGCGGAGTCCAGCATTCAGTTGGCGCTGAGGTCGTCGGGAGCGTTGGCCAGCCAGGCCAGCCGGCCGGGTTGACGGCGCAGCACGGTTCGCCACAGCTCGTCGGGATCGTCGGAGAACACGTCACCGGGCTCGGAGTCGAGCACCAACCAGGCGCCGGCTTCGATCTCACCCTCGAGCTGGCCCGGCCCCCAGCCGGCGTATCCACGAAAGACCCGGACCCCCTTGACCTCTGCAGCGACCAGTGCCGGATCGGCCGTGAGATCAGCGGACGCGATCGTGCCGACGATCGGGGACAGATAGTCGCCGTTGTCGTGCAGGGGCTCGGTGGTCTCGGCCAGCGCGATCAGTGCGGATTCCTCCACCGGACCGCCGGAGAAGACCGACGACGGCGCAGCCTGGAGATCGATCCATCGGTCGAGGGGTTCGTCGAGTGCCTCGTGGCTCGGCCGGTTGATGACGACCCCGATCGCGCCCTCGTCGTGGTGCTCGAGCATGAAGATCACCGTGCGATCGAAGTTGGCGTCCTCGAGTGGTGGCGTGGCGACCAGGAGACGACCCTTCGTCGGTGGCGTACCCGGAATCATGTGCACAGTCTGCCCGACTCGTCCGACGACCGTGGCCCGTCGGGGGGAGTCCGGTCCGATGTGTTGCATGATCATTCGGATACGTGTATGTTCATGCAGATGTCGGCACCCTCCATCGCCGTCGGGATCATCGGCGCGTCCGGCTTCACCGGGGCCGAGCTGCTCCGACTGGCAGCCCTCCACCCGGCCCTCGACGTCCGCCTCGCCACGGGTGATTCGATGGCAGGGCGCCGAGCCGCCGACCTGTACCCCTCGCTCGAGGTCGCCTACCCGGACCTCGTGTTCAGCGCCTTCGACCCGTCGACGGTCGGGGGGCTCGACCTCGTGTTCCTCGGACTTCCGCACGAGGCCTCGATGGAGCTGGCACCGTCGCTGGTCGGTCAGGTCGGTTGCGTCGTCGATCTCTCCGCGGCGTTCAGGTTGCGCGACGCCGCGGCCTACCCCACGTACTACGGATTCGAGCACACCGAAGGCGAGCTGTTGGCCGAGGCGGTGTTCGGACTTCCCGAGCTCCATCGCGCCGAGTTGAAGGGGGCGCGCCTCGTCGCCACACCCGGCTGTCACGTCACCGCAGCCACCCTGGCGCTTCGGCCGCTCGTCGACGCCGGGCTGATCGAGACGACGGGAGTGGTCGTCAACACGCTGACGGGCATCACCGGCGCCGGGCGGGCACCGACCGACACGAACGTCTTCACCAACATCGACTCCAACGCGATCCCGTACGGGCTGCTGTCGCACCGCCACACCCCCGAGATGGAGCAGGAGATCGGCGCCCAGCTGATCTTCACGCCGCATCTCGTGCCGATGAGCCGCGGCCTGCTCGCCACGTGCGCCGCGACCGCCTCGGCCGGCTGCACCGACGATGCCGTCGCCGATGCGATGCGGGCGTTCTACGCCGACGAGCCGTTCGTGGCCGTGCTCGACGCTCCGCCCGCCACCAAGTCGGTGCTCGGATCGAACTCCGCTCACGTGTCGGCTCGGTTCGACCCACGCACGAACACCGTCATCTCGATGTGTGCCATCGACAACCTCACCAAAGGTGCCTCGGGTGGGGCGGTCCAGGCCGCCAACGTGGCGCTCGGCCTCGACGAGACCGCCGGACTCCCCACGATCGGACTCGCACCGTGAGGAGACACTCATGACCGAAGCCGCGTCACTCAAGGCGTCCGTCCTCGTCGAGGCACTGCCGTACATCCGACGGTTCGCCGGCAAGACCGTGGTCGTCAAGTACGGCGGCAACGCGCTCGCAGGCACGTCCGACCACGATGCGCTGACCTTGTTCGCCGAGGACATCGTGCTGATGCGCCTCGTCGGGATGCGGCCGATCGTCGTCCACGGCGGCGGGCCCCAGATCTCGGAGTTGATGCAACGGCTCGGCAAGGAGCCCGAGTTCGTCGACGGGCTGCGGGTCACCGACGCCGAGACGGTCGACATCGCCCGCATGGTGCTGAAAGGACAGGTCAACCCGCAGCTCGTCGCAGCGATCAACGTCCACGGCCGCTACGCCGTGGGGATCAGCGGCGTCGACGCCGGCCTCATCCGGGCGACGGCGCGCGATGCCAAACTCGGGTTCGTCGGCGACGTCACCGAGATCAACCCGGAGGTCATCCACGGCTTGATCGACGACGAGTTCATCCCGGTGATCGCCACGATCGGCAGCGACGAGACCGGTCAGGCCTACAACATCAACGCCGACACCGTCGCCGGTGCGATCGCCGAGGCGATCGGCGCCGAGAAGCTCGTGTACCTGACCGACATCGAAGGGTTGCGCCGCGACGTGGCCGATGCCGCGAGTCTGATCCGCCAGGTCACCGCCGACGAACTCGACCGGCTGGTGACCGATGGCGTGATCGCCGGCGGGATGATCCCCAAGGTGGCCAGCTGTACCCACGCCGTGCGTCATGGCGTCCACCGTGCACACATCCTCGACGGCCGCATCGCCCACGTGCTGCTGCTCGAGATCTTCACCGACGCGGGCATCGGAACGATGATCATGAACGAACGGGAGACCTCCGCATGAGCCACGCCTTCGAGCACGCGCCGATGGCCAATTGTCCCTTCATGCCGGTGTTCGGGCCACCGGCGATCATGTTCGAACGCGGTCGCGGCACCGAGCTGTGGGACTCGAACGGCAAGCGGTACCTCGACTTCCTCGCGGGCATCGCCGTGGTGTCGCTCGGTCACGCCAATCCAGCGGTGGCCGAAGCCGTGGGAGACCAGCTCGACACGTTGCTGCACGTCTCCAACTTCTTCGCCAACCCGGTCGCGACCGAGGCAGCCGTGAAGATCAACGACCTCCTGCTCGACGCCACCGGCCACCGCGGTCAGATCTTCTTCACCAACTCGGGCGCCGAGTCGAACGAGTGCGCCATCAAGCTGGCCCGCAAGCACGGTGGCCGTGGCCGGTACACGGTGGTCAGCGCACTGGGGAGCTTTCACGGCCGCACGCTCGCCACGCTCGCCGCCACCGGACAGCCCGCGAAACACGAGCCCTTCGCACCGATGCCCGACGGGTTCCGCCACGTCGCCTGGGGTGACCTCGATGCGATGCGACAGGCGGTCGACGGATCGGTCGCCGCGGTGCTCATCGAGCCGATCCTCGGCGAAGGGGGCATCCACCCGGCGACCGACGAGTACCTCCAGGGCATCCGGCAGCTCTGCGACGAGACCGGAGCGCTCATGATGGTCGACGAGATCCAGACCGGCTTCGCCCGCACCGGGCGATGGTTCGGGTTCGAACGCTCGGGTGTCAGCCCCGACGTGGTCACCCTCGCGAAGGCGATGGGCAACGGGATGCCCGTGGGCGCGTGCTGGGCTCGAACCGACGTCGCCGCCGTCTTCCAGCCCGGCGACCACGGCAGCACCTATTCGGGGACCGCGCTCGCGACCGCTGCAGTCAACGCCGTGATCGACGAGATGCAACGGATCGACGCGCCGGCCGTCGCCGAGCGTCAAGGGAGGCGCATCGTCGACGGGTTGCGCAACGTCAGCGGCGTCGTCGACGTCCGTGGTCGGGGCCTGATGCTCGGCGCAGAGCTGGCCGTCGGCATCGACGCCAAGGTGGTCTACGCCGACCTGCTCGACCGGGGACTGATCGTCAATGCCGTGACCCCGACCACCCTGCGGCTCGTTCCGCCGATCACCGTCACCGACGCCGAGATCGACGAGGCCGTTGGGATGATCGCCGCCTCGCTCGCTGCGAACGGAGCGAGACCGTGACCCGCCACCTGCTCGACGTCACCGACTTCACTCCGCACGAGATCCGGGAGATCCTGGCGCTCGCCCAGCAGCCCGTCGACTCGCTCGACCGGCCTCTCGCAGACGACGGCGTGGCCCTGATCTTCGAGAAGCCGTCGAACCGCACCCGTCACTCGATGGAGATGGCCGTGGTGCAGCTCGGTGGACATCCGATCTACACGCGAGGCGACGAGGTCGGATTCGACACCCGCGAGCCGGTCGAGGACGTCGCTCGGATCATGGAGGGGTATCACGCGCTCATCGCAGCGCGCGTGTTCGACCACCTCACGGTCACGCGCATGGCCGCGGTCGTCGACGTCCCCGTCGTCAACATGCTCTCCGACCACTCCCATCCGCTGCAGGCGTTCGCCGACGCACTCACGATGCAGCAGTGCCTGGGTGAGCTGTCCGGCAAGACCGTGGCGTACGTCGGCGACTTCAACAACGTGGCCCGCTCGCTGGCCGAGGTCTCGGCGATGCTCGGCATGCACATCCGGTTCGCGTGCCCGCACGGATTCGACGCCCCGCTCGTCGAGTTGGAGCGGTTCGGCCTCCTCGGCGCCGCGTCGGTCCGGCAGTCGGCCCGTCCGGCCGACGCGGTGGAAGGTGCGCACGCCGTCCACACCGACACCTGGGTGTCGATGGGGCAGGAAGCCGAGAAACAGGAGCGGCTCCGGCAGTTCGAGGGCTACACCGTCGACGACCAGATGATGGCGCTCGCCGACCCCGGTGCGGTGTTCATGCACTGTCTGCCCGCCTACCGCGGTATCGAGGTCGCAGCCGACGTGATCGACGGGCCGCAGTCCGTCGTGTTCCAGCAGGGCCACAACCGCCTCCATGCGGCGCGGGGCGCGATGGCGTTCCTGCTGGGCATCCGGCCCCATCCCGACCCTGTCGATCCCCGGTGAGCGGGTCATGAGCAAGGTGCAACGCCAGACCACGATCAGCCGTCTGATCGGCGAACACGAGGTCACCAGTCAGCCACAGCTGATCGAACTCCTCGCCGAACACGGCATCGAGGCGACCCAGGCGACGGTGTCGCGCGATCTCGACGACATCGGGGCGATCAAGGTGCGCGTGCCGAGTGGCAACACCGTGTACGCGATCCCGGAGTTCGCTCCCGACCGCCTCGCCCCGCTCGACCAACTTCGCCGGGTGATGGGGGAGTGGGTCGCCGAGGTCGCCTGCTCCGGCAACATCGTCATCCTTCGCACGCCGCCGGGCTGTGCTCACGTGGTCGCCTCGGCGCTCGATCGCAGCCGCGTCGAGGGGCTGCTCGGTACCGTCGCCGGCGACGACACGTTGATGTGTGTCGCCGCATCGACCGACGGCGGCACACTGGCCGCCCACCTCCGCGATCTCGCGGGACTGGACTGACATGACCGATTCGCAGCACCCCGACCGCTCCGGTGAGGGTCAGACGCTCTGGCACGGCCGCTTCGCCGGGGGCCCCGCCGAGGCGCTGATGGCCTACACGGTGAGCCTGCCGTTCGACCGCACGATGTGGCGAGACGACATCGCGGGCTCCGCCGCGCACGTTCGCGGTCTCGCCCGGGTCGGCCTCCTGACCGACACCGAGCGCGACTCGATCCTGTCGGCGCTCGACCAGGTCGGCGACGAACTGGGTTCCGACGCCTTCGTCTTCGTCGAGAGCGACGAGGACATCCACACGGCCGTCGAACGTCGGGTGACCGAGCTCGCCGGACCGGCGGGCGGCAAGCTGCACACCGCCCGGAGTCGCAACGATCAGGTCGCGACCGATCTTCGTCTCTGGTGCAAGCGCGAGCTGCTCTCGGTCGCGCGTTCGATCCACGACCTCCAGACGGTCCTGCTCGATCGGGCGCTGGGCGCCGGCGACACGTACCTGCCGGGGTACACCCACCTCCAGCGTGCGCAGCCGGTCCTGCTCGCGCATCACCTCCTGGCGCACGGGTGGGCGTTCGCTCGTGACGTCGATCGACTCCTGGCGACCCGGGACCGACTCGATGTCTCGCCGCTGGGAGCGGGCGCGCTCGCCGGATCGTCGCTCCCCATCGATCCCGAGGGCAACGCAGCCGATCTCGGCTTCGCCGGGGTCTTCGACAACAGCCTCGACGCCGTCAGCGATCGCGACTTCGTGGCGGAGGCCGTGTTCGACCTGGCACTCGTCGGAGTGCACCTCTCGCGCATCGGCGAGGAGTGGGTGCTGTGGACCTCGGGTGAGTTCGGCTTCGCCAAGCTCGACGACGGCTACGCGACCGGTTCCTCGATGTTGCCGCAGAAGAAGAACCCCGACATCGCCGAACTCGCCCGCGGCAAGAGTGGCCGCCTGATCGGAAATCTCACCGGACTCCTGGCGACGCTCAAGGGCCTCCCCTTGGCGTACAACCGCGACCTGCAGGAGGACAAGGAGCCGTTGTTCGACTCCGTCGAGCAGGTGACACTCGCGGTGGCGGCGCTCACCGGGATGATCGCAACCGCGACGTTCGTGCCCGAGGCGATGCAGGCGGCTGCGGACGAGGAGACCACGGCGGCGACCGATCTCGCCGAGTACCTCGTTCGCGCGGGCGTGCCGTTCCGCGAGGCGCATGCGATCGTGGGTGCCCACGTGAGGGCGACGCTCGCAGGCGAGGGGTCCTTGCGTGACCTCGTCGCCGCCGATCCGCAGCTCGGTTCCGACGCGGCTGCGCTGGTGGGACCGGGCGTCGGTGTGCGGATGCGGACGTCACGAGGCGCGGCCGGCCCCGAAGCGCTCCCGCTCCAGGTCGAGTCGTACCGGGCGATGCTGGCCCGCGACGCGGAGCGCCTGGGGCTCTGAACGCGACGCCGCTCGACCACGCGTGGTTCGCGCGCGACGCCCCGGACGTGGCGCTGGACCTCCTCGGCAAGCTGCTCGTCGTGGAGCGTCACGGGGAGCTGGTGAGCGGTCGGATCATCGAGACCGAGGCGTACATGCGTGACGACCCGGCCAGTCACTCGTTCAAGGGCCCGACGACTCGCAACGCCGTGATGTTCGGGCCGCCCGGGCGCCTCTACGTCTACCGGAGCTACGGCATCCACTGGTGCGCCAACGTCGTCACCGGCGCCGATGGGGACGGTCAAGCGGTGCTGCTGCGGGCGCTTGCGCCGGTCGCGGGTGTGGTCGCGATGCGGTCGCGCCGATCGGGGCGGTCCGATCGCGAGCTCTGCAACGGTCCTGGCAAACTCTGCGCGGCCGTCGGCATCGATGGCGCCGACAACGGGCTCGACCTCACCGGTGCGTCGTCGGCGATCCGGATCGTCGACGACGGTGCCGCCCCACCGATCGATCCGCTCGTCGGCCCTCGAATCGGTCTCACCAGAGCCGTCGGCACCCCCTGGCGCTTCCGCATCTCGTGAACAAGGCGCGCACGGAGGCCGCAACTCGTTCACGAGAACGCAGTCACCGCCAGTGGATCCAGAAACCGTGGGGGTGGCAGGTGGCGAGGTGCTGCACGATCCGGCGCCCGTTGCGCCAACGGACCATGGACAGCACGGTGCGGTGCGGGTCCTTCGGATCGGGTTCGTTCGGCAGCTCCGGGATGAGGGCGGGAGCTTCGGCGTACACCCACGAGAGGTCGCGCGCGGAACCGATCCGGTCGAGTTCGGCCAGATAGGCGATTCGTTCGTCGGGGGTCAGGTAGTTGAGCACCCAGGAGTTGGTCACCACCGGATGCGCAGCCAGGCCGACGCGTTCGATCGCCGGCGCCAACGACGTGACCGCATCGCCTGCGAGGAGTTCGGGAGGTGCCGAACGAGCGATCGCGATGGCCTCGACCAGGCGATGGAACCGGTCGGCCTGGTCCGGCCACACGCAGGCCTCCAACCAGCGCGCTTCGCCGTCGTCGGTCACGTCGATCGGTGAGCGATCGACCCCACATCGGGTCGCGATCGTCGGCATGGCCGAGGGAACCGGTACGGCTCCCGTCGTCGAACACTCGAGCACCACCGTCGAGTCGTCGCCGACGAGCGACGAGGTGCCCTCCTGGTCGACGAACCGGTAGTGGAACCGGTCGAGCAACACGTTCAGGCCGCCACTCGCGCCGACGTCGAGATGACCGAGTGGGCCGACCTCGTCGGCCAGGATCCCGAATGCCGGAAGCAGGAACGCACACCGACCCACCTCGTTGGTCTGGACGGTCCGGGTCGCGAGCAACCGACGCAGCGGATCGGAACGGTCGTGCACGAACCGTGCGAAGGTCGGCATCAGCGACCGGTCCGAGGGCGACCGATGGTCGGAGGTCAGGTTCGGGTACCA
>CAVQRU010000002.1:0-384082 GCA_963715285.1 Ilumatobacteraceae bacterium | reverse complement strand
AGGGTCACACCCGTTCCCATCTCGAACACGGAAGTTAAGCCTGTCAGCGCCGATGGTACTTGGGGAGTGATCCCCTGGGAGAGTAGGACGTCGCCGGATTTCGATCGAGGAACGCACCGTCCGGGTTTGCCGGCGGTGCGTTCTTCGCGTTTTCGGGCCGCTTTCCGGAGCGGCCCGCGCGTGCGACCCGTGGCCGCCGTAGCATGGCGAGCCATGTCGTCCGGCTCGTCCTCCCGTCCACCGCGCCGAGACGACTCGCGGCGTCCATCCGGACAAGGTTCGGGGCGTTCGTCCGGCAAGCCCTCCGGTGGTCGATCCTCGTCCGGCAAGCCCTCGGGCGGCAGCCGGTCGGGATCGCGCAGCGGTGGCCGATCCGACGGCCGCTCGAGC
The DNA here is from genome assembly GCA_963715285.1 of Ilumatobacteraceae bacterium. Classification (GTDB taxonomy): domain Bacteria; phylum Actinomycetota; class Acidimicrobiia; order Acidimicrobiales; family Ilumatobacteraceae; genus Sva-07. Next base: position 383,692 of record CAVQRU010000002.1, on the reverse strand, counting down.
GGACGGCCGGACAGCAGGGACAGCCGTGGTGGACGTGGGCGGCCCGACAGCCGATCGGGAACGCGTCGCGATGGTCGCCCGGCGCGGCCGCAGACCGAGGCCGAACGTCGTTCACTGGAGGTCAAGGCCAGGCGGCTGCCGCGCGAGCCTCGTGATCCCGACCTCGAGCGGCAGCGGATCGAGGAGCGCACCACCGAGCAGTGGATCGACGAGGGGTCGGTGCGGCGTGCGGCGACAGGAGCGACGAGACGTGCTGCGAGTCCTGCCGCGGACGGGCCTCCCAAGCGCAAGGCGCCCAAACCGCTCGACCCGGAAGTGTCGGCCGAGCTGGTCGGCGCGCTCGGCCAACAGCGCGGTGCCCGGCTCGCGGAGCGTCTCGCCCAGGCGTCCGAGGCACTCGACCGCGAGCGGTTCCAGGAGTCCCGGCGCATCGCGTCGGCGATCGCGAAGGAGGCGCCGACGGTGGCAGCCGCCCACGAGATCGTCGGGCTGTCGAACTATCGCCTCGGCAAGTACAAGCAGGCCGCTGCTGCGCTGCAGGCGGCGCAGGATCTCCACGAGGATCCGTCACTGCTGCCGGTGATCGCCGACTGTCATCGCGCGCAGGGTCGCTGGACCGCCGTCGACCAGGTGTGGCAGGAGATCAAGGCGTCGTCACCGAGCCACGACGTCATGGCCGAAGGCCGAATCGTGGCGGCCGGCGCGCTCGCCGATCAGGGTGAGCTCCGGGCGGCGATCGAGGTGATGGAGCCGGCCACCAAGCGGCCCAAGGCCGTGCGCGAGTTCCACCTCCGTCAGTGGTACGTCCTCGGCGACCTGTACGACCGCGTCGGCGACCCGATCGCCGCGCGTCGGTGGTTCGCCGCCGTCGCCGAATTCGACGACGACTACGCCGACGTCACCGCGCGACTGCGAGCCCTCGGACGCTGAGCGGTCGGCGCGGTACCCTCGCACCGATGGCGAGTTCGAACTTCCGTGCCGGCGTCGTGGCCGTGGTCACGAACTCGCAGGGCGAGGTCCTGGCATTCGAGCGCAGCGACGTCCCCGGCGCGTGGCAGCTGCCGCAGGGCGGCATCGACGTGGGGGAGGAGCCGGGCGATGCGGCGTGGCGTGAGTTGGGCGAGGAGACCGGACTCGGACCCGACGAGGTCGACCTGCTCGGCGAACATCCGGATTGGGTGGTGTACGAGTTCCCCGACCAGATCCGCAGCGCCGGCAAACGGCTCGGGCAGGCACAGCGCTGGTACCTCTTCCGGGTCCGGTCGGACGACGTGATCCCGACCCCCGACGAGGTCGAGTTCGTCGCCTGGAAATGGGTCGAGCCGGCATGGCTGCTCGAGCACGTCGTCGAGTTCCGCCTGGCGGCATACCGGGCCGTGATCCCGCGACTCCTGCCGTGACCGACGACCTGTTCGCGGTCGCCGCCGAGGAGCAGCGTCGCTCGCGTGCCCCGCTGGCCGCTCGGCTCCGCCCGCGCACGATCGACGACGTCGTCGGCCAGGACCATCTCGTCGGTCCGGGCAAGCCGTTGCGACGGCTCGTCGAGACCGACCGGCTGACCTCGGCGCTGCTGTGGGGCCCGCCGGGCACCGGCAAGACGACCCTCGCCCTCGCCGTCGCCGGCAGTACCGACCGTGCCTTCGAACAGCTCTCGGCAGTGTCGGCGGGGGTCAAGGACGTCCGCGAGACGATCGAACGGGCGCGCCAACGGCTCGGCGAGCGCGGCCAGGGCACGATCCTGTTCCTCGACGAGATCCACCGGTTCTCCAAGTCCCAACAGGATGCGCTGCTGCCCGCCGTGGAGGACGGCACGCTGACGCTGATCGGCGCGACCACGGAGAACCCGTTCTTCGAGGTGAACGCTCCGCTGCGGAGTCGTTCCACGCTCTTCCGGCTCGAGCCGCTCGACCGCGACGCGATCGACGCCCTTCTTCGCCGTGGCCTGCAGGCGGAGGGGGCGACGGCCGACGACGACGCGCTTGCTCTGCTGGTCGACCGTGCCGGCGGCGACGGACGCCAGGTGCTGACCGCGCTCGAGGTGTCGTGTGCGCTGTCCGGATACGGCCGTGTGGAGCTGGCCCACGTCGAAGCGGCACTGGGGACCACTGCACTGCGCTACGGGCGCGACGACCACTACGACGTCGTGAGCGCATTCATCAAGTCGATCCGCGGATCCGACCCGGACGCCGCGATCTACTGGCTCGCCCGCATGCTCGAAGCCGGGGAGGACGCACGGTTCATCGCCCGACGGATGGTGATCTTCGCGTCGGAGGACGTCGGACTCGCCGACGCCGGCGCACTCCAGGTCGCCGTCGCTGCTGCGCACGCGCTCGAGCACGTCGGCCTGCCGGAGGCGCAGCTGAACCTCGCCGAAGCCGCCATCTACCTCGCCGTGGCACCCAAGAGCAATCGGGCAGCTCGTGCGATCTGGAACGCACGCAGCGACGTGCGCGACGGTGCCGTCGGCGAGGTGCCGGCGCACCTGCGCGACGCTCACTATCAAGGTGCTGCGTCGCTCGGCCACGGAACCGGGTACGAGTATCCTCACGACCATGCCTCCGGCACGGTCAGCCAACAGTACCTCCCCGACGAACTCGTCGGCCGGCGCTGGTACGAGCCGTCGCGGCTCGGCGACGAGCGGGCACTCCACGATCGCAGTGTCGGTGTCGCCGACCGACCCGGGCCCGACGTGACATGACCGCCGGTGAGCTCGTGCTCGTTGTCGCCGCCGTGCTCTGTTCGATCGGCTTCGCCGCCCTCGTCGTGGTGCTGATGCGGGTGCTCGACGCGCTGCGGGACGTCCGGCGCGAACTCGACGACCTCCGCGCCGAGACCACCCCGTTGATCCAGGAGTTGCACGACACCACCGACGAGGCGAGAGCCACCGTCAACGAGGCACGCGCCGATCTCGAACGCTTCGACCGCGTCCTCGGGTCGGCCGAAGCGATCGGCGACGCCGTCGGCAGTACGGTCGCCCGGACATCGTTCTCAGCGCCGATGATCAAGGCGGCGGGGCTCGCTCGCGGCACGTCCCGGACGATCGCCCGCCTCCGAGGTACCGCACGGCCACCCGCCGTCGGACCCGTCGTGGTCCAGGCGATCGAGACAGGCGAGACACCGGACACCCACCGACGACGGAGGCGAGCATGATGAAGCGAGTGACCTGGTTCGCCGGCGGCGTGGTTGCCGGCGTGGCAACCGCCGGCTACGCCAAGCGGAAGGTGAAGGAGACCGCGTCGCAGATCGCGCCGGCACAGGTGGCTCGCTCGGCGGCCGACTCGCTCAGGGCCAGGTCCCGTGACGTGGTCGAGGCAGTCCGCGAAGGCCGCCAGGTGATGAAGCACACCGAGGACGAACTGCATGCCCGCCGCGAAGGGCGCCTGGTGTCGCTCGATGAGCATGTCGGCCCGGGCGACCGGGTGTACGTCGACGGTGTCCCGGTCGAGAGCGGGCGCGTGATCGTGATGCGCGAGCGTGAGGCCAAGGGGCGCAAGGCGCGGCGATGAGCGTCGACACCGTCGCAGACAACCAGGCGGCGGCAGCTGTGTCCGACACGAGGTTGGTCGACCGCCTCCGTTCCGTGTTGCGTCCGGACCAGGTTCGCGACGGTGCCGCAGAGGTCAACCTCTATCGCCACGACGCGTCGAACCTGGAGGGCCACGCCGTTGCGGTGTGCTTCGCGGAATCGACCGACGACGTGCGCTCGATCGTGGCCGTCGCCAACGAGTTCGGCGTACCGTTCGTGGCGCGCGGCTCGGGTACGGGCCTCGCCGGGGGAGCGGTTCCCACCGGTGGAGCGATCGTGCTGTCGACCGCCAAGATGAACCGGGTCCTGTCGGTCGATGCGGTCAACCGCCAGGCGTGGGTGGAGCCCGGGGTGTTGAACCTCGATCTCTCGAAGCAGATCGCGCACCTTGGCGTGCATTTCGCGCCCGATCCGAGCAGCCAGCAGACCTGCTCGATCGGCGGGAACGTGGCGAACAACTCAGGTGGGCCGCACTGTCTCGCCGACGGCGTCACCAGCGCCCACATCCACGCCGTCGAGGTGGTCCTGCCGGACGGGTCGGTCACCGTGCTCGGCGGCGAGCGGCCCGAGCCGATCGGCTACGACCTCCGCGGGGTCTTCGTCGGCAGCGAAGGGATGTTCGGCGTGGCGACGAAGGTGTGCGTCAAACTGATGCAGAATCCGCCGGACGTCGCGACGATGCTGCTCGACTTCGCCGACGTCGCCGACGGTGCGCAGCTGGTGAGCGACATCATCGCGGATGGCATCGTGCCGGCTGCGGTCGAGATGATGGACCAACTCTGCCTGCAGGCGGTCGAGGAGTTCATCCATGCCGGACTGCCCGTCGACCAGGCGGCAGCGCTGTTGATCGAGGTGGTCGGGTTGCCGGCGGCTGTCGACGCCCAGGTGGAGCGGATCCGGGAGCTGGCGACGCAGCGCGATGTCGGCGCGGTCCGTGTGGCCGCCGACGACGCCGAACGGGCGCTGCTCTGGAAGGGACGCAAGTCGGCGTTCGGCGCGATCGCGCGGATCAAGCCGAACTACTACCTGCACGACACGGTCGTGCCGAGGCACAAGCTCCCCGAGGTGCTCGAACAGGTCTACGAGATCGCCGCGCGCCACGAGTTGCTGGTGCTCAACGTGTTCCACGCCGGTGACGGCAACCTGCATCCACTCCTCGTGTACGACGCCCGCGAGCCCGGAGTGGTCGAGCGTGTCCATGCGGCCGGTGACGAGATCGTCCGGGTGTCGGTCGCCGCTGGGGGCGTGTTGAGCGGGGAACACGGCATCGGGCTCGAGAAGCGCGATCTCATGCCGCTCATGTTCTCCGACGTCGATCTGGCTGCCCAGGCCGACCTCCGCCGAGCGTTCGACCCGGGGCTGCTGTCGAATCCGGACAAGGTGTTGCCGAGTCCGGCCGGCTGCGGCGACATCCACAGCGTGCCCGACGGCGCATGGGTGTGATGGGTGTGATGGGTGCGTGGGCGTGAGCCTCGACGAGTCCGTCGCTGCCTTCGCCGTCGAGGTCGGCGCTGCCGGGCCGGTCACGATCACCGGTCACGGCACCCGCGGTGGTCCGGTCGCCGACTGCCGAACGGTGCGTGCGCCGGTCGGAATCGACTGGATCCAGGCCGCCGAGATGACGGTCCGCTGCGGTGCCGGTACACCGGTGGCCGACCTCGATCGCGCGCTCGCCGAGTACGGCCAGTGCGTTGCGATTCCCGACTTCGGAACGGTGGGAGGAGCCCTGGCTGTGGGGCAGAGCGGTCTGCGACGGCTGGCGTGGGGCCCCGTCCGCGACACGGTCCTCCAGGTGAGATACGTCTCGGCGCGAGGCGAGGTGGTGAAGGCCGGCGGGCCGACCGTCAAGAACGTCAGCGGGTTCGATCTGTGTCGGCTGCTCGTCGGGTCGTACGGCACGCTCGGGTTCCTGGCCGAGGTGATCCTGCGCACCCGGCCACGCCCGGTGCACGAGCAGTGGTTCAACAGCCAGCGGGACCCGTGGGCCCTCTTGGGCGAGCTGTACCGACCGACGTCGGTGCTCTGGGACGGATCGACGAGCTGGGTGCTGCTCGACGGTCACCCCGACGACGTGGCCGAGCAGGCTGCGGATGCCGAACTCGTCGCCGTCGACGATGCGCCAGACCTGCCACCGCACCGATGGTCGATTCCGCCCGCCGAACTGACCACCCTGCGCAACGAAACCCCGGGGACGTTCGTCGCCGAGATCGGTGTCGGCATCGTGCACCACTCGCGTCCCGCCCCGACGGCGTTGCCCGACGCCGAGACGATCGAGCTGCATCGCCGGATCCGGATGGAGTTCGATCCCACCGGGCGTCTCAATCCCGGTCTCGACGTCCTCACCGGTCGCTGATGACGACCGGGTGCTGATGACGTTCGCGACGCGGGCATACGTCGATCGGCCGATCGACGATGTCACTGCGGCTGTGTCCGCGGCCCGGGTTGCGGCGCGGCGCTGGGGCCTCGACGACCCGGAGGCGCTCCGGGTGGGCATGAACGCGATCTTCGGTTCCGGGCCGTGTGTCCTGCGTGTGAGTGCGCCGTCGGTCCCGGCCACGGCATCGCTGGAGCTGCTGTCGTTCCTCGCGGACGCCGGCGTGCGCGTACCGGCCCGTGCGCGCTCCGACGTGGTCGTCGTCGGCGACCTCAGCGTCACGTGCTGGGAGCGGCTGGTGCCGATCGACGGTCCGATCGACTGGCCGGAGGTCGGCCGGATGATCCGGATCGTCCACGGACTCGATCGTGACGCGCTGCCCGACTCGGTACCGCTCCCGCCGCCGGCGAACTTCCCGTGGTGGGACTTCGCAGCGTTGCTCGAACGTGCTGAACCGGTGCTCGACGATGCCGCCCGAGACGGGATCGAGTCGGCGATCGAACGTCACCGTGACTGGACGACGGACACGGGCGCGGTGGTGTGTCACGGCGACGTGCACCCGGGCAACGTGGTGATGACGGCCGGGGGAGCGACGCTGATCGACTGGGACCTGCTGTGCTGGGCGCCGCCGGGCTGGGACCACGCCGCGCTGTTGACGTGGGCGAGCCGGTGGGGCGGCAACGGTGACGAGTACCCGGCGTTCGCGGCTGGCTACGGACGGTCGCTGGCCGATGATCCGATGGCCGGCGCATTCGCCGAACTGCGGTTGGTCGCCGCCACGTTGATGCGGCTGATCGCCGGCATGCGGAATCCGTCCGCGATGCCCGAGGCCCGGCGCCGCCTGGCGTATTGGCGAGGCGATCCCGATGCCCCGCAGTGGACCGCTCAGTGAGTGACGGCCTCGGTGAGGTCGGGGCGGCCGTGCTCAGAGGAACTTGCGGATGATCTTCTGCTTGAGGTTCGTGTACGGCGGGTACATCAGCGACGGGTCGGGACGGGTGGGCTTGTCGAGCACCGGCTTGTAGTGCGTGAAGGTGTCGAAGCCCGACTTGCCGTGATAGGCGCCCATGCCGCTGGCGCCGACACCGCCGAACGGCAGATCCGGCACCGCGAGGTGCAAGACCGCGTGGTTCAGGGTGACGCCGCCCGCCGAGGTGTTCGCCACGACGTGGTCGAGCACGTCGTGGCTCTGGCTGAACGCGTACAGCGCCAGCGGCTTCTCACGGTCGTTGACGAACCGGATCGCCTCGTCGACGTCGCCGACGGTGAGGACCGGGAGGATCGGCCCGAAGATCTCGTCGTCCATCACTGCCGCGTCGGGCTTGACCCCGGCGAGCACCGTCGGAGCGAGGTATCGGCTGTCGCGGTCGCCGGTGCCACCGATCACCGTGGCGTCGTAGCCGCCGGCATCGAGCAGCTTCGTCAACCGGTCGTGGTGGCGCTCGTTCACGATTCGCGCGTAGTCCGGTGACAGACGAGGATCGGCGCCGTAGAAACGGGTGACTGCATCGGCGAGCGCCGACACGAGTTGGTCCTCGATGCCCTCCTCGACCAGGACGTAGTCGGGAGCGACGCAGGTCTGGCCGGCGTTGAGGAACTTCGCCCAGGCGATGCGGGTGGCGGCCACCTTGACGTTGGCGTCGGCGGCGACGATCGCGGGGCTCTTGCCACCGAGCTCGAGCGTCACCGGGGTGAGGTGTTCCGCAGCTGCCCGCATGACCACTCGTCCGACCTTGCCGTTGCCGGTGTAGAAGATGTGGTCGAACCGTTGCTCGAGGAGCGCCGTGGTCTCCTCGACCGCACCCGTCACGACCGCGACCGTGTTCGCGTCGAAGTACTTCGGCACGAGTTCGTCGATCAGCGCGGCGACGGTGGGTGTCACCTCGGACGGCTTGAGCACCGCGGTGTTGCCGGCTGCGAGGGCCGGCACCAGCGGTGCGAACAACAGCTGGACGGGGTAGTTCCACGGGGCGATGATGCAGACCGTGCCCAGCGGTTCGGGTCGGAGGTGCGCGGTGCCTGGCTTGAACGTCAACGGCACCTTGACCCTGGCCGGCTTCGTCCAGGCATCGAGGTGCTCGAGCGTGTGGTCGATCTCGTTGATCGTGAACGCGATCTCCGTCGTGTACGCCTCGATGCGGGGCTTGCCGACATCGGCGACCAGCGCGTCGATCAGCCGGCCTTCCTGTTCGACGAACAGCGTCCGCAGGCGGCGGAGCTGCGCGGCCCGCTGCTCGTTGTCACGCAACACCCCGGAGCGGAAGCCCTCGTGGAGCTCGCGAACGATGTCAGGAATGCGATCGGCTGCGGTCATCTCCCCAGGTTAGGTGTTGCATCTGGGGTCTGACCCCAGATGCAACACCTAGCGGGGTTGGTCGGTCGGACAGTAGTAGCAGGTGCGGTTGGCGATCTCGATCCGACGGATCTCGTCGCCGCAGCGCAGGCAGCGATCGCGCTTGTAGGCGTAGGTCGCCTCTCGGCGGGGGATCCGCGTGCGCCCGGTGATGCCGAGTTCGCTCCGGCTGACGGTGACGATGCGGCCGTCCTTGACGCCTTGGCGGAGCATCCCCTGCACGGTGGCCCACAGTGCCTCGAGTTCGGCCGTGTCGAGGTCGGTGCCGGGCCGGAGCGGGTGGATGCCGGTGACGAACAGCGCCTCGGCTCGATAGACGTTGCCGACGCCGGCGACGACCGACTGGTCCATCAACAGGTCACCGATGCCACGGGAGCTGCGGGTGACCTTGGCGAACATCTCGTCGGGCTTCGAACCACGCCGGATCGGGTCGGGTCCGAGCCGAGCGAGGATCTCCTTGCGGACCGACGGGGGGTCGATCGGAGCACGCCGTCGGGCCGCTCAGGTCGATCGTGACGAACTGGTCGTGCTCGGCATCGGGTTCGGTCTGCAGGCGCATCCGCACGGCGCCGACCGGGTCGGGTGAGGTCTCGGTGCGCTGGGCGCGAAACTTGCCGAAGAGCCCGAGGTGGACGTGGCCGACCTCGCCGGTCGACCACTCGTAGAACAGGTGCTTCCCGTATCCAGTCACCGAGAGGAGCGTGGCACCGTCGACGCGGCCGGCGTCAGCGGAATAGCGGCCCTGTGGACTCGAGACCCGCACGGCACGGCCGCCGAGCAGTCTCGTCTGGTCCCGTGCGTAGCGATGGATCGTGTGACCTTCTGGCATCGGGGGCGAGGGTACGGGAGCGGTCGGTTCCACGCTCGGTCGAGCCGACCGACGGCGTCAGTTGCGGCCGGGACCGGGAGCCCGGCGGGCGGTGGCTGGATCGTGACGATGGTGCGACGGCCCTGGGCGACGCAGGCTTGCAGCATCGCCGGACACGGCACACGGTGGTCAGAGCATCACTGAACGTGACTGTTGACTACGCTGAGTGAGCGCGCGACCATGGACAGCCTTCTCGTCACCCCCCCGGGAAGCGTCATGGAAAACTCGAACAACCTTGGGAGGGGTCATGATTTCAGCAGGCACGGGCCGCGAGACGGACGGACGGGAACTCACGGGGGCGAGAACCGGCTACAGCCGCCGGGACTTCCTGCGCATCAGCAGCGTCGCCGGTGTGGGGTTGGTGTTCGTCGGGCAGATCGGTGGGCAGATGTTCCGGGTACCGGTCGCCCATGCCGAGGGGCCGATCCCCGGCGGCACGCTCGATCCGGCGGGCGTGCCGAGGTTCCAGACGCCGTTGTTGATCCCGCCGGTGATGCCACGGGCCGGCACGATCAAACGGACCGGCGGCAAGCCCGTCGACTACTACGAGATCTCGATGAGGCAGTTCCCGCAGCAGGTCCTGCCGGCAGGGTTACCCGCCACCACGCTGTGGGGGTACGGGGCGGTGACCGCGGACAGCAAGCGGGGGCTGTTGCTCCACAACGCTCCGTCGCTCACGATCGAGGCGAACCACGGCCGTCCGGTCCGGGTGAAGTGGATCAACGACCTCGTCGATGCCGGAGGCGGCAACTACCTACCCGCACCTGTTGCCCGTCGACCCGACGCTGCACTGGGCCAACCCACCGGGCGGCACGGAGGGCAGGGACACCCGGCCGACGTTCACGTCGACGCCCGGGCCGTACGAGGGACCCGTCCCGATCGTCACGCATGTCCACGGAGCGGTCGGCGTCGGCGACGAGAGTGACGGCTACGCCGAGGCCTGGTACCTGCCGGCGGCCGGCAACATCCCGGACGGGTACGCCACCGAGGGCACGTGGTACGACTTCTTCGCCGGGAAGGCGGCAGCAAACTTCGGCGCAACGTGGGGACCCGGCTTCGCCACGTTCGAGTATCCGAACCTCGGTCGGGCATCGTGCGACTGGTACCACGACCACACCCTCGGGATGACACGGCTCAACGTCTATGCCGGCCCGGCGGGTTTCTACATCATCCGTGGCGGTCCGGACGGCGACGATGCCGTGCTCGACTCCCGTGACGGCACTGTCGCCGTGTTGCCGGGCCCGGCACCGAAGGAGAACGACAAGTTCCCGCCGAACAAGACCTACTACGAGATCCCGCTCGCCATCCAGGACCGGTCGTTCAACCTCGACGGCTCGCTGTTCTACCCCGACACCCGCGCGTTCTTCGACGGCATCACCGGCCCGTTCATCCCCGACACCGACATCTCGCCGTTCTGGAACCCGGAGTTCTTCGGCAACATGATCATCGTCAACGGCAACACGTGGCCGTTCCAGACGGTCGAGCAGCGCCGCTACCGGTTCCGGGTGCTCAACGGCTGCCAGTCGCGGTTCCTGATCCTCGACTTCAACCAGATCCCCGGCGTCGAGGTGTGGGCGATCGGCAACGAGGGCGGCTTCCTCTCCGCGCCGGTCAACCTGACGGCGACCAACGGCAACCGGCTGCTGATGGGGCTCGCCGAACGGGCCGATCTGATCGTCGACTTCACGAACGTGCCGGCCGGCAACTACGTCCTCGGCAACGTCGGCCCCGACGAACCGTTCGGCGGCGGCGTGCCCGGCAACGACTTCGACATTGCCGACCCGGCGTCGACCGGGCAGATCATGGAGTTCCGGGTCGTGCCTGCCGTCGCACCGGACCCGACGACACCACCACGGTTCCTCCAGCTCCCGGCGATCCCGCTGCTGCCACCGGCAACGGTCACCCGTCCGTTGGCCCTGCTCGAGGAGATGTCGGCGTTCTTCGGCGACGCGCCGGCCGAGACGCTGCTCGGCATCGTGGCCGGCGACCCGAACGTCGCTCCCACGATGTGGGCCAAGCGCCTGTGGATGGATCCGATCACGGAGAACCCGGCGGTCGGCACGACCGAGATCTGGGAGTTCTACAACGCGACCGGCGACGGTCACCCGATGCACGTCCACGAGGTGGTCTTCGAGGTGGTGAACCGGCAGGACATCTTCGTCAACGAGGACACCCAGGAGGTCCAGGTGGTGCCCGGGTCGGTTCCGCTGCCACCCGAGCCGTGGGAGACCGGCTTCAAGGACACGGTCATCGCGTACCCGGGTCAGGTCACCCGGATCCGCGCGCAGTTCACCACCCCTGGCCAGTTCGTGTGGCACTGCCACATCGTCGAGCACGAGGACAACGAGATGATGCGGCCGTACCGTATCGGCCCCGTGCAACCAGGCCAGCCCGGGACACAGACACTTGGGATGTGACACGACACCATCGGGCTGCGCAGCTCGCGTGACGACTGCTCGTCTGTCGGGGACACTTCAGCCAAGCCAGTGTGGCAGCGGTGTCAACTCCTACGATGCACGCCATGGATCTCGCCGCGGCGCCGACCGCCCGTGCGTCGGTGCTCGGGCTCGACTCCGAGCTGGCGGCCACCTGTGTGAGCTGCGGGCTGTGTCTGCCGCACTGCCCGACGTTCCGGGTGACAGGCGAGGAGCGGTACTCGCCTCGTGGCCGCATCGATGCGATGCGTTCGGTCGATCGCGGCGATCTCCCGATCGACGACTCGTTCGTGGACTTCATCGAGACGTGTGTGCAGTGTCGTGGATGCGAGCCTGCGTGTCCGAGCGGAGTGCGGTTCGGCGCTCTGATGGAGCAGACCCGTACGACGCTCGCCGCCGACCGCGTGATCACGCCCTGGTGGCAGCGCATCGGATTCCGGCTGCTGGGTCACCACCGCACGCTCCTGGCCGGGTCGACGGTGCTCGCCGTCGCTCAGCGGGCCCGCCTCGTGCCGCGCCGCCTCGGCCTGCCGAGCCTTGCCCTGCGGCGGCCCGCGGCGCTGGCATCGACCGGCGCTGACGTCTGGTTGTTCACCGGCTGTGTGATGGATGCGTGGCAACGAGAGACCCACCGCAACACGGCCGAACTGGTGACGATGGCGGGTTCCACCTACTCGGTGCCCGACGCGAAGGGGTCCTGCTGCGGGGCGCTGCACGTCCACGCCGGTCTGCACGACGATGCCGTCGATCTCGCCAACAGGACGATGGCGTCGATGCCGGGCGACGCACCGATCCTCGTGAACTCTGCGGGCTGCGGCGCGGCGATGAAGGACTACGGCGATCTGGTCGGCACCGACGAGGCCCGCCGTTTCTCCGCTCGGGTGCTCGACATCCACGAATGGCTGGCCACTCGGATCGAGCGGCTGCCCGCCGCCCGCGGTGAGCGCCCGACCGTGATCGTCCAGGATCCGTGTCACCTCCGCCACGTCCAGCGGAGCCAGGAGCCCGTTCGCGCCCTCCTCGGTCGTGTCGCTGACGTGGTGGAGTTGGATGACGACGGCCTCTGCTGCGGTGCGGGTGGCGCCTACTCGGCGCTCCAACCCGAACTGGCCGTGCGAATCCGCGAGCGCAAGGTGGCATCGATCGGCCGAGCTCGAGAGCGCTCGGGGGCGACGGTCGTCGCAAGCGCCAATCCGGGGTGCTCGATGCACCTCGGTGCAGTACTCGACTGCGACGTACGGCACCCGGTCGACATCGTGGCCGACGCATTGAGGCCATGAGCGACTACGGAGAGTTGGTCGAACGGCTCGAGTCGATCGCCGCCGACCTCGACGAGATGGCGTTCGATCGCCTCCGCGAGGCCGTCGCTGACGGTGAGCTCGCCCGACCGGTGGATGACAAGAAGCTGATGCAGGCCAGGCGGGCGATCGAGAAGGCCGCCGGTGTGCTTCGTCAGCTCGACGAGACGTAGCCGTTCAGGACGCGGATCATGGCGACCAGGTCGCTGTAGCCGCGCTTGGCGAACACGAAGGAGATCCGGTCGAGGTCGACCTTGTCGTCGTCTCGACGTTCGATCTTGAACGGCTCGGTCCGGTCGATCGAGCCCCGGGAGACGAGATGTCCGAACTGCTCGTTGAGGTCGGCGAGTTGCTCGTCGGTCGGTCCCTGACGCATCCGGATCACGAGCTGGTCGCCGACGTAGCGCACCGAGTCGTAGTTGGCGTAGAAGTCGTCGATGATCGCCGCAGCCTCGTTGCAGTCGTTGGTGATCGTGTACAGGCCGACGTCGGTCGCCGACACGAGTCCGCGAGCGACCAGCTGCTGGCGCACGAACGTGTCGACCCCCTCCCAGTACGGGTCGCCGGGTGCATCGAGCAGCACGATGGGCACGGGCACACCCTTGCCGGTCTGGGTGAGCGTCAGGAGCTCGAACATCTCGTCGAGCGTCCCGAACCCGCCCGGCAGACAGACGAAACCCTGCGATTCCTTGATCAGCATGAGTTTGCGGGTGAAGAAGTACTTCATGCTCACGTGCTTCTCGTCGCCGGCGATGATCGAGTTCGCGCCGGTCTCGAACGGCAGGCGGATCGAGACGCCGATCGAGTTCTCCCGTCCGGCGCCCTCCATACCCGCCTGCATGATCCCGGGCCCCGCACCGGTGACGGCCATCCACCCGCGTTCGGCCAGGGTGGCGGCGAGTCGACGGGTCAATCCGTACAGAGGGTCGTCGGCGCCCGTGCGGGCCGAGCCGAAGATCGCCACCTTGCGACGGTCCTTGTACGGAGCGAACATCGCGTAGGCGTCGCGCATCTCGGTCAGCGCTGCAGTGGCGATCTTGAGATCGAGCGTGTCAGGCTGGTCGCCGATGAGCCCGAGCGTTTCGGAAACAAGTTCTTCCGCGAGTCGAACATTCTCGGAAACACCCAGCTCCGACACGATGGAACGCGCTCGGGACACCGCTTCTTCGGATACATCTGGTTCCATGGAGTCTGGATCGTACGGGTCGAAGTGGCAGGGGCCGGTGCTCGGTCTGCTGGCGACCGGCGCCGGGCTTGCGGCAGCCGAGCTCGTGGTCGGCCTCGTCGAGGGCTCGGCGTCGCCCGTCGTGCCGGTGGGGCAGGTCTTCATCGACATCGTGCCGAGGCCGCTCAAGGAGTGGGCGATCGAGACGTTCGGGACGAACGACAAGGTCGTGCTGATCCTCGGCGCACTGATCGTCGTGTTCGGGATCGGGATCACCGTGGGTGTGCTCGCGATGCGCGGGGCGCGCAGTGCAGCGTATGCCCTGACCAGCGTGATCGGCCTCCTCGGGGCGTTCGCCGTGCTCACGCGACCGGCGCCCACCCTCGGCAAGCTGATGCCCACGATCGTCGGCACGGCGGTGTCGATCGCCGTGCTCTGGTACCTGGCCCCGAGACCGCACTCTCGCTCGGCAACCGACGGCACCCCGCCGCCGGTTCCGGCCCAGACGATGGGCGTCGATCGCCGTCGGTTCGTCGGCGGTGCCATCGGGATCGGTTCGGCCGCCGTGCTCGTCGGCGGTGTCGGCCGCCTGCTCCAGCAGCGCTTCGAGGTGAGCGCCGAGCGCTCCGACATCGCGCTTCCCGCCCCAGCGTCGCCGAGCGCGGCGCTGCCTGCGGATGCACAGGTCCCGGTCGAGGGCATGCAACCGTTCGTGACACCGAACACCGACTTCTACCGGATCGACACGGCGCTGGTGGTGCCCCAGGTGTCGAAGGACTCGTGGCGGCTGAAGATCCACGGCATGGTCGACAACCCGATCGAGCTGACGTTCTCGGACCTCCTCGAGCGGCCCCAGGTCGAGCGGTACGTGACGCTGTCGTGCGTCTCGAACCCGATCGGCGGCGACCTCGTCGGCAACGCACTGTGGCAGGGCGTGCTGCTCAAGGACGTCCTCGACGATGCCGGGGTGCAACCGGGTGCGACCCAGGTGGTGAGCACGTCGATCGACGGGTGGACCGCCGGCACGCCGACCGAGATCGTCATGGACGGCCGCGACGCGCTCCTCGCGATCGCGATGAACGGCGAGCCGTTGCCGGCGCGCCACGGCTATCCGGTGCGGATGGTCGTGCCCGGGTTGTACGGGTACGTGTCGGCCACCAAGTGGGTGACCGACATCGAGTTGACCCGCTGGGAGGACTACGACGCCTACTGGGTGCCGCGCGGCTGGTCGAAGGAGGGCCCGATCAAGACGATGTCGCGTATCGACACCGATCGGCCGGGGGTTCGTCCCGGCGAGATGGTGGTCGGCGGCGTCGCCTGGGCGATCCATCGAGGCGTGTCACGGGTGCAGGTGCGCCTCGACCGAGGCGACTGGATCGAGGCCGACCTCGGCGGCGTGCCGTCCGACGACACGTGGGTCCAGTGGGTGGCGCGCTTCGATGCGGCGCCGGGCAAGTACATGGTCGAGGCCCGAGCGTTCGACGGCGACGGACAACCGCAGACCGAGGAGACCGCACCGGTTGCCCCCAACGGCGCCCAGGGCTACCCCCGCCGCTTCATCGAGGTCGCCTGACCCGAACGACCCCGAAATCTGCCTCGATCGTCGCGCTGGGCGCGGACTCCGAGGCATTTTTCGGTTGGTGGGGGTGGTTGGTGGGGGCGTTCGGTCGGTGCTAGAGGGTGTCGGCTTTGGCGTCGAGGGCGGTGATCAGCTCGTCGAAGGACTTCTGGAAGCTCGACACGCCTTCGCGTTCGAGCTGGGCGGCGACCTCGTCCATGTCGACGCCGACCCGGGGGAGCGCCTCCCACACGGCCCGAGCATCGTCGACGTCGACATCGACGCGGCGAGCGAGCGTGCCGTGGTCCGCGAATGCTTCGAGCGTGTTGTCGGGCAGCGTGTTGACGGTGTCGGGGCCGATCAGCTCGTCGACGTAGAGCGTGTCCGGATAGGCCGGGTTCTTGGTCGAGGTCGATGCCCAGAGCGGTCGCTGCACCCGGGCCCCACGGGCGGCCAGGGCCTCCCAGCGGGGGCCGGAGAAGGCTGCTCGGAACAGCTGGTAGGCGAGCTTGCCCTGGGCGACTGCGGCGGTGCCGCGGAGCGCGAGGGCCTCGTCGGTGCCGATCGCGTCGAGGCGCCGATCGACCTCGGAGTCGACGCGGCTGATGAAGAAGCTGGCGACGCTCGCAACCCGGGAGAGGTCGGCGGCGGAGTCGCCGGCGAGACGTTCGAGACCACGCAGATACGCCTCGATCACCTTCGAGTACCGGTCGAGGCTGAAGATCAACGTGACGTTGATCGAGCGGCCCTCTGCGATCATCTGCTCGACCGGACCGAGGCCCTCCTCGGTGCCGGGGATCTTGACCATCAGGTTGCGGCGGTCGATCCGTTCGTGCAGCTCGCGGGCGGCAGCTTCGGTGCCGGGGCCGTCGTGCGCCAGCCCGGGATCGACCTCGACGCTCACGTAGCCGTCGACGCCGTTCGAGTGGTCGTACACCTTCGAGAACACGTCGCAGGCGCTGTGGATGTCGCGAACGACGAGCGCCCAGTAGTCGTCGATGATCGACGTGCTCGTCGAGCGGAGTTCGGAGAATTGTTCGTCGTACTCGCTCGAGTCCTGGATGGCCTTCTGGAAGATCGAGGGGTTGGACGTGAGCCCCCGCACGCCGCCGTCACGTATGGCGACGAGCTGGCCCGAGGTGATGTAGCCCCGCTTGAGGTTGTCGAGCCAGGGACTCTGGCCCTCCTGGCCGAAGAGGGCGGCGATGCGGTTCGTGTCGTCCATGGTGGACTCCTTCGAGTCGGGGCGGGTGAAATGCTGGGCGGGCGGATGTTGGGGCGGGTGGATGCTGGGGAGCGCCGGCGGGTCAGGGGACCAGGTCGAGCGCCGTTCGCACGACATGTTCGACGTTGATGCCGAGCTTGTCCAGCACGAGCTCGCCGGGTGCGCTCGCTCCGAAGCGATCGATGCCGATGGCGACGTCGGCGTAGCGCTCCCAGCCGAACGTGGTGGCGGCCTCGACCGAGACGACCGGCACCCCGGGCGGGAGGATTTCGTCGCGGTACGTACGCTCCTGCGCGGCGAATCGGTCCCAGCTGGGCATGCTCACGGCGCGAGCGGCGACGCCCCGGTCGTTGAGGAGTGCGGCGGCGTCGACACACACCTCGACCTCGCTGCCGGTGCCGACCAGCACGACCTGCGGCGCGCCATCGCAGTCGGTGACGACACCGGCGCCGCGCTCGACGGCGGACCCGTCGGTGGTCACGCGGATGTTCTGACGGCTGAGCACGAGCACCGACGGGCCGTCGTGGCGGACGACGTCGGCCCAGGCGTGGATCGTCTCGTTGCCGTCGGCGGGGCGGACCACGTGGAGGTTCGGCATCGCCCGAAGCGTTGCGAGGTGTTCCACCGGCTGGTGGGTCGGTCCGTCCTCGCCGACGCCGACCGAGTCGTGGGTGAAGACGAAGCAGCACTTGGCTCCGGACAGCGCGGCGAGGCGGATCGACGGTCGCATGTAGTCGGAGAACACGAAGAACGTGCCGCCGATCGGCAGCGTGCCGCCGTGTCGGGCCATCCCGACGAGCGCAGCGCCCATCGCGTGCTCCCGGATGCCGTAGTGGAGGTAGCGCCCGGCGCGATCGTCGGCGGTGAACGACGTCGTGCGCGACAAACCGGTTCCGTTGCTCCCGGTCAGATCGGCCGAACCGGAGATCAACCCGGGAAGGCCGTCGTAGGTGGCGTCCAGGGCCTTCTGGATCGCCTTGCGGGTGGCGACCGATTCGCCGAGGTCGTACGAGGGCAGCTCGGCATCCCAGCCGCTCGTGCCGGTGCCGGCCCAGGCGGCCTGCCACTCCGGACCGGCCGTGACCCCGGCGCTGCGCTGCATCCAAGCGGCCCGGGCCGCAGCACCCCGCTCGGCGGCGTGCTCCCGGTAGGCGGCGACGAGATCGTCCGGCGCCCAGAACGGCTCGTCGGGGATGCCCATGATCTCTTTGGTGCGCGTGACGTCCTCGGCGGTGAACGGATTGCCGTGGGCGCCCGCGGTGTCGACGTGATCGGGCGACGGTTCACCGATGTGCGACCGCAACACGAGCAGCGACGGCTTGTCGGTCTGGTCCTTCGCGGCGACCAACGCTGCTTCGAGCCCGTCGAGGTCGTCGGCCATCTCACCGAGTTCGACGACGTCCCAGCCGTAGGCGCGGAAGCGCATCGCCACGTCGTCGTTCGTCGACAGGCTCGTCGCACCGTCGATCGTGATCCTGTTGTCGTCGAACACGCAGATCAGCTTGCCGAGACCGAGGTGTCCCGCCAGTGAGGCCGCCTCGTGGCTGATGCCTTCCATCAGGCAACCGTCGCCGGCGATGACGAAGGTGTGGTGGTCCTGTGCGTCGGCGCCGAATCGGGCTCGGAGGTTCGCTTCGGCGATCGCCATGCCGACGGCGTTGCCGAAGCCCTGACCGAGCGGCCCGGTGGTGACCTCGACCCCCGCGGTGTGGCCGGCCTCGGGATGTCCCGGCGTGGCCGACTCCCACTGACGGAACTGGCGGAGGTCGTCGAGTTCGAGTCCGTAGCCCGCCAGGAAGAGCAGCGTGTACTGCAGGATCGATGCGTGGCCGTTGGAGAGCACGAATCGGTCACGGTCGGGCCACGCCGGATCGGCCGGATCGTGGCGCAGCACGCGGCTGTAGAGCACGTGTCCGAGTGGCGCGAGCGCCATGGCGGTGCCCTGGTGACCGCTGTTGGCGGCGAGTGGGCCGTCCATCGCCATCCCCCGGATGAGCGAGACGGCGAGTTGGTCCTGTTCGGTGGTCAACGACACGCGGGCGACAGTACCCGACCACCCGTCGACTCGAACCAAACCGCCAGGCGGGACGGAGGACAACACGGGTCTGACCCCCGATGTCCCGATGTGATCGTCAGACGGGAGGGAGCAGAGTGAACGGCACGAGGTGCCAGGGGCCGTGGTCGATGCGGCAGTGCGCGAACACCTGGCCGTAGTCGTCGAACTCCAACTCGCCGCGAACGAGTCGGTAGGTGAACTTGCCGGGCTCGACGGTGAACGGGCTCACGTTGCGTGCGAGCTGGTCGCTGTCCTCGTCGATGCCCCGCCTGAACACGACCTCGAACACACCGGTGCCCGGCTCGTCCTCCGGGCAGAAGATCAACCCGACGAGGTGTGGCTCGATCGTGACCGGCGCCGGCGACGGCGCAGCCATCGAGAACATCACACCGCTCATGTCGATGCGCGTCGACGGCCCCGGCGCCTGGCGCATCTCGAAGTTCTCGACGAAGAGTGCGGCGACGATCTGCATGGGCCCTCAGGCTACGGTCGGCCGTTCCGGCTGTGAACATCAACACAACGAACAGGGGAGCGCACCATGGATCTGTCGGGCAAGGCCGCAATCGTCACGGGAGCAGGGACCGGGGTGGGACGAGCGACTGCGCTGGCGCTTGCGGCAGCCGGTTGCGACGTCGTCGTGAACTACTCCCGATCCAAGGACGCCGCCGAGGCCGTGGCGGCCGAGGCCGCCACGAGCGGGGTCCGAGCGATCGCCGTCCAGGCCAGTGTCGCCGAGGACGACGACTGTCGCCGTCTCGTCGATGCCGCCACGGACACATTCGGACGCCTCGACGTCCTGGTCAACAACGCCGGCACCACCAGCTTCATCCCGCACCACGACCTCGATGCGGTGACGGCGGAGACGTGGACGTCGATCATGGGCGTCAACCTGATCGGCCCGTTCCAGATGGCCCGAGCGGCGGCCACGGCATTGAAGGCCGACGACGGCGGTCAGATCGTCAACGTGTCGAGCGTCGCCGGCGTGTACGGCACCGGGAGTTCGATCCCGTACTGCGCGTCGAAGGCAGGCCTCAACAACCTGACGGTCACGCTTGCACGGGTGATGGGACCACAGGTGCAGGTCAACACGGTGTGCCCTGGCTTCATCGACGGCTCGTGGTTGCAGGAGGGGTTCGGTGACGCATTCGACGCGATCAAGCAGTCGGTCGTCGACAGGACGCTGCTGGGTGCCGTGTGCACGCCGGAGGACGTCAAGGACGCGATCTTCGGGTTCCTGCTCGGCTCGAAGCTGACGACCGGCGAGATCCTCGTGGTCGACGGTGGGTTCGGCAAGGCGATGTGACGAGCGATCTCCGACCGCGTCACATCCAGCGGCGCGGTATCCGCAGCACGACCAGGTAGCTCCCGGCAGCGGGCACGGGTCCGAAGGTCCGCGAGTCGGCCCGGGTGCTCTCGCGGTTGTCCGACAACACCGACATGGTGCCGTCGCGGTGCACCTCCGACACCCGCTTCACCAACCAGAAACCTGGTCGGTCGGGATGCTCGACGCATCGGATCTGACCCACCCGCGCCCGGGAGGAGGCGACGGCGACGAGGCCCTGGCCGTCGACCAGGGTCGGCTCCATCGATCGGTCGGCGACGACGAAACGCCGCGGCAGCCGGTGACGCCATCGGGGACGATTCGTCGAGGGCGACTTGGGCAGGTCCACGGGCGCGGAGTGTATGTTTCGACTGAACGACCTTCGGGAACCGTTCGCAACGCCCACGATCACCAGACCCCAGGAGACATCATGTTCGCCAAGTTGTTCGCCCCGCTGTTCGAAGGCGCCACCGTCGCCCACGCCCACTGCGACCTGTACTGCGGGGTGTACGACCCGGCCCAGGCCAAGATCGAGGCGCTCTCGGTCGTCAAGACGGCGAAGAAGTACGCCGAATCCGACGACGAGGTCTTCCGCAGCCGCTGCATCCTGATCAAGGAGCAGCGCGCCGAGGAGACCAAGCACCACCTGATGGTGCTCTGGGCCGACTTCTTCGCCCCTGACCACTTCGCGGCGTTCCCGCAGCTCCACGAGTTGTTCTGGAAGGCGATTCATCAGGCCGGCGAGGCCAAGAAGTCGATGGACCCGGCGGTCGGTGAGCAGCTCGTCGCGTACATCGACGAGATCGCCGACATCTTCTGGCAGACCGACAAGGCGAAGCAGATGGGCGTGTACCCGCCGGCCTGAACCCGTCGGATCGGGGCGAGGAGCCCCGGACCCAGCCGAGTAGCGTTCGTCGGATCATGGCCGACCTCCGCCTCGTGACCTCGACCGAGCTGCCCGTCGAGGGTCGGTCCACCCGTGACCAGATCCTCGATGCGGCGCTCATGTGCTTCGCCCACGATGGCTACAGCGGCACCTCGCTCAACGACATCGCCGCCGAGGTCGGGATCCGGCGCCCCAGCCTGCTGCACCACTTCGCCTCGAAGGAGGCCTTGTACGGAGAGGTGTTCGAGCGCCTCCTGTCCGACTGGTTCGCTCGTCTGGCCGACGCGATCGAGTCGACGGCCACGGGCTGGCCCAAGATCGAGCAGGTGCTCCGGGCCGGGTTCGGCTACTTCGCCGACAACCCGTCGTACGTCACGCTGATGCGACGCGAAGCGATCGACGGCGGTTCGCACCTCGGCATCGACCTCGCTGCGGTCCTCCGACCGATGTTCGATCAGGCCGCCGACTACCTCGGCCGTGAAATGGCCGACGGCACGTTCCGCGAACAGAATCCACAACAGCTCCTGCTCACCGGCTACGGCGCACTGCTGAGCTACTTCTCCGACGCCCCCTTCCTGGAGGGTCTGCTCGACGAAGATCCGCTGGCGCCCGAGGCGCTCGAGCGTCGCAGCGAACACATCATCGAGTTCTTCCACGCCGCGCTGATCCCGACCTGACACCCTGATGCGGCGCGGGCGGCGCGTGCACCACATCGCGGCAGGTCGGACGGGTACCGTGTGACCCGCATGGCGACCCCAGACACGACTTCACCAGGTTCTGCCGCGTCCACGACGCTGTCGGAGCGCGACTCCAAGGCGCTGCTCGCCGACTTCGGCGTGCCGATCGCCCCCGAACGCCTCGTGCCCGATGCCGAGCAGGCGATCGTCGCCGCCGACGAGCTGGGCTATCCCGTGGTCGTCAAGCTGAACGGCGATCGGATCGCCCACAAGACCGAGCGGGGCCTCGTACGTCTCCGTCTGGGTGATCGAGCGGCGGTGCTCGAGGCTGCCGAGGACCTGCTCGCCTCGGCCCGCCCCGACGACGGCGACGTGGCACTGTTGGTCGCGCCGATGGTCTCGGGCAACCGAGAACTGATCGCAGGCGTGATCCGCGACCCGCAGTTCGGCCCGACCGTGATGCTCGGCGTCGGCGGCGTACTGGCCGAGGCCGTTGCCGACGTCGTGTTCCGGCCGGCACCGCTCGACGCCGTCACGGCGGCGGGCATGATCGACGACCTGGCGACCCAGAAACTGCTCGGTCCGTTCCGCGGCGAGGCTGCGGTCGATCGGACGCAGTTGATCGCCCTGCTGGTCGGCCTCGGACGGCTCGTCACCGAGCGTGACGACGTTGCCAGCGTCGACATCAACCCGTTGATCGTCCAGTCATCCGGTGAGCTGGTCGCCGTCGACGGTCTGGTCGAGCTCGGCGCCGGACTCGACGCCGGCCGTGCGGTCGCGCGTGAGCGGCCGACCGACGAGCAGTTCCGAGCGTTGTTCGAGCCGCGTGGTGTCCTCGTCACCGGCGCCTCGACCCACCCCGGCAAGTTCGGGTTCGTCTCGCTGCACAACCTGCTCGCCGCCGGGTACGCCGGTGGCGTGTACGGCACCAACCTCAAGGGCGAGGAGGTGCTCGGCATCCGTACCGTCGCCGACATCGCCGATCTGCCGGACGGAGCGATCGACCTCGTGTTCGTGTGCACGCCTGCTGCCGCCAACCCGGAGCTGCTGCGCGCCTGCGCCGCGAAGGGAATCACCGCTGCCTTCCTCACATCGGCCGGGTACGGAGAAGCCGGCGACGAGGGCCGGGTTGCCGAGCAGCAACTGGTCGAGTTGGCCGATGAACTCGGCATGCTCCTCGCCGGACCCAACGGTCAGGGGGTCGTCAGTACACCGGTCGATCTGTGCGCACAGATCGTGGCGCCGTACCCACCGGCGGGCCGTATCGGGGTCGCGAGCCAGAGCGGCAACTTCGTGTCGAGCTTCATGAACCTGTCGCGGGCGAGCGGGGTCGGGATCAGCCGTGCGGTGTCGGCCGGCAACGCTGCTGCCGTCACCGTGGCCGACTACCTCGACTGGTATGCAGACGACGACGCCACCTCGGTCGGACTCGCCTACGTCGAAGGGATCGCCGACGGCCGCGGCCTGATGGACCGCCTGGCGACAGCCGCGGCGCGCAAGCCCCTGGTGCTGGTCAAGGGTGGCGCCACCGAGGGTGGGGCGCAGGCAGCGGCCAGCCACACCGGCGCGCTCGCCGCCAACGACAAGATCTTCGACGGGGAATGTCGCGCCGCAGGCATCACGCGGGCAGCGACCGTCACCGAGGCCTTCGAAGCAGCCGCGACATTCGCGACACAGCCGCTTCCACGCGGTGGAAACACCGTCGTCCTCACGACCGCCGGTGGGTGGGGCGTGGTGACCGCTGACGCGATCACCCGGGACCGCGACATCACGCTGATGGCGCTCCCGGACGATCTGCGCGAGGCGATCGACGCCAAGTTGCCGCCACGTTGGAGCCGCAACAACCCGGTCGACTGCGCCGGCGGTGAGACCCGCGACACGATCCCCGAGGTGATGGAGCTGATCGCCACGCACGAAGCGGTCGATGCGATCATCTACCTCGGGATCGGCATCCAGAGCAATCAAGCGAGGATGATGCGCGACGGCCGCTTCTATCCCGACCACGGACTCGAGCGAATCGTTGCGTACCATGAGCGCCAGGACGAGCGTTTCGCCGAGGCGGCGCACGAACTCAGCGTGTCCACCGGCAAGCCGATCCTCGTCGCCACCGAGCTGGCGGTCGCCGATCCGGACAACCCGGGACCGGCGACGGTTCGCCGACTGGGTCGACTCTGCTACGGCAGCGGCGGGCAGGCGGTGACCGCGCTCGGTCACCTGATCCGCTACGCACGCTTCCGCGAGGCGCACCAGCGGTGACGCGACCAGCCGGCGCACGCGGGCGCGGGCCCGGCCCGTGGCTGGTGCTCGGCGTGGTCGCGCTCGTTCCGGCGGTCGTCCTCTTCGCCATCCATCGCTGGTCCTCGGCATCCTCCGACGTCACCGAGGCGGCGCCGCCCGTCGATCCGGCCGTCGAGGTTCCGGTGGCGACTCCGGCGCTCGCCACCGGGCTCCTGAGTTACCGGCGCATGCCGGGCATCGTGTCCAGGGACGTGAACGTCGACGCGTTCCGCAGCGAGGTCGATCCGTTCCTGGCGACGCTCAACGACCGATCGTGTGCTGTCGTCGCCGTCGACGGTGTGAGTGTGGGGGCCGTTCGCGACGAGATCGCCGTGATTCCGGCGAGCAACCAGAAACTGCTCGTTGCCGCTGTCGCCCTCGAACGACTGGGTGAGGACTTCCGGTACACGACCAGCGTCGAGGCTGCGGCCGCACCGGTCGGCGGCGTCGTCGAGGGTGACCTGTACCTCGTTGGCGGCGGCGATCCGTTGCTCTCCTCGGACTGGTACCCCACGTCGAACCTCGAGCGATACGCCGTCACGTCGCCCACCTCGCTCGACTCACTGGCCGACGGCGTCGTCGCCGCGGGCGTCACCAGCGTGGTCGGTGGGGTGGTCGGCGACGGGTCGCGCTACGACGACGAGTTCTTCGCCCCAGGATGGGGCGTGGGTGTCGCCGGCCTCGAAGGCGGACCGTACGACGCACTGATGGCGAACGACTCGCGTGTCGAGGGTGACCCACTGCGCGCCAACGATCCGAACGAAGGCGCGGCCCGAGAGTTCACCCGACTCCTCCAGGCCCGCGGTGTCACCGTCGCCGGCGCGCCATCGAGTGGGTCTGCGCCAGCGGGAACCGTCGAGATCGCATCGGTCGAGTCGGCGCCGATGTCGGCAGTCGTCGCCGAGATGCTCGGCAACAGCGACAACAACACCGCCGAACTCGTCGTGAAGGAACTCGGGGTCACCGACACGGCTCCCGGAACCCGCGAGGCAGGGCTCGCGGCGATTCGCGACCAGCTCGCCGAGTGGGGGGTGAGCGTCGAGTCACTGGTGCTGGCCGACGGTTCCGGCCTGAGCCCGGACAACCGCGTCACGTGCGCGGCCCTCGCCGAAGTCCTCGCCCGATACGACGTGGATTCGCCCGTCGGGCAGGGGCTGCCGATCGCCGGACAGACCGGGACGCTGTCCGACGTGTTCGTCGGGCACTCGGTCGAAGGTCGGCTGCGTGGCAAGACCGGCACCCTCAACAACCCACCGTTCAACGCCGATCCACCGGCCGTGAAGGCACTGGGCGGTTATCTCCCGATCGAGGGCGGCGGCGAAGTCGAGTACGTGTTGATCCTGAACGGCCCGACGATCTCCGACCAGAGCGAGTATCGACCGATCTGGGACGCGCTGGGCGACACGCTCGACACCTACCCTGCGGGACCGACGCCGGCCATGGTGGGGCCGCGATGAGCAACATGCGCGTCGACGTCGTCACTGGACCGGTGAGGTACCGCTGGACACCGCTCCTCGGTTTGATCGCACTGGCCATGATCCCGGTGGTGGCGCTCAGCGCGCTGCTCGTGTGGAGTGACGGCCAGGCCGACGAACACGAGGCAGCCGTCGATGACAACGCCGCCGAGCCCGTTCCCGCGGCGCCGCAGGTCTCCGCGGTGACCCCGGCACTCACCACGTCGATGTTCAGCTACCGCCGTGCCCCGGCGAGCATGGCCGACGCCGGCAACGACAACCGGCTCTCCGAGTCGATGGATCAGCTCGCCGCCTTCATCGACGAGCGCTCCTGCCTGGCCGTGTCGGTCGACGGTCGGCCCGTCACCGCGCACAATGCAGGCGCAGCGGTGATCCCGGCGAGCACGCAGAAGCTGTTCGTGGCAGCCGTGGCACTCGAGGTGCTCGGAGCCGACCACCGATTCACCACCGCCGTGCAGGCCACGCCGGCGGTCGACGGTGTGATCGACGGCGACCTGTTCCTGGTGGGCGGGGGAGACCCGCTGCTGGTGTCGACCGACTTCTCGACCGAGAACGACCCGTTCGCCGAGTTCAACACGACTCCACTCGATGATCTTGCCGATGCGGTCGTCGCCGCGGGTGTCACGTCGGTCAGCGGTTCGGTCGTCGGTGACGGCAGCCGCTACGACGACGAGTTCGTCAACCCGGCCTGGGGCCCCGACGTGGCCTTCGTGGAGGCCGGACCGTTCGACGCGCTGGTGGTGAACGATTCGCGGGTCAGGGGTCGGTCCGGTCGCGAACGGGATCCGAACGTGGCCGCCGCACGAGAGTTCGCACGGCTGCTCGCCGATCGTGGCGTGCGCATCTCGAACGGGTGGGAGAGCGGCGTCGCCGACCCGGCACTCCCCGTCGTGGCCACCGTCGAGTCCCAGACCCTCGATGCCGTGATCGCCGAGATGCTCACGACGAGCGACAACGACACCGCCGAGATGCTGGTCAAGGAGCTCGGCGTCGCCGACGGCGGCGTCGGCACGGTGGCGGCGGGCCTCGACGTCGTGACCCGCACGATGCAGTCGTGGGGTGTCCCGATGGACGGCGTGAACCTCGTCGACGGATCCGGGCTGAGCAGCGAGAACCGGGCGACGTGTGGGGCGATGTTGGCGGTGCTGCAGCGGATGGAGGGGACTGCCGTGGCGAGCGGCCTGCCGGTCGCGGGACGGAGCGGGACGTTGGAGGACGCCTTCGTCGGCACCACGATGGAAGGCCGTCTCACGGCGAAGACCGGGACGCTCGGGAACCCGCCGGTCGACCTCGACCCGCCCGCCGTGAAGGGCCTCGCCGGCTACCTCGGCGCCACCAGCGGCGACACGATCGAGTTCGTGATGATTCTCAACAGCCCCGACATCGACGAACCGGAGAACTATTCGGCGTTCTGGCTGGCGCTCGGTGAGCGACTCGGCTCGTATCCCGACGGGCCCGCCCCGTCGACCGTCGGCCCGCGTTGAGCACCGCTCCGGCGGGGTCGTGAGCTCGTCACCGTGGTCGCCTTCGTGCACCGGTGGCCGCCGATCGGCGCCGTGACCTAGCGTCGTCGCCGTGGCCGTTCTCCCGATGTTCCCCCTCGGATCGGTGCTGCTCCCCGGGGGTCTGCTTCCGCTCCACGTGTTCGAGCCCCGCTATCGGGACATGATCCGGGACTGCCTTCGCAGCGACGACGAGCCCGAGTTCGGGCAGGTCCTGATCACCCACGGTTGGGAGACGGGCGGCGGCGACGATCGCGCGCTCGTGGGAACCGTGGCTCGGATGATGCAGGTCGAGGCGCTCGACGAGAACCGCTACGCCCTGATCGCCGTCGGGACACGGAGGATCAGGGTCAACGCCTGGCTGCCGGACGATCCGTACCCGATCGCGGATGTCGAGGACTGGCCCGACGTCGACCCCGATGC
This sequence comes from Ilumatobacteraceae bacterium, assembly GCA_963715285.1. Lineage (GTDB taxonomy): Bacteria > Actinomycetota > Acidimicrobiia > Acidimicrobiales > Ilumatobacteraceae > Sva-07. The sequence continues at coordinate 356,273 of CAVQRU010000002.1, read as the reverse complement.
GCCGGGATTGGCGCTGCAGGTTGCGGCGAGCCACGCCCGCGTTCGAGCTGCGCTCGCACTCGCGGCGCAACTCCGCGAACGCGAACTCGGCGAACGGGATGGAGGCGATCAGGCTGGTGGCGATCAGGTCGGAGACGGGGGCGACGTCCCGCGAACCGACGACACCGAGATCTCCGACGACCCGCTCCTGGCCACCTATCATCTCGGTGCGCTCGCGCCGATCGGCCCGGCTGATCGGTACCGGCTGCTCGCTGCGGAGGGACCCATGCGCCGTCTCGATCTGCTCGACGAGATCCTCGACGACGTCGAGGCAATGTTGAAGTTCCGTCTCTCGTGATACTCAGTCGATCCAGCCGAACTCCCGGAGGAACTGGTCTGCGACCATGAAGACCCGGTCGTCAGCGGGGTCCGTCAGCTCCTCGCCGGGGACGGAGACACGGAGTGCAAGGTAGTCCTCCCGAGGAGGGACCCAGAAGGCCCACTCGCCCCACACGTCGCTGGTGACGACGACCCCCTCGCTGAGGGCGGGATGGCCCGAGACCGCCGTGAACACGAAGTCGAAGTCGTTGGGATCGGTGTCGCTGAAGTCGACGACGTCGAGCGCAGCGAGATCGATGGGTGTGCCGTCCATCGACTTCCACTGCTGGGCGTCGTATCCCCAGGTGACCATTTCACCTGCCTCGCCTGCCAGCACCCATTCACAGTTGGCGGGCGCATCAGGCGGCGTCTTCGTCTGCTTCTGGCACCTGGTGACCGGACGGTCAGCGCCCCGATCTCGCATGGCGACGAGTTCGTCACGGCCGGAGCCATACCGCTGACGGTCCAGAACGTGATAGAAACGATGTCCGTGTCAGACACCAACGACCTCGATGATCGCCTCGCACGCCGGGCAGCGAAAGCCAAGGCGGCGCAGGAGGACGCGTCGGTCGGAGACATCGTCGACTACGTCAAGGCATACGCCAAACAGGAGACGATCGGTCCGCTGAAGGGTGCCGGGTCCTGGCTGGGCTTCGGCGCCGCTGCCGCGCTGCTCTTCAGCGTCGGCGTGGTCCTGCTGCTCGTCGGGTTGTTGCGCCTGCTGCAGACCGAATGGACCCGCTCGGCCACCGGCTCGCTGTCGTGGCTCGCCTATCTGATCACCCTGCTCGTCGCCGTCGTCGTGATCGCCGTGGCGATCTCACGGATCAAGAAGGCGACGTTGTTCAAGGAACCGAAGTAAGGAGCCTCACCGTGCCGAAGCAGAACACCCCCGTGGTGCCCGACAAGATCACCCCGCAGGACCTCGAGGACAAGTTCAAGGCCCTGCAGGGTGAGATCCAGGGCAAGGTCGACGAGAAGAAGACCTCGATCGCCACCGTCGCCGCCGGTGGTGGCATCGTGCTGCTCGTCATCTTCTTCCTGCTCGGTCGCCGTTCCGGCAGGAAGCGGAGCGCCATCGTCGAGATCCGTCGCGTCTGATGTCGTTGCTTCCGTACGGGCTCAGGCCGCGGTATGTCCTGCGCAGCTTCGTGCTGCGCCGAGGTGTCGTCCACCCGAGCCCGTTGATCCGACCGATCGCAATGCTGATGGTCGGTCAGGGCGACTTCCTCCGGGTCAAGGCGATCCGTCAAGGGCTGATTCTCGGCAACCCGTACTGGCGGGCGGTCGGCGGTGCGCTCCTCGTCCGCGAGGTGAGCAAACGCGTGCTGAGCAGTCCACCGGAGCGCCTCGCCCGGGAACGTATCGGGCCGGGTCATTTCGTGAAGGTCACCGCATCGGCGCCGAACCTGGACCTGAGCCGACGCGAGCGTCGAGCGGAACTCAAGCGGCTCCAGTCCGAGGCGTTGGCGAGCGTCGCGTCCCGACGCCAATCGTGAAGATCCTGCTGCGGAACCCGCGGCGCGAGGTCGAGTTGACGGGTGCTCGCTCGGTCAATCGACTCCTCGACGAACTGCAGCTCAGCCGTGAGGCGCACCTCGTCATCTGCAACGGAACGCTCGTCCCCGGCGATGCGGTCCTCGGCGACGACGACCGGATCGAGGTCCGGCCCGTGATCTCGGGTGGTGCAACGTGAGCCGACGGCGCCGATGACCGCGGTCGGGAGCAAGTGCCGGGTGTGCAAGGCCCCGGCGGTCATCGACCTGCCGCGTCACAACGCGCACTTCTGCGCCGAGCACCTCCAACAGCTCTGTCGTCGGCAGGTGACCAAGGCGATCGACGACTTCGACATGTTCACCCCCGATGACCGGCTCCTGGTTGCCGTGAGCGGCGGCAAGGACTCACTCGCCGTCTGGGACATGCTGATCGAGGCCGGCTACCAGGCCGACGGCCTCTACATCGGCCTCGGGATCGGTGAGTACTCCACCGACAGCGGTGGCTACGTACGGCGCTTCGCCGACGAGCGCAATCTGACCCTGCTCACGATCGATCTGCGCGACGACTACGGCTACGACGTGCCGACGGCGGCGAGGGCGACCGGGCGCGTGCCCTGTTCGGCCTGCGGGCTCTCGAAGCGTCGGCTGTTCGATCAGGCCGCTCGCGACGGCGGGTACGACGTGGTGGTCACCGGCCACAATCTGGATGACGAAGCGGCCGTGCTCTTCGGCAACACGTTGCGGTGGGACGTCGACTATCTCGCCCGTCAACTCCCCGTGCTGCCGGCGGCGAACGGGTTCCCGAAGAAGGCGAAACCACTCGTGCGGCTCACCGAACGTGAGATGGCGGCGTGGTGCCTGGTCCGGGGCATCGACTACGTGGTCGAGGAATGTCCGATCGCGGCCGGCAACAAGCACCTCTCGTACAAGGAATCGTTGAACGCGATCGAGGCGACGTCGCCCGGAGCGAAGGCGTCGTTCTACCTGGGGTTCCTCGAGCGCATGGCGCCGCTGCTCGCCGGGCGATCGGCAGCCGCCGCAGGCGACCTGAACGACTGCACGAGATGCGGTTCGCCCACGACGGGCGACGTGTGCGCGTTCTGTCGGCTCGTCGAGAAGGCCGGGGCCCACGATCCGGTGCCGGTGGAGATGGTGTTGACGCGAGGGAGACGACGATGACAGGTGTGTTCGCAGCGGGGGAGCGGGCCCTGCTGCTCGATTCCAAGAAACGTCGGTACCTGATCGAGTTGGCCGACGACGGCGAGTTCCACAGCCACAACGGGTTCGTCGCGCACGCCGACGTGATCGGCCAACGCGAGGGCATCGTGATCCGCTCGACCAAGGGATCGGAGTACATCGCTCTTCGCCCGACACTCGAGGACTTCGTCGTCGAGATGCCCCGCGGCGCGCAGGTGATCTATCCGAAGGACCTCGGGCCGATCTGCATGCTCGCCGACATCGGGCCCGGCGTGCGCGTCTTCGAGACCGGCATCGGTTCGGGCGCGCTCTCGATGACGATGCTGCGCTACGGCGCCGAGATCGTCGGGTACGAGATCCGCGAGGACTTCGCGAACCGGGCCCGGAAGAACGTCCAGAGCTTCCTCGGGGAGGCCGCCCTCGACCGCTACGACGTGCACATCGCCGACAGCTACGAGGGAATCGATCCCGAGCTCGGCATGTTCGATCGCGTCGTGCTCGACCTTCCCGAACCGTGGCAGGTGATCCCGAAGGCCGAGGCGGTGCTGCAACCCGGTGGTCTGCTCGTCGCCTACACCCCGTCGATCACCCAGGCAGTGCAGGTGCGCGAGGCCCTCAAGGGCAAGTGGATCGATGCCCGCACGATCGAGGTGCTCCATCGCGGGTGGCACATCGAGGGCCAGGCCGTGCGTCCGGACCACCGCATGGTGGCCCACACCGCATTCCTGAGCGTGGCCCGATTCCTCGGCCGCAACCCCACCTGACCCGCAAGCGCATGCCCACGCGATGAGCGAATGCCCCGCATGGCGGGATCTCGCTCATCGCTCGGGGTGTCGGGCGGGGGTGCCCAACTGAGTCAGGACGGTGGTTCGAGCCGGAGCGCGGTGCTGAGGCCGTCGAGGAGCTGCGCGGTGTCGGGCCAGGGCATCGACGGGTGCGACCCGCAGAGGTCGACGATGCCATGGATCCACGTGTGCACCTGGACGGCGACGAAGAACGGGTCGCGGTCGTCGCCGAGCACGCGGAGCATTCGGGCAACCGAGTCGACCAGCAACTGGAACGCGGCGAGCCCGCCGGGGGCGTCACCGTCGCCGAGATCGACCTTGTCGGAGAACAGCACGCGGTACTGGCCGGGATGGTCCATGGCGTACTCGACGTAGGCGTCGCCCATCGCGCGGAACGAGGTGAAGGGTTCGTCGCTGCTGTCGTGAGCGTTGCGCAGCTGCTCGTAGAAGGTGGCCCAACAGTGATCGACGGCCCCTCGCAGCAGCTCGACGTGATCGTCGAAATGGCGGTAGACCGCCGTGGGGGAGACCCCGGCCTGTCGGGCGACGGCGCGCAGCGACACCGCTTCCATCTCACCGTGGGCGCCGATCAGGTCGGCGGCCGCAACCAGCAGGTCGGTGCGCAGCGTGTCGCCCTCGCCGCGTGCGGAGCGCTGCCGGTGGACCGTCGGTGTGGCCATGGTCACGAGCTTATCGGTTGACATCTGTTCACCTGGATGATTGATTGACATCCGTAAACGTAACAACTGTCAACACAGTCCGTCCGGGCGGCGGATCGAAAGGAAGCATCATGTTCACGAGACTGGGTCACCTGGTCGTCCGCCGGCGCCGGATGGTGCTGGTCACCACGCTGATGGGCCTCGTCGTCGCCATCGTGCTCGGCTCGGGCGTGTTCGCCGAGTTGACCAACGGAGGCTTCGACGATCCCGACTCGGAGTCCACGCGGGCGATCGAGGCACTCGACGACGAGTTCGACACCGGGAACGCCGATCTCGTCGCCATCGTCACCGCCACCGGTGGCGACGTCGACGACCCCGAGGTCACCGCCACGGCGACGGCGCTCACCGAGGAGTTCGCCGCGATCGATGGAACCGACGACGTCGTGTCGTACTGGTCGCTCGGATCGCCCGCACCCCTGCGATCCGTGGAGGGTGACCGGGCGCTGATCCTGATGCGGTTCCCGGGTGCCGAGGAGGACCCCGAACGCGCCGAGACGATCGAATCGATCCTCGACGACTACTCCGGTCTGGAGCGCAACGGCCTCACCGTCGGCCTCGCCGGCAGCGAGCCGGTGTTCGCGGCGGTCGGCGAGACGATCGAGGGCGACCTCGCCCGCGCGGAGATGATCGCCGTGCCGTTGACATTGTTGCTCCTGCTGTTCGTCTTCGGCGGTGTCGTCGCTGCCGGGCTCCCACTGGTGGTCGGGGCGATCTCGGTCTTCGGGGCGTTCATGGTGTTGTGGACGGTCACCCAGTTCACCAACGTGTCGATCTTCTCGATCAACCTCGTGACCGCACTGGGCCTCGGACTCGCCATCGACTACTCGCTGTTCATCGTGAGTCGCTTCCGCGAGGAACGCGCCCTCGGACGATCGGTCGACGACGCCGTGGTGCGGACCGTCGAGACCGCCGGCCGCACGGTGGCGTTCAGCGCCATCACCGTGGCGATCTCGCTCAGCGCGCTGTTGATCTTCCCGCTGTACTTCCTGCGGTCGTTCGCCTACGGCGGGATCGGCGTGCTCGTCGTCGCCATGGTCGTGTCGGTCGTCGCCCTGCCGGCGCTGCTCGCCGTGCTCGGACCCCGGGTCGACTCGCTGCAGCTGTTCAAGCGCCGTCAGGCGCCGGTCGGAACGGGGTTCTGGCACCGTCTCGCGACCGGCGTGATGCGCCGCCCGGGCGCCGTGGCGATCGCAGGGGTCACCTTCCTGCTGGCGCTCGGCGTGCCCTTCCTGAGCGTGGAGTGGGGCGTCCCCGACGACCGGGTGCTCCCGGAGTCGACCGAGGTGCGCGAACAGTCCGACATCCTCCGCACCCAGTTCGACTCTTCCGAAGCCGACGCGTTCGCGATCGTCGCGAGCGGCGGTGTCGACACCGCCGCGATCGAGTCGTACGCCGCGGCGGTCTCGTCGGTGGACGGCGTCGCACGCGTCGACAGTGCCGTCGGACGCTTCGTCGCCGGTGCCAACGTCGCCACGGATCCCTCGCTGGCGCAGTTCGACCCAGCAGCGTCGGCGTCGGGCGACGCGACGTGGTTCAACGTCGTGCCCGCTGTCGAGCCGATCTCGGTCGACGCCGAGCGCATGGTGGGTGAGATCCGCACGATCGACTCGCCGTTCGACGAGACGCTCGTCGGAGGAGCCTCGGCGGCGCTGGTGGACTCGAAGTCGGCGATCTTCTCCCTCGTGCCGTACGCAGCGGCGATCATCGTGGTCGCCACATTCGTGCTGCTGTTCCTGATGTTCGGTTCGCTGCTCGTGCCGATCAAGGCGATCGTGCTCAACGCGCTCAGTCTGACCGCGACGTTCGGGCTGATGGTGTGGGTGTTCCAGGAGGGCAACGGGGCCGACCTGCTCGGCTTCACGCCGACGGGCCTGACCGACATCTCGATGCCGATCCTGATGTTCTGTGTGGCGTTCGGGCTCTCGATGGACTACGAGGTGTTCCTGCTCTCACGCATCAAGGAGGAGTACGACCGCACCGGCGACAACGACCTCGCCGTGGCGATCGGCCTGGAGAAGACCGGGCGCCTGGTGACCGCTGCAGCGCTCCTGCTGTCGATCACCTTCTTCGCCTTCGCCACCTCGGGGGTGACGTTCATCAAGCTCTTCGGCCTCGGCCTCGCCGTGGCGGTCCTGGTCGATGCATTCATCGTCCGCTCCACCCTGGTGCCGGCGCTGATGAAGCTCGCCGGCGACTGGAACTGGTGGGCACCGACACCGTTGCGACGGATCCACGAACGGTTCGGGATCAGCGAAGCGCCACCCGAGGAGCGCCCGGTCGACGCGGCGGAGCCCGTGCCGACGGCCTGACGAGACGACCCGGACGCGACGATGCCCCGGACCATCGGTCCGGGGCATCGTGTCGATCAGCGATCGAGTGTGATCAGGGCTCGATGTAGATGCATTCGCCGGGGCACTCCTCGGCGGACTCGATCACGGCCTCGAGTTGGTTGTCGGGGATCTCGGCGAGACCTTCGGCGCCCTGCGGGTTGCCCTTGGCCTCGGCGAAGATCTTGTCGCCCTCCACGACGTAGGCGAGGCCGTCGTCGAGCAGGGTGAAGACGTCGGGGGCGATTTCCTCGCACAGGCCGTCGCCGGTGCACAGATCCTGGTCGATCCAGACCTTCATGTCAGTGGGCTCCTCGTTGAACGAAAGATGAAGTGTTGTCTACCGCTGGCACTTTACACGGCCAAGCACGTGCAAACACGTTCACCGCGTGCGCGTGTACATTCGGCGGCATGGCATCTGCTGGTGACGATCGCTCCGCCGAATCGAACGCCAACCCGAGCGAGCACGATCAGCTCGTCGCACTGCAGGAGGAAGTGACGCACCTCCGCCTGCGGCTCGCGGATGCTCCGAAGCGTGTGCACTCGCTCGAGGAGCGTCTCCTGGAGACCAAGGGTCAGCTCGCGGCAGCGATCGGACAGAACGAGAAGTTGTCGTACACGTTGCGCGAGGCGCGCGAGCACATCGCCACGTTGCGCGACGAGGTCGACAAGCTGTCACAGCCGCCGTCGGCGTACGGCGTGGTCGTCGGCAAGAACGACGACGACACCGTCGACATCCTCACCAGCGGACGCAAGATGCGCGTGGCGCTGCATCCCGACATCGACCACGAACTCCTCGACCGGGGCGCCGAAGTCGTCCTCAACGAGAGCTACAACGTCGTCATGGCGCGCCAGCCCGAGATCACGGGCGAGGTGGTCACGGTCAAGGAGGTCATGGACGACGGTGTGCGGATCGTCGTCGTCGGGCGCGCGGACGAGGAGCGGGTCTGCGAACTCGCCGACGCGATTCGCGGCACCCACATCCGGTCGGGCGACCACTTGCGGCTCGACACCCGCTCGAACCTGCTGCTGGAGAAGCTGCCGCGACCCGAGGTGGAGCACCTGCTCCTCGAAGAGGTGCCCGACATCGCCTACACCGACATCGGTGGGCTCGACGACCAGATCGAGCAGATCGCCGACGCCGTGGAGTTGCCGTTCCTGCACCAGGACCTGTTCGCCGAGCATCAGCTCCCGGCACCGAAGGGGATCCTGCTGTACGGCCCTCCCGGCTGCGGCAAGACCCTGATCGCCAAGGCTGTGGCGAACAGCCTCGCGAAGAAGGTCGCCGAGACCGTCGGCGAGGGCAAGGGCCACAGCTACTTCATCAACATCAAGGGCCCGGAACTGCTCAACAAGTACGTGGGCGAGACCGAGCGCCAGATCCGGCTCGTGTTCCAGCGGGCACGGGAGAAGAGCGACGAGGGCTGGCCGGTGATCGTGTTCTTCGACGAGATGGACTCGATGTTCCGCACCCGCGGTTCCGGCATCAGCTCCGACATGGAGTCGACGATCGTGCCGCAGCTGCTCGCCGAGATCGACGGCGTCGAGGGACTCAAGAACGTCATCGTGATCGGCGCCACCAACCGGGAGGATCTGATCGATCCGGCGATCCTGCGACCTGGCCGACTGGACGTGAAGATCAAGATCGAGCGCCCGAACGCCGAGGCCGCGAAGGCGATCTTCGCCCGGTACCTCACCGACGAGATCCCGATCGCCACCGGCGAGTCGATCCCCGAGATGATCGACGCCACCGTCACCGAGATGTACCGAGACGACGAGGCGAATCGATTCCTCGAGGTGACCTACCAGAACGGCGACAAGGAGATCCTGTACTACAAGGACTTCTCCTCCGGAGCCATGATCGAGAACGTCGTTCGCCGAGCCAAGAAGCTGGCGATCAAGCGGGTGATCGGGGGTGGCGCGAAGGGTGTCTGTACCCAGGATCTGCTCGATTCGATCAAGCAGGAGTACAAGGAACACGAGGACCTGCCCAACACCACCAATCCCGACGACTGGGCCAAGATCTCCGGCAAGAAGGGCGAGCGGATCGTGTTCATCCGCACGCTCGTGTCCGAAACGGCCGAAACCGACGCCGCGGGCGGCCGGGCGATCGAGCGGGTCGCGACCGGCCAGTACCTGTGACCGAGCGCCGCGAGCACGACCTGGTCGTCTACGGCGCGACCAGCTTCGTCGGTGAGATCGTCTGCCGGTACCTGGTGCAGCGCCACGGCGCGGTCGGCAAGCTGCGCTGGGCGATCGCCGGCCGCAACGCCGACAAGCTCGACGACGTCGCAGGGCGCACGGGCGCCGATGTGCCACGCATCGTCGCGGATGCCTCGGACCGCGCGGCGCTCGACTCGATGGTCGCCTCGACCCGCGTCGTGATGTCCACGGTCGGTCCGTACGCGCTCTACGGCTCCGAGCTGGTGGCGGCCGCCGTCGAGGCCGGCGTCGACTACTGCGACCTGACCGGCGAGGTGCAGTGGATGCGCCGCATGATCGATGCACACCAGACCCGCGCCGAGGAGACGGGTGCTCGGATCGTGCACGCGTGTGGGTTCGACTCGATTCCCTCCGATCTCGGAACGTGGTTCACGCAGCAGCGCTCCATCGAGCAGTTCGGCGAGCCCTGCATCGAAGTGCGGATGTCAGTCGCCGAAGCGAAGGGGGGAGCGAGCGGCGGCACGATCGCCAGCGTGATGCACCTGCTGGAAGAAGCCGCCGGCGACCCCGAGGTCCGCGCGACGCTCAGCGACCCGTACGTGCTCGCGCCGGTCGACCAGCGCTCAGGACCGCCACAACCGGGCCTGGAACGGCCGACCCGCGACGAACGGTTCGGGAGCTGGGTGGCGCCCTTCGTGATGGCACCGACCAACACGGCGGTCGTTCGACGGACCCATGCGCTGCTCGGACGGCCGTGGGGCCGCGACTTCACCTACGGCGAGACGATGATGACCGGCGACGGCGCGACGGGTGCGGTCAAGGCGTACGCGATGACCGCCGGGCTGGCGACGTTCGCCGGGGTCGCGGCACTGGGCCCCACCCGGAGCCTGCTGGGCAAGGTGCTCCCGAAGCCGGGGTCTGGCCCATCGCTCGCTGCCCAGCAGGCGGGCTGGTTCGACGTCCGCTTCGTCGGCCGGACCGCCTCGGGTGACACGATCGCCACGAGGGTCACCGGCGACCAGGACCCCGGATACGGATCCACGGCGAAGATGCTGGGCGAGGCCGCCGTCGCCTTCCTCGAGTTGCCCCCGAAGGACGTCGGGGGCGGGTTCTGGACGCCTGCGAGCGCGTTCGGCGACGCGCTGATCGAGCGCCTGGAATCGTACGCCGGCGTGCGATTCGACGTGCTCTGAGCGCCGGGCGACACGTCCGGGACGCTCGATCGACGCAAGTGATGAGCGACTCCACCACATGCGGTGGTTTGGCTCATCGGTTCGACGGTTGCGACCGGATCCCGGCACGCCCATGAGCGAATCCACCGCATACGGGGGGCTCGCTCATCGCGAGAGTCCGGTCGGCCGACCGGGGCGCGGCATCCACGAACGGTTCGGACTGCCGATCCCTGCGGACGACGCCCGCTGGGTCTCGCGAGATGATCCTCGCTCGTGAACATCACCGAGCTGAACATCACCAGGAGCGGCCGCTCCGATAGGTTCAGGGCATGGCGCTGACCAAGGTCTGCGGGATCGAGACCGAGTACGGCATCGTCGTGCGCGGTGGCGACAACAACCCCGTGTCGGCATCGTCCATGCTCATCAACGCCTACGTGGCGGCGACCGACCGCGAACGCGGGCGAATCGGGTGGGACTTCGAGGACGAGCAGCCGGCCAACGACGCACGCGGCTTCTCGCTCGACGACTCGCTGGCGCCCGAGGTCGAGACGATGCTCGTCAACGCCGTGCTCACCAACGGTGCGCGCTACTACGTCGACCATGCGCATCCCGAGATCTCCACTCCGGAGGTCACCACGGCGCGTGAGGCGCTCGTGTGGGACCGCGCTGCCGAGGAGATCGTGCGGGCGTCGATGATCCACGTCGCGTCCCTCCTGCCCGATGGTGGCGAGATCATCGTGCACAAGAACAACTCCGACGGCAAGGGCAACAGCTACGGCTGCCACGAGAACTACTTGATCGCACGCGAGGTGCCGTTCGGTCGACTCGCCAGCCAGATCACCGCGCACTTCGTCACCCGCCAAGTGTTCTGTGGCGCCGGGAAGGTCGGCTGCGAGCTGCCAGGCCGTCCGAACGATCACGTGCCGTATCAGCTCAGCCAACGCGCCGACTTCTTCGAGGAGGAGATCGGTCTCGAGACGACCCTGAAGCGGCCGATCGTCAACACGCGTGACGAGCCGCATGCCGATGCGCAGAAGTACCGGCGGCTCCACGTGATCGTCGGCGACGCCAACATGAGCGAAGTGGCCACCTACCTCAAGGTCGCCACCACCGCAGTGGTCCTGTCGATGATCGAGGACGACGAACTGGGCGACGACTGGTTGCTCGGCAACCCGGTGGCTGCAATCCGCCAGGTCAGCCACGATCCGTCGCTGCGTCAGACGATCATGTTGCGCGACGGGAGCAGGGCGACCGCGCTCGAGATCCAATGGGGGCTGCTCGAACGAGCCCGCAAGTACGAGCAGTCGCACGGTCTCGCGTGCGTCGGCGAGGACGTCGCGGTCGACGTCCTCGACCGGTGGGAGGCGGTGCTGACCGGGCTCGAGTCCGATCCGACGTCGGTGGCGGGCCAGGTCGACTGGGTCGCCAAGCAGCGTCTCGTCGAGGGCTACGCCGAGCGCCACGACATCGCGCCCGGCTCGACACGTCTCAAGGCCATCGATCTCCAGTACCACGACCTCCGCGCCGATCGCTGCCTGGCCCTCCGGGCCGGTCTCGACACGATGGTGTCCCCTGAGGAGGTGACCAGCGCGATGACCGAGCCGCCCACCACGACCCGGGCCTACTTCCGCGGTCGTTGTCTCCAGAAGTACCCGAACGACGTCGTCGCCGCGAACTGGGACTCGCTCGTGTTCGACATCGGACGCGATCCGCTGCGTCGGGTACCCATGATGGAACCATTGCGCGGCACCGCCGAACACGTTGCTACGTTGATCGACGAGAGCGAGACCGCACGAGAACTCCTCGACCGTCTCGGCCAGTGACGAACATCGCAAGATCCCGGAGCCGACACTCCGACCATGACATCCCAACCATGAAGGGAACCGCACGCTGATGGCAGAACGCACACAGAAGCCGAAGTCCACCACGAGTCGGAACACCGAGACCACCGACTCGGCGGCGCCCGCCGTCACCGAGACGGGCGAGAAGCTCAAGGCCGAACTCGACGACCTCCTCGACGAGATCGACGAGGTCCTGGAGACCAACGCCGAGGACTTCGTGAAGTCCTACGTGCAAAAGGGTGGTCAGTGATCCCGTGACGATGCCGATCTTCTCGACCTCGGACGACCCGGGTTCGAGCTTTCCGGAGCTGTTGCGTCGCGTGGGCCTCGGCCCTGAACCGGTCGTCGGCGCCTCCACCGATCTGATGCGCGACCTGTCCGTGCCGCACGCGACCACGTGCGTTGCGCTCACGTTCGCGGACGGCGTCGTGATGGCAGGCGACCGACGCGCCACGTCCGGCAATCTGATCTCGCATCGCACGATGGAGAAGGTGGTCGAGGCCGACCGCCACAGCGGCGTTGCCATCGCAGGGGCTGCCGGTGCGGCGATGGAGATGATCCGGCTGTTCCAGCTCCAGCTCGAACACTACGAGAAGGTCGAGGGAACGGCGCTCAGCCTGGAAGGCAAGGCCAACCAGCTGTCGATGATGGTACGAGCGAACCTCCAGGCGGCGATGATGGGCATGGTCGTCGTCCCGATCTTCGGTGGCTACGACCTCCGTCGCGAGTGCGGGCGGCTCTGGGACTACGACGCCACGGGTGGCCGGTACGAAGAGCGCGACTACGTTGCGACGGGATCGGGCAGCCTGCATGCAGGCACGGTGATCAAGGTCGGCTTCCGCTCCGACATGAGCCGGGACGATGCCGTCAATCTCGCCGCTCGGGCGCTGTGGGAGGCTGCCGATGCCGACTCGGCAACCGGTGGTCCCGACGCGCTGCGTGGCATCTACCCGGTCGTCGCCACGATCGATGCCACCGGGTGGACCCGGCTCGACGACGACGATCTCGCCGCACGGTACGAGGCGATCGTGGCGGAGGTGCGTTCGCGATGAGCATGCCGTTCTACGTCGCTCCCGAGCAGATGATGAAGGACCGTGCCGACTTCGCGCGGAAGGGCATCGCCCGAGGGCGTGCGCTGGTTGCGGTCCGCTACACCGAGGGCATCGTGATCGTCGCCGAGAACGCGTCGGAGACGCTGCGCAAGGTGAGCGAGATCTACGACCGCATCGCGTTCGCCGGGGTCGGCAAGTACAACGAGTTCGATCAGCTGCGCGTGGCGGGCGTGCGAGCCGCCGACCTGAAGGGGTTCCAGTACTCGCGTGACGACGTCGACGCTCGGAGCCTGGCCAACAGCTATGCCCAGATGCTCGGAACGATCTTCACCCACGAGATGAAGCCGATGGAGGTGGAGATCCTCGTCGCCGAAGTCGGCCTCGAACCGTCCGGCGATCAGATGTTCCACATCCTCTACGACGGGACCGTGGTCGACGAGCGCGACTACGCGGCGATCGGCGGGGATGCCGAGGCGATCAACATCCGTCTCGCCGAGAACTGGACCGACGGGTTGGATCGGGCGGCGGCGATCGCACTCGGCCGGTCAGCACTCGGTGGTCCCGATCGGGAGATCTCCGACGACGACCTCGAGGTGGCCGACCTCTCGCGCACCAACGGCCGCCGGTGCTTTCACCGGCTCGCCACCACCGACCTCGGCACCTGACCCCGTCCGATGAGGTTCGGGCCGCACAGGTTGCCGTGAAGCTCATCGCAGACCGGATCGGACGGGCTGCTCGGCGCGCCAGCGCGGTGCGGGCGGGAGGCGTACCATCGGGGCATGGTCGCCATCGACGTCAACAGTGACCTGGGGGAGTCGTACGGGGTCTGGACCCTCGGTGACGACGCAACGATGCTGGGCATCGTCACCAGCGCCAACGTCGCCTGTGGGTTCCACGCCGGCGACCCGTCGGTGCTTCGCGCCACGTGCACACTGGCGGTGCGGAACGACGTGGCCGTCGGCGCACAGGTGTCGTTCCCCGACCTGCCCGGATTCGGACGTCGTCACCTCGACATGGCGCCCGACGAACTCCGCGACGCCGTGCTGTACCAGCTCGGCGCGCTCGATGCCTTCGCCCAGGTGGCCGGCACCGAGATCTCCTATGTCAAGCCGCACGGCGCGCTGTATCACACGGCAGCCACCCACCTGGCTGCTGCCAGAGCGATCGTGGCCGCCGCCGTCGAGTACGACCCGTCGCTCGCCATCCTCGGCCTGCCGAACTCCGAGCTGTTGGCGGCCGCTGAAGAGGCAGGGTTGGAGGCCGTGCCCGAGGCGTTCGCAGATCGCGCCTACCGGCCCGACGGCGGTCTCGTGCCCCGTCGGGAGCCGGGAAGCGTGCTCACCGATGTCGACGAGGTCGCCGAGCGGGCGGTGCGCATCGCGACCGACAACGAAGTCGTCGCCGTCGACGGCACGGTCGTGAGCATCCGTGCGCGCTCGATCTGCGTGCACGGCGACACTCCCGGCGCCGTCGACCTCGCTCGTGCGGTGCGTTCGGCACTCGATGCCGCGGGCGTCGGCGTCTACCGTTTCACCGACTGAGCGCACACGCGCAGAACGGGGCCACCGATGACCTACGCACCCTCACACCGGGAGTTCTACGACGCGGACAGCCACATCATGGAGCTGCCCGACTTCCTGCGTGACCACGCCGACCCGGCGCTGCGCGACCAGATCCCGCAGGTCAGCTACGCCGCGTCGCTCGTCACCGACGACGAGGTCGCCGACATCGTGGCCAACGGTGGGCACCACGCTGCCGAGCACGTCGAGGCGCAGATCGCGCTGGGCGATCAGCTGATCGCCCAGTCGAAGGAGATCCAGGCGCTCGGCGCCTTCGACCGCCACGACCGGTCGGTCGCGCTCGACATGCTCGGCTTCCGCAAGCAGCTGGTGTTCGCAACGCACAGTGTCGCGACGCCGTTCTCGCCGAGCCGCAACGTGTCCACCGATGTCCGCTACGGCGCCACTCGAGCCCACAACCGGGCGATGAGCGAGTTCTGTGCCGACGACGACCGGCTGATGGGTGTCGGGATCGTGCCGCTCGAGGACCCGGAACTGGCGCTCCGCGAGGCCGAGTTCGCGCTCGATGTCGGCCTGGAGGCCATCTGGGTGCCGCACCATCCGGCGGGGGAGCGGTCTCCCGGTCATGTCGATCTGGCTCCGTTCTGGGCGCTCCTGGCCGATTCGGGCACCCCGTTCGTGCTCCACGTCGGCGGGTCGCCGCTGCAGCTCGACCCGAGATGGGCCAACACCGGTCGAGCGCCCGCACGCGATTGGATGGGTGGCGGCGAGAACATCCGTAGCAAGGACATGGCGGTCCTGCACCAGGGGCCGGAAACCTTCATCTCGGTGATGGTGATGGACGGCGTGTTCGAGAAGTACCCCGCCCTCCGCGGCGCCTGCGTCGAACTCGGCGCCGGATGGGTGCCGTCGATGCTGACACGCCTCGACTGGGTGGTCCGGTCGTGGAGCAGGGTCGACCAGTACCTCGCCGAACTCCGACGCACGCCCTCCGAGACGCTTCGGACGCAGATGGCCTTCACGCCGTACGTCTTCGAGGACGTGGGTGCACTCATCGACCAGTCGGCGCCGGAGCTGTACCTGTTCTCCAGCGACTATCCCCACGTCGAGGGCGGCAAGGATCCGATCGGTCGATTCGAGGGGTCACTCGGCCAACGACCCGACAGCGTCCGCGATCAGTTCTACGCCGAGAACTTCCTCCGCATCTTCCCCGACGCCCGCGTGCGCTGACTCGATGCAACGA
Organism: Ilumatobacteraceae bacterium; assembly: GCA_963715285.1. GTDB lineage: Bacteria > Actinomycetota > Acidimicrobiia > Acidimicrobiales > Ilumatobacteraceae > Sva-07. Next base: position 340,401 of record CAVQRU010000002.1, on the reverse strand, counting down.
CGGCCGTACGGACCGCTGGCGTGGCTGGTCGACGAGGTGTCGGACCCTGCCGCATGGGCGGACACCCTCCGAGCCATGGAGGTGCCTGGCGTCGAGGAGATCGTGCCGGCGGAGTCGACCGTGGTGGTCCGGTGCACCCGCGACCGCCACGATGCGATCGGGCAGGTCCTCGACCTGGTCCTGCCGGCAGAGCGACCAACGGCGACGGAACCGCCACTGACGATCGACGTCGTGTACGACGGCCCCGACATCGGTGAGCTCGCGTACGCCGCTCAGGTCTCGATCGACGACCTCGTGCGCCTCCACGCGACCGGCAGCTATGAGGTGGCGTTCTGCGGGTTCAGCCCCGGGTTCGGATACCTCCGCGGCATCGACCGCCGCCTGCACGTGCCTCGTCGGGCCACACCGCGCACCTCGGTGCCGGCGGGATCGATCGGCGTCGCGGCCGGGTACACCTGCGTCTACCCGTCGGCGTCACCAGGCGGGTGGTATCTGATCGGCCACACCACCGCTGCGCTCTGGGATGCCCGACGCGACCCTCCATCGCTCCTGCGACCCGGCCAGTCGGTCCGATTCCGGCCGGTGGCGACATGACCGCGCCGCCGGCGCTGCGCGTGCTCCAGGTCGGCTTCGCCACCACGGTGCAGGACCGAGGGCGGCGGGGTCTGACGCATCTCGGCGTACCGACGGCGGGCGCCGTCGATCGACGGACCCACGACCTGGTGAATCGACTCGTCGGCAACCCGCCGGACGCGGCGACGATCGAAACGATGGGGGCACTGGTCGTCGAGGCGTTGCGGCCGCTCGTGGTCGCGAGCAGCACCGACGCCAGTCGCCACACCGTCGCAGCCGGAACCCGGATACGCATCGACGCGCCCGCCGGCTCGGTGTGGGCCTATCTCGCCGTGCGTGGCGGAATCGACGTCGACCCCGTACTCGGATCCCGCAGCCAGGACACGCTCGGAGGCGTCGGGCCGGCGGCGCTCCAGAACGACTCGCTCGTTCCCGTCGGTCCTGACCCGGGAACAGCGCTCCCCGTCGACCACGCCCCGACTCGTGGCTCCACCGCCACGCGAGTGCGGATCTGGGACGGGCCACAGCACGACTGGTTCGTCGGAGGTACCCAGAGTCTGATCCGTCGACCGTGGCGGATCACCAGCGAACTCAGCCGTGTGGGTGTGCGCCTCGAGGCGGGCGAGTTCGGTCACAGCACGCGGTCGCAGACCCAGATGCAGAGCATCGGCCTGATGCCCGGCGCCGTCCAGATCACCCCGGCCGGTGAGCCGATCGTCATGCTCGCCAATCATCCGACAACAGGCGGCTATCCGGTGATCGGGGTCGTCGAGCCCGCCGACCTCGCCGACGTCGTCCAGACTCGGCCGGGCTCGCTCGTTCACTTCCGTCGCGCCTGAACCAGCTCTCTGGTCTGCACGGCCAGAGGAGTTCACCGGGTCTTGACCGAGCGCCCCGGCAGGGAGGTGACTAGGTTGCCGTTGATGGAGCGACGCATCTACGGACTCGAGAACGAGTACGGCGTCACGTGCACCCTGCGGGGCCAGCGTCGGCTGAGCCCGGACGAAGTCGCCCGCTACCTGTTCCGTCGGGTCGTCTCGTGGGGGCGCAGCTCCAACGTGTTCCTGCAGAACGGTGCGCGCCTGTACCTCGATGTCGGCTCGCACCCGGAGTACGCGACTCCCGAGTGCGACTCGCTGTACGAACTGATCGTGCACGACAAGGCGGGCGAACGCATCCTCGAACAACTGGTCGAATCGGCCGAGCAGCGACTCGCGGAGGAATCGATCCGCGGCACGATCTACCTGTTCAAGAACAACACCGACTCCGCCGGCAACTCCTACGGCTGCCACGAGAACTACCTCACGAGCCGCGACGACGACCTCGGTCACTATGCCGAGGTGCTGATCCCGTTCCTGGTGTCGCGTCAGATCTACACCGGGGCGGGCAAGGTGTTGCAGACCGCCAGGGGGGCGACGTACTCGATCGCACAGCGCGCCGAGCACATCTGGGAGGGTGTGTCGTCGGCGACCACGCGGAGTCGTCCGATCATCAACACCCGTGACGAACCGCACGCCGACGCCGAGAAGTATCGACGGCTGCACGTCATCGTCGGCGACTCGAACATGAGCGAGTACACCGGATTCGTCAAGGTCGGTGCCGCGGCGTGCATGTTGCGGATGCTCGAGGACCCCAACGTGGTGCTCCGCGACATGACGCTCGAGAATCCGATCCGCGCGATTCGGGAGATCAGCCACGACATCACCTGCCGGCGCACCGTCCGCCTCGCCAACGGCCGGGAGGTGTCGGCGCTCGACATCCAGCGTGAGTACCTCGACCGGGCGTTGCGGTACGCGGACTCGCAGGGCTTCCCCCCGTTGGAGCAGAAGGCACTGGAGATGTGGGAGCACTGCATCACCACGATCGAGAAGGACCCGCTGTTGCTCGACCGCGAGGTCGACTGGGTGATCAAGTACAAGCTGCTCGAGGCGTTCCGCGAGCGTCACGACCTGCCGTTCGGGCATCCCCGGGTGCAGTTGCTCGACCTCCAGTACCACGACGTGTCGCGGGCACGCAGTCCGTTCTACAAGCTCCAGGACCGCGGACTGATCGAACGGATCTGCACCGACGACGACATCGCGCAGGCCGTCGACGTGCCGCCGCAGACCACACGGGCGCGGCTACGCGGCGATTTCGTCAAGCGGGCGAAGGAGCGCAAGCGGGACTACACCGTCGACTGGGTGCACCTGAAGCTCAACGACCAGGCGCAGCGGACCGTCCTCTGCAAGGACCCGTTCAAGAGCCGTGACGAACGCGTCGAGCGGCTGATCGAATCACTCTGAACCACTTGCCCGCGCTGTCGGTGCGCTCGGCCCGGTTGCGGTTACCGTGGGGTCCTCGTGACATCGGAGTCGACCCTTCCCCGCCCTGCCGGCGAGCCCGACGCCCCACCGCCGGGCGCCGACAAGTCGGCGCTGCCTGCCAGTGCGCGTGCCTTCGTCGACTGGGTCATCGTCATCGCCGTCGCGCTGCTCGTGGCGTTCGTCGTGCGCACCTTCGTGCTCGCGCACTTCGTGGTCGAGGGCGAGTCGATGTACTCGACGTTGGAGACCGGCGACCGCGTGTTCGTCAACAAGCTCTCGTACCGGCTCCACGACCCGAACCGCGGCGATGTCGTCGTGTTGCACCAGATCACCGGTGCGTCGGAACGCGATCTGATCAAGCGCGTGATCGGTCTCCCCGGCGAGACCGTCGAAGTCCGCAACTGCACGGTGCTGATCGACGGACGCGTGCTCAACGAGCCCTATCTCGACCCCGAGGTGGTGACACCGACCGACTGTGGCGGCGACTACTCCCTCAACGGACCGGTGCCGGAGGATCACGTGTTCGTCATGGGTGACAATCGCGGCGGCTCGCAGGACTCGCGTGTGATCGGTCCGATCTCCGAAGACGACCTCGTCGGTCGTGCCTTCGTGGTGTTCTGGCCTCAGAGTCACTGGCAGTGGCTCTGACGTCGTCCGCTTCGGAACGGTCGGCTCAGACCGTGCCGATCTCGGCGTTGACGGCGTCGATCATCACGTCGACGTGATCGCTGTAGACCGCGTCGACACCCATCCGCAGCGCTGGACGCAGGTCGTGTTCGTACTGGAGGTCCCAGCTGAACGCCACCAGGCCGAACCGGTGGAAGAGTGCGACGAGTCCGCCGTTCCAGTCGGTGCGGTGGAGGTTGATCCCGTCGACACCGTGCCGCGAGAGGTACTCGGCGCGCCGTTCCGGCGTCCCCTTGATGCGTTCGAGCCGGGTGGTCTGGAGCAACCGCACCGGGTTCTTCCCGGCTTCGTCGAATCGCTCGCGCAGCTCGATCACCCGGTTCAGGCTCGGCTCGCACAACCACACCCGGTCGAGCATCGAACGGTCGACGGCCGACACGGTGTCGACGATCGTGACGGCCGATTCGGGATCCTTGAGATCGAGCGACAGCGAGTAGTCGGTGCCGAGTTGCTCGAGGAGTTCCGTGAGCGTCGGGATGTGCGGAGGCAGCTCGTCGCGGCGGAACTCGCTGATCGGTCGCTTGCGAAGCCCGCGCTTGACGACCCCGTCGTGATCCAGCACGGCGACGCCGTCCGACGTGAGCCACACGTCGCTCTCCAGGCCGCTGGCGCCGAGCTTGAGCGCCAGCTGGAAGGCCTCCAACGTGTTCTCCTGGGCGTGCGCGCGTGCGCCGCGGTGGGCGAAGGAGATCGGCGGATCGAGCAGGGAGGGGAGACGTTGCTGCACTCCGAGACATGATGGCAGGCCCGTAGACTCGGCCCGTGTTCAATCTGCAGGGCAGCGAGATCATCGTGATCCTGCTGATCGCGCTCGTGGTGCTCGGGCCCGAACGGCTGCCCGACGCCGTTCGCCGCTTCATGCAGACCTACAACGAACTCAAGAAGATGAGTAGCGGCTTCCAGTCGGAGATCAAGTCGGCGTTCGACGAGCCGATGCGAGAGATGCGCGACACCGCCCAGATGGTCCGCGATGCCGCCGATCCCAACAAGCTGATCGCCGAGGCGGAAGCCGAACAGCGGCTTCGTGCCGACGCCGACGTGGCCGTCGCGGCCGAGGCCCCCGACCCCGGATTCGCTCCGCCGAGTCCGCCGCTGCCCGCCCCGTCCTTGCCCGAATCGGCAGCTCCGCCGGCACTGCCGGCACCGCCGCCTCCGCCGCCGATCCCGCCCGGGCGCGGGACCATTGAGGCGCCGTCGCCGAACGGCCACGGACACCACGACGAGACGGTCGCCAGGCAATGAGCACCGACGAGGAGATCACGGCGTCGCCCGACGACACGATGACGCTCACCGAGCACCTCGCTGAGCTGCGTGTGCGAATCATCCGCAGTGCGCTCGCCGTTGCGATCGGAATGGTCCTGATCATCGCGTTCTACAACCAGGTCCTGGACTTCCTCATCGAGCCGTACGCCGAGCTGTGCCGGAGCAAGCCGGAGGATTTCTGCGATCCGGCGCTCAACGCGTTCACCCCGACGGAGGGGCTGTCGACGCGCATTCGCGTGGGCATGTACGGCGGGATCATCGTCGCCCTGCCCGTGATCCTGTGGCAGGTCTGGCGGTTCACGGTGCCGGCGCTCAACGCCAAGGAGAAGCGCTATGCGATCCCGTTCGTGGTGTCCTCGATCGTGCTGTTCAGTGCAGGGGGTGTTCTCGCCTACACCACGGTCTCCCAGGCGCTCGAGTTCCTGATCTCGTGGTCGGGCTCGGACGTCAACCAGCTCTACTCGGTCAGCAGCTACGTCAGCCTGATCGGGTTGATGATCTTCGCGTTCGGCATCGGCTTCCTCCTCCCCGTGTTCCTGGTCGGCTTGCAGCTGGTCGGAGCCGTCAGCCCTCGGCGACTCCTCAAGAGTTGGCGCTTCGCGCTCGTCGGCATCGCGGTGATCGCAGCCGTCATCACCCCGTCGGGGGATCCGATCACGATGGCGATGCTCGGGATCCCGATGATGATCCTCTACTTCGTGGCGGTCCTGATCGGCTGGCTGGTCGTTCGACGCCGACCGGCAGAGGAGTGACCCTCACCGACCTCCGGGCCCAGTTCGTCGCCCGGTACTCGTTTCCGCTCGATCGATTCCAGGTCGAGGCGTTCGATGCGCTCGACCGCGGCGACCACGTCGTCGTCGCCGTCCCGACCGGCAGCGGTAAGACCGTCGTCGCCGAGTACGGCATCGAGGTCGCCCGGAGTGCCCGACGCCGCGCGTTCTACACCGCGCCGGTCAAGGCGCTGTCGAACCAGAAGTATCGAGATCTCGTCGCGAGGTACGGCGACGAGGAGGTCGGGCTCCTCACCGGAGACAACTCGATCAACGGGGACGCGCCGATCGTGGTGATGACCACCGAGGTGCTGCGCAACATGATCTACGGACGCTCCCGCCTGCTCCACGATCTCGGCCTCGTCGTGCTCGACGAGGTCCACTTCCTCCAGGACTCGTATCGGGGACCGGTCTGGGAGGAGGTGATGATCCATCTCCCGCCGCACGTGCGCCTCGTCTGCCTGTCGGCGACGGTGAGCAACGTCGACGAACTCTCGGACTGGATCACGACGGTGCGCGGTCCCACCGCGTCGATCGTGGAACGTCGCCGACCGGTCAGACTCGACAACGAGTACCTCGTGGCGGACAAGACCAACGACCGTCTGCGGATGCTCCCGGTGTTCGTCGACGGCCACGTCAACCGCGATGCCATCCAGCTCGACGAGTCAGCCGCCCGCGGAAGTCGGGGCCGACGTGACGACCGCCGTCAGGATCGTGGTGGTGGCCAGGGTTCGGGGCGTCGAGTGCTCGCGGCGCCGGGCCGCGTCGAGACCGTCGAGCTGCTCGAACGACGCAAGCTGCTCCCCGCGCTGTTCTTCATCTTCAGTCGAGCGCAGTGTGACGCGGCGGCCAAGTCGTGTGTCGATGCCGGCATCCACCTCACGACCTCCGACGAACGCGCGGCGGTCCGCACGATCGTCGATGCCCGCCTCGGCGGGCTCGACGAGGAAGACCTCAGGGTGCTCGGTTACGCGCAGTTCCTCACCCAGCTCGAGTGCGGCGTGGCCGCCCACCACGCCGGCATGGTTCCTCCGATGAAGGAGGTCGTCGAGGCCTGTTTCCTGGAGGGCCTGGTCAAGGTGGTGTTCGCCACCGAGACGCTCGCGGTGGGGATCAACATGCCGGCTCGCACCGTCGTGATCGAGAAGCTCACGAAGTTCACCGGTGAACACCACGAGCGACTGACACCCGGGGAGTACACCCAGCTCACAGGTCGGGCCGGCCGCCGTGGTATCGACGACCTCGGCTCCGCCGTGGTCCTGTGGTCGCCCTGGGTGCGTTTCGACGAGGTCGCCGAACTCGCCGGCAGCTCGTCGTTTCATCTCCGCTCCGCGTTCCACCCCACGTACAACATGGCGGCCAACCTGATCCGCACCTACAGCAGCGACGAAGCTCACCGGTTGCTCAACCTGTCGTTCGCTCAATTCCAGGCCGACCGCGACGTCGTGCGCCTCGAGGCCCGGCTCGAGCGACGACGATCGGTGTTGGACGATCTGCGCTCCAAGGCCCACAGCGACCACGGCGACATCGACGAGTACCGGCGGCTGCGCTCGCTGGAGCTCGACGAACAGGCCGAGGGACGTGACGCCCGCCGCGAGGCCGTCGAGGACGCCATGAGCCAATTGCGCCCGGGTGCGGTCGTCCACCTCAACAAGGGCACCTACCGCGGTGCGGCGGTCGTGGTGGCGAATGCTCACCGAAAGGGTGGTCGTCGCGTGACGCTGATCACCAAGTCGGCCAAGAGCGTCCACGCCGTCGCCGCCGACTGGGACGAGCCGCCGCTCCCGATCGGCAGCGTCAAGCTGCCCGACACCTACGCTCCGAACCGCAAGGAGTACCGCAACGACGTCGCTCGGCGGCTCCGACAGGTCAAACTCGCCCCGGCACCATCGTCGAAACGGCCCCGAGCACGCGCTGCGCAGGCAGATCTCCATCCGGTCGCCGCCGACCCCGACCTGCGCTCCAAGATCGCCGCCGCCGGGCAGGCCGACCGCATCGAACGTGAGGTCGCCGATCTCGAGGAACGCGTGAGCGGCAAGAATCTGTCGCTCGGCCACGAGTTCGACCGGGTCCTCGACGTCCTGACCGAGTACGACTACATCGATCGTTCGGCATGGGCGCTCACCGAGGCCGGCGAGATGCTCGCCCGGACCTTCCACGAGTCCGACCTGCTCGTCGCCGAGGTGGTCCGATCGGGTGTGCTGGACGGGCTCACGCCGGCCGACCTGGCGGCGCTCGTGTCGATGGTGGTGTACGAGCACCGGAGTTCGGACGCCCCGCCCGCACCCTGGTTCTCGTCCGACGACGTCCGGCGCCGTGCCAGGCGGCTGCTCGCCATCAGCGAAGACCTTCGAGCGACCGAACGCTCGGTGGGGCTCGCCGAACATCGCGTTCCCGATCCGACGTTCGCCGCGATCGCACACGCGTGGGTCGCAGGGGAGGGGTTCGCCGAAGTGGTCGGCGACGAGGAGCTGACCGGAGGCGACTTCGTCCGCACGATGAAACAGCTGATCGACCTCCTTCGCCAGCTCGCGGTCGTGTCACCGATCGCCGAGACCCGGGCCGCCGCGGCGGCCGCTGCTGACGGGGCGTTCCGGGGCGTGGTCGCCGACAGCTCCGCCGCCGTACCGACGCCGATCGACGATGCCGATCCGCAAGGGTGAGTCCTGGGGGCGTCCGGTCGATCGACCGGACGGACTCCTCACGCTGTCTGCCGACGCCGACGTCGCTGCGTCCGTGGCCGTCCAGCACGCCGGGCAGTCGAGCCCACCGCTCTTCGTGGCCGGCGGCGACCTCGCCAGGACGCTGGGCGCCGGTCCTCCCGGTCGGGGCCGGGTCAACGAACTGCCGATCGACCTCCTCGAGGTGCGGCTCGACGGTGCCGAGCTCGCCGTTCCGGCGTGCGCGCACGTGGTGATGCGCACTCCGTGGTGGCGCGGCGGTTGGTTTCGTGGACCGATCGTGCTCGTGATGAACGCCGAGTTCCTCGGGCGATGGGATGTCGCCCCACGGGGGCATCCCAATGACGGTCGGGTCGAGGTGGTCGTGGCCGGTGCCGAGCTGTCGGTTCGCCAACGGCTCGCGGCGTGGCGGCGTCTGCCGAACGCCTCCCACGTTCCACACCCGGCGATCTCCACTCGGTCGGTGAAACGGGAGACCTGGACGTTCACGCGACCGGTTGCGGTGCGCGCCGACGGACGAGCGATCGGCCGGGCGAGCACGGTCGAGATCGACGTGATCGCCGATGCCGGTACGGTTCACGCCTGACTCCCGGTCTGACCTCGAATCCGGATCGTGCCTGGTCAGCGATTGCGGAGGATCCCGAAGGGTCCGCTCGGGCTCTTCTAGAGTGGTCGATCGTGGCTGTGTACGTCCCCGAGTCCTTCACCGCGGACGAAGCCGATGTGCTCCGCCGGTACTTCACCAATCTCGACGGCCCGGTGTTCGCGCTCGTCAACCTCCCCGAAGTCGTCAAGGGCGCGCTCTTCGCCCGGTACAGCCGCAGTCACAAGTCGCTGCGGCGCCTGTTCCTCGACGAATTCGTCGGCGATCTCGACGTGAGCGGCGACCATTCCGTCGATGCGACGGTGGGGCTCGATCGGGCGGAGGAACTCTACGAACGGGTCTTCTTCGACTACGGCGACGACTCGGTCGCCCAACTCGGGGGAGTGCACCTCGCCTGCGAACAGGCGTCGAACCTGCTCACGAAGATTCTCGAGTGGGGTCGACTGATGAGCTACCTCGAGCAGAGCACCCGCTACATCTCGTACGACGCCCGACTCGGCGGGCGCTACCGGTACTACCGTGATCCGGCGGTGCTCGCCGGCCCGCTCGGCACGCGCTACATCGGCGACCTCGACCGGATCTTCGATTCGTACAGCCGCAGCGTCGACGCAGTCACGGAACACGTCCGCTCGACGGTGCAGCGCGGACCCGACGACAGCGAGTTCGTCTACCGGACCGCCACACGCGCCAAAGCGCTCGACGCCGTGCGCGGGATCCTGCCGGCTGCGGCCACGTCCAACGTCGGCATCTACGGAACCGGCCAGGCGTTCGAGGCGCTGCTCCTGCGGATGCGTTCCAACGTGTTGCCGGAAGCACGTGAGTACGCCGACCTGATGCTGCACGAGTTGCGCAAGGTGATCCCCAGCTTCCTCCGGCGTGTCGACCTGCCGGACCGTGGCGGGCGCTGGAGTGACTATCTCGCCACGACGCGTTCGGACACGGAGGCGCTGGTCCACGAGTTGTTCGGGTCGACTCCGGTCGAACCCGCTGCAGAGGTCGAACTGGTCGACTTCGACCCCGACGCCGAGGACAAGCTGTTGGCCGCGATCTGCTACTCGCACTCGACGCTGCCCGAGCATCAGCTGATCGAGCGCGTGCGGCGACTGGGCGTCGACGAGCGAGTGGCGCTGATCCGTGCCTATGTCGGCGAGCGCGAGAACCGCCGTCACAAGCCGGGACGTGCGTTCGAGCGCAGCTTCTACCGATTCGACGTGCTGAGCGACTACGGGGCCTTCCGCGACATGCAACGGCATCGGATGCTCACGATCGAATGGCAGCGGCTGACACCGAACCACGGCTACACCCGTCCCGATCTCGTCGACGAGGCAGGCCTCGGCACCGAGTTCGACGAGGCGATGCACCGGTCTGCGGCGCTGTACGACGCGCTCGACGGCGACTACCCGGCGCAGGCGTCCTACGCGGTGTCGATGGCGTACCGCATGCGCTACGTGATGCAGTTCAACGCCCGAGAGGCGATCCACATGCTCGAGCTCCGGTCGTCACCCCAGGGCCACCCGTCGTACCGGCGCGTCGCCCTGGAGATGTACCGCCTGATCGGTGAGCGCGCCGGCCACCACGCGATCGCCGGCGCGATGAACCACATGACCACGGAGGCGCCGGAACTCGAACGGCTCGAAGCCGAGCGTCGAGCCGAGGCCCGTCGAGGCGATGCCTGAGCACCACCCGGAGTCGTGATCCACGGCGTTGTGACCCCTGTCACACGGGCGGCGTCTCGGTCGGTCGGTCACCCACGCCTATGCTCCCGCCGCAACCGCCCATTCGTTCGGTGACCCGCCGCACGACGAGATCGAAACGACGACATGGCTGACGACGACACGACCGAGATCGAAACCGACGAAGAGATCGAATCCGACGAAGAGACCGAGGACATCGATCTCGACGACGACGACATCGATCTCGAGGACGACGACGATCTGCCGGCCGACGACGACGATGACGACGACGATGCAGTGGTCGACGACGACGAGGACGAGGACGAGGCTGCGGTCGAGACACCACGCACGAAGCGCAAGAAGCGCAGCGACGACGACGAGGACGACGAGGACGACGAACTGCTCGCCGACGACGACGTCGAGGAGGATCTCGACAAGATCCTGAAGGACCGGCTGGTCGCTTCCGATGAGGACGACGACGACGAGGACGAGGACGACGAGCCCGACGTCAAGGGCGAAGGCGGCGAACGCCTGATGCCCAAACAGCAGGACGAGCAGTTGTGCTCCTCGTGCTTCCTGCTCGTGCGCTCGAGTGCGCCGAACTGCCCGGTCGGCGACGACGACTGTCCGATCTTCGGCTCCTGATCTTCGACGCCGGCCATGACCACCTTGTTGGATCAGGTGCCGGCGGCGCTCGAACGAGTGCGGCGCGAGATCGTGCTCGCTCGGTTCATCGGCAAACTTGCCGTCGACCAGGGCGTGCGTGAGCTCCGCAGCCGGGTGGACGAGTTCGTGGGCGGCGTCGACGTGTCGCCCACCGACGCAGTCTCCGACGAGGTTGACGTGATCGATCCGATCGACCCGATCGAGGCATCGACTGATCCCCGGCCGTCGACCCAGGTCGACGTTGCATCGTTGGCGCTCGCCGATTACGACCATCTTCCGGCGTCCGACATCGTCGCCCTGCTCGATGGCCTCGAGCCGGCCGAGCGATCAGCCATCGAGGCGTACGAACGAGCAGGCCGTCACCGCCGCACGATTCTCGGCAAGCTCGACCAACTGCGTGAGGGTGGCGGATGATCGACCCGACCGTTCGTCGTGCCGATCCGGCGAGCGGAGACGACCTCCTCGCGCTCGAGCTCCTCGAGCAGGAGGCACGGAGTGCGCTCGTCGGCCAACGCGGCGGTGACCGCTGGCTGGTCGAGCATCCGCAGACGGACGACTGGGCCGCGCGTTGCGGAGCGTCGGACGTGTACGTGGCGGTGATCGACGACATCGTGGTCGGCTACCTGGTCGCCGACCTGGGAGACGATCAGGTGGTCCGGATCGATCAGGTGTGGGTGACACCGGATGCCCGCGAGCTCGGATTCGGCGATGCGTTGCTGGCCGAGGCGATCGCCGTGTCGCGAGCCGGGGGAGCGGTCGCGGTCGAGGGCCAGGCCCTGCCGGGGGATCGGCACACGAAGAACCTCTACGAGCGAGCCGGGATCGTCGCCCGCCTGATCACCACGTTCCGGTGGCTCTGAGCGAGCTGATCAGCGGCCCTTCCACTGCGGTGCGCGCTTCTCGATGAAGGCGGTCAGCCCTTCGGAGATGTCCTCGGATCGCATGACGACGCCCATGGCAGCATCGGTCATCTGCTTGAGCGTGTCGTCGTCCTCGGTGGCAGCGGCGAGCACGACCTTGCGGCTCTCCCACACGGCGAGCGGTGCATTCGCGGTGATCTGAGCCGCGAGCCGAAATGCTTCCTCCGTGGCCTCGCCAGGCTCGACGAGACGATTCACGAGGCCCAGTTCGTGCGCACGCGCCGCGGGCAACGGCTCACCGGTGAGAATCAGCTCCATGGCCGCCGATCGTCCGATCGCACGAGGGAGCCGGAACAGGCCTCCGGCGCCCGCCACGAGGTTGCGCTTGACTTCGGCGAGCCCGAACGCAGATCGGGTCGTTGCGACGACCAGATCGGCAGCCAGGACGATCTCACAGCCTCCCGCGGTGGCGAGTCCGTCGACCGCGACGATCACCGGCTTCTTGCGCTCCCGGTAGGCGAATCCGGCGAAACCTCCTCGCTCGGTCATCAGCGAGCCTCCGGCGCCGGAGTTGATCGCCTTGAGATCGGCACCCGCGCAGAACACCGGCCGCTCCTGGCCCTCGGTGTTGGCCTGGACGATCCCGATCCAGACGTCGTCGTCGGCCTCCATCCGGTCGATGGCGGCCTCCATCGCCTGGGCGACATCGCCGTTGACCGCATTGCGCGCGTCGGGGCGGTTGAGGGTGATCAGTGCGACACGGTCGCGTGCTTCGTAGGTGACGATCTCGGACATGGCCGAGGATCGTACGTGTTGCGTCTCGAACGGGGCGAACCCGCTCAGTCGCTGGATGCGACCGACTCCTCGACCGATCCCTCGGTCACCGGTGCTTCGGCGACCGGTGCTTCGGCCACGGGTGCTTCGGCCACGGGTGCTTCGGCCACGGGTGCTTCGGCGACCGGTGCTTCGGCCACGGGTGCTTCGGCCACGGGCGCTTCGGCGACCGGAGTGTCCGCAACCGCGGCAGCAGGAGCTGCTGGGGCCTCGGCGACGGGTGCTTCGGTGACGGGTGCTTCGGTGACGGGTGCTTCGGTGACCGGTGCTTCGGCCACGGGTGCTTCGGCGACCGGAGTGTCCGCAACCGCGGCAGCAGGAGCTGCTGGGGCCTCGGCAGCCGGCGTCGGCTCGACCGGTGACTCCGACTCGGCTGCAGCTGGCGCCTCTCCGCCCGGACGAGGGCCGTCGGCGGTGCGTCCGCCCTTGCCGGCCGAGCGGCTGTCCCGACCGCCGGAACGGCTGTCCCGGCCCCGTTCGCTGCGCCCGTCCTTGCCGCCACGGCCGTCCTTGCCGCGGCCGTCCTTGCCGCGGCCGTCCTTGCGTGGTGGCCCTGCGCGCAGCGGCTTCGGCTTGGGTGTGCCCGCCGGGATCTCGACACCGAGCAGCGCAGCGATCTGAGGAAGGGCAGGTCCCAGGCGGAGCGTCGTCGCCTTGAGGTCGTCGGTGACGACCGTCGGCGCCGTCGTCGGCGCCACGAGGGTTCGAACCGGCGAGAAGGCGGCGGCCTCGAGCACGGCGATCCAGCGATCGGCCGGGTCCTCCGGTTGCAGGGCAGCCGTCGCGGCCTCACCGAGACGTCGGGCGAGGTCCGGCGGGAACATCACGCCGGCCTTGGGAGGCTGCGACGAGAGTCGGAGTGCCCGGATCACGCGCCCGACTCCGATGGCAGCATCGATGTCGCCGAACCAGAGCAGGAGTTCCTCGTCCTGCTTCCGTGTGAGCGCCTGGCGCAGGTCGTCGGCAATCGCCCGGGTGGACTCGTCACGAGCGACGATCGAGTCGTCGCTCGCCGCGACGACGCTGCGCAGATCGCGCAGATCGAGGTGTTCCATCTGTCGCTGAGCGGCTTCGGCGCGGTCGAGCCACTCCGCCACACGGAGCTTGGGCAGCATGTCTTCGGCCATCTTGACGACCGACGCCTCGGGCATCGTGGGCTGTCCGGCGGCCTCGAGCTTGGTGTTCTCTTCCTTGACGCGGGCGCGCACGGCGGACATCCCCTGGAGTGCGAGCTCGGCGATCGGCCGTTGTTCTTCGGGCAGGTCGGCGAGGACCGCATTGCGACGGGCCTTGCCGGGTCGCAGCCGCTTGGGCTTGGGACGCTGGGGGAGTTCGGGCGGCGCCTCGAAGTGCGGCCGCTGACGCCGCTGGTCGGAACGGCCCTTGCCTCCGCCGTCGCCGTCACGGCCGCCAGCTCGACCACCATCGCGACGTCCGCCGTCGCGCTTGCCGTCACGGCGCCCGCGGCCGTCACGGCCATCGCGGCTGTCACGTCGTTCGCTGCGATCACGCTTCGCCCGAGTTTCGATGACGGCTTCGAACGGCCGGTCGCTGGGGAGCAGCTCGAGCACGTTCGCGTCCTCGGCCTTCTCGCGACCCTTGACGATCGACTGCACCTCGATGCCGTCGAGCATCTGCTCGACTTCGACCTTGAGGATGTCGCCGACGGCCGACCCGGGTGGCAGCAAGCCGCCGTCCATGTGCCCGTTGGGCTTGCGGGCGCCAGCGGCGCGCCACGTCCACGAGCCGTCGGGGAGCGCGCTCGTCAGCTCGATGTCGATCCTGCGGGACATTCCGGCAACGGTACCGGTTCCGAGCGGGAGAACTCCAACGAGTCTGCACCGGCTCGACCATCCGGGTACCGTGCCGCCGATGCCCGTGTATGCACTCGAAGATCTCGAACCCGTGATCGACTCCTCGGCATTCGTCCATCCCGACGCGGTGATCATCGGGTCCGTCACCATCGGGCCGCAGTCGTCGGTGTGGCCGGGAGCGGTGCTCAGAGGTGACGGCGGCGACATCCGAATCGGAGCGCGCACGAGCGTGCAGGACAACTCGGTGCTCCACACGACACCGGAGTGGCCCACCGTGGTGGGCGACGGCTGCGTGCTGGGCCACCTGATCCACCTCGAGGGGTGCACGATCGAAGACGACGTGCTGATCGGCAACGCGGCGATGGTGCTGCACCGTTGCGTGATCCGAACCGGTGCGATCGTGGCGGCGAACTCCGTGGTGCTCAACGACGTCGACGTGCCCGCGGGCGCGCTCGCTGCAGGATCGCCTGCCGTGATCAAGCCTGGGCGTGCCGATCTGACATTGATCCAGCGGAGCGCCGCCGCCTATGTGGAGCGGATCGTCGGGTATCGCACCGGTCTGCGGCGTCTCGACTGATGCGGGCATTCGTCGTCACCGTGTCGATCGAGGAGGTCGACCTCGCCTCGGACGTGTTGTGGCAACTCGGCGTGAGGGCGATCGAGGAACGACGGGACCCGGGCGCCCTCGATCGGGTCGACTTGTGGACGGCCGTCGGTGACGAGCCCGACGCCGTCGACCGAGCGATCCAGCGACTCGGTGAACGCTGGCCCTACCGCGTGGTCGACCTGGTCGACGACACCGCCGACACGTGGCGCGAGTTCGCCGGCCCGATGTGGGTCGACGACGGTCTGGTCGTCGTGCCGGCCTGGCAGCACCACACCTTCGATGATGCCGTCGTTGCGATCGCCATCGAACCGGGTGGCGCGTTCGGGCTCGGGGATCATCCGACGACGCTGTTGTCGTTGCGGGCCGCCCGACGCCATCTCGGTGTGGGCCGTGAGGTGCTCGACGTCGGCTGCGGGACCGGCGTCATCGCGGTGATGGCAGCGATGCTCGGGGGAAGTTCCGTTCGAGCCGTCGATGTGGCGTCGGCTGCGGTGGAGGCCACCCGCGACAACGCGAGCCGCAACGGGGTCGCGGACCGGATCGCGGCGGACACCACACCGCTCGGCGACCTCGACGGCACGTACCACCTCGTCGTGGCCAACATCCTCGCCCCCACACTGGTCGAGCTCGCCGACGACCTTCGTCGACTGACGGCACCCGACGGCCGGCTCGTGATCAGCGGCATCCTCGCCGACCGCCACGACCACGTACTCACGGCCCTCGCACCCATGGTCGCCGAGCGAACCGACGTGCTCGACGGCTGGGCAGCGGTCACCATGTCTCACCCCCGCTGAACGGGGTGCGTGTTCGACCACGCAGCCCCCGATCTCGTGATGGGTGATCGCGCTGGCCGACAGGGGAGCGGGTCGTGTGCCGAGGTCGCCAACGAGACGACGGAAGGCCCCATGGCGTTGTTGCGGTGTACCCAGATGGTGCTGGGCTGAGCCGGCGCCGCGTCGTCACGCCTTTCGCCACACGGAGACGTGGGCAGCGGATTCACCGGTGAACGGTGAACGGTGCCAATCGCTCCAACGGGCCTCCAAGCACATGCCCGCGAGCTCGGCCATCAGGTCGAGTTCCGACGGCCAGACGTAGCGGAAGGCTCCGGCGACGACCCGCACGCGGTCGCCGTCGACGAAGTAGTGGTGTGAGACGAGGATCTGATCGACGAGGTTGCAGTACTCGTCGAAACCGAGATGGTTCGCCGACACGTCGAACGGCACGATCGTTTCGACGGGTGAGAGACGTCGGAGACCTGGTACACCGTTCTCCACGACGAACCGTCCACCGGGGCCGAGGTGATCCGCAGCATTGCGGAAGCAGGCCACCTGCTGGCGCTGTGAGCGGAGGTTGCCAATGGTGTTGAACACGAGGTACACGAGCGTTGCGTCGTCACGGACCCGGGTCTCGGTCATGTCGCCGACCGTCACCGAGACCTGATCGGCACCGTCCTTCTTGCGCAGCTCCGCAAGCATGACTTCCGACACGTCGAGTCCGACGACCTCGACGCCGGCAGCTGCGAGTGGCAGGGCGATCCTGCCGGTCCCGACAGCGAACTCGACCGCCGCCCCGCCGTCGGCCAGTTCTGCGAGCACCGCAACCACTGGATCGACGGCGTCGGGGCTGAATCGATCAGCCACGGCAGCGTCGTAGTGGGCGGCAACGGCCGGATCGAGGTGCTGATCCGGTTGGGTCAGATGGTCGGTGAATTCCATGACACGACTCTTGTCCTTCTCGATCTGATCGGCCGTACGAGTTCGGAGTGAACGTGCGCCAGCTTGCGTAACACGGGCACGACATCGAATCCTCTCGGCCCCGGAGGACCGCGGTCACCTACCGTTGGAGCATGACGGCCGTCACGTTCGATCACTATCTGGCTGGCATCGTCGGGCTGGGTCTGATTCGCCACTGGTATGCCGACGGTGATGCGAACGCCGCGCGAATGGCCGAACTCGCCGAGGTGCTGTCCAAGCACGGCGACTTCCCGTACTCGCTCGAACTGAGCCCGGCAGAAAGGTCGGTCCATGACGGGTACAGCGAATGGGCAGCCACGTACGACGGGCCGAACCCGATGATCGAGCTGGAGGAGTCGGTCGTGTTGCCGCTGCTGGCCAGACTGGCGGTCCCGGGGCGTGCTGCGCTCGACGCAGCCTGCGGTACCGGTCGACATGCTGCGGTGCTGAACTCGCACGGATGCGTCACGGTCGGTATCGACCAATCCGAGGCGATGCTCGACATCGCTCGCAGCAAGCTGCCGCGAGCGCTGTTCGAGCGCGGTGATGTCCAGGACATGCCATTCGAGGACGCGTCGTTCGATCTCGCCGTGATCTCGTTGGCGCTGTGCCACCTGACCGACCCGACCGGCGCCGTGGTCGAGTTGGCCCGTGTGCTGCGGCCCGGCGGAACGCTCGTGATCGCCGACCCGCACCCGATGGGCGGCATCCTCGGTGGCCAGGCCTACTACGGCGGTGTGACGAGTGGCCGGACGATGACCTACGTGCGCAACCACCGCCACAGCGCGTCGACATGGCTCGGAGCGTTCCGGCATGCAGGTCTCTCGGTGGTGAACTGCATCGAAGCGCCGTTCACCGACGAACAGATCGCGGGCGATCCCTCCGCCGCGTTCCATCCCGATGCTGCACGCGCGGCGCTGACCGGTCTGCCGAGTCTGTGGATCTGGGAACTCGGCGTCCCAGCGTGATCGCGGTCGAACGAGTCGGTGCGGTCAGTCGACGGCCGAGGTGAGCAGCCGAGCGATGGCCGAGGTATGTGGTAGCGAGTCGACTGCGCCCGCCGTGGTCGTTGCGAGTGCACCGGCCGCTGCCGCATAGCGAACGGCGCTCCGCAGGTCGTCGCCCGTTGCGAGCCGGGCCGCAAGTGCACCGCAGAACGCGTCGCCGGCACCAGTCGTGTCGACCGGCGATGCGGGGAACGCTGCCTGCGTCCAAGTCCGAGCAACCCCGTCGATCATCTCCACGGCCTCGACCCCTGCTGCACCGAGTGTGGTCACCACCGCGCCGACACCGTGGGCGAGCAGCGCATCGCGGCCACCGACGAGCGCCAGTTCGTGTTCGTTGGGGATCACGACGTCGCAGACCTCGAGCAGCTCGGCGGGGAGCCGCTGAGCGGGCGCAGGGTTGAGGATCGTCAAGCCACCGCGACTCCGACCCGCCCGGAACGCTGCGATCACCGTTTCGATCGGGATCTCGAGTTGAGCGATCACGACTCGGGCATCGACCGCCGCCTCGGCCCGCACGAACGCGTTCGCTCCGGGCACGACCACGATCGAGTTCTCCGCTCGTTCGTCGACGGTGATCAACGCTCGGCCGGTCGGTGCGTCGACGACATCGATCGACGAGACGTCGATCCCCTCGGCCGCGGCGACCGCGCGGAGCCGGCGGCCGGCGTCGTCGTCGCCGACTGCAGCGATCAAGGCCACGGAGGCACCCGAGCGTGCGGCAGCGACGGCCTGGTTCAAGCCCTTCCCGCCGGCGTGTTCGGCATAGCCGATGCCGGCGACCGTTTCACCCGGCCCCGGGAGCCGGTGTGTCGTGGCGACGAGGTCGAGGTTGACGCTGCCGACGACGGCGACGTCGAACACTCAGCTCGCTCGGGCGCGGATACCGATCGGGGCGATCAGGCGGAAGCCGGCGGCGTGGCGCTCGTCCTCGGACTCGCCGCCCCAGAAGCCGTACTCGTGGTGTTGGCGAGCGAAGGAGACGCACTGGGTCTGCACGGAGCAGCTCGCGCACACTTCCTTGGCGGCGGCTTCTCGACGCTCGCGTGCTTGCGGTCGTTCGGCGGCGGTGGGGAAGAACAGGTGGGTGAGCCCTTTGCACGCCCCATGACGCATCCAATCGTCCTCGGACTGGATCCGATCGATGGAGAACTCGACTGCCGACATTCCACACACCCCCGTGCGATGTTGATCTTCCCCCGACTGATACACGCCGGGTTGTTCAGGCCCTGCCGTGCGAGACAATAAATCGAATCGACCACCGAGTCAATTGCATGTGCCAACTAAATCCGGAGGGGGCTCATCCCGTCGATCGGGCACCGACGATCGTCTCGACGCCGGCGGCGAAGGTCTCCACGTCGTCGACGGTCGTGTCCCACGCGGTCATCCACCGGACCTCGTTCAGGCTGGTGTCCCAGTCCCAGAAGAAGCACCAGTCGCGAAGGGGGGCGATGCACTCCGCGGGCAGGCGTGGGAACACGCTGTTGACCGCGGGTGGGTCGCCGAGTTCGACCCCGGGGATGCCCACGGTCAGGCGGTGCAGTTCGGTGGCCATGTGGTTGGAGTGTGCGGCCAGCTCGATCCACAGGTCGTCGTGGAGGACCGCGTTGAACTGCGCCGCGAGGTACCGCATCTTCGACGGCAGCTGTGTCACCTGCTTGCGGATGTACTGCGACCCTGCTTCGCACGCCGGATTCAGGAACACGACGGCCTCGGCACCGAGCAGGCCGTTCTTGGTCCCACCGAAACTCAGGGCGTCGACCCCGGCGTCGACGGTGAACGAACGCAGCGCGCTGCGGGTGGCACCCAGTGCAGCGGTCGCATTGGCGATGCGCGCTCCGTCGAGGTGCACGAGCATCCCGAGGGCATGGGCCTGGTCGCACAGCGCGGCGATCTCGTCGGGCGTGTAGAGGGTGCCGAGCTCGGTCGCCTGGGTGATCGACACCACCCCTGGTTGCACGTGGTGTTGCACGCCCTGGGCTGCTGCCACCTCGACCAGCTGCTCGGGCACGAGCTTGCCGCCGACCGAGGGGAGGTCGATCAGCTTCGCGCCCAGCACCCGTTCGGGTGCTCCGGTCTCGTCGACCGCGATGTGCGCCCAGTCGGTGCACACCACGCCGTGATGGGCGCCGGGAAGCGATCCGAGCAGCGTCGCGAGCGCCAGCACGTTGGCGCCGGTGCCGTTGAACGCGAGCCTGGTCGTCGTCGCCGCACCGAACAGGTCGCGGAAGCGGTCGGAGCACTCACGCGTGTGTGCGTCATCGCCGTAGGCGAGGACGTGACCGGAGTTCGCTCGTGCGATGGCATCGAGGACAGCGGGGTGGGCACCGGCAGCGTTGTCGCTCGCGAAGGCTTTCGTCGGGGAGGCAGGCAGGTTCACGACGCAGAAGTCTCCCAGACCATCGAAGTCTCCGCACCAACGAGTCGGGTACCATTTCGTCATGACGAAATCAGACGCAGGCGAGGGGAGCGGGGCACCGGGCGTCGTGGGCCACTGCCGGTGGTGTCGCCGCGCCCTGCCGGTGAGGACCGGCCCTGGCCGACCGCGGCAGTTCTGTTCGCAGCGCTGTCGCCAATGGGACTGGGTGGCGCGCCAGCGGGCCCGGGAACTCGAACTGAGCGAGAACGAACTCGTGGTGGCGCGAACGGAACTCGATGCGCTCCACGACGAGCTGTACGTGCTGGCCTGCGCCGTCGAAGACGTCGAGCGCGATCTGACGGGCCGGTCGACCGTCGCAGAGCTGCGCGATGCGGTCGCCTGGTTGCTCGAGGCGGCGAAACCGTTGCGGGACCGGGAGATCAGCCCGTCGAGTTGAACCCGACGAGCGAGCCGCCCTCTCGCCCATTCCGTCGGAACGCCCATAATCTTCGTTATGTCAATTCAACTCGGGTCCCGTGGACACGGCCCCTGATCTCGGGCAAACTGGCGCAACCCCGCTCTCCAACGGAGCTACTGCTTCATGGAATGCAGACACTCGACCGGACGGCGGGGGTGTCTCGACCTCACGTCGAGACTTGAGCTGCACGTCGGGCGGACCGATCACTTCATCGTGTTGGGAGAGAGGTCGTCCATGCCGTCCACGTCCACGAACCGATCGAGTCGCCGCCCGTCGCCGGTTCGCGTGCTCGGTCGCGGTCTCTGCGTGGTGAGTGTCGGCGCACTGGTGCTGGGCGCAGTGCCCGCCACCGTGTCGGCCTCCCCCGTCGTCGTCACCGCTCCCCTGATGCCGTCGATCGTCGGTGTCCGCGAAGGGGCGACCGGCAACGACGTCAAAGTGGTGCAGACGGCCCTGCTCGCTGCGGGCGTGAAAGTCCCGGGCGGCGCCGACGGCATCTTCGGGCCGGCGACCAGGTCGGCGGTCACCGCGTTCCAGTCACGCAACGGCCTCGCCGCCACCGGCGAGATCGACGGCCCCACCGCTGCTGCGCTCGGCCTCGAGCAGACCCCTGCCGCGGCACCGACGACCGGCGCCCTGGCGATGGGAGCCAAGGGTGACAATGTCGCCGGACTCCAGCGTGCCCTGATGGCTGCGGGCGTGTACGTGCCCGGTGGTGCCGACGGTGTCTTCGGCCAGGCGACCAAGACGGCGCTGTCGAACTATCAACGGTGGAACGGGCTCCCGGTCAGCGGTGAGGTCGATGCGGCGACGTCTGCTCGGCTGAAGCTCGGGACCGGGACCGTCCCGGCCGCGGCTCCGGCGGCCGCTCCCGCTCCCACTCCCCACTCCCACTACTCCCACCACCTCGCTGACCGGTCTGGCGATCGGTGCACGCGGGGAGCCCGTCAAGGTGCTGCAACGCGCGTTGATCGCCGCCGGCATCACCGTCCGCGGCGGTGCCGACGGCGTGTTCGGACCGGCGACGGCCAGCGCACTCACCTCGTACCAGCAGGCGAAGGGACTCGCAACGAGCGGGGTGCTCGACGACGCCACGATCGCCAGCCTCGCGCTCTCGTCGTCGCCGGCGGCGCCCGTGGCCACCCCGACGCCCGCCCCCGTCGTGACCGCTCCCAATCCGTACGAGGGAATGACCGTCGGCGCGCGTGGCGACACGGTGAAGGAGCTCCAGCGAGCACTGATGTCGACCGGGATCGTCCTTCGCGGCGGTGCCGACGGCGTGTTCGGCAACGCCACCAAGGGCGCACTCATCTCCTTCCAGACCACGAACGGGACGGCGCCGACCGGCGTGTTGACCGCCAAGGAGGCCACCACGCTCGGCCTCGGCGGGGCCCCGGCGCCATCGTCGGCCACTCCTCAGGGGGTCTCCTCCCCCGCCGGGTACCCGGTGTACGGCGAGCGCGGCGCTCGCGTCACGGCACTGCAGCGGTCGCTGATCGCTGCCGGCATCACGTTCGCCGGTGGTGCCGACGGTGTGTTCGGAGCAGCGACCGCCGGGGCGATCATCGAGTTCCAACGCCGATCCGGCCTCACTCCCACCGGCAAGGTCGACAAGGCAACCGCCGGCCTCCTGGGGAGCGCACCCGCCCCGGCCCCCGAGACCCGGCCGACCGTCGATGTCAAGATCGATGTGTTCCCGGTGCAGGGCAAGTGCTGGTTCGGCGACACGTGGCAGGCGCCGCGTGGCGGCGGCCGGCTGCACGAAGGCGTCGACATCATCGCCGCGAAGGGCAACCTGTTGTACGCAGTGGTCAGCGGCACGATCTCGAAGACGTATCAGGACTTCCCCGGCGCGCTCGCCGGCAACGGGTTGCGACTCCAGCAGGACAACGGCACCTACTTCACCTATCTGCACATGGACACGTTCGCCGAAGGCATCGCTGTCGGAACTGTCGTCACCGCCGGTCAGGTGATCGGCACCGTCGGCAACACCGGCAACAGCGCCACGCCGCATCTGCACTTCGAGGTCCACCCGGGCGGCGGCGCCGCCGTCAACCCGTACCCGCTGGTCAAGCCGATCGACGCCTGCAGCCAGACGGCACCGCGCGCCTGACCTGTCGGCAGCCGGATGCACCGGAGCGTCAACCGGCGCGGATACGCTGCGCGGACAACTGAATCGCCGTTCCACCCGAGCGGGAGAGTCGTCGTTCGCCGGCGACGCCGAAGGAGCAACCTCCCCGGAATCTCTCAGGCCCACGGACCGCCCGGGTGAGGCATGCTGGAAAGTGTCAGCTGGTACCACGTCGGTCACGAGACCGAGACCAGTCGGCCACCGACGGGGAAAACCGGGACCGCAGGGTCACGGCGAAACTCTCAGGTATCGATGACAGCCGGGGAAGTCGAACCGCCAGGAGGCCTCCCTGTGTCCCCAACGTCCAATGCGTCACCACACCCCGTGACCGGTGATCGTGTGCCGATCCCCCTCGATCGGCTGATCGAGCCCGACGAGTTCACCCGGCGCCACATCGGCCCCAGCCCCGACGACGTGGCGCAGATGCTGGCCACCATCGGGGCCTCGACCGCCGCCGAGTTGCTCGAACAGACGATGCCGGCATCGATCATCGCCGCTCGACCGCTCGATCTCCCCGGTGGCGTGAGCGAAGGTGAGGCAGTCGACCGGCTGCGCCGCATCGCGGCGAGGAACCATCGGGTCACCAGCCTGATCGGGATGGGATACTCGGGCACGATCACTCCCCCGGTGATCGCTCGCAACGTGCTGGAGAACCCGGCCTGGTACACGGCCTACACGCCCTACCAGCCGGAGATCAGCCAGGGACGCCTCGAGGCGCTCCTCAACTTCCAGACGCTGATCACCGAGCTCACGGGCCTCGACGTCGCGAACGCATCACTGCTCGACGAGGCGACCGCCGCGGCCGAGGCGATGACGATGGCTCGGCGGCAGTCGAAGTCGTCGTCCAACCGGTTCCTCGTGCACCACGACACCCACCCACAGACGATCGCCGTGCTCACCACCAGGGCGGAACCGGTCGGTATCGAACTCGTCGTCGGTGATGTGGCCGATCTCGCGGTCGATGGCGGTGTGTTCGGCGCACTGTTCAGCCTGCCGACGTCATCGGGTTCCGTCACCGATTGGACCTCCGCGATCGATGCCGTCCACCAACTCGGCGGGATCGCCGTCGTGGCCACCGACCTGCTCGCGTGCGTCCTCACCACTCCCCCGGGCCACATCGGCGCCGACATCGCCATCGGATCAGCCCAGCGGTTCGGAGTGCCGATGGGTTTCGGTGGCCCGCACGCGGCGTTCATCGCCGCCCACGATCGGGCAGCGCGTGCGATGCCCGGGCGGATCGTCGGGGTGAGCACGGACACCGAGGGCCGTCCGGCGCTGCGCCTGGCGTTGCAGACCCGAGAACAGCACATCCGACGCGAGAAGGCGACCTCGAACATCTGTACGGCCCAGGTCCTGCTCGCCAACATCGCCGGGCTCTACGCCGCGTGGCACGGCCGCAACGGACTCGAACGCATCGCCGAGCGGGTGCAGCGGATCACCTCGGTCGCCGCTGCCGGGCTCCGCGCAGGAGGCCTGGAACTGCGCAACGACGACTGGTTCGACACCGTGACCGTCACGGTCGCATCGGCCGACGACGCCGTCGCCGCCGCCCTGACCGCCGGCTACAACATCCGGCGAGTCGACGACCGCACCGTCGGCCTCAGCTTCGACGAGACCACCGGTCTCGACGACGTGAAATCGATCGTCGGTGCGCTCGGTGGCCGACTTCCCGACGACCCCGACTCCGTCGCCGACGGTCTGCCCGCCGAGCGTCGTCGCAGTGACGACTTCCTCACGCAATCGGTGTTCGACCGCTACCACAGCGAGCACGAAATGCTGCGCTATCTCCGTCGCCTCAGCGACAAGGATCTCGCGCTCGATCGCACGATGATCCCGCTGGGGTCGTGCACGATGAAGCTCAACGCCACCTCCGAGATGGTCCCGATCACCTGGCCCGAGTTCGCCGACATCCATCCGTTCGCACCCGTCGACCAGGTGCAGGGATACCTCGAGATGATCGATGATCTCGAGGGCCGATTGGCGACGATCACCGGCTATGACGCCGTCAGCCTGCAGCCCAACGCCGGCAGCCAGGGTGAATATGCCGGACTCCTCGCCATCCGCGCCTACCACCGTGCCCGTGGCGACGACCAGCGCACCGTCTGTCTGATTCCGTCGAGCGCGCACGGCACCAACGCCGCCAGCGCGGTCATGGCGGGCATGGACGTGGTCGTCGTCGCCTGCGACGACGCCGGCAACGTCGACCTCGACGACGTGCGCGCCAAGATCGCCGATGTCGACGACCGTTTGGCGGCGACGATGATCACCTACCCCTCCACCCATGGCGTGTTCGAGGCCGAGGTCGGCGAGCTGTGCTCGCTGATCCATGCCGCCGGCGGCCAGGTGTACGTCGACGGCGCGAACCTCAACGCGCTCGTCGGGCACGCCCGTCCCGGGGAGTTCGGGGCCGACGTGAGCCACCTCAACCTCCACAAGACGTTCTGCATCCCGCACGGCGGTGGCGGGCCGGGCGTCGGCCCGATCGGCGTTCGTGCTCATTTGGCGGAGTACCTGCCCGGTCACCCGTTGCGAACCGACCAGCCGGTCGGCGCGGTGTCGGCGGCACCGTACGGCTCGGCGGGCATCCTGCCGATCCCGTGGATGTACATCGAGATGATGGGCGGCGCCGGGCTCACCACGGCGACGACCGTGGCGATCGTCGCGGCCAACTACATCGCCGAGCGCCTCGACCCCCACTTCCCGGTGCTCTACCGCGGCACTGGCGGACGGGTCGCACACGAGTGCATCCTCGACCTCCGCCCGATCACGAAGGCCACCGGGGTCACCGTCGACGACGTCGCGAAGCGTTTGATGGACTACGGCTTCCACGCACCCACGATGAGTTTTCCGGTTGCCGGCACGTTGATGGTCGAGCCGACCGAGAGCGAGTCGCTGCGCGAACTCGACCGGTTCTGCGACGCGATGATCGCGATCCGGGCCGAGATCGACCGCGTCGGCAATGGCGAATGGGCCCACGAGGACAGCCCGCTCCACCACGCCCCGCACACCGCCGAGGACCTGCTGGGCGACTGGGATCGGGTGTATTCGCGAGAACTCGGTGCGTTCCCCGTGCCGGGCCTGCGAGCGGCGAAGTACTTCCCGGCGGTGTCCCGCATCGATGGTGCACAGGGCGACCGGAACCTCGTCTGCTCCTGCGAACCCCTGGAGGCCTACGCGGCTGCGGTCGGATGACCCCTGCGGCGTCGCCCGATCGGTAGGTTGACGCAATGGCCGAGGACCGCACTGACCCACTCGCAGACCTGTTCACCCTCTTCGTGACGCCGTTGTCGGGCACCGTGCGTTCACTCGAGCAGTTCCGTAAAGGGGTCGACGAGTTCCTCAAGGGCGTCGAGAACTTCAACCGGACGATGGCCAACCTCAACGAGAGCTCCGAACGGATCAACAGTCTCCTCGCCGATGTCGAGGAGCCGATCCGGGCGGCGATCCCGCAGGTGACCCGAACGGTGAAGGCCGCCGACGAGATGATGCAGGTGGTGAGTGGGCCGGCGATGGCGGTGGCCCCGGGGCTCAACCGGCTGGCGGAAACGTTGAGCACGCCGGCCTTCGCTCAGCTGCCCGCCCAGATCGGGCAGTTCTCCGAGGTGCTCGGCGAGATCTCGCACCGCCTCAGCCCGCTCACGCAGCTGGCCGAGTCCGCAGGCGGGCTGTTCGGCGGATTCCGCGTTCCCGGCATGCGGTCCACTCCCCCGGCCAGCGCCGAACCCGACCGATCGATCGTGGCCGTCACACGTCGTCCTGCACCGGACGAGCCCGAGCCGGCGACGGAGACCGCCGAGAAGCGCGCAGCGAAGAGCACCAGCGCAACGAAGACCGCCGCAACGAAGACCGCCGCGAAGAAGACCGGAGCGAAGAAGACCGCCGCGAAGAAGACCGCAGCGAAGAAGAGTCCGGCAAAGAAGACCGGAGCGAAGAAGAGCGCAGCGAAGAAGACCGCAGCGAAGCAGCGCCCCACCGAGTCGTCGGGCACCTCGGGCTGACCGGCGAGCCGGCGGTCAGCGGCTCACGAACGGCGTGGCGACCACGGTGCCGACGAGCGGCTTCCCACGGACATCGATCAGCACGTGGGCACCGACGTCGACGGTCGGTGGTACGAACGCGAGCGCGATGCCGTGACCGAGTACCGGTGAGAAGTTACCGCTGGTGACCTCGCCCACGGCGACGCCGTCGACCAGCACGCTGCAACCGGCGCGCGCCGGCCTTCGGCCCTCGGTGGCGACGCCGACGAGGTGCCGCTCGACGCCGCGCGCTCGTTCGGCGAGCGCCGCGTCCCGGCCGACGAAGGCGGGTTTGTCCCACGCCACGACCCAGCCGAGCCCGGCCTGCAGCGACGTGATGCCGGCACCGAGTTCGTGACCGTGCAACGGAAGGGCAGCCTCGAGCCGCAACGTGTCGCGGGCCCCGAGCCCCGCCGGTGGGATGTCGGCCGCGAGGAGGGCTTTCCACAAGTCGGCCGCCCCCTCGGCCGGAACCGCGATCTCGACACCGGCCTCGCCGGTGTAGCCGGTTCCGGCGAACGTGCACGGAAGGCCGCTCCACGTGGCGTCGGCGACACGGAAACGGCCGATGGCGCCAGCCTCCGGGAACACCGATGCAACCAGTCGTTTCGCCTCGGGGCCCTGGACGGCGATCACCGCGCGCGACCTGGTGGTGTCGGTCCCGCCGATCGCCGACCGGACACCGGCAGTGTTGGACGCGTTCGGCATCACGTCGAACGTCTCACCGTCCGGATGCCACCAGACGATGATGTCGTCGACCACCGACGCATCGTCAGCGTCGAGGAGGTGGGTGTACTGGGCCCGGCCGGGTGCGATCTTGGTGAGATCGTTGGTGAGCGTCGACTGCAGGGTGTCGTGGGCGTCGGCGCCCCCGAGCCGCACGGTGCCGAGGTGCGACACGTCGAACATCACCGCACGGTTTCGACACGCGAGGTGCTCCTCGATGGTGCCGCTCGGATACGCGATCGGCATCTCCCAGCCGCCGAACTCCACCATGGTGGCCCCGAGGGCGCGGTGTTCGGCGTCGAGCGGAGACTCCTGCAGGGTCATCCGGTGCGGCGGTGGAGGTCGGTCGGCTCCGTCGACATCGGCCCGAGATCAGCCTCGAGCTCGTCACGAACGCCCCCGAGCGACAGGACGTTCAGGACACCTTGGCCGTTCTTGAGCACGTCGACGAGCTGGTCCCCGTCGCACAGCATGACGCTGCCACCGTCGATGACGATGTGAGCCGCCGCGATGTCGGTGTTCATCTGCTCACGCAGGAAGCTGAAGACCTTGCGGACCTGTTCGAGCTTGATCCCGGCATCGAGCAGCTTCTTGATCGCCTTCAGCTCGAGCAGATCGTTGTAGGAGTACAGACGACGACTCCCGCTGCCGGTGGCATCGGTGAGCGATGGGCGGATCAGGTCGGTGCGCGCCCAGTAGTCGAGCTGGCGATACGAGATCCCGACCACCTTTGCTGTCTGGGTACCGCTGAACCCGAGTTCGTCGGGGATCTCGGTCTGGTGGTCTGGTGTGTCCTGCACGGAAAGCCTCCGGTTCGCTTCGCCCAACATCACGAACGTGTCCGAACACGCCGCACGATCTCACAGGTTCGTAACTACGCCACTGTGAGACGAGCAGACTACGGAGTTCCGCGCGCCGAGTCAACAGTCGTTAGTGTCCTGAACCGGACAGCAGGGAGAACACATGAGACAGGACGATCGGGTGATCGCCGCATTGCGCACGGTCAGCCTCTTCGAGGGGCTCGACGACGCCGCCCTCGGGCGGATCGCGGCCCAGACCAAACCGTTCGCCTTCCGCGCCGGCGACTCGGTGATCGACGCCGACTCCTCGGGCCGATTCGGTCGCCTCTACGCGGTCGTCAGCGGCAGCGCCGAGGCGAAGATCAACGACCAAGTGGTGGCGACGTTCGGACCCGGCGACTACTTCGGCGAAATGAGCGTGCTCGACGGGAGTCCGCGGTCGGCAGGCATCGTTGCGACGTCCGACATGGAGACGTTCGGGCTGTCGGCCTGGAACATGCGGGCGCTCCTGCGGGAGGAGCCCGGCATCGCCATGCACGTCATCGAGACCCTCGTGGCGCGGCTGCGCTCCAAGAACGCAGGGCTGCACGACTGACCACGCCTCGGTGGATCAGTCGTGGATCCACACGGTCGAGCGCAGCGGCAGGAGGTTCTGACCCCAGATCAGGTCCATCACCGGGTTCACGACACGCACGCATCCGTGCGAGGCGGGATAGTTCGGCACACTCCGGGCCCCGTGCACCGCGACGCCGCCGACGATGAACTTCGGGCGGTACAGCGTGCCGAGGTCGCCCTCGTAGCGTGCGATGTCACTCTCCCGGTAGGTCCGGAAGGTGCCGCTCGGCGTGGTGGCCACCCCGATGACCCGATTGCCGGCGTTCTTCTGGTCTTCCTCGTCGTAGCTCTTGCCGTTGCCGGTCGACACGTTGAAGATGTAGCGCATCGTGCCGTTCTGGATGACGTAGGCGATCTGCTTGCGCTTGTCGACCTCGAGCAGTGTTCCGCTCGTGCGTCCCGGCTGTGGACGGCACACCTGCGTGTTGAGTGCGAGAGCGGTGGCCGTGTCGACCACCGTGGTGGCCGGCAGGCCTTTCCACTTCTGGAACGCCATCACGGCCTGGACGGTCGTGAGACCGTAGGCACCGTCGGCACCGGCATTCCAGAATCCGAGTTGGAGGAGCCGGGCCTGCAGGTTGGCGACCGACGCACGCGACGAACCGAAGATGATCGGCCCGACCGGGGTGGAGGGATATCCGACGGCGCCGCTGGCGCACGTGGGTGAGGCAGCGTTGAGCGGTGTGCCGAACGGGGCGGCGCCCGGCGTGCCGACGAAGTAGCCGGCGAGGTCCGCGATCAGGTCACCACCGGACTCGGTGAACATCGAGAAGCCACGGCTGGAGACCGGCACGATCGCATGATTGGCGAGGACCTGGGCGGGGCGAACCACGTTCATCGTCGACGTCGTGGGCTTGGCTCCGGGGGCCACGGTGCCCGCGGTGCCGACCGTGATGTAGCCGGTGGTGATCGTGTCGACGCTGGTGGCGTTCAGTGCGACGGCGGACACGTTCGCCGTTCCGAATGCCGCGTTGCCCGCGACCGGCACCTCGAAGGTCCAGCCGGGCTCGGGACGGGTGGTGCCGCCGAGGGGGTTCAGCGCTGCGTTGCGCGTGTCGACGATGCGTGTCGGCGTCACCATCGGCACGAACAGGCCGGTTGTAGCCGGGGCCGCGGCCTCGCCGGTGTACGTGCCGACGAGGTCGATGACGAGGTCGCCGCCGGCCTCGGAGAAGATGGTGATCGAGCCGCTGCCGTCGACGGTGACGATCGCCTGGTTCGCAGCGATCGCACCGAACCCAGCCGGCGAGTTCAGATTGGACGTCGCCGGCTGGTCACCGCCCTGGGGATACACCTGCCAGTAGCCGGGCAGGGCCGTGATCGACGTGAGGTTGACCGCGACGGCGCTCGCACCCGCTGCGCCGGGAATCGTGAAGTTGCGCTTCTCCCCCGGTGCGAAGTTGGCAAGCCCGCGGGTGTCGAGCACTCGGGTCGGTGCCGGTAAGGCCTGGAACCGACCTGATGTCGCGGTCTCGGCAGCCGTGTAGTAGCCGAGCAGGTCGACGATGGCATCGCCGCCCCCGCTGGTGTAGACGTCAACCACACCGTCAGGGCCGACGGGCACCGTGACGAGGTTGGGGATCGCTCCCCCGGCGAGCGACTGCAGTTCGTCGATGTTCAGGTTCGATGCATCGGGGCGTCGGCTCGTGTGCGGCCAGACCGTCCAGAAGCCGTCACCGGCCGACCCGGTGACGGTGAGGTTGAGCACCGCTGCCGTGACCGTGCCCGGCGCCGGAAGTGGTGCGTCGCCCGTGACGCTGACCGAGAGGGTTCCACCAGCGGGAACGGCCCCGGACTGGCGAGTGTCGACCAACCGTTGAGACGTGGGCATCGCGACGTAGGCACTCGTGGTGCCGGCAGCCGACGCCGTACCGGCCGGAGCGACGGCCGCGACGACAGCGAGACTGCCGAGCACTGCAGCGAGTGATGTTGCGAACGCAAGGAGAGGTCGATGACGCACCCCTCAAGGATAGGGACTCGCTGGTCGATCCGCCATCGCTGGCCGTGTCGCCCGTTCAGCGCCTTGGCTGGGCGGGCTACTGGAAGTCTTCGGGCGAGACGTTCTCGATGAAGTGACAGAGATGGAAGCCGTCACTGCACTTGGGCGCATTGGGAATGACCAGCCGTCTGCGCATCCGCATCAGCAGGTGCGTTCAGACAGCGATCCGCACCAGATCGGCGGCAACCTCGGCAGCCCGGTTGACGACGTCCAAGTGATTCCCCACGTCTTCGAGGACCGACCAACCGAGCGAGCGAGCTCGCTCGGCCTCGCCGCGCATCTCCTCGCTCAAGAGGAGGTAGTCACACCGCCATTCGCACCAACCGGCCGCTACCGGAAGCCCCTCCTCGAACAGTGTCATCGGAAGCTCGGGGAGCTCTGCTTCGACGCGGGCTCGCATCTCACTGTCGGGGATCAGCCGCTCCAGCCCGCCCTCACCCAACCACAGGAACCCCGGGGGCAAGACGCCCTCGACGGCCAGTGGCCGAAGGAGATCGACGACAACCGGGTCGAGTCGTGCGTCTCCGTCACATTCGGGAATGGCTGCATCGACGAAGACGAGGCGCGGGCGCGCACTTGACGGCAACGAGTCCACGATTGCCGGCAGTATCAAGCCCGCACCGCTGTGGCCGGCGACAATGTCCGTGTCGGCCGAGCACGCGGTGACGGCCTCTCTCACGACCGCCGAAGGCTGTCCCGACATCGCCGCCCGTCGCAGATCCGGAACGACGACCTCGTGTCCAGCCGAGGTCAACACCTCAGCTACCCATCGCCACGTCGCCGGCCCCGCTGGCGCACCGTGAATGAGGACGAACTTCACGCCGCCCACTTTGCCCGAAACGATGCGTTCACCGCCACCGCGCAGGAACTTGGCCGGATGGGGGACACACACGTTGCTCGTCGCCTGGCGTCCGAGGAGGACCACACCTCCGGCCTCTTGTCATGGTTGACGGTGATCCGGGGGTGCGGCCAGCCTTTGGTTGGGGTTCTGAATGGTTCGCTCGTTGACCGGCTCGAACCGGTACTACCGGTCACTGGTCACCGTGGCCGGCGGCACCGTGAGTGGAGTCGCCGCCGAGATCGTGGTGAATCAGTCGACCCAGGCGAGTTCACGAAGGATCTGGTCTGCGACTGCGAAGTATGCGGCGTCTCCCCAGATCTCGGATGCCCCGCTGATCAGGGGGAAGGAGAGGGCGAGGTATTCGTCTCGGGGTGGCACCCAGAACACGTCGATGCCATATCCGTAGTTGTAGGCGACGACCCCGTCGCTGAGATCCGGATGGCCCGAAACCGCTGTCTCGCCGCCCTCGAGGGGAGAGCTGTCGCTGAAGTCGACGACATCGAGCGCAGCGAAATCGAAGGGCTGGTTCTCCCAAGTCTGGAGTTCACGGGTCGCGTCGTACGCCTCGACGAACCCGATCTCTCCCTCCTCGTCTCCAACTACGCGCCATTCGCACTTGGCCGGCGCATCGGGCGGGGTCTGGATTGCGCTGCCGTTCCAGTCGAGCGCTTCGGTGATGAACCCTGTGAGTTCCTCTTGGGTCACCCACTCGCACAGGTCGTCATCAGTGAAGGAGAACACCTCGACCGAGGTCTCCTGGGCCTCACCGACCTCCGATGCCGACGTGTCGGGCACCGATGTGGTCGCGACGACGGTCGGCGTGGTCGTGGCAGCCTCGCTGGACGAAGCGTCCGGGGCGGTCGTGGAAGCGTCGTCGCTGCTGTCGCAAGCGGCCATCGCGAAGACGAGTGCCGTGAGCAGGACCAATGGATGGTGCCTCATGTCTGACTCCCTCCTGCTTCACTTCTGACGCTATGCACATCTCACCGTGACCGGTAGGGGCCTTCGGCGACACCTGCCGGCCGAGACATCTCCAGCGGACGTTGTCCGGCCAGAGATCGCCCTGGAGCCGCGATCGGGACCGGGCGGTACTGAGGGTGCGGCGGTCGGCTCGAGGGCATCGGTCCTCAATCAGTCCTCAGCGAGTCCTCAGGATTTCCAGATACCGGTGATGATGGCTGGTCAGAGCTGGTGATCCCATTGCCCTCATCCCCCCTGTTCAGGGACTGTTCTCGGGCATCGCACCAGCGTGCGGACCTACTGGAAGTCTTCGGGCGAGACGTTCTCGATGAAGTCCTTGAACTCGTCGATGATCTCGGCGGCGTCGTCCTCGGGCTCGAGTGCGGGTTCCTGTCCGACCTCGTCGATCAGCTGTTCGGATGCGAACAGCGGCGCACCGCAGCGCACCGCCAGTGCGATGGCGTCGGAAGGTCGGGCCGAGAGGACGCGCTCGCCCTCAGCCGTGGCGAGATGCAGTTCGGCGAAGTACGTGCGGTCGCGCATCTCGGTGACGACGACCTGTGTGACCGTGGCGCCGAGCTCGCCGAGCGCGATCAGGAACAGATCGTGGGTCAGCGGCCGTGGTGGCACGACGCCTTCGAGTGCGTAATGGATCGCCGACGCCTCGGGGCTGCCGATGTAGATCGGCAGGAGACGATGGCGTCCGTCGGACTCACGCAGGAGCACCATGGGCGTGTTGGCCGGCACTTCGACACGGACACCGATCAGCTCCAGGGGGACCACGACGCTCACTGTAACCGCCAGCACCGGGCCACGCCCCGTCAGGTCTCAGTGCGGGCCGTGATGCTCGAATGCAGAGCGCATCATCGCCGAACGCAGCCGGCTGCCGACCTGTTCGAGATCGTTCAACTGGCTGACCGCCTGCGCTCGCGCCTCGGGGTTGCGCTGGCGAAGCAGAGGTTGGATCAGCTGTTCGAGCAGGCCCGCTTCCCGATCGGCGGCAACCCGCCAGCCACGCAGGTGACGGGCTTCGAGGCCGGCATCGAGGAGCAGCTTCGACGCCGAAGCGATCTCGACCGCGTTCTCGTCGAACGGACCCTCGGGCCGGTTCGACGTGGACGTGACCACACCGTACGACTGGAGGTCGGCGAGTTGGTCTCGCCCGATCCCGGCCAGTGCGCAGAGCTCGTCGGCGTCCAGCAGCACGCCCGGCAGCACCGCAGCCGAGGTCTCCGCAGTCGTGGCAGGGGCGGCGGTCGCCACGGTGTCTCGTGCGTGCTGACCGGCCGGTGCGGCCCTCGACGGCTCCGGCGCGTCATCCGCCGGTGTCGGCGATCCACCGTCGGTGCGTTGGAACAGGACCGCTGCACCGGTGACCGCCGGTTCGTCGGCTCCGTCCGACTCCGAGGTGCGTCGCGCCCCACCCGCACTCGGGTGGGTGTCGGGGCGGGGAACGTCGCTCGCCTCGCTGACGTTCTTGATGCCTCGCGGCCGCGGGTGCTCGTTGGTGGGATCGATCTCCCCGGAGTCGATGCGGTCCTTGATCACCCGCAACGGCAGATAGTTCTCACGTTGTTCGCGCAGGATGCACCGCAGGAGTTCGACGTCGTCCGCGTAGAACTTCCGGTATCCCGACGCCGTCCGTTCGGGATCGATCAGGCCCTGGCTCTCGAGAAACCGGATCTTGGAGATCGTCACGTCCGGAAACTCCTCGAGGAGCAGCGCCAGGACTTCGCCGATCGAGAGGTGGCCTCCCGACGGCACGACCGGCGCGGTCGCAACGACGTCGGGCGTCACGCTGGGCTGCACCGAGTCAGGCATCGGGCCGTTCGAAGTAGACGAGACGGAACTTGCCGATCTGCAACTCGTCGCCGTGACGCAGCAGCATCCGTTCGATCCGTTCCTGGTTCACGTACGTGCCGTTCAGCGAGCCGGCGTCGGTGACGACATGGCCCTCCGGCGTCCGCTCGATCTCCGCGTGACGGCGGGACACGGTGATGTCGTCGAGGCTGATCTCGGAGTCGGGGTGTCGACCGAGGCGGGTGACGGGTTCCTCGAGCGAGAAACGGGCCCCGGCCTGCGCGCCGGCGCGCACGATCAGTACGCCGACCTCGACCGGGAGGTCGCCCACCGGCACGTGGATGTCGTCGTCCACGCCGGGCGCGTCCTGCAACGGGTCGACGGTCGAGAGCGTGATCGTTCGATCGTCGAGCGAATCGAGCGGTGAGCCGCAGCTCGAACAGAAACTGCTCGACGGCGGATTGCGGTGACCGCACTGGTTGCAGAACACGTAGTTGCTCAAGTCAGGCCTCCGTCAGTGCTCGGTACGCGTCGGCGTCCATGAGTCCGTCGAGTTCGGATGGATCGGCCATCCGGATCCGGCAGATCCATCCGTCGCCGTACGGATCGCTGTTGAGCAACTCGGGAGCGGACTCCAGCGTGTCGTTGACCGCGCTGATCGATCCGGTCACCGGTGCGTAGATGTCGCTCACCGACTTGGTGCTCTCGACCTCGCTGAACGTCGCTCCGGCGGCCACGCTCGTGCCGGTTTCCGGCAGCTCCACGAAGACCACGTCGCCGAGAGCGTCCTGTGCGAACTCGGTGATTCCGATCGTGACGGTGTCGCCGTCGACGCGGACCCATTCGTGATCGGTCGAGTAGCGGAGGTCGGAAGGGATGTTCATGGGGCCACCGTATCTGGGTTCAGGCGTCGGCTGTGACTGCATCGGGGCGAGAGGATCCACCAGCCGCAATCGCCTGTCGCACCTGCGGAATATAGGCGATGCCGGTCCACCAACTCAGAATCAGCCCGGGAATCCCCAAGATCCAGGCCACCACCTGGAACAGGTCGGCGTACGACTCGTCGCTGCTGCCGATGAGGAACCCGGGAACGGCGAACATCAGCAGTGCGGTGGCCACCTTGCCGAGGTAGGTCACGTCGATGCGCGGCATCTTGTAGACGAGCGTTGCGATCGCCATCATCAGACCGACCAGGACCTCTCGGGCGAGCACCGCGATCGCGAACCACAGCGGAATCGCTCCGTCGAGAATGATCGCAGTGATCGCCACGATGAACAGGAGCCGGTCGACGGTCGGGTCGAACACCTTGCCGAATTCGCTCACCTGGCCCAGACGGCGAGCGAGCAAGCCGTCGACCCAGTCGGTTGCGCTGAGCCCGCCGAGGAGCAGCGCCGCCCCGACCGGGTTGTCGCGGCCGAAGAGGACATAGAGGAATAGTGGGAGACACAGGAGACGGAGCAGCGTGAACAGATTCGGGATGCTCCAGATCCCGTCGAACATCGACGGCGGCGTCTCGTCGGCGGCTGTGGGGTCGCTCACCGGGCACAGCGTATGGTGCGGGCATGACCACCGTGTTCACGAAGATCATCCAGGGCGAGTTCCCCGGCACGTTCGTGTGGCGAGACGAGCAGTGCGTCGGCTTCCTGTCGATCAATCCGATGGCGCCAGGGCACGTGCTGGTCGTCCCGATCGCGGAGATCGACCACTGGATCGACGCACCACCGGAGCTGGCCGCCCACCTGTTCGCGGTCGCGCACACGATCGGCAAGGCGCAGCAGGCGGCGTTCGAGTGCGACCGCATCGGCGTGATCGTGGCCGGCTACGAGGTGCCGCACACCCACGTCCACGTGATCCCGACGTCGTCGATGGCCCAACTCAGCTTTGCGAACGCCGCCGCGTCGGTCGATCGAGGCGACCTCGACGCCTGGGCCGAGGCGATCCGTTCCGAACTCCGTGTCGCAGGCGCCCAGGGAGTCTCGACCTGAGGGAGAGCTCGACCCGAACGTCAGGTCGACGGTTCGATCAGATCGGGCCGGTTGTTGCGGACGTTGTTGACGTCGGTCGACACCTCGTGCATGACGAGGAGATCATCGTCACATCCCACCAGGAGGGGGACGAGCGCGCCAGGATCGCCGAGACCGGGATCGAGCCACGTGGCCCAGACGTCGCTCGGCAGGATCGCGGGCATCCGGTCGTGGATCGGCGCCACCGTGGCATTCGCCGCAGTGGTGATCACCGTGACGCTGTGGAGCCAGCGGCCATCAGGGTCGTCGGGGTCCTTCCACCGTGTCCAGAGCCCGGCGACCGCGAGCGGATTTCCATCCGCGCGATGGATGAACATCGGCTGCTTGAGCAGCTTGCCCTTCGCGTTCACCGGTCCGCCGTCGACCCCCGCCTTCCATTCGTAGAACCCGTCCATCGGCACGATGCACCGCTTCGTCTTGAGCAGGCCCTTGAACGCAGGCTTCTCGGCGAGTGTCTCGGCGCGGGCGTTGATCATGCGCGAGCCGATCCTGCGGTCCTTGGCCCAGCTCGGCACCAGGCCCCAGTGAAAGGCGTCGAGACGGGCGGTCCCGTCGCCGCTGCCCACGAGCCCGTAGACGTCCTGCGTGGGAGCCACGTTGAAGTTCTGCCCGAGCGACTCGGCCACGACCTCGGTCGGTACG
The DNA here is from genome assembly GCA_963715285.1 of Ilumatobacteraceae bacterium. GTDB lineage: Bacteria > Actinomycetota > Acidimicrobiia > Acidimicrobiales > Ilumatobacteraceae > Sva-07. The sequence continues at coordinate 302,938 of CAVQRU010000002.1, read as the reverse complement.
ACCGGGTCGAAGTACGCCGCGATTCGATCCGGACTTCCCGCTGACACGAACCGGCCGCACATGAACTGCAGGTTACGCATCGGTCGCATCGGGCCGTGGCCGTTGTGGACGTGTCAGACTGACGACGTGACCGACCTCGTCGAGCGCTGCGCAGGACTTCCGCGCCGGACCTTCTCCGGCGGCGACGTGATCGTGGCACAGGGCGCGCCGTTCGGGTCGATCGTGATCCTGGTCGAGGGATCGGTGTCGATCGATCGGGACGGGGTCACCCTGGCCGTGCTCGACACACCCGGCGCCGTGCTCGGGGAGATGTCGACCGTGCTGCAGCGACCGTCGACTGCGACCGTCCGAGCGCTCTCGGACTGCACGGTGTTGCAGGCCGACGACGGCGAGTCGTTCCTACTCGAGCGCCCCGATGTCCTGCTCGACGTGGCTCGGGCTCTCGCCACGCGTCTCGACAACCTCACCGGGCACCTGACCGACGTCAAGCGCCAGTACGCGGGTGACTCCGGACATCTCGGGATGCTCGACGAGGTCCTGAGCACGCTGATGCACCACCAGACCAAGCCGGTCAGCCCGGGCTCGGCGAGGATGCCCGACCTCGACTACTGATCGCGACGTGATCAGGACGGACCAAAGCTCATCTCGACGAGTTCACGGTCCGGCAGGGCGACCCACTCGGCGGTGCCGGCATCGAGGTCGATCACCACATGGGCGGGCATCGGACCCGGTTGGTGCCCGGCGTTGACCAGCCAGGTGGAGCCGCGTCGATCGACCCAGCCGCCGCCCGCCACCCACGGCGCCTGGTGGATGTGCCCGCAGATCACCAGGTCCGGATGCCACCGGTCGATCCATGCGGCGAGGTCGGCGTCGGGGTACGCCTTGGCACCGGCCTGGCACAGCGGAGAATCGGCCGGCGGCGAGTGGTACACCCAGATCCAGCGGTCGGGGCGGTCGACCGCAGCGGCCGCGAGCTGGTCGTCGACGAGTTGCCGCGTCATCGGCCCGTCCCACCAGGGACACACGGTGAACCGCACACCGTCGAGGTCGGCGGACTGGCCGTCGACCACCAGCCGCTCCGACGCCAGCTCCTGCAGCCAACCGGTGGCTTGCTCGCCGGTCGGGCCGGGACCATCGAGATCGTGGTTGCCCGACGACGCGAGAACGAGGGATCGTTCGGACAACCGCTCGAGATACTTGGAGACCACCACGATCTGCACCTCGAGCGGTGCGGCGCCCACGACCTGGAGATGATCACCGGGGATGACGACCACGTCGACGTCGCCGGCTTGTTCGACGAGCCAGTCGAGCTGTGGCAACCGATAGTGCAGGTCCGCCGTGCAGAGGAGCTTCATGCAGAGCAGCTCACACGGGAACGGCGTCGCGGTAGAGCGATGCGAAGTTCGCACGGTAGAACCCGTCCATGACGGTGGCGTCGGAGGTGTCCATCGTCGACTCGAACCGGTCGACGGGGTCCTTCGTGCCCTCGGGGTGCGGATAGTCGGAGGAGAACATGAACAGGTCGGCCCCTGCCTGCTCGACCATCCAACCGACGGGCTCGCCGGCGAACGGGGTGAACCTGAGGTGGTCGTGCACGTACTCGCTCGGCAGCTTCGTGAGCTCGCGCAGCGGTGGTTCGGTCTTCGCGAACTGCATCGCCCGATCGAGTCGCCGGATCCACGGCACGACCCACATCGCGCCCTCCTCGACCGATGCTCCGCGCAGGCCGGGGAACCGTTCGAACATGCCGTCGAGCACCATCGCCGCCCAGAACACCTCCGGGCGCTGGTGGATCGCCATGAAGTCCTTCGCCCGGACGTTCTCGCCGCCGCCGAGGAAGTCGGTGACCGTGTGGCCGTTGTCGTGGAAGCCGCGACGAACCGGACGGCCGCCGCCGCCGATGTGGCTCACCACCGGGACGTTCTCGGCCTCGAGGAGCGCCCACAGCGGGTGGTGATCGGGGTGGGTCGGTGACACCACCCCTCGCGGGAGATCGGTGGGCACCATGACGGCCCGACACCCGTCGTCGATGGCGCGCCGTGCGCACTCGGTCGTACGAGTCGGGTCGCCCCACGGCACCGACGCGACGGCGAGGAGGCGACGATCGTCGGCGCAGAAGGCCGCCATCGCCCGGTTGAGCGCGTCGGAGCCTCCATAGAGGAGATCGAGGTCGCTGCCGGCGAACTGCGTCGCGGCGAAGGTCGGGAACACCAGCTGCGCTGCGAAGCCGAGCTGGTCCAGCACGAAGGACCGCTCGGTGGAGTCGAAGGCCCCGACGGCACCCCATCCCTTCGCGCGCAGGAGTTCGATCGGGTCGGGGTCGAGCGTTGCCACTCCCCCGGCCTGGCGACCGGCGGCCTCCGCAACGGCGCGATCGGCGAGTGCTCCTGCGCCACCGAGCGCGAGCGGACGCAGGCTGTCGGCGATCGAGCCATCGGCGAAGTCCTCCAACCAGCCCGGCAGTTCCATCACATGGCTGTCGGCATCGAAGACGAGACGGTCACCGACGTACGTCATGGGGCGACTGTAGCCGAGCACCCGTTCGGGTCGCTGGCTGGTGACATGCTGGAGACATGAGCGAGCATCCGTCCGGCCTGACTGCGACCTACGAGGACTCACGGGCTCGATTCCTGGATGCCTGCGCCGCCACGGGCGCAGAGGTGACGTCGTTCGTGCATCCCGACGTCGGTCTCGCAGGAGAACCGCTGGCGATCGACGTGGCCTCGCTCGGCGACGACGACGCGTCATCGCTGTTGCTGCTGGTGTCGGGCACCCACGGCGTGGAGGGGTTCACGGGTTCGGCGCTGCAGCACCGCTGGCTCGACGACTTCGCCGAGGGTCGGCCCGACGGCGTACGCGTGGTGCTCCTGCACGCGTTCAATCCCCACGGTTTCTCGTGGGTGCGGCGGGTGAACGAGGACAACGTCGATCTCAACCGCAACTTCATCGACTGGACCCAGCCGCCGCCCGCCAACGAGGACTACGGCGGGATCGCTCACCTCCTGGTCCCGGATGACTGGGATGACGACACGCAGGAGTCGACCACGCTGGCGTTGCTCGGATACGCAGAGGAGGTCGGCTTCGCCCGGCTCCAGGAAGTCGTCAGCGGTGGTCAGTACAGCCACCCCACCGGCGTGTTCTACGGCGGGGCCGGACCGGTGTGGTCGCACCGTTGGCTGGTCGAGCACCTCGTCGAGATCGTCGGTGCGGCGACGCGGGTGGCGATCGTCGATCTGCACACCGGACTCGGGCCGTGGGGGCACGGCGAGCTGATCTCGCACGAGGGACGAGGCGCTCCCGGCTACGAGCGGGGCACGGTCTGGTGGGGCGACGTGCGCTCGATGCTCGACGGCGAGAGTGTGTCGGCGAACCTGTCGGGCGACTGGCTCGGCGCAGTCGACCGCCTGCTCCCGGAGGTAGAGGTCACCGCCGTCGCCCTCGAGTTCGGCACGGTCGACACGATCACGGTGCTGCAGTCGTTGCGGGCCGATGCCGTGCTCCACAGCTCAGGTGACCCGACGGCTCCGGGCTCCGAGGCCGTTCGAGCACAGGTCCGAGCTGCGTTCGCCGACGACGATCCGGCATGGTTCGAGGCCGTGGCTGCCCGTTTCGACGAGGTCGTCGCTGCCGCGCTCGCGAACCTGGCTCGATGACGTTCACTTCCGTATCGATACCCCCTAGGGTGTGATCCGTGGTCGATCTCCAACTTCCATCGACGCCCTCCGCGTCGGCGTGGGAGCAACTGCAGCGGTGGCCGGCGAAACGTTGGGCGGCCGCTGTGCTCGCCGCGATCGGTGTGGCGCTGCTGATCGGGATCCCGACGGACGTGATCCCCAATCCGGTGTTCGGACGCCCGGTCCCGGTGACGTGGTGGTCCTATCCCACGCTTGCGATCACGGCCGTGCTCGGCGGGCTCCTCGCGGCGACCTACGTGCGCGCGACGGCGGACCTCGGAGCCGCCAGTGAGGAGATCGACACGCCGACACGCAACGGCGGCATCGCCGGGTTGTTGTCGTTCTTCGCCGTCGGCTGCCCGGTGTGCAACAAGCTCGTGATCGTGGCGCTGGGAGCGACCGGTGCCCGGCAGTGGTTCGAGCCGGTGCAGCCGGTGCTCGCGGTCGGCTCCGTCGTGCTGCTCGCCTGGGCGCTCCGTGCTCGGCTCCGCTCGGCCGACAACTGCAGGCGCTGACCTCACCACGGTTCGCCGTGCGAGATCAGCGCTGGCGGGTGTCGAGCAGGCGACGGTTTGCCGGGGTGAACACAGCGGGGTCGAGGTAGCCCTGCAGGTCCGCGAGCAGGTGGGCGCTCGCCTGGGTGTACAGGCAGGTCGAGCCGGCACTGTCGAGCGGGACGATCGCCAGGTTCGCACGGGTCTGGCCCGCCCGATCGCTGTTGAGGTTCGAGAACGCCCCCTCGCGCTCGCTGCACGGCAGCGCCTGCACGTACCCCCCGCTGCGTGTCTCGGTGACGACGAGCGACAGCACGGCCAATCCGTTCCCCCGGCCGCCCGTGACCGTCGTTCGTCCGTCGGCGGGCACCGGAGGTCGCGGAGCCGGCTGGCGCGTGTCGCTCAGCCGTTGCGAGACCGGGGTGAACGACGACGGGGACAGGTACCCCTGCAGGTCGACGATCACGTGGGCACCGGCGCTGGAGTAGACGCACGACTCACCCAGGGCATCGAGTTGCACGATGGCGAGGTTGGCGATCGTCTGCCCGGCCCGATCGACGTTGAGGTTCGAGTAGGCGCCCGGCGTCGCTGCGCACGGCAGCGCCTGCAGGTATCCGGGCGCGACGCTCTCGGTCGCCACGATGGACACCACCGCGAGCCCGTTCGGTTCGCCGCGGAAACGCACCCGACCGTCGGTCGGGACCGGCGGTCGACCCGGGCCCGGTTGACGGGTGTCGAGCAGCCGAACGGTCCGAGCGGAGAATGCTGTCGGCGCCAGGTACCCCTGGAGATCGACGAAGATGTCGGTTGCGGATTCGTTGTAGATGCAGGCCGATCCGTTGGCGTCGAACTGCACGACGGCGAGATTGGCGAGCGTCTGACCCGGCCCGCTCGCGTTCAGCGTCGAGAACCCCCCTGGGGTCGCTCGGCAGTCGAGCACCTGCACGAATCCGCCCGCCGCGGTGTTCGTGATGCCGACCGAGAGCACCGCAAGGCCGTTCGGATCGCCCGAGATCCGGGTGATCGATCCCGGCGGGACCTGCGTGGTCCGCGGGGCGACCAGTTTGCGGACCTGCGACGAGCCGTTGAGGGTGTAGTACAACGCGGTACCGGCGGCCTCCTCGACGAACGTCATGTCGGTGATCCCGAACGCACCGGTGAGGACCGGGTCGGCCCAGTCGACCGAGCCGTCACGGGCGCGCAGCCACACTCTCCCGGACCCGCCGTCGGCGAACAGGTAGCCATCTTCGAAGGCCGGCGGCCAGGCGCCGCGCGGGACGAACGCACCGGCCGTGATGAAGGTCCCCTGGGCGCGGCCGTAGTCGGTGATCGGGTCGGTGACACCGGGTGGCGGCCCTGCGCACGGCGGATTCTGTCCACGCGGACACTGACCCTCGCGGCTGTTCCAGCCGTAGTCGGAGCCGACGCGACCGTCGTTGACCTCCTCGCGGGTGCTCTGACCGACGTCGTTGACGAAGAACCGCGTGGAAGCGCTGTTCGGGTCGAACGCGAAGCGGAACGGATTGCGGAGCCCCCAGGCGAAGATCTCCCGGCAGGTGGTGGTCGGTGTCGACGGCGTGTTGCCCCTGACGGCGCACGTGACGCCTCCAGTGAGTGGGTTGCCGGGCGCCGGCGCGCCGGTGAACCGGTCGATGCGCAGGATCTTGCCGTTCAACAGGCTGAGGTCTCGAGCGGCGTCGTTGTCACCTCCGGAGCCGGAATCGCCCCGTGGATCGCGACCGGCGTCTCCCGTCGAGACGTAGAGGAAGCCATCGGTGCCGACGTCGAGGTCTCCGGCGTTGTGATTGCCGTTGACCGAGGAGATGTTGTCGAGCAGCACCTGCTCGCTCCCCGGGTCGATCGTGTTGCCCGACATGACGAACGCACTCACCCGGTTGACGCAGCCGCCCGGCGCGCTCGACGACGGTCGGGTGTAGAAGGCGTACACGCGGCCCGACGTGGCGAAGGTCGGGTCGTGGGTGAACCCGAGCAGGCCGCGTTCGCCACCACCGCACACCGCCAGCTGCAGCGCTGCGGTGGGGAGCAGTGCGCCCGTGGCAGCGTCGATCAACCGCACTCGTCCACTGTCCTGCTCGAGCACCACCACCCGTCCACCGGGCAGCGCTTCGACGGCGGTGGGCGACGGAATCGCTGCCACGGGAACGTCGACGAACCCCGCCGGCAGGGCCGATGCGACCCCCGCCGTCATCGGGGCGACCGACACCGACACTGACGCCACGCACAGCGCGGCCGCAAGCATTCCTCGACGCATGGGTGGAAGGTAGCCCGGCACGGCGACGGGTGCCCGACCGAGACGGTGCCCGTCCGAGACGGTGTCAACGGGTGGCGGCAGCGTCGAACTCGGCGCGTACTCGTTCGGAGTCCGGGTGGGTGCCGATGTAGTCCTCGACGTCTGCAAGCACGCGCTCGGCGTTGAGCGCGGGCTGGTCGACGGTCGCCCAGCGCACCATGCCGTCCCAGAAACGGTCGATCAGTTCGCTGCCGCTGACGGTGCCGCCGGCATCGGTCCGGAAGGTCACCGAGCGCAGCTCGCCCAGGTACACGCACAGCGAGCGGACGTGGATCAGCTCGTCGGTGCGGATCCGTTCGATGATCTCCGCAGCGAGCTCCGCCTCGTCACGGCGGTCGACGAAGACGTCGGGCGACCGCAGGATCGCCTGGGCTTCGGCGAATCCGAGTTCGGCGCGGAACTCGATGATCAGCAGATTGGCGAGCAGCGAGATCAGCCCTTCGATCTCCGGCGGCAGCTCGGGCATGTACCGGACGCCGGCGTCGGGGCGTCCGATGTTGTCGGGCGGTTCGGCATCGGGATACGCGTCCTCGCCGAATGCGAGGTCTCGGGCGAGGAACCACATCACGTCGTGGCCACCGATACCGAGGTCGGGTTGGCCACCCTCGTCGAGTCCGTGGGCGACGAGCAGTCCACCGCCGAGGTGACCGATCGCCATCTCGGAGATGTCGTCGACGATCACCGGCTGGAGATCGGGGAAGGCGATGTCCGCCAACAGGCGACCCCGCGCCTCGATCTTGCCCGTGATCGTCAACTGGTCCCAGAACCAGCGGCCGAGGCCGTTGCGGAGCAACACCCGCTGTTGGGCGACGTTGACGACACGGACGCCGGCGAGCAGTGACGAGTCGGCATCGAACACGGCGCCACCGCGGTCCGCCAGTGCGTCGCTCCACGCGTCGAGCGCCTGCTGGCGGACGAGCGCCCGTGGCGGGCAGTACGCGCCGTCGACGTCGAAGCCACCGTGCACCCGTCGGCCGAGGATCATCTGCGGGCGCAGGTGCGGATGATCCAGCATCAGTTCTTGCTCGGAATAGGTGAGCTGCATGGGCCGACCCTACGGCCCGACGTGGTCGCCGATCGAACAGGAGCGGCGATGGCAGTTCGAGCACACCGATCCGATGGAAGCACACCAGCAGGAGTACCTGAGCGCCGTCCACAAGTGCGTTCGACGCGCCGACTGTGCCGTGATCAGCCGAGTGCTCGCCGTCCAGCTCGCCTGGATCGTCGTCTTGCTCTGCGGTGCGGGCGTGACGCTCGTCCAGGCGTTCGGGAGCACGACGTTCGACTGGCTCGATGCCGAGGACGTCAACTGGATTTCGGCGGTGCTCGGGTTCATCGTCGTCGTGGCCCAGGGGGCGGGACGGCTCGTCGGACGTACGTCGGGCGTCATTCAGGCCGACGACACCATGCGTCGACCCCGACACCTGACGGCGGCGCTCCGGCGCTGAACGCTTGACCTCAGTCGGTGGCGAGCAGGCCGTCGACCCTCGTGAGGACGTCGGGGGCGTCGTTGTGTGAGTGGGTGAATCCGAGCGCTCGCTCCTGACGGACGGTGTCGATCGACCGGAACGCAGTGATGTAGGCGCGTCGTCGGCTCGCCGCCGACGTGTTGCCACCGGATCCGTGGAGGACACCCTCGTTGTGCACCGTGATGTCTCCCCGCCGGATCTCGACCGGGACGAGGACGTCGTCGGGCCGCAGGTCGGTCACCAGCGTGTGCTGATCCTCCCGACTGCCGCTGATCGGCCGGTGGGGTCGTACCGGTTCACGGTGGCTGCCCGGGAGGAACTGCATGCATCCGTTCTCGACGGTGGAGTCGTCGACGGCGAGCCAACATGTCGCGGTGCGTCGGTCGTCGGTGTTGATCCAGTACGCCTGGTCCTGGTGCCAGGCGAACACGGCGTCGTCGCGGCCTGGCTGCTTGGCGAGCAACTGGTCGAAGTCGAGGATCATGCCCTCGCCACAGAGTTGCTCGGCGATGTCGAGTCCCACGCGTTCGAAGATGTTTCCCTGCCAGGCGGGGTGATACCGCCGCGGCAACATGACGTTGAAGATGGCGTAGTGACCCGGGTCGGTGCCGTACTCCCCCGTCACCATGTCGTTCAGATCCTTGCCCGGCACGTCGATCTCGCCGCACATGAACTGGTCGTAGACGACCTCGATCGCGTCCACCTCGTCGGCCGTCAGCACTCCGGGCAGGTGCACGTAACCATCGCGCTCGAACGCGGTTCGCTCTCCCTCGCTCACGAGATAGCGGTCCCCGAGACGTCGGCCCATGGTGCTCCAACGTACTCCCCGTCGTCACCCTCGGACCCGTCCGGGTCGCTCGCACCGACACCGTGCCTGGCACGCTGTCGTGGTGGCGATCGAGACTCCGACGCAGCGGCCGGCGAACGCGCTCACGTCACCACAGTTCCGCCTGCTCTGGTTCAACAACGTCACGTTCTTCCTGGTCGCCAACGCCCAGCGCTTCGTGTTCGGATGGCTGGTGCTCGACGGGCTGCAGCGAGGCGAGGGCACCCAGGGGCTCATCGTGTTCACGCTCGGGCTACCGGCTGCGCTGCTCGTGCTCCAAGCAGGGGCATGGGCCGACCGGTGGGATCGACGACGGATGCTGATCGCAACGCAGTTGGCCGGCGGCGTGGCCATGATGGCGACCGCGCTGCTCGTCGGCGCCGACCGGATCGGTCTCGGGTGGATCATCGTGGCGACGCTGCTCGCCGGATCGGCGTCGGCGATCGGCGCACCGGTTCGTTCCGCGCTGATTCCCGCGCTCGTTGCCAAGGACCAGTTGTTCAGTGCGATTGCCGTCAACGCGATCGCCATGACCCTGTCGATGATCCTCGGACCGGTGCTCGCCAAGACGGTCGGTGACCAGTTCGGTTTCGAGGGAGCGTTCTGGTTCCAGGCGGCGCTGTTGTTCGTCGGGATCGCGTTCCTGCTGCGCCTCGAGGTGCCTGCGCACGAGGAGATCGGCGAACGCCGCTCGGTGGTCGCCGAGACCCGCCTGGCGGTGCGCCACGTCCTCGACGACCACAATCTCGCCACCCTGTTCGGTCTGCTGCTCGTCGCCAGCCTCACGATCAACCCGGCGGTGATGGTCACGATGCAGGCCCACGTGAAGGACGGACTGGGCCGCACCGCAGGCGATGCGGCCGTTCCGTTCGCGCTCATGGGCCTGGGGATCGCGATCTCGTCGGTCGTCGTGATGCGCAAGGGCGACATGCGGAACAAGGGAGCGGTCTTCCAGCGGGCGATGATGTGCGGAACGGCGCTCACCTTCCTGATCGGCCGGTCGAACAGCTTCGCCCAGGTGCTCGTGCTCTCGTTCCTGATGGGTCTCGCCGGTGGCTTCTTCATCAACATGAACCAGGGCCTCATCCAAGCCAACACCCCGCAGGCGGTGATGGGCCGGGTGATGGGGCTCTACACACTGGTGACGATCGGCCTGCTCCCGTTCGGGGCACTGTTGCTCGGGACCGTGGCGTCGATCATCGGCGTGGGCAACGCGATCAGCCTTGCGGCAGCGGTCGGCTTCGTCGTGGTCGCCATCACCTACCGACGCAACACCGAACTCCGCCGATTGTCCTGAGCGTCGTTCGTGAGAAACCGCTGACGACGGCATCGTGCCATGATCCGCTGATGCACGCGCGACCATCGGCACGACACGCCATCGCTCTCGTCTTCACGGTGAGCGTGTTGCTGGCCGCCTGTGTGGATGACGCCGATCCGGTCGACGGAAACCAGCCGATCGACAGCGACCAGCCGATCGACAGCGAGCCGGCGGCCGATGGGCCGGTCGACAGCGAACCCGGCGTCGGCGACGAACCGACCGACGACTCGACGACGACCCTGGCCGACTGCTCGGAGGAGGCGTTGACGGGAGGCGACGACGAATTCGTGTTCACCTCGGCGTACGACGTGATCGGCGGCGAGCTCGCCGATGTCTGCTTCGGAACCGATGACCCGGCGATCGTCGCCGCATGGAACGACCTCGCGACGATCGCACCGCCCGGGCAGCTGACCGACCTTGCGCTGTTCGGTGGCTTCGAGCCCGACGGTGACGAGGCCGCCGAGACGTTGGCGTTCGTCAATGCGATCGACGCCGACGGAAGCCAGTTCCAGATGTCGGTGAACACGGTCGAGGCGGCCGTCGATCCCGGCGAGTTGCTGTTGACACTGGCGCACGAGTTCTCCCACGTGTTCACGGCGACGAGCACGCAGCTCGACCGCACCGACGAGGCGATCGACGCATGCGACACGTACTTCAACGGCGACGGGTGCTACCTGCCGGACTCGCTGGTGCTCGCGTGGATCGGGGCGTTCTGGGACGACGACGTCCTCGCTGGAGTCGATCCGTTCGAGGACTCCCCCGACGACGCCGACGAACGGTGCGCACTCGACGAGGGGTTCTTCGGGGTGTACGCAGCCACGAACCCCGAGGAGGACTTCGCCGAGGCATTCAGTGCCTTCGTGTTCCGGGTGGAGCCGGCCACCGGTGGCCAGGCCGCGCGCATCGACTGGATCGAGCAGCAGCCCGGGCTCGCCGAGTTCCGCGATCGTGCCGACGCTGCCGGCATGACCCCGCTGGCGAACAACTTCGACATCTGCGGTTGACCGGCGCGAGGTCCTGGCCCCGTCAATCGGCGAGGCGGTACAGCGGCTGGTTGACGCCCTCACCGAGTGTCACCAGTCCCCCGCCGGAGAAGGCCACGGCCTCGCCCTGGGCCTCCGGGGCGGTCCCCACCTCGCACGGCTCGCCGGCGAGCGCCTCGGCAATGCTCTGGCCGGGCTCGCGGGACCACAACCACACGGCCTCGTAGGTCCGCAACGCGATCAGGGCACCGTCCGCCGACACGTCGCCTCCCGTCGGTACCCCGCCGAAGCCGAGCAGCGTGGCGGGATGGGTACCGCTCGCCCGCGCGAGGCCTTCGAGGCGTGGCATGTCGACCTGACCGGCTGCCACCAGTTCGACGGGTCCGGCTCCGTGGCCGTCGATCGCGCCTTCGAACACGAGCGACGGCAAGGTGTTGCCGAAGTCGTTCGGCGCTCCGTCGGCGGCCCGGCCCTGCTCCTTCGTGACGATCACCACCAGCCCGGCCGCGTCGTCCACGAGGAGGACTTCGGCGTTGTGCGCACCGTCGGGATACACGAATTCCAAGCGCTCGACGTCAGTCACGTCGCCGACGACTGCCGGATCGGGCTCGCTGAAGCGGAACACGGTGATCGAGTCACGCACCCGAGCGTTGTCGCCGATGTCGGCGAGCAGGATGTCGTCGCCGCCGCCGGCACGCACCAGTGCGATGTCCTCGACGTCGACGGCATCGACGCCATCGAGCCGATGGAACCCGAGATCGACGCCGTCGGGGGCGACCGCGAAGACACCGGGCGTCAGACCACCGTCGTTGTGCGACCACAGCACGTCCGGATGTGTTCGGCTCGCAACGAGCCCGGATGCCTCGGTCAGCCGATCGTTGGTGACAACACCCAACGTGTCCACGCCTGCGCGTGCGCAGATCGCCGTCGCGCGATCGGCAGCCGCGTCCGGCGGTCCGGTCGCAGCGGGCGGGACGGTCGAGGCGTCGCTCGCGCCCGGCCCGGCCGTCGACGGCGACTCCTCCGTTGGAGGCGACACCCTCTCGAGTTCGGTGTCGCTGATCGACGGCCCGGGATCGGACGTGACCGCCACCTCGGCGGTCGAGGTGCACGCGACGAGCCCACCGGCGGCCAGGAGGGCGCTGACGAGTCGTAGCGTGGGCATCCCTCGAGCGTAGGGGCGTGGCGGTGGAGGCGGCCGGCGGCCGGCCTCGTACCATCGCGTGGGTGACGGACGCCGAACATGCACCTGTGACGACCCTCGCCTTCATCAGGCACGGCGAGTCGAACGTGACCGTCAACCGCGTGATCGGGGGATTCCGCAGCTGCAACGGGTTGTCGGATCTCGGTCGGCGGCAGGCCGAGCGGCTCCGCGACCGGCTCGCTGCGACGGGTGAACTGCCGGCCGACGTCCTGATCGCGAGCAACTTCCAGCGGGCGATCGAGACCGCCGAGGCGATCGCGCCCGCGCTCGGACACCTCGAGATGGTGGTCGATGCCGACTTCGGGGAGCACGACCCGGGCCCCGAGATCGACGGGATGACGTTCAGCACCTTCGTCGAACGATTCGGCAGCCCGGACTGGGCCGGCGATCCTCACCACGACGTGTTCCCCGGCGGCGAGACGACCGCTCAGTTCCACCTTCGCGTCGGAGCCGCGATCTCACGCACGGTTCGAGCCAACGCCGGCCGCACGATCGTCGTGTCGTGCCACGGCGGCGTCGTCGATGCAGCCTTCCGGCACCTGCTGCGCATCACGGCCACGGGTGGGTTCGAGCTGCAGACGCTCAACACCTCGATCACCGAGTTCCGCGAGGCCCCGTCCGGCACGTGGCGCCTGATCCGGTACAACGACGCCGCTCACCTCGAAGGACTGCCCTCCGAGACACCTCGGACCCGCCCGGACTCACCCGCGGTGCGACCCACGGATGAGGCAGGGGGCGAACACCAGCTGCCGGGTGGCGCGAGTGAACCGGGCCGTGGGGCGAACCCCGCTGGTGCTTGAGGGCCGGGGAGGGAGTCGAACCCTCCGTCGACGACCAACCCGGTCAGCCCTCAACCGCCAACCGATCCGCCTCTACGATCAGCATGCGCCTCTCGATCTGCGGCGACCACGGCCGAATGTCACCGGCGGCGCCTCCATTGCGTGTTCCCCACCGTCACGCACGAACTCGACGCCGACTGGACCAACCGCAGCGTTCGGCAACGCGACTCGCCGCTGACGACGATCGTCTCGTCGTCAGCGGCTCGTCGGTGTCCGGCAGGTCAGCGTCAGGCCGTTCGGCGGCTCATCACCACCAGCCCTGCGCCGGCCAGCAGCGTGGCAAGGCCGATCAAGAAGATCGTCCACGTCTCGCTTCCGGTTTCCGGCAGTGCCGTCGGCGCAGCCGCGACGGGCGGCGCCTGGGCCACCGGCGTCTCAGCGACCGGCGGCGCCTCTACGGCGGGCGTGTCGACGACCGGCGTGACCCCGGCCGGGGTGTCCACCACCGTTGGTGGAGCCGGCGGTACCGGACCCTGCGATTCCTGGGTCGGGCACGCTTCGGCTTCGTCCTCGGTCATGTTCCGAGAACGCAACTCTTCGGTCGTGGTCTCGGACTCGACCCACACCGCGCCGTTCCACGTGTAGGTGTACTCGGTCACGCTGTAGGTCTCGGTGACCGTCATTGCGTCGCAATTCTCCTCGGTCCCGATCAGGGTCTCGACCGGATCCTTCGACGGCATCGGCGGCGGTCCACCCGTGGTCGGGCAAGCTGCCAGTTCCTGCGGGGTCATCGCTCGGGTCACCACCGTTTCGGTGGTGGTCTCGGACTCGACCCACTCATCGCCGTTCCACGTGTAGGTGTACTCGGTCACGCTGTACGTCTCGGTGACCGTCTTCGCATCACAGTCCTCGGTCCCGATCAGGGTCTCGACCGGATCCTTCGACGGCATCGGCGGCGGTCCACCCGTGGTCGGGCAAGCTGCCAGTTCCTGCGGGGTCATCGCTCGGGTCACCACCGTTACGGTGGTGGTCTCGGACTCGACCCACTCATCGCCGTTCCACGTGTAGGTGTACTCGGTCACGCTGTAGGTCTCGGTGACCGTCTTCGCATCACAGTCCTCGGTCCCGATCAGGGTCTCGACCGGATCCTTCGACGGCATTTCGGGCCTGCCGCATTCACTGGGCAGGTTGGCCGGATCGACACCGATGATGTCGTACAGCAGCCCGTACTTCGAGTTCTTCTTCGGGCTCGTGGTCGAGTGCCCGTAGTGGTCGTTCTCGCCGTGGTACGAATCGTTCGGCACGGTCGAGGCCACATCCACGTGGATGAGGTTGTAGCCGTTCTTGAGTTCTCCTTCGCCAGCCGTCGCGTGGCAGACCCAGACCTTGTGTCCATTGTCAGGGTCGGACTCCGTGGCGAGGGCTGGTGCCATGGTCCCGATCGCGGAAACGCCGAACAGGGCGACCGCGACGGCGACAATGCTCCTGCGCATTGCTCCTCCTCTCACCGCGGCGGCCGTTCGGCTCGCCGCGATCCCGCTCGATTGGTGGCCAATCGCAACTCGCGGTTCCGGTCACGATCGACCGGCAGGGCAGGTGAGTGTCCTACTCGACTGTCACGCTACGTGGCATTCTGTCGCTTCGGCAGAGCATGAAGTCCCATGTTTGCCACAATGAGTGAGGTTTGACCAACTCTTGCCGACGAGGGCCCCGGTGCTCCGGTCGAGTGACGAAGCCTCTAGCGTCGTCTCATGCACCAGGTGCCGACCGTCGACATCCGACACCCCGGCGCCACCGCGTACGACGAACTCGACCGGGCCTGTCGCGACCGCGTTCAGCGACCTCGCGGCGCAGACGACCGAGCTGGTGCTGTCGGCGCTCGGCCTGACGGGTCCGAGCGCCGCCGCCCACCGGGGTGACCGTACGAGCAGCCACATGAGGCTCAACCACTACACGGTGGGCGACCCGGTGCCGGAAGCGGACCGACCGACCCTGAACGCGCTGGGTGACGTCGCACTCGGTGACCACACCGACCCCGGGCTCGTCACCCTGCTGATCCAGGACGCCACCGGCGGGCTGCAGGCGCTGTCGGGGGACCACGGATGGATCGATGTCGATCCCCGGCCCGGAACCATCGTCGTCAACCTCGCCGATTGCATGCAGGTGCTCACGAACGACCGTATCGGGCTGCGAACCACCGTGTACTCCCGATGGGTGCGACCGACCGGATGAGCATCCCCTACTTCCTCAACCCCTCGATCGATTCGGTGGTCGGGCCGATCGAGGAGCTGACGGCAGATGCGCCGCGATACAGGTCAGCTCGTCCCCGGACTGAACCAACCCCTTGGCTGATTCTGCGGTGTTCCGGGCCATGACGGTGGGCCGTCCGTGGCCCGACTCAGCGTAGATCCTGGAGCACCGGACGAAGTTCGTTCGCCCAGCGCTCGTATCCATCGACCGTGAGGTGAAGTCCGTCGTAGGTCTCGTGATCGCGTAGCGCGCCGGTGCCGTCGTCGAACGTTTCGTGGAGGTCGAGAAGACGGAGCCCCCTCCGTGCGGCAAGATCGACGATCTCGGCATTGGCCTGCTGCACCGCGGCGGGTGCGTCGGCCCGGGGAAGAATGGTCTGGATCACGATCGTCGCGTTCGACCCGTTCTCGAGTCGATCGATGAGTTGTTCCAGGTGTTCTCGTGTCCACGCCGGCGGGTGTCCGTCCCGGATGTCGTTGGTTCCCGTCAGCACGATGACCGCCGCCGGGTCCGCGGCGGCAACTCGTTCTGCGACCATGACGAGCTGTTCGGTCGTGAATCCCGGATGGCCTTCGTTGACGAGTGGCTGATCCGGCAGCAGTCGGCTCCAGTCAGCCTCCGCAGTGATGCTGTCACCGAGCATCACGATGCTGTCTCGAGCGATCCGGTTGCTCGAGCCGCTCGTGCGCAGCATCGACACGACGACCAATCCGGCAATCGAGGCAACGACTGCCCCCACGACGCGAGCCGACCGATTCATGATCAGATCGGAACACAGCGCACGAGAGCGGTCAACTCGCTCGCTCAGGCCGACGCCAAGACGTGACCAGAGCAGGCCCTCGCCGACACCCTGAGCGGGTTCGAAGTCAGCCGATCACACCGGCATCGGTGAGCAGGTGCCGGTTGGCCGAATCGAGATCGAGTCCGGCGATGTCGACGGGATCGAACCAGCAGACCCGATGCACCTCGTCGTCTCCGGCGCCGGGCTCACCACTGACGATCACGGCATCGAACACCGTCGAGACGTACGAGCACACGTCCCCATTGGGGTAGTACACGCGATACCCCGGCCCTCCGAGCGCCGCCCTGACCCGATCGAGGCGGACCTCGACACCCACCTCCTCCAATGCCTCGCGCCGGGCGGCGTCCCACGGCGACTCATCGGGGTCGACCATGCCGCCGACGGTCTGCCACTTGCGCGTCTCCGCCTCCTGCATGAGCAAGAGGCGCCCATCGTCGTCCCAGATCAAGACGCACACCGCCGGCAACAGCACGAGATCGTGCCCGACCCTGTCCCGGATGCCTCGGAGGTACTCCGAAATCGCCACGGAAGCGGACCATAACGCCAGAGCCGTCGGAGAGTGCATGTCGGCTGCGATTCTCGGTCGGTGCTCAGCCTCCGGATCGTTCACCGACGCTTCGCAAGAGCCGAACGTGACTCATCGTGACTCCTGGCGAGTTGCGTGTCTCATCGGTCCTGGTCATCGAAGCAGTGCTCCAAGCCGTAGGTGGCAGCTTTGAGTGTCGCGTTCTCGCTCGCTGCTTCGAGGTCCCGGAACAGCGTTTCGACCTCGGGTGTCATCTCATCGGTCGTCCCGGGCACCATGAACTCGAACCCCGTCTGGACGATTGCATCAGCGAACTCGACGCTGGCGTTCACGAGTTCGTCGAACGCGTCCAGCACCTCGGCGGCGGCCGCCTCGTCCTCTTCGGGGAGTCCCAGACCCTCCAGATCCGCAAGACCGCTGCGCCAGACATCTTCGACCTGACGCTGCGCAGCCTCGAACTCTTCGATCGTCGTCGGTTCCGGGATTCCCTCCAACTGTGCGTTCATCTCGACGCAGACTGCGTCCGCAGCGATGATCCACTCCTGTTTGTTCATGGTGTCGCTGTCGCTGTCGCAACCAACCGGGGCAAGCACCAACCCGAGCGCCGCGAGTCCGAGCAGACGTTGTGCCCGCATGGCGCACCTCCTCAATCGTCCTCCAACTCGATCGTCGGGTCATCCCAGAGGGTTGGCAAGAGCCCTTCGACCGGATGTGCCCGTCGGCGAACGGTGATCGCACCACCGCAGGCCGCGACGGCGACCGCGGTGACGGCCACGGTCGGGATGAGCGGGATGGAGCGCAGGCAGCCGTCAGCCGTCCGGCTGACGTGTGATGGAACCACGGGAGCCGCTCACTCTCTGGACGCAGTCGCGCGACCGTCGTGGCGCTCAGTCGGGACGGCATCGGGTGCGGTGCCGGTTCCCGTCACTCATGATGGAGCAGTGCTGTCCCGTCGGGGTTGTCGATCACGTATTTCCAGCTGCCGTCAGGCTGACGGCGGACGACCTCGGCCGTTGCCCCCTCGGGGCTCGACCCGTCAGGCATCCGCATGGTCCACGGCGTGTGGATCAGCGCCAGGTCCCCGGCAGAGAAGACAAGGGACTCGCCGAACACCAGCTTGGCACCGGAATCGAGGTATGCCTTGAGCGTCGCACGGATCTCGTCGTGCCCAGTGGAGGTGCCACGCGGCGTGGGAAACACAGCGTCGTCCTCATACAGGGCCATGAGACCCTCCAGGTCACCGTCGGCGAAACAACGCTCGAACAGTGTGCTCACCTCGGCTGGCTCCAGTGCGCTCATCAGGGTCCTTTCGACATGTACGGATCGCCGAAACCTAGCAAGGCTGGCCGATCTTGTCCCGAGGCGGGACTCACTCTCGGTGACTGGTCTCAGCGGACCTCTGGCCCTAGCGGTGGCCTCGCGACGCGCTGAGAGTGGGACTCGACACCGGCTGGGAAGGGGACCCTGTGCAGCATCGACCAGAAACGATCATGGTGCCCCTCGACATGTCCGAACTCGCAACGCGAGCGCTCGACATGGCGGCGATGCTCGCCGTTGCACTGGGGTCACGACTCATCGTGTTCAGCGCTGTCGGCACTCAGGAACACGACGCGCTGCAGGGCTATGCGACCAGCGAACACATCGCCCTCGACGAAGCGGCAGATGCCTACCTCACTCGCGCGATCACGTCGGTTCCCGCCGACATCGACACCGAAGTGCATCATCGAATCAGCAACCATGCGGCGGAAGCCATCTTGGACTTCGCCCACCACGAGAACGTATCGATGATCGTGATGGCCAGCCACGGCCAGTCAGGCGTGAGGCGCTGGCCTCTCGGAAGTACCTCCGAGAAGGTTCTTCGCTCCTCGCCCGTACCGGTACTCGTCGTCCCGGTTCGCGAATGAGTCGGCTCCGCTACCGTCGATGATCAAGGGTCCCCCGAGTCCGTCTCGTGGTTCTCGGCGTCAGCGATCCAGTTCGGCGGCTCGCTCCAATGGGTTTCGCGCTCGCCCTTGTGACCGAAGATCGCACCCACACCCAGCGCGATGGCTCCCAGAAACCCACGGAGCAGCCTCACGCACACAGTCTGGTCGACGCCGAGCACGAGTCGACGTCGAGCGACCGTTGCTCGCTGCATGACTCTCCGTTCGTCGACGATTCGAAGCATCGACGCCATCAGGCAGAGGGTGTGGGTTCCCGCCTCCGAGTCATGTCAATCATGACAAGCGGCCGGTACGGCACACCGCGGGAGGGTGGTGGGGACGTCTTCACGACGGCGGGAGACTCCTTCTCGCCGGCTCGAGGAGCGCACCCGATGGTCGCGTCGGTGATTGACGACCGATCACGGGTGGCGACCGTCACCGAAGAGTTGTGCTGTGACTCGTTCGGCCGGGGCGAGACCGTCAGTGGTCGCCGAACGCCATAGATGCCGGCGCCTGCCCGTGGGTCGTTCAGCGAGGAGTACGAGAAGGATTCGACGGTGACATCACGCATCGGCCCGACGTCGACCGTCGGTCGCTCTGCATCGGCCGGGGTGATTACGGTCTTCGGTACGGGTCGTGTCGACCCTCGAGGGGATGGGGAGTGGAATGCAGGTACCTGAGGTTCGTTATGCCCGATCGGGTGACCTTCGGCTCGCGTATCAGCAGTGGGGCGATGGGCCGCCGTTGATGATCATTCCGGACCTGATCTCGAATTGTGAGATCACGTGGGAACACGAGTCGTACCGGCGAACCTATGAACACCTCGGCAAGCACATGTCCTGCGTGTATTTCGACAAACGCGGGATCGGCATGTCGGATCGCTTCGACGAGGCGCCGACCCTCCAGCAGCGCAACGACGACATCCTCGCCGTGATGGATGAGGTCGGCTGGGAGAGCGCCCATGTCGTCGGCCAGTCAGAAGGCGGTGCGATGGGAATCCTCTTCGCCGTCGAGCACCCTGAGCGCGTCGAGAGCCTGACGGTGATGAACACCTTCGTCCCCCCTGCGTATCGACGTCGCCTTCGCGACCATGTCCGCGACGGTGACCCTCCGATGCTGAGCGAGGAGGAGATCTACGCCCACTTCATGAAGATCCTCGCGACGTGGGGCGAAGATGCGAGCTATCTCGTCGGCTGGTCAACGCCCAGTCAGGTCGGCAACGAACCGTTCACCCGCTGGATGGCTCGACTGATGCGGTTCGCAGCGAGCCCGAACGACTTCGTCCGCCAACTCGACAGCATCTTCAACTTCGACGCCGGCGACGCCCCCGAGCGGCTCACGATGCGCACGCAGGTGCTCCACGTCGCCGGCGACCAGGAGCTCCACGTCGCCGGCGGTCGCCTGCTCGCCGACATCATCCCCGGAGCGCGCTACGTCGAGGTCGATGGTGCCGACCACTTCTCGTGGATCATGCCGAACTGGCGCGACGTGGCAGACGAGGTGATCAGGTTCGCGATCGGAGGCGAGATCAAACGGACGACGACACGTCAGTTCGCGGCGGTGATGTTCACCGACATCGTGAATTCGACGATGCAGTCAGCAGCCGTCGGCGACGAGGCGTGGCGGGTGATTCTCGACGGTCACGATCGCACCGCACGCCGCGTGATCGACGAGCACCAGGGGCGCGTGGTGAAGAGCACCGGCGACGGCCTGCTCGCAACCTTCGACTCGCCGTCGGAAGCAGTCGATTGCGGTCTTCGCCTGTGCGACGAGCTCCACGGCATCGGAATCGACATCCGGGCAGGCGTGCACGCCGGCCAGATCGAAGTCCACGACGACGGCGACATCTCCGGGATCGCCGTGAACCTGGCTGCACGCGTCGAACAGCAGGCTGCGGACGGCGAACTCTGGGCATCGTCGACCATTCGCGACATGCTCCTCGGCGGAGATGTGCTCTTCGCGGAACGCGGCGAACACGTACTCAAGGGAATCGACGGCACATGGCGCCTGTTCGCCGTCAACGGTCGATAGCCGGCCCGCGGGCAACCGCAAGAATGAGCGTCGCGATGCCCCTCGCACGATCGGAAGCACGTTGGGCTGACCGCGCGTCGTTCACTTCCCTCGGAGCGAGAGCTTGTCTCGCAGACCCGCCCGTGCGCTGGTCATCGACACCCTCCGAGACGTCAGTTGTTGCGTCTCATGCTCAGCAGGGCGAGGAGACGTAGGAGTTCCATGTAGAGCCAGACGATCGTCACGGTGAGCCCGTAGGCGCAGTACCACTCCATGAACTTGGGAGCGCCGGCATCGACACCGGCCTCGATCGCGGCGAAGTTCACGTGAGACTCAGCGCGGCGAGGATCACGGAGATCACGGTGACGATGAGGCCGACCGTGCGGAAGCTGTCGCTGTAGAGCCAGCTCCAGTTGAAGATCGACAGGACGAAGACGAAGAGGTAGAGCAACGCGAGTCCGATGATCGCTGCCGTGACCCCGAAAGCCATTTTCCTGGTTGGTCGAACGATGCGCAGGGCGTACAACACCAGTGCCGCGAAGAAGACGCAGACGGTTCCGATGATCGCCGCTCCGACGATGCCCTCGGTCTGGGCATCGAACATCGCGGAGATCGCACCGAGCAGGTACCCCTCGAGGGCCGCATAGAGCACACCGAAGAGCGCCGCTCGCCGGGGTTGCACGGCGACCATGATGCCGACGAACACGGAACCGAACGCTGCCAGCCAGAAGCCGCCCGGAATCGTGACGGTGGTGTTCGCGTAGCCGGTGCCAATGTCGCTGCCACCGGCTCGGTTGCAGAGGCCCACCCCCAGGCGCCGGTCGCGACGAGCACGATGAGCAGCGCGATCGTCTTGACGGTGATCCCACCGACCGACATGGTCCTCGGGGCCGAGATGGCACCTGACAGGTACTCGCGTTGGATCTTCTCGCTGAATGCGGGGTTCCCCCGCCGAGGTCCGTCCGGGTTGCGTCACCCATCGTCGTTCAGCTCCGTACCGGCGACGGTGGTCATCGGGACGTCGTGAGTGGTGGTGGTGTCCATGTGCCGTCGAGGACTTCGGGTCGCGGGTCGTAGAGCCGCATCGTCACACCGAGGGGCCCGTTGGGGGCCGGGAGCCAGTTGGAGCGTCGGTCGTCGCCCGGGTCGGAGTGCTGCAGATACAGGTCGAGGGACCCGTCCGGGTTGTAGACGAGTGGGTCGCGGTCGCCGAGGGCGTACCGGTCGAGGTCGTTGGGCACCGGGAAGCCGTCGCCGTCGTACATGGTGACCGACCAGAACGCATCGCACGGCGGAAGCGCGTCGGCGTCGAAGTGGAGGACGTAGTCGACTTCGCCCACGGGGACGTTCCCGGCAGCGTCGTGAAACAGGACCGGGTAGACGGCGTCCTCGACGAGGTTGGCGCCGAGGCCGATCTTGGCAATGACGGCCCGTCGCCAGTAGTCGGTGCCGTAGACCCCCATCGTGAAGGTCGGCTGGCTCCATCCGTCGACCACGGGGTGCATGTTCGACAGGCGTTCCATCCTGGCCTTCGCCGAGACGGCGCCGGCCTCGATGGCGTCGCGTGTGGCGGTGTCGAGTGCGTCGACGTCGAACGGTTCGCCTGCGACCAGGCCCAGTCGACGCATTCGGGCGAGGAGTGGCTGGTCGACGAGGTGGGGTGGGTGTTGCATCATGAGGTCGGCGGTCAGTCGGAGGAACTCGACGCCGGACAGTGCCAGCATCTGCTCGACCGGTGCGGTGGTCATGTCGACCGAGGCGTCCGGTACCGAGGTCGGCACGGTTGGCGCGGCCGGCCAGACCGACAGCGGTGTGGCGACGAAGCCGGCCTGCACCTCGTGCACTGCGGCGTAGTCGGCGGGGCCGTTGGTCTGGGTCCGGCCGATCACCCAGCCGACCGATGTCGGCGCGTCGATCCGCTCCATCTCATCGGGCAGCGTGCCCGACCAGCCCGGGCCGACGAGGGCGTAGTGCCCCGCCGCGGTGCCGGTGGTGCGCCGTCCGATGAGCGCGAACACGTCGGTCCACATGTCCATGAACGGCAGCATGTAGTAGCGGCCGGCGGTGTCGGGCACCGAGATCACGATCGGCTCGTTGCTGAGGTCGAACCACAGGATCGAGTACAGGGTGTCGAAGTTCGGGCGGACCACCTCTTTGAAGTCGCCCGGCGGGAACGCCTGCATGTGGGTGAACAGGTTCATCGGCCCGAACCCTGGCTTGAGGCCGGCCGGGACGTTGGTGGTGATCCGTTTCGTCACGTCCATCAAGACGATCGGGAAGCCGAACAGGTACGCGTCTTCTGCGATCCGGGCGAGTACCTCGGGGCTGGTGTCGAGTTCGGTGGTCATGTCACGTTCGAGCTTTTCGTTGTCAGGTGAGGATCTGGATGGCGTCGCCGAGCAGGCTGACGCCGAAGATGACGAACAGGACCGCCATGACGGCGGTGTTGTTGTCGATCAGCCACGCCTTGGTGCGGTCGAGGGTCGGGTCGAGGCGTTTCCCGGCGATCAGGTAGGCGACCACGGGAACCGTCACGCTGATCGAGGCGATCAACGTGAACACCACGACCGCGCCGACGGTCTCACTCGTCGACAGCGCAAGCGCCCCGATCGAGACGCCGGCGGCGATCGCGAGCAGCAGGTTCTTGGGATTCAGCGCTGACAGCACGAACCCGAGCCCGAACGCGGCGCCCGGCTTGAGCTCGTCGATCTTGGCCATCCAGCCCGGAACCGGCACCTCGTCGTCGGGGCCGGGTCGCGCCCGCCATTGCCGCACACCGACGGCCAGGAGCAGCACTCCGAGAACGAGCTTGATCCACCCGGTGGTGTCGCTCGGCTCGGAGTTGTCGGCTTCCAGGCCGGGGATGAGGACGACGACCGTCGTGACGAGGGCAATCCCGGCGACCCATGCGACCATGAACGTGACGCTGTTGATGCGGGCCCGACCACTGAACAACATCAGGATCACCGCCGCGATCGGAATCGGGCTGACCGCGATCCCCACCGCGTACCCGAGTGTGGCGCCGATCGCGTCACCCATCAACGGCCTCCGATCAGGGTGCGGACTCGGTGGTCGTCGGTGGCCACCACATGGTTCATCCGCACCAGCGGGACTGCACCCGCCCTGCGAGACACACTGTCACGCGACGGGTGGGCTCACCAAGCCGTTGGTCCCGCCCGAGGTCGAACGACGTGCGCCGCGGACGTCTCAATCGGTCGCGCCGAAGAGGACGCTGATCCAGATCGGAGCAGCGACCCGTGCGAACTCCTCCGCACTGCCACCTCGGCGACCGAGGATTGCGAGTGCGAGCTGCGAGTTCATGAGCGTGAGGGCCCGTGCGGTGTCAGCAGGATCGAGCGATGCCCGAATGGCGCCGGCTGCCTGATCTCGACGGATGGCGGCCTCCGTCGCGTCGATGCGTGCCTGCACCACCACGTCACGCCCAGAGCCGGCGGAGTTCGTCATCGGAACCGGCTGCGTCGCTGACCGCGCAGAGCAGTGCTGCGTGGGGGGCGAGATTGCGTCCGCTCTGCACGAGGTTGCGTTCGACGATGCCGGCGTCACCGACCGAGCCCGGGTCCTGCATCCAGTCCACTGCGCCGGTCGAGATCTCGGCGAGCAGCCTGGACAGGAGGGCGCCGACCGCGTCGTGGGCGCTCCGGAACCGGCGGTAGAACGCGGTCCGCGAGACACCGGCCTCACGCATGATTGCTTTGACGTGGAGTCCTCCTGCGCCGTCTCGGAGGAGCAACTCGGCGGTCGCGTCGAGAATCGCATCGCGTTGAGCCTCGAGCCGTTCAGCCACCGGGGACACGGTACGACACGACCCAGCCGAATCGACACGCGTGCGCGGGTGGGCACAGACGGAACGCGGCAGATCAGACCACTGGACGTTGTCGAGGTCATCTGTTCGGGGCGAACGGCCTCCTGCGGCACCGAGGACGGTGCGCTGATGACTACCCGAATCGTCGCTGACGTCGTGGTCAGTCGTCGCGACCGACACCGTCTTGCTGAAGGACGTACACGTTGCCGTCCGGTGCTCGAAAGAAACACCAGCCCCAGCCCTGATCAGCTGGATCGCCCGTGACGTCGGTGGCCCACACCAACTCGCCGATGAGTTCGAGCCCAGCCATGGCGAGTTCCTCCCTGGCACTGACCACGTCGTCGACCGCAAACGCAACCAACACACCGTGCTCGAACTCAGCGGGCACCAATCGCTCATCGACATCTCCTGAACCGAAGACCTCGAGCAGGTCCCGGTCGCCGGATGGCAGACGGAAACCGGCCCATCCGGGATGCTCGAACGCAACGTCCATGCCCAGCACATCACGAAACATGTCGACGGTGGGCGCGAAGTTCCCCGACCGGATCCCGACGAACGAGACTCGCAACACCTTCATGGTCCCCCCTGTGTCTGTGGCCCAGGAGACGCTACACCCGGGGCTCCAGCGGCCAGCAGGCCGGTCCAGGGCACCCGAGATCCGACACGCGCACCTTCGCCACTCCGGCACCCCTCGGGCAGGCGGGTCACCGGCCGTCTGCCCGAGGGAGCCTCTCAGGACCCGGGGATCTTCATCAGCAGGAGCTGACCTGCCTCGCGTTTGATCAGCGTCCCGGGTTCGCTGACGGTGTCCTCGGCGACCGTGCTGCCGTGGGCCTGCACGTCGAGCAGCCAGGTGCCTCCACCGAACCAGGCAGAGGCGTCGACGATGCCCGACGATTCGCTCGCTGCGTCGGTGACGGTCGCGACCACTCGCCACGATCCGTTGGCGAAGCGGTACTGGAACACCTGTGCGTCATCTGTGTCCTCCTGCACCATCAGGCTCTTGGTGCTGGTCTCCAGGTTGTCGGGTGACGTGAATGGGACATACACGTCGGAGCCCACCGCATCGCCGTCGGCGAAGATCGTGAGGCTGTCGACGACGGTGGGATCGTCTACGTTCAACACCATCTTGAAGACACGGCCGTTGTCGGCGGACCCGACAGTTCCACCCGGGCCACGAACAAGACGACCAGTCGTTGCGTCCGGCACGACGCGGGTCGCACCGGTGTCGGCGATGTAGACCGTTCGGGGATCGTTCTTGTCGTAGGTCAGGTCCTCGAGGCGGATCGCCTGGAACACGTTGTTGTCGTTCGACCATTGCTCGAGCGCGTTCTGGTCGTCGATGGCGACGCTACGGGGTACCGGGATGAATTTGCCCTGGAACGATTCGCCCACGCCGAGGTCGAGGTAGTCGTTGGCCCCATTGAACGCACTTGCCGGGTCGGCGAGCGGCGTACCGTCACGCCCCGTCACCCGAAAGGCGTAGAGCTCGCCCTCATCGGCGAACAACGCGCTCTGGTCGTCGGCGCGGTACATGTAGAGCTGCGAACTCGGGGCGTCGAACGTGTCGTCGGTCGTGAGCATCGACAAACCGTCCCAACCGCCCGGGATCACCATCGTGTTCTCGTGGTTGAGCCGGCCGAGGCCCGGCACTGCGGTGTATTCGCCGTTTTCGGTGTCGAGCACGACGGCATAGCCGCGTTGCACGCCGTCGACCACGTCGTTGGTCTCCTCTCCGGTGAAGAACACGTAGCTGTCGAGACCCTGAGCTGGGCCGGCCATGTTCGCGGAGCAGAAGCGCAGGAACCCTGCGCTCGCCGGCAATGCGACCGACGCATCGAGCACGGATCCCTGACGTGCACCGGCCTTGGTCTCGAGGGTCAGCTTCGACACCGACGAGTCCTCGAAGTCCCGAGCGTTTCGGAACGGCACCGTCGACTGCTCGTGAGCGACATAGACGTCCACCGTGTTCTTCGCTGCGCCGGGGCGGATGCCGATCCCGTCGGGGATCCCCTCGAACAGGAAGCTGCCGAGCTCGTCACCACTCGAGATGAGCGGCTTGACGTAGGCACCCGATGGCAGCCCCGGGTCGATCGTGAGCTGGGGCGCCTGGCTGGTGATGAAGCCGCTCGGCGGTTTCGCTGACACTGGGCCAGCGAGAGCGACCAGCGCGAGTCCGGACACCGCGACAGCTGCGAACAGCCGCCGACGTTGAGTCATCGTGACCATGAGTGAACCTCCTGCTTGTGGGCCCCCGCCCCAACCCCCCGAGGTTCCGACCGTAGCGCTGTCTTGACTCTGGCGTCGAGCGGCCGCAGGCCTGTTGCCGGCCATCCGTGCCATCTGGTCGTATCCCGAGCCGGTCAGCGGCACTCGAGACAACCGCACGTAGCGCTGTACGGGGAGTCGACGAGTCCACACTCCAGGCCCGGACCGGGAGCGCGATACGCGCGTCGACGACGAGTTGATCGATCGCGGATGGTGGTCGCGATGCGAGGTGGCTGTCGGACGGGTCGACCTGCATCGCACCGGATTCGTGGCCCGGCGCAACCGTCGCGGCCCGAGCGACGTGTGTGACCGGATTCGGCGGTCGGTCGCTGGGAGTGACGCGCTGGCTATCGGGCGCGGACTCCCCTGGTCCACACCCCGACGGGTTCGTGAATTGCGTCGAGATCGTCGGCCGGGTGACCGGCGAATGCCACCACGTCAGCGTCGAAGCCGACTGCGATTCGTCCCTTCGAGTCACCGACGCCACAGGCGGCAGCGGCGTCAGCAGTCATCGCCTGGAGTGAGCGGCGAGGGGTGAGTCCACACGCGACGAACTCTGCCAAGGCATAGGTCATCACGTCATGCGGTTTCGCCGGACCGATCCCGGCGTCGGTCCCGGGCACGAGGGTCGCGCCCAGCTCATGGAGTCTGCGTCTCGTTGCGCGACCGGGCTCTTGGAGCTTCACCATCACTTCGGGTACCGGCATCGAAGGGAGTCGCCCAATCGTCACCGACGCTGGGATCTTGGAGTCGGCAACCAGTTGCAGCAACGCCGGATCGGGATCGATGACCACCCCCTCGTCAACGAAGGAGCAGTGCTCGATGGTGTCCACGCCGACCTGCACCGCCTGCTCGATCCCGGCGGGTCCGTGGCAATGAGCCGCCACCGGTACACCGTGGTGGTGCGCCTCGTCCACCATCACCCGCAGGTCGTCCAGGGAGAACTGCGGCGACCACATCGGGTGCGTGGGAGTGAGGAACCCACCTGTGACCATGACCTTGACCACATCGCACCCACGCTCGATTCGTTCCCGGACCGCCGCCCGCAGAGCATGCTCACCGGTGGTCGGATCGACTTCTCCGCCGAGATACCAACAGTGCCCCTCGGGTGCAGTGATCGGAGGCCCCGAGCACAGCAGGGTCGGCAAGTCCTCCCGGCCGCGCAGCGGCAACGTCACATAATCACGGTCGCCGAGATCGCGAATGGTGGTGATTCCCGCAGCGAGCGCGCGACGAGCCGACCGTTCTGCCTGCGCGGCAAGAACGTCACTCGGCGTCTCCGCTGCGTCCTCAGCCAGCGCCTCGAAACACAGATGCTGATGGCAGTCCACCAACCCGGGCAACAACGCTGCGTCCAACTCGACGATCTCGGCACCCTCGGGCGGTCGCTCATCACCGACCGCAACCACCTTCGCGCCGTCGATCGTCACCGTCGGAACGTCCACGTCTCGGCGACCATCGAACAGGCTCGCCCCCCGAAGCCAAATCATGGCAAACCGTAACGGATCACGCCCCTGAGCTGAGTACCTGCGAACCGGTGGTCGGAGGAACCCCGGTCGACGTCGTCGATCGAGCGCGAACGGTTGCCGGCCGAGGTGACTCCGATACCGAGTTGATCGACACCTCCGACGTCAGATTCGCAGCTGACTCCGGCTGGCAGCGAACGCACGCGGCTCGCCCAGTCTGTTCATCGCCTCGATGATCTGCTCGGCACACTCACGGTCCGAGTAGGCCTCGGTGTCGACTTCGATGTCGTACGGACCGTGGCGATGAACGAGGTCGAAATGCCCCCGAGCGTGGCCGATTGCTCGATTGCCACGTTGCCGTTCGCGCTGCTCCACGACGTGGAGCGGAATCTTGACCCCGACGAACCAGACGCTGACCCCCTCGAAAGCTTCCAGATAGCTCTCGAAGTAGGCCGGGTCATAGATCACGTCATCGAAGATGATGTCATTGCCTTCCCGCGCCATCGCAGCAAGGGCGCGGTGCATGCCCCGAATCAAGCGGTAGAAGACCTCCCCCGGATGAAGCACGAGAGACGGACCGGACGGACCGTCACACGTCTCAACGCTCATACCCAGTTCTGCCGGGTGACCAGCAGGCGGGTCGAAGGCAACCAGACGCTCGGGAATCATCGGCGAAAACGTGTCGATGCCGGCCCTGAGGAACGGTGTCGGGAGCATCTCCTGCAGCTCGGCAGAGATCGACGATTTTCCAGAGCTGGATACCCCGTTCAGGAGAACAACCTGTCCCACGACCATCGCACGAGTCTTCGCCAGCGTCTCTGCACGGTCAAGCCCGCCTCCCCGAGATCGGCCATGACTTCGGCACACAGGTTCACGTCAGTCGGGTGATCCCGCCTACGGCGCTGCGACCCGACTCGAGCGTCGAAGTGTTGTGGCATCGCACGCTGACGCGGCGAATTTCGCGGACTGCGATCACGGACCTCGGGGCGGCGGCTTGATCGCAATGACTGCCGCATCGATCAGGATGGCGAGCTTCTCGGAGTCCATCCGATCAGGATCGGTCGGCGTCGTTTGCTGAGGCGCCGCGGTTGGCGATGCCGACGTCGGTGATCCATCGACAGGCGCCGCCGCGGGGCCAGCAGACCCGTCGGGCCTTGCGCTGCTGTCGCCCGAACCGCAGGCCGCGAGCAGGAAGCCGACGACCACGAGCATCGCAAGCCGATTTCTCATGCCATTCCCCTGCCATTCCCCCTGGGCCGAGGTCATGGGCACTCATGAAGTCCGCGCTCGGAAACGCTACACACACGGAGTGCTGGTCGAGCCGCATCGTTTGGGGCAGGGCAGACCGCCACATTGCGTCCCGAGCCGGGCACCCGGGATCCCGAATCCACACCTTCGCGATCGGAGCATTCTGTCCGCGGATCCGAGCGCCTCTGGTTGTGAGCCCTGTGGTCGGGATGTGCCGATCGCGACGGGCCGAGGTGTCCGTCGTGCGTGGTGAGATGCACTGGTTCTGCGGTGGTCAATAGTCTGACCGGCATGGATTGGCGCCGGTGTCGCTGTTCGATCACACCGGTGGAACGGCGATGACAATCAGCCGGTTCCACGTCGCTGAGATGGACTGCGCAGCCGAAGAGCAGCTGGTGCGAATGGCGCTGTCAGACATCGATGGCATCAACCGCGTCAGCGTCGACATGGACCAGCGAGACGTCGTGATCGACCACGACACCTCGCCGACCGCGATCGGCACGGTGCTCGACGCGCTTCGCCTCGGCGCCAGACACGTCGACGACACCAGCGAAATCGCCCCGCCCGGCGACGAGCGACGAGAACGCAATGCGCTGGTCTTCGCATTCGTGGTCAACGCGGGGTTCTTCGTTGGCGAACTCACCGTTGGTGTGATCAGCCGGTCGATGGGGCTCATTGCCGACGCGCTCGACATGGGCGCCGATGCCGGTGTGTACGCGCTCAGCCTGGTCGCTGTCGGAACCGCCACCTCCCGCAAGAAACGGATGGCTCGCACCAGCGGATTCGTCCAGCTTGGCCTCGCCGCAATCGGGCTCTTCGAGGTGATCCGCCGGTTCTTCACGGACACCACACTTCCGGATCCCGGATCGATGATCGTGATGTCATTGCTCGCGCTCGCCGGCAACGTTGCCACGCTGATCGTTCTGCAGCGAGTCCGTTCCGGCGAAGCACACGTTCAGGCAAGCTGGATCTTCACCGCCAACGACATCAAGGTGAACGTGCTCGTCATCGGCGCAGCACTCGGCGTGATCGTGACCGACTCACAGGTCCCCGACCTCGTTGCGGGCGGCATCATCTTCGCTGTTGTGGCCAACGGTGCACGCAGGATCCTCAACATCAGCCGCTGACCCCTTCATCACCATGATCTCGCGCACGACCGTCGTGTGCGTCGGTGGGTGTCATGCGGTGACGCGGAGCAGGATGGCGTCACCCTGACCGCCACCGCCGCACAGTGCGGCGGCGCCGATGCCGCCGCCGCGCCGGGCGAGTTCGAGGGCGAGGTGCAAGGTGATTCGGTTGCCGGACATGCCGAGGGGATGGCCGACGGCAATCGCGCCGCCGTTGACGTTGACGACGTCCATGGAGATGCCGAGGTCGTCGGCCGAGGCCACGCCGACAGCGGCGAAGGCCTCGTTGATCTCGAACAGGTCGACGTCGGCAACGTCGAGTCCGGCGCGGTCGAGGGCCGCCTTGATGGCATTCGAGGGTTGGTGCAACAGCGAGGCGTCGGGTCCAGCGACCTGGCCGTAGCCGATGATCTCGGCGAGCGGCGTCACGCCGAGCCGGTCGGCGACCTCGGCGGTGGTGATGACCATCGCGGACGCGCCATCGCTGATCTGGCTGGCGTTGCCGGCGGTGATGTGGCCGTGGGTGTCGAACGCGGGCCGGAGCCCGGCGAGCGATTCGATGGTGGTCTCCCCGCGGACACCTTCGTCGTGGCCGACGATGAGTGCGTCGCCTCGGCGTTGCGGGATCGTGACCGTCACGATCTCGTCGGCGAACAGACCGCTCTGTTGTGCGGCATCGGCGCGTCGGTGCGATTCGGCGGCCATCGCGTCCATGTGCTCGCGGATCAGGCCGTGGGCCTGGGCGTACTTCTCGGTGCCCTCACCCATCGCACACTGGTCGAAGGCACAGTAGAGACCGTCGTACATCATCGAATCGACCAGCACGCCGTCGCCGATGCGATATCCGGAGCGTGCTCCAGACAGCAGGTGGGGGGCGTTGGTCATCGACTCCATGCCGCCCGCGACGACGATGTCGGCGTCACCGGATCGGATGCGGCGGTCCGCCTGGTAGACGGCGTCCATGCCCGAGAGACACACTTTGTTCACCGTCGTGGCCGGCACCGACATCGGGATCCCGCCGTTCGCGGCAGCTTGGCGGGCGGTGATCTGCCCCGCGCCGGCCTGCAGGACGTGGCCCATGTAGACGTAGTCGATCTGCTCACCGGACAGGCCGGCCTTGTCCAGCGCGGCGCCGATCGCAACACCGCCCAACTGGACAGCCGAGAACGAGGCGAGCGACCCCGACAGCTTGCCGATCGGGGTACGGGCACCGGAGAGGATGACAATGGCTGACGACGACATGGGGCACTCCTTTGTAGGTTCGGTTCGGGAACTCGTCTGCGCGTCTGATCGTTGCTCGCCCCGCTGTCTCCAGTGTGGCGCCGACGCTCACGCAGGCCAGAGCACAACGTCCCGGCAACCGATCAGGTGATCCGGATGTGGTACGAGTGGCTCGTTCACGATCGGACCTCCTCCCATCGTTGCGTCCTCGACGTGCTCGCTCATCGGCAATCGACGATGAGCGAGAGCACGGGATTCTTGCGAGTGACGAAGGTCCTGACCTGAGAACGGCCGGGCCTGTTACCGTCCATCGTCGAATGACGGTCAGCGAGGTCCGACATGGCGAGTGAGGTCTCCACCGGTTCGCCACCACAGGATGCGGTCGTCGCTCGGCTGTCGTTGCTCGATCGGTTCCTGCCGGTGTGGATCGGGTTGGCGATGGTCACCGGGATCGTGCTGGGCAAGGCGTTCACCGGCCTCGACGACAGCCTCGATGCCGTCAAGATCGACACGGTGTCGCTGCCCATCGCGATCGGCTTGCTGGCGATGATGTACCCGGTGCTGGCCAAGGTGAAGTACCGCTCGATCGGCCACGTGGTCGAACGGCGTTCGCTGGTGATGTCGCTGGTGCTGAACTGGCTGATCGGGCCGTTGCTGATGTTCACGCTCGCATGGCTGTTGCTCCCTGACCTGCCCGAGTACCGCACCGGACTGATCATCGTCGGCCTCGCCCGCTGCATCGCGATGGTGCTCATCTGGAACGACCTCGCCTGTGGGAGCCGTGAGCTGGCCGCGGTCCTCGTGGCGATCAACTCGCTGTTCCAGATCGTTGCCTACTCGCTCCTCGGCTACTTCTACCTCGAACTCCTGCCGGGCTGGTTGGGGCTGGACTCCGACGGCATCGACATCACCGTGTGGGCCATCACGAAATCGGTGCTCATCTTCCTCGGCATCCCACTGCTCGCTGGGTTCCTCACACGCGTCACCCTCGAACCTCGAAGGGGTACCGAATGGTACGAGGGAACGTTTCTTCCACGGATCGGCCCGATCGCGTTGTACGGGCTGCTGTTCACGATCGTCATCCTGTTCGCCCTCCAGGGCGACGCGATCACCGAGAATCCCTGGGACGTCGCCCGCATCGCCATCCCTCTCGTGGTGTACTTCGCGATCATGTGGACCGGTTCGTTCGCCGCCGGCCTCAAGATGGGCTTCCCGTACGACCGCAACGCCTCGATCGCGTTCACCGCCGCCGGCAACAACTTCGAGCTCGCGATCGCGGTCGCGATCGGCGTGTTCGGTGTGTCGTCCGGCCAAGCCCTCGCCGGCGTCGTCGGCCCGCTCATCGAAGTCCCCGTGCTCGTCGGCCTGGTCTACGTGTCGCTCTGGGCACGGCGCCGCTTCTACCCCACCGACCTCGCCACTGCCACAACCGTCACGCAAGGAGCGCGGCCATGACCGCCACGTCGACCACGGCCCTCGCGAACCAGTCCAACTTGACAGAGGAATGCTGCGTGCCGGCTCCGGTCGACCGTGTCGGAGCATCTCCGGATCCTGCGCGAAGCCGGGCTGATCCAAGGCGAGATCGAAGGGCCACGAACCCGCTACTGCGTCGACGCCACCGGCATCGCCATCCTCAAAGCCGGCATCAACGCACTCTGACTGCGAGCCGTCACTCGGGCGCGCGCCAGTCCGACTGGTCGCCGGCACCCTCAGGCGACGACGGCTCTGAGGACACGCCGAGTTCCGATTCCAGCGCCGCAAGCCGAGCCTCCAAGTCCGCCACACGCTCCGCCAGCGATGGGCCGAGGTCGGCGGGTTGAGCCACGCGGCCCAGCGTCGCATCATTGACATCGGGCACGACATCGCCGAGCAGGTGCGCCCAGCGATCCTGGCTCTGGCCCGAGGCCCGACCGATGTTCGCCACGAATGGATCGACTCCCTCGGCCAGCCGCCACAGCACTGCCTCGATGTCGTCGATCGACCCGAAACCGGTCCCCTGCGACGTCGAGTAACGCTCGGTGCGCGTCTTCAACTCGCCAGCCGACTGCGGACCTCTCAACATCAGCACCGCCAACACCGCCAACTGGTCACGGTCGAGTCCGAGAGCATCATCGAGAATGTGGCGGTGCTTGTCGGTTCGGCCGCTGCTGTTCATCCGTGCGAGCCCCTTCTGACGTACGAGCAGCATCGCCTCCATCACGGTCCGCTCGCTGTAGTCGACGACCGGTTCGCGGTTCGACTTCTGGTTGCATGCGTTCACGAGCGCGTTCGTCGAGAGCGGATAGTGGTCAGGCGTCGTCGCCTGCTTCTCGATCAGGCAGCCGAGCACACGAAGTTCTTCGGCGGTGAGCTCCACCGCATCACCGTAACGCCGCGAACGCGGTCCCTCTGAGCCGTGTCACTGATAGCGCAACGCCTCGGACGGGTACACCCGGGCACCGTTCCGTGCCGGAACGAAGGTCGCAGCCAGCGCAGCGACGAAGACAGCGGTGAAGACGATCGTCAGGGTCGGCCACGGCACCGTGAACTCCAGCGTGTCCCATCCGCCCTTCGACCGGGAATCCATGATGACGTTGTAGCCCATGACGACGCCGAGCAATGTCCCGACCAGGATCGACGTCAGCGCGATGAAGGTCGCCTCGAGCAGGAAGCTCGCCTGCACCATCCCTCGACGGAACCCGATGGCGCGGAGCACCCCGATCTGCTGGCGTCGCTCGACAACCGACCGAGCACTGACCACACCGAGGGCAGCGACACCGACCACGAGGCCGAGACCCATGAATCCCAGGATCAGGTTGTTGAGTGTCCGGTTGGCGCCCACGGCGTCGCCGACGATCTTGTCGACCGAGTCGGCCTGCATTCCGAACGCGAGGAACGTCGACTCGAGCGATGTGGCCAACGCTTCCGGATCGGCGTCGGGTCGGGTCCGGAACAGGTAGGTCGTCGGCCGAGCCCGGTCCCCGTACTGCTCGAGCGCCTGCTGTGAGATCGACAGACCGAACATGGTGAACGCGGTGTCCTTCAGGACACCGATCACGGTGACCTCGCGAACCTCACCCGTCTGCGGATCGCTCACCTCGACCGGAACTGGAGCGAAGTGGCCGTCCTCGACGAAGAAGCCGGTGAGTTGCAGAGGTGACATGGTGCCGAAGCTGAAGTTCTGGCGGTGCGGCGCCGAGTTGCTGTCGACGACGGCCAGCGATGGATCGCTGCGCATGGCCTCCCAGACGTCGTCCGCTGTGCGGTAGCCGTCGGCGACCGACACCATGTCGTAGGTGGTCGTGTCGAGAAATGCGTCGTCGAGCCCGCGCACGATGTACTGGTCGAACTCCTGCTCGGTGCCGGCCTGGCGCATGTCCAGCCCCACCGTGGACTGCCTGGCCACGACGTCGACGGTGTCCGGGTCGATCGCCCCGCCCGCCAGGGCTGTGTCGATCTGCTCCGCCGGCGCGAGTGGCGACACGTTGGCGACGACGTCGAAGCCGCCGCCGAAGGCCTCGTTGTCGTCGAACGCTCGGGTGAACGCGGTCGTCGTGATCGCGCCCACGACGAGGTTGAAGACGACGAGGATGAACATCGACAGCGTGACTCCCGTGCGGAAGCGATTACGCAGCGGATACGCGATCGATGTCTTGAGAACGGGTGCCAACGCCTTGCTGCGGCCGAACACGGCCTGCGCACCGGCGAGGATCACATCGGCGTTGTAGACGATCGTCCAACTGGCCCCGAGCACGATCAGGAGCCCACCCGTGACCCACAAGGAGAAGTCGACCGACAGCTCGCCGAAGAGTGCAGTGGTCACGGAGGACGGAAGCAGCCACAGGACGATCAGGGTCAATCCGACCGTCGTGTAGGCCGCTCGTTCCGGCGCGCCGAGCGTGCGGGCGACGCCACCGAGGCCGATGATCACGATCGACGCCCCGAGCATCGTGGGGGTTGCCTGCGCCGCTGACAGTCCGCTGGTCAACAGCAGGGCACCGACGACGATGGCGAGCCCGGAACGGACCCAGCCGCCGCGACGTGATCGATGTGCGCGCTCCTCGGTCTGGTTCCTGATCGCGGCAACGATGTTGAGTCGGCTGACACGCCAGGCCGACACCGTGACGACGACGAGGGTGAGCAGGACACCCAACGTGTAGCCGATCACGATCGACCGTGGTTCGACCCGATACCGGATCTCCAATCCGCCCTCCGTGACCGCGAACGCGCGTGCCATCACCGCCACCATCCCAAAGGAAACGAGCAGACCCAGCATCGCCCCCACCGCCGCGGCGATCACGTCGTAGATCGCCCCTTCGAACAGGAACGTCTGGACCAGATGCCCCCGCCTGGTCCCGACCGCCCGGGCGATGCCCATCTCGCTCCTCCGCTCTGCCGCGAGCATGACGAAGATCAGGAAGATCAGCAGGATGCCGGCGGCGATCGAGAAACTCCCGAACGTCGTGAACACGCTCATGAAGACGGTGCCGACCTCGTCCGCGAGTTCGAGTCCGTCAGCCTTCGTGGTGACCGCTTCCAGTCCCAGCGGTTCGAGCGTTGGTGCGAGCAGGTCGTGGACGGCGTCGCTGCGTCCGACGCCCGACTCCTCACCGCCGATGTTCGAGATCAGCACCTGGCGGATCTGCCCTTCCCGTCCCAGCATCTGCTGAGCGGCAGCGAGCGACATCAGGACCGAGGGCTGAGTGCTCCCGGTGCCGCGCACGTCGACAACGTCCGCGACGGTGAAACTCACCGGGGTGCCGTCGACGTAGAGCGTCAGCTCGTGGCCGGCTGCCGTGCCGAGTTCGTCTGCCATCTCACGGTCGACGAACACCGTGCCGGCGTCCAGATCGGCGACGGACACCACCTCCCCGCCGGCAGTCCTGATCTCGCCGAATCCGTCGGCGTGAGCCGGATCAGCGGTGACGAGCTTGGCCTGCGGCTCGGTTCGCCTCGAGGTGAGATCCTGCAGCGCGATGTCCTCGATGATCGCCGGGGACAGGCCGTCGACCAGACCGGTCCCGCTCAGCGCCTCGTCGACGAGGTCGAAGACCGATTCGTCCATGTAGCCGACGTCACCGGCGGTGTCGGCCGATCCCTTCGGCATCACGATCTCGTCGACCTCGCCCATCGAGACGAGCACCTCGGATCGGATCGTCGACGCGATCGTGTCGCCGGTCGACAGCGCGGACGCGATCACCGTCGTGCCCAACATCAACCCGACGACGATCAGGACAGTGCGACCCGATCGTCGAGAGACGTTGCGGGCTCCCATCTTGAAGAAGACGCGATTGCGAAGGGCGAGAGCGACGACGATGGCGAGCGCGATACCGAGGAGGAGCGAGAGGCTCGCTGCGAGCGTGCCGACGGGAACGCCGAACAGGGTGCGCATCACCCACCCAGATCTGCATCTCCGTGAGCGACGACCGCCGGGGCGACGAGCTCGCTGAACCTCACCTCGTACGACTCCCGACCGGGAGGCGATCGGTAGAGCGTGACGAAGCGCTCGATCACCTCGGCGTAGAAGCCGGTCTCTCGATCAGCAGCGGCCTGATCTGCCGTGTCCCAGAGACTCAGGAGGAGCCCTTTGCCCTCCGGTGTCGCGAGCACGTACACGCCCTGGAAGCCGGCCTGCTCGTGGAGGTCGGGGAGCACCATCTCCTCGAACAGTGCGACGGCGTCGTCGACGCCGACTCGGAGGGTGTCGATCTCCAGTGCGGTGACACGGGCGAACATCATGAACTCCGATCTTCCTCTGATGTCAGGACCGGTGTGCCGGCCCAGACGCTGCCCTCCTCGGACACCCGGCCGTCCAACATCCGCACGATCCGGTCGGCCTTGCGCCCGACGGCGATGTCATGGGTGACGATCACGAAGGTGAGTCCACGATCGACGTTGAGGCGGCGCATCAGATCGGTGATCTCGATCGCGTTCTCACTGTCGAGGTCGCCTGTTGGCTCGTCGGCCCACACGATCGCGGGGTCGTTGACGAGTGCCCGCGCGATCGTGACCCGCTGGCGCTCGCCACCCGAGAGCTCGTCGGGCAGGTGATCGGATCGGTGGGCCAGGCCGACGAGTTCGAGCGCGTCCGTTGCCCGCCGGCGGGCCTCTCCTGCGGCAACGCGTGCGACGAGCAGCGGCAACTCGACGTTCTCGACGGCCGTCAGCACGGGCATGAGGTTGTAGAACTGGAACACGAACCCCATCCGCCTGGCTCGGTAGTCGGTTCGCTCACGGTCGCTCATCGTGCCGAGTGACACCCCCTCGATGAGGACGTCGCCGCCGTCGATCGTGTCGAGTCCTGAGAGACAGTTGAGCAGCGTGGTCTTGCCGCATCCGCTCGGCCCCATGACGGCCGTCATCTCTCCACGGTTGATCGCCAGGTCGAGACCATTCAACGCGTGGACGCTGACTCGGCCTGTGTCGTACACGCGATGGACCCCGCGTGCCTCCGCGATCAGGTCAACGGCCCGCGAACCGGCAGCAGCCCCTGCGCCGCCCCCAGTTGACGACAGTGCCTCGGTCACGTTCATCAGACGCTCCTTGGTGCTCCTTGAAGCTTCTGCCCCACCCCAGCGTCAAACAAGGGCCGAACGGCCCTCCTCGGCTCTTACGGACCCACCGAGGTCGCCCTCATCGCGGTCTCGGTGCCCGGCACGAGGTGAGGGTCCGCCATGGGCGGCAGCGGAGAGGAGCGCTCACATCGAGTCGGCCGCGATCGTGATCATCTCGTCGATGTCGTCGGTCGAGTAGTACGGCTCGACGCCGTCACCGGCCCGGATGTCGACCACCAGGAACGACATGAACACGTCGTGGTCGAGGACGAACACGTTGTGCAGGCGCCACTCGGCCGAACCTCCAGCCTCCTCGATGGTCGTCAGCACGCCGAAGCGGGCGTCACCCACCGAGGGGACCGGCATCGCCTCGGCCTGTCCGGGACCTTCCTCGGCCGCCGCAATGGGACCGACGCATGCCTCGGAGCCCGAGCGCAGGAGTTCGAACGTGGTGGCGAGTTCGTCCTCGTCGCCCGAGGTCAGGAACTGCTGCACGAACACCATGTGACCGGTGCGGTCGTTCGGAGGGTCGATGGGGTCGTCTTCTTCGAGGTCGAGCTGCCGGAAGGCCATCCAGGTCAGGGACTCCACCGCCTCTTGTGCCTCTGGGCTGGCGGCGTCACACAGTTCGACAGTGGGCAACATGTCACGCTGGTCTTCCGGGATGACACCTGACGTCATGTCAGTGCCGTCGTCCGGGCCGGCATTGACCGTCCACTCGCCGTCGAAGGACTCGACGGTCACCAACTGCGCGGCCAGTTGCTCCGCGGTGGGCGGGGTGTCCTGGTCGTCACCACACGCTGCGAGCATCGATGCGGCGGCAAGTGCGAGCACGCCGAGGACACGAAGAGAGTTGGTGTTCCTCATGACACACCTCCGGTGGATCGCAGCACGACCCTGGTTGGCGCGTGATGCCGATCCCAACTCGATCGTCCGTCTGGCCAGCGGCGCACGACAGAGGCTCAAGTCTGGAGAACCCTTGGGTCACGTCTGGAGGAAGACCAGGGAGTTCTCATCGACAACGGGATCAGGTCAGAGGCGCTCGTCGTGTTCTTTGTGCTAGCCGGAACCTGACGAACCCGGACACTTCATCACGCACAATCACCGTTCAAACCCGACAGAAGTTGACCGGCTGCGGCCATCATCGAGCACCGCACAATCACTGGTGGCATCGCCGGCCTGTGAAGAGTGGTCAGGGCGTCGTGGTGTTGTCAGGAAAGGGTGTCGGGATTGCTGTGCCCGAGGCTCGTGCGAGCAGCTGGCCGTCGAGACTGAAGAGTGTGCCTTCGATGAACCCGACCTTCCTGCCAAGGCGCGTCACGCGTCCTTTGCCGACGACCTGCCCCGCCGGGACAGGCCGGACGAAGCTGACGTTCAAGTCCACCAGTGGCATTGCGAGAACTCCTCCTGAGCGCACCGCCCCAGCAATGCCGATGCAGCCGTCGAGCATGGTCGCCACGACGCCACCCTGAACTGACCCGAACTGGTTGGCCCTCGCAACGTCCACGTTGAACCGAAGGGTCGTCGTCCCCTTTTCGCGGTCCACCTCGACGATCTCGCAGTCGACACCGGGAAGCTGGATTTCCGGCGGGAACAGCGCACGCATCCGCGCGAGCAGCAGAGAGCCGTCGGTGATGGGGTCCACCCGAAGGAGCGTACGACCGTTCGGGTCCCGCCTCTCGCAGCGGAACCGATGGGCCGTGGCCGTGCGGACCCGGAGATGGGACTCGACGACGCTTGACACAACCTGACATCTCGCCCGCACCCGCCGCCCAGTCCGAGCGGCCGTTCTTTTCCTTCTTTGAGAGTCGAGATCAGGAAGCGGCGATCACGGCGACCGGCTCCCAGCCGGCGCAATCGAGCAGCACTCTCCACACCTCCTGGACTCGGCGCCGGGCCGAGCGACTGTCGTGCTTGCCAGGGTCCGGTACCGTCACCCTGGTGACGGTACCGACGGCGCGATGCGGGCCCATCTCACGGCCTCTCGCGTGCCTGACCATCGTTGCCGCGCTCGCTTGGGGGCTGCTCGCGGGTTGCTCCTCAGGTGGAACGACGACCGTACCGACCGCCGACACCGCGAAAGCGGGCTCGGTACAGGAAGCACAGGTCATGACCGATGACGGTGTCGTACTCCAGACGAGGACGGTCGGTCCCGCCGACGCCACAGAGACACTGATATCGATTCACGGTGGCCCGGGACTGAGTCTCGAAGCCATGAGCACATTCGAGAGACTTGCTGGACCGGGTCGTCGAGTTGTGAGCTACGACCAGCGTGGGGCAGGACGCTCCACCAGCCCCGACGACCTCGACTACAGCCTCGAGGTCCAAGTCGCCGATCTCGAAGCGATCCAAAGGGCGCTCGGTGCCGAGAGCGTGCAGCTCATCGGCCAGTCATGGGGTGGAGCGATCGCGGCCGCCTACGCGGCGACTCATCCGCAACGGGTGAGTGCACTTGTGCTCGTGGGAGCAGTGCCGCTCGATCGGGCCGAGTACTTGGCCGGACAACGCCGGTTCCAGGATCGAGTCGCCGTGCTCCAACGGGTCGGCGACATTGATGACGTCATCCCTTCGATCAATCAGGGATCGTGCCTGGACGCCTTCACTGCAGTCCTGCCTGCCTACCTCGCCGACCCAAAGATGAGAAGTCCGACAACGCTCACGTCCTGCACGGCCGACACGTCGCGCGCTACCTACGAGGCCTTCGTCGCCGATGACGCGGTGGAAGAACTGGCCAAGCATCTGGGAGCGTTCGAGTCTCCGGTGCTGTTGATTGCTGGCGAGCACGATGTTTTCGGGCCCGACTGGCCCGCACGCAATCGGCAACTCCTCGCGAACGTGTCCATCGAGACCGTGGTCATCGCCGACGCCGGACACCTCGTCACTGCGGAACAACCAAAGGAGACCATATCTGCCATCAGGGCGTTCCTCGAGAACTGAACAAGCGCATCGACGACGAGGTCATGAAACCCAAAGTGCAGGTGAGCGGGTGGCACCTCAACGAGATCGCCGACGAGCTGGTGCGCCTGGTGGTCGAGCAGAACGACCCGCCCGTACTGTTCTCTCACGCCGACGCTTTGTCACTACTCGACGACGACGCCCTCGGCCTGTGCGGCGGCGGCGAGCACTCGTTCGAGGTGACGGCGGGTCCTTGGCCCAGCTGGACGAAGAGGTCACCGCAGGCAGCGTGCGCTGATCGTCGGGGTCGTTCCCGAACGCTGACCGCCGATCCGGCGTGCCCACAGGCCCCGTGGCGCGAACGCGCCAAGAGGCAGCATCACTTCGAGAGCTGGCCCCGAATTTCGCCGGAGGGGACTGTCGACGTGTGGATGTTGACGTAGTAGTTCCCGGGCTGCTTGCGGATCGCCTTGATGAGATTGCGGTCGACCCCGTCGATGCAACTGTTGAAGCCGGCGCTGTTCACACCGAGATTCACCACCACGGGGCCGTTGACTCCAGCCGACCCTGCGTGTATGTGCCCCGCAACAACTGGGCCGGTCAGACCACGACTGGTGATCTCCACGCACACCTCACCCTGGCCCTGGTTGAGGGTCATTCGAACGGTCCCGGTTGCGCCCGACCCAGCAGGTGGCACCTCGTTGGCCGACGACAGACGAGCCGACAACGGCCGCCCCCCGGCGCCAGCCGGTGTCGCCACACCCAACGCCACGACGACCGCCGCTGCTGCAGCAGCGCTCAGCAACTTGTTCAT
Source organism: Ilumatobacteraceae bacterium (assembly GCA_963715285.1). Lineage (GTDB taxonomy): Bacteria > Actinomycetota > Acidimicrobiia > Acidimicrobiales > Ilumatobacteraceae > Sva-07. The sequence goes on along the minus strand of CAVQRU010000002.1, from coordinate 260,975 downwards.
CAGAACCCCCTCACCACGGAATCGTACGTAGCCGACCACACGGCGGCAAGGGCGCGACCCTCGCGACCAGCCCACCTGATGATGCCCGCGCAGTTGCGTTCACGATGCAGGCCCACGCGCCACAATGCGGCCTCTTTGTGTCAAGGGGTGACTTCGACGTGGTTCCAGGCGCGCAAGGTGGTGCCTCTGGCGGAGCCGGAGGTGGCGTCGTAGGGTTGGTTGTTGGGTCCGGGAGTGACCTATCCGAAGAGCCGGCCATTCAGGATGTTGAGCCGGTCACGCTGGATTTCGTGTCGTGCCTGATTGTCCTCCCGGGCCTGCCGATCACTGCTCGAGTCGGTGAGCGTCGGCAACCATGGTTCGGTAGACGACGAAAGAGAGTTGGCGCTTCAACGTGCGGATGGCTTCTTTGGTGCACCGCAGGCCAAGCGGACGTCATGGACCAGACCACCCGCAACCGAAACGCAACCAGAAGGGGCCGATGATGTCACACCGTGACAACCACACACCCCCGGTCTTTTCGGTGGAGCCGCCACCGACGCACGACGGCGACTCCTTATTCCCCCCGGGGGTATCACTCCGGTAACCCGGCGCCCGTCGACGTCAACTCGTCGTCGCTGGGCTCGCCCCCCATGGCTATGGGGCGTAGCTCGACCGGCACTGGATCCCCCAGTGCCCGTCGATCAGCGTGATCACCCACAACGCCTCATGGGTCACATACTTCGCTCCGAACGCGTCGTATCGGGAGAAACTTGCAGCGACATGGACCTTGTCGGCGCCCGCCTGGATCACATCAACGGAGTCGAGCGTCGAGTGATGCCAGCCCTCCCGTTCGACCAGCAGATCCCACGGAATCGAATAGTCCCCCGGCCGCTCCCACAGGCGCAGCTGCCCGCTGGCCAGTCGCACGCTCGGATAGTTCAACACCGCACGACTGCGCTCCATGTCTCGCTCATTGAACGCATCCACGTACTCCTGAGCCACTAACGTCGCCGCGTCCTTCGCTTCGATGGCATCGACCATGACTGCGATGGTACGGCGCGCACCCCCGCAGATCGGTCCCTGGCTCTGCATTGGTGCGTGACGGGGCGGCAAGGCTGAGAAGCGGAGGCTCGTTCCCCTGACGTGTTCAGGTGCTCGGGACCGTCGAGGAGCGAGCCGAGCAGAAGGCCCGTCTGGACTGAACCGCGCTGTCCTCGTGATGACTTCCAGTATTCGGGTCATCCAAGTGCACCAGGTCGCGACGTATCCCGGCCGTCATCAGCGCGGTGAGCGACGCCGACATCCGTACCGATCCGCTGCCACCCGGCGTGGAACTCGACTACGACCGGCTGCCGCAACTCATTGGCGAAGCGATGATCGCCGCCGACCCCGACTACGCCAACGAGATTCAACGCGACCTCGTGCTCGGCGAGTTCGGTTGGCTGATCGACAAGTTCGACGAACAGGGAACCGCCACAGTGTCAGTCATCGCTCAACGCGACGGACGTATTGCCGGACGGGTGCGCGTGCATTGGTCCCGGCTGTCGGCCTAGTGCGGTGTCAGACGCCTTCAGGGGCGTCCCTGATCGGCACATAGGTGACGATCGGAGTCCTCAGTCTGGACCGCCGGTCGCAACCGCGGCCTTGACCGCCTCGGCTGGGTAGGGCCAATCGACGAGGGAGTACGTCAGGAGCCCGTTCTCGTCATAGTCGTCGAGATTGATGCCGATCAGCTCGAATGGCTCACCGTTTCTGGCAGTACCGGACCACGTCCACAACGAACCTCCACTCGATCCGTCATCGGCGAGCCAGGTTACCCAGGTCTTGATCGTCGAATCGGTGCCAAAGATGGTGTTGTCCCAGGCGGAGCGAATCGGAACCGGCCCGAACGCGGTGTCATCCATGACCGCTTCTGGCGTCGCCAAGGCCGTCATCTTGTCCAGGGCCTCACTGCGGTCGCCGAACGCTTCAGGTTCAGCAATGATCTCGGCGATCATTTCCTGATTCGCTTGCGACATCTCATAGCGGGACTCGACAGCGGCGAGTTCAGCGGCCGAGCGCGTCGCGTTCAGCCTTAACGTCTTCCAGCTCCGAGTCGCCTCCGCATGCCGCGACCGTCAGCGACGACAGGGCGAGCGACAGGAGTGCGATCGGAAAGAGAGCTGTTCTCACTCGCATGACGAAACCTGTCCTTTCATACCTCGGTCAATTTCGACTGTTCACCCGCCGAGTCCGTCGGACAAGGGCCGATCGTCAGTGCTCAGCGGTCCGGTCTCGATCGCCTCAGGATCCACCCGGCCAACACGGAGACGCCGGCGCGAAGGGCGTACAGCGCAACAACATGAGCGACCGACGCCATCGCATTGATGTCCCATATCGCCGGATCAGGGGCATACAAACAATTCGAGGAAGAAGCGAAATTCCCGAGCTCAGTTCTCGAATCAACGTACAGTTCGCGGTACTCACAGCACTTCTATACCCCCACAGAGATCGCCGGATTCCGTTCACAGTGGTCGGCCGCGACTTTGCGCGATACGTGAATCCGATCATCCAGTAGGGGACGATCGGCGAGGGTCTCTAAACGAACACACGCAACAATTCCCAATCACTCACAGAATTCCGGACAGGTTCAACATCTCTCGCTCGAAGGCAAGGGGGTGGGGTGGCCTATACCCCCGCCCCGGACCTGCGCCACGACGGCTCGTCGTGACGGAGGTCCCTACGAGGGCCGCCCGACGGTTATCGACACCGCTCGTGGTTACGGACCCACCCGAGTGATGTCCGCGCCGAGCCGCAGCTTCCGGGCTGGGCGGGCGAGACACCACTGACTCGACCCCGACCACTCGACGTTCGTCGCGGTCGGAAACCGCCAGGGATCCCCCAACCACGCGTAGACGGCGATCTAGCCTGACGGAGCATGAAGGCCCAACTGACGGTGGCTGATCGCAGGTTGTCCGGGGAGCCGGACCTGATCCCACAGCGGCGACGCAGGTACGAGCCACCCAGGCTGGCGCCGACGACCATCGAGGAGATGACCGACGCTCAGATCCGAGCGTTGATCACCATGATCGACGGATTTCTGTCCGACGACGTGGGTGACGCCAGGCGGCTGTGGTCGCTCGCTCATCAGCGCAACTCGCTGTTGAACGAGTCGGAGCGTCGCCGATGGTGGCTGTCTCGAGAACTTCGGGAGTGGTGGTACGGGGACGAGTTCGACAACGTGGCGATCATGGTGGTCGTGGGCGTCTGCGCGGCGATCGCTGGTTGGCTCAACTGGGGGTGGTGACCGCCATGCCCGTCGGCTGCAGCCTCTGAAGCGACCACGTCGGCGGCTCGAAGGGGCGAAGGGTCGGACCCGTACCCCCGAGAGAGATGGGGTTCGGCTCGTCGTCGCAGGGGGTAGACAGTCCCGACCGGGCGGTCTAGCCCCAGACTGCCAAACGTTCGGCAACAATCGGTTGGCCTGCCCTGCACCCACGAATGGCTGCATTCGTGGCAGCTGTGACAGGCGTTGGTGTCCGCGTCCATGCAGCAGATTGGCGACGTTATTGCCGGACAACTAACCGGACGGACAGGACCAGGGTCCTCGTTTCCGAGAGACCCCTGGTAGATCCGTCGGGCTGGGGAGATTCGAACTCCCGACCTCTTGTCCCCCAGACAAGCGCGCTAACCAAGCTGCGCCACAGCCCGTGTGCATGTGGAGCGCGAACTCTATCCAGATTCTCGACGCTTCCCCGCTCGATCTCCCAACTCTGTGAGACCCCCTTGTCAGGATGGAGGCATGTCGGTGGCGAAGATCGTCGAACAGTTCGAGCAAGCAGATGTGTCGACGCTCGACGCCGGTGCCGTTGCCGCGGCAGTCCGAGACCTCGACCGCCTGAAGGGGTTCGTCGCCACGGTCGAACATGCCCTCGCCCGACGGGCGAACACGCTCGCCGCGGCAGGTTCCGGTGTGCCAGCCGGTGAACTCCTGGGTCACGGTGGCACGTGCTCGAAGCGACGGGCCGAACAGATCTCACGCCGAGCAGAGACGCTCGGCGACCTCCCCGAGGTCTCCCAGCAACTCGGCAAGGGTCGGATCGGAACCGAACACGCCGACGCGCTGTGCAACGTTGCCTCTCGGCTCGACGAGCAGGACCGAGACGCCCTGCTCTCCCTCGACGCTGAGTTGGCACAGGCAGCGAGCGCATCGACGCCACAGCAGTTCCGGCGGTTCGTCGACCGCATCGCCGATCAGCTCGCCGCTGACCGGGGCCTCGAACGCGCTGCCCGCCAGCGGATGGCCATGTCGTTGTCCAAGGGCATCAACGACGAGAGCGGGATGTACTGGCTCCGCGCCGAGTTCGACCCCGAGACCGGCGCGCGACTCTTTCGCGCCATCGATGCCGAGACGGCGGCAATCGCCAAACGGACATCGGACTCCCCCGCTACCGACGTCAACCGTCCCCGCATGGCCGCCCAGGCCCTCGTCGATCTGGCCACCAGCGCCAACAGGTCACACCGGCCCGGCACTGTGGAGTTGCTCGCCCTCGTCGACCTCGCGACGCTCACCAGCGGGCTGCGGGAGAACTCGGTGTGCGAACTCGACGACGGCACCATCGTTCCGGTCGCCACCATGCGGCGCCTGGCCTGCGACGCCCACATCCTCCCCGTGGTCCTCAACGGCGACGGCGTCGCCCTCGACGTGGGCCGGAGCCGCCGTCTCGCCACCGCTGATCAACGACGTGCCCTGCGCGCCATGTACCGCACCTGCGGAATCGGAGACTGTGATGTGCCGTTCGAGCGATGCGAGATCCATCACCTCGAACACTGGGGCGCCCACCAGGGCCCAACCGATCTCGACAAGCTGATCCCCAGCTGCAGCCGCCACCATCACCTCGTTCACGAGGGTGGATGGCAACTCGCCCTCGACCCGGTGACGCGCAAACTCACGATCACCCTCCCCGACGGGACGCTGCATCGACGAAGTCGACCCCACTCCGCGACGGCACCGACCGTCAGGCCAGCTGCTTGAACGATCACGTCCCGACAGCACTCGATGCGGAACAACCCTCGCGACGGGCTCGCCGACGACGTCATCGAGACGGCCAGGATCAGGTGAAGATCTGGATGAAACGCCAACCCAGGTAGACCACGAGCGCGACCACGAGCAGCTTGAAGTGCCAAGGGGCCTTCTCCTCGTCGGCTGCCGCGCTGGTCGGTTCCTCGACCACGCGCCCGCACGCCGGGCAGGTGCCGTCGTCGTTCATCGAGTTCGGCGTCCAGTACTTCGCGCACTCCTCACACCAGGGCATCGGCGTTCTCCGTCGCGTTCACTGCCGCTTGCGCACGCGCAGCTTCAGGGCGGTCGATCCCAGGTCGAACTCCTCACGGATGGTGCGTTCGATGTAGCGCAGGTAGTGCTGCGGGATGTCGCGGTTGACGAACAACGTGAACGTCGGCGGGTCGATCGCACCCTGCACGGCGTACATGATCTTGGCCCCACCACCCGCCGGCTGACGCTGCTGTGCCGCGGCGATCACCTTGTTGACGTCCTTGGTGGGCACACGTGTGTGGTACTGGGAGATCGCCTCGTGCAACCGAGGGTGGAGCTTGTCGACGTTCTTGCCAGTCAGCGCCGACATCTTCAGCACCGACGAATCGGCGACGAAGCCGAGCATCCGTTGCACCTCGCCCTGCACCTCGAGGCGCTCCTCGGTGCCGACCAGGTCCCACTTGTTGAGGATCAGCACGATCGGGCATCCTGCGGCGTCGACGCGCTCGGCGAGCCGCTGGTCCTGCGCGGTGACGCCGACGGTCGCGTCGATCACGAGCAGCGCCACATCGGCGTTGTCGATCGAGCGCAGCGCTCGCACGAACGAGTAGTACTCGGCGGAATCGTCGATCTTGCCCTTGCGGCGCATGCCAGCGGTGTCGATGAACACGACCGGGCCACCGTCGGTGTGCACGAGCGTGTCGATCGAGTCGCGGGTGGTGCCGGCGAGGTCGTGCACCACCGAGCGGTCCTCCCCCACCAGCCGGTTGAACAGGGTGCTCTTGCCCACGTTCGGGCGCCCGACGATCGCCACACGTGGAACGACCTCCGTCGACCCGTCGGTCTCGTCGACCGATTCGGGTGCCCACGGGTCGATCGGCTTCGACACGGGTCGGCGCAGGTGCTCGGGGAACCGCTCGAGCACGATGTCGAGCAGGTCGCCGGCGCGACGGCCATGCAGCGCACTGACGGGCACGGGCTCGCCGATGCCGAGGCTCATGAACTCCCACATCTCCGCCTCGCGGCGTTCGTTGTCGGACTTGTTGGCCACGACGATCACCTCGGTGCCGGAACGTCGGATCCAGTTCGCGATGTTCTGGTCGTCGTCGGTGAGCCCGACGGAGGCGTCGACCACGAACAGCACGACGTCGGCCTCCTTCACGGCGGCCTCGACCTGGCGACTGACCTTCGCATCGAGCTCGTCGCCGCCGGGCATCCACCCGCCGGTGTCGACCACCCGGAACGGGATGTCGAGCCATTCGGCGTCGAGTTCCTTGCGGTCACGGGTGATCCCGGGCCGGTCCTCGACGATCGCCTGCTGGCTGCCGACGATGCGGTTGAACAGCGTGCTCTTGCCCACGTTCGGTCGGCCGATGATCACCACCGTCGCAACCTCGTCGGTGGTCGTCGGGTCGTCGATCGTCGCAACCTCGTCGTTCGTCGCAACCTCGTCGTTCGTCGCAACCTCGTCGGTCGCCGTCGCATCGTCCGGAGACGTCTCGCTGGTGGTCATGGGTTCTCCGTTCGGGAGCGCGTCGTGGCGACGGCGCTCCCCGTTTCGAGCGCTGAGCGCAGGGCGATGCCGTCGGTCTCGATGATCTCGACCGCGCGAGGCAGCTCGTCGATCGTGACGCCGTCGAGGAATCGTCCCTCGTCGGACAGGCACACATCGGGAAGCAGATATCGGTGGCCGTGCGGCTCGTCGGCGAGCACCCGGGCGAGGTCCTCACCGGTCATCAGACCTGTGACACCGGTGTTGCCGCCGAAGAACTCGTTGCGTACGGCGATCACCCGCACGTCGTCGCGACCGAGCGATTCGATCAATGGCGTGATGACCGGTGCACCGAGTTCACCGGTGAGCACCCCGATCGGTGCCGAGCGGCGAGGACGCAGCGAGATCGTCGTGGCCGGTGTCCCGGCTCCGTCGGAACTGCATGCGGACGCGCTGCGCAACCCCGTGTAGGCCGCCGGGTTCGGCGGCGCGTCGACGGCAGCGAAGAACCCGCGCCGCACGCCGGTGGCCGCATCGGCCCGGCCGTGGAACTCGGCTTCGAACGTACGCGCCATCCCGATGCCGTCCTCGTGCATCGGGAAGCCGTCGTATCGTTCGGCCGGCGGGAAGGGGCGTTGCGCCATCAGGTAGTACTCGTCTGCGGCGTACACCATGCGCTTGCCGAGCGTGGCCTGGAACACGTCCTGCCAGTCGTCGACGATGTCGACCACCGCCTGCGCTTCGGCGACGGTGTGGAAACGCATGGCGGCCTCGCCGTTGAACTTCGAGATGCCGAGCGGCACGACGGCGACCGAGTCGAGTTCGGGATACTGGTCGAGGATGCCTGCCATGGTGTCGGCCAACACCGCACCGTCGTTGACACCCGGGCACACGACGACCTGCCCGCGCACGGTGATGCCGTGGTCGAGCAACGCCCGCAACCACCGCAGGCTCATCGCTCCTCGGGGGTTCTTGAGCATCTGGCTGCGGATGTCGGGGTCGGTGGCGTGGATGCTGACGTGCAGCGGCGACAGCCGCTCGGTGATCACCCGCTCGAGGTCGGCCTCGGTGAACCGGGTGAGCGTCGTGAAGTTGCCGTAGAGGAACGACAAGCGGTAGTCGTCGTCCTTGAGGTACAGGCTGCGGCGCATCCCCTTCGGCAGCTGGTAGATGAAGCAGAACTCGCAGTGGTTGTCGCAGGTACGGACCCGGTCGAACACGGCGCTCGACACGTCGACGCCGAGCGGCTCACCCGCCCGCTTCTCGATCGAGAACGCCAGGTCGAGGCCACCGCGGAGGACGTCGAGCTCGAGTTCGGCCTCGTCGGTGGCCATCTGCCACTCGATGATGTCACGCGGCACGTCGCCGTTGATCCGCACGATCTCGTCGCCCGCACGCACTCCGGCAGCGTCAGCGGGCGAACCGGATGTGACCGCCACCACGATGGGCGCGAGCGAGCGCGACGGTGCCGCTCGCTCGATGTCGCGCTCGATGTCGCGCTCGGTGTCGGTGGTGGCAGACATGGGTTGGTCAGGCTACCGGCCGCCGGTCGCGGGTAGATTTCCACCGGATGTCTCCAACCCGGCCCGATGATCGCGTCGACCTGGTGCTGCTCGCCCAGCCCCGGGGCTTCTGTGCCGGTGTCGAGATGGCGATCAAGGCGCTGGCCTGGATGGTGCGCTCGTTCCCCGGCCCCGTGTACTGCTACCACGAGATCGTCCACAACAAGCTGGTGGTCGATCGATTCCGGTCGCAGGGCGTGGTGTTCGTCGACGACATCGCCGACGTGCCCGTCGGCAGCCCGATCATGCTGTCCGCGCACGGTTCGGCACCCGAGGTGGTCGAGGCGGCCCGGAGCCGTGGGAGCTATGTCGTCGACTCGGTGTGTCCGTTGGTCACCAAGGTGCACCACGAGGTGAAGGTGCGCGCCGGCAAGGGCTACCGGATCGTCTACGTCGGTCACGAGGGCCATGAGGAGGCGATCGGCACGATGGCGGTCGCGCCCGACGCGATCGACCGTGTCGAGTCCGTCGAGGAGGTCGACCGTCTCGAGCCGTCCGAGCAACCCGTCGCACTGCTCGCCCAGACCACGCTGTCGCATCGCGACTGGGAGGGTGTGGCCGTGCGTGTCAAGGAGCGCTTTCCCGACGTGTGGACACCCGGACGCAGCGACCTCTGCTTTGCCACCACCAACCGCCAGGCCGCGCTGATGGAGCTGGCCCATCGGTGTGATGTCGTCGTCGTGATCGGATCCGCGAACTCGTCGAACACGAGAGCGCTCGAACAACTCGCCCTCGAGGAAGGTTGCGAACGCGTCTTCCGGATCAACGGTGTCGACGAGTTGCCCGGCGATCTGACCGGCATCGTCGGCGTCACCGCCGGGGCATCAGCTCCGGAGGAACTCGTCGACGAGGTGCTCGAGTTCCTGGCGCCCCGACGCGGTGTCGAACTGGTCGACGTCACCGAGGAGGACGAGTACTTCCCCCCGCCGCGCAACATCCGCGAACTCCAGAACGCGATCGAATCGGCCTCGACCACGCTGTTGGGTGGCACCATGCTGGCCCGGCCGGTGATGGACGATCGCTCACTCGGCGCGAGCCATGTCCTCGCCGGGCTGACGACGCCCTGACGACCCCCTGACGACATCTCGACCCGACCGGGCGTGCGGGACGGATCGTCCGTTCGGGGTGATGCCCGGCTCGACCGACAGCGTCATCCTGGCCAGAGGTGATCATCGGTCACCGTGTCCACGACGACGAGGAGACAGCACATGGGTATGAGAAGGCGACGACGGAGGAGGCGGATGTTGGCCGTGGGGGCGATCGCCCACCACGAGGGGGTCAAACGAGGTCAGGCCGAGGCCGGCTACGCCGATCAGGGCGGCGCCGACCAGGGGTACGCAGATCAGGGCTACGCAGATCAGGGCTACGCGGAGCCACCGCCGGCACCGACCGATTACGCACCCCCACCGGTCGACCCGGCCGGGGAGATCGACCATCTCGCCCAGTTGCACGCCTCGGGCGTCCTCTCCGACGCCGAGTTCGCTGCCGCCAAGGCAAAGGTGTTGGGATCATGAGCAGCCGCATCGAGCTCGCCGAACGTGCGCTCGCTGCGGGCGTCGGGATGTCGGAGGACGACCTGTCCGAGATCTTCACCGACGATGCGACGGTGTGGTCACCGATCATGTTCGCCGCCGGGACCGACGAACTGGCCGAGGCATTCGCAGACCGCGAACTGGCTTTCGACAACCACGTCGTGACGATTCGATCGATCGACGCGATCGGGTCCAAGGTCTACGTCGAGTGGCAACTCGACGCCGACCACGTCGATGCCTACGTGCTGACCGACGACGCCGTCATCGAGTCCACCGGTCGTCACGTCTTCATGGGCGTCGCGTCGGTGTTCGACTTCCGTGGCGACAAGGTGTCCGCCGTGCGCTCGTACTTCGATTCCCTCGCCTTCCTCGAGCAGATCATCTCCTGAGCGCGTGAGGTTCATCGTCGAGGACGCGCCCGACCCGGATGACCTCGACCGAATCGACGCCGACATCCGGGCCGCAGCGTCCGCTGCGACGAACCTGGGTGATCAACGTGAACTGGCCGTCCTCGTCCGCGAGGACGGCCAGTTGCGCGCCGGGATCTACGGATGGACGTGGGGCGACTGCTGTGAACTCCAGAGTCTCTGGGTGGCGCCCGAACTCCGTGGCGCCGGGCTCGGTGTGCGTCTGCTCGCCGAGGCCGAACACGAGGCGCGGGCACGCGGGTGCCGCCAGATCGTGATCTTCGTCCACGACTTCCAGCCCCTCGCGCTGTACGAGCGGTTCGGATTCGAAGAGCTCGCCCGCATCCCCGACTTCCCGACGGGTTCGGCCGCGATCTGGATGCGCAAGCGGATCGAGGATTCAGCTCCGCGGGACCTCTGACCAGGGCACGTCACGGTCGACGCGGACGTCGCCGGGGAGCCCGAGCACCCGTTCGCCGAGAATGTTCTTCATCACCTCGGTGGTGCCACCCTCGATCGAGTTGGCACGGCTGCGAAGGAACGCCTTCTGGAGCGTGTCGGAGCCCATTGCGGTCTCGGGTCGGATCATCTCGTAGCTCCCGTAGAGCATCCCCTCGGCACCGAGGAGGTTCACGACCTCGTCGTAGATGTCCTTGTTGAGATCGGCCGACGCCATCTTGCCGATCGAGCCCTCAGGACCAGGGTCGCCCATCTTCCGATTCTGGTTCGCCCGGATGTTGGTGAGTCGCAGCACCTCGGCTCGAGCCCACAGCTTCATCACCTCGTCGCGCCCCACGGCGTCCTTGCGCTCGTCGGGCAGCTTCTGCCACGTCTGCACCAGCGCCGAGATCGTCCCGGAACCCCGAGCCGGGATCGTGCCGCCGATCGAGACCCGCTCGTTCATCAACGTGGTGAGCGAGACCCGCCATCCGTCGCCGGGCCCGCCGAGCATCTCGGCGTCGGCGATCCGTGTGTCGGAGAAGAACACCTCGTTGAACTCCGCCTCGCCGGTCATCTGGCGCAGGGGTCGAACCTCCACGGTCGGGTCCTCCATGTCGACGACGAATGCCGTCAGACCGGCGTGCTTCACCGCGTTGGGGTCGGTACGTACGACGAGCAGGCCCCACTTCGACAGGTGCGCGAGGGTGGTCCAGACCTTCTGCCCGTTCACGATCCACTCGTCACCGTCCTTCACGCCGGTCGACGACAGACCGGCGAAGTCCGATCCCGAACCGGGCTCGGAGAAGAGCTGGCACCAGATCTCCTCCCCGGTGAACAGCGGGCGGAGGTACCGCTGCTTCTGCTCGTCACTCCCCCACGCCACCACGGTCGGTCCGCACATCCCGTGCCCGATCGGGTTGCGGTACATCGGGTTCGGGGCGCCCGCCGCGTACACCCGCTCGTTGATCAGCCGCTGCAACTTCGGGTTGAGGCCGAGCCCGCCGAACCCTTCCGGGAAGTGCACCCAGGCGAGGCCTCGGTCGTACTGTTCGCCGAGGAACACCTTCGGGTCGGTGGACGCCGGCGGGAACGCTGTCAGCAGCTCGTCGACGAGCTCGGTGACACGTTGCTCGTCCGCGTTCAGGTCGGTGCGGGGATCGGTCATCGTCATGCCGCGAACGGTACCCCTGGCCCGGCGACCGAGCCGAGTCGTGTCAGTCGCTCGTCTCGAGCCGGTCGAGCAGCTGGTCGCGGATGCTGGTGCCGGGCTCGCGGGCCTTGTCGCCCGTCACGCGCCAACCGAGCCTGCTGGAGTACAGCAGCGGGGGTTCCTTGAGGCGGCCCGGTGCCACCTCCACCACGCGGGCGAACAGCAGCTCGTGGTCGGCCATCGTCATGCGCTCGAAGATCTCGCACCGCAGCCAGGCGATCGAGTTCGGCACCACCGGGAGGCCGTTCGCGGGCCAATCGACGAGGTACTCGTCAGCGACGTAGCGGAACTTGCGGCCGGGGTAGCTGAAGTACTGGCCTTCGACGATCTGGTCGGCCGCGAGGATGCTCACGGCGAACTCACCGGCGGCCACCATCAGCGGGTAGGTGTCGTGTTTCGGTGACACGCTCGCCATCACGATCGGCTCCTCGAAGCTCACCTGCTCGAACCAGTGCGACGTGTACGCCCGCCGGAGTCCGTCACCGGTGGCGCCGATCACCTGGACCCCTTTGATCATCTGACCCAGGCACTGCTTGATGTCGCGATCGATCACGTCCGCCAGTGTGACATCTGGGGTCTGACCCCAGATGTCACGGTTGTGATGCCTCAGTTGAAGATGGCGGCAGCGGCGGCGATCTCGGCGGCTTCGGACTCGGCCAGCTCGGGGATCTCGCTGCGCAGACCCATGATCAGACCCAGCCGGACCAGGTCGGAGCGCTCGCTGAACACACCCTTCAAGTTGTTGAGCATCCGGATCGCGATGTCGCGGTTCGGCGTCGGGTCGAGGTAGGCGTCGTTCCAGGGCACCTGGCCCCGGGTGAGCTGCGTGAACAACTCGCGCACCTCGGTGCGGTCGAGTCGTCGACCTCCGTCGAACGGATCGAAGAAGACCGCGTCGTCGTCGGCCATCCGGACGAGGAAGTGGGCGGGCATCCCGATGCCGACCAGCTTCACACCGACACGGCGCGCGACCTCGATCATCAGCACCGACAGGCTGATCGGGATGCCGGTGCGGGTGGCGATCACCCGGTCGAGGCACGAGTTCCGCCAGTCGTAGTAGGCGTCGCGGTTGCCGGCGAAGTGCCCGTCGGCGAACAGGTGTCGGGCGACGCCGTCGGGGGTCGGCGTGGGACAGCTCCCGGCGAGCTCGTCGAGTTCGGCGAGCCATTCGATGAGGTCGAGGCCCGGCTGGAGCTCGGCCGAGATCAGCAATGCCGCCTCGTCGAGCGGCACGTCGGCAGCGCCGACGGCCATCAACTCGGCGAAGCGGGCTCGAACCATGAGGGCAAGGTATCGGTCGACTACGTTGCCCGGCATGTTCCCCGGTGCACATCTCGAAAACCACGGCGACAAGCCTGCGATCATCATGGCCGGATCTGGATTCACCCAGACCTTCGCCGAACTCGACGCCGCCGCCAACCGCCTCAGCCGCCTCCTGCGCGCCGCCGGTCTGCAGCCCGGCGACCACGTCGCGATGTGCATGGAGAACCACGACCGCTACCTCGAGATCGTCTGGGGATGCCACTACGCCGGGCTCGTCTACACCTGCGCATCGTCGCGCCTGACCAGCCACGAGCTCGAGTACATCATCAACGACTGCGGTGCGCGGGCGTACATCACCTCGAAGTACAAGGCCGACCAGGCAGCCGAGATCGTCCCGACGACCCCGAACGTCGAGCTGCGCCTCATGCTCGACGGCACCATCGACGGCTACGAGAGCTACGAGGCGGCCGTGGCCGACCAGTCGCCGGAGCCGCTGGACGAAGATCGCGTCGCCGGCCTCGACATGCTCTACTCCTCGGGCACCACCGGGATGCCGAAGGGGATCACTCGCGCCTTCCCGAACACTCCGCTCGCCGAGACGCCCGGAGGTGTCCTGCCACTCCTGCAGCTGCTCTTCGGCATGGACGACTCGAAGCGGTACCTGTCGCCGGCGCCGTTCTACCACGCAGCTCCGCTGCGCTTCTGCCTCGCCACCCACGCGATCGGGGCCACGATCGTGGCCATGGAGCACTTCGACGCCGAGGACTACCTCCGCCTCGTCGAGCAGTACGAGATCACGCACAGCCAGGTCGTGCCGACCATGTTCGTCCGCATGCTCAAGCTGCCCGACGAGACCAGAGCCAAGTACGACGTGTCGTCGCTCGAGTGCGTCATCCACGCTGCCGCCCCGTGCCCGGTGCCGGTCAAGCAACAGATGATCGAATGGTTCGGGCCGGTCATCCACGAGTACTACGCGGGCAGCGAGGGCAACGGCTTCGTCTACTGCAACAGCGAGGGCTGGCTCGCCCACCCCGGCACCGTCGGTTCGCCGATCAACTGCGTGGTCCACATCGTCGGCGAAGACGGCGAGGACGTCCCACAGGGCGAGTCCGGCACGGTCTACTTCGAGGGCGGCGCGGAGTTCGAGTACCACAACGATCCCGAGAAGACGAAGAACTCGCGGCACCCGAAGGGATGGAGCACACTCGGTGACGTCGGCTATCTCGACGCCGACGGCTTCCTCTACCTCACCGATCGCAAGGCGTACATGATCATCTCCGGCGGCGTGAACATCTACCCGCAGGAGGCCGAGAACGTGCTCGTGACCCACCCGAAGGTCGTCGACGTCGCCGTGTTCGGTGTTCCCAACGACGACTTCGGCGAGGAGGTCAAGGCCGTTGTCCAGCCCGTCGAGATGCCCGCCGACGACGCTGCCGCAGCAGCGCTGGCATCGGAGCTGATCCAGTTCTGCCGCACCGAGCTGGCCGACGTGAAATGCCCCCGCTCGATCGATTTCCGCACCGAACTCCCACGGCACCCGACGGGCAAGCTGTACAAGCGGCTCCTCAAGGACGAGTACTGGGAGGCCGCCGGTCGGCGGATCTGACCATCCCCACGGGTTGCAGACGAGCGGACTGTCGTACAGTCGGACCGGTGACCGGCACACATCCGTACCTCGACTGGCCCGATCCGATTCCGTTTGCTCATCGGGGCGGCACGAGCAGCGCGCCGGAGAACACGATGCCCGCGTTCGAGCGAGCGGTCGAACTCGGTTACCGCTACCTCGAGACCGACGTCCACCTCACCGCAGACGGCGTGCTCGTCGCCTTCCACGACACCGACCTGCTGCGCACCTGCGGTGTCGAGCGCACCATCGCCACCACGTCGTGGCCGGAACTGCGTGAACTCCGCGTCGACGGGCGCGAGCCGATCCCGCTGATGACCGACCTGCTCGACCGGTTCCCGGATGCCCGATTCAACATCGACTGCAAGTCCGACGCGGCCGGGCCGGCGCTGATCGACCTCGTGCGTCGACGTGACCTGCTCGACCGGGTCTGCATCGGGTCGTTCAGCCATGCCCGCCTCACCAAGATCCGCACGTTGCTGGGCCCGAGCGCCCTCAGCTGCCTGAGCCCGCAGGAGATCGTCCGGCTCCGTGTGACCGGACGGGTCCGCGGCGCCGCCCACCGGGTGGCCCAGGTCCCCGTGCGTGCCGCCGAGACCGGGTTCGGGGCGCGGCTCGTGGTCGTCGATCGACGGTTCGTCGACGCCGCACACCGCAACGGGGTCGACGTCCACGTGTGGACCATCGACGATCCGGCGGAGATGCATCGGCTCCTCGATCTGGGCGTCGACGGGATCATGACCGACCGCCCCGAGACGCTGCGATCGGTGCTGGTCGAACGGGGACAGTGGCACGAAGCGCCGGTCGCGTAGGGTCCGCAACGATGTCGAGCTCGCCGACCAGCACCGTGCGTGCACCGCGCAACATGGTCGCGAGTGCCGATCAACTCGCCACCTCGGCCGGCATGGAGATGTGGGCCCTCGGGGGCAACGCCGTCGATGCCGCGATCGCCTGCAACGCGGCAATCGCGGTGACGGGCCCGCACCTGTGCGGCATGGGCGGTGACCTCTTCGCGCTCGTCCACGTCGACACTCCGGATCGCCCCGGCGAGACCTGTGCGCTCAATTCGT
This sequence comes from Ilumatobacteraceae bacterium, assembly GCA_963715285.1. Classification (GTDB taxonomy): domain Bacteria; phylum Actinomycetota; class Acidimicrobiia; order Acidimicrobiales; family Ilumatobacteraceae; genus Sva-07. The sequence goes on along the minus strand of CAVQRU010000002.1, from coordinate 245,138 downwards.
CGGGTCGCTCCGGCTCGGGTGCCGACCCCGAAGCGCTTCGGGCCGAGGGCTACGGCGAGATGCCGTTCAAGCTCGACGTCCGCTCGGTCACGGTGCCCGGGTGCATCGATGGCTGGATGGCGCTTCACGAACGTTTCGGGTCGCTCCCGCTCGACGTGATCCTCGCCCCGGCGCGACGTCTGGCCGCGGACGGGTTCCCGGCCAGCCCGCTGCTCGTGGGCTCGCTGCGTCGCCTCGACACCGAGAGCCGCTCGAACCTCGCCGAGTTGGCGACCCAGGCCACAGCGACCGGAGCCGTCGTGCGGCGGCCCGGCGCTGCCCTCGCCCTTGCGGGACTGTCGTCGTCGGGCCGTGACAGCTTCTACGGCGGTGCGTTCGGCGAGGGGCTGCTCGAGGTCGGCGCCGGGCTCTTCACCGAAGCCGACATCACCGCCCCACACGCCGACTGGGTCGAGCCCCTGACCACATCGGTGTTCGGCGTGGACCTCCACACGATCGGCCCGAACTCCCAGGGCTACCTGACCCTCGCCGCCGCCCGGCTGGCCGAGCAGCTCGACCTCCCCGACGACCCCGACGACGAGCGCTGGGCCCACCTCCTGATCGAGTCGGCGTCGGCGGCAGGCTTCGATCGGCCCGAACAGCTCCACGAACTCGCCGACGGCGACGCGCTCGTCGAGCTGATCGCCGGGCGCGTCGGCATGATCGGCCTCGAACGCTCGAGCGGGCGCACCGCGCCGTCCTTCGACGGCGACACGACCTCTCTCTGTACCGCCGGGTTCGGACCCGACGGCGTGCGCATGGGGGTGTCGCTGATCCAGTCGAACGCGTCGGGCTTCGGCAGCCACCTCGTCGAGCCGAACACCGGCATCAACCTCCACAACCGCGGGCTCGGATTCAACCTCGTCGAGGGTCACCCGGCGGAGTACGGCCCGGGGCGACGACCGCCGCACACACTGTCGCCTGCGCTCGCCACGCGGGCGGGCCGCCTGGCGGCCGTGTTCGGCACGATGGGCGGCGACGCACAGCCACAGATCCTGCTGCAGGTCGCCGCTCGGCTCTTTCACCACGGCCAGTCACCGGACACGGCGATCAGCGCCGGGCGATGGATCCTTCACGGTCCGACCACCGGGTTCGACACGTGGACCGGTGCCGGCGGACCCGTCGTCCACGTCGAGGGTCATGCACCGGCCGCCTGGGTCGATGCGCTCGCCGCCCGCGGCCACACAGCGCAGGCGCAACCGGCTTGGGACAGTGGGTTCGGTCACGCCCACGCCATCGTCGTGGAGGACACGGGACTGCTGGCCGGCACTGCCGATCCCCGCACCGTCATCGGCAGTGCCGCCGGCGCCTGATCTCGCCGGCCTCCCTCGCCAGGACCCAACGGTCTGCGTCAGCGACGATCGCCGATGCTCGCGTGTGTGCTGACGAGGACGGGAGCGGGACCGCTTCGGTGCGCGACTACAGCAGCGGGAGTACCTCTTCGGTGAAGCGCGCCATCTGTTCGTCGGCCTTCTTGTACGGGTCGCCGATCATGTGGGGGAACAGCGTCAGGTATTCGAGGCCCAGCAGATCGCGGTAGAACGCCACTTCTTCGGCGACCTTCTCGGGCGGACCGATCAGGATCGTCTTGTTCTCGATCGACTCGTCGAGCGTCGGGATCAGGCCGGGCTTCGAGGGCTTGCCGTCGGGGCCCATGTACCCGCGGCTCCAGCCGTAGGGGCCGAGGAACTTCCAGAACTCGTCGTGTCCCGGCAGCGCCGATGCCCGCGCCGCTTCCATCGTGTCCTCGATGCGATACGACACGACCAGCATCCGCTTCTCGTGCGACGCCAACTCGACGTCGTGGGCGGCGTGGTACTTCTCTGCGTAGGTGTCCCAGAACCGCTTGATGAAGCTGTAGTGCTGGTTCCAGAACACCGCGCCGTGGTCGACCACGGGCACGTAGTCGAGCGTGGGAGGTGAGGTGACGGCCTGCCAGATCTCGAACGGGTGGATCGGCTTGGGGATCAGGGTGAGTTCCTGCACGGTCTCGCCGCGATCGGGGATGCCGGGGATCGGGATCTGGAAGTGCTTGCCCTGGAAGGAGAACGACTCCTGGGTGAGCGCTCGCCTGATGATCTCCATCGACTCCTCGAACACCTCCCGGTTGTGGATGTCGGCGTCGACCTGGTCGGGGTTGTCGAGCGAACCGATCGACACCCCCTTGTCGTTGAGGTGCAACACCTCACGAGGCACCGTTCCCCGGCCGACACCCAGCATGCCGCGTCCTCCCGACAGGTTGTGCAAGGTTGCGAAGTCCTCGGCCAGACGGAGCGGGTTCCACTGCGGCACGACGTTGAACATCGCCCCGAAGCGCAGCGTGGTGGTCTGTGCCGCGATCCAGGTGGAGATCAGCAACCCGTTCGGGATGACCTCGTAGCCCTCGTACTGGAAGTGGTGCTCGGTGGTCCAGAACGAGTCGAAGCCGAGCCGTTCGGCCTCCTTCGCGGAGTTGACGTAGTCGAGCGTCGCCTTCCAGCAGTCGTCGTTGTTGTACCGACGATCCATCGGCGCCGGCGCCCCGGCTCCGGCGTCGTCCATCTCCACGCCTCCGAAGAAGAAGGCACCGAGTTTGAGGTCGGGTTTCAGGTCGGGGCGTTCGGACATGGCGGTAGTTTCGCGCAGATGCCGAGCACCCTCCTACAGCAGGCGATGATTGTTCACGGAGCCGTGACGGACGGGCCCACCGACGTCCTCATCGTCGACGGCGTGATCGCCGAGGTGGGTGCCGACCTGCACGCCGAGGTCGACGAGCTGGTCGATCTCGGTGGCCGACTCCTCCTCCCCGCAGCGGTCGAACCCCACGCCCATCTCGACAAGGCGTTCCTCGCCGAGCGTGAGGAGAACGAGACGGGCGACCTCGCGGGTGCGATCGACGCCATGATCCGGCTGTCGGGCAGGATCACCCACGACGACATCGTCGAACGGGCCGAACGCGCCGCCCGGCTGATGGCATCGAACGGGTACGTCGCGGTGCGGACCCATGCCGACACCACGGTCCACGGCGGGCTGACCAACGTCGTGGCCCTCGCGGAGGTCCGACGGCGGGTCGCGGACGTCGTCGACATCGAGATCGTGGCGCTGACGGGCCAACCGGTCGTGGGTGCGGCCGGGGCCGAGCATCGAGCGCTGCTCCGCGAGGCCCTGGCAGCGGGGGCAGACCTGGTGGGCGGTTGTCCACACCTCGAACCGGACGGCCAGATCGAGGCCGCGACCGACGTGTTCCTGGAGATCGCCACGGATGCCGGCGTCGGTGTCGATCTCCACACGGACGAGACGCTCGATCCGTCCGTGATGGGCCTCGAATACCTCGCTCGCCAGGTGCTCGCGGGGTTCGGGCAGCGCGTGACCGCGAGCCACTGCGTCAGCCTCGGCCAGCGCGACGTGGCCGAGCAGCAGCGGATCGCGGAGTTGGTCGCCGGCGCCGGTATCGGTGTCGTCACGCTCCCCCACACCAACCTCTGGCTCGGCGGCCGCAACCAGCAGCCGGTGCCCCGCGGGCTGACCGCCGTCGACGCCCTGCGCCGTGCCGGTGTCGTCGTGGCCGCCGGCGCCGACAACCTGCAGGACCCGTTCAATCCGATGGGACGTGCGTGCCCGTTCGAGACGGCCGCACTGATGGTGCTGGTCGCCCACGACCTCCCCCACCAGGCATGGAGCGCCGTCAGCTCCGACTCGCGCCGGGTGGTGGGCCTCCCGTCGGGTTCGATCGCGCCGGGCGCTCCCGGCGACCTGGTGGCGGTGCGTGCCGGGTCACTGCGCCACTCGATGGCCCACGGCCCAACCGACCTCCGGGTGTTCCGAGCCGGCCGCGAGGTCGCAGCATCCGTGCCGGACTGACGCCACGCGTGTCACTGCGCGCCCGCCCGAGCACGGCGGACAGGTGACCGCCGGTCCCGGCCGGGCCATCGAGCCCGACCGGGAGCAGCGACTTCATGCGACCCCGCTGAGGGCCGCTCAACCGTCGTACCGAATCAGCGACCCGGTGCGTCGACGCAGTACTCGTTGGTGAAGATCCCGTCGATCGACTCGGCGATGTCGGTGCCCTGCTCCTCGTAGATCGGGGCCAGGATGTCGTAGAGACCCTGGATCCGCTCCTCGTCGAAGCTGCAGTACGTGCCGTCGGGGCTGTTCTCGGCGAACGGGGTCGGCGGCCCTGCGAACGCACACCCCTCGGTGCACCCAGCGTCGATCAGCTCCATGCCCGCGGCGTTGAGCTCCTCGCTCAGGGTCCAGAAGCCGTCGTGAGCCACGTTGATGTCGATCATCGCATCGGTGATCGGCGTGGGATCGTTCAAGAAGTCCACCCAGGCCTGCTGCATCTTGGGGACCAGCAACTCGAGACAGTCGCTCAACTCATCGGCCTTGTCGCGCATCATCGTGATCGCCGCCGGGTAGTTGTCGAAGCCGATGTCGCCGACCGTGAAGAAGCTGACCGGTGCGGGCGCGCCGTCCTTCCAGTCGATCTCGTTCTCGTACTTGAACACCTCGTTGGTGGCGAAGCCCTGCTGGAAGAAGTTGCCGCCGTCGGCCACCCATGCTGCGTCGGAACCGTCGTAGCTCGGATTGCTCTGGTCCTCGGTCATGTACCCCTGACCGATCATGTAGTCGATGTAGGCGACGCCCGGGAAGTGCAGGACCTGTGCGCCTGTCTCGGCGATGTCCTCGGGTCCGGTGATCGGGTTCTGCTCGGGGTCCCACATGATCATCTGCGGGTCCTTGTCGAGCGTCTTGGCGATCGCGACCATGTCGACGGCTGCCGAGTCCTTGATGATGTCGCTCATGTTGATGTACGCCATGTCGGCCTCACCGTCGAGGAGGATGGCGCTGTTGGCCTTGTCGAAGCTGACGGTCTTGATCTCGATCTCCTCGAGACCACCGACCGCGTACTGCTCCTGGACCGCACCCGAGTAGGACACCGTGTCCTTGTCGGCCGTGCCATCGGGCCCGATCAGCTGGTAGGTGCCGCCGTGTTCGAGTTCGGGGAACCAATCGGTCTGGATCACGAGCTTGGGCGGACACACCGTGTCGCCCGTCGCCGCGTCCGTTCCCTCGGTCTCCGCCGTGGTTCCTTCGGTTGGAGCATCCGTCGATTCGGTCGCCGAATCGTCGTCGCTGCCGCAGGCTGCGAGCAACGCAATGCTCGCGACGCTGAGCAGCGCCAAGGATTTCCGAGCCTTCATGGGTTTCTCCCCTTGTGGTGGTTGGTGACGGCGGGTGGGTGGGTGGATGACCGGCTCAGGTCCGCGACGATGCGGACTCGTGCCAGTTGCGAATGGCGCGCGCCGTGATCGCGCCGACTATCAGGAACATCACGACGCCGAACATCGACGCCGTGATGGTGCCGGCGAACATCTCGGGCCGGTTTGCTGCACGCTGCTGCCGGTTCCGGATGTAGTAGCCGATTCCCTTTTCGCCCTGGTTGAAGAAGAAGTCCGCCACGATCGCGCCGATGACGGCGCCACCGGAGGCGATGCGGATGCCGGCCATCATGGCGGGCATGGCGGACGGCATCTCGAGCTTGCGCAACCGTGTCCAACGACTGGCGTGGTTGAGCGTGAACAGGTCGTGGTGCAGCTGGTCGGTCGATTGGAGGCCGAACAGCGTGTTGGTGATCACCGGGAACGTCGCGATCAGGACCACCACCACGATGCGAACGCCCAGTTCGTCGCCGAACAACTGCGTCAGCAGCGGGGTGATCGCCAGGATCGGGATGGTCTGCAGGACCACCGCGTACGGGAAGATCGCCCGCTCCATGTTCTTCGACAGGTTCATGATGATCGCGATCGTCACGCCGATGATGATCGAGATCCCGAGGCCGATCAGGGTGACCTTGACCGTCGGCCACATGTAGCCGAGGATCGGACGGATCCCCGACGACGGGTCCCACAGCGGGAGGAATCCGTCGGTGAGCACCTCGTGCGGATACGGCAGCGCGTTGCGACGCTGGGCAGCGATGTCGAAGCGCACCGTGCTGTACAGGTACCAGATCCCGATGAAGAGCACGAACGTGAACAGCGGCGGGAAGAAGTTCAGCGCCCGCTTCCACCTGGGCGGTCCCGGCGCCGGACCGATGTCGGCGGTCGCCGCGGCCACGGCGGCGTCAGCAGCGTCGGATCCGGCCGAGTGCTCGAGGCCGGCGGAACGGTCGTCGAGGGTGGTCACGAGTGCGCGTCCTTCAGGTCGTTGTTGATCTGCCCGCAGATCTCGGCGAACTCCGGGAGGAAGCGGATCTCCTGCGGACGTTCGGCTCCGAACGGGATCGGATAGTCGCCGATGATCCGGCCGGGACGCGCCGACATGACGAGCACCCGGGTGCTCAGGAAGACCGCCTCGGCGATCGAGTGCGTGATGAAGAGCGCCGCGAACTTCTCCGAGTTGAACAGGTTGATCAGCTCGTCGTTGAGGCGCTCGCGGGTGATCTCGTCGAGCGCCCCGAACGGCTCGTCGAAGAGGAAGATCTGCGGGTGCAGCACGAGCGATCGGGCCAGCGAGCACCGCATCTTCATGCCGCCGGACAGCTGCTTGGGGTACTTGTCCTCGTGACCGACGAGGTTGACCAACTCGATCGCCTCGGCCGCCTTCGCCGCCCGCTCCGCCTTGGGCATGTGCTGGAGTTCGGCGTTGAGCTCGACGTTGCGCTGCACGGTCCGCCACGGCAGGAGTGTGGCGTCCTGGAAGACGTAGCCGAGCGAGTTGCGGTCGACGTCGCAGACGCCGGCCGTGTGCTCGGTGAGCCCGGATGCGATGCGCAGCAACGTCGACTTCCCGCAACCGGATGGTCCGACGACCGTGACGAACTCGCCGGCGTGCACCGTGAACGACACGTCGTCGATCGCGTGTGTTCCGTCGGGAAACACCATCGACAGGTGTTCGAATCGCAGCCGGGGTGAGCCGCCGGTGAGCGGCTCATCGAGGGCGATCTCGGTCTCGGTCATCATGTCCTCGCTGAAGCTAGTTGCCGAGGTCGCACGCTCGCATCCGACGAGCGTGAACATCATGTTTCGGCGCTGTGGTCACCGGAAACTGCCACCCCTCGGGCAGGCTAGCCGCGGTCGATCGGCGGGGCGGCAACGATCGGATGCATGCCGATCGACCGTGGGCGTCAACCGTAGGCGCACAGGTCGAACGGATTGCCCTGGGGGTCGGAGAGATTCGCAATCGAACCGTACGGCTCGTGCCGTGGACCGCCGACCAGCTCGGCGCCGAGGGCGACCACACGGGCGAGTTCGGCCTCGAAGTCGGCCGGGTCGCAGGCGAGGTCGAGATGGACCGAACCGGGTCGCACCCGGCCGCGTTGGATCCCGAGCCGACGCGTACCCGAACGGTCGGCCAGCACGATCCACCGATCGACGTCCTCGCGCTCGACCTCGTGCAGATCGGCAGCGGCCGACCAGAACCCGGCGAGCGCGTCGGTCGCCGGTGAATCCAGCGTCACCAGGTCGAAGCGGGCTCGGTTCACGTCCGCACCGTCACGCCCACCGTCACGCCCACCGTCACGTTCGCACCGACAGCCGGTCGAGCACCACCTGCAGCAACACGTTCGCGCCTGCCTCGATGTCGGTGGCCTCGGTGAACTCGGCGATGTTGTGGCTCAACCCGTTCACGCTCGGCGTGAAGATCATCGCCGTCGGACAGATCCGCGCCAACATCTGCGCATCGTGGCCGGCGCCGCTCGACATCCGTTTGGTCGAATGACCCAACCGTTCGGCCGTCGCACCGACCAGGTCGATCATGGCCGGGTCGAAGTCGACCGGTTCGAACCGGGCCAGCCGTCGGGTGGAGATCTCGACACCCTCGCTCTCTGCCAGCTCCGAGAGGAACGTGTCGAGGAGCGACTCGGCTTCGACCAACGCACGGTCGTCGGTGTTGCGAAGATCGACCGTCATGACCACGCGCGACGGCACGACGTTGACGAGATTCGGATACACGTCGATCCGACCGACGGTGCCGACCTGGTCGTGGCCCAGCCGCCTGGTGAGATCCCGCACGAACGTCGCGACCGCTCCGGCGCAGAAGGCCGGATCGTGGCGGAGCCGCATGGGTGTGGTCCCGGCATGAGCCGACTGGCCGACGATCACGATCTCGGTCCACGAGATCCCCTGCACCCCTTCGACGACGCCGATCGTGATGCCCTCGTCCTCCAGCACCGGGCCCTGCTCGATGTGCAGTTCGACGAAGGCATGGGGCGCAGTCGCCGTCGGGCACGGCACGGGACCGGCGTACCCGATCCGCTCGAGTTCGTCGCCGAGGCGCGCGCCGTCGTCGGCGGCGATCGTGTCCAGGGCGACCTCGACGGGCATCCCGCCCACGTAGACCAGGCTGCCGAGCATGTCGGGCGCGAACCGCGCCCCCTCCTCGTCGGTGAAGAACGCCACCTGGAACGATCGCTCGGTGACGATGCCGTGCTGCGACAGGGTCTCCGCCACCTCGAGGCCTGCGAGCACGCCGAGGTTGCCGTCGAATCGTCCGCCGGTGCCGACGGTGTCGATGTGTGAACCGACCATCACGGGCGCCAGCGTCGGATCGGCACCGGGCCGTGTGGCCACCACGTTGCCGATCGCGTCGATCGTGACCTCGAGGCCCAGATCCCGCATCCACGTCACGACGAGGTCGCGCCCGAGCCGGTCGTCGTCGGTGAGGGCGAGCCGGGCGTTGCCCCACTCGCCGTTGGGCCCGTCGATCCGGCCGATCGCACCGAGTTCGTCGATGCGGGCGAGCAGCCGGTCGACGTCGATTCGCAGCGCGGCGTGGTTGCCGGCGGGTGCGGCGCCCCTGTCCAAGCTCATCGCGTCGGCAGCTCGAAACGGGCGATCTCGGCGAGGGCGCCACAGAACGCGTCGACCGCACCGTCGAAGAGCATCTGGCCGCGCTCGGCCGTGGCGGACGTCGGATCGCCGATGTGACCGTCGGGTCCGAAGTCGTTCGACAACCAACCGAAGCCGACCGCCCCACCGAATCGGACGTAGCGGTTCCCGGTGAGGGACTCGGGCACGTTGCGCGTCGCCGTCGACATGTCGACGAGTTCGGGGGCGAGGTGGAGCATGATCGACGTCTCGTCGGTGCCCCCGTGGATCCCCATGCCGAGCTCGTCGGCCGGCGACGCACCGCCCTGGTCGGGCGGCACGCCCGGATGGGCGAGGAACGTCATCAGCCCGTGCGCCAGGCGGATCTCGCGGTTGGCGACGCCGACGAGGGCCGAGTTGCCGCCGTGACCGTTGAAGAACACCAGCTTGCGCGCCGCTGTGGTGGCCACGCATCGCCCGATGTCGTCGAGGACGGCCAACAGCGTCGTCGCCGACAGCCAGATCGTGCCGGCCGACCAGGCGTGCTCGTTGGACTTCGTGTACGCCAGTGGGGGAAGGAGCCAGACGTCGAGATCCTCCCCCACCCGCTCCACCGCCGTGGTCGCCACCCGGTCGGCGATCAGGAGGTCGGTGTTGAACGGCAGATGCGGACCGTGCTGCTCGACGGCACCGAGGGGTTGCACGAAGATGCTCGACGGCGTGACCAGCTCGGCGATGTCGGGGCCCCGGAGTTCGACGAGGCGGCGCGAAACAGAAGACACACCGGCACGTTACGCCGCCGGCATCGAACTGCGAGAGACTCTCGCTCGTGCCAACGGTTGCATCACACGACTTCGACGCCATCGTGATCGGCGCCGGCCACAACGGCCTGGTGACAGCTGCCTACCTCGCCCGCAGCGGGATGCGGACGTTGCTCGTGGAGGCCCGGGCCGACGTCGGCGGCACCGCCGCCAGCGAGCGGTTCGCCGGGGCCACGGTCAACATCTGCAACTGCGATCACCTCACGTTCCGGACCACGCCGGTGATCCGAGAGCTGGGCCTGGCCGATCACGGCCTCGAGTACCTCGATGTCGAGCCGGCACAGCACAACTTCTCCTGGGACAGCGCCGCGGAGGGCCGGGGCTGGTCGCACCACCACGACCTCGAGGCCACACTCGACGACCTCGGTCGGAACTTCCCGTCCCAGGTCGAGGGTTATCGCCGCTACGCCAAGACAGCGATGCCGGCGATCGAGATGGTCTTCGAGGCAGCTACCGAGCCACCCACGGTGGCCGGGCTGACCCGTCTCGCGCTCCGGCGACGTCTCGCCGGCGCGCCGGCGCTCGTGCGATGGGCCCGCCGGAGCGCCGCTGATGTGCTGCGGTCGTACTTCGGCGACGATGCCGTCACGGGCCCTGGTGCGCTGGTCGGACCGATGGTGTGGGGCATCTCGCCCGAGACCCCGGGCACGGGCCTCGGGGCGCTCGCCCTCGCGATGCGCCACGTCGGCAGGGTCGGTCGCCCGATCGGCGGCAGCGGTCAGGTCCCGGCCGCGCTGCTGGCCGCCTTCGAGGCAGCGGGCGGCACGCTGCGGACGAAGAGCCCGGTCGACACGATCACGTGCACCGGCGAACGTGTCAGCGGCATCTCGCTCGTCGACGGGACCGAGATCACTGCGCCGATCGTCGTGTCGGCCTGCAATCCTCACGACACGTTCCTGCGCTGGCTGCGCAATCCGCCGGCGTCGGCCGAGGGTCTCGTGCGGCGATGGAAGGACGTACGCCACGACGAGGGCTTCGAGTCGAAGATCGACGCGGTGCTGTCGGCCGTGCCGATGCTGCGTGGGTTCGACCGTCCACTCGGGCCGACGACCGCGATCGCCCCCGGTCTCGACGAGATCGATCGCGGCGCCCGCCTGATCGCCTCGGGCCAGGTGATGGAGCGGCCCGGCATGCTCGTCAACGTCCCGACGTTGCTCGATCCGTCGATGGCCCCCGACGGTCGCCACGTGTTCAGCCTCGAGGCGATCTACACCCCGTTCGGCCTCGCCGGTGGTTGGCCGGACTCGGGCGAACCGCGTCGGTGGCTCGAGACGTTTGCGGAGCTGTGCGAGCCGGGGTTCCTCGACTCGATCGTCGAGTGGCGTGCGATGACCCCCGACGTGTACGAACGCGACTTCCACCTCCCGGCGGGCCATGCCACGAGCTTCGCGGGCGGGCCGCTCGCGGCGCTGCGCAACTCGAATCCCGAGCTCACGAGGTACGAGACCGCCGTCGACGGCCTGTACCTCACCGGCGCCGCCACGTTCCCCGGTGCCGGTGTGTGGGGCGCGAGCGGCCGCAACTGCGCCACCGTCATCCTCGAACAACACTCCTGACGGTGCTCCTGGTCGGTGCTCCTGGTCGGCGCTCCTGGTCGGTGCTCCTGGTCGGTGCTCCTGGTCGGTTCTCGCACACGGCGGAATGCCGGGGTTCGTGGGGCGGTTGACCGACGTAGATTCCCTCCATCGTGTTCTTCGAAAGGAGCACTCCCTCGCCATGACCGCTGGTTCGATCCGACTGGGCACCTATGCCGGTATCCCCGTGCGAGCCCATTGGAGCATGGCTCTCGTCGCCGTCCTGTTCGGCGTCAACCTGGCCGCTTCGCTCGGGGTCGCCCCGGGCCTGATCGCCACCATGGCCTTCTTCGCCTCGATCCTCGCCCACGAGTTCGGCCACGCCCTCGTCGCACGTCGGTACGGCGTCGAGACCGAGTCGATCGATCTGTGGGCACTCGGCGGCGTCGCCCATCTCGACCGTGAGCCGCCCACGCCTCGGGCCGACGGCCTGATCGCCATCGCCGGCCCACTGGTGAGCCTCGTCATCGGTGCGGCTGCGCTCGGAGCCGGCATTGCGCTGCAGTCGACCGCGATCGGATGGATCGGCATCGTCAACCTGATCCTCGCCGTGTTCAACATGTTGCCGGGCGCTCCCCTCGATGGTGGCAGGGTGCTCCGTGCGTTCCGCTGGGCCCGCACGGGCAACAAGTACCGGGCGATGCGCGACGCCGGCAACGCCGGACGTGTGCTCGGGTGGGGCCTCGCCGGGCTCGGTGTCGTGATGATGCTCAACGGCCAGTTCGGCGTGTTCGTCCTGATCACCGGCATCTTCATCGCCATGAACGCCAGGGCCGAGATCATGGCGTCCTACATCGGCGAACAGCTCGACGGCGTCAAGGTGGGCGACCTGACGTGGTTCGGCGTCGCCCAGGCCGGAGCCGACATGGACGCCGATTCGATGATCTGGCAGCGCCAGCGGCTCGGCAGCGCCGGCGCCGTCGCAGTCGTCGGCGACGACGGCGAACTCGACGGTCTGGTGCTCGAGGAGCAACTCTGGGCGGTGCCGTCGGAACGACGCACGATGGTGATGCTGACCCAGCTCATGGTTCCGTTCAATCGGCTGGCCAAGGCCTCACCCGACGAGGATCTGGCCACCGTGCTCCCCCGGCTCAACCCCATGCGACCCGTGGTGACCGTGTGGAAGGACGGCAAGCTGCTCGGCATCGTGCCCGCCAAGCGGCTCCGCGAACGCCTCGAACAGGCCCAGCGCGCCGCCTTCGCTCCCTGATCTCACCCTCACCCCAGGGCCCTCACCGCAGGCCCGGGCCGGAAGTGCGGACCAGAGGTGCGGCGCGGTCAGGCGTCCTTGACACTCCAGTCGCGCTTGGCGACCGGGTCCTTGTCGCTCCACGGGAAGTTGATCCACAGGTCGGTGCGCTTCCAGATGTAGTCGCACTTCACCACGGAGTGCGACTTCTCGTACAGCACTCCGGTGCGCACCTCGGCGACCTTGCCACCGCAGAACTCCTGCACCGAACGCAACGTCTGGCCGGTGTCGGCCACGTCGTCGACGATGAGGATGCGAGCATGGGAGACGTCGACGAAGTCGGGGGCGGGCGGCAGGATGCGGGGCACCTCCAGCCGCTCGTCGACGCCGGTGTAGAACTCGACGTTCATCGTGTACACGTTCTTCACCGACAGCGCGTACCCGATCGCCCCGCCGATGAGCAGCCCACCACGGGCGATGGCCAGCACCATGTCGGGCTCGTACCCGCTGTCGACGACCATCTGCGCCAGGTCTCGGGAGGCGGTCCCGAAGATGTCCCAGGTCATGATCTCGCGCTCGTCAGGCATGGGCGCCGAACCTAGCCGCCCGGAACCGAACCGCCGACATCTGCGTCACGTCCGGGGTCAGACCCCAGATGCAACGCCTCGACCACCTCGTCGACCACCGCATCAGAGGCAGATGTCGGCGGGGCGGACCGGGACGCGTTCGAGCGGTTTGCCGACCCCGTCCACCTGGCGAAGGGCGTCACGGATCGCATTGACGATCGCCGGCGTCGAGGAGATGCAGGGTGGCTCTCCGACACCCTTCGCGCCGAGCGGAGCGTGCGGATCGGGCTCTTCGACGAGCGTCGCGACGACCTCGGGCATGTCGAGGAACGTCGGCAACAGGTAGTCGGTGAAGTTGCCGTTGCGGATCACGCCGTCCACCTGGATGATCTCCTCCATCACGGCGAGGCCGAGACCCTGGGCGATCCCGCCTTCGATCTGACCGAGCACCGACAGTGGATTGAGCGCCCGCCCGACGTCCTGCGCCGTGGCGATCTGGACGACCTTCACCAGGCCGAGCTCCGGATCGACGTCGACCACGGCACGATGGGCCACGAACGCGAACGCCGTGTGGCAGTTGCCCTGGCCGTTCTCGTCGAGTTCCTCGGTGGCCGGGTGCCGGTACTCGACGGTCTCGTCGAACTCGACGCCGGCGGTCGCCTCGGCCACCGACAGCCGCCACCCGGTGACGGTGTCGACGAGGTCGGTGCCCTCCACCGCCAGGCGGATCGGATCGACGTCGTGGAGCCGCCCGACGTGTTCGAACATGCGCTCGCGGACGGTTCGGCAGGCAGCGTCGACCGCCCCACCGCTCATCCACGTCTGCCGCGATGCCGACGTCGAGCCCGCCGAGCCGACCTGGGTGTCGATACGATCGAGGACGACCTCGTCGACGCCCAGGATCGTGCGAGCGATCTGTGGGGCGATCGTCACGAAGCCCTGGCCGACCTCGGACGTGGCGAACTTCAGCGTGGCGACCCCGTCGGCGAGACGGCAGCGAGCGGTGGCGTAGTCGTCGAAGCCCTCGGAGTACATGAGGTTCTTGATCGCGACGGCCCATCCGATCCCGCGGACGATGTCACCACGGTCGGCGGTCCTGCCGGCCCCGCCGGGCAGCTTCATCACGTCGGTGAGGCCGCCGGCACCGGGACGACCGCCGATCGGTTCGTCGGGCAGCGGCAGCGCCGCGGTGTCTCGGATGCAGCGTTCGACCGGCGCGACGTTGAGCACCGGCTGACCGGTGATCAAGGGGTCGCCGGTGCGCATGGCGTTGAGCAGACGGATCTCCACCGGATCGATGCCACAGGCGATCGCCAGCTTGTCCATCTGCGACTCGTGCGCGAAACAGGCCTGCACCACCCCGAAGCCGCGCATCGCACCGCACGGGAGATGGTTGGTCCGCACGGCGTAGCCGTCGACGACGGCGTTCGCGCACCGATACGGCCCCTGCGTGTGGGTGACGGCGTTGATCAGCACCGCCGACGACGTCGAGGCGTAGGCCCCACCGTCGAACACCATCCGCGATTCGATCTTGACGATCTCACCGGTCTCGGTGGCATGGTGGCGCATCCAGATCGTCGCCGGATGCCGGTGCACGTGACCGAGGAAGCTCTCCGCTCGGCTGTAGGCGATCCGCACCGGACGGCCGAGCCGCAGAGCGAGCAGACACGTGTGCACCTGCAGACTGATGTCCTCACGGGCACCGAACGCCCCGCCGACACCGCCGAGCACGAGACGCACCGACTCGACCGGGAGGTCCAGACATGCCGCGATCTGGGCCCGGTCCTCGTGCAACCACTGCGTGGCGACGTGCAACTCGACACCGCCACCGCCTGGATCGGGCACCGCGAGCGCCGCTTCGAGACCGAGGAACGCCTGGTCCTGCATGCCGATCTCGTACGTGCCTTCGACGACGACGGCGCCGGTTGCGTCGGTGTCGCCGCACACGATGCGTTGGTGCCGGATCAGGTTGCCGTCCGGGTGGATCGGCGGGTGGCTGCCGTCGATCGCCGCCTCCGGGTCGAGGAGCGGTTCGAGGAGTTCGTAGTCGACCACGATGGCGGCGAGCGCCCGCCGGCAGGTCTCGGGGTGGTCGGCGGCCACTGCGGCGATCGGTTCGCCGACGTACCTGACGACATCGGACGCGAACACGGGCTGGTCCTGGCTGATCAGGCCGTAGGTGGTCTGGCCGGGGACGTCGGCGGCGGTGACCACCGTCTCCACGCCGTCGATCTTCCAGGCGCCACTCACGTCGATCGAACGGATGCGGGCGTGCGGATGCGGCGATCGCAGCGTTGCGCCCCACAGACAGCCGTCGGCGGAGAGGTCGGAGGAGAACTGGAAGCTCCCCTGCACCTTCGCCGTGCCGTCGGGTCGGCTCGGCGACGTACCGATCGTGCCGTGGCGGTCGGCGGTCACCGGGGCGGCGGTGTCGAGGACGCTCACCGTTCGGTCTCCGGGTGTGCGGTCTCCCGTCGCGCCACGGCGACCCGCTGGACGGCGTCGATGATCCGCCCGTAGCCCGTGCACCGGCACACGTTGCCGGCAAGCTCCTCACGGATCTCGGTGTCCGACGGTACGGCGGACCGCTCGAGCAGGTCGTGGACGGCCATGATCAACCCCGGGGTGCAGAACCCGCACTGCACGGCGCCGGCATCGACGAACGCCCGCTGCACGTCGGACGGCGAACCGACCGGCGCCACACCCTCGATCGTCACGATCGGCTGGCCGACCGCACTCGCCGCCATCACCAGACACGAGCACACCAACACCCCGTCGAGCAGCACGCTGCACGACCCGCACTCACCCTGTTCACAGGCACCCTTGGTGCCCATCAGCCCGAGACGGTCGCGCAGGACGTCGAGCAGGCTCTCACCCAGCCACGAATCGGTCACCTCGCGACGCTCACCGTTGACGTCGAGGACGTAGTGGTCGCTGTCGCTCGTCCGGGCGCTCATGCCGCCAACTCGTTGCTCGCCGCCCGCCGAACCAGCCGGCGGGCCAGGACGCCGACTGCATGGCGTCGGTACTCGGCGGTCGAGCGGTGATCGGTGATCGGACGACTCTCACTCGACACCAGCTCGCCGAAGGTCACCAGATCGCCGGGCGAAACGCCCAGGTTGCTCCACTCGATCGTCGACGCCAGATGCTGCTCCGCCTGCGGACACCGCAGGATCGTGGGGCCGACCGAGCCGAGAGCGACCGCCACCCGCTCGTGCGAACGATCGAGCACGACGCAGGCGCTCGCCACGGCGATCACCATCGCATTGCGGACTCCGACCTTCGCATAGCCCTGCCAGCCCTCGACGAGCGGCACGGTGATCGACACGATCATCTCGCCGGGTGCCAGTGCCGTGCGCTTCACACCGAGCATGAAGTCCGCGACCGGCAGGGTGCGCCGTCCCGCGCTCGAGGCGAGTTCGACCGTGGCCTCGAGCGCCGAGAGCACCGGAAGACCGTCGCCGGCCGGCGAGCAGGTGCCGAGATTGCCGCCGAGCGTGCCGGCGTTGCGGATCTGCGGCGATCCCACCGTTCGTGCCGCCTCGGCGAGCGCGGGGAGCAACTCCGCCAACGGGCCGGTCTCGATCTCGCGGTAGCTGACGGCGGCCCCGATCGTGACGGTTGCGGCGACCGGATCACGTCGCCACGATCGCAGCTCGGGGATCCGGTTCACCACGACGATGCTGCTCCCGGGGCGCCGGTGGCCGTCGTTGACCTCGACCATCAGGTCGGTGCCCCCGGCGAGCACCGTCGCCGCGCGGTCCGACGCGAGCGCCTCGACGGCAGCGTCGACGGTGTCGGGCAGATGGACCGGCATGCGCCGCGACTGTACAAAACGTCAAGGGCCTGCACGCGGTCATCGGCTCGGTTTCACACACCCGAAACGATCGCCCCGTTCCGGAGACGTCGCGCTGCTAGCTTCGCAGCGATGTTCACGGGCAGTGCGGCGGCGGAGACCGACTCGACCGGGCCGGCCGCCGACTCCGATCGGGCCACCTGGACGCGTGCACTCGTCGTCGGCCTCGGCGTCTATCTGGTCTCGCGGGTGTGCGTGATCGGTGCCACGGCGGTACGAGCCGCGCAGATGACGGTCGACGCCCGGGCTGACGGCGAACCCGAACGAGGTGCAGCCGCGATCATCGGCGAGGTGCTGACCTCGTGGGACGGCCGGTGGTATCTCGAGCTCGTCCGGCGGGGCTATCCCGACTCGATCCCGGCCGACATCACCTACGAACAGGTCGAGGCCCGCGCGGCGTTCTTCCCGTTGTACCCGTGGACGGTCCGAGCCCTCGACTGGGTGCTGCCCGGTGGCGACACGCTCGCGGCGCTGTTCCTCAACTTCGTGCTCGGCGCCGTGTCGGTGGTGCTGGTCGGTCTGTTGGCCAGGCGCCTCTACACCGTGTCGGTCGCCGCCCGGTCGATGACGCTCTACGCGGTCTTCCCGGGGAGCGCGATCCTGTCGTTCGCCTACTCCGAAGCGCTGCTGATCGTCCTGGCTGCCGCGTGTCTCATCCTGCTGATCGACGAACGCTGGTTGCTCGCCGGGCTCGCGGCGGGGCTCGCCACGGCCACCCGTCCCAACGGCGTCGCGGTGGTCGCTGCCTGCGCCGTGGCGAGCTTCCTGGCGATCCGGCGCTCGCGCGACTGGTGGTCGCTCGTCTCCGTCGCCCTGGCCCCACTCGGGTTCCTGGCGTTCCAGTGGTACGTCGACCACACCGCCGGCGAGCGCGGGGCCTGGTTCCGGGTCCAGCGCGAGGCATGGTCGGAGGGGACCAGTTTCGGCGCGACCGCGGTCGCCAACACCTGGGGATTCGTGACCAGCCCGCTGTCGTCACCGGCCGATGCGCTCACCGCGTTGTCGATGGCGGTGCTGATCTTCATGGTCGTCTGCGCCTGGAAGGTCCGCCTGCCGTGGCCACTGGTTGCCTATTGCGCGGTGGTCGTGGCACTGATGCTGATCCCCGAGACGGTGACCGCTCGCCCACGCTTCCTGTTCACGGCGTTCCCGTTCTTCATCGCGATGGCCGCATGGTGGCCGGAGGCGTCCGAGCGGGAGTCGGATCACCGTGCCAGCTGGGAGTACCTCGGTTGGGATGCGACGCTGGTGATCTGCGGCGCCGGCCTGGCCACGCTCACCGGCCTCTACGCCGTGTTCGGCGTCATCCCATGAGCCTGACGGCCCGCCTGGGCCGTCACTCCACTGCTGCGAGCGTCGCGTTCCTCGCGATCCTCGCCTACCTCCCTGCGCTGGCGAGCTCGCCGGGTCGCATGCCGGCCGACACCAAGCTCTACCTGTACTTCGACCCGGCCCGGCTGCTCGGACGGGCGACGTCGACGTTCGAACCCGACCAGTTCGCCGGATGGGTCCCCCACCAACAGATCACCTACCTCTGGCCGAGCGGGCCCTGGTTCCTCCTGTTCGACAGCGTCGGGCTGCCGGACTGGTTGGCCCACCGCCTGTGGATCGGCACGATCATGTTCCTGGCCGGTGTCGGCGTGCTGTGGGCTGCCCGCGTGCTGGGCGTGTCGGCGCTGGGTGCCGTGGTCGCTGCCGTCGTGTACCAGACGTCGCCGTTCCTCCTGCCGTACATCTCGCGCACCTCGCTGCTCCTGCTGCCCTGGGCCGGCCTCGGCTGGATCGTGGCGCTGACGGTACGGGCGACGCGGCCAGCGGAGGACGCCGAGATCGCCGACGTCGAGGCCGACGCCGGCTGGCGCCGTCGCCTCGGGCCGTGGCGTGACCCGGCGTTGATCGCACTGATCGTCGCGACGGTCGGCTCCGCCAATGCCACGACACTCGCGATGATCGTGCCCGCGCCCGTGCTCTGGATCGTCCACACCGCGTGGCAGGGCCGGATCTCCTGGCGACGTGCGATCGGCGTCACGGCGCGTATCGCAGCGTTGTGTCTCACCCTGTCGATCTGGTGGATCAGCATGCTGATCGTGCAGGGACGCTACGGCGCCCCGGTGTTGAACTATTCCGAGACGGTGGAGGACGTGAGTCGCAACGCCACCGGCTCCGAGGTGGTCCGTGGGCTCGGCTACTGGCTCTTCTACCAGCGCGACGCGTTCGGCCCGACGACGTCTGCCTCGTTCGACCACCTCGTCAGCCTCCGCACGATCGCTGTCAGCTACGCGGTGGTCATCGTCGGCCTGGTCGGCCTCGCCCTCACGTCGTGGCCGCAGCGGCGATTCGCCGCGATGTGTGTGGCCGTCGGCGCGGTGCTCGCCGTCGGCGTCCACCCGATCGACCAGCCATCGCCGCTGATGGCACTGCTCGTCGGCGACGACGGTTCCGGCATCGCGCTGGCACTGCGCAGCAGCACCCGAGCGGTCCCCGTGTTCCTGCTCGGCATCGCGCTCGGCAACGGTGCGCTGGTGAGCGCGGTCCGGGCACGCCTCCCTGCACACTCCCCGGCGGACGCCCCGGCCCGGCCCGGTGGGGGCCTCAGGCTCGCGGCGGCGCTCGGCGTGGTGCTGCTGGCGATCGCCAACCTGCCGTCGCTGTGGAATCGGGCGTTCGTCGACCCGGCGATCGACCGCGACCAGGATCCACCGGCGGCGTGGGACACGGCGGTCGACGCGCTCGACCGTACCGACCCGGGCGCCCGGCTCCTGCAGCTCCCTGGCGCGGAGTTCGGCGCGTTCCGGTGGGGCTACACGGTCGACCCACCCCTCGTGGGCCTCTCGGAGAAGCCGCTGGTCACCCGTGATCTGCTCCCGCTCGGCTCGGCGGCCGCGATGGATCTGCTGTTCGCGCTCGACGACCGCTTCCAGGAGGCGACGATCGAGGCCGGCGCGGTCGCGCCGGTCGCTCGGCTCCTCGGGAGCGACACGCTGTGGCTGTCGAACGACGCCGCGTTCGAGCGCTTCCGCACCGCCCGACCCGAGCTCGTCGACGCGCTGCTGACCGCCGACGCGACCGGGGCGGCCCGGCCGTCGGGGCTCGGCGCGGCCGAACGCTTCGGCGATCCTGCGGTGAACACACCGGAGGTCCCCATGATCGATCCCGCCTCCCTCGTCGAGGCAGCGATCGGGCGCCCGCTGTCGCCGGTGGCACTCGTCCCCGTCGAGGATCCGGTCGGCGTCATCCGAGCGAAGACCTCCTCGGTCGTCGTCTCCGGGTCCGGTGACGGCATCGTCGACGCTGCGGCTGCAGGCCTGCTGTCCGGGCGGGAACTCGTGCGCTACAGCGCGTCGCTCGACGACGGCGCACTCGCCGAGGCCCTCGCCGACGCCGACCTGCTGATCGTCACCGACTCCAACCGCGACCAGGCCCGTCACTGGCGCGGCTCCCAGGACGTCCGTGGGCACACCGAGCCCGGCGGGCCGGCGATCGACGTGCTCGATGCCACCAGCGCCGACCAGCGCCTCGACGTCTTCGCGCCGGATGCCGATCGGCAGACGATCGCCATCCAAGACGGCCCGGTCCGTGCGATCGCGTCGAGCTACGGCGAACCGTTCGCCTACCGCCCCGAGGACCGCGCCGTGTTCGCGATCGACGGCGATCCGACCACGGCGTGGACCGTCGCCGACCACGGCGACCCGATCGGCGAACGCATCCGGCTCGAGCTCGCCGACGGGGCCACTGCGACGGGGGGCGTCGACTCGCTGCAGCTGCGCCAACCCACTCCGGCGGTCGGCGGGCGCTCGATCGCCGCTGTCACCGTCACCGTCGACGACCACGCGCCGGTCGCCGTCGAACTCGACGAGACCTCGTTCGGTGATGCCGGCCAGACCGTCGACATCCCGGTGGTGGAGGGCGGCGGGACGGTCACCATCGAGATCACCAGCCTCTCCCCCGGCCGGTTCCCATTGGCCGCGTCGTTCGCGGGCGTCGGCTTCAGCGAGATCGACCTCGGCCTCGGTCCGACGACCGAGATCATCCGTGTACCGGCCGACGGACTCGACGCGCTCGCCGCCGACACTCCCCTGGCACTGCTGTTCACGAGGTGGCGAACCGATCCGACCGATCCCTGGCGCTCCGACCCCGAGCCGGAGATCCGACGCCGTTTCGACCTGCCGACACCGCGCACGGTCGATGCCACCGCCACGCTGCGTCTCGATCGGCGCGCCTCGGATGCCGCGCTCGCCGAGCTGCTCGCGACGGCCACGTCGTCGACCTCGCCGATCGCCAGGACGCGGGTGACCGGTGGCGTTGCGCAACGCGGCGTCGCGGCCGTCGACGGCGACCAGAGCACGGCGTGGATCACCGGATTCGACGACTCGATCGGCGCCGTCCTGAGCTTCGACACCGTCGGCCCACTCGGCACCGAGCTCTCGATCACCCAGCCATCGGGGCCCTACTCGGCGATCACCGGCGTGCAGCTGCGTGCCGACGGCGAGGTGGTCGACGCGGTCGTGCCGCCGCCCGACGCGTCCGGACGCAGCATGATCGAGCTCCCCGGGTCCTTCGTTCGCTCATCGACGGCGGGGCCGTTGGAGTTCGTCATCACCGCGATCGACGAGCGCACGACGATCGACCGTCGCTACGGCGACCCGCGGGCCCTCCCTGCCGCGGTCTCCGAGCTGAAGGTCGGGATCGAGCCGATCACGACCGACCGAGCGGCGACCGTGGCGGCCGAGTGCTCCCCCGACTTCCTCGACGTCGACGGCCAGCCCCTGCCGATCTCGTTCGAGACCACGGTCGGTGCGCTCCTCGACGGCGAGCCGGTCGTCGCCACCGCCTGTGCCCCGCTCGAGCTGTCGGCGGGAGTCCACGGCCTCACGGCGTCGGAGACGTCGGCACTGACGGTCGACCGTGTCGCCCTCACCGACGCCGGCGACGCTTCCGGACCTCCAACGACTGCGATCGACGTGCCGATCGACGTGACACGCGACGAGCCGCGTGCTCGGGACCTCGTCGTCGGGCCATGCCCGGACGGCTGCTGGATCGTGCTCGGCGAAGGGTTCAACGAGGCCTGGGAGGCCAGCGCCGACGGACGGTCGCTGGGTGACAGCCAACTGGTCGACGGCGGATTCAACGGGTGGTGGCTCGCCCCGACCACCTCGCCCACCCGGGTCGAGTTCCGGTGGACGGCCCAACGACCGGTCACGCTCGGGCTCGCGGTCTCCGCGCTGGGGGCCCTCGTCTGCATCGGCGTGGCGCTGGCCGGTCCCCGATCGCGACCGGAACGGCTGCGTGCCCCTCGACTCGTGACCGGCCGACGCACCAGCTCGCGGCGACGACTCGTCGCGTCGACCGCGACCCTGGTCGCAGCAAGCGTCGCCTTCGTCGCCCCGATCTGGGCGGTGCCGGCGCTCGCCACCGCTGCGGTGTCGTACGCGTTCGCCACGCGGGCACGCGGTCGGTGGACAACGCGCGTCTACGAACTCGTCGGTGTCGCCCTGCTCGGCCTCACCGCGCTGGCCGTGCTCTGGATCGAGCGGCGCGACCGTCCCTACCCCAACGCCGGGTGGACCACCCACTTCGACCACCTCAACGGGCTCGCAGTGTTCGCCGTGCTCACGATCGCCGTCGGTGCGATGTTCGCCACCGATGCCGAACGCGAGCACCGCTGACCCTGTACCTTCTCAGCCGATGTCCCGGGCTGCGATGATCGAACGCGCCGCTCGACATCCCAACCGTGTCGCCGCGCTGATCCTCGCCGTCGCTGCCTACGGGCCGATCCTGCTCACCCGGCCCGGTCGGGTGAGCGCCGACACCAAGACGTATCTCACCCTCGACCCGTCGGCCGTGCTCCGCCAGGCCACGTCGATGTGGGACCCGACGATCGGCGCCGGCACCGTCCCCCACCAGAACATCGGCTACCTGTTCCCGCTCGGTCCCTACTACTGGGTGATGGAGGCGGTCGGCTCGCCGGACTGGCTCACCCAGCGACTGCTGTGGGGCACGATCGTGTTCGCCGCTGCGTACGGCATGTTCCGGCTCGCCCGATGGCTCGGGTGGAGCGCCACCGGCGCGCTCGTCGCTGCGTTCGCCTACGGCTTCAGCCCGTATCTCCTCAGCTATCTCGCCCGGCTGTCCGTGATCCTCGGCCCCTGGGCGGCACTGCCGTGGATGGTGCTCCTGGTGTCGAAGGCGGCCCGAACGCGTTCCTGGAAGCCCGCCGCGCAGTTCGCCGTCATCGTGGCACTCGTCGGCAGCGTCAATGCCACGTCACTCGTGCTCGCCGGCCTCGGTCCGGTCATCTGGCTGGCGACCGACGTCGCATCGGGACGAGTGCGCCCCGGCGCGGCGGTGCGCGCGGCGGCGAAGATCGGCGTGCTCAGTGCAGCGGTCTCCGTCTGGTGGATCATGGCGCTGCGCATCCAGGGGACCTACGGCATCCCGATCCTGCGCTACACGGAGACCTACGAGTCGGTCGCCAGTGCGAGCACGCCTGCCGAGATCGCCCGTGGTCTCGGCTACTGGTTCTTCTACGGAGGAGACCGGCTCGACCCCTGGATCGAGCCTGCCGGCCCGTACACGAACCACGCGGCCGTGATGGCGGTCGGGTTCACGCTCGCCGGCATCGGACTCCTCGGATTCCTCACCCGCTTCTCCGGTCGAGCGAGCGCCGCGACGCTGCTGCTGATCGGCCTCGCCGTCAGCGTCGGCGCCGCTCCGCTCGGCAACTCGACGCCCTACGGAGCCCTGTTCGAGTGGTTCGCCTCCGACACCACGGTCGGCCTCGCGCTGCGTTCCACGCCGCGTGCTGCACCGCTCGTGATCCTCGCCCTCGCACTCGGTACGGCAGCGAGCGCCGACTGGGCACGGGCGCAGTTGACCGCTCGGCGCCTCGCCCGCGAGACACCGACGCGACACCGATGGGAGTTCATCGCACCGGCCGCCGTGATCGGCCTGGTCGTCGTGCAGCTGTACCCGTGGTTCACCGCCAACTCGATGTCGTCGTCGCTCGAACGCGACGAGGCGGTGCCGGCGTACGAAGGCGAGCTCGCGACCTGGCTCGACAGCACCCGCGATCCCGACGGGGCCGGCCGCGTGTGGGAGATCCCGGCGGCGGACTTCGGCAACTACCGCTGGGGTGGCACCGTCGACCCGGTGCTTCCCGGGCTGATCGAGCGGCCGTACCTCGCCCGCGAGCTGGTCCCGCAGGGCGCCGCGGGCACCGCCGACCTCCTCAACGTGTTCGAGCGTCGCCTGCCCGAGGGGTGGTTCGAGCCCGAGACGCTCCCTGCCATCGCCCGGCGATTCGGTGTCGACACCATCGTCGTGCGCAACGATCTCGAGCACGAGCGGTACCTGCTCGCACGTCCCGGTTCGCTCTGGCCCGACCTCGTCGGCGTCCTCGGCGAACCGGACTTCGCCGGCCCGACCGTGATGGACGACACCGTGATCCCGCTGGTCGACGAACGCACGCTCGCCGACGCCGACCTCGTGATCGAGTTCCCGGTGGTCGCGGCCTGGAACCTCGATCCGGTGGCGGCGGTGACGTCCGCATCGGCTGCAGCCCCCGTGATCGTCGCCGGCAGCGGCGAGAGTGTCGTCGATCTCGCCGGCGCGAGCCTGCTCGATCCCGACCGGCCGGTGCTGTACGCCTCGACGCTGCACGATCTCGCGTCCGCCGGCGGATTCGACCCGGCGATGGTGGGGCCCGACGCCTGGTGGGTCGTCACCGACGGCAACCGCAAGCAGGCGCGCCACTGGTCGACGGTCAGTTCGAACCTCGGCGCGATCGAAGCGGTGGGTCCGCTGTCGTTGGACGACGATCCGGCCGACCAGCCGCTCGACGTGTTCGTCCCTGACGGCGACACCGATCGCCGGACGATCGCCGCGCACCGCGGCGACGTCGCCGACGTCCGTGCGAGCTACTACGGCAACCGCATCGCGTTCACCCCTGGCGACTCGCCGGCGTTCGCGATCGACGGCGACCCGACGACCGCCTGGCGCGCCGGCGCCTTCGGGCCGACCGGCGGCCTGCGCTGGGAGGTCGACCTCGTCGAGCCGGTCGACGCGTCGACGATCACCCTCCTCCAGCCGATCACCGACACGACGAGCCGGTACATCGTCGGCGCCACGATCACCCTCGACGCCGGGTTGCCGACCGAGAGCACGTTCGACGTGGTGCTCGACGAGCGGTCGCGCGCCGAGCCCGGTCAGCCGGTCGACCTGCCGGTCGACACCTTCCAGACGCTGCGGGTCGAGATCGTCGACGACAACGTCGGCAAGGTCGCCGACTACACGATCCTGCCGGGCGTCGGCCTCGCCGAAGTGACGATCCCCGGCGTGACCGACGACCGGGTCGTGCGCACGCCCAGCCTCGACTCGTTCGGCATCGTCGACGACCGCCTGCTCGTCGATCAGCGGGTGACCTACCTGTTCACACGGCAGCGGATCGATCCGGCGACGCCGAACGAGGCGCCGCCCGAACCGACGTTGATCCGGGAGTTCGACGTGCCCGACGGCCGCGAGTTCGCCCTGACGGGTGACGTCCGGTTGTCGGCGCAGGCGTCCGACGAACTGCTCGGCGCGTTGCTCGACGACAGCTACCCGGTCAGCGCCGACCGACGCCTTCGCGGCAGTCCCGGCTCGCGTGGCGCGGCCGCGCTCGACGGCGACGAGACCACCGTGTGGCAGACCGGTTTCGACGACCTCGTCGGGGCGACGCTCACGATCGACAC
Source organism: Ilumatobacteraceae bacterium (assembly GCA_963715285.1). Taxonomy (GTDB): domain Bacteria; phylum Actinomycetota; class Acidimicrobiia; order Acidimicrobiales; family Ilumatobacteraceae; genus Sva-07. The sequence continues at coordinate 219,578 of CAVQRU010000002.1, read as the reverse complement.
ACCGGTCGCTGCCGACACCGTCACGCTGTCGTGGCTCGACGACGGCCAGCACTCGATCCCGACCGAGATCACGATCATCGGGGACGACGGCACCACACGGGTCGTCCCGGTGCCGCCGACCGACGCGATCGACGGCGTCGCCACCGCGGTGCTCCCGGTCGAGCCGCTCGCAGCGGCACGGACGGTCGTCACGATCTCGGCGGTCGACGAGCGCACGACACCCGACTACTTCTCGCGGCTCCCCGAGGTGCTCCCGATCGGCATCACCGAGCTCGCGATCGGTGACATCACGCCTGCTCCGGCCGACCCCGCCACGGCGCTCGACGACCGGTGCCGCGACGATCTGCTCACGATCGACGGCCAGGCGGTTCCGGTCCGGGTCCTCGGCACGCTCGGCGCGGCAACGTCGCGGGCCGAGTTGGACCTGGTCGGATGCGGCGACCCGGTCAGCCTTGCCGCCGGGGTCCACGTCCTGCGCTCCGCACCAGGGGTGCTCAGCGGGTTCGACGTCGACCGGGTGGTACTCGACGGACAGGGCACCGCTGCTGCGCCGACCGTGCCGCCGGGGCCTGCGGTCGACGTCTCGTCGTTCGACGACACCGAGGTCCTCGCCGTCGTCGACCCGTCGGAGGACGGCGCGTGGCTGGTCCTGCAACAGAGCTGGAACGCCGGGTGGACGGCGTCGAGTGACGGAACCGACCTCGGAGCCCCGGTGCTGATCGACGGGTACGCCAACGGTTGGCTGCTCGCACCGTCGACCGAGCCGCGGGAGGTCGTCCTGCGGTGGACGCCACAGGGCAGTGTGGTGATGGCACTCTGGTTCTCGTTGCTGGCGGGTCTCGCCGTCGTCGGGCTGTTGGTGTGGACCCGTCGCGACCGCCTCGCCACGTCGATCGACGACGTCACCGAGGACGCGATCGCCGACACCGCCTGGTCGGGATGGCCGAGAACGTCGGTCTCACTCGCAGTGTCACTGATCGCGCTCGTGGCCGTGCTCGCGGGGCCCGCGGTCGCGTTGGGCTCACTCGTGGTCCTGTTGCTGCGACGGCGCTGGCCGTGGCTCGCGCTGGCCGTGGTGTTGGTCGCCGGGTCGATCGTCGCCGGGATGATCATCGCGTCCGAATGGCGCTACGACTACCCGCCCGGGCCGGACTGGCCGAGCCGGTTCGGCTGGACCGCACCGCTCGTCTGGCTGGCGGTCGCGTCGGTGTCGGTGAGCGCGATCATGCCTGCCGGCGTGCGGCGCAGGCAGTAGGGTGCGCGCTTCGTGCGAACGCTGATCATCGTGCCGACCCACAACGAGGCGGCGAACATCTCGGAGATCCTCGACCGGATCCGCGAGCACGTCCCCGACGCCGACGTCATGGTGATCGACGACCAGTCCACGGACGACACCCGGGAACTGGTCAGCGCCCGGGCCGAGACCGACTCCCACCTGCGTCTCGTCGAACGCGAGGTCAAGCGGGGCTTGGGTGACGCCTACCTCCACGCATTCCGCATCGGTCTCGACGAGGGCTACGACGCCCTCGTCGAGATCGACGCCGACCTGTCCCACGACCCGGCGGTCCTGCCGACGATGCTCTCGCTCGCGGAACACGGCATCGCGCTGGTGATCGGGTCGCGCTACATCCCTGGCGGTTCGGTGATCGGCTGGCCCCGGCGCCGGACGTGGCTGTCGCGGTGGGGCAACCGGTATGCGGGCATCGTGCTCGGACTGGCGCTCAACGACGCAACGGCGGGATACCGGGTGTACCGCGCCGATGCGTTGCGGACGATCGGACTCGACGGCGTCCGGGCCGACGGGTACGGCTTCCAGATCGAGATGACCTACCGGGCGGTCCAGGCGGGCCTGAGCGTCGTCGAGGTCCCGATCGCGTTCCGGGACCGCGTGGCCGGGACGTCGAAGATGCACCGCGGGATCGTGCTCGAAGCATTCCGGCTCGTCACCGTGTGGGGTCTCGCCGACCTGGTCACCCTGCGCCGGAGCCGACGTGCCTACCGCGAGATCCCCACCCACGTCGACACCTGACTGCCCCATCCGGCCGCCCGACGTGCGAGCGATGAGCCGGGCCCCGGCATGCGGGGCATTCGCTCATCGCTCACGGGAATGCTCGACGCTCGCGGCGAGCAGATCGAGCTGGCGGGCGGCGACCGCGGTCCACGACAATCCACGGGCGTGTTCGACCGCCGCGACGGCCATGCGTCGCCGACGATCGTGGTCGCGCAGCAGCGAGGCGATCTCCTGGCCCATCGCGGCCGGATCCGCCACGAGGACCCCGGTCTCGCCGGCCAGACACGAGCCCCGGTGCCCTGCGATGTCGGTCGCCACACACGGCGTGCCACAGGCGGCGCCCTCGGTGAGCGACATGCCCCACCCCTCGGCATGGGAGGCGCTCACGACCAGCCACGAGCGCCGGTAGGCCTCGACGAGTTCGTCGTCGCTCACCCGCCCGCGCAGCACGACCCACGACGAGGCGTCGTGCTCGGCGATCCATGCCTCGACGAGCGCCCGATCGGGTCCGTCGCCGACGAGGTCGACGGTGAGATCCGGGACGGATCGTCGAGCGTCGGCGAGCGCGTCGAGTGCCAAACGCTGGCGCTTGACCGGAGCGAGCCGGCCGACCACGACGACGTGCGGGTGGTCGGCGCGACGCGTCTCGTCCGGCGTGAACCGCTCGTGGACGCCCGGCGGGATCACGGTGAGATGGTCGCGGTCGATCCCCAGACGTTCGATCTCGTCGGCCGACGACTCCGACAGGGTGGCGAACCGGCTCCGTCGGTAGAACAGCGGCGCGAACCGGGTCTCGACGAACCGACCCCCGGCGTCGAGTGGGCGGGGCAACGCCTCGGCCCACATGTCGCGGTGCACGTGGTGCATCCACACGACCCTGCGAGCGGGCGCCCAGACCGGAGCGAACCACGGCACGCCGTTCCAGATCTCGATCGTGGCGGTGTCGGACGGTCGTCGACGCACCAACTGGCGCAGCGCCACTCGGGGGAACACGTCGTAGCGTCCACCGCGTTGGATCACCCGGTACCCGTGGCGATCGAACTCACGAGGCTCGTCGATCGTCGAGGTCCGGTGGACGATCTCGACGCCGACCGTCGCCCAGCGCCGGAAGATCTCGTCGGCGTGCAGCTCCGAGCCGCCCGCTTCGGCGTCGTCGAGGTCACGCCACGCGTAGCTCTCGACCCGCACGACACCGGTCGAGCGCAGCCGGTCGGCGGCCGCTGCGAGCGCCGCCGACGGATCGTCGGTCATCGATCGAGCTTGCGCCACACCATGCCGGGGGCATGGAGCAGGAGTCCGAACACGACCTGGAGGATGCCGGGGACCCAGACGACGCTCCGGCCGCGACGCAACCCGGCGGCGACCGCCTCGGCGACATCGGCGGTGTCGACGGAGAACGGGGCCTCGTCCATGCCGGCGGTCATCGACGAGCGGACGAAGCCCGGGCGGACGGTCATCACGTGCGCCCCGGATCCGTGCAACCAATCGCCGAGCCCGGTGGCGAACGCGTCCTGTCCGGCCTTGGTGGAGCCGTAGACGAAGTTCGAGGCTCTCGTGCGCACCCCGGCGACACTCGACAACACCACCAGGGTGCCGTGGCCCTGGGCGCGCAGCTGCCGGGCGACCGCCAAGCCCGACGACACGGCCCCGACGTAGTTGACCTGGGCGAGCGCCGCGGCGGCGGCCGGATCATCCAGACCCGGCTCACCCAGTTGGCCGAACGCCTGGATCACGACGTCGAGGTCGCCGAATCGGTCGGCGAGATCGACCACGAGCGTCTCATGGCTCTCCACGTCGGTGGCGTCGAAGTGCACCGCGACGATGTCGGCGCTTCCGAAGCTCATCGAGTCGACGTCGACCTCGCCCGGGTGGCGAACCGCGAGGATCACGCGGCGCAGCGCCGGCGACACGAGCGCTGACACGATCGCCTGTCCGATGTCGCTCGTACCACCGAGCACGAGGATCGTCTGGGGCTGATTGACGGCGTTGTTCACGTGGGCATCCTGTCAGTCGGGGCGATCCTGGTCACAACAGATCACGGTCACAACAGATCACGGTCACAACAGATCACGGTCACAACAGATCACGGTCACAGCAGATCGAGTCGTCGGGCCTGGTCGCTCACGAAGACCCCGGTCGGATCGAGCTGACGGCGTACGGCGAGCCACTCCTCGAGTCGTGGGTATCCCGCCCGGATCACCGCGGGCGTCGCGGTGGCGTCCTTTGCCAGATAGTGGCGGCCACCGGCGTCGAGCACCATGCGGTCCAGGTCGTTGACGAGCCGACCGAGCCCGGCGACGCCGGCCGGAAGGTCGAGGGTGAGTGTCCAGCCCGGTGTCGGAAAGCTCAGCATGCCGCCGCTCTCGGGTCCGAACCGCTTGAGCACCGCGAGAAAGCTCGCATGCCCCGACGCCGACACGGTGCGCACGATCTCGCGCAGCGCATCGACGGCGTCGAACGGCACGACGAACTGGTACTGGAGGAAGCCGGGTCGGCCGTACAGCCGGTTCCACTCCCCCACCATGTCGAGCGGGTGGAAGAAGCCCGTGATCGTCTCGATGCCGAGGTGGGACCGCGGCGCCTTGCGGTACCACAGTTCGTTGAACGCCCGCACCGCCAGCCGGTTCAACACGTTCGGCATCGCCGACGGCACCGCAGCCAGCGCACCGGGTCGGAACGCCAACGGGTCAGCCGCAGCCGAGGGGTCTCGCTCGACCAGTTCCTCGTACGTCGCGTGATCGCCCCGGGTGAGCACCGAGCGCCCGAGGCCCGTGCCCGTGGCGACGAGGTCGACCCACGCGACCGAGTAGCGGTACAGGTGGTCGCCGGCCTCCATCACCTCGAGCAGCGCATCGAGATTGGGCACGCGCTCGGTGAGGACCAGGCATCGGCTGGTCTCGATCGGCAGGAGACGCACCGTCGCCTCGACGATGATGCCGGTGAGCCCCATGCCGCCCACGGTCGCCCACCACAGCTCGGGATCGCCGGCCGGCGAGACCTCGCGCCGCGAACCGTCGGCGAGCACGATCGTCATCGAGTCGACGTGCGAACCGAACGTGCCGTCGGCGTGATGGTTCTTGCCGTGGATGTCACTGGCGATGGCCCCACCGACCGTGACGAACCGCGTGCCCGGCGACACCGGCACGAAGAACCCCCGTGGGACGAGGTGGCGGAGCAGCTCGTCGAGGCTGACACCGGCGCCGACGGTCACCGTGGCCCTGACGGGGTCGAGCACGATCGGGCCGGGAGCGAGCTGCAGGACCGCGCCGCCCCCGTTCTGCGCCGGATCGCCGTACGCACGACCGAGTCCGCGTGCGATCATCCCGCGCGGCGAGGCGAGTTCGCGGATGGTCTGCTCGTTCAATTCGGCCGCTGCGAGGTCGACGATGGTGGCGGCCGACGGCGCGGTGCGACCCCAACCGGTCAGCTCGGCCTGATGCGTCCTCACTGGAGCACCGGGCTCAGTACGGCCACTCCGGCACGCGCCGTCCCGACCGGGCGAGTGCCTTGCCCAGCCCGAGCGACAGCGCCACCTTGAGTGCGACGTTCTTGACGAACCACGGCAGTTGGGCCAACTGTCGGCCGGCGTTGGATGCCCGAGCCGTGACGCCACCGCCGAGGTCGGCCCGGTAGATCGTCATCGAACGAGAGCGCCCCACGTACCGGAAGCGCCCGCCGAGCAGGAGTTCGCGCAGGATGGCGAGCGTCACCCCGATCGAGGAGAACGAGTCGTGGATCAGCATCGTGCCACCGTCGGTGACGCGGGCACCCCAGTCGCGGATGTCGTCACGGGCGGGGGCGAAGCGGTGCGCACCATCGATGTACAGCACGTCGATCGGTGCATCGACCTCGGCGAGCGCGGCGTCGGAGAACATCCGCAGGTGCCGTACACGGTCGGCGACGCCGGCACGCTCCAGGTTGGCGAGGAACGTCGCGTTGTCGTCCTCGGCCTCCTCGGCGAATCCGTCGATCTCCTGGGGCCCACGGTCGTTGCCGGCGTGCGGGTCGATCGCGATGACGGTGACCTCCGGTGCAGCGGCGCTGGCGAGCACGATGGTGGAACGCCCCTGGAAGCTGCCGATCTCGACGATCGTTCCCGTGGGCGGACACCGGCGGGCAGCGTCGTACAACGTTGCGGCCTGGCCCGGCGACATCCATCCCTGCACGTCCGCCACGCGCTCGGTGACCGTGGCGAGATCCGGCGGTTCGGAGGCTGCGTGATCAGGAGACATAGACGGCGAGACCATAGACGACGATCCAACAGAACCCGAGGAATACCAGCAACCGGTCGTTCGTGAACACCTCCTCGGGGGCCGCTCCCCCGCCTTCTTCGAGCACGAACAGGTACCGCATCAACGCCATCAGCATCGGAACGATCGACAGCTCGTACAGCGGCCAGTCGCTCGCCGACGCCGCGCTGGTCTCGAAGGCCCACACGCAGTAGCTGATCAGCACCCCGGCGAGGCTCACCGAGAGCATGATTCGGAGATACCCGATCGAGTACTCCTCGAGTGTCGCCCGCGTGCCGGCATCGCCACCGACCTCGTTCAACTCGGCGTACCGCTTGCCGACGACGATGAACAACGACCCGAACGTGATGCACATCACGAACCACCGCGACATCGGCACGTCGACGGCGACCGCACCCGCCGCTGCACGCAACACGAAACCGGCCGCCACGGTCACGACGTCGACGACCGGCACGTGTTTGAGACGCAAGGTGTAGGCGATCGTGATGACGATGTAGGTGGCGACGACGGCCACCGTCTGCCAGCGGCCCGTCAGGGCGGCGAGACCGAGCGCGATCGATCGGGAACGCGACGCCCGCCACCCGCGCCGCACCCACCGACAGCTGCCCGGCGGCGATCGGTCGGTTGCACTTCGTCGGGTGCCGTCGATCGGCCTCGACGTCGAGCAGGTCGTTCCAGATGTAGATGCCGCTCGCCGCGAAGCAGAACGACACGAACGCGATCACGGTCAGTACGAGATCGTCGCGCTGGTCGAGCACGCCGGCTGCCCCGGGCGCAGCGAACACGAGCACGTTCTTGAGCCACTGTTTCGGGCGACTGGTACGCCACAGTGCCCTCAACACGCAGGGATCCCGTATCGCTCGACGACGGACATGGCGCCGGTGACCGTACAACCCGAGAGGTGCATCAGCGGGGCATCTTGCCGCGGCCGACCCAGCGGGCGACATCTGCGTCGATCAGGAGTTCGCGATCCCCGGCCGAGTCGCCGTAGGCGGTGACCCTGACCGACGAGCGCCCGTCAGCGTGCTCGTCGAGCCAGCCGTGCAGGCGACGCACCTTCTCGGGCCCGCGACAGTTCGCACCGACCAGCCGTCCGCTGAGCCTGCCGGCGTCGTCGACCTCCAGGCGCGTGGCCAACACGTCCTGGGCGCCCAGCAGCACCGCCAGCGGCCGGACGTACACCTCGAACGAGGCAGAGACGACCACGACGGTGTCGCCGCTCTCGCGGTGCCGCTCGAGCTCTGCCACCACGTCGGGACGCAACCATGCCGCGTGGATCTCCTCGGCGTACGCGTCGGCGATGCGCTGGACCTCGTCGGCGTGCTGCCCGGTGAATGCACCGGCGACGCTCGCGCTCTTGAGCGCATCGCGATCGCGGCGCAGCCCCGCGCCCGCCAGACCGACGGGATGACCCAGCATGCGCGTCACCAGGACGCCCGTACCGGCGACCCGGCGCAGGAACGGCACGACGCAGTCACGTGTGGTCAGCGTGCCGTCGAGGTCGAACGCGGCGACGCTCCTGATCGGGCGAGCCGACGGGGATCCGGCCCGGTCGTCCGGGTTCACAGCAGGTGGGCGGGGATCGCCGCCAGCGCGTCCCAGTAGCCGGGCCAGCTCTTCGACACCACCGCCGGCTGCACGATCTCGATGCCGTCGACGACGAGACCGAGCAGGCCGAACGCCATGGCGAGCCGGTGATCGTGGTGGGTGTCGAGGCGTGCACCGCTGAGATGATCGGTGGGTTCGATCAACAGCCCGTCGGGTTCGACCGTGACGAGTGCTCCCGTGCGACGGAGTTCGGTGGCGAGGTCACCGAGCCGGTCGCTCTCCTTGGCCCGGATGAACCCGACCCCCGTGATCCGGGTGGGCGTGACCGCCTGCGTGGCGACGACCGCCACCGTCGGGACGAGATCGGAGATGTCGGCCATGTCGATCTCGACTCCGCGCAGCGGAACGTCGCGGCGCCGCATGACGACGGTGTCGTGGCTGCCTTGGGTGATGATGCACCCCATCGACGCGAGGACGTCGACGAAGCGGGCGTCGCCCTGCATCGACGACGAGCCGAGACCTCGAACGCTCACCGCGCCGCCGACCATCGCAGCTGCAGCCAGCGGATAGCTCGCCGAGCTCGCATCGGGCTCGACGCGGAATTCGGTGGGGAGGTACTCGCCCGGCCCGACGATCACGTGGCGGTCGCGGAGTTCGACATCGTCGTGGCCGAACTCGCGCATCACCGACCGGGTCATCTCGAGGTACGGCCGCGACACGACGCCCGACGACAGCCACAGCTTCAAGCCTCCGGGAACGTAGGGGGCGATCAGCATCATCGCCGTGATGTACTGGCTCGACACGTCACCCGGCATCACGACCGCATCCGCCCGGCGCAGCGGTCCGGCAACGGTGACCGGCAGGTGCCCGGGCGTCTCTCCCGGCGTGACGGTCGCCCCGAGGGCGGCGAGCGAGTTGTGCAGGGGCGCCATCGGACGACCGCGCAACGGCGGTTCGCCGTCGATCGTGTACTCCCCGGTTCCGAGCGCCGCCAGCGCCGTCACGAACCGTGACGTCGTCCCGGCCAGGCCGGCATGGAGCGTCATCGGCCCGGGAGTGAGGGCCCCACCGGTGCCGATCACGTCGGCGATTCGCTCGCCGTCGTCGAGCCGGACACCGATGCCGCAGCCGAGTTGCTGGAGACAGTCGATCATCGATGCGGTGTCGTCGCCCGGCGCAACCCCGATGATCTCGCTCGTCCCGTCGACGAGTGCGGCGCAGATCAGGGCCCGGTTGACGATGCTCTTCGACGGCGGCACGCGCACGTCCGCGATCACCGGTCCGTCGGCGCGTCGGACGCGGTAGACGTCGTCGCTCATGACAACGGCTGCACCGCAGGACGGAACCCGCGAGCGAGAAGACCGCCGCGGAACAGCTCGACCAGTGCACGGTCGACGATGACGACTGCCACACCGCGGGTGCTCTCGGCGACGTGCACCACCTCGAAACTGGCGATGTTGACACTGAGCTCGGCGGCGAGCGTGAACACTTCCGCGGCGGCACCGGCACGGTCGGGAATCGGGATGCGGACCTCGGCGAGTTCGTCCGGATGCACGACACGCGCGGGCAGGTTCACCCGCGCCTGGCGGGCGGCGGTGAGCCGGGCGTACAGCAGCTCGCGGTCGTCGTTGCCGACGATGTCGCGCATCTCGGTCAGACCGAGGATCAGCCGGTCCAGGACGTCGACGATCGCCGGACGGTTCTCGGCGCAGATGTCGAGCCAGATGCCCGGGCGGCCACTCGCAACCCTGGTCATGTCACGAAAACCGCCAGCGGCGAGACGCAACAGCGCGGCATGTTCCTCGGCCCGCTCGCTGGCGAGGCCCATCAGCGTCGCCGCCGTGAGGTGTGGGACGTGGCTGACCACGGCGACCAGTTGGTCATGACGCTCGGGCGACAGTGCGACGACCTCGGCGCCGAGCGATCCAGCGAGCGAGGCGACCGTGGCGAAGACGGCGTCGTCGCTGTCGGCGGTGGGCGTGAGCACCCAGACGGCGCCTTCGAACAGGTCGGCCTGCGCCCCGTCGAGACCGTCGAGCTCCGAACCGGCCATCGGGTGTCCGCCGACGAAGCGGGGGTCGTCGCACGCTGCGCAGATCGCCGCCTTGACGCTGCCGACGTCGGTGACCGCTCCGCTCGTCTCCGCCAGTGCTCGCTTCACCTGATCGGCAGCGGCGAGGACGGGCACGGCGACGACGGTGATGTCGGCTGACGGGTCGAGGCCGAGCGCGTCGACCACGTGGCGTTCGATCGCAGCGTCGGCAGTCGTACGGTCGGTGTCGTCACCGGTGACGTGCCAGCCCGACGCCCGCAATCCGAGCGCGACCGATCCCCCGATCAGGCCGAGGCCGATGACGTTCGCTCGACGCACTCGCGTCGCCGATCCAGCAGGGTCGTCACTCACGTGGACCGATCGTACTGTCGGACGCGTCGGCGACGGCCTCCGTCAGGGCCCGCCATTCGTCGGTGGTCAGTTCACGCCACGATCCCGGCCGGAGGTTACGATCACTGATCGGTCCGACGCGTGTGCGCACGAGGCGCCGAACGGGATGTCCCACGGCCTCGCACATCCGCCGGACCTGCCGGTTGCGACCCTCGTGGATCACGAGCCGCAACACCCCGGGATCGGGCTGTGAGACCCGGGCCGGAGCGGTCGGCCCGTCATCGAGTGCGACACCGTCACGCAGCGCTCGCAGTGCTCCGGCCGACACCGGCCCCCCGTCGACCTCCACCAGGTATTCCTTCTCGATCCCGTGCGACGGATGGGCGATCCGGTTGGCGAGCTGGCCGTCGTTGGTCAGCAACAGCAACCCCTCGGTGTCGACGTCGAGACGCCCCACCGAGAACACGCGCGGCGTGTCCGGCACGAGTTCGAGCACGGTGGGACGTCCGTGCGTGTCACGGGCGGTGGTGATCACCCCGATGGGCTTGTTGAGCAGGTAGTAGACGAGCCCAGGGCGTACACCGATCGGAGCTCCGTCGACTTCGACGGCGTCGGTGTCGGTGTCGACGCGCCGCCCGAGGATGGCCACCTCCCCGTTCACGGTGACCCGCCCGGCTGCGATCAGCTCCTCGCACACTCGGCGGCTGCCGTAGCCCGTGGCGGCCAACACCTTCTGCAGCCGCTCCCCCTGGGGCAACGCGGCGCTGGCGTCGGCCAGCTGCTCCCACAGGGGCGGCTCGGGCGTGCGATCGGTCACGGGTCTGCAGTCGGTTCCGGCGCCGATGACTGCCTCGAACCGGTTCCGTCGCTCGTCGACACCTCGATCACCGGAGTGACGCGCAGCCCGGTCTCCAACGCCTCGACCACCTCGGCGCTCGGTATGAACTCGGCGATCGGGGGCAGGTCGTCGATCGTTGCGAGGCCGAGCTTCTCCAGGAACGTGGCGGTGGTGCCGAACAGGATCGCCTGGCCAGGACCCTCGTCGCGCCCGATCTCGTCGATGTAGCCGCGAGCCTGGAGCGTGCGGATCACGCCGTCGGGATCGACACCGCGGATCGAGGCGATCTGACCGCGCGAGATCGGCTGCTTGTAGGCGATGATCGCCAGCGTTTCGAGCGCGGCACCGGACAGCCGGGCCCGCTGGTCGTGCAGCAGGAACCGTTCGACGTAGGGCGTCAGATCGTTCGCGGTCTGGAAGCGCCATCCCCCGGCGATGTGGACGAGTTCGAACCCGTGTCCCGACGCGACATACGACGTCGCCAGCTCCTCGCACCACTGCTCGACCATCAGCGTCGGTTCCTCGAGGAGCTGTGCGAGCAGCTCGGCGGGGACCGGATCGTGGGCGACGAGCACGATCGACTCGATCGCCCGCTTGTACTCGACGACGCGCTCGTCGGCCGGTTCGCTCGGGTCGGACAACTCGTCGGACATCGTGCTCAGCCCTCGTATGCGTCGACGAGGATCGACGCCGTGTCGAAGCTCTCGTCGGCGGTCCACGACACCTCGATGTCGCCGAAACGCTCGGGCTGGTCGAGTTCGACGGCACCCTGCTTGTACAGCTCCAGCACCGCGAGGAACCGGATGATCACCTCGATGCGGTCGGCGAAGTCCGCGGTGAGCCGGCGGAACGTGATCCGGCCCGCTCGGGGCAACTCGTCGAGCAGCTCGGCGACAGCATCGGCGACCGTGGTCGTGATCGGGTTGACGTGGTAGAGGTCGACGACGGGCACCGGCTTGGGTGTCAGCGCCCGGATGGCAGCGTTGCGCAGGCTGGTGACGGTCGTGCCCTCCAGCATGTCCGGGACGACGTCGGCGAAACGATCGTCCGGCCCCACGACTCGCGGGAACGACAGGTCGGCGTCGTCGGCGAGTCGGGCGAAGATCTGAGCGACGTCCTTGAAGGTCTTGGCCTCGAGCAGCCGGGCGAGCAGCATGTCGCGCTCCTCCCAGAGCGCGAGTTCGTCGTCGAGATCGATGTCGGAGGGGTTGGGCAGCAGGCGGCGGGCCTTGAGCTCCACCAGCGTCGCGGCGATCAGCAGGAACCCGGTCGCCACGTCGAGGTCGAGGAACTGCATCCGCTCGATCTCGGTGAGGTACGCGTCGACGATGTTCGACAGGTTCACCTCGTAGATGTCGACCTGTTCACGCAGGATCAGCTGCAGGAGCATGTCGAACGGCCCCTCGTACACCGGGGTGGAGACCACGGTGCCCGAGTCGGTTCTGGCTGCGTCGAAGGACATCAACGCCCAAGCTACCGGAGCGCGGGTGGTGCGAACGGGTATCGTCGGCGCCCGTGACGAACCCACCCAGCCACTCGACGACACGTGTGCTGTCGTGCATGCAGCCGACCGGCGACGTGCACCTCGGCAGCTACCTCGGTGCCCTGCGGAACTGGGTGTCCGGACAGCACGAATGCGACGCGTTCCACGGCATCGTCGACCTCCATGCGTTGACCGTGATCGACGAGCCCGGCGTGATCGGCGAGTTGACCGTGGAGCTCGCGGCGATGTTCTTCGCCATCGGTCTCGACCCCGACGTCGCCACCGTCTTCGTCCAGAGCCACGTCCCCGAGCACAACCAGCTCGGCTGGATCATGGAGTGCACGATCAGCTACGGCGAGCTGTCCCGCATGACGCAGTTCAAGGACAAGTCCTCCAAGCGAGAGGGTCAGTTCATCTCGGCCGGCCTGTTCACCTATCCCGCACTGCAGGCCGGCGACATCCTGCTGTACGACGCGAACGAGGTCCCCGTCGGTGACGACCAGCGTCAGCACGTCGAGATCACGCGGGACGCGGCGATCCGCTTCAATCATCGCTTCGGCGAGACGTTCGTGGTCCCCGAAGCGGTCACGCCGGCGCTCGGGGCACGGGTGATGAGCCTGCAGGACCCGACGTCGAAGATGTCGAAGTCCGATGCGTCCGACTCCGGGTGCGTCTATCTGATCGACGAGCCCAGCGTCGTGATGAAGAAGTTCAAGCGGGCGGTCACCGACTCCGACACCGGGCCCGATGCGGTTCGTTACGACCGCGCCGAGAAGCCGGGCGTGGCGAACCTGCTGGAGATCAACGCGGCGGTCACGGGCCGGACACCGCAGGCCGTCGCCGAGGAGTACGAGCAGTACGGCCGCCTCAAGGTCGACACCGGCGAGGCCGTCCTCGCGGCGCTCGACCCGATCCGCGCCCGGTATCACGAGCTGATGGACGACCCGGGCGAACTCGCACGGCTCCTGCGGGTCGGCGCCGACAAGGCGCGCACGGTGGCCGCAACCACCCTCGATCGCGCCCGCGACCACATCGGCCTGCTGCCCGCCTGACCCTGCTCACCCGACGAGCTGGTCGAGGGAGACGGCATGGCGCCAGGCACCGAAACCGAGTGGCTGCGGCCACACCGGGCGTGCCGAGGATCGCGCCGCGGGGAACCAGGCCACTTCACGCCCGGCGCCCGACGCCGAGCGACACCACACGCCACGAAGCCCGGCCGCGTGGACCCGGACACCGATCGCCTGCGTCACCTGGTGATCGACGGCCCGACCGTGGTCGTCCAGTGGGTAGGGCGTCGGCAGACCCACCGCTGCGACGCCACCCGCCGACACGACGTCGGCGACACGTTGCCGGCCCGGCAACGTTGCCGCGGCGAGGCGGATCGGGGCGTCGTCGTCGAGATCGTCGGGTTCGACCCCGCGTCCGGCGAAGAGATGTCGCACCTGGGCGTGCACCGTGGCCAGGTCTTCGTTGAGGTACAGGGTCGGCCAGGATTCCGGTGGATTCCACCGTCCACCGTGGCGCTGGGCGAAGGTCGGGTCGAACGGATCGGCGAAGTGCGGTCGCGTGATGCGCAACCAGACGTGCCCATCGGGCACCTGGATGTCGATCACGGCGCGATGCGGGTGAGGTCGAACGTGTCGTACAACTCGTCGCGCAGGATCTCGAACTCTCCGGCCAAGGCCACGTCGAGTCGGGTCCGCCCGCCGAGCGAGTCGACCGGACGCCTGACCACCGCAGGGATGCGCTCGCGCTTCACCCACTGATCGAGCAGGTCGGTCGCCTGGCCCAGCAGCGCGACCTGGTCCCGACGGCTCGCCGGGGCGCCCTCGGCCAGCCATTTGGATGCCGCCTGCCGGCTGATCCCGAACATCGTTCCGAGCTGGGTGGCGGAGAGGTCCCACAGCCGCACGGTGCGCTGGAGCGGGCTCGCGTTGAGCTGGTGGTCGAGCCGATCGATGATGCGGCGAAGCACGTCGGCGTCACCCCCACTGCGCAACACGACCTCGTTGGCCATCGACTCGACGATCGACATGCCGACACCGTAGCGCCACCGGCTGTCAACCGCAACCATATGTCAACCAACGATCGAGCGGTTCGCTCCCGCTCAGGCGTGGTCCGAACGATTCAGCGCAGCGAAGGCCGGGCCGCGCTGGGCGATCAGGTCGACCGTGGCGGGAGTCGAGCCCGCCGACTGGGCCATCGCGGCGCCGATCGCCTCGTGATCGTGGTACGCCCGGAACGACGCCGTACGTGGACCCACGAGCGTGGCGATCACCCGCCTGAACGTCCCGAGCCCGCACTCGATCTTGCCGACGTCGTGCAGGATCGCACCGGCGATCTCCGCTCGCGTCGCGTCCGGTCGAGCCTCGACGAACCGGCGCGCAACGGCGGCACTGTGGCGACGGTCCTGGTTCGACAACTGCACCCAGAGCGCACGCTCACCAGCGAGGAGATGGTCCTCCACCCACACCTCGTCGTCGACCGAGGGCGGCGTGGGGGGCAGCGACGTCACGAAACGCGCCGCAAGGTGCCAGCCCTTGACGAGCGGATTGGAATGGCCCTGATCGATGTCGCTCACCGCGTCAGTGTGGCCCGGGGATGGGCCGATCGGTACACGTCCCAGAGTCGTTCCTGGCTCACCTTGGTGTAGATCTGGGTCGTCGAGATCGACGCGTGCCCCAGCATCTCCTGGACCACGCGCAGGTCGGCGCCGTGGTCGAGCAGGTGGGTCGCGCACGAGTGCCGGAGCACGTGCGGTGACAGTTGATCACCGATGCCGGCGCGTGTGCCGTACTTCCTGATCACCAGCCAGGCCGCCTGACGCGTCAGGCGGCCGCCGCGGGTGTTGAGGAACACCGCCTCGGCGTCGTCACGACGTCGCCAGCGGTCGGGCACCATCCGCGCCCGCCCACTCGGCGAGAACCAGTCGTCGAGCGCAGCGGCAGCGGTCGACCCGAAGGGCACGATGCGTTCCTTCGATCCCTTGCCGTAGAGCCGGACGAGGCGTGCGTCGAGGTCGACCTCCCCGATCGAGAGTCCGACCGCCTCGGAGATCCGGGCGCCGGTCGCGTAGAGCAACTCGATCAGTGCGAGGTCGCGTCGATGGATCGGCTCGGTGACGACGACAGCATCGATCAGGCTCGTCACCTGGGCTTCGGTCAGCGGCTTCGGGATCCCGGCAGGAACGCGCACGCCTTCGAGATCCGCCGCTGGGTCGTCGCGTCGCTCCCCCTCGATCGACAGGTGCCGGTGCAGCATCCTGATCGCCGCGAGCTGCCGCGCGATCGACGACGTGGCTGCACCGCTCGCCCGGCGCTCACCGACGAACTCGACGAGTTGGGTGTGGTCGACGTCGAGTACGCCGACGCCCCGTCCGGCGAGCCACTCGCAGTACGCGGTCAGGTCACGGCGGTAGGCCGCAACGGTGTTCGGCGCCCGCCCCTTCTCGGCGACCATCCACGAGAGGAACTCCTCGACCTCGATCGGCAGCATCCGGTGCGCTCCGACGCTCAGGTCCCGGGATGATCGCGAGCGCGCAAGCGACGCTCGGTGAGCAGGAGCGCGACCACCGACTTGGCATCGGCGATCTCTCCGCGTTCGACCATCGCGACCGCATCCGCGAGCGGCAGGTGGAGCAGCTCCATGTGCTCCTCCTCCGGACCCTGGCGGTCGTGGGGCACCGGTGTGCAGCCGGTGGCGAGATACAGCGTGGTCACCGAATCGGTCATGCCGGGCGACGGGAGGATCTCGGTGAGCAGTTCGACCTCGTCGGCCTGGAGACCGGCTTCCTCGACCAGCTCGCGTCGTGCCACCGACTCGGTGTCCTCACCAGCGATGTCACGCATCCCGGCCGGGATCTCGAGCACGCTGCGCTCGTACGGTGGCCGGTACTGCGACACGAGTACCACCGACGGGTTGCCTTCGGCGTCGAACACGAGCGGAACGACACCGACGGCTCCGGGCGACCGCACGATGTCACGGGTGAACGTGGAGCCGTCCGGCGCCGAGAACTCGGCGACCGCCAGGTTCCACACGTAGCCCTCGTGGATGATCGACTCCGACAGGCGCCGGAAGGTCGCGTCGTCGCTCACGACGACAGCGACGGCTCCGAGGTCGTCGCTCCGCCGATGTCGATGCTCTCCACGATCTCGGCCGAGTCATCGGATGCGTCGTCGGATGCGTCGTTGGTCGCCCGGCGAGCGAGCGCCGCCGCCACCAGTTCGCGGAACAGGGGATGCGGACGGTCGGGGCGGCTCTTGAACTCCGGATGCGCCTGGGTGCCGACCCAGAACGGGTGGCCTGGCAGCTCGATGAACTCGACGAGCCGGTTGTCCGGCGACGTCCCCGAGCACCAGAGCCCGGCCTCCTCGATCTGGTTGCGATAGCGCTCGTTGAACTCGTAGCGGTGGCGATGCCGTTCGGACACGACCGGATCGCCGTATGCCGCGGCGACCTGCGAGCCGGACGCGAGCACGGCGTAGTACGCGCCGAGACGCATCGTGCCGCCCTTGTCCTCGATGCCGCGCTGTTCGAGCATCAGGTCGATCACCGGGTGATGGGTCGTCGGGTCGAACTCGGTCGAGTTGGCGTCGGTGAGCCCGACGACGTCACGGGCGAACTCGATCGTCATCGCCTGCAATCCGAGGCAGAGCCCGAGACAGGGAATGCCCTCCTCGCGGGCGTACCGGGCGGCAGCGATCTTGCCCTCGACACCGCGGTACCCGAAACCGCCGGGGATCACGATGCCGTCGAGGTGGTTGAGCTGCCCAGCGGCCAGCAGGCCCTCCACGCTCTCGGACTGGATCCACACGATCTCGACGTCGGCGCCGTGGTGGAAGCCGGCGTGTTTGAGGCTCTCGACCACCGACAGATAGGCATCGGGCAACTCGATGTACTTGCCGATCAGCCCGATCCGTACGGGAGTGGTTGCCGCTTCGACCTTGGCGACGAACTCCTCCCAGTACGTGAGATCGGGTTCGCCCTCGATGCGCAACAGGTCGCAGACGAAGTCGTCGAGGCCCTCGTCGTGCAGGATCAGGGGCAGCTCGTAGATGTTCCTCGCATCCGCAGCGTTCACGACCGCTCGTTCCTCCACGTCGCAGAGGCTCGAGATCTTGCGCTTGAGGTCGTCGGACAACGGCTCCTCGCTGCGACAGACGATCACGTCGGGCTGGATGCCGCGGCTGCGCAACTCGGTCACCGAGTGCTGCGTGGGCTTGGTCTTCTGCTCACCCGACGGACCGATGAACGGCACCAACGTGACGTGGATGTAGCAGACGTTGTCGCGACCGACCATGTTGCGGAACTGACGGATCGCTTCGAGGAACGGAAGGATCTCGATGTCGCCGACGGTGCCGCCGACCTCGGTGATCACCACGTCGACGTCATCGTGGGCCACTCGTTCGACGCGCCGCTTGATCTCGTCGGTGATGTGCGGGATGACCTGCACGGTCTTGCCGAGATAGTCGCCGCGTCGCTCCGCGGCGAGTACGGCCTGGTAGATCGATCCGGTGGTGGCGTTGGAGTTGCGCGACAGGTTCTCGTCGATGAACCGCTCGTAGTGACCGAGGTCGAGGTCGGTCTCGCCGCCGTCGTCGGTGACGAACACCTCGCCGTGCTCGAACGGGTTCATCGTGCCCGGATCGATGTTGATGTACGGGTCGAGCTTCTGGAGCGTGACGCGCAGACCGCGGAGCTTGAGCAGCCGTCCGAGCGACGATGCCGTCAGCCCCTTGCCGAGCGAGCTGGCGACGCCTCCGGTCACGAAAATGTGCTTCGGCATCTGCCAATCCTCCGTCTCACTCCTCGGTGTCCGAACGACACCATGACGGGAGATCACCATACCCCGCGCGAGTCCGCCACGGCGCCATTCCGTCCGGTGGTCGATGTGATCACCTCACGCAGCGCATGCGCGGCTCAGCGGTCGAGCAGCTCGCGAGCGTGGTCGAGGGCGGAGTCCGTCGCAGAGCCGGACAGCATCCGGGCGATCTCGGAGACCCGTTCCTCGCCGCTGATCGGCGATGCCGCGGCGAACGTCCGGCCCTCCCGCACGGTCTTGGCGACCGAGACCTGGACATCGGCGGCTGCCGCGACCTGCGCCAGGTGGGTGACGACGAGCACCTGATGGGTCTGAGCGAGTTGGGCGAGCGCATCACCGATCGCCTGGGCAGCAGCGCCGCCGATACCGGCATCGACCTCGTCGAACACCAGCGTGCGCTCGGTCTGATGGTCGGCGGACGCAGCCGAGAGCACGAGTCGCAACGCCAGCATGGCTCGAGCCAACTCGCCGCCCGAGGCCACCCGCGTGAGCGGGAGCAGCGGTGCCCCGGGGTTGGCGGCCAGCAGGAACTGCACGCGGTCGCCCGGGTGGTCGTCGGGATGGTTGCCGACCTCGACGGCGACCGACACGTGCGGCATGGCGAGGTTCCGCAACTCGGCTTCGACCGCGGCCGCGAGCTCCGGGCCGACCTCCCTGCGCCTGCGGCCCACCTCGATCGCCGCGGCCCGCTCGTCCGCGAGGGCCTGGTGGCGCTGCTCGTCGAGTTCGGCAGCGCGTTCGTCGAATCGTTCGAGTTCGTGCAGCCGTTCGGCCGACGTGGCGTGGAACTCCATGACCGCAGCGAGGTCGTCGCCGTACTTGCGGCGGAGGTTCTTGAGGAGTTGGCGGCGCTCGCGCAGGAACGCCAGCCGCTCGGGCGACTCGTCGATCGACTCGCCCCGCACCCGGAGGTCGCCGGCAAGGTCGTCCAACTCTGCGAGGAGGTCCCGAATGCGGTCGGCGTGCTCGGCGAACGGCGTCCGACCGTCGATCGCAGCGAGCGCGGCAGCGAGCGCGTCGCGCGCTCCCCCGTCGTCGCTGAGCGACAACGCGGCGGCTGCCGCCGCCTCACGGTGTGCCGTGGCGTCAGCCAACACCGATTCCTCGGCGTCGAGTCGTTCGTCCTCGTCGGGATCGTCGATCGCAGCGGCATCGAGTTCGTCGACCTGGAACCGCAGCAGGTCGATCTCCCGTGCGCGTGCGCGATCGTCGCCACCCAGGGCGGCGAGCGCTGCGTCGATCTCGGTGAGCCGGGCCCGAGCGGCCCGGAGCGGACCGAGGTCGATCGAGCCGTACTCGTCGAGCGCTGCACGCTGCGTCGCGGTCGACAGCAGCGACTGGTGTGCGTGCTGGCCGTGGAGATCGACGACGTCGGCCGCCGCCTCGGCAAGGGCGGCGACGGTGGCCAACCTCCCGTCGACGTAGGCACGCGATCGGCCAGCGGCGGGAACGATCCTGGTGAGCACCGTCTCCACGCCATCGGGCGTGACGAGACGGCCGTCGACCCGGGCCTCCGCGGCGCCGTGGCGGACCATCGAGGAGTCCGCCCGCCCGCCGACGAGCAGCTCGATCGCCTCGACCAACATCGTCTTGCCGGCACCGGTCTCGCCGGTGACAGCGCTCAGTCCCGGGCCGAGCACCAGCGCGACCCGTTCGATCACGCCCAGGTTCTCGATGTGCAGCTCGGTCAACATCGCTCAGGCATCGACAGCCGTCACCGGTCGGCGAGGCCGAACTTGGCCTTCAGGATCTGGTGGTAGCGCTCGGCGCCGAAACGTACGAAGTTCGCCGTAGCTGACGATGGTGAGCAGGCCACGACGTCGCCGTCGTCGAGCGAGGCGACCGCCCGGCCGTCGAGTGTGAGTTCGGCACGACGGTGGCCGGTGACCTCGATCTCGACCACTTCGGAGGGGTCGAGCACGAGCGTGCGGTCGAACAGCATGTGCGGCGACACCGGCGTGAGCAGCATCGCCCGGTGGCGCGGCGACACGATCGGACCGCGTGCCGAGAGGGAGTAGGCCGTCGAGCCGGTCGGCGTGGCGACGATCAAGCCGTCCGCGGCGTAATAGGTGAACGGTTCACCGTCGATACGGGCCAGGAGGCGCACCGTGTGCCCGGACTCGGCCTTCTCGACGACCGCTTCGTTGAGCGCCCGACCCACTCGCTGTCCGTTGACCGACGCATCGAGCATCATGCGCTCGTCGAGGTGCCACCGGCCCTCGCGCTCCCCGCTGACGAAACGGCCGAGCGCCTCGGTGAGCCGATCGGGTTCGACCTCGGTGAGATACCCCAGCGAACCGAGGTTGACCCCGAGCAGCGGCACCGCCGCCCCTTCGAGGAGTCGAACACTCCGCAGCATCGTGCCGTCGCCGCCGAGGCTGAGCACGAGACTCGCCTCCGCGATCGGCCGCGCACTGGCGTGCTCGTCGAGCTCGAGGGCCGTCGCATCGTCGGGGGTCATCCAGAACGGCAGATCGCGTTCGCGGCACCACTCCAGCGCGTGCAGTGCGTGTTCACGGGCGGTCGACCGCTCGTGGTGGGCGACGAGCGCCACGCCGCGCATCATCGACCACCGGCCGTCACGGCGTGCACCAGGAACTCGACGTTGCCGTCGGCGCCGGTGATCGGCGAACGGGTCCATCCGCGGACGTCGCACCCCGCCGACTGCAGGGCGTCGGCGACTTCGCCGCAGACCCGCTCGTGGACCGCCTCGTCGGTGATGATCCCGCGGCCACGGTCGACCTCGCGGCGTCCCGCTTCGAACTGGGGCTTGACGAGCAGGACCATCGGCGACCCAGGTTGGCACAGCCCGACCAGTGTGGGGATCACGAGCGTGAGCGAGATGAACGACAGGTCGCCGACCACCAGATCGACCGGGCCCCCGATCGTGTCGAGTTCGGTATGACGGATGTTGCAGCGTTCGAGGTTGGTGACCCGATCATCGGCCCGCAACCGTTCGTGCAGTTGACCGTGCCCGACATCGAGGGCGACGACATGCGCGGCACCGCGTTGGAGCAGGCAGTCGGTGAAGCCCCCCGTGGAGGCGCCGACGTCGAGCGCTCGCAGACCGGTCACGTCGATGTCGAATTCGGTCAAGGCGTGCTCGAGCTTCTCGGCGCCGCGACCGACGAACCGCGCGGGTGGGCCGTCGATCACGAGCGCGTCCGACGGCGCGACCTGACGTGCGGCCTTGTCGGCGACCGAACCATTGACGAGCACGCGATTCGCGGCGATCAGATGCTGTGCCTCGGTGCGGCTCGCCGTCAGCTCCCGCCGAACCAATTCGGCGTCGAGCCGTCGCCGAGCCACGGAGGAGATCAGCTCGCGGGAGGAGCGGAGTCTGCGGCCGGGGCGGCCGGGGCGGCCGGGGCGGCCGGGGCCTTCTTCGCAACGGCCTTCTTCTTGGCAGGCGCCCGCTTGGCAGGGGCCTTCTTCTTCGCCGGAGCCTTCTTGGCGGCGGCCTTCTTCTTGGCCGGAGCCTTCTTGGCGGCGGCCTTCTTCTTCGCCGGGGCCTTCTTCGCTGCCGGTGCCGCGGTGTTCATCTCGGCCTTGACCCGCTCGGCGATCTTGTCGGCGAGCTCCTCGAAGCGATCCTCCAGTTCGTCGAAACGCTCCGACAGCCAGTTGACCTGCTTGGAGAACTCGCTCTGGAGGTCCTTGGACAGCCGCTCGGATGTCTCGCGGCCACGGTCGAGCAGCGTCTGCACCGCCTTCTCGGCGTCACTGCGACGAACTTCGCCGGCCTTCACCATCGACTGGACGATCGATTCGGCCTGCTTGCGAGAGATGTCGGTGAACTCGACACCCGCATCGACCAGTCGCTGCAACGTGTTTTTTGCCATGGGTTCAGGCTACTGGCCCTGGTCAGAGGCGCTACGTGATGCGCGAGGCCACTTCCGCCAGGTCGGCGGCGTCGAGGTCGACCGCGATGTCGGCACCGATCACTGCGTCGGTCTCCGACACGCCCGAGCGCACGAGCGCGAACCGACAGCCGAGTCGCTGGGCGAACAGGCCATCGGTCTCCGGTCGGTCGCCGACCATCAGGATGACGGACGGATCGAACGGTCGCTGCGGCGTGCCGACGGTCGCAGCGATCAGGTCGGCCATCGGCTGGTGCGGTTTGCCTCCGATCAGCGGCGACGCGTCGGCTGCGGTGGCGATCGCCGCGAGGATGGATCCGCCGCCCGGTTGCAGACCGGTCGGCGTCGGGTAGGTCGAGTCGGTGTTGGTGCCGATCAACTGGGCCCCGGCTCGCACGGCCGCCGATGCGACCGCCAGCCGAGCGAAGTCGAAGTCACGGTGCAGACCGACGATGACGGCGTCGAAGCCCTCCGGGCTGATCGTCCCGTCGTTCACGACGGCCTCGGCACCACGTCGTTCGACTGCCTCGACGATGCCCGGACCCCCCGCCACCAACACCCGCGCCGACGGCTCCACGAGTCGTGCGGCCGCCATCGCCGAACTCACGACGTCGCCGCGTGCCGGCACACCGATCGACTCGAGCGCCCGTTCGTGTTCGACCTCGACGGCGGCGGAGTTGTTGGTGACGAAGAGCATGCGCACGCCGGCGGCGCGCATCCACCCGATCGCCTCGACCGATCCGGCGATCGGCTCGTGAGCGAGCCACACCACCCCGTCGAGGTCACAGAGCACCGTCTCGATGCGGTCCGATGTGTCCACGACGTGATCGTTGCAGGACCGGGGCCGAACGATGGCATCCTGTCGGGGTGCCGAGATTCACGCCGTTCCCCGCCCTGCGCTACTGCGATCGCGAGATCGATGACCTGATCGCACCGCCGTACGACGTGCTGTCGGATGCCGACCTCGACGCGCTCGGCGCGAAGAGCAGGTTCAACATCACCCACGTCGACGTGCCGCGCGAATCGGCTGGCCCCGACCGCTACGTGCTCGCTGCGGCCACGCTGCGCGAGTGGATCGACGCCGGGGTGATGGAGTTCGACCCGACCCCGTCCTTCACGATCTATCGCATGCGGTTCACCGACGCGACCGGCGCGGCGCGTGACATCGCCGGCGTGCTCGGTGGGATCGAGGTCGTCGACGAAGGAGCCGGCGGTGTGCTCCCGCACGAGCGCGTGACCCCCAAGGCGTCGACCGATCGCCTCGACCTCACTCGCGCGACACAGGCGAACCTGTCGCCGGTGTGGGGGCTGTCGCTCGCCGCCGGGCTCACCGAGCTGCTCGCCGAACCGGGTGAACCGATCAGTTCGGTCAGCGTCGACGGGGTCGAGCACATCGTCGAGCGCGTCGCTGACCCGGACCGCATCGAGGCCATCGCGGCACTCATCGGCTCCGACGACGTCCTGATCGCCGACGGCCACCACCGCTACGGGATCAGTCGCACCTACCGCGACGAGGTCCGCGCTGCGAACGGCGGCCGTCCGTCGCCCGCCGACGAGACGCTCGCGTTCGTGAGCGAACTGGTGGCCGACCAACTGTCGGTGGAGGCGATCCATCGCCTCTACCACGACGTGAGTTTCGAGGAACTGGTCGCGGCGCTCGACACCGTGTTCGAGCGCTCGGACGCCGGGACCGTCGGTGGCGCGACCCTGGCCACGATGGAGCGCGAGGGTGTGCTCTGCCTCGTCGCCCCCGATGGGACGGCACAGTGGTTGTCGGCGCGGCCAGGCGCCTTCGACACGGTGCGTTCGCTCGACGGCGCCTGGCTGGAACATGCGCTGGCCGAGGTGGACCACACCGTGACCTACCAGCACGGGGTCGACCAGGTCGTCGAGGCCGTGACCAACGGCGCGGCGAGTGGTGCGGTGCTCATCCGGCCCGTCAGCGTGGCCGAGATCGAACGAACCGCCCGAGAGGGCGCACTGATGCCGCCGAAGTCGACGTTCTTCACACCGAAGCTCCGCACCGGCCTGGTCGTCCGCAGCGTCGTCTGACCGGTCGACGCCCGCAGAGGTCACCGCACGCGCAGGCGCTCGGCGAGGCCGTCGAGCGCGGTGGCCACCTGCGTGCGTCGGCGTGTCGGGATCACCGTGTCGGCAACGACCTCGGTGCGGCTCCGTGTCGCACCACCGACCCGGAAGAACCGACGGTGGACCGCTCCGATCACCAGCAGATCGACACCGTCGACCAACGGCGCGATCGACGAACTCGGCGGATCGATCCAGGACACCGGGACCGACACCCTGGTCGAGCGACCGGCGGACCGGATCGTCGTCGTCACGTCGAACTGCACGCTCACGGAGCCCGAGGGCAGGGTCCGTTCGGTCGCATCGCCCCGAACGCTGCCGCGCAACACGGCGAGGTTGGCCAGCTCGCTGGCATCTCCGTCGTTCATCGTCATCTCCTTCTGCTCGTGGTTCCAGCGGGAGGAGTCGGTCGAGCGCCACCCTAGGCAGGGGCTGTCACAACGTTGGAGGAGCGCGCCGGCGCATTGCTACGGTCGGCCGATGACCGAACACGAGCCACTCCGCTGGGGCATCGCTGCCACCGGAGGCATCGCAGCCAGCATGTGCGAGGCACTCGACACGCTGCCCGACGCCCGGATCACCGCGGTCGGATCGAGATCGCAGGAGTCGGCCGACGCCTTCGCTGCCCGCTTCGCCATCCCGAGCGCTCACGGCAGCTACCAGGAGCTGTTCGACGACCCCGAGGTCGACATCGTCTACGTGGCGTCGCCGCACAGCCACCACCGTGCGATGACGATCGCCGCACTCGACGCCGGCAAGCACGTCCTGTGCGAGAAGGCGTTCGCCGTCAATGCCGCCCAGGCACGCGAGATGGTCGAGGCGGCACGCCGCAACGACCGGTTTCTCATGGAGGCGATGTGGACCTGGTTCATCCCCGCCGTCGTCGACATCCGTCAACGGGTCCTCGACGGTGAGATCGGTGAGCTCCAGGTCGTACACGCAGACTTCGGCATCGCCAAGTTCGACCCCGATGGACGCCACCGGCGCGCCGACCTCGCAGGTGGGGCGATGCTCGACATCGGCATCTACCCGATCACCTTCGCGCGCTTCCTCGCAGGCGACCCCGTCGACGTGAAGGTGCTCGGAACAGTCGGCGACACCGGTGTCGACACCACCGTCGGCGGCGTCGTGTCGTTCGAGACCGGAGCGATCGGGACGTTCCACACGTCGCTCGACATGGTCACGAGTCTCGGGGCCTCGGTGTTCGGCACCTTCGGTCGCATCGACGTCGACCCGCCGTTCTGGTTCCCGTCCGGCTTCACCGTTCGACTCGTCGGTGAACAGCCGGTCCATGTCGACATGCCGAACCGGGGCCTGGCCCACGAGGCGCAGCACGCAATGGAGCGAATCCGCGGCGGGCACCTCGAGAGCGACGTCATCCCACTGGCCACGACGGTGTCGACGATGGAGCTGCTGGACGAGATCCGCTCGCAGCTCGGCGTGGTGTATCCCGAGGAGCGTTGACCCGACAGGGGCTCAGCTCTCGGTCGGGTACGGGGCGTAGGACGCCTTGAACACGCCCTGGTGCAGCAGCACCGTGGCCGCATGCACGCCGGTGTCGGCGTCGGTGATGGTCGACTCGGTCCAGTACGACTCGACCCGCTTGCTCTGACCGAGCCCGACCAACGTGTGCTCGACCACGTACGGCTGACCGACGAACACCGGGCCATCGACGAAACGCACCTCGAGGTCGATGAACAACCCGATCGCCGGACCGCGCACGGGGAAGTGCGCGTTCGACCGATGGGCGATGACGCTGATCATCTCCGTGGGCACGATCGAGCGCCCCCAGGGGCTGTCGTTGCCATCGAGGTACCAGGACGAGGGTTCGGTGATCCGCGCCAGCTTCTGGGCGAGCGTGAAGGGGTACAGGCTGCCGTTGTGGTCGTCGAATCCCATCACCACGGGTTCGGTGACCGGCACGCGCATGCCGATCTCCAGTTGGTCGACGATGTACAACGCCCCGGGGTCGCCGAGGCCCCGCTGACGGCGCTCGTCGAGTTCGGTGGTGTCCGTGCCTCCGATCGACGCCGTACCGGTCAGTACCGGCGTGCTGTCGGACTTCTCGGCGCCGATGCGTGCGAGCGTGGCGGTCACCGGCTCGAGTGCGGCACGGACCTGCTCGCCCTCGACCACCATGTTCAGGAAGTGCGCGCTCACACACCCACGTTCGAACCAGTCCTGGCCCCAACGCTCGACGGCGAGCGGATCGATCTGGCTGAAGTGCGTCGGCCCCTCGATCGGGGCGCCGGCGAGGCCGAGCTCCGCCGCCGTGGCATCGTCGTGGACGCTGGTGTGCCCGGCGTACTCCTGCTCGGCGAGCATCTGGGCCGGCTCGCGCCACGGCCCGATCAGCGTCTCGCCGTCACGGGTGATCTCGGTCTCGAAACTCATCACCTGATCCTGCCAGATTCCCGCGCGATGAGCTTCCGGCGCGACCGGTGCACCGAAACCTCATCGCATGCGCGCTCAGGTGGTGGGCGGGAGGACCTTGAGGCCGAGTTCGGCGAGGGCCTTGGGATCGCCGGGGATCGGCGAGTTGGTCATCGGGTCCTGGCCTGACTGGGTCTTCGGGAAGGCGATCACCTCACGGATGTTCTCCTCCCCCGCCAGGATCGCAACCAGCCGATCGAGGCCGAACGCGAAGCCTCCGTGCGGCGGAGCCCCGTAGTCGAACGGGTTGAGGAAGAACCCGAACTTGCGCTCGGCCTCCTCGTCGGAGATCCCGAGCGCCTTGAACACTCGCCGCTGCAGCTCGGGCTCGTGGATTCGAATCGAACCCGAACCCAGCTCCCAGCCGTTGAGCACGAGGTCGTACGCGATCGACCGCACCGACAAGGGGTCGGTTTCGATCTTGTCGAGATCGTCAGGGTGCGGCGTCGTGAACGGGTGGTGGCCGGGCTTCGGGCGTCCCGTCTCCTTGTCGACGCCGACGAACAACGGGAACTCGACGACCCAGACGTACCGGTAGGGGCCCTGGTGGACCGGCGGACGGCCGATGTCGTTGCGCAGCGTCCCGAGCACCTCGCAGGTGGTCGCCCACTCGTCGGCGACGATCAGGATCAGGTCGCCGGTCTCGGCCTCCATCGCCGAACGAATCGCGACGGCTTCGTCGGCGGACAGGAACTTCGCGACCGGCGAGTCGAAGCCGACGCCCTCGGAGGCGTCGGTCACCTTCAACCAGACGAGGCCCTTCGCGCCGAGTTGCTTGGCGCGATCGGTGAGCTTGTCGAGCTGGTTGCGGCCGTAGTCCGCGGCCGCACCGGGGACCCGGATGCCCTTGATCGACCCGGCACCGGCGAACGCCTTGAACTCGGTCGAGGCGAACAGGGGTGTCAACTCGACGAGTTCGAGCCCGAAGCGCAGGTCCGGCTTGTCGATGCCGTAGCGGTCCATCGCCTCGTGCCAGGTGATCCGTTCGATCGGCTGCGGACGTTCGCCGGTCGCCGCCTCGGCGGCGTCGAGGACGGCTTCGCTGACGGCGTCGAGGACGTCGTCCTGGGTCACGAAGCTCATCTCCATGTCGAGCTGCATGAACTCGTACTGGCGATCGGCGCGCAGGTCCTCGTCGCGGAGACAGCGGGCCATCTGGTAGTAGCGATCGACGCCGCCGACCATCAGCAGCTGCTTGAAGAGCTGCGGTGACTGCGGCAACGCATAGAACGAGCCCGGCTCCTTGCGCGACGGCACGAGGAACTCGCGAGCACCCTCCGGAGTCGACGGCACGAGCATCGGCGTCTCGACCTCGACGAAGCCCTGGCGCTCCATGCCGGCTCGGACGGCCGCGTTGATCGCCGCGCGTACACGGAGGTTCTTCTGCATCCGCTCGCGGCGGAGGTCGAGGTAGCGGTGCTGCAGACGGATGTTCTCGTCGACGTCGTCGGCGCGGGCGTCGATCGGAAACGGCGGTGGATCGGCCTTGCGGAGCACCTCCACCTGGCAGTCGCCCAGCTCGACCCGTCCCGTCGGCAGGTTCTCGTTGACCGTGCCCTCGGGCCGCTCGCGTACGACTCCGGTGATGCGCAACACGTACTCGCTGCGGACATCGACGTCGTCGTTGATCACGCACTGGACGATGCCCGAGTGGTCTCGCAGGTCGACGAAGGCGAGATGCTCGCCGTGCTCGCGACGACGGCCGACCCACCCGCAGACGCTGACGGTCTCGCCGACGTGCTCGGCACGCAGCTCACCGCACAGGTGCGTGCGCATCGACGTCGCCTGCGAAGAGGAGGATGATGATGTGGAGGTGGAGGTGGCGATGGAGGTGGGGTTGTTCATGTGAGCATCAATTCTGTGGTGGGTGAGCGGCGAGGTACGAGGAGATCTCCGAGCGGGCGACGGCGGTCTGCTCACCGTCGCCGAGCATGGGCTTGACGACGACGGTCCCTGCATCGAGTTCGTCGTCGCCCACGATCAGGGCGAAGCGCGCGCCGCTGCGGTTGGCGAGCTTCATCTGGGCCTTCATCGAGCGGTTGTCGTAGCCCCGGTCGGCGGCGATGCCGGCGCGTCGGAGTTCTGCGGTGAGCGCGGCGGCCTGGAGCCCACCGGTGACGTCGACGACGAACGCGTCGAGCACCGTCGGCACCGCCGGGAAGACGCCCTCGTCGTCGCAGGCGAGCAGCGTTCGGTCGAGGCCGAGAGCGAAACCGACCCCGGGCGTCGGCGGACCACCGAGGGCCTCGACGAGACCGTCGTAGCGGCCGCCTCCGCCGAGCGCGTTCTGGGCCGAGTCGAGCGTGCCGCCCTGGAACTCGAAGATCGTGCGGCGGTAGTAGTCGAGACCGCGCACGAGCTTCGGTTCGATCGTGAAGGGAATGTCCAGCGCTCGCAGCCCCGTCAGCACCGCTTCGAAGTGCGCTGCGGCATCGCCGCTGTGGAACTCGGCGATCTGCGGGGCGGCGGCGATGTGCTCCTGGTCGCCTGCCCGCTTGGAGTCGAGCACGCGGAGCGGATTGCGGTCGAGGGTGGCTCGCGACTGCTCGCTGAGCGCCTCGCCGGCGACCGTGAAGTGCTCGCGCAGGGCGTCGACGTAGCGGGCCCGATCGTCCGGTTCACCGAGGCTGTTGACGATCAGGTTCACCTGTCGCAGCCCGAGCCGGGCGTAGAACTCCCAGGCGAGGGCGATCACCTCGACGTCGAGATGCGGGTCGTCGGCGCCCAGCACCTCGACGCCGACCTGATCGAATTGCCGGTACCGGCCGCGTTGCGGCTTCTCGTAGCGAAAGTTGGAGCCCGAGTAGTACACCTTCCACGGCAACGTCGGGCGGTGTTCGGCGAAGGCCCGGCAGACGCTCGCCGTCATCTCGGGACGCAGCGCGATGTGCCGATCGCCCTTGTCGACGAAGTCGTACATCTCCTTGGTGACCACGTCGGTGGCATCGCCGATGCGGGTGAAGACGCCGAGATCCTCGAGCAGCGGCGTGATCAGCTGGCCGTACCCCGCCGCTTCGACGACCTCCGCGAACACACGGTCGAAGGCGCGCCAACGCCCGCTCTCGGGCGGCAGGATGTCCCGCATGCCGGGACTGGTCTGGAACGCTGGCACGGCCGGTCAGGCTACCGGCGTGGCTGCGCCCGGGATCAGGCGATATGCGTCGTACACCGAGTCGACGCCCTTGATCGTGCGGATCACCGCATCGAGGTACCCGGGGTTGGCGAACTCGAACTCGAAGCGCATCTTCGCGACCCGGTCGCTCCCCGTGACCGTCTGGCACGAGAGGATGTTCACCTGGTGGTCGGCGAGGGCATTGGTGACGTCGCGCAGCAATCGGGAGCGATCGAGCGCGACCACCTCGACGCCGGCGACGAACGTCGTGCCACGATGCTCCTCGCCGTCCCACTCGACCTCGATCATCCGCGTCGCCTGCTCGGCCATCAGCGACACGGCGTTCGCGCAGTCGGAACGGTGAACGCTGACGCCGCGGCCCCGCGTGACGAACCCGATGATGCCGTCGCCCGGCATCGGCGTGCAGCAGTTGGCGAGTCGCACCATCACGTCGTCGAGGCCCTCCACGTGGATGCCGACCCGTGAACGGTCGCCATCACGACGCTCCCGCTGCGGCCTCGCGACCGTGGCCGGCATCTGCTCGGCGTCGTCGCCGGTACGGAACCCGCGCGTGAGACGCTGGGCGACCGACTTCGCCGACACGTGGTGTTCACCGATCGCAGCGAGCAGTGCGTCGAGGTCGACGTAGCTCAACTCGGCGATCACGGCCTCCAACTGCGGTGACTTCCACACCCGCTGCACCGGCAGCCGCTCACGTCGCAGCTCGGCGGTGAGGTCGTCACGGCCGGCCTCGACCATGTCGACGCGCCGTTCACGGCTGAACCACTGGCGGATCTTGTTGCGGGCGCGTGGCGACACCACGAAGGTCAGCCAGTCCTGCGACGGGCCGGCCGTCTCGACCTTCGAGGTGAAGATCTCGACGTTGTCGCCACTCGCCAGGACGTGGTCGAGTGACACCAGGCGGCCGTTGACCTTGGCGCCGATACAGGCGTGCCCGACCTCGGTGTGGACGGCGTAGGCGAAGTCGACCGTGGTCGAACCGACCGGCAGCGTGATCACGCGCCCCTTCGGCGTGAACACGAACACCTCGTCCTGTTCGAGGTCGGTCTTGAGACTCTGCATGAACTGCGCCGGATCGGAGATCTCCTCCTGCCAGTCGATGATGCGTGTCAGCCAGTCGATCTCGGCGTGCTTGTCGCCACCCTCCTTGTACGCCCAGTGCGCGGCGACACCCCATTCGGCACGCTGGTGCATCTCGACGGTGCGGATCTGGACCTCGATCGGCTTGCCCGCCGGCCCGATCACCGTGGTGTGCAGGCTCTGGTAGAGGTTGAACTTCGGCATCGCGATGTAGTCCTTGAACCGGCCCACCACCGGTCGCCACCGCCCGTGGATCGACCCGAGCGCGGCGTAGCAGTCCTTCATCGAGTCGACGACGACGCGGATTGCGATCAGGTCGAAGATCTCGTCGAACTCGCGTCCCTTGACGACCATCTTCTCGTAGATCGACCACAGGTGCTTGCCACGACCGGTCACCTCGGCCTTGATCCCGAGCTCGTCGAGACGGGCGCGGACCTCGGCGAGGGTCTTCGCCAAGTAGACGTCGCGCTCGGGCGTGCGGCTGCTGACGAGGTGGTCGAGTTCGGCGAACCGCTTCGGGTGCAACGATGCGAACGCCAGGTCCTCGAGCTGCTGTTTCATCTCCTGCATGCCGAGGCGGTGCGCCAGCGGGGCGTAGATGTCGAGGGTCTCCTGTGCGATGCGTTGCTGCTTCTCCAACGGCATCGCTGCGATCGTCCGCATGTTGTGGAGGCGGTCGGCGAGCTTGATGACCAGCACTCGGAGGTCCTTGGCCATCGCCACGAGCATCTTGCGCATGCTGGCGGCCTGCTGCTCCTCGCGAGAGTCGAACCGGATGCGTTCGAGCTTCGTGACGCCGTCGACGATGGCAGCGACCTCGGCGCCGAAGTCGCGCTCGACGTCGGCGACGGTGATCTCGGTGTCCTCGACGGCGTCGTGGAGCAGCGCTGCGGTGACCGACACCTCGTCGAGGCCGATGTCGGCGACGATCTGCGCCACGGCGAGCGGATGGTTGATGTAGCTCTCGCCGCTGGAGCGCATCTGGGACTGGTGGGCCTCGGCCGCGACCCTGTAGGCGCGGCTGATGGTCGACACCGGCGACTTCGGATGGCGCCGCCGGTACGACGCGAGCAGCGGGGTCAGCTCGGAGTTGGCGACCTCGACATGCTGTCGCCTCCACGGGAGCACACGGTCGACGGTCCCCATGATCTGATGCGCCTCAGTAGTGCAGGAGCGACCTCACGGCTCGCTCCCCCACCCGGGCACGCCCTCCCAGTTCGTCGAGTTCGATCACGAAACCGAGTCCGATGATCACGCCGCCGAGGGTCTCGACCAGCTTGGCGGTGGCCGACGCCGTGCCACCGGTGGCGAGGACGTCGTCGATGATCAGGATGCGCTCGCCCGGGTGGATCGCATCACGGTGGATCTCGAGCTTGTCGGATCCGTACTCGAGGTCGTACTCCTCACGCACGACCGCCCACGGAAGCTTGCCCGCCTTGCGGACCGGAACCAAGCCGGCGCCGATTCGATAGGCCACGGCCGACGCGAAGATGAAGCCACGCGACTCGACCCCGACCACCCGATCGACCGACTGACCGGAGAAGTCGTCGACAAGTCCGTTCACGGCAGCAGCGAAGGTCGTTCCGTCACCAAGCAGCGGCGTGATGTCGCGGAACGTCACGCCATCGGTCGGATAGTCCTTGATCTCTCGGACATAGCTCCGAAGTGCTGCGTGGTCGCCTGCCATGGTCGGAGGATACCTCCCGACACCCGGCTCGCCGACGATGACAGGGAGAGAGCGTCGGTCAGCGACGCTTCTTCTTGCGCGGACGAGGAGGGTGTGTCAGGAGCCGGTCGGCCGGTTGGACGACGGCCGACGCCACGAGTTCGCGGTCGTCGTCGGCACCGTCGTGCGGCTCCTCACTCGAGAGGCGTTGCTCGCCGACGCGACCGGTGACACCGGCGCCCATCACGGCCGCACGCAGCTCGTCGCCGACCATCCGGTCCCGACGTGTCTTTCGTCCCGTGTCACGCTTGAGGAAGGCCAGCAGCGGCGTGGCGATGAAGATCGACGAATAGACGCCCGAGATCATGCCGACCAGCAGCGCGAGCGCGAACTCCTGGAGTGCGACGGCGCCGAGGACGCCGGAACCGAGAATCAGCAGCGACACGACCGGGATGATCGACGAGAAGCTCGTGAGCATCGACCTCATCATCACCTGGTTCATCGAGATGTTGACGATGTCCTCGTACGGCATCCGAACGCCGGCGTAGCGGCCCTGGTTCTCGTTGACCCGGTCGAACACGACGATCGTGTCGTACAGCGAGTAGCCGAGAATGGTGAGGAACGCGATGACGGTGGCCGGGGTGACCTCGAACTGGAACACCGAGTAGAACCCGACCGCGAAGACCACGTCGTTGAGCATCGCCGCGATCGCGGCGAGGGCCATGCGCCACTCGAAGCGGATCGAGATGAAGATCGACACGATGATGATGAAGACCACCAGGGCGCGGACCGCCTTCTCGGTGATCTCACGACCCCAGGTGGAGCTGGTGAACGAGAAGCTGATGTCCTGCGTCGTCACGCCGGCGGCCTCGGCGAAGTCGGCGGTCACCTGCGCAGCCTGTTCTCGCGGCAGCTCCTCGACCTGCACGGTGACGATGTCGGAGGTCTCCGAGCTGCGCAGCTGGATGCGCGCTCCCGTGGTCGAGACGTCGTTGGCCTGCAGCACCGCTTCGGCCTCGTCGACACCGAAGGTCTCGCTGGCGGGGATGTCCCACGCGTCGCCCCCCTCGAAGTCGAGACCGAGGTTGAGACCCTGCGTGAGCAACGAGAGCACGGTGACCACCACGACGACGATCGCGCTGATCAGGCCGATCTTGCGATGTCCGTAGAAGTCGATCGCGGTCTGTCCGCGGAACAGCCGGCCGATAGCGGAGGTCGAGACGGTCGTGTCGAGCGTCATGCTGTTGCCACGTTCATGCCGAGGACGTGGTCCTGCTTGGTCATCAGCTTGCTCTGCGCGAGCAGCAACACGGCGGGACGGGTGAAGAAGTAGCACACGAGCAGGTCGCAGATCGTCGTGAGCCCGAGGTACAGAGCGAAGCCACGCACCGACCCGACGCTGAGCCAGAACAGGATGAAGGCGCCGATCAACGACACCACGTCGGCCGACCAGATGGTGCGCCACGTCATGTTGAAGCTTCGCGGTGCGGCGTTCTTGATCGTGCGGCCGTTGCGGAGTTCGTCCTTGATTCGTTCGAAGAACACGACGTAGCTGTCGACGGTGACACCGATCGCGACGATGATGCCGGTGACACCCGCGAGGCTCAGCGCATAGTTGGTCCACCCGGACACGAACGATGCCATCGTGAACACCATGGCGGCCCACACGGTGATGCCGCCGACGATCACGAGGGCCAGCCAGCGGTAGTAGGCGACGAGGAAGACCAGCACCAGCACGAGACCGACCAGCCCGGCGATGATGGCAGCTCGCAGGGAGTCGGTGCCCGCCGAGGCCGACACCGTGCGCGCTTCTTGGGCCTCGACCTCGACGGGGAAGGCGCCGCGGTTGAGCACGTTCGCAAGATCGCTGGCTTCGTCGCGGGAGAAGTCACCGGTGATCGCAACCGAGTCGGTGAAGTTCGGCTGGTTCACCTGCGGTGCGGACTGAACGATGCTGTCGAGGACGATGGCGATCTGACCACGCACGCCGGGTTGCGTCGACGGGCAGGTCGGTGCGGCGTTGTAACACTGATTGGCGAGGTTGTTCCATGTGGCCTGGCCATCGCCGCGCAGATCGACGGCGACGCCCCACCCCTGGTCACCCGTGAGCTGCGCACTCCCCTTCTCGAAGACCTCGCCGGTGCCCTGCGCCGGGCCGACACACAGGACGGAGCCGTCGCGCGTCGGCAGCAGCTCCGCTCCGGTGACCGTCGCCTGGGTGGGCACGGGCTCGTTGACGACCGGCAGTGTGTCGCCGGGAACCGTGTCGGCCGGTGTCGTGTCGGCCGGCGTCGTGTCGGCCGGAATCGAATCCGCCGGAGGTGACTGCGGGAGGCGGAAACCGGTCGGCTCCACGCTGGTGTCGGGCGCTGAGCCGGTCGACGGTGTCTCGTCGCCCAGTCCGAGCGCTGGTTGGGTCGCCTCGGGCGCCGGGCAGTCGCTGAAGTTGAGCACGGGCCGCAACTCGACGACACCGGAGACGTCGACGGCGCTGAGGGCCTCGTCCTGGTCTCGCACGCCCGGAAGGTCGACGACGATCGTCTGGCCCTGCACACGAACGTCGGGCTCGGCGATGCCGCGCCGCTCGAGTTCGTCGCGGATCAGGTCGCGGATGATGATCAGGTCCTGCTCGGTGGCCGGCTCGACCGGCGCCAGGATGACCGAGACGCCACCCTGCAGGTCGAGGCCCAGGATCGGGGTGTTGTCGGTGGCGACGTTGAAAACGAGGGTCGACAGCGTGATCAGCACGACGCCGATCAACGATGTCCACAGGCGGCGCTTCATCGTGAGGTCAGTCGTCTTCGGCGGTGTTCGCCGACTCGAGTTCGTCGGC
Organism: Ilumatobacteraceae bacterium; assembly: GCA_963715285.1. Taxonomy (GTDB): domain Bacteria; phylum Actinomycetota; class Acidimicrobiia; order Acidimicrobiales; family Ilumatobacteraceae; genus Sva-07. The sequence continues at coordinate 184,154 of CAVQRU010000002.1, read as the reverse complement.
GGCGTCGTCGTCGTCCTGCTCGTCCGCGTCGGGGCTGGCCTTGCCCTGGATCGCCGCCCGGGCGATGCGGATCTGGACGTCGTCGTCGATCTCCAGCCAGAACCGGGTATCGCCGTCCTCGCCCGTGATGGTTCCGTAGACACCCGAGGTGGTGATCACCTCGTCGCCGACCTGGATCGAACGCTGCAGTTCCTGTTGTTCACGCATCCGCCGACGCTGCGGGCGGATCATGAAGAAGTACATGGCGAACGGGATCAGGAGCAGGATGCCCAGCTGCAGGATCGCTGCGCTGCCGCCTCCACCCGAGGAGCTGGCGATGAGGGTCGAGAGGTGCGCGTTCATGTCGGCGAGCGAGCCTAGCTGCGAATCGTTCGACGCACCCGTCAACCCCAAACATCCAGGATCGAACGGCGGAGCGAACCGAACTCTCCGGCCCGGATCGCAGCGCGCATGCGCGCCATCAGCTCGATCGTCCAGGCCACGTTGTGGATCGACAGGAGCCGTGACGCGCTCGGTTCGCCCACCTGCAGGAGGTGACGGATGTAGCCCCGGCTGTGGCGGGCGCACACCTCGCACGGGCAGGTGGCGTCGAGGGGCTCGTCGAGGTCGGCATGGCGCGCCGCCTTGGCCTGGAAGCGTCCGGTCGAGGTGAGGGCCGTGCCGTGGCGGCCCAGGCGGGTCTGCATCACGCAGTCGAACTGGTCGACACCGAGCCCGACCGCCTCGACGAGCGACGCCGGGTCGCCGACGCCCATCAGGTAGCGGGGCCGGTCGGTCGGCAGGTGTTCGAGCGCAGCGGCGAGCGCAGGGAGCATCTCCTCGCGGGTCTCCCCGACCGAGAGCCCGCCGATTCCGTAGCCGTCGAAGCCGATCTCGACGACCTGCTGCGCGCTCTCGCGTCGCATCGTCTCGCTGATGCCGCCCTGCACGATGCCGAAGAGCGCCTGGTCGGCGCGGGTGTGCGCGTCGGTGGCTCGCTGAGCCCATGCGGTGGTGCGTTCCAGAGCGGTCCGGATCACGTCGGGTGGGCTCGGCAACGGCGGGCAGACGTCGAGCACCATCGCGATGTCGGCGCCGATGCGCTGCTGGACGTCGACCGCGATCTCGGGGGTGAACCGGTGCGACGAGCCGTCGTAGGTGCTCTTGAACGTGACACCGTCGTCGTCGACCTTCGGGTCGAGCGAGAACACCTGGAATCCGCCCGAGTCGGTGAGCGTGAGACCGTCCCACCCGGCGAAGCGACCCAGGCCGCCGAATCGTTCGATCAGTTCGGCGCCCGGGCGCAGCATCAGGTGGTACGTGTTGCCCAGCACGATCTGCGCACCGATCCGCTCGTAGTCGGCGGCACTCAGGTACTTGATCGCCCCGCGGGTGCCGACCGGCATGAACAGCGGCGTCGTGTAGCTGCCGTGCGCGGTCGTCGCCGTTCCTGCGCGCGCCGCGCCGTCGGTGGCTTCGACCTCGAACTCGACCGGATGCATTGCGGCGACGGTATCGCTGCGTGCCGCTCAGGCGGCGGTGCGTCGGCCTGGTGGTCCGGTGTTGTGGACGGTGCCGTCGGGGAGTCGCAGGGTGAGTTCGCGGTTCGCTCCGAGTTCGATGATCCAGCCGTCGTGGTGGATCTTGCCGTGATGGTTCGTGCACAACGGCAACAAGTTGTCGAGATCGGTCGCCCCGCCGTTTCGCCACCAGATCAGGTGATGCAACGTGCAGCGGTCGTAGGCGACGCTGCAGCCGGGGATCGCACACCCTCGGTACACGCCCCGCAGCGGATCCTCCGGGCACCCCTTCGTCACCTGCTCGGCAAAGAGCGCCTCCACCGCGGTCGCCAGTTTCGATGCGAGCCGGACGCCGGTGACCGGATCGAACCGACCGCGCAGGTGAGCGCGTTGTGTCGACTTGCTGGCGGCGCCGAAAGAGGTCTTCGCTGCGTTCGCCACCCGAGCCTCCGCGAACCCGTCGGTCGACAACTTGGCCACCAGCGCCGCCTGCTGTGCCTCTGCCCAGGACTGGATCTCTCGGACTGCGACCAGTCCGGACTCGACGAGATCGTCGGTCGCCGAGGGGTCGTCGCGGACCGCAAGGATGCGCTCCACCCGGTCGGCGACCCCAATCGAATCCATACCCCAATCATGACCAGGGGGTGTGTCAGGGTTGCCCGGACACGAACCTCGGAACCACGTCCCGCCACATCCGCCGCAGCGGTCCCGTGCCCGAGTCTCGCGTGCCGGGCTCAGGGCGCGTGTCGGTCGAGCAACATGGCGTCGCCGAAGGACAGGAACCGGTAGTCACCGGCGAGCGCCGCGGCGTAGAGGTCTCGCCACCGAGGCCCGACGAATGCGTCGATCATCATCAGCAGCGTCGTCTTCGGCAGGTGGAAGTTGGTCATCATCACATCGACCAGCTGCCAGTCGAACCCACGGTGGATGAACAGATCGGTCCTGCCCGACAGCTCACCGGAGCGCGCCGCCGACTCCAGCGCCCGCACCGCGGTGGTGCCCACGGCGACGACCCGGTCGGCCTCTCGGCACGCCACCATCGTCTCGGGCGGCACCCGGTAGCGCTCGGTGTGCATCGGATGGTCGAGCGGATTCTCGGTACTGATCGGCTGAAACGTGTCGAGGCCGACCACCAGCTCGACGGTCGCGGTCCGAACGCCGGCGGCAGCGAGTCGCTCGAACAGATCGGAGGTGAAATGGAGGCCGGCCGTGGGTGCCGCGGCAGAGCCCGGTTCCCGAGCGAAGACGGTCTGGTAGCGATCCGGGTCGACAAGGCGCTCGCCGATGTACGGCGGCAAGGGCATCTCCCCGTGGCGGTCGAGCAGGGCGACGGGATCGTCGTCGCCGATCAGCTCCACCCAGAAGGTGTCACCGGCCGGCGTCCGCTCCCCCATGCGCACCAGCGGCACGTCGTCGGCGAGCAACCGCTCCCCGACGCGCAGCTTCGCTCCGGGCCGGACCAACGCCTCCCACGTGCGGCGGTCGGTGTCACGAGGCTCCAACAGCAGCACCTCGGCCGCTCCTCCGGTCGAACGGCGCAGCCGGAGCCGCGCCGGGATCACCCGGGTCTCGTTGAGCACGAGCAGGTCCCCGGCGCGCAACAGCTCCGGGAGGTCGTGCACGTGGCGGTGCTCGGGCGGCGCACTCCCCCGATCCACCAGCAGACGCGCCGTGTCACGCGGCTCGATCGGTGTCTGCGCGATCCGATCCTCCGGCAGGTCGTAGTCGAAATCGGCGATCCGCACCACGGCGAGGCTAATGAGACGTGGGGTCAGACCCCTTGTCTCATTCAGTCGAACAGGCTGCTGGTCGAGGATCGGCGCGGTGGCGCCAGGCCCAGGTGGTCGTAGGCGGCGTCGAGCACCACACGCCCCCGCGGTGTCCGGGCGATCATGCCCTGGGTGATCAGGAACGGCTCGTACACGTCCTCGACGGTCTCGGGCTGCTCGCCGACGCTGATCGCCACGGTCGACAGACCGACCGGGCCGCCCCTGAACTGGGTGCACAGTGCGGTCAGGATCGCACGATCGACCTTGTCGAGGCCACGATCGTCGACCCCGAAGAGCGCGAGGCCGTCGCGGGCGACGTCGGCATCGATCGTGCCGTCGGCGCGCACCTCGGCGAAATCGCGCACGCGCCGGAGCAGTCGGTTGGCGATGCGCGGCGTCCCCCGCGATCGACGGGCGATCTCCCAGGCGCCGTCGCGATCGATCGACACGTCGAGGATCCGCGCCGCCCGCTCGACGATCGCCCGCAGCTCCTCGTCGTCGTAGTAGTCGAGGCGGGCGACGAGGCCGAACCGGTCGCGCAATGGACCCGTGATCATCCCGGTCCGTGTCGTGGCCCCGACGAGCGTGAACGGCGGCATCGTCAACCGGATGCTCGATGCCGCAGGCCCCTTGCCGACGACGATGTCGAGCTGGAAGTCCTCCATCGCCGGGTACAGGATCTCCTCGACCGCGCGCGACAGGCGGTGGATCTCGTCGATGAACAACACGTCGCCGTCCTCGAGCTTGGTCAGGATCGCTGCGAGGTCACCGGCGCGCTCGAGCGCCGGGCCCGAGGTGACGTGCAGGTGCACACCCATCTCCGTCGCCACGATCCCGGCCAGCGTCGTCTTGCCGAGGCCGGGCGGCCCGGCGAACAGCAGATGATCGACGGGCTGCTCGCGCTTGCGGGCCGCTTCGAGCACGATGCGAAGATGCTCCTTGAGTTCGCGCTGGCCGACGAAGTCCTCGAGCGCCCGGGGTCGAAGCCCGGCTTCGAGCTCGATCTCCGACGCGATCACGTCGTCGTCACCACCGATTCCCGGATCGAGGAACTCGTCACGCACGGCGTGCTCCCAGCGACTTCAGGGCGTCGCGCAACAGCGTGGCCGAGTCGGCGTCGGACGGGAGCTCTCTCAGCACGTCACGGATCTCGTCGGTGCCGTAGCCCAGGGAGGCCAACGCGTCGCGTACGTCGGCGACCGCCGACGCGGAGCCGCTGGAGCCCGCACCGTCGAGCATCGGCACCGACAGCCGGTCGCGCAACTCGACGATCAGACGCTCGGCGGTCTTCTTGCCCACTCCCGGCACCAGCGTCAGCGCCGCAACGTCGTTGTTGGCAACGACGTCGAACAGCGCGGCAGGAGGGTGGGTCGCCAGGATTGCCATGGCGAGCGCGGGGCCGATGCCGTTGGTCTTGATCAGCACCTGGAACGTCTGGCGATCGTCGCGTGACGTGAACCCGAACAACGTCTGGGCATCTTCACGGATGTGGTGGTGCACGTAGAGGAACACCGCCGTACCTGGCTCGAGTTCGGCGAGCACGCGCGTCGACACCGCAACCAGGTATCCGACCCCGCCGACCTCCAACAGGACCGTGCCGTCGACGTTGCGCTCGAGCACCGACCCACGCAGGGACCCGATCACGCGCTGCGCTCCGTCTGCGCACGGATGCGCCGACCCATCGGCGACATCGCCAGATGGCACAGGGCGAGGGCGGCCGCGTCGGCGGCATCGGCGGGCTTCGGTAGCGCACTCAACCCGAGACGAGCCTGCACCATCTTCTGGACCTGGGCCTTGTCGGCCCCGCCCCACCCCGCCACGGTGTCCTTCACCTGGTTGGGCGTGTACTGCACCACCTCGCATCCGGCGAGCGCTGCCTCGGCGAGCGCGAGTCCGCTCGCCTGACCGACGCTCATCGCCGTGCGGACGTTGACCTGGAAGAACACCTGCTCGACCGCGACCACGTCGGGAGCGAACTCGGCGATCAGGGAGGTGAACTCCGTACGCAGCGAGGCGAGGCGTTGCGGCAACGGGTCGGTACGTGGCGTCGTGATCACCCCGAGCGACACCGCGACCGCCTTGCTCGGCCCGCGCGAGTCGACGACGGCGAAGCCGCACCGGGTGAGCCCGGGATCGATCCCGAGCACCCGGCAGGTTCGGTCGTTCGACCGATCGGTGGCAGGGCTGACGAACACAGGTTCGTACCTTAGCCCGGCGACCACATCAGGTGGTGATCTTCTCCAACTCGCCGATCAGTTCCTTCACCGGCCGGAACGTCAGCCCGGCGATCGCCCGATGTGCGTAGCGAACGACGCCGTCCCCGTCGACGATGAACACGCTGCGACGCGGGAACCCGATCGGACCCAGCGTGCCGTACAGACCGGCCACCGCCTTGTCGGTGTCGGCCAGGAGCGGGAAGTCGAAGCCGTGCTTGCCGGCGAAGGCGTCGTGACTCGACACGTCCTGCGCCGAGATCCCGATCACCTGGGCGTGCATCTCGCTGAACTGTTCGAGATCGTCGTTGTAGCTGTTCAACTGCTTCGTGCAGACCGGTGTGTCGTCGCCGGGGTAGAACACGAGCACCACCGGTTGGCCACGGAACTCCGACAGCGAGTACTCGCGGCCGCCCGTACCGGGAAGCGTGAAGTCCGGCGCCGGATCGCCCACCCCGAGACTCACGACGCTGCCACCTCCATCAACTCGTCGCTCATGTCGAAGTTCGAGAACACGTCCTGGACGTCGTCGTTGTCCTCGAGCGCCTCGAGGATGCGCAGGATCGCCTTTGCGTCAGCGGTGTCGGTCACCGGCACCAGGTTCTCGGCGACCATCGGGGAGTCCGCCGAGATCACCTCGATGCCGGACTCGTCGAGCGCGGCCTTCACGTCGTAGACGATCGACGGGTCGGTCATGATCCGGAACGCACCGTCGGCCTCGGCGATCACGTCGTCGGCCCCGGCCTCGAGCGCGGCCATCATGATCGTGTCCTCGTCGACGCCGTCACCGGTGAGGATCACCCCCCGACGCTGGAACTGCCAACCGACTGCGCCCGGTTCGGCCATCGAGCCACCGAGCTTGGAGAAGATGTTTCGGATCTCGGCGCCAGTGCGGTTGCGATTGTCGGTGAGCACGTCGATCATCAGCGCCACACCACCGGGGGCGTAGCCCTCGTACATGATGCTCTCGTACGTGCCCCCGTCGTCGTCGCCCGTCCCGCGCTTGATGGCGCGGTCGATCGCGTCGTTGGTCATCCGCGCGGCTTTCGCCTTCTGGACCGCGGTTCGCAGTGTCGGGTTGGAGTCGACGTCACCGCCGCTCTTCGCCGACACCTCGATCTGTCGGGCGAGCTTGGCGAAGAGCTTGCCGCGCGCCTTGTCGGCAGCGCCCTTCTTGTGCTTGATCGTTGCCCATTTGGAGTGGCCGGACATGTCGTCTCTTTCAGGTCGGCAGATCGCTCAGAGGTGTTCGAGGAAGAGCTCGTGCAACCGTGCGTCGTCGGTGAGTTCGGGATGGAACGCCGCCACCGTACAAGGTCCGCTGCGCACGAGGACAGGCACACCGTCGTGCGTCGCGAGCACCTCGACGCCGTCGCCGACGCGCTCGACCAGCGGGGCACGGATGAACACGGCGTGGAACGGCGTGGAGAGTCCGTCGACGTCGAGGTCGGCCTCGAAGCTGTCGAGCTGGCGGCCGTAACCGTTGCGACGGACCGTGAGATCGATCACGTCGAACCCCCGCTGGTCGGAACGGGCGTCGAGCACCTCGGTCGCGCACAGGATCATGCCGGCACACGTGCCGAAGACGGCCATGCCGTCGGCCAGACGACCCTTGACGTGGTCGAACAGTCCGCTGGTGGTCAACAGCCTCGACATCGTGGTGCTCTCCCCGCCCGGCAGGACGAGCGCGTCGACCGTCTCGAGTTCGCGAGGGGTACGGATCAGCGGCGCACGAACGCCGAGATGGTGCAGCCGGTGCTGATGCATCTCGAAGGCGCCCTGGAGCGCCAGGACGCCGACGATCGGCCCGTGCCCGTGCGAGTTGGGTTCACCAGCCCCGATCGGCATATCGCTGATTGACCTCGTCCATCTCGATGCCGGTCATCGGGGCACCGAGCCCGCGGCTGACCTTCGCCAGGATGTCGGGGTCGTTGAAGTGCGTCGTCGCCTCGACGATCGCCTTGGCCCGTGGCGACGGATCCTCGGACTTGAAGATGCCGGAACCGACGAACACCGCCTCGGCGCCGAGTTGCATCGCGAGCGCGGCGTCGGCCGGCGTGGCGAGCCCACCGGCGCAGAACAGCGGCACCTGGAGCTTGCCGGTCTCGGCGATCTCCTGGACGAGCGGCAGCGGTGCCTGGAGGCGCTTGGCCCATTCGAACAACTCGGCTTGGTCGGCCTGGGTGATCTTCTTGATGTCGCCGGTGATCGAGCGCAGGTGACGCACGGCTTCGACGACGTTGCCGGTGCCGGCCTCGCCCTTGGAGCGGATCATCGCAGCACCCTCGGAGATGCGTCGCAGCGCCTCGCCGAGGTTGGTCGCTCCGCACACGAACGGCACGTCGAACGCGAACTTGTCGATGTGGTGCGCCTCGTCGGCGGGCGTGAGCACTTCGGACTCGTCGACGAAGTCGACGCCGAGCGCCTGGAGGATCTGAGCCTCGACGAAGTGGCCGATGCGCGCCTTCGCCATCACCGGGATCGACACGGCGGCCTTGATGCCCTCGATCATCTCGGGATCGCTCATCCGGGCGACGCCCCCGTCTCGACGGATGTCGGCGGGCACGCGCTCCAACGCCATCACGGCGACCGCGCCGGCGTCCTCGGCCACCTTGGCCTGGCCGGGAGTGACGACGTCCATGATGACGCCGCCCTTCATCATCTCCGCGAGTCCCCGCTTCACGGGGAACGTTCCGGTGCTGCGACTCGATGTCATCGCGACAGCGTACTTTCGTCGCGGCCGTTCACGCAGTGGAGCTTCACGGTGACGGAGGTGCCGTCGGCAACACCTCGACCCCGCCGGCGACGACGTCGACGATGTCGGCGAGCTCGATCCACGTGTTGCCGGGCTGCAACTCCATCGGCGTGCCCTCCGGGGTGAAGAACTCGATGGCGAACAGGCTGAACTCGCGCTTCCACGTGCCCTCTCGCACCTGGCCGTCGGTGAAGACCCAGATCGGTCCCTCACCGATGGTCTGCGCCTCGGGACTGCGCGAATCGGCGGCGCTGCGGCCGTAGTCGACGCCCATGATCACCACGTTGGTCGCCCCGATCCGGCCGAAGAGCTTGTCGTCGTGGGCGCGACCGCGCTGTGAACGCTCGAACTTCATCGTCTCGGCGTTCCACGTCCACTCGACGTTCTCGCTGCCGACGCGCACCTTGACACCCGCAGTCGCCTCGCCGTCGACGGACTCGTCGTCATCGAGGTACTGGTACTGCTGCAGCGGCGGGCCCGGCTGGTCGGGCGGGGTCTGGAACCAGATGTTGTCGGTGCTCGTGTACAGGTTGTGCGGGGCGCTGCCCGGCCCGCGGTAGTACCCGCGGGCCACGTTCGGTCCCATGTTGATCAGTTGCGAATCGTTGATCAGCCTGGTCACGTTGGGGTTGCCACCACTCCAGACGAACAGTGGCGAGTTGAACGACGTGAACAGGTCGATGTCCTGGGTTCGGCCCGAACGGATCGGGCCGATCGGGTCGGAGCTCTGGGAGTGGAAGACCGCGGCAAATCGGGTCGTACGGCCCTCGACGACCTCTTCGAACACGATGTCGGCCACGGCGAGGCCACTGTGGTTGGGTACCGCTGCCGCGTTGTTGTCGATCTTGGCGACGAGCGCCGCACGCTGGAGGATCTCGTCCTCGCTCCCGAGCGGTTCACCGGTCAGCGGCTGTCGGATCGTCGGCGGCAGCGTCGTCGACGTGGTGGACGTCGACGACGAGGTCGTGGTGGTGGTCGCCTTCACGGTGGTGGACGTCGTGGAGGTCGAACTGGTCGTGGGGGCGGTGTCGTCGCCACCCCCACCGCCACAGGAGGCCGCGACGAGCCCGACGGCGACGAGTGCAACGAAGGGTCGGAGGAGTTTCATCAGAGTTCTCTCAGGAGGGCGATTCGCTCGTCGAGCGGGGGGTGGGTGTCGAACATTCGGTGGATGCCGCCCAGCTTGCCGTCGTCGCCGACGCCGCTCATGGGCTGCTCGATCCACAAGTGTGCCGTGGCGGTGGAGGCCGAATGCGTCACCGTCGTGTCGGCCTTCAACTTCTCGAGCGCCGAGATCAATCCGGGCGGGTACCGGGTGAGTTGGCAGGCGCTCACGTCGGCGAGGGTCTCGCGTCGTCGCGAGATCGTCGCCTGCATGAGCTTGGCCACGATCGGCGCGATGATCAGCAGGAGGATCCCGATCCAGGCGAGCGGGTTGTTGCCGTCGCTGCGGTCACCGTTGCGGGGTACGCGGCCACCGTTCCACCACATGGTGCGGATCGCGAGGTCGGTCATGAGCGCGACTGCTCCCACCATCGTGACCGCCAGGGTCGACACCAGGATGTCGTAGTTGCGGATGTGACTCAGTTCGTGGGCGACCACACCTTCGAGTTCGACCCGGTTCATCTTCTCGAGCAACCCGGTGGTGACGGCGATCGCCGCATGGTTCGGATTCCTGCCGGTGGCGAACGCGTTCGGGGCCGGATCGTCGATGACGTAGACGCCGGGCTTGGGCAGACCACCTGCGATGCAGAGCCCCTCCACCAGGTTGTGGAGCCGCTGGTACTGCTCGGGTGGCGCGGGACGGGCCCGGCTGACCGACAGCGCGATCTTGTCGGCCTTCCAGTAGGAGGCGAACGCGATGATCGCGCTGAACACGAGTGCCGCCACCGTGAACGCGATGCCGTTGCCGACGACCGCTCCGACGGCGAAACCCACGAGGCCGACGACGAGGATGAAGACGGCGATCAGCGCCGCGCTTCGCCGCTTGTTCGATCGAATGAGTTCGAACATGGTCGGGGGTCAGAACTCGACGGTCGGCACGATGCGAGCCTGCTCGTCGGCCTCGAAGTACTCGCGTGCCTCGAAATTGAACATCTTGGCGATGATCACGGTCGGGAACGACTCGAGCTTGTTGTCGTACGTGAGCACGCTGTCGTTGTAGAACTGGCGCGCATAGGCGACGCGTCCCTCGGTGGCGGTCAGCTCCTCCTGCAGCGCGAGGAAGTTCTGGTTGGCCTTGAGATCGGGGTAGGCCTCACTCAGCGCGAACAGCTGGCGAAGGGCCCCGGTGAGCACGCCGTCGGCCGCTGCCTGCGCCTTGGGGGTGTCGGGTGCGGCGATGGCAGCGTTGCGGGCATCGACCACGGCGGCGAGCGTTTCGCGCTCGTGGGCCGCGTAGCCCTTGACGGTTTCGACGAGGTTCGGGATGAGGTCGATGCGACGCTTCAGTTGGACATCGATCTGCGACCAGGCGTTCTCGACCTGGTTCCGGGATCTGACGAGACCGTTGTACGACGCGATCACGACCAGCACCAGGACCACCACGACGATGATCACGATGATGACGGGGAGCATTCGATGGAGTGTACGGGGCCGCCGGGGATCAGTCAGCGATGGCTCGACGCGAGGGCCCAGCCGGCAAGGACCTCGGTGTAGATCTCGAGATAGCGGTCGGCGAGCGCGGACATGGCGAACCCCTCGGCGCGTTCGTCGCCCGCCGCTCTCAGCCGGTCGGAGAGCGCACGGTCGTCGATCACCCGGGCGATGGCGTCGCCGAGTGCGTCGGCATCACCGGGTTCCACCAGCAGCGAGTCGACACCGTCGGTGGCGACGTTGCGGTAGCCGTCGAGCGAACTCGCCACCACGGCGGTGCCCGCGGCCATCGCCTCGATCAACACCACCCCGAACGACTCGCCGTGCAGCGACGGTGCACAGAAGACGTCAGCCGCGCGCAGGCGGGCGAACTTCTCCTCGTCCGTGACCCGGCCCAGCCACTGGAACCGGGGATCGCCAGCGGTGCGCCCCGAGAGATCGGCCGTGTCGGGCCCGTCACTGCCGATCCACACGGTGATCGGGAGATCTCGCGACTCCACGGCGTCGATCAGCACACGCAGACCCTTGCGATCCTCGTGCCGCCCGCAGAAGAACACGATCGGCTGGTGGTCGTCGGGCCTCGGCCACGGCGCCACCGCTCGGATCTCGTCGAGTTCGACGCCGTTGAACAATACGTCGTAGTGGCCTCCGAGGTGCCCCTGCACCAGGGCGAGCGCATCCTTCGACACCACGACCTTGCGGTCGATTCGCCTGAGCAACCTGGTGAGCGCGGGCTGCAGGATCCGGTAGCTCGCCGAGGTGCCCGCTGCGTGGAAGGTCCCGACCGTGGGTGCTCGGTGCACCATGAGCGCCGTCGAGGTCGGGCCGGGCGCCAACGGTTCGTGGAGATGGATGACGTCGAACTGCTCGTCGTTCAGCACCCGCAACGTCCGCAACGCCGCCGACGGGTCGGGGGCGATCGGCGCGACCGAGCCGTTCGCGGACAGTGGCAGCGAATCTCCGAGCGGGGTGATGAAGCTCTCCGGTGGCGGTCCGTCACAGGGCCCGAGCACCCGGGCCTCGTGGCCCCGTCGGCGCAGTTCGCGTGCCAGTCCGAGCACTTGGGCCTGGACCCCACCGGGCACGGTGAGGCTGTAGGGGCTGACGACCGCGATCCTCATCGAACCGATTCCCGGCGTTGGGGCCCCCCGCGACCGGTCACGCGACCCCGAATCGGCGCTCGAGTTCGTCGACCTCCAGCGGCTCGGACAACAGGTAGCCCTGGCCGAGGTCGCATCCGAGCGCCCGGAGCGCACGCAACTGCTCGGGGCGCTCGATGCCCTCTGCGACGCTCTGCACGTCGAGCCCTGCGGTGAGCTGGAGGATCATCTTGGCCAACGTCGCCTGTCGGGGATCGTCGTCGAGTTCCTGGATGAACTGCCGATCGATCTTGACGACGTCGACCGGGAAGCGCTGCAGGTACGACAGCGAGCAGTAACCGGTGCCGAAGTCATCGATTGCAATGAGTACACCAAGTGAGCGCAGTTCGGCAAGGTACCCGGATGCCGACTCGATCTCTTCGACCAGCACCGTCTCGGTGATCTCGAGCGTCACACGCCGCGGATCGATCGCGTGCCGGATCAGCGACGACCGCACGTGCTCCACGAATCCCGATGATCTGATCTGGCTGGCCGACACGTTGATGCTGATCTGCTGTGGACCGCGGGTCTGCCATCGGGCGGCAGCTCGCAAGCTCTCGTCGACCACCCATTGACCGATCGGCACGATCAGTCCGGCTCGCTCGGCGATCGGGATGAACTCGGCGGGTGACACTGCGCCGCGGAGGGGATGCTCCCACCGCAGGAGCGACTCTGCACCGACGACGCGACGTGTGTGCAGGTCGACCATCGGTTGGTACACGAGCCGCAGCTGGTCCCGATCGATCGCGTTCGCGAGGTCGCTGCGGAACTCGAGGTGACGCGAGGCGCTCAGACGCATCGCCGGGTCGAAGATCTTGATCTGGCTCTTGCCGGCCCGTTTCGCCTCGTACATGGCGATGTCGGCGTCACGGAGCAGCCCCGCCGTGGTCATCCCGGGCGTCGACACCGCCACGCCGACGCTGGCGAGCACGGTCAGGTCGTATCCGGCGAGGGCAACCGGCTCGTGGAGGTCGTTGAGCAACCGCTCCGCGACCTCGAGCGCTCGGTCCACTCCCCCGCGATCCTCCAAGAGCAGTGCGAACTCGTCGCCGCCCAGTCGCGCCGGCGTGTCGCCCGGACCCGCAACCCTGCGGATGCGATCGGCGATCGCTCGGAGCATCTGGTCGCCGACACCGTGCCCGAGTGCGTCGTTGACCGACTTGAAGTCGTCGAGGTCGACGAACAGCACGACGACAGGGTCCGCATCGGGGCGAGTGACGCGGAGCGCGTGGTCCATCCGGTCGAGGAACAAGGCCCGGTTGGCGAGGCCGGTCAGTTCGTCGTGGAAGGCACGGTGGCTCAGTTGCCGCTCGAGGTTGCGCTGCTCGGTCACGTCACGGAACGTCGCGACGACCCCGTCGACGGCATCGCCGCCGAGCAGGTTGGCGATCGTCGCCTCCATCCGGCGCCGCTCGCCGTCGACGCGCACGAGGCTGGCCTCGAACTTGATCATGTTGCCGCGGCCCGCCGAGACGGAGCGCCGCAGTTCGGCGGCTGCGGGATCCCGGTCCTCGCTCGAGACGAGGTCGATCATCGACCTCCCCGTCCAATCGCTCGGGCGATGCCCGAGCGTGCTGGCGAGGCCGGGGCTCGCGTACCGGATGATGCCATTGGCGTCGAGCAGGAGGACGACGTCGCTCGAGTGCTCGACCATGGCGGCGAGCCGGTCCTGTCCCCGACGTTCGGTGAGCAGCTGCACGGTGGCGACCAGCCGCCACATCCGTGTCAGCGCCAGCACCACGACCACGACGGCGCAGATCGCTGCCAACGTTCGTGTGGTCGCCGTCCCGAGCCCGGTGACCAGCAGGGTGATCAGCACCGTCAGCGGCGTCATCGCAGCAACACTCAGCCACACGACCCTGCCGAACCCGAACACGTTGGTCGTCTCGACCACGCGGTTCGCCCGCTTCATCGTCGGGTCGAGGGCGGCAGCCCCCACCAGGAGCGACGCGGGGATCACCAGGGCAGCGACGAATCCTCCGGGTCCATAGCTCTCGCGGAGTTCGCTGATGCTCCGGAGCACGTCAGCGACCAGCAGCAATGACACCCCGATCATCGTCAGGAGCGGGGCCGGCGCACGAAAACGTGTGGGAATCGCCAGACGAACCGACAGCGCGACGGACACGGCCCCGAGCATCGGCACGAGGACGGCCCAGATGCGATCACCGACCGCGAGGTCACCATCGGCGAGATACGGCTCGACGACCGCCAACCAGACACCGAGACCCACCGCGATGCCCACGATCGCGATCTCGATCGACGCGAGCCCGTCGGCATCGTCACCGCTGTCGCCCGCGAGCATCCACAGTCCCAGCACGAGCGCGAGCGCCGAGACCAGATGGAAGGCGTCGCTCGCAGAGACGAAGGTCTCCTGTTCACCGAAATGGAGCCCGGCCCACACCACGTTGGCGCCGGCGAGCAGTCCCATCGACAACGCGATCAGCCACCACGGCAACGTGCGCGTCGGCTGGAAGGACGCGACTCCGACCATGATGGCGCCCACGGCGATCGCCGGCGAAACGACCCGGATCGCTTCGATCGCCGGGCTCGCAGGCATGACGAGGTAGACGACCGTCAGCACGGCCGCCAGGACGACGACAGCGCGCGAGCGCGCTGACATCGAGAAATTCGTCACGAGTTCGATGCTCACTCTTCGGCAGTTCGAACGGTCGTCTTGACGACCATGTCGACCGCGGATCGTCGCAGGTCAGCGCTCGTGGCCGGGATCGCTCGGCCAGTTCGGTTGAAACAGACACGGGCAGTCGGCTGAACTGGGCTTTGCGGATTTCCCCAGCGTGTTGCCACTTTCAGTTTCCCAGCACTTCCCACTCGATCGCACCGTTTCTCAACGAACTGTGTCACAGCTCTGTCACGGAGCGCCCGTCCGACGGTTTGTCGGTCATGTGTTGAGTGTGACGAGTGGGTCTGACGGTGCTCACCGAATACCGTCGGACGCATGCCAGCACTCTTCCTCACCATCGGAGTGGCCGTGTTCGCCGTGGTGTTCCTCTTCCGTAAGCAGCAGGGCGGTGGTGAAGGCGAGTAGCCAGATGCAACGCGAATCTCGGGCGTTGGTCACCTCGTCGATCATTATGAGAGGGTTGGCTTGTCCCGCCTTCAGAACGTGATCCGTTACGTCGTGCTCGCCTTGGCCGTTGCGATCCCATTCTGGATCATCTCGCCGGATTCTGTTGGGGGTTGGGTCCTGTGGTTCGCGGTCGCTTTCGTTGCGGCCGGGCTGGTCCAAGGCGCCTACATGCGGCTCCGCCGCAGCTGAACCTCGCGGCGGGGGGCACGGCTTCGGTGGGTTGCTCAGCTAGCGAATGTGCCGGCCGCCCGACGGGGGTCGGCTCGTCGGTCACCCGGTCGAGTGTGACGAGGGGTGCGACGATCGCGGTGTGACGAATCCCACTTGCGTCCCTGGCTTCGCTGTTCGAACATTGGAGGTCCAGCCGACGAATGGGGGAAGTTCGTCGGCGTTACAGGAAGGGGAAACGCTATGTCAACCATCCGTCGCATCGGCGCTGTCGCAGCAATCGCGGGCGCAGCCACTGTCGCGTTCGCCGGCTCCGCATCAGCAGACCCGCCGAAGGGCGATCCACTGACACTCAACTGCGACGACCCCGTCGGAACTGTTGAAGCCGTCGTGTTCAGCAACGGGCGGTGGTCGCCGGCGCTCGACAGCAACTCCAACGCCGTACTTCACCCGGTCGCGTTCCGGGATTTGTACTTCGAGGTGAGGAATGCTGACGACGAGGTGATCTTCTCGGACACACCCCCTCCCATCGCAAAGAAGGGGCCTGCCAACAAGGAAATCGTCGCGTGCACCTACGAGCAGGAGTTCGAGGACAAAGACCCGCAAACCGGGGAACCCGTCTTCATCACGTTCGGCGGCATCGTCGAAGGGTGGTCGACCTCCAAGGGATAGCTCTTTCGGCGGACCACCCCGCCGCGCCAGCGAAACTGCCTGCCAAAGACGCCGAACCACAGTCAGCCGAGTGGAAGTGCGGCGATTGCCGCACGACTTTCGTGTGGCCCTGAGCACCGAGTCGACGACGAATCGTGTCACACGCGTGTCACGCCGAGGTCGTGGACGCCTGAATCACCCGATCTACGTGGTCGGACGTTCGTAGCCGGGATCGCTCGGCCAGTTCGGTTGGAACATGTGCCACTGCGACGGCGCCCGGCGGATCAGGATCTCCAGATCGTGGGCGAGCATCTGCGTGATGCGATCGACGTCCGCGCGCAGGCGCTTCTCCCTTCGCTCCGCCTCCAGCGGAGGGCGCACCCAGGCGCGGTGACCGTCGACGCGACCGGTGAAGTACACAGCGGTCGGCAGGATCGGCGCCCCGGTCCGCAACGCCAGCGTGGCCGGTCCGGCCGGCATCGTCGTCCGCTCACCGAAGAACTCGACCTCAGGGCCGCCACCCTGGAGGTCACGATCGGCCAACAGGCACACGACGTGGTTGTCGTTGAGGGCCCGCATCACCGTGGTGCCGGCGCCGGGACCGAGCGGCACCACGTTCATCCCGAGTGCCGAGCGGAGGTCGACGAACCACTCGAACAGCTCCGGAGGGTCGATCTGCTCGACCACCACCGTGATCTGATGACCCTGGTCGGCGATCCAGCGGCCCGCCCACTCCCACCCTCCGAGGTGGGGCAGCACCAGGATCACACCGTTGCCGGCGGCGAGCCCGTCGACGATGTTCTCGTACCCGTCGACGTCGAAGCCCCGCTCGACCGTGGCGACGGACAGGTTGGGCAGGCGGAAGCTCTCGAGCCAGTAGTGGGCGTAGGAGTCGAACGCCTCCTGGACCGCCCGGCGCAGGCGCAGCCCGCTGAGGGTCGGGTCCACTCGCTGGAGATGCCGACCGATCATCGCCCGGCGCTCTCGACTGGCGAAGTTGGCCCCGAATCCGAACGGCGTCGTCAACCCCGCCGCCACCCGAGCGGGGATCAATTGAGCCGCCGCGGCGCCGAACCGGTACGACGATGTCGTCGCCAGGTCGGTGAAACGACGCGGGTCGGTGATCGGTCGCGACGGCACGTCTCAGGTCGGCCGTCGTGGCACCCGGGTGCGGCGCCGTTCGGTACGCGCCACCCTGCGGCTCTGGCGTCGCGATCGCCGGATCTCGATGCGTGCCGCCGTGACCGGGGCGACCGCCGCCTGCTTCCACACCTTCACGAACCTCTGAACCGCCGTGATCGACGTGAGCACCAGCATGACCCACAGGATCGGGATCAGCAACACGGGGAACAGCAGCCCGACGCAGAGCGCGATGATGCGTTCCGCTCGCTCCATCAGGCCGCCCTTGGCCTCGATGCCGAGCGACTCCGCCTTGGCACGCTCGTAGCTGATGATGCTCGACACCGCCATCACGGCGAACGGCAGGATCGACATGTACGGCGACTCGGTGCTCGCGAAATACCACGCGATACCACCGAGCAGGAAGGCATCGGTCACCCGATCCACCGTGGAGTCGAAGAAGGCGCCACGCTGGCTGGCGGCGTCGGTGGCCTTGGCCAGTGCGCCGTCGAAGAGATCGGGCAGCGCGGCGAGGATCACGAGGAGCAGGCCGAGGCGGAGCCGGCCCGCGCCGATCGCCACCGCCGCGGAGATGCCGACGAGCAGACCGAGGATCGTGAGGTGGTCGGGCGTCAGCCCCGTCTTCCGGAGCGCGTTGCCGATCGGCTTGACGGCCTTGTCGACCGGGGTCCGGAACTTGCCGTCGAACATCGACGAGACGCTATCGCGACTCGGGGGCGAGTTCGGGATTGTCCTCGCTGAGGTGTTCGACGACGCGTCCGTCGACGGCGTCGACCAGCACCAGGGCCCGAGTGGTCGGGGGATCGTCGGCCGAGTAGCACATCACGCGCCAGGTGGGTCGGCTCCGCAGGCCCCGCCAGACCTGTTGCGCCGACGCGTGGCCGACGGGATACCCCAACGCCTGCTGCGCGGCGACCAGCGCCTCCTTCTCGTCGACGTGCATCCGCCAGCTCGAGGTGATCGAGAACACGCCGACCGCGGCGAGCACGGCGGCGGCCGCCAGGAAGCCCTCGTTGACGAAGGCCTCGTCGGGCAGCGCGACGTACACGATCACGCAGAGTGCCGCGATCACGAGGTAGATCACGCCTGGCCAACGACGCCGGCTGTTGTCCGGGAACTGGTACGGCCCGACGTAGCCACGCGGGTCGAGGTCGTCGGGTAGTTCGTCGCGGAGGTCGTCGGTCATCGTGATCAGGCTACGGCCCAGGCGGCGGTGAGCTTCGCAGCGGTGTCGGCGATCGACTCGGGCAGGTTCTGCGTGTTGGACACCGCCATCATGAAGTTGGAGTCACCGGTCCAACGCGGCACGACGTGCACGTGGAGGTGGTCGGGGATCGAACCACCGGCCGGACGCCCGAGGTTCAGCCCGACGTTGAGTCCATCGGGCCGATAGACCCCGCGCACGACGGCGACCGTGTCGGTGACGGTCGACCAGAGATCGATGGTCTCGGCGTCGGTCAGCTGCTCGAGGTCGGCGACCTCACGGAACGGCACGACGAGCACGTGGCCGACCGTGTACGGGAACAGGTTGCAGATCACGAAGCAGGTCGTCGATCGATGCACGATGTGGGTCTCGGCGTCGGACGCCCCCGAGTTCAACAGCCGGGTGAACACCGACCCTGCGCCATCGGGGTCCGACCGCGATGGCGCCGAGGCCGAACGCACCGGTGCGTCGGTGACGTACGCCGACCTCCAGCCGGACCAGATCCGTTCGATCATCGCACCCTCAGGCGCCGAGCGCTGCCGACTCGGCGCTCGCCAACTCGTTGCGCAGCTGCTCGACGAACGCAGCGAGATCGACCCCGCGCTCGACATCACCGCCGCGCGGATTGACCCCGACCGTGCCGGCCGCCACGTCCTCGTCGCCCACCACGAGGACGTAGGGGATCTTCTCCAACTTGGCATTGCGGATGCGCTTGCCCAACCCGTCGTCGGCCACCACGGTGTCGACCCGGGCACCGGCTGCTTCCAGCGACTCGACGACGGCTGCTGCGTAGTCCTCGTGCGCCTCCGCGACGGCGAGCACGCGCACCTGGACCGGGGCGAGCCACGTCGGGAATGCTCCCGCGTAGTGCTCGAGCAGCACGCCGAAGAAGCGTTCGATCGAGCCGAACAGCGCTCGGTGCAACATGATCGGCCGGTGCCGGTTGTTGTCGGCGCCGACGTACTCGAGGTCGAAGCGCTCGGGGAGCTGGAAGTCGGCCTGGATCGTCGACAGTTGCCACGACCGCCCGATCGCATCGCGCACGTCGATGTCGATCTTCGGACCGTAGAACGCGGCGTCGCCCTCCTTGACGGCGTACTCCAGGCCGTGCGCATCGAGCGCTTCACGCAGCGCTTCGGTCGCCTCGGCCCAGATCTCGTCGGAGCCGATGTACTTCTCCGGGTCCTTCGTCGACAGGTTGAACGTGAAGTCCTCGAAACCGAACGCCCGCAGCACCGACAGCACGAAGTCGAGCAGGCTCGCCACCTCGGTCGCCATCTGTTCCTTCGTGCAGTAGATGTGGCTGTCGTCCTGCGTGAAGCCGCGGATGCGCATCAGACCGTGGAGCGTGCCGGCGCGCTCGTACCGGTACACGTTGCCGAGCTCGAACAGCCGCAGCGGGAGTTCGCGGTAGCTGCGCTGACGACTGCGGAAGATCAGGCAGTGCATCGGGCAGTTCATCGGCTTCATGTAGTACGTGCCGTTGTCCATCTCCATCGGCGGGTACATCCCGTCCGCGTACCACTGGAGATGCCCGGACGTCTCGAACAGCTTGCCGTTGGCGAGGTGCGGCGTGTAGACGAACTCGTAGCCACCGTGTTCGTGACGCAGCCGGCTGTAGTCCTCCATCAGCTTGCGGACGATCGCACCCTTCGGATGCCACACGGCGAGGCCACCGCCGAGTTCGTGGGGGAAGCTGAGCAGGTCGAGTTCGGTGGCGAGCTTGCGGTGATCGCGCTTGAGCGCCTCCTCCAACTGGTGGAGGTGCTCGGCGAGGGCCTGCTTCGACTCCCACGCCGTGCCGTAGATGCGCTGCAGCATCGGGCCCTTCTCGTTGCCGCGCCAGTAGGCGCCGGACACACGCTGGAGCTTGAAGAACCCGAGCTTGCCCGTCGAGGGAACGTGCGGACCGACGCACATGTCGACGAACGAGTCGGTGTTGCGATACGCACTGATCACGCCGCCCTCGCCGACCTCTGCGGCGTCGTCGTTGTCGGCCTCCGCCGACTCGACCCGCTCGATGATCTCGACCTTGTACGGCTGGTCGGCGAAGAGTTCCTTGGCTTCGGCCATCGACATCTCCGAGCGGGTGAACGGCTGATTCGCCTTGACGATCTCGCGCATCTCGGCCTCGATGCGCTCGAGGTCGTCGTCGCTGAAGGTCGCACCCCCGGGGAGTTCGAAGTCGTAGTAGAAACCGTTCTCGATCGCCGGACCGATCGAGAACTTCGCTCCCGGGAACAGGCGCGTCACCGCCTGCGCCATCACGTGTGCCGTCGAGTGCCGCAACACGTGACGCCCCTCGTCGGTGCCACCAGTGATGATCGACACGACGGCGCCGTCGTGCAGAGGTGCGGTCAGATCGGTCTCGCGGCCGTCGACGACGGCCGCGACCGCCGCCTTCCTCAGACCGGAACCGATCGACGCTGCCAGGTCGAGCGCGGTGGCGTCGGCGGCCAGCTCTCGCTCGGAACCGTCGGGGAGGGAGACCGTGATGTTCGACATGCGACCGTCAGGATAGGAGCGCCGTCGAGCGACCGACGGCGAGTTTCGAGACGGCGGCGAGTTTCGGGACGGTTCGGTCGGTTCGCCCGACCGTCGCCGGTGTGCGGCCTGGGTCAGTTACCGGCGACCAACGACAGCTTGCGCTCGTCGGCGGCCGGACGAGGCGTGATGTCCGGAATCGGATCGGCGACCGACGACACGCGTGCCGCCACGGTCGGTTCGGTCTCCGCGGCCGCTCCGGCGTAGGTGTTCACGTAGGTCTGGCCGGTGAGTTCACGGATCTCGTACATCACCTCGTCGATCATCGAACGCCAGG
This sequence comes from Ilumatobacteraceae bacterium, assembly GCA_963715285.1. Taxonomy (GTDB): domain Bacteria; phylum Actinomycetota; class Acidimicrobiia; order Acidimicrobiales; family Ilumatobacteraceae; genus Sva-07. The sequence goes on along the minus strand of CAVQRU010000002.1, from coordinate 163,112 downwards.
CGATGTGTTCGGCGCCCCGGCCGCGATAGCGCTCCGGTCGGATCGGCCGGCCGATCTTGATCTGACAACTGCTGAAGAGCTTGGGCATCTTCGCGTCGGGCGGCTGGATCTGGTCGGTCCCGATGACCCCGACGGGGAAGATGGGGCAGTCCAGCTTCATCGCCAACCGGGCGGCGCCGGTACGCCCCTTGTGGAGGTTGCCGTTGCGGCTCCGCGTGCCCTCGGGAAAGATGCCGAACAGTTCACCTCGTCGGAGCACCGCTTCGGCCGCGTCGAGCGCTGCGGAACTCTTGTCGCCACCGGAACGGTCGATCGGGATCATGCCCATGGCGGGGAAGAGATACTTCGTCTTCCACGAATCCATGTACTCGGCCTTGCCGACGAAGGAGATGTTGCGGGGCACCGTCAACATCAGGAAGGCGGAATCCAGGAAACTGATGTGGTTCGGACAGAGGATCGCAGGCCCTTCGGCGGGCAGTCGCTCGTATCCGCTCAGCTCGATGTTCCAGAGCCGATTGGAGATCGGGCGACCCAGCTTGCGCACTCTGCGCTGCATCGCGCCTGCTCCCGGACTGTCTGTCACGCCCGACAGAGTAGACGGCACAAGCGCACATTTGAAGCGCCACCCCGAAAAATGCCTCGGATGTCGCGCCAGGCGCGCACATACGGGCAAGTTTCGGGGTGGGTCGGGTGGGTGGAGGACGAATCAGTCGAGGTCGACGCCGAGCAACGCGGCTGCTTCGCCGACGCCGGCTCCCGCGCGCGGCGTCGTCGATCGCGGCGATCGCGCCCGGTGTGTCGAGGTCGGCGTCCAGGCGGGCACGGACCTCCTCGAGCAGGTCGGGGTTCGAGCCTCCACGTTCGTTCCAGGCGTCCAGTCGGGCAGCATTGCGCGGCATCAGCCCGTCGTCCCATTCCCACTCGGTGCGGTAATGGTGTTCGATGATGGCGAGGCGGATCGACCGGGGGTCCCAGGTCTCGCGGAGTTGATCGACGAAGACCAGGTTGCCGAGACTCTTCGACATCTTCTCGCCGTCCTTGTGGATCAGCGCGGTGTGCATCCAGTGCTTCACGAACGGCTCGCCCGTGGCGGCCTCGGACTGCGCACGTTCGCACTCGTGGTGCGGGAAGATCAGATCGGCTCCCCCGCCGTGCAGGTCGATGGTGGTACCGAGCTCACGCAGGGCGAGTGCAGAACACTCGATGTGCCAACCGGGTCGGCCAGGGCCCCACATGGTGTCCCAGCTGGGCTCGTCGGCGGCGGACGGGTGCCACAGCACGAAGTCGAGAGGTGAGCGCTTGTTGGGATCGTCGATGTTGCCACCGCGCTCCTTCGCGAGCACGAGCATCTCCTCGTCGCTGTAGTGGCTGAGCGACCCGAACGATCCGAACTTCGAGACGTCGAAGTACACCGATCCACCGGACTCGTAGGCGAACCCGCGATCGAGGACCATCCCGATGAACCCACGGATGTCCGGGATCGCCGACGACGCACGCGGCGTGGCCGCGACCGGCAGCGCGTTCAGCGCCTCCATGTCACGCTCGAAGCGCGCCTCCTCGCCGGCAGCCAGATCGAGATAGTGCACGCCGAGTTCGCGGGCCTTCGCGAACAACGGATCGTCGACGTCGGTCACGTTGCGGATGCACCTGACGGTGTGGCCCTTGTCGATCAGCCGACGCTGCAGCACGTCGTACGCGATGAACGTCGCCGCGTGGCCGAGATGCGTGGCGTCGTACGGAGTGATTCCGCACGTGTACATGAGCACGTTGTCGCTCGGTTCGAACGCAACGACGGCGCGCCGCGCGGTGTCGTAGAGCTGCATCACCCGGCGTCAACAGCGCGTGGGTCGCGTTTGATTCCCGTGAGCTTCGGCGCGACCCGGGTCTTGTACCGCACATTGAGCTGCAGCAGCACGGCGGTGAAGGCCTCGATCGCCGTGGCGTTCGACAGCTCACCGGCATCGAGCGGCCGGCATCCGGGGAAGTCCGCGACGATGTCGCTGACGGTCTTCACGGCGGCGGCATCGTCACCGCAGATCAACACGTCGGAATCGATCGGATGGTCGATCTCCCCCAGCTCGGCAGCGGGGAGGTGGTGGAAGGCGGCGACCACCCGACATCTCGGCACGGCCGCCTGCACGTGTGCGGCGACACTGCCGCGCGGCGGCACGAGCGGCTGGAACTCCTTGTTCACCCGAACGAGTGCGTTCGCCATCGAGATGACGATCTTGCCGGCCATGGCATCCTCGTTCTCCTGCGCCGTTCCGGCAGCGGAATCCCACGGTGTGGCGATGACGATCAGGTCGCAGTTCGCTGCGTCGGCGTTGTCGCCCGCCTCGAGGAGATCGGCGAGATGTGGCCACTTCCCGATCAGCTGATCACGCGCCTCCATCGCGCGGTACTTCGATCGGGAACCGATGACCGTCGTGTAGCCGATGCTCGCGAGCCGCGCAGCGAGCCCGCTGCCTGCTGGTCCGGTGCCGCCGAGAATGCCGATACGCATGGCGACAGCGTGGCACACGAGCACGACGAAGCTCCAAGGCGCCGCCCGCGATGATCTACGGTCCGGTCCATGGGTCTGCTCGACGGCAAGAAGATCGTGGTCACCGGCGTCCTCACCGATGCCTCACTGGCGTTCGGGGTGGCCGAGCTCGCGCTCGCGGAAGGGGCCGAGATCGTGCTCACCGGTGCCGGACGTGCGTTGTCGCTCACACAACGCACCGCCCGCAAGCTCGGCGACGGCATCGACGTGTACGAACTCGACGTGACGGTGCCCGCCCACGGTGTGGCGGTGCGCGAGGCGCTCGCGGAGAAGTGGGGACACGTCGACGGCGTGCTCCATGCGATCGGGTTCGCCCCCGAGGTGTGCCTCGGCGACGATTTCCTGGCCGCACAGTGGGATGACGTCGCCATTGCCATGCACATCTCCGCCTACTCGCTCAAGGCGCTGGCCGATGCGTTCCTCCCGCTGATGGGCGAGGGCGGCTCGTTCGTCGGCCTCGACTTCGACAACCGGCAGGCCTGGCCCGCCTACAACTGGATGGGTGTGGCGAAGTCGGCGCTGCAGAGCGTGTCGCGCTATCTCGCCAAGGAGCTCGGCCCGAGGGGCATCCGTTCGAACCTGGTCGCCGCCGGTCCGATCAAGACGATGGCAGCCAGATCGATCCCCGGCTTCGCCAAGTTCGAGGACGTGTGGGGCGACCGGGCACCACTCGGCTGGGACGTGACGAATTCCGAACCCGTCGCCCGAGCCGTGATCGCCCTCCTGTCGGACTGGTTCCCCGCCACCACGGGAGAGATCATCCACGTCGACGGCGGGTACCACGCCATGGGCGCCTGAGCGGTCGTTCGCTCCGGATCTCGTCGAGGCGTCCGGCAAGGCCTGCGTACTGCACCCGGCCAACCTTCCGGCGCTGGCGCGACCTCCCCGATGGGGCGCCTCGTCCTAGAGATCGCGTGACGCGACGTACCGCACGAGATCGCGGACGAGTTCCAGATCCGGCCCGGGCCGGCCATCGGCGAAGGCCGTGTCGAATTCGCGCATCGCGGCGTCTGCGAGCGACGACGCCACGTCGCGCGCCCAACCGATGCTCCCCGACGACGTCAGGATCTCGCTCGCGGTGTCGAGCTGACGCGGCAGTCTCCGCTCGCGCGGTGTCGCGAACAATCGCTCGAGCCACTGTTGGTCACGTCCACCCAGATGCGCGAACGCGTGCGTGAGGATCAGCGTCCGCTTGCCCTCCCACAGGTCGCCACCGATCTCCTTGCCGTAGCGACCCTGGTCGCCGGTCAGGTTCAAGACGTCGTCCTGGATCTGGAACGCCGCCCCGAGGAGGAAGCCGAATCGGTTGAAGCGATCGAGATCGTCGACCTGTCCGGCCGACAGCGCGCCCATCCGCATCGGATGGATGAAGCTGTACCAGGCGGTCTTCTTCAGCACCAGCTGGAGGTAGTCCGCGACGTCGAGGTCACAGCGGTTCTCACGTGTCCAGCCGAGCTCGAGGGCCTGCCCCTCGAGCGACTCGAGCAGCAGGTGATCGAGTTCGTCGCCGACCAGAGCGGCGGGGACGGGATCGAGCGCGGCGGCGTACGAGTGCGCAATTCGCAGGGAGATCGCGTTCATCGCGTCGCCGATGTTGACCGCCAACGGGATTCCAACTGACCGGTGCAGCGTCGGCCGCCCCCGTCGGGTGAGACTTCCGTCCTCGATGTCGTCGTGGACGAGGAAGGCGTTGTGCAGGAGCTCCAGTGCCGCCGCGAGGTCGAGGCCGTCGCCGACCGTGGCCCCGTGCGCGCCCGCAGACGCGAGCAGGAGTCCGGGGCGAAGCCCCTTGCTCGGACGATCGACGAACTCTCGAATGGGTTCGTACAGGTAGGCGGCCGGCTCGCCAGCAGGGATCAACTCGTGCAGCCGGTCGATCACGGCCGCCCGGTACCAGGCGAGTCGTTCCTGGAAGCCGGTCGGGCCCGTGGACTCGACGATGCGACCGACATCTCCGTCGGTCCTCGCCGTGCCGCCATCGAAGGCAGCGGGGTCCGACTCCGTGAGCGGCACCCCCGCGGTCACCGGGGCCGCGACGAGCGACAGCGACGAGGGCGGACGCAACGCGACACCGCCCTCCATCTCGGAGAGCACGCCCTCGACCGCGAGGACCCCCGGGACGATCGGGTCGACCAGCGAGGCCAGCTCGAGCACCTGTGCGCTGAGCGGGTCGGCCAGCCGGGCCCCAACCGATGCGAGATCGACCAGCGTGTGGTCCCAGGCAAGTCCCTGCTCGAATCGTGCCGAGTCGTATCGGCGGAGTGGTTCGAGCAGCAGCGGCTCCTCGAGCGGCCAGATCTGGCACGGCGCTGCACCGCTCCCGCTCGTCGCGATGATCGCGTTCACTGCCCGTCGGGCCGCCTCGTTCGCCCCCTCCATCGTGGCCAGGTCGGTGTACGTGCGCACGTAGTCCGATGCCAGGAAGAGGTTCGGGATGGCCGTCGCTGCCTCGGGACGCAGCCTCCACGTGTCGACGAGGTTGACGAGCAACGGTTCGGAGTTCCGGAGTCTGCCTGGTACGTCCGGATCGGGGGAGATGTCGGGATCGAGGAACCATCCCACCAGATCCTCGTCGCGCAGTACGACCTCACCGTCGACGTTCATCGACCGCTTCAACTGGTTCCAGACCTCGCGGCCGACCTCTTCGCGGGAACATTCGGCGGCGGTGCGGCCGTCGAGCCCCGGCTCGGTCCAGTCGGAGACGTCGATGCTGAGCACACCTTGCACCTCGGGATCGCCGTAGAGCCCGAGGGTACCCGGACGCCAGAACTGGATCTGCGAGATGCTCGTGAGCGCCCACGGCGTGTCGATGTGGATCATGTGACCATGCACCATCGGGATGTCGCGCCGGAGGTAGAACTGCAGGCCGTTCATCCACGCCACGTTGGTCGCCAGGGCGCGAAAACCGTCGAACACGGGATCGAGCGCGACGAGTTCGTCGGTCAGCAGGGGTACGACGCGCTCGATCGGCAGGGCACAGACGTAGTGGTCTCCCCTGACGAGATGGCGGTGCCCCTCCTGATCCTCGATCTCGACCTCCGAGATCTGCCCGGCGGCGGTGTGGATCGCCACCACCGTGCACTCGTCGTGATACTCGACTCCGAGCGAATCGAGGTGGTGCATCCACGGATCGATCCACGCTTGGTCGGTCGGTGCGTCGAGGACCCGGTCGGTCGTCGATGCCGACGGGTTCGCTCCGACCTGCATCAGCTGGATGAACATGTCGCCGACGGTCTTCGTGCTCGCGGTACGGGCCTTCGCAGCGACGAGGGACCTCGTGAATCCGGAGGCGAGGAACTTCTGATACGCCTCGGGGCGCGTCTCCGCGTCGGTGTAGTCCCACCAGGAGATGCGTTCGTACTCGGCGAGGCGCCGCTCGGGACACGAGGTGAGGAGCTGCCAGGTCCGTGCCACGAAGAACGCCAGGTCGGCCGGCTCGAGCCCGAGCTCGGGACCGAACGCCGCGAGGGCGTCGGCGAGGACCGTGGCCGCATCCGACGGCGACGCCGGGAACCGCGCGGGGAACGGGATCGTCCGACGACCGAACTGGGAGATGCCGATGCGAGTGGTCGCGACGAGGTGATCGGCGACCGTGTCACCGTCCGGCGTCGGGATGCGTGCCATCGTGTCGGTCACGTGCTTGTAGAAGCCGGGAAAGAACCGGAAGCCGTGCTCGCCGGGAATCCAGTCGACGCGCTCTGCTCCTGCCTCGTGAGCGTGGATCGCTTCGACGAACTCGCCCCCGCCCGGTCGGGGCGACACCGGCACGCTCCTGGCCTTTCCACCGGCGAGGAAACGGCGTTCGTAGACAGCCACGGTGAAGCCCCGCTCGGCGAGTTCGTGGGCGGCCGAGAGGCCGGCCACACCCCCACCGAGCACGACGACGTGGGTCACGATCCCACCACGCTCCCCAGCCGGGGCAGGTAGATGTCCGATCGGATCGACGACTCGTGGAGCACGACGACTCCGACGCCGAACCCTTGCTGGCCGTTCAACCACGCCCACGCCGGCGCAGAGGTTCGCCACTGGGGCGACGAGTAGTACGGGGCCGAACCGGCGAAGACCCCCGCGCGCACCTGGGCGAACTGCTCCGCTCCGAGTTGGAGGACCCCACCCGACTGTTCGAGGATCAGTGCGCCGTCCGACGTCTCATAGGTGACACCCACGTCGACGACGCCGGTCCCGTCGGGGCGGATCGTCATCCAGTCCACCCCGCCGGCACGGAGGTCGGCGTCGACACCCGGACCGCTCACGGTCCCACTCGTGATGTAGAAGTTCACCCGGTAGCCGTCGGGGGTGTCGCCGATCACCTCGGCTCGAACCGTTGCGGTCACGGTCGCGAGGTACACGAACTCGCATGCGAGCCGCGGCGGTGCATCGATGGGCTCGGGCCCGGCTCGCCGGCGCCCCGCGCTGCCGGCTCGCGGCAACGGATCGACGGTCGACGCGGGGCTGCGCCGCATCAACTCGGTGAGGAGCGACGGTTGCGGGGCGAGCGGTCCCGGTGCGGTCATGCGCCTGCACTTCTGGACAACACGCGGAGCGCCTCGTGTTGCTTGATCCGCAGCGCGAACCGCTCGCGGAGACGCAGCACCGCCCGCGGCTCGAGGGTCGTCTGGACGTACCTGAGTTCGAGATCGGTGGCGACCACCAAGTCGACGGGTTCGGCCGCGAGGGCCACCAGGACCCCCTCACCTGCCGGGATGGCGCTCGAGCGGACCAGCGGTCCGCCCAGGAACGGGAGGATGCGATCGCTCGCGAGCACCATCGAGTTCTGGTTGGGGGAATTGGCGTCCAGGTACAGTTCGTTGCCCAGTGCGAGCGCGAACGGGCCGTGGAATCCCGAGCCCTCGAGCTCACCGATGGCCTTCACCGTTGCGCCGACGAGCGCGGACGGGTAGTCGGGCCCGTCGACCGGTATGCGTTCGACTCCTTCGTGCGTCAGGAGCCCGGCTGCTTCCCGTCCGCCGCGAACGGTGTAGATCTCGGGACGGACGGGATCGGGAATGGCCGGCCCCTCGTTGGCACCGAGCTGTCCGTTGAAGATGATCGAGTCCTCGACGCGGCCGAGCACGTCGGCGGCTCGGCCGATCATCGCCAGTGCCGACGACATGTCGGGGTCGGCCAGGTCGGAGTTGCGAAGGTACACGTCGGCGGCGATCGTCGTGAGCGGGATCATCTGCCCCATGTCGATCTCCATCCGCTGCGGCGCCTCCCAGGCCGAACCAGCGCTGCTGGGCGTGGTCATCACCTGTGCACTCACGGTCACCTGCTCGGCCGGCAGCGGCCCGAAGAGCGGGAGGAACGAACTCGCCACCCGCGCTCGTCGGGCGCTCTCCTGCACGACCTTCCGCGCGCGGCTCCACTGCTCCTCGGTCCACGGAAGGTTTCCTGCGGTGTCGGTCATGTTCGTCTGCCCCTTGTGTGATGCTGGTGTCGTTTGATGCTGGTGTCGTTGATGCTGGCTTCGAACGGTGTGTTCAACTCGGAACGGTCGTTGCGATCAATCGGCGTGCCCGTACGAGCTCCGGCTCGTCGTCCGGAGCATCGAGACGCGCACAGACCTCTCGGATCTCGTCGGCGACGCGACCACGGTCAGCGAGCTCGTCGAACTCGTGGCGATCGAGCAGGGCCCGAAGTCGGAACATCACCGCTCGTTGCTCGTCGGCCAGCGCAAGCGCCGTGTCGTAGGCGGTCGTCGCATCGACGGTCCGTCCGGCGAGGGCGGCGATCCGACCCCGGAGTCGCCACAGCTCGGGCTCCATCAGCCGCTCTCCACGCTCGGCCATCTCCTGCTCGGCGTGCCGGAGCTGTCGTTCGGCGCTCTCGTGGTCCCCGAGCCGCAGGAAGGTCTCGACGAAGTTGATCCGGATGTTGATCTCGGTCAGACGCGACCCGGTGTGACCGAAGGCCTCCAGGCCCGCTTCCATCTCGGCTCTGGCGCGCTCGACGTCGAGCAACTGAGCGGCGTCGAGGCACTGGCTGACGGCCTGGAACAGCAACGACCCCTCGGGTCCGGTGGTCGCTCGCATCTCGTCGCTGATCGGGTTGAGGAGGGCGAGGCGGTCGTTGGCCGCATGCCTGATGATGCCGCCGTGGATCATGAAGGCCAGGGCGGCTTCGAGGGACGGCGGATGCTCCAGCTCGCGGGCGAGCCGATCGAGCGCCTCCCATTCGAGGTCGGCCTCGCGAACCCGCCCGAGCAGGTACAGCGACTCGGCCCTCGTCGCTCGAAGCGCAGCCGACGACGACAACTGGAACATCTGGGCGATCACCTGCTCCTGCTCGAGGTCGAACAGCGCCAGCCCCCGATCGGCCGACTCGAGTGCCTCGATCAGCTCACCTCGGTACAACCTCGTGTAGCCGAGGGCGTGCTCCCCGGTCACCTGGATCATCGGCACCCCCGACGCATCCGCCATCGCGTGGACCTGCTCGGCCACTCCCAACGCTTCGGCCATCTCACCGCGCAGGAAGTGCACGGTCCAGAGCCCGAAGAACGAGCCGTACAGGAGGTCGGGACGGCCGAGTTCGTTGGCCAGGGCCAGACCGCGCTCGCAGGCATTCAGCACATTGGGCGACGCCCACCCCTCGGTCGCGGCCCACAACCCCCAGATCTGGTTCTGGATCTCGAGCTCGGCCAACTTGGTCTCGTCGGTCGACGGCAGCGCCTGGAGACACCCGATCGCCAGCGACAGGTGCGTCGTCGCCTCGATCAGCGAGCCGTACGCCATGTCGCCCTGTGCGGCAGCGATCCACATCGGCCAGGCGCCCGCGTGATCGCCTGCTGCCTGGAGATGATGGGCCAACTCGTCGGGGCTCACCGGCTCGTCCCACTGCTGGTACGCCTCGGCGATGCGACGGTGGTACGACCGTCGGGCCGCGCGCAACAGCGTGTTGTACGCCGCATCGCGGATGAGGGCGTGTCTGAAGGCGAGCCGATTCGGGTCGGTGTCGACGCGTCGCACCAGGCCCGTCTCGAGCATCGTTGCGATGTCGCTGTCGACGGTCTCCGCCGTCCGCTCACTCACCATCTTGAGGAATCGGACGTCGAACTCACGGCCGATCGTCGCCGCGAGCTGCGCGGTGGCGCGTGAGCCACCGGTGCTGTCGATCCGGGCCGTCAACGACGACTCGACCGTCGCCGGAACATGCCCGCTGTCGGTGGCACCGAGCACTTCCCACGACGCGGCGTGTTCGACCAACTGGTCGCTCTTCATCGCCGATCGCGTCAGTTCCTCGACGTACAGCGGGATGCCGTCGCTGCGCACGATGATTTCACGCATCAGTCCGCGCGGGAGTGTCTTGCCACCTGCCACCGATGTCGCGAGCGTCGAGATGGCGTCGCCATCGAGCCGCTGGAGATCGACGAGATCGATCCGTTCGTCGGCGATCCACCGGTCGCCGATCGTCGGGCGGGCCGCCATCAGGACGGTGAGCGGAACGTCGGGCGATGCGTCGACGACCCGCTCGACGCACTCGAGGGTCGACGCGTCGGCCCAGTGGAAGTCCTCGAGGAAGAGCAATGTCGGTGAGTTGGCAGCGGATCGGGTGAGCAGGTCGACGAGCAGCTGGATTCGGCTCGCCCGAAGCCGCGCCGGGGAATCCGGCGCCCGTTCGATCGTGTCGGTCAGCGCGACGTCGAGGAGATCGGCCAGGTGGATCACGTTCGCATCGGTTCGCAGCTCGGTGGCGTCGAGCACCGCCTCGATCGCCGACACGGCGTCCGTGACGCCGGAGAGTGCCAGCTCGGAGCGCAACAGTTCGCGGATCGGGGCGAACGGGAGGTTCACGGTCTGCTGGGTCGACCGGGCCACACGAATCGTCATGCCCTGTGAGCCGACGCGATCGAGCATGGTGCGGGCCAACCGGGACTTGCCGAGACCGGCTTCGCCCACCAGCAGCGCGAAGCGCGCTCGCGGCGCGTCACGCGAGTCGCCGACGATGTCTTCGAGCCGACGAAGTTCCTCGCTCCGACCGACGAACGGACTTGCCCCGGCGCTCACGTCGACTCGGTCGTGCGACCTCGATCGTCGCTCGACGATCCAGACCTCCATCGGCCGCTCGACACCCTTCAGGCTCCGATGGCCGAGACTTCGCCCGACGAATCCGCGTTCGACGAGCTGCCAGGTGGTGTCGCCCACGGCGACGGTTCCGACCTCTGCCTCACCCTCGAGGCGCGCGGCGATGTTCGGGGTGTCACCCAGGGCGATCCGGTCCTGCCGGTCACCGGCGCCGACCGGTCCGACGACCACGCGCCCGGTGTGTGCCCCCAGTCGGATCCTGATGGGGTCCACCGCTTCGGATCTCGCATTGAGGTGTTCGATTCCCTCGAGGATGTCGAGGGCGCAACGAACGGCTCGATGCGCGTCGTCCTCGTGCGATCGTGGGTAGCCGAAGTAGATCACGATGCCGTCACCGAGGAACTGAGCGATGTGGCCACCGTGCACCTCGACCGCATCGTTGCACACGCTCTGATAGTCGGCGAGGAGGTCTCGAAGATCCTCCGGATCGAGCCGCTGCGACAGTTCGGTGGAGCCGACCAGATCGACGAACAGGCAGGTGATCTGGCGTCGCTCGCCCAGGGCGTCCTCGGCCTGCGCCTCCTCGAGCGCCTTGCCGCACCCGCCGCAGAACCTCGACTCAGCGACGTTGGCGAACGAACATGACGAGCACAACTTGCCGAGCGCCGCGCCGCAACTGTGGCATCGCGCTCCCGCGACCCCGTCCTGGCCGCAGTGGTGGCAGATCACGTGCCGCGGTCCCCCATGTGCGACGAGGTCGACGAGGTCATCGGCTCCCGCTCGCACGCCCACGCCTGGGTCGCCGAATCGATCACCGAGAGCGCGACCGCCACGATGTCGTCGGCGCCGAGCTGACCGGCCCCCGACGGCTGTGTTGTGCGCTCCTGCTGCTCCATGTCTCCCCCTCTTGGCCGCAGCGCAGACATTAGCGCACGGTCCGCCGCCCATGAACCGGCCAGGCCGCAACGGCGTCGTAGATCGCCGGGCCCGGTACGGTCGACGCTGTGAACCGGCTCGCCGACGAAACCTCTCCGTACCTGCGCCAACACCGCGAGAACCCCGTCGACTGGTACCCGTGGGGCGCGGACGCGTTCGCCGCCGCTCAGGAGCGCAACGTCCCGATCCTGCTCTCGGTCGGCTACTCGGCCTGTCACTGGTGTCACGTGATGGCGCATGAATGCTTCGAGGACCCCGAGGTCGCGGCGAGGATGAACGAGCTGTTCGTCAACGTGAAGGTCGACCGCGAAGAGCGACCTGACGTCGACGCCGTCTACATGGATGCCGTCCAGGCGATGACCGGGCGGGGCGGCTGGCCGATGACGGTGTTCATGACCCCCGATCGTGAGCCCTTCTACGGCGGCACCTACTACCCGAAGGACGCGTTCCTCACGCTCCTCGACGCGATCGACGACGTCTACCGCAACAAGCCCGCCGACGTTCGCCAGAACGTCGATGCCCTGGTCACGGCGATCGACACCACTGCACAGTTGCGGCCCGCCGGCACGGCGCCGGGGGTCGACCAGCTCAACGAGGCGCTCAAGGCGCTCGCCGTGGCCTTCGACCAGGAGTGGGGCGGATTCGGGACGGCGCCCAAGTTCCCGTCGACGTTCCATCTCGACCTGATGCTGCGCGCCTACATGACCACCGCCGGCGACGGGCCGAAGAACATCATCGCCACCACCCTCGACGCGATGTGCTCCGGCGGCATGTACGACCATCTCGGCGGAGGGTTCGCCCGCTACTCCACCGATCGAGAGTGGCTCGTCCCGCACTTCGAGAAGATGCTGTACGACCAGGCGCTGCTGCTCGGGATCTATCTCCGCGGCCTGATCGTCCTCGGCCGCCCCCAGTACCGCCTGGTGGTCGAGGAGACGATCGACTACGTCCTCGGCACGCTTCGGCACCCCCAGGGCGGCTTCTTCTCCGCCGAGGACGCCGATTCGCCCGACCCGGACGGCAACAGTGTCGAGGGATGGTTCTCCACGTGGACACCGTCGGAGGTCCGAGCGGCGCTGTCAGATCTCGACCCGGCCGTGGTCGACACCCTGATCGACTGGTACGGCATCACCGACGACGGCAACTTCGAGGGACGGTCGATTCCGAATCGGCTGTCGGCCCGAGGCCTGCTCGTGCGTACACCCGAACTCGACGAGGCCCGTCGCCGGCTCCTCGCGGCCCGAGCGCAGCGGCCTCGCCCCGGGCTCGACGACAAGGTGCTCACGGAATGGAATGCGCTGTTCCTCTCCTCGCTCGCACAGGCCGCCGCGGTGTTCGGGCGGCGCGACTGGCTCGACGCCGCCATCGCCAACGGCGAGTTCCTGCTGCGCGAGCTGCGCGACGACCGGGGCCGATGGAAGCGCAGCTGGCAGGCCGACGGAACACCACCCGCACGCCACAGCGCCCTCGCCGCCGACCATGCCGCGCTGGTCGACGCCTTCACCCGGCTCGCCGAAGCCACCGGCGAGGCCCGCTGGATCGGCGAGGCGGTCCGCGTCGCCGACACGATGCTCGACTGGTTCTGGGACCCCGACCACGGTGGGCTCTTCACCACCGCGGAGGACGCCGAATCGCTCGTGGTCCGTCAGAAGGACCTGGCCGACAACGCCACGCCGTCGGCCAACTCCTCGGCGGCGATCGCGCTGTTCCGTCTGGCTGCCCTCACCGGCGAGCAGCGCTACGCCCACCAGGCCGACCGCATCCTCGAGTTGATCGGTGCGGTGATCTCCAAGGCACCCGCCCAGTACTCGAACGCACTCGTGGCGGTCGACCTCCGTCGCCGCGGCCTCACCGAGGTGGTGATCGTCGGCGACCGCCCGGACATGGTCCGCCTCGCGCAGTCGATCTGGCGTCCGGACACCGTGCTCGCCTGGGGCGAACCGTACGACTCACCCCTCTGGCACGAGCGCAACGACGGCTACGCGTACGTCTGCCGCGAGTACTCCTGCCAGGCTCCCCAGGACACACTCCAGGGCTTCGCGGAGACGCTGACGGGTCGCAAGGTCGTCATCGACGGCGACACGATCACCACCCGGCCCGGTGAATGATCTGACGGGGTCGGCGTCGTTCGCGCGCTGCGCTGCGTCCCGGGCCTGACTCGGTTCCCTCGACGAGGTCGGCCGGGTACCCGAGCGCGAGCGCCCCGAGAAGTTCCAGACCGCCGGGGATGCCGAGCCGTTGACGCAACTCTCGTTCACCGCGGAACACTCCGAAGAACAGGGCGCCGAGCCCGGCGTCCTCGGCGGCGAGCAACAGCGTCATGACCGCCATCGACGTGTCGATCGTCCAGTACGGCACCGGCCACGCCGAGGCCCCGGAGCCCAACCCGGTCTGCACCTTGTCGGGTTCGCCGTACCGGTCGACGTACGCCTTCGAGTCGGCGAGCGGCAGTGCGATCACGGGGGCGTTCAGCAGCCGTTTCCAGCGGAACGAGTCACGCTTCACCGCCGGCAGCGTGGCGTCCCAGAACAGCGCGGTCTCCTCGCCTTCGAGCACCACCAGGTGCCAGCCCTGTGTCTTGCCGGCACTGGGCGAGCGAGCGGCGAGGTCGACGAGCTCGTCGATCACGAGCGGGTCGATCGGACGAGCGTCGAACGCCCTGGTCATTCGCCGGGATCGGACGACCTCGGCGAACTCGGTCATGTCAGGGACTTCAGCGCTTCCCCAGCTTGAGCAGGTCTTCGGCCATGGTCCAGCCGTACACCACCATGGCACCGCCCTTGGCGACCGGGACGGCCGAGAACATCTCGACGACCGCGGGATCGAGTTTGTCGGGCTTCGACGATTCGTGGTCGAGATACCCGTCGGCACTGCCGCTGGCCGCGATGAACGACTTCGCGTCGTACTTGGCGTCGACACCGAATCGCTTGGCGAGTCGCCGACCCCAGGCACGTTCCTCGCCGACGGCGTTGCTGCCCGGCGACGGGGTGACCTCCCGCAGGTCCTTGAACGCCTCGAGGCCGTCGGCGTTGACGAATCGACATCCGACCACCACGTCCTCGTCGGGAAACGCCATCAGGGCCCGGTGGTACGCCTCGCCAACGAGGCCACGCAGCACCTGATCACGCTTCGACGACCGCTTGACGGACATCAGCCCGATCAACACGCACGGCGTTCCGCCGATGCGCTCGAGGGTGGAGAACGTGAACCCGTGCAGGGCCGATCCGAATCGAGCGGTCGTGATGAGAACCCAGTCCTCCTTGGCCTTGGAGAGCTGGCCGGCACTGAACGCGTCCTCCATCGACGCCAGTTCGTCGAGGTCGGAGTCCGTCAGCGCCGAAGCGTCGTTGGTCGAGACGTCGAGTGCCATTCGCACCATTCTACAGCAGCACCGCCTCATGTCCGAAGGCCATGCGGAGTTCACCCACCGAGCGGTCGAGATCGACGCGGAACTCGTCGGCCAACTTCAGCACCTTGCCCTGCCCGATGTCGACCATCACGACGGAATCACCCGGGTGTTCACGCAGGATGCGCTTGAGGCGCTGGATCTTCAGCTCGTCGAGCGCGGCCGAGGGCAGACGCAGCCGCAGCGGGGCCGCAGGACCGTCGCTCAACCCCGACAGCACCGTCACCGTCTGACCGATCAGGCCGAAACGGGACTCGTCACGGCGGTCGAGGCGACCCTTGACGGCCACGATGAGGTCGTCTTCGAGCTTGTGGCCCTGTTCGGCGAGCGTCCGCGGGAAGATCGTGACCTCGATCGATGCGTCGAGGTCCTCCAGGAGGAACACCGCCATCTGGTCGCCCTTCTTCGTGAACTTGCGCGCCAGGTTGGTGATCACCCCACCGACGACGACGTTCGCCCCGTCCTCCATGGTCTGCAGGTCGAGCACCGACTGCTCGACCTTGCGTTTCAGTGCGGCCTCGACCCCGAACAGCGGGTGATCGGACACGTACAGACCGAGCATCTCCTTCTCGTAGCGAAGTTGCTCGGTCTTGTCGAAGGCCAGGTCAGGGATCTCGGTGCGTTCGTCGAACCCGTCACCGCCGGCGCTCTGCGTGTCGCCGTCGGCGTCGCCCCAGTCGCCGAACAGGCTCATCACGCCCTTCTCACGTTCGCGGCGGCGCTTGACGGTGGTGTCGATGATGTGCTCGAACACGGTCAACAGGCCGCGGCGGGTGTGACCCAGCGTGTCGAAGGCCCCGCCCTTGATCAGCGATTCGATCGTGCGCTTGTTGAGCACCGGCTCGGGTACGCGCTCCACGAAGTCGTGAAAGCTCGTGAACTGACCGTTCTCCTCACGCTCGGCGATCAGCAGCTCGACGAGCGCCTCGCCGACGTTGCGAACCGCCGACAGTCCGAACGTGATCGCACCGGGACTGCCAACCGGCAACGTGACCCCCGGTGGCAACTCCGTGGTCGCCAGCGCTCCGAAGTTCGACATCGACCGGTTGACGTCCGGTGGCAGGACCTTGATGCCCATCGAACGGCAGTCGCTGAGGTAGATCGCGGCCTTGTCGAGGTTGTTCTTGACGCTGGTCAGCAGGCAGGCGACGTACTCGACCGGGTAGTGGGCCTTGAGATAGGCCGTCTGGTAGGTGACCAGGCCGTAGCCGAAGGTGTGGCTCTTGTTGAAGGCGTAGTCGGCGAACTTCTCGATGATGTCGAACAGCTGGGGGCCGAGGTCCTTGCCGTACCCCGTGCGTTCCACGCCGGCTTCGAATGCGTCACGCTCCTTGGCCATCAGCTCGCGGATCTTCTTGCCACAGGCCTTCCGGAGGTTGTCCGCCTCGGCGAGCGAGTACCCGGCGAACTTCTGCGCGACCCGCATCACGCTCTCCTGGTAGATCATCAGGCCGTAGGTGTCGTCGAGCACGTCCTCGGCGTCCTCGTGGAAGTACTCGACCGGCTTGCGTCCGTTCTTGCGATCGGCGTAGTCGTAGTGCATGTTGACGCTCATCGGGCCCGGCCGATAGAGCGCGAGCACGGCCGAGACGTCCTCGAAGCTGTTCGGCGCCATCGCCTTGAGCAGTTGGCGCATCGGCGGCGACTCCAGCTGGAACACCCCGATCGTGTCGCCGCGCGAGAGCAGCGCGAAGGTGGCGGCGTCGTCCATCGGAATGTTCTCGACGACGAAGTCGGGGTCGCGCTGGCGCTGGATCATCTCCTCGGCATCGGTGATGACGTCGAGGTTGCGCAACCCCAGGAAGTCCATCTTCAGCAACCCGAGATCCTCGACGCCGTGCATTTCGTACTGCGTGACGACCGGGGCGTCGGCGGGATCCTGACCCGACTCGGGCTTGCGCTGGATCGGGACGTAATCGGTGACCGGATCCTTGGTGATCACCACCGCCGCTGCATGGATGCCGTCGGAACGTTTCAGACCCTCCAGTCCACGAGCGACGTCGATCACCTTCTTCAGGTCGTCGTCGGTGTCGTACATCGCCCGGAGGTCGGCAGCAGCCTTGTAGCCGTCGGCGTACTTCGGGTTCTGTTCGAAGCAGTACTTGAGCGGCGTGTCGCGCCCCATCACCATCGGTGGCATCGCCTTGGCGAGCTTGTCGCCGACCCCGTACGGGTAACCGAGGACCCGTGCGGCGTCGCGTACGGCGTTGCGCGCCTTGATCGTGCCGAAGGTGATGATCTGGGCGACGTGGTCGCGCCCGTAGCGCTCGGCGGCGTAGCGGATCATCTCGTCGCGGTAGCGCGAGTCGAAGTCCATGTCGATGTCGGGCATCGAGATGCGACTCGGGTTGAGGAACCGTTCGAAGAGCAGGTCGTACTTGATCGGGTCGAGGTCGGTGATCCACAGGCAGTAGGCCACCGCGCAGCCTGCTGCGGATCCCCGGCCCGGCCCGACCCGGATTCGCGAGTCGCGGGCATGCTTGATCAGGTCCCACGTGATCAGGAAGTACGACGCGAACCCCATGTCGTTGATCGTCTTCAACTCGTAGGCGAGACGCTCCTCGACGTCGGCCGAGAGATTGTCGCCCCACCGCTTGCGTGCGCCCTCGTACGTGAGGTGGCGCAGGTAGTCGGCGTCGCTCGCGAACCCGTCCGGCACCGGGAACTCGGGAAGCAGCGGATTGCCGAACTCGATCTCGAGATCCGCGCGCTCTGCGATCCACAGCGTGTTGTCGCACGCCGACGGCACCTCGCGGAACAGGTACCGCATCTCGGCCGGCGACTTCAGGTAGTGCTCGCTGCCCTCGAACTTGAACCGCTTCGCGTCGGACAGCAGCGCGCCGGTCTGCACACACAGCAGCGCGTCGTGCGACTCGTGGTCCTCCTGGTGCGTGTAGTGGCTGTCGTTGGTGGCGAGGAGCGGCGCACCGATCTTCTTGGCGATCTCGATCAGCTTCGGGTTGGTCTCGCGCTGCGCCGCGAGACCGTGGTCCTGCAGCTCGACGAAGAGGTTGTCTCGCCCGAAGATGTCCTGGAGGCGCGCCGCCTTCTCGACCGCGCCCTTGTCGTCGCCGTTGAGCAACGCCTGCAGCACCTGGCCGCCGAGGCAGCCCGTGGTGGCGATCAGGCCGTCGGAGTACTTCTCGAGCAGCTCCCAGTCCATCCGGGGCTTGTAGTAGTAGCCCTCCATGAACGCCAGGCTCGACAGCTGGATCAGGTTCTTGTAGCCGGTCTGGTTCTCGGCCAGCAGGGTCAGGTGGTAGTAGAGCTTCTTGCCACCCTCGGTGTCGCCGCCGGAGTCGTCGATGCGGCCCCGCCGCGCAGGGCGTTCGGCCCGGCTGTCGTAGGCCATGTACGCCTCGGTGCCGATGATCGGCTTGATCCCCTGCTTGTTGCACTCCTTGTAGAAGTCCAACGTGCCGTACATGTTGCCGTGGTCGGTCATGCCGATCGCGGGCATGCCGTCGCGCACGGCCTTGGCCACCAGTTCGTCCAGCCTCGCCGCTCCGTCGAGCATCGAGAACTCGGTGTGGACGTGGAGGTGGGTGAAGGAATCGGTCACGGATCTGTTCTGTCAGGATTACATCGATGTTGTTCGCACGACCATAGCGCTCGCGTCGTCGCTCCCGCTCACGGGTCCTGTCACCGGCACGGCGGAGGGCGTGCGGCCTCCGGCCGGTCCCTCCACCGCCCCGGTGCCACCCGTTCGCTGTCCCGGCGCCACCCGTTCGCTGTCGGGACTGCCATCCGTGGCCGATTCCTGGGTGGGGGCGGGGGCTGGGCTGGGCTGGGGGCTAGAGGTAGGTGCCGGGGCGGTCGCTGCCTGGCTGTTGGCCGGGCACCATCTGGCCTCCGGGGAGCTGGCGCATCTCCTGGAGTTGCTGACGCGCCGCGAACTGCTGGGCCATCAGCGTGGCCTGGATGCCGTGGAACAGGCCCTCGAGCCACCCGACGAGCTGTGCCTTGGCGATACGCAGTTCCGACTCGCTCGGCACCTCCCCCTCGTCGAACGGCAGGGCCAGGCTGTGGAGCTCGTCTTGGAGGTCGGGCGACAGCGCCTCGGACAGCTCGGCGATCGAACGTTCGTAGATCTCCGCCAGACGCTCCCGCGAGGCCTCGTCGAGTGGCGCACCACGCACCTCCTCGAGGAGTTGCTTCACCATCGAACCGATGCGCATCACCTTGGCCGGCGACGTCACGGACTCCTCCGGCTCGGGCACCGGCTCGCTCGACGGACTCGCGGTCACTTCGTCGGGCGTGATCGGCTCCGAGCCGTTGTTGTCGGTCATGTCTCCCTTTCTAGCTGGATCACACCGATGCCGCGACCAGCGGCACGTTCACTTCCGCCGACGTCAACGATCCGTGACGGCACACCAACTCGAAGGGGCCGGAGTCTGCGGGGTCGTGGAAGCTCACCGGCGCACGCGCCACGAGGGCCAGGTCGCCGAGACGTGAACGAACCGCCGGCGCCATCGCCGCGCCGAACCACTCCTCGTCGAGCATCTGCTCCCGGGTCGCCACCCAGGCCAGGTGCCCGACCTCGTCGTTCGCCACTGCGGCGACGTCGTCGATCGCTCCCTTCGCGACGTGGAGCCAGCGGAACCGTCCCTCACCCGACTGCATCGTCACGTTCGCGAGCAGCTCGGCCGATGGCACCACGATCCGGCTCCCCACCTCGACCTGGCCGTGATCGGCGGTCACGAGCAACGTCGTGCCGGTCGGGAGCGTGGCCAGGACGTCGGCGACCAGTGCGTCAGCCGCGCGCAGCTCGGCGTCGTAGTACGGCCCGAAGCCGCGTTCGTGCGCGATCTTGTCGATGCCGCCGTAGTAGCAGTACACGAACCGCTCGCCGGCCTCCACCTGGTGCCGCGCCTCGACCGCGATCGACGACGACGCCCGCCATCCCACCGGTCGACACCCGCGCAGATGTGCCTCGCTGAACGCGGAGTTCTGCAGCTCGGCCGGGCTGACGACCGGAACGGCCTGCCCGAGGAACGGGTCGTAGGGCTGGACGTCGCGCGGTGGATGCGAGCGCCGGACCGGCTGATCCCCCACGCACCATCGGAGCACGTTCACGATCTCACCGCCGAGCACGATCCGGTAGCCGATCAGGCCGTGCTCCGCCGGTGTCAGGCCGGTGGTGATCGAGCTCAGGGCGGTGGCCGTGGTGGTGGGCGCCACCGTGTGGATCGGACCACCGGTCATCGCCGACACCGTCGGCATCAGCTCGCGGTGGTCCTGCAGCTGATCCCAACCCAGACCGTCGAGTACGAGCAGCACCACGCTGCGGGCATCGGCCACCTCGTTCGGCATCCAGTCGGGCAGGCCCGTGGCCCACGACGCCGGCCCGAGCAGGGCCGGCACGATGCCTCGAACGTTGGCACCCCGGTAGTCCGGAATGATCGGACCCTCGGCGCCAGTCATCGTCACGGGGAGCAGTCCACCACGTCCCGCCACCCGACGACAAGCGCTGCCGGGCGACGTCCAGTGAATAGGGTGGCCTCGTGCGCATCTCGACCCGTGGTGACTATGCCTGCCGTGCGCTGCTGTCGCTGGCGCTGCACGGCGACGAGGGTGGCCCCACGTCGGTACGGGACATCGCCGAACGCACCGCGCTCCCCCAGCCCTACCTCGAACAGATCCTCCTCGCCCTCAAGGGCGCCGGCCTCGTGCGCTCCAAGCGGGGCGTCGGCGGCGGCTACGTCCTCGCTCGACCGCCCTCCGAGATCCGGCTGTCGGAGATCGTCTCGGCGGTCGACGGCCCGATCACGCTCGGCGATTTCGGACAGCCGCACCAGGACGGATCGTGCGACCACGAGGGCCAGTGCGTCCTCCTGGGAATCTGGAACAAGGCCGGTGACCACATGCGCACCTACCTCGAGGGCTTCACGCTCGCCGGCATCGCCGACATCGCCCGCGGCGACGCTCCCTGGCCCTGACTTCCCGTTCGTCGCCGACGCTTCTCCACCGGTCGCGGACACGTCCGTCGCCGGCGTGTCCGCTACACCTCGGCAGCGTCGAGCCAGGCTTGGAGGTCGGGGGCCAAGGGGCTGGTGAACGTGACCCGCTCGCCGGTGAGCGGGTGGTCGAAAGCCAGTTCGGCCGCATGCAGGAACGGCCGCGTGAGGCCCAACACCGGACGGCGCTGGCCGTAGGTGGGATCGCCGACGAGCGGGTGGTTGATCGACGACAGATGCACGCGGATCTGGTGGGTCCGTCCCGTCTCGAGACGACACTCCAGACGCGAGACGAGCGCCGGTGACGAATAGGTCCCGACCACCCGATAGTCGGTTCGCGCCGGACGACCACCCGTGACCACCGCCATCTTGAGTGGATCACCGCGATCCCGCCCGATCGGGGCGTCGATGATGCCGTGCGGAGCATCGGGCACCCCCCAGACGACGGCGTCGTAGCGTCGCGTCGCACTGTGGTCGGCGAACTGTTCGATGAGCTGAGCGGCCGCCTCGCTCGTGCGGGCGACCACCAGCAGCCCTGAACTCCCGGCGTCGAGGCGGTGAACGATGCCGGGCCGTACCGGATCGTCGCCCACGCCCTCGAGTTCCGGGTAGCGGGCGAGCAGCCCGCTCACGAGCGTGCCGTCGAGGTTGCCGGCGCCCGGATGCACCACGAGCCCCGGGGGTTTGTCGATCACGATCACGGCGTCGTCGTCGTAGACGACATCGAACTCGACGGTCCGGTCGGACGTCGGCAACACCGGTCCGGGAACCGCCGCCGGGTCGACCTCCACGGTCTGGCCCTCGACGAGCCGGATCTTGCCGGACGCTGCGGGCGCGCCGTCGACACGCACACCACCGGCGGCGATCGTGGCCGCCGCCTCGGCTCGACTGAGATCACCGATCAGGGCGACGATCCGATCCAACCGTTCGCCCGCCAGCGCTGACGGCACCGCCTCGACGATCATGTCGCACCCCCCGCCGACTCCTGCTGCTCGTGCTCGTCCTGCAACTCCCGCTTCGCCTCGGTGCGTCCGTCCTGCCGAGCGGACAGCACACTGCCCAGGATCAGCAGCCCCGCACCGACGTTGATCGCCATGTCGGCGACATTGAAGATCGGGAACCACTGCAGATCGATGAAGTCGACGACGGCGCCGTTGAGCCACGCGTCGCCGCGGAACAGGCGATCGATCAGGTTTCCTGCTGCACCACCGATGAGCAGGCCCATCCCGATCGTGCTGATGCGACTGGATTCGTTGCGCAGCGTCGCCAGCAGGTAGACGATCACGAGCGTGGCGACGACGGCGATCACCGGTCCCAGGCCACCCGCCTGACCGAACGCCATCCCGTTGTTGAACGCGAGATTGAACCGCAGCGTCCACACGAGATCGATGGTCCGGTCGTCACCGAGCCACGTGACCGCCCAGTGTTTCGTCGACTGGTCGACGACGACCACACCCAGCGCGATGGCTACCGGAACCCGCCATGCGCCGAGGGCTGGCATGATTCAGCGCGGACCGACGCCGCTGACCTTCTCAGCGGCCAGAACGGTGGTCTCGGGGATCGCCTCGAGTCGTTCGCGCTGAATCGGCAGGCCGGACACCGACGAGTACCCATAGGTGCCCTGCTCGATACGGGCAAGGGCCGCATCGATGTCGAGGATCGTCTGCCGGGCCTGGGTGGACAGCACACGGTCGAGGTCGCGCTGCACGACCATCGTGTCGCCCTCGCCACCTTCGTCGTCGAACTGCACGTCGCCCATCTCGCCGTTCTCGATGATGCTCGTCGCCTCGTCCTCGAGTCGCGTCGCTCGAGCGAGTTCGGCCGCTCGGCGGGCCAGGAGTTCGTCGCGCTGCGCCTTGAGGAACTGCACGTCGAAGTCCTTCGTGTAGGCGATGCCGTCCTTGGTGCGACCCCGTGGAGCAGGGATCTCGACGCGTTCGAACTGTGCGTTCGACAGCAGCGACGGCGTGAGGCTGGTCTGGCTCGGGCCCTTGCGCTTGGCAGCCGACGTCGTGGCGGGGGTCCTCGTGGTCGCAGCTCTCGCTGTCGCCTTCTTCACTGGTGTCGCCTTCTTCGTGGGGGTCTTCTTCGTGGTGACCTTCTTCGCCGGCGTCTTCTTCGCCGTTGTCGCCTGCTTCGCCGGGGCCTTCTTCGCCGTTGTCGCCTGCTTCGCCGGGGCCTTCTTCGCAGCGGCCTTCTTCGCCGGGGCCTTCTTCACCGGGGCCTTCTTCACCGGGGCCTTCTTCGCCGTTGTCGCCTTCTTCGCCGGGGCCTTCTTCGCGGGCGACTTCTTCGCGGTGGACTTCTTCGCCGTTGTCGCCTGCTTCGCCGGGGCCTTCTTCGCCGGCGCCTTCTTGGCTGACGGCTTCGTCGTGCGAGCGGTCTTCGTCGGCGCCGCCTTCTCGGCGGAACTCGTCTTCTTCGCGGTTGCCATGTGCGCTCCTCCCGGCGGTGTGAGCGGCGGACTCTACCGGATGCCCGAGCGGAACGACCAGCGGCTCACCCGGACGCCACGACGACGTCGATGGCAGGGTCACCGGTGTCGTCGGAGGACACGGCGGTGAGCGACGTCGCCAGGGTCTCGGCGGCGATGAGCGCCTCGTGGGCCCGGATCGCTTCGATCCACGACGGCGATGCGGTGACCGTGAGGTCGATGCGATCCGACACGTCGAGGTCGGCCTCACGACGAGCCTGCTGCACGAGCCGCACGAGATCGCGGGCACGACCTTCGATCTCCAACTCCTCCGTCACCTCGATGTCGAGAGCGACCACCCCGGCGTGGTCGCTCATGCCGGCACTCGCCTTGTCGCCCTCCGCCACCAGCTCGAGGCTGTACTCCCCCGGGAGCAGCTCGACTCCCCCGACGACCACGGCGTCGCCCGAGACCGTCCAGTCGCCCGTCTTGTGCGCGCGGATCACCTGCTGGACGTCGCTGCCCAGGCGGGGTCCGAGTTTGGCGGGAACCAGTTGCAGACGCTCGGTCGCCACCGAGGCCACGTCGTCGGTCAACTCGACATGACGAACGTTCACTTCATCGGCGATCACGTCGACGAAGTCGACCAGACGATGGGCGTCGGCCGACGCGACCGTCACCGTGTTCAGCGGGAGGCGCACCCGCCGCTGATGTGCCTTGCGGATCGACAGTGTCGCCGAGCAGACGTCGCGCACGAGGTCCATCGTGGCGACGAGGTCATCGGCAGCGGGGAGTTCGTCGACGTCGGGCCAGTCGGTGAGATGCACGCTGCGCGCCCCGTCGTCACCGTGCAGGCCCGAGTGGATCTCCTCGGACACGAGGGGCAGCAGGGGAGCCGCGACCCGTGTGAGCATCGACAGCACGGTGTGCATCGTGTCGATGGCATCGTGGTCGCCCGCCCAGAACCGATCACGGCTGCGGCGGATGTACCAGTTCGTCAACACGTCGAGGTAGTCGCGTACGAGCTGACATGCGCCGAACAGGTCGAAGGCGTCCATCGTCTCCGTCATGTCGGCCACGAGCACACGCGTCTTGGCGAGCACGTAGCGGTCGAGCACGTTGGTGGAGTCGGTACGGATCGAGCCCTGATGGTCGGCCGCATTGGCGTACAGGGTGAGGAAGTACCACGAGTTCCACAGTGGGAGCAGGACGTGACGAACCGTGTCGCGCATGCCCTCCTCGGTGACCATGCCGTCTCCGCCGCGCAGGATCGACGACGACAACAGGTACCAGCGCATGGCGTCGGCACCGTGGGTGTCGAACATCTCCTTCGGGTCCGGGTAGTTGTTGAGGCTCTTCGACATCTTCCGACCGTCGTCGCCGAGCACGTTGCCGTGGCTGACGCAGTTCGCGAACGCGGGTCGATCGAAGAGCGCGGTGGCCAGGACGTGCAACGTGTAGAACCACCCGCGGGTCTGACCGATGTACTCGACGATGAAGTCGCCCGGATGGTGGTGTTCGAACCACTCGGTGTTCTCGAACGGGTAGTGCACCTGCGCGAACGGCATCGATCCGGACTCGAACCAGCAATCGAGCACTTCGGGCACCCGCCGCATCATCGACGCACCGGTGGGGTCGTCGGGATTCGGCCGCACGAGTTCGTCCACCTGGGGCCGGTGCAGGTCGGTGACCGGCACACCGAAGTCGGCTTCGAGTTCGGCGAGCGAGCCGTAGACGTCGACGCGCGGGTACGTCGGGTCGTCGGACTGCCACACGGGGATCGGCGAGCCCCAGAAGCGGTTGCGGCTGATCGACCAGTCGCGGGCGTTCTCCAACCACTTGCCGAAGCTGCCGTCCTTGATGTGAGCGGGTTGCCACGTGATCTCCTGGTTGAGCTCGACCATCCGGTCCCGGAACTCGGTGACCTTGACGAACCACGACGAGATCGCGCGGTAGACGAGCGGCTGCGCACATCGCCAACAGTGCGGGTACGGGTGGTCGTAGGTGGCATGGCGAACCACGACGCCTCGATCCTTCAACTCGCGGATCACCAGCGGATTGGCGTCGAACACGTGGGTTCCGGCCCAGTCACGCACCTCGGCGGTGTAGCGGCCGTGTTCGTCCATCGGACAGACCGTCGGGATCCCGGCCGCGTTGGCGACGACCTGGTCGTCCTCGCCGAACCCCGGCGCGAGGTGGACGATGCCGGTGCCGTCGTCGGTGGACACGAAATCGGCAGCGAGAACCTGGAAGGCGTTGTCGGTGTCGGCGAAGTAGTCGAACAGCGGCGTGTAGCGGCGACCCACGAGTTCGCTGCCGCGCATCGTGGCGACCAGCGTGGCCTCACCCAACTCTGCGCTGTAGGCGCCGAGCAGTGCCTCGGCGATGACGTAGCGCACGCCGTCGAGTTCGACGACGGCGTACTCGATGTCGGGGCCGACCGCGAGGGCGAGGTTCGACGGCAACGTCCACGGCGTCGTCGTCCAGGCGAGCATGCGTTCGCCGGACTCGAGTTGGAAGCCGACCGTCAGCGCCGGGTCCTGCCGGTCGCGGTACACGTCGTCCATACGCGTCTCGGTGTTGCTCAGCGGCGTCTCGCAACGCCAGCAGTAGGCGATGACTCGGAAGCCCTCGTAGACGAGGCCCTTGTCCCAGAGCGTCTTGAATGCCCACATGACGCTCTCCATGTAGGACAGGTCGAGGGTCTTGTAGTCGTTGTCGAAGTCGACCCACCGCGCCTGACGCGTCACGTAGTCGCGCCAGTCGTCGGTGAACTGCAGCACGCTCGTTCGGCAGGCGTCGTTGAAGCGGTCGATGCCGAATGCCGTGATCTCCGGGTGGCCCGAGATCCCCAGCTCCTGCTCGGCCTTGACCTCCGCAGGCAGACCGTGGCAGTCCCACCCGAACCGGCGCTCGACCCGGTGGCCGCGCATGGTCTGGTACCGCGGGATCGCGTCCTTGACGTAGCCGGTCAGCAGGTGGCCGTAGTGCGGGAGCCCGTTGGCGAACGGCGGACCGTCGTAGAAGACGAACTCGTTCGCGCCGTACTCACCGGCCGGACGTTGGTCGATCGACGCCTGGAAGGTGTCGTCCTTCTCCCAGCGGGTGAGGATCTGCTCCTCGAGACGTGGGAAGTGCGGCCGGGGATCGACGTCTGGATAGGGCACGAGGCGATGCTACCGACGGCGAGCGGGGCCGACGCCCGGGTTCCGGCGCCGGCGGGTTCAGGAGCGTTCGTCGTCGAACGAGAACCGGAACTCCTCGCCCGACTCGTCGCGTTCGGGCGCCTGGTCGTCGTCGGCAGGAGCCATCGGGATCGCCTCGGTGGGATCGTCGACCGACGAACCGCGGTCGCCCCACGGATCCTCGGGCGAGACCTCGTTGGCCGCACCAGTGACCTCGGCGACGTCGTCGGGTCCACTGCCGGTGTCGGTGTCGGGAGCGGCGTCAGCGGCGTCAGCGGTGCCGGTGCTGCCGGTGTCGGAACGCTCGGTCTCGGCGATCTCGGTCACGATCACGAATCCGCCCGAATCGTCCCCGGGCGCCACATCGGGCGCGCCACCGAGATCGGAGTCCCTGCCACCGTCCTCGGCGGTGGAGCCACTGCGTGTCTCGGTGTCGCCACGAAAGAGAGCAGACGGCGTGTCGTCGTCGGACGCGGACAGCAGCGGGCGGCGGACGTCGCCCAACCCACCGGGAACCCGCTCGGCCAGATCGATCAATGCGGTCGCGGCCTCCCTGACGCGAGCGCGTTGATCGACCAGGAAGGTCTCGAGGTGGTGGACGTCGGACTCGAGGAAGTCGCGAACGCGCCTTGAGCGCCTCGACCTCGCTGGCGATCGACTGACGTTCCGCCTCACCGACGCGGTAGGCCTCGATTCGTGCCTCCTCGAGCATCTGGGCCGACATCTCGCGAGTGGAGTCGAGCGTGGTCGCCGCCTCGTCGTTGGCCTTCGCGAGCACGCGTTTCGCCTCCGTGTTGGCGTTGGCGATCGTGGCGTCCGCGGTGCGTTGCGCGAGCAACAGCGTGCGGCTGATCGTCTCGGCCTCCTCCACCGACGCCTCGACGTTGGTTGCCTGCGCGGCGCTCGCCTGCTCGCTGACCTCCTGGAGCCGGGCCACCGCGGCCCGTGCCCGGGCCTCCATCGCGGTCGACTGATTCTGCGCACGTTCGAGTTCGTCGGCGACCTCGCTCAGGAACCCGCGGACCTCGTCGGGGTCCGCACCCTTGCGCACCGTCTTGAACTCGGCGCTGCGAACGCGCTGCGGGTTCATCTCCATCAGGGTCTCCTTCGAGTTCAGTCGTCGTAATCGTCGTACCGCGGGCGTTGCGGCGCCGGCGGCTTGAGCAGGTACACGCCGGTCGCGACCTTCTCCATCGATCCGTCGAGGGCGTAACAGATCCCGCTCGCGAAGTCGATCAGTCGACGAGCGACATCGCGCTCGGTGCCTTCGAGGTTCATGATGACGGGCTGTCCGTCCTTGAACTTGTCGGCGACCTCCTGGGCCTGGTCGAAACGACGCGGACGAACCGTGTGCGGCTCCATGGATCCTCCCGGCACGCTTCGGAGATTCGTGGGTGGGTTCTGCTGAGGCGCGGGCCGGACCTGGACCCCGGAGTCGTCGGGGCGTCCTCCGCCGTTCCCGGCTGCACGCCGTGTCGGCGATGCGTCGAAGTCACGCGACGGAAAGCTGGGTCGTGCGGACACCGTGCGAACCGTCGGCTCGGGTTCGGCCACGGCGTCCCAATTCCCCCGCGCGTCGGCGTCACGAGGCGCGCGGCCCTGCCGCGGCGCTGGCGCCGGCTCGTCGTAGTCGTCGTAGTCGTCGTACGCATCGTCGGGACCCAGACCCAGGTAGTCCATGGTCTTCTTCCAGAGTGACATGCATTCCTCCTGCGTGGCGCAGGCTAGCCCAGCGCACCCCGTTCACGGTGGACAGCGACGTCAAGTCCGCTGCGGTCGAGGCCCGAACAGCGCCGTCCCGACGCGCACCTGGGTCGAACCCTCCTCGACCGCCACCGCGAGGTCGCCACTCATCCCCATCGAGCACGCTGCCAAGCCGAGTTCGTCGACCAGTCGACGGACCTGACGGAACCCGGCGCGCGCTGCCTCGGGAGATCCGCCGGTGGGGCCCACCGTCATCAACCCGTCGACGGCAAGCCCCGCCGACACCGCTCGTTCGACCAGCCGACCGGTCTCCTCCACACGGCACCCGCCTTTGGCCGGATCGCCCGTGGTGTCGACCTGGATCAGTACCCGGGCACCCGGCGCTCGCTTGGCCACCTCGTCGACGACCGACGGCCGGTCCAGGCTCGCCCAGACGTCGACGACGTCGACGAGCTGGCGCACCTTGTTGGTCTGGAGCCGACCGATGAACTGCACCTGTGGTCCGAGCCGGTCGACGACAGCGCGCTTGGAGAGCAGCTCCTGGGCATAGTTCTCGCCGATGACGCGACATCCGGCCGCGACGGCCGCCTCGATCGCCCAGTCGTCGAAGCCCTTGGTGACGGCCACCACCTCCACGTCGTGGTCGAACCGTCGGCTGACATCGTCGATGCGGCCGCGGATCGACGCCAGACGCTGCGCCACCAGGGCTGACCGATCATCGCTCATCGCGCCACCTCGGACCATGCGACCACCGCCTGTCGCTCGGGATCGCCGCGCCGGTGGGAGTACCACCGGTCGTCGCAGCCGGTGCACGGGCCGATGGTGTCGAGCGCGATCCCGTGGCGGCCGAGCGCGACAGCGACCGCCGCCGGAACGTCGAGCGCGAGCGCACCGTTCGAGGTGCGACCGCTGATCGCATCGGAGCCGACGTCGAGACCGACCGCCACCTCGGCGAGTTCGACGGCGCCGAACTCGTAGCAGCACGGGTGGATGCACGGTCCGAGCACCGCCGCCGCGCACGGCTCCTCGAGTTGGTCGACGGCAACGTTGATCACCCCAGCCGCCAGTCCACGCCATCCAGCGTGGCAGGCCACGGTCGTGCCGGCACGATCGAACAACACGACCGGGGCACAATCGGCGACCCAGACCGCCACGGCGGTGCCGGGCTCGCCGACGAGCACGTCGCCGACCCCGGCGACCGCATCACCCGATGAGCGATCGCGAGCGACGGCGCGGCGCACGGCGGTGCCGTGCACCTCGTCGAGCATCACCCACGTTCGGCCACTGACCGCCACCTGCCGTGCGGCCAGCACGTCCACGTCGACGTGGATCGGGTGGAGGTCGCCGTCGCCACGATCGGAGACGATCGCGATCAACCGGCGATCCTCGACCTCCTGGCGGAGCAGTTCGAGCAACGACGGGCGGGCTACTTGAGGAACGACGGGACGTCGAAGTCGTCACCGTCGTCGTCGGCCAACGGATCGGGTTCGTCGTCGCTCCCGAACAGCTCGGTGATCCGGGTCGGCGTGGTCCGTGGACCCTCCTCGGCCAACGTCGACGGTCGGCCTCCACCCTGCTCGTCGAGACGGTCGAAGCCGGCGGCGATGACGGTGATCCGCACCTCGTCGCCCATCTCGTCGTCGATGACGGTGCCGAAGATGATGTTCGCGTCCTGATGGGCGACGCCGTGGATGATCTCCGCGGCAGCGTTCATCTCGAACAGACCCATACCCGAGGGTCCGGTGATGTTGAGCAGTACGCCTCGTGCGCCGTCGATGGCCGACTCGAGCAGCGGGCTCGAGATCGCCGCCTTCGCTGCGGACACCGCACGATCGTCGCCGCTCGCCTGCCCGATGCCCATCAGGGCAGAGCCGGCGTTCGACAGCACCATCTTGACGTCGGCGAAGTCGGTGTTGATCAGGCCCGGCGTGGTGATCAGGCCCGTGATGCCGGACACACCCTGCAGCAGCACCTCGTCGGCCATCTTGAAGGCGTTGAGGACGCTGGTCTTGTCGTTGGCGACGGTGAGCAGGCGATCGTTCGGGATGACGATCAGTGTGTCGACCTTCTCCTTGAGCTTCTGCACGCCGTTGTCGGCCTGCACCGCCCGGCGGCGGCCCTCGAACGAGAACGGCCGCGTGACCACGCCGATCGTGAGCGCCCCGGCCTCGCGAGCGATCTCGGCGATGACCGGGGCAGCACCGGTCCCGGTGCCACCGCCCTCACCGGCGGTGATGAACACCATGTCGGCGCCGCGGACCATCTCCTCGATCTCTTCGTGATGGGATTCGGCGGCCGAGCGGCCCACCTCGGGGTCGCTCCCGGCACCGAGCCCGCGGGTGAGGTCGCGCCCGATGTCGAGCTTGACGTCGGCGTCGCTCATCAGCAACGCCTGCGCGTCGGTGTTGACGGCGATGAACTCGACGCCCTTGAGCCCGGCGTCGATCATGCGGTTGACGGCGTTGACGCCACCGCCACCCACTCCGACGACCTTGATCACGGCGAGATAATTCTGCGGAGCGCCGACCATCAGCTGATCCTCCATTGGTTGTGGTTCATGAGTCGATTCGTTTCGAGCGAGCGGGCGAGGGTGGAGAGTAGTGCGCCACATCCTGCCAGGTATGTGCCCGTAGAACACGGACACTGTCGAACGAGCGGCCCGGGCACCTCATCGCACCGTCACTTCCGCGGTCGAGACATCGATCACCGACACCGACTCGTCGCCGAGATCATCGAGTTTGCGCTCCAGTCTCACGAGCTTCTCGATCTGCTGGTTGTCACCGATCGCCGAGCCGAAGCGGACCTCGATCGGCCCCGACGGGCTCGTGAGCACGAGCACCAGGTCCGAGCCGTCGGGCGTGACGAGCATCGACTCGACCCGAGTGCGGATCGTGGGCGTGAGCTTGGTGACGAGCGACGCTGCGGCCTGATAGCCGATCGGCGCCGTGTCGCCCTCGCCGAGGTCGAGGGTGCCGGGTCCGCTGATCCACACGAGGGCCACCGGCTGCCCCTCGATCACCGCGAGCACCCGGCCGTCGGCATCGAGCACCCGCGAGCGTGTGTCCTCTCCGAGCATCGACGCCACCGGGGTGCGTTCTCTGATCTCGATGCGCGCCGAGTCGGGGAACCGGGTCGTGACACGGGCCGCTTCGACCCACGGGATCGCCTCGAGCGCCGCTTCGACCTCGGCGGTGTCGACGAGCAGGACGGGCGTCCCGCGCAGGTCTTCGATCACGGCGTCGAGTGCATCCCGGTCGGTGTAGACGTTGCCGCTGACCGACACCTGGTCGACAGCGAACCACGATGATCCGAGGACGGCGAGCACGGCGACCGCGACGACGACCACCGCGGCCACGATTGCCGCCCACCAGAGGCGCTTGCGGCTGGCGGCGCGGCGCACGCCGATCCGCCGCTGACGCAGCCGTGGTTCGATGCCGCGCGACGTTGCGTCCTTCGGCATGACCGCGTCGCTGCTGCCATCGTCGTCGATGAAGACCGGTCGGCCTCCCGACGACTCGTCGTCGCCGGCGCCTTCGTCGAGGTACACCGCGTCCGGAAGTTCGTCGTCGGCCCCGATCGAGATGATCGACGGAGGAACCGACGCGTCGTCGGCACCGGTCGCTCCGGGTTCTCCACCGAACGCGGTGGAGAGCTCGTCGAGCACGCTCGGGTCGGGAACCTCGGGAAGTTCGTCGCCGGCTGCTTCGCCGACGTGGATGATCCGGACACCTTCGGTCCCCGCGCCACCGTCGACGGCGCCGTCGAGTTCGTCGGACCGTTCAGCGGACGTTCGTCGCCACCGCATGTCAGTACTCGACGTCCTCGAAGCCCACCAGCCGGATCTCGCTGCGCAGCGCGTACCCGCTCGTCTCCTCGACGCGCCGGCGCACGACCCGCATCAGCGCGCGGACGTCGTCGGCGGAGCCACCGTCGGCGACCTGGATGAAGTTGGCGTGCTTCTCCGACACGTGGGCCGAGCCCAGGCGCAGCCCTCGCAGACCGGCAGCGTCGATCAGTGCGCCGGCACTCACCTCACCCGGCACCGGGTTGACGAACACCGAACCCGCGTTCTGACCACCGGGCTGGTTGGCACGTCGCCACGACACGATCTCCGCGATCGCCGCCTCCGACGTCGCTCGGTCACCGTGCGCGAGCTGGAGGCGCGCCGAGACGACCACGACGGAGTCGGGGAGGTCGCTGTGACGGAACCCCAAGCCGATCTCGGCGACGGGCACGGTCCGGACGTCCGTCGCCCCCGCGAGGTCGACGACGGTGACGTCGACGAGCACCGCTGCCATGTCGGAACCATGACCGCCGGCGTTCATGCGGACGGCGCCACCGATCGACCCCGGAACACCGACCGCCCATTCGAAGCCCGAGAGGCCGGCCGCCGCGGTCTTGCGTGCGACGATCGGCAGCGCCATGCCGGCGGATGCCGTCACGACGGCGGTGTCGTCGTCGATGTCGAGGACGTCGTCGAGATCGACCAGGCTCACCGCGATGCCTCGGAACCCGCTGTCGGCGATGAGCATGTTCGATCCCCGACCGATCAGCAGCACGTCGAGACGCGAGCGTTCCGCGGCCTCCGCGACCGACACCAGGTCGTCGACTCGGCGCGCCCGCACGAACACGTCCGCGGGACCTCCGACCCGATAGGTGGTGAGCGGGCCGAGCGGAACGTCACGCTCCGCGAGCGGACCCAGGATTGCCGCGGCAACGGCGCCCGCGTCGTGATCGGCCCCGCGCTCAGCGACGGCGGGCATCGAGCACCTCGCTCGGCAGTGTCGCGATGTCTCCACACCCCATCGAGATGCAGACGTCACCCGCACGCACCTCGTCACGCAGGAAGCGCACCAGGTCGTCGCGACGCGGGAGCCAGACCACGCGTTGTTCCGGGTGCGCCTCGGTGACGGCGTTGACGATCAGCTTGCCCGTCACGCCGGGGATCGGCACGGTGCCCGACGGATAGATGTCGGTGAGGACCACCAGGTCGGCGTCGGCGAACGCACGGTGGTAGTCCTGCCACATCTCGGCGATGCGGTTGTAGCGGTTGGGCTGGAACACCGCGATCACGCGTTGCCAGCCGTCGCCACTGCTGCGAGCGGCGGCAATGACGGCGGCGATCTCCGAGGGGATGTGTGCGTAGTCGTCGACGAACGTGGCGCCGCCGTCGGTGCCGCGCACGTCGAAGCGCCGTGCGACGCCGCCGAATCGTTCGAGGGCGGCCCTGATGTCGTCGAAGGGCACGTCGAGTTCGAGTGCCATCGCCACGACCCCGAGGGCATTGGTGACGTTGTGCAACCCGCGCAACGGCAGGGAGACGGCCCCGACGCGCTCGTGAGGCTCCGAGTTCGTACGGCGCTCCACCACGAAGGTGAACGCGCCGTCGCTCGGGGTGACCTCGACGGCGCGGACGTCGCAGTCGGGCGAGAGCCCATAGGTGCGCGCACCGTGACGACGAGCGAGTTCGGCGGCGATGTCGTCGTCGCCGCACACGACCTTGGGGCCCCGCACCTGGGCGAGGTAGCGGTCGAAGCCGTCGACGATCCCGTCGAACGAGCCGTAGTGATCGAGATGGTCGACGTCGACGTTGGTGAGGATCGTGCCGTACAGCGGCAACTCGAGGTGCGTGCCGTCACTCTCGTCGGCCTCGACGACGAGCCACTTCCCCCTGGTCCACTGGGCACCGGTGCCGACGTCGGTGACGTCACCGCCGACGATGAAGCTCGGTCGCTGTCCGGCCTGCGCCAGCACCAACATCAGCATCGAGGTGGTGGTGGTCTTGCCGTGGGTGCCCGCCACCGCCACCGCGTCGGCCTGGGCGCAGATCGACGCCAGCATCCCGGCTCGCGACAGCACCTCGATGCCGAGCTCTCGGGCCTCGGCGAGCTCGATGTTGCTCGTCGGGATCGCGGTGGACGCCGTGACCGCGTCGACACCGTGGACCACGGCGCGGTCGTGGCCGATGTGCACGTCGACGCCGGCGGCACGGACGCGCTCCAGCACCGGATGATCACGCAGATCGGATCCGGACACGCTGTGACCCATCTCCGCGAGTGCGATCGCGACGGCGCTCATCCCTGGCCCACCCACGCCGACCACGTGCAAACGGTGCGGAATGGCCAGGTCGAGGAGAGCGGCAGGCGGCGCCACGACCGGAACGGACCGAGCAACGAGCGCGCTGCGTGCCGACCACCTTCCGTCAGGCGGACCGGTGCCGGAGGCGACGGACGCAGCGAGAGCAGGAACGGGGGGAGTCACGATCCTGTCGATGTTACGGCGACGCGCTCGATCAATCGGGCCAAGGCCCCCGACCTGCTGATCTCACCTCGGCCCCTGGCCGCGGCGGACAGTTGCGCCCGCTGATCCGGGTCGGAGCGGAGTTCGTCGATGACCGCGGCGAGTCCCGAGAGTTGGGATTCTGGGAGTAGCACTGCTCCACCGACCTCGCTCAACCAACGAACGTTGTCGGTCTGGTGGTCGTCGGCGGAGGCCGCCCATGGAACCAGGACGGACGGCGTTCCCGTCACGGCGACCTCGTGCACCGTGCTGGCGCCGCCCCGTCCGATCAGCAGGTCGCAGGCGGCGTACACCGACGGCATGTCGGATTCGTAGGCGACGACCTGGTGGAGCACCCCGGGTCCCATCACCGCGACCGAAGCGGCGAAGCGCTCCCCCGCCACCTGTCGCACCGCCAGGTGATCGTCGTCACGATGTGCGGAGAGGTACTCGGCGATCGCCTCGTTGAGGACGCCGGAGCCGAGCGAGCCGCCCATCACCGCGATCATGAACCGGTCGTCGGGCACGCCGAGGCGCCGTCGTGCTGCGACACGATGCTCGGCGCTGCGATCGACGTCGAGCACGACCTGGCGAACCGGAGCCCCGGTGAGTTCGGCGCGCGGGAGCGGGGAGTTCTCGAACGCGACGGCGCATGCCGCTGCCCGACGGGCCGCGAGCCGGCTCGCCCGACCAGGGGTGCGGTCGTAGGAGACCACGACCACCGGGATGCCCAGCCGACCCGCGGCGAACACGGCGGGCATGCTGGCGTATCCGCCCACCGAGACCACCACGGCGGGTGACCACTCCCTCAGGAGCGCCGTGGCCTCCCGGGTGCTGCGGAGCATCTTGGGGACGAAACCGATGTTCTGTCGCGTGAGGCGGCGTTGGAACCCGGTGACGTCGAGGAACGTGCTCGGGTACGGCGTGTCGGGGAGCAAGCGGGTCTCGATCCCCCGCTGCGCGCCCACGTAGTGGATGCTCGTCGGATCGTGGCCGGTTGCGACGAGCGCGTCGGCGACCGCCAACGCCGGCAGCACGTGGCCTGACGTGCCACCGCCCGCGACGACGGCGAACACCTCGGCGCTCATGCGGAGTTGACGCGGCGGGCGACGCTGAGCAGCAGGCCGGCCGCGAGCATGCTCACGAACAACGAGCTGCCTCCGGCCGAGAAGAACGGCAACGTGAGGCCGGTGACCGGCATCAACCCGGTCACACCGCCGAGGTTGACGATCGCCTGCACACCGAACCATGCGGCGAGCCCACCGGCCAACAGCATCCCGAAACGATCCGGAGCGGCGAGGGCGGTCTGGACACCGAGACCGACGAGCATGACGAAGCCTCCGATCACGGCGATCGTGCCGATCAGCCCGAGTTCGTCCGCGATCACGGCGAAGATGAAGTCGCTGTGGGCGTACGGCAGGTAGCCGAGTTTGCCGTTGCTGCCGCCGATGCCCGAGCCGGTGATCCCACCGGAGGCCATGCTCAGGAATCCCTGGTAGGTCTGGTAGGCGAGGTGGTCCTTCTCCTCGGTGACGTTCATGAAGGCGGTGAAGCGGTCGAGGCGCCGCGGGCTGGACACCACGAACAGCAGCGCGGCCCCGGCTGCTCCGGCGACCATCACCGCCAGCGGCGTCACCGGCACTCCGGCGATCCAGGCGACACTGAACACGATCGCGCCGAGCACGACCGCGGAGCCGAGGTCGCCCTGGACGAGACACAGGCCGGCACCGACGGCGGCGAGGACCCCGATCGGCAGCAGGGTGCGACGACGGTCCCCCAGATCGTCCTGTCGGCGGACGAGGAGATCGGCAGCGAGCAGCACGACTGCCAGCTTGAGGAACTCCGACGGTTGCACGCTCAGCGGACCCATCCGGATCCACGACTGCGCACCGTTGACGTTGGCGCCGATCCCGGGCGCGAACGGCGCGGCCATCGCAGCTGCGGCGAGCGTGCCGAGCGGGATGATCACCCGTCGCCACGACCGGTAGTCGATCTTGACGCAGATGACGAGGCCGATCATGCCGAGCACCGCCCACATCGCCTGCTTGCCGAACACCCGGTAGGGCGAGTGGCCGAGGTTCGCCTCGGTGACCGCTGACGCCGAGAGCACCATCACGAGACCGAGCATCACGAGCACGGTCACCACGCCGGCGATCGCGTAGAACGTGCCTGGCGGTGGTCCGAGCACGGGTCGGACCCGCGGGGCCGGCGCCGCCCGCCGAGGCGCCTGACGAACCATCGCAGGACGCCGCGACCGCGCGGACGCTCGCGACCGTGATCCCGACGGCGTCGGTGAGGATGTGCGAGCGCGTCCGCGCGCCGGCTTCGCGTCGTCGGTGCCGTGCAGGCGTTCGAGAGCGGCTCGGCGGCGATCGGCGACGGTCAGGGTGCTGGACATGACGGCTCCTCTGATTCGTGTGCGGCTCGAACGAGGTCGCAGAAGTGGTCCCCGCGATGTTCGAAGCCCTGGTACTGGTCGAAGCTGGCACATCCCGGCGAGAGCAGGACCGTGCTCCCGTCGGTGGCGATGCGGGCGGCGAGCGCCACGGCCTCGTCCATGTCGGCGACCACGTCGCGGCGAGCAACGCCGTCGAAGGCCGCGAGGACCGCGGGAGCGGTCGCCCCGAGCGCGATCACGGCCTCGACGTGGTCCGGCGTCGCTGCCATCGGCGACAGGTCGACCTTCTTGTCGTAGCCGCCGGCGATCAACACCACCCGCTCGAACGAGCGGATCGCCGCGGCGGCGGCATGGGGCGTGGTGGCCTTCGAGTCGTTGAACCACGCCACGCCGTCCCAGGTGCCGACGTGTTGGAGCCGGTGCGGCGGTCCGGTGAAGCGGGCGAGCGCCTCACCGACGGCGTCGGTTCCGGCGAGACCGGTCTCGATCACGAGGGCGGCGGCGGCGAGCGCGTTCGTGATGTCGTGGGGCAGGCTCCGCTTCATCGATGCGACCGGCGCGATCGCCCCGCCGGGGCCGTGCAGCGCGCCGTCGACGACGCAGTAGTCGGCGTCGGCGGCGCCGAACGTGATGTGACGGCCCGGAGCGTCGCGCAGGCGGCGCATCACCACGTCGTCGTCGACGAATCCGATCGCCACGTCGTCGGCACGCTGATTCGCGAACACCTGTGCCTTGGCGGCCTCGTAGGTGTCCATCGACCGGTGCCAGTTCAGGTGATCGGGTGCGAGATTGAGCCACGCGGCACCCTCGGCACGGAAGGTCGGCGTCCAGTTGAGCCGGAAGCTCGTGGCCTCGACGACGAACGCATCGAGATCGAGGCCGATCGCGTCGACGAGCGGGGTGTCGGTGTTCCCGGCGTCGATCGTCCGGAGCCCTGCGGCTCGCAGCATCTCGACGGCCAGCAGCGTCGTGGTGGTCTTGCCGTCGGTGCCGGTGATCGCCAGCATCGGGCGTGGCCCGCCCGGCCGCTCCTGCTCCCACCGGTAGGCCAGTTCGATCTCCGAGACGAGGGGGACGTCGAGTGCGTGGGCGGCGGAGACGACCGGGTGCGTCTCGGGCACGCCGGGAGCCGGGCTGACGAGGTCACAGGCCCGGACGAGCCGCTCGAGTTCGGCGCCCGCCGGTCGTTCGACGATCTCCGCGTCGAACGATGCTGCCACCGCCCGGCGCGCATCGGTCACCTCGTCGTCGGCGACCAGTACCTCGTACCCGCGGCTGCGGAGTGCCCGGACGGTCGACTCGCCGGCGACGGCGAGTCCGTAGACGAGCGCGCGACTCACGACAGACCTGCACTGATGTCGGTGAAGTCGGCGATGAAGATCGCGAGCGCTGTTGCCACACAGATCGCCGAGATCAACCAGAAGCGGATGATCACGGTGGTCTCGGGCCAGCCGATCAACTCGAAGTGATGGTGGATCGGCGACATCCGGAAGAGGCGCTTCTTCCGACCCGAGGCCTTGAAGACCCCCATCTGGACGGCGACCGATCCGGCCTCGATCACGTTGATGCCGCAGATCAGGATGAGCAGCAGCGTGGTGTTGAGGGTGAGTGCGCAGAAGGCCAGCGCCGAACCGATCGCCAGCGCGCCGACGTCGCCCATGAAGATCCGTGCCGGTGCCGCGTTCCACCACAGGAAGCCGAGACAGCCGCCCGCGAATGCGGCCGCGAACACACCCATGTCCAACGGATTGACGACCGTGCTGTAGATGTCGGGGTTGCGGAACCCCCAGTAGGCGATGATCGTGAACGCGCCGAACCCCATCAACGCCGATCCCGATGCCAACCCGTCGAGCCCGTCGGTGACGTTGACCGCGTTGGTGGTCGCCCAGATGATCATGCCCGCCCAGACGACCCACACCGCGGTGGGCACTTCGAGTCCGACGGCGCCGCGGGTGACGTTGATCGTCTCGGAGATCCCCGTGCCGACGACGAGCCACCAGGCCATCAACACGCTGGCGAGCATCGTGATGTAGTTCTTCTGCTTCCAGAAGATGCCGCGGTTGTGGCGTTTGCGGACCTTGATCAGGTCGTCGAGCAGGCCCATCAGGGCCATGAACAACACCCCGACCCACACGATCATGGTCTGATCGGAGAACGCGAGCCCGCGTCGGAGATGGGCGATGATCCAGCCGATGAACGCCGCGATGACGATGGCGATGCCGCCCATGGTCGGTGTGCCCTGCTTGACCATGTGATGTTCGGGGCCGTGGTCCTCCTTGCCGAGGATCGGTTGGCCCTGCCCGCGTTGACGGAAGAACGCGATGAGCCACCGGGTGCCGAACAGCGAGACGAGCATCGCGCTCGCTCCTGCCAGCATGATCGCGATCACGAGATGGTCTCCAGGATCTCCCGAGCGATGCGCCGGTCGTCGAACTCGATCGTGTGGTCGGCGAACTCCTGCGTTGCTTCGTGACCCTTCCCGGCGATCACGACCACGTCGCCCGATGTCGCGCCTGCGAGGGCGGTGACGATCGCGGCGCGGCGGTCTGGTTCGGTCACGACCCGGGGACGGTAGTCGTCCTCCACACCGGCGGCGATGTCATCGATGATCTCCTCGGGCGACTCGCTGCGCGGATTGTCGGAGGTGATGATCACCCGATCGGCCAGACGTGCGGCGATGCGCCCCATCTCGGGTCGCTTGGGCCGGTCGCGCTCACCGCCGCATCCGAACACCACGACGACCGCGCCACCGTCAGCGGCGACGGCACGCGCCGATCCGAGGATCTCGGTGAGCCCATCGGGGGTGTGTGCGTAGTCGACCACCACCGTGACACCGCGGCGTTCGGACTCCGGTGTGCTGACCACCTGGAACCGCCCGGGTACCGCGGCCAGCGAGCACAGTCCGGCGGCGGCGACCTCCGGCTCGACGCCGAGTTCGACGGCGGTCGTCAGGGCGATCAGCGAGTTCGCCACGTTGAACCGACCGCCGATCGGCACGTCGACGTCGATCGACTGCCACCGGTAGCGATGCCCGGACGCGGTGACCTCCACGTCGGTGAGCTGGTCCTGCGAGACCGTCACGATCCGGAAG
This sequence comes from Ilumatobacteraceae bacterium, assembly GCA_963715285.1. GTDB lineage: Bacteria > Actinomycetota > Acidimicrobiia > Acidimicrobiales > Ilumatobacteraceae > Sva-07. The sequence goes on along the minus strand of CAVQRU010000002.1, from coordinate 123,180 downwards.
TCGTCAGCAGCCACCGAATCGGCGAGGAGGCGACCGTGGGGATCGTCGACGTTGATCACCCCGAGCGGCGCGAACGTCGGATCGAACAGCCGCGCCTTCGCACGGAAGTACTCCTCCTGCGAACCGTGGAGGTCGAGATGGTCACGCCCGAGGTTGGTGAACACCACCGCGTCGAACTCGGTGCCGTCCACACGGTGCAACGCCAGCGCATGCGAGGACACCTCGAGAACGGCGGCGCGCATCCCGTCGTCGACGAAGCCCCGCAACGTCCGCTGGAGGTCCGGCGCCTCCGGCGTGGTGCGGGGCCCGTGCAACGTGCCCACCACCCCGGTGGGCATGCCGGCGGTCGTGAAGATCGCCTCGAGCAACTGTGCCGTCGTCGTCTTGCCGTTGGTGCCCGTGATGCCGACCGTGGTCATCGAACGGCTGGGATGACCGTTGAGGAGCGCGGCGATCGGACCGACCCTCAGCCGCGTGTCGTCGACGATGATCTGCGGCGTGGCACCCACCGCGTCGACCGCGTGCTCGCACACGATGGCGACCGCTCCGGCTCGGACCGCCTGCCCAGCGAAGTCGTGACCGTCGAACGAGGCCCCCGGGAAGCACACGTACACCGAGCCCGGCGTCACCTGACGCGAGTCGTGGACCACGTCGGTGGCGGCGAGTCCGCCGGCGAGCAGCTCGCCGATCCGTTCGAGTCCGGACGGGTCGCGGTCTGTTGCCGTCACCTGGTCAGGCGCCTTCGCAGGTCGGAGCGCCGGGCGTGGGCACGATGCCGAGCTCGTGGATCAGCGTGGGCGCGAGTTCGGCGAACACCGGGGCCGACGCCGTGCCGCCGAAGCGGTCGTCGGTACCCGCGGGAGGCTCGTCGACCGACACGAGCACGGTGACCTGCGGGTCCTCAGCAGGAAAGAAGCCGACGAAGCTGGCGTAGTAGATGCGGTCGCCGTTGTCGTCGAAGTACGTGCCGTTGTCGGCTGCCTTGAACGCCGTTCCCGTCTTGCCGGCGATCGACAGACCGTCCACCTTGGCGCGGGTGGCCGTGCCGCTGCAGACGACGTTGCGCATCATCTCGGTGGTCTGCACCGCTGCCTGCTCGGTGACCGCCCGGTGCGAATCCGACGGCGGGGTGTCCGTGACGGTTCCGTCGGCGCCGACGATCGAGCGGACGAGTTTCGGCGCGACGTACACGCCGCGATTGGCGATGGTGTTGACCGCAGCGACCAGCTGCAGCGACGTGCTGGACACCCCCTGGCCGTAGGCCACGGTGACTCGCTCGGAGCCCCAGAGGTCGTCGGCCTCCTTCAGGATCCCGTCCGACTCGCCCGGGAACCCGAGCGCGGTCTTCTGCCCGAGGCCGAACGACGCCATGTAGTCGCGGTGCATCCAGCGGCCCATCTCCTGCTGCACGAAGATCGTGCCGATGTTCGACGACTCGCTCAGGATCCGCGCCACCGACATCCATTCGTCAGGGTGTTGGTGGGAATCCGTCAGCAGGTCGTCGTAGTACTGCTTCCTCCAGGGCACCTCGTACGACGTCTCCGGGGTGACGAGTCCCTCGCTGAGTGCGCTCGCGACCGTGATCACCTTCGCGACCGACCCGGGCTCGTACGCATCGACCGCGGCGAAGTTGCCCTTGGTCACCTCGTAGGCGCCGCTCTCGTCGTTCAGCCGGACCGACGCCATCGAGTAGATCTCGCCGGTGTCGGTGTCCATCGTGATGGCGGTCGCTCCGCGGGCACCGATCTCCGACACCTTCTCGAGGAGCACCTGCTCGGTGGAGTACTGGATCGAACGATCGAGCGTCAGGACCAGATCGTCGCCCGCGACCGGCTGGTCGGTGACGGTCTCGGATCCGGGGATCGAGCGACCGTTCGGCGCGACTTCGCGTCGCATGCTGCCGCCACGTCCGCTGAGGATGTCGTCGTACTGCAGTTCCAGACCGGCGATGCCGACACCGTCGATGTTGGTGCTGCCGATCACGCTGCGTCCGGTGTCGCCTCCCGGCATCTCACGGCGACTCTCGCGGTCGACGTTGACGCCGGCCAGCCGCATCGACGAGATCTGGTCGCCGATCGCGGCATCGGCCTGGCGCTGGACGAAGACGAAGCCGCGATCCTTGCTGGCGATCTCCAGCAACAGCTCGTTCACCTTCTCGTCGGACAGTCCGAGGAGGTCGTCGAGGAGCTGCACGGTGGCCGGACCGTTCTCGATCAGTTTCGGGTTGATCGACACGGTGACGGCCGGGACCGACATCGCGAGTTCGTTGCCGTGCCGGTCGAACACGGTGCCGCGCTGTGCCGGCAGCTCCACCGAACGCGTCCACTGATCGATCGCCGCCGAGCGCAGCGACCCGGCCTCGGCGGTCTGCAGGAAGGCGACCCGTACGACGATGCCCACCATGATCGCGGCGATCACCAGCAGGGCGACGATCAGCCGATGCCGAGGAGAGCCGACTCGGAACCGTGAGCGTCGCCGTGGATGAGGGGCCGAGACCCGCCGGCGGGTCCGCGATGCCGTGCGCTCGTGCGTGGTGCGGTGCTGGGCAGGTCCGCGCTCCGGCGACGGCGAGGCGCGACGTTCCGTCGTGCGCAGTCGAGGTTGCGTCGACGGCACGTCACCGGTCGACGGTGCAGTCCGACGCCGGGACGACCCGCGACGCGCCGTTGACGGCGATCGACCGTGCTGGCGCGTCGCCCTGCCCGAACGAGTCGCAGACGACGTGCCGGTGCCCGACGTGCTCGTACGCTTGGGCGCGGTCTTCGACCTGAGGTTCACGGTGTCTTCCCGGTGACGGACTTCACGGCGCGGAACTGGTCGAGTGGATCGGTGTCGATCGTGATCCGCACGGCTCGCTCGTCGATCACGCCGGCCGAAGCGATCTGTCTCGCGAGGGCGTCGGGCGCGATGTCGATGAACTCGGTTGCATCGCCGCGTCGCATGCCGAGTTCCGAGGCAGCCGCGGCCAGTCGGACGGGTGATCGGAGTTCGGCACGCTGGTAGCGAAGTTCGTCGAAACGCTCGCGCTCCGCTGCGACGGACCGCTCGAGCCGATCGATGCGGAGCTGGCGCCCGGCGAGCTGTGTGTGGAACACCGCCGCGCCGAGCATCCCGAGGAACACCGTGGTCCACAGCAGCACGGCGAGCACCGCCGGCCAACGCCGACGCCGCTCCATCACCACGAGCGACGGTCGGGCAGCGGCGCGCTCGGTCGTGCGCCGTTTCGGCGGGATGTCGCGGATCAACGGGATCGCAGGCATCAGACCTCCACCGGTTCGCCGTCGCTCTTTCGCGTTGCCACGATGCGCTCGACGACACGCAGACGCGCTGACGCTGCTCGGCGGTTCGCCGTCTGCTCCTCGTTGCTCGCCTTCTTCGGAATGCCGCGAACCAGTCGCACGGTCTGGATGGCACCGCACACGCAGGGCAGGTCGTCGGGGCAGTCGCAGGCCCCCGCCGCATGAGCGAAGCGCTCCTTGACGATGCGATCCTCACCGGAGTGGTACGAGAGCACTGCGATGCGGCCGCCCGGCCGGGTCACCTCGACCGCCCGGTCGAGTGCTTCGGGCAGCACGCCCAACTCGTTGTTGACCTCGATCCGGATCGCCTGGAACGTTCGCTTCGCCGGGTGGCCGCCGGTCCGCCGGGCCGCAGCCGGGATCGCCGCGGTCACGACTGCTGCGAGTTCGGTGGTGGTCTGGATCGGCCGAGCCGCGCAGATCGCGCGAGCGATCCGGTCGGCGAATCGCTCGTCGCCGTAGCGACGGATGATGTGGGCGAGGTCGCGTTCGGCGTAGCCGTTGACGACGTCGTCGGCCGACCACGTCTGATCGGTGTCCATCCGCATGTCGAGTGGCCCGTCGTGACGGTAGGAGAAGCCACGGTCGCCGCGGTCGAGTTGTGGCGACGACACACCGAGGTCGAACAGTGCCCCGCTGACGGCGTCGAGGTGGTGTTCCTCCAGCGCCTCGTCGATGCGATCGAAGCGCCGCCGGCTGGTGCGCACCCGCTCGCCGTACGGCGCGAGGAACGCTTCGGCAGCAGCGAGGGCGTCGGGGTCCTGGTCGATGCCCAACACGTCGAGGTCGTCGCGTGATTCCAGCAGTGCGGCGCTGTGGCCGCCACCGCCCAGGGTGGCGTCGACGACGGTGCCGGGTGGCACCGTCGAGAACACCGCCGTGATCTCGTCGCGCATCACCGGCTCGTGTTCGAACGCGTCGCTCATGATCCCCGTGCGATCTCGTGCTGGCCCGCCGCTTCGTTCGCGCGGTACGCCTGTGGCTCCCAGATCTCGATCTGGTCGAGATAGCCGAGCACCACCACCGCAGCATGCGGCTCGATGCCGGCGTGCTCGCGGAGGCGGGCGTCGAGTGTGATGCGACCCTGTTTGTCGATCGTCGCCTGGGTGGCCGAGGAGGCGAACGCCCGCAAGCGATTCCTCGAGATCTCGCCGCGCTTGGCCTTCTCGACGAGTTCGGCAGCCTGTTCGTCGAAGGTCTCGACACTGCGGACGCTGACGCAGCCGTCATCGCCGAAGAAGAGATAGCACTGGTCGCCGAGATCGCCACGGTACGACGAGGGCAACGCCACTCGTCCCCGCTCGTCGAGCTGTCGCTCGTAGACCCCGACAAACACGCGCCGCGTCCCTCTCGCTTCCTGCCTCGATCCCCCGCGGCGGACCTGCCGTGCCGGGAACGCGGGAGTCCTCCCCAGCGATCCCCATTCTTCCCCCATTTGCCCCCATTGTCAACCATCTTCCCCCATTTCTTCACCCGGGCGCCCCCGGCGCTCCCACGGGCCTCCCTGTGAGGGGACGTCGTGTGAGCGAACCACCGCGCGCCCTGTCCACCTCATCCGCCGAATCCGTGTCAGCGCACAAGACGAACAACGACGTTGTCGCTGACGCTGATCCCCGCATGGCGGGCGGGCCCCGGGTCAGCGGGCGTCGGAGAGGGCGTCGGCGAGGAGCGCCGGGACCCTGACCGCGATCGAGCGGTCGATGGTCGCGACGGGCGCCAGGTCGGCGGCGCCGGGACGGTGCGCCGAATCGAGCAGCCCGACCAGGTCAGCCGGGTCGTACTCGCTGTACCAGCAGCACTGCAGCCGGGCGGCGTGACGCGTGCGCCGCTGGCTGATGCCGACGAGCTTGCGTCCGTCGAGCAGCACCTCGCCGGCACCGAGGCCGTCGAAACACACCGTCGACGACCAGTCGGTGGTCACCAGCGCCCCGTCGTGGACGTCCGTGGTCCGATCGGGCAGCAGTCCGCCGATCACCTCGGCGACGTGACGGCCGAGCCACAGCATCGGGACGTGGATGTCATCGGCCCATCCAGGCGAACCCGCGGGAACGATCACGTCGATCCAGGTCACCGAGCCGGGAACCAGCAGCACCGCTCCCCCACCGCTTCGTCGGCGAACCACCTCGATGCCGGCGGCACGACACGCCTCGTGGTCGACCGCGTCGGCCGGCTGCGTCGAACCGAGGACCATCGCCGGTGCCGTCACTTCGTGCCACCAGATCTCGCAGTGGGCCGGCTCGGGAACCGAGCGGGCGTGGAAGTCCGCGGCGGTCGACGTCGACCTCACCAATCGGTACGTGTCGGCCACGCGGTCAGGATGCCAGCGGCAGATAGGGGCGCCAGGTGTCGGGCACCCCGGCGACGGACACGACGACCCATGCCGTGGCCCGTGGTGCTCGACATGGTCGTGCCAGTCGCATTCCGGCCTCGTCGGGGGTCCGGTCGCGCTTGTCGAGGTTGCACGGCCGACAGGCCGCCGCGACGTTCTCCCAGCTGTGCGGTCCACCCTTGGATCGGGGCACGACGTGGTCGATCGAGTCGGCATGCTCGCCGCAGTACTGACAGCGGTAGTCGTCGCGGGCGAAGATCGCCCGCCGGGACAGCGCGGCACGACGGACGTACGGCACCTTCACCATGTAGCGCAGCCGGATCACCGACGGACACGGAATGCTCAGACGTTCCGAGTGGATCACCCGGCCGGCGTCCTCGAGCACGTCGGCCTTGTCCGCCAGCACCAGGCACGTGGCCCGCTGCGCCGACACGACGCTGAGAGGCTCGAAACTCGCATTGAGGACGAGCGCGCTCAGCACCGGGTCACCTCCTCGATCGGTGGGGTCGGCCCGACCGGGAGTCGTCGAGCCGTTGCCAGTCGCGACACCATCGGAGGTAGTTCAGCACATCATCGGCCTCCGGACGATGCGAGATGTCACCGTATTGCGTCAGGAGCCGGAAGTGCAGATACGCGCGGGACGGCAGCGGGAGGAACGGAGCGCGAGTCCACCACCGTTCGGGAACGAGCCGCCACCCCTGCCGCAGCGCCGTCGGCCACAGCGACGGGTGCCGCATCACCGCCCCGATCACCCCGATCACGAGCTCAGGCCGGCTTCGGTTCCTTCGGGAGCTGCAGGATCATCTCACCGATGATGTTGCGCTGGATCTGCGACGAGCCGGCGTAGATCGTGCCGGCGCGAGCATTGAGGAACGTGCCCACCCACGATGCCGACGAGTTCGCAGCACCCGGATCGTCGGTCTGGAAGGCCGACGACGGTGGGCGCCCCTCGGTGTACAGCGCGTCCGCGCCGAGGATGTCGACGGCGAGCTCGGTCACCGTGCGGTGGTACTCGCTCCAGTAGAGCTTCGAGATCGCCCCGTCGGGTCCGGGATGGTGGCCGGCGAGGAACCGCGTCAGCGTGCGCTGGCCGAGGTACTTCATGATCTGCACCTTCGAGTAGCACCACGCGAGACGCTGACGGATGATCGGGTCGTCGGCCACCCCGCGCTCGCGGGCGAGGTCGAACAACCGGTCGAGTTCGGCCTGGTAGCGGATCGGACCGGTGGCGGCTGCTTCTCCGCGTTCGAATCCGAGGAGCGACATCGCGACGGCCCAGCCGTTGTTGACACCGCCGACGACGTCACCTTTCGGGCAGCGGGCGTCGGTGTAGAACACCTCGTTGAACTCGCTGTCACCCGAGATCATCTTGATCGGACGGACCTCGATGCCGGGCTGGTCCATCGGGACCAGGAGGAACGAGATGCCCTTGTGCTTCGGCGCATCGGGGTCGGTGCGAGCGAGCGTGAAGATGTGATCGGCGAGGTGGCCGGCCGAGGTCCAGATCTTCTGCCCGTTCAGAACCCATTCGTCGCCGTCGAGTTCGGCCTTGAGACCGACGTTTCCGAGGTCCGAGCCGGCGTTCGGCTCGGAGTACCCCTGGCACCAGGTGTCCTCCCCCGAGAGGATCCGCGGCAGGTAGTGCTGTTTCTGCTCCTCGGTGCCCCACATCAGCAACGTGTTGCCGAGCATCTGGATGCCGAAGACGTCGTTGGGTCCGCCGGTGACGACACCCGCCTTGGCGAACTCCTCGGCGAGGATCACCTGCTCGGTGGCGCTCAGGCCGGCGCCGCCGTACTCGACCGGCCAGCCCGGCGCGAGGTAGTTGGCCTCGTAGAGCGTCTTGCGCCATTCGGTGACGAACTGGGTGAGTTCGTCACCCTCGAGCGCCCCCATGCCCTGCCAGTTGGAGGGGAGTTTCTCGGCGAGGAACGCCTGCACTTTTTCGCGGTAGGCCTCGGCCTCGGGCGTGTAGGTCGGCTGCATGCCGGAAAGGCTACTCGGCTCGGATCGCGACCGAGGCAGCCGAGACGAGAGGTTGGTTGAAGCCCGACAACTCGACGACACGGAGTCCGGCCAGGTGGTCGAGACGAGAGCGAGATGCGACCTCGCGGTGCACGATGTCGAGGAACGGATCACCGAAGGTGTCGACCACCGCTCCCGCAACGAAGAAGGTCGACACGTCGAACACCGCCGCCGCAGACGCGATCGCTCGACCCACCATGATCCCCGTGCGTTCGATGATCGACGGGGTCGCCCGCCGCATCGGCCGGTTCATCTCGGTCTCCAGCGCCGCCTTCGACGCGTAGGCGTTCAGGCAGCCCGCCGCACCGCACGAACAGGTGGCGCCGCCGGGTTCGACGTTCACGTGAGCCAGCGCCCCGGCGTTGCCGTGCCCTCCCCACAGTCGGCGCCCGTCGACGAAACACGCCGACTCGATCGACTGGTCGAGCAGCATCAGCAGGAAGCTCGGCACGTCGACCGCCTCGCCGACCCATCGCTCGGCCGTGGCCGCCGCGCCGGCGAGGGTGTCGAGGTGCACCGGCAGCCCGGTGAGGTCGTGGAGGTGGTCGCGCAAGGGGAATGCCGACCAGGCCGGCACCAGCGTGGGAGTCACCGACCCTGCCGCCTGGTCGATCGGACCGGCGCAGCTCGCACCCACCGCCACCGGCGGGGTCACGTCGTCGGGTCTGGCCGCGAGGACACGTCCGACGAGCTGCTCCAACGACCGCCACACCTCGCGCCCGGGCGCACCCACGCGATCGCGAACGAGCACCTCGCCGTTGGCGTCGACGATGCCTGCGGCCAGGCGTTCCGGGTCGACCACCACCGACAGCACCGTTCCGCCTTCGAAACTCACGGAGAACGAACCTAGTCCGACTGTCACGTTCCGCCCGGTGCGTCTACCCTTCCCGCCGTGAGCATCGAGATCGCCGACGACGGAGTGCCGACGATGACGGACGACCCCAGCCAGTCTGCACCCCTACGCGGTTTCGCCGACCTGTTCGACGCGATCACGGCCAACGTCGCCCAAGTGCTGCGCGGCAAGGTCGACACGATCGAGCTCGCCGTGATGTGCCTGCTCGCCGAGGGCCATCTGTTGGTCGAGGACGTCCCCGGCGTCGGCAAGACGAGCCTCGCCAAGGCGCTCGCGGCATCGATCCACTGCAGCTGGAAGCGGATCCAGTTCACCCCCGACCTCCTCCCGACCGACCTCGTCGGAGTCAGCGTGTATCAACGCTCGACCGAGACGTTCAACTTCGAACCCGGCCCGCTGTTCGCCAACATCGTGCTCGCCGACGAGATCAACCGTGCGTCACCCAAGACCCAGTCGGCCCTGCTCGAGGCGATGGAGGAACGTCAGATCACCGCGGACGGACGGAGCCGTCCGCTCGAACCACCGTTCATGGTGATCGCGACGCAGAACCCGATCGACCAGGAGGGCACGTACCGGCTGCCCGAGAGCCAGCTCGACCGGTTCCTGCTGCGTATCGCCATCGGTTACCCGGGCCGGGCCGCCGAGATGGACATGCTCGACTCGCAGGGCTCGGCCGGCGCCCTCGCATCGCTCGAGCCGGTCGTGTCGGCCGAGGAGATCCGCGGCATGATCGCCGCCGTCCGAGGGGTCCACGTCGCCCGGGCGCTGAAGTCGTATCTGGTCGACCTCGCGGAGACGAGCCGTCGCCACCCCTCGATCGAGCTCGGGTTGTCCCCCCGGGCCACCCTTCAGCTCGCAGCCGCATCGCGAGCGCACGCTGCGGCGCGAGGGCGCAACTACGCGACGCCCGACGACGTCAAAGCGGTCGCTCATGCCTCGCTGTGTCATCGGATCGTGGTCCGATCCGAGCACGGGTCTCAGCTGTCGGCCGCCGACGCGATCAGCGAAGTGTTCGACGCCGTCCCGGTGCCGGTGCCGCGGTGATGCACCGGCGGCCGTCGTGCTGACCCGGCAGGGGTTCGTGCTCCTGGTCGCCGGAGTGCTCGCGGTCGCCATCGGGCGGGTGTTCGGTGTGATCGAACTGTTCGTGATCGGCGCCGGCTGCTTCGCCGCGGTGGTCGTGGCGCTCGCCTACGTCAACCTGCGCCGCCCGCGCATCGAAGCCACCCGGTGGATCCATCCCGCAGTGCTCGTCGCCGGCGACACCGGGCGGGTCGACCTGCACCTCCACCACCGGGGATCGATCCGCTCGGCGGCATTCGTGTTGTGCGAGTCGGTCAGGCGCACCATGGGCGCCGACCACACCGCTCGCCTGCCGATCGAACCGATGGCACGCGATCAGCACAGCACGACGGGGTACTCACTGCCCAGTGCGGTGCGCGGTGTGATCGTGCTCGGGCCACTCGAGGCCGAACTCCGCGATCCCCTCGGCATCGCGCGTACCGCGAGCCTGGCGGCCGGCACCGACGAGGTGGTGGTCGCCCCGCGAGCGTTCGCACTCGACATGCCGCAACTCGGTCAGGGTGCGCTCGGCAACGCGCTGCTCGACAAGGCCCGCCGACTCGGTCCGGGCGAGTTCCACGGGTTGCGCGAGTACGCCGACGGTGACGAACCGCGCAGCATCCACTGGAGGGCATCGGCGCGTTCCGACGCCCTGATGGTGAAGGAGTACACCGTCGAGGGCCTCCATCGGTGCACCGTGGTGTTCGATGCCTCGCCCGGCGCTCACAGCGACGCTGCCGCCTTCGAACGCGGGGTGACGGCAGCGGCGAGTCTCGTGACCAGTGCGGTGCGCTCGGGACTGTCGACGCGGTTCGTCACGTGCGGCGGGATCGACCTTCGGGGCCCCGAGGTGGGCATTCACACCTCGCGGGTGCTCGCCCGCATCGAGCCGAGTGCTGCACCGATGGCGACCCTCGACCGGGAGACCGGCGACGGCCTCGGGCTGACCGTCGTGATCACCGGATCCCCCGATGGACCCGCCTGGCGAACCGCACGCTCGATCGTCGACCCGACGGTCACGGCGCTGCTCGTCGCCACCGACGAGGTGCCGGTCGGCGGCTTGCGCGTCAGTGCCAGGTCGGACGACGACTTCGTTCGATCCTGGCAGACCCTCGCGGGCCGCGGTCGGGTCGATCTGATGGAGTCGGCGTCGTGACGCGACCGTCCTGGGCGAGCGACGTCGGCGCTTCTGTCGCAGTCGCAGCGTTCTCACTGGCGGCCGCCGCGGGGTATGCCCGGGTGTTCTCGGGGTGGGATTTCCTGCCGGACATGATCGTGCTGATCGCGGTCGGCCACGGCACCGGGCTCCTCCTGCGTCGCACCTCGATCAGTTCCTGGGTCGCCGTTCCGCTCGGCGCGATCGCCGTGACGTGGACCATCGCCGCCCTCTTCTATCCCGAGACGTTCGCCTGGGGGTTGCCGACGAGCACGACCTGGGATCTGTTCCAGGCTGAGCTCACCGGGGTGCGCCAGCAGTTCAGCTCGGCGGTGGCGCCGGTGGTGTACGGCGCAGGATGGGACGTGCTCGCGGCGATCGGGTTGGGTCTGGCGGTCGTCCTGGCCGATGTGTTCGCATTCCGCGCCCTGGCCCGAGCGGAGACGTTGGTGCCGGGCGGGGTGTTGTTCGTCTTCATCGGCGCGGTCGGCGACGACCGGCTGCGCATCTCGCTCACGATCGCGCTCGTCGGTGTCGGCGTGGCCACGACTGCGGTGCTGCGCGTGTACCACCAACCGTCGGCACAGCGCTCGGCGAGTTCGGTTCCGCTGCGACGGGTCTGGCCTGCGGTGATCGCGACCGCCGTGATCGTCGCCGTCGCTGCCGGCTTCGTGGGGCCCCGGTTGCCGGGCGCCGACGCCGCACCGCTGTACGAGACCCGCGGCCGCGGCGGCGGGGTCACCGAGGTCGTCAGCCCGCTGGTCGACATCCGGTCGCGACTGACCAACCGTTCCGACAACGAGTTGTTCCGCGTGCGCGCCGACTTCGAGTCGTACTGGCGGTCGTCGGCGCTCCCCGACTTCGACGGCACCACGTGGCGACTGCCCGAACGCCCGCTCCAGTCGGCCGACAGCACGCTGGCCGCTCCCCGAACCGGAGCGGTCGAGCTCCGTCAGCGGATCGAGATCGTCGGCCTCGGAGGCTCGCTGGTGCCCGCCGCTCCCGACCCGTTCCAGGCGACGGGTCCCGACGATCTTCGCTGGGTGGCGGAGACCTCGACACTGGTGACGGTCGACGACGACCTCGAGACGGGCGACCTGATCGACGTCGTGTCGGCCTCGCCTCGTTTCGAGCCCGCAGCGCTCGCGGCGGCCACCTCCACCGACGCCGGCGACCCGATCTACACGGGCCTGCCCGACGATCTTCCCGACCTGGTGGCCGAGACCGCTGCGCAGGTCACCGCGGGCACGACCACGGCGTACGACGCCGCCCGGACCCTGCAGAACTGGTTCCAGACCGAGTTCGACTACAGCCTCGACGTGCAATCGGGTCACGGCAACAACGCGATCGAGACGTTCCTGCGCGACCGGATCGGATACTGCGAGCAGTTCGCGGGCACCTTCGCGGCGATGATGCGAACCCTCGGGCACCCCTCGCGCGTGGCCGTCGGCTTCACGTCGGGGACCGAGGTCACCCCGGGCACGTTCTCGGTGCTCGGCCGGAACGCGCACGCCTGGCCCGAGGTGTGGTTCGACGGGCTCGGCTGGGTCGGGTTCGAGCCGACCCCTGGCCGCGGAGCGCCCGGCGCCGAGAACTACACCGGTCTCGAAGCACAGCAGGACACGACGCCGCCGGAGTCCGCGACCGCAGGCGGCGAGGGAGCGGCGCCACCGACCACGATCGCTCGGACCCCGACCGACGGCCCGCTCGACCTCAACATCCCCGACGAGTTCGCCGATCCCACCGGCGCCGACTCCACCGCTGACGACGCGACGGCGACCGCCGACCAGAGCGATACACGCGGCCGATGGGCGCTCGTGCTGCTCGTCCTCGCCGCCGTGGTGGTGGCGCCCCCGGTGGTGAGACGACTGCGTGACCGTTCGAGCAGGCACTCGCCCGAGCGTCAGCTCGCCCGGCTGTGGAGCCACTCGGTGGCATCGCTCGCCGAGGTCGGTGTCCCCGTGGCGGCCTCGCAGACGCCCCTCGAGACGGCCGCAGCGACCGCCGACCACTTCCCGATCGTCGCTCGACCCGTGACGCTGCTCGCCGACGCCGTGACGACCGCCACCTTCCGTCCCGAGGGGGCGGCCGGCTACGACGACGTCGGCACCTACGGTTCGAGCACGATGCGCAACTGCCGCAACTGGGCCAAACAGATCGATCGGGCAGTCCACGACTCGGCGTCACTGCCCGAGCGGGTGCGCCGCTACTTCACCGACTTGAGCTGACGACGTTCGGCGAACGACCGCAGGTCAGTGGTCGACGGCTGGTCAGTGGTCGACGTCTGACCAGCGGTTGACGGCTGGTCAGTGGTTGACGTCGTCGTCGACACCGGGTCGACGACCGCTCAGCCACGCCGAGATCGGAAGCTGCCCGAGGCGCTCACGTCCGAGGAGGCGGAGTTCCTGCTCGAGCATGATCGCCATCACGAGCACCAGGACGAATCCTGCGAACGCGACGACGAAGTTGACGGCGAGGCCGCCGATCGTGATCACGAGGCCGACCACGAGTCCGAAGGTCAGCAGCAACGAGCGTCGACGTGACACCCGATAGCCGCGTTGGGAGAACGTCGGGTCCTGTTCGAGCTGTTGCTCGATCTGTCGCAGGATGCGTTGTTCTTCCTCGGAGAGAGGCACGCGGACATCATCGCACGTTCCGCGCCGATCCTCAACGCGGTGGGGATGGTTCTTCGACACTCTTTTCAGCCGACCGTGTCGGCTGCATGGAGGCTCGGTCACCGATCACACCTCGGATGAGTCCGGTCCCCACTGCTGCCCGCCCCGCTGCACGTTGCGGACCTTGCCTTCCCGGAGTGAGCTCGCCGGGCCGATCGCATCGGCGCCGAACCGTTCGCGGATCCGATCCAACGCAACGTCGGTCGCGCCGTGCACCGGTGCGTCATCGGCCGCCTCGTCGAGGGTGAGCTGGTGGAACACCGCGCCGAGATTCGAACCCGACACGCCGACGAGCCGAACACCCGGCGACGGGTCGATCGCCTCCATGATCGGCTCCAACATCGCCACGATCGCCTCGGCACTGTCGATTGCCTCCTGGCACGTGGTCGACCGGGTGATCGTCGTGAACCCGTCATCGAACCGAACCTTCAACGTCAATGTCCTCGCACCCACGTCGGCCCTGCGCAGACGGCTCGCAACGGCATCGGCGAGACGGATCAGGTGCGTGCGCATCTCACCGACCGAGTGCGTGTTGGACGCGAACGTCTCCTCGTGGCCGATCGACTTGGCCTCGCGCTCCGGTTCGACCGGACGGTCGTCGATCCCCCGGGCCAACGCCGAGAGGTGGCGCGCCTGCGATCCGCCGAGCGACGTGGCGAGCACCCGTTGGTCGACCGTCACGAGATCGGCAACCCTCCGAACGCCGATGCGGTGGAGCTTGTCGAGCGTGGCCGGGCCGACGCCCCAGAGCCGCTCCACCGGGAGCGGACCGAGGAACGCGTCGATGGCGTCGTCGGCCACCACGACCACACCGGGGCCAGGCTCGACGCCGGCGGGCGATGCGATCGGCTTCGCCTCGACCGAGGCCAATTTGGCGAGGAACTTGTTGGGAGCGACGCCGACCGAACAGGTGAGGTCGAGCTCGTCCGCCACGTCGGAGCGGATCCGCTGGGCGATCTCGAGCGCCGGCCCGAACAGGCCGGTCGATCCGGTGACATCGAGGAAGGCCTCGTCCAGCGAGAGTGGTTCGACCAGCGGGGTGTACCGGTCGAAGATCGCCCGAACCTGTCGGCTCACCTCGCTGTACAGCGCATGGTCGCCGGGGAGGAACACGGCGTGTGCGCACCGTCGCTTGGCCACCACCGACGGCATCGCCGAGCGCACACCGAAGCGCCTCGCCTCGTACGACGCCGCCGCCACCACGCCCCGCCGACCCGTGCCACCGACCACGACCGGCTGCCCCGCGAGCTCCGGCCGCCGCCGCAGCTCCACCGACACGAAGAACGCGTCCATGTCGACGTGGAGGATCTGTCGGGGCCGGGCCACGGCGACAGTCTGGCCGGTACGCTGCGTCGCCGTGAGCGTGCCCGACGAGCCAGACGGTCAACTCTCGGCACTGCCGTCGGTTGGTGTGCGCATCACGGCGTTCGCCGCGATCTGCTTGAGCGGGCTGGCCGGGGCACTGATCGGCTACTCACTGGTCTCGCTGCAGTGCGAGGGCGACTGCGGCGTCTGGACCGGTCTCGGGCTGCTGATCGGCGCGCTGGCCGCCGCCGGTGGCATGGCGATCGTCGCCGTGCTGGTGATGCGAGCGATCGGCGAGTGGCGCGAGATCGAGGACCGCACCGGTGCCGGTCACGCTCCTCGCTGAGCTCCGCTCGTTCGCCGAGGAGCTGGCGGTGCGGGCCGGAACCGACGCACTCACCGGGCGGCGACTGCTCGGCGTCGGGCAACCCGTCGCGCACGACACGAAGTCCAGCCCGACCGATCCCGTCACGGAGTTCGACCGTGCCGCCGAGCGTCTGATCGTCGGCACCATCCGAACACGTCGACCGGACGACTCGATCGTCGGCGAGGAGGGAGCCGACCACGTCGGCAACTCCGGCCTCGCCTGGCACGTCGACCCGATCGACGGCACGGCGAACTTCGTGTACGACCTTCCCAGTTGGTGTACGTCGGTCGCAGTGGTCGACGCCGACGGGCCGCTGGTCGGCGCCGTGTATGCGCCGGTCACCGACGAGTTGTTCTCGGCCGCTCGCGGTCAGGGTGCCACCCGCAACGGTGAAGCGATCCACTGCTCGTCGGCGAGTGCGCTGTCCGAGGCACTCGTCGGCACGGGGTTCAGCTACTCCGCCGAGCGACGCACGCTGCAGGCCCGCCGACTGGCCGAGCTGCTGCCCGCCGTGCGTGACATCCGACGTCTCGGCTCGGCGGCGATCGATCTCTGCCTGGTTGCCTGCGGCCGTCTCGACGCCTATTTCGAGGAGCACCTCAACTCCTGGGACCTCGCCGCCGGCGTGCTGATCGCGGCAGAAGCCGGTGCCCGAACCTCCGACTTCACACACGGTCGGGCCGGGCCCACGGCGACGGTCGCGGCCGCCCCGGGGGTCCACGACGCACTTCTCGAGCTCATCGCGACCATCGACGCCTGACACTCGATCGGAAGTCCCGGGGGCCCGTGTCCAGCAAATGGGCGCGCGATACGGCATCATGGGGAGCGTGGGTACACGCATCCTGGCCGTCGAGGACGACGAACGCATTCGTTCCGCGGTCAAACTGGCGCTCGAGGACGAGGGCTGGACCGTCGACGAGGCCGAGAGCGGCGAGGAGGCGATCGAGAAGTTCGCCCGCTCGAACCCCGATGTCGTGCTGATCGACATCATGCTGCCGGGCATCGACGGATTCGAGCTGTGTCGCACCCTGCGCCGGACGAGTGACGTGCCCGTGGTGATGGTGACCGCCCGCAACGACACCCACGACGTGGTCGCCGGGCTCGAAGCCGGCGCCGACGACTACCTCACCAAGCCGTTCGCTCCCAAGGAGCTCTCCGCACGGATCCGCGCGCTGCTCCGCCGGATTCGCCCGAGCGCGCCCGGTCATGCTCGCCTCAGCTTCGGCGACCTCGAGCTGATCCCCGACGAGGGCAAGGTGCTGCGCGATGGCGAGGAGGTGCACCTCACCAAGACCGAGTTCCGCCTGCTCTGCGAACTCGCCGAGAGCCCGGGCAAGGTCCTCAGCCGAGAGGCACTGCTCGACAAGGTGTGGGGCTACGACTACTTCGGTGACGGCCGCCTCGTCGACGTGCACGTGCGCCGTCTGCGCACCAAGGTCGAGGCCGACCCCGCAAACCCGCGTCACGTCGTCACGGTCCGCGGGCTCGGGTACCGGCTCCAGACGTGAACGAAGGCGGCTGGTTCCGTCGCCTGGTCAACCGCTCCCGCCCGGCGGCGCTCGGTCTGCGGCGACGCATTCTGCTGATCTTCACGCTCGGCTCGCTCCTGTTGTCACTGTTCCTCGCCACCACCACCTACGGCCTCGCCCGCTCGAGCATCGTCGCCGAACGAATCGACACCGCCATCTCCACGTCGCAGCGCAACGCTCAAGGCGTCGAACGCGACCTGCGAACCCTGCCGAGTGACGCCGAGCCCGCAACGTCGTCGTTGGCACGCATCGGCGTGCAGGACTACCTCATCTGGTACGGCGGGCGATGGACGGGTGGAGCCGCCACCTTCCAGAACCCCGACATCCCCCCGGAACTGGTCACCCGGGTGATCGACGAGGGCACGTCGGCGAGCCAGATCGTCGACGTCGGCGACGAACTCAACGTCATCGTCGGATGGGACGTGCCGCGGATCGGCGCCTACTTCCAGGCGTTCAGCCTGGAGGAAGCCGACTCGACGCTGTCGAACGTCCGCCTGTCGCTCGTGTTCGCCGCTGCGATCAGCACCGGCCTCGCCGTGCTCCTGGGCATCTTCGCCGCCCGCCGGGCCGTGCGGCCGGTGGGCACCGCCGCGCAAGCCGCCTCGGCGATCGCAGGCGGGCGGCTCGACACCCGCCTCGAGTCGACCGACGACCCGGATCTGCGGGTGCTCACCGAGTCCTTCAACGACATGGCCGAGGCCCTCCAGCAACGCGTCGAACGCGACGCTCGGTTCGCCTCGGACGTCAGCCATGAGCTGCGGTCGCCCCTGATGACGCTGTCGGCGTCGGTCGAGGTGATGGAGGCCCGCCGAGACGAACTCCCCGAACGGGCGCAGGCCGCCCTCGACCTCCTGGCCAGCGACGTCGTTCGCTTCCAGGGCCTGGTCGAGGACCTGCTGGAGATCTCCCGATTCGACGCCGGCGCCATCCGACTCCACATGGAGGAACTGCTCGCCGCGGAGTTCGTCCGCCAGGCCGTCGCGGTCAGCTCGCTGCCGAAGACACCGGTGGTCGTGTCCGAACGCGCCGAGACCGCGCTGATCCGGGGCGACCGCCGGCGACTGGCCCGGGTGATCGCCAACCTGATCGACAACGCCCGCGCCTACGGCGGCGGCGAGCCGGAGGTGTCGATCACCGTGCTCAACCCCGACAACGAGCCGATGTCGCACATCCTGATCGCCGTCGAGGATCACGGCCCGGGTGTGCCCGAGGAGGAACGTGATCTCGTCTTCGAACGATTCGCCCGCGGGGGCGGGGCGGGGCGACGCACCGGGAGCGAGGGCGCTGGCCTCGGCCTGTCGCTGGTCGACGAACACGTCCGCATGCACGGCGGGCGGGTGTGGGTGGAAGACCGTCTCGACGGCGAGCCGGGAGCCCGGTTCGTGATCGAGCTGATGGCATCGGAGCTCGACGAATGACGCACATCAGGCCGGCCCACGCACCCGGGCGTCTCGTTGCCGTCCTGCTGGCGCTCGTCGCCGTCGTGTCGGCCTGCGCGATCCAGCCGGAATCGGCACCCAACGACCTGTCGGAGGAGCGCACTGCGGTGTTCGGGGAACCGGCGACCGGCGACGAGGCCGCCGGCACCCAGCGCATCTACCTCCTGGCCCCGCCCGATCCCCAGCAACCGCAGCGACTGCGATCGGTGTCCCGCGACGTCCCCACCGGTGCGAGCGCCGTGCTGGGGTCGCTGTTCGCCGGGCCCAACGCCGAAGAACGCGACGCCCAACTCGACACCGCGATCCCCTCCGACGTCGAGTTGATCGGCACCCCCCGTCCGATCGGCCAGGTGCTCACCGTCGACATGAACGACGTGTTCGGCGACCTCACCCCCGACGGGCTGCGTCTCGCCGTCGCCCAGATCGTCACGACGGCGACCGACATCGACGGCGTCCGTGCCGTCGAGTTGCGCATCGATGGCACACCGCGTGTGTGGCCGCTCGGCAACGGCGAGCTCACCGATCGTCCGTTGACCGCCTACGACTACCCGGGCCTGGTCGAATCGACGCAACCGGCGTTCCCGGGCGTGCCGACGCCCGACGCCTGACCGGCCTGATCCTCGTCGAGGTTTCGACGGGGCACCTGCCCTGCTAGCACTTGGTGGATGGGATGGGACAGCAGCCGACCGGTACCGTGGCAACGGTTGATCCGCGAGTGGCTGATCTATGCCGCGATCATGAGCGCGGTCTTCGTGATCTTCTTCCGTGGCGACAACGTGCTCGGCGCGATTGCCGGCGTGCTGATCAGCGGCCCGCTGTACCTGGCGTTCGGTGCCACCTTGGCGAAGTTCGGCTACCAGCGCCAGCGCCTCAAGGACGTCCGCCGCGGCGCCGCTCCCACCGACGCGTCGCCGACGGCCGCGACCTCCGACGTCGCCGCACGATCGAAGCCGGCACCCACGAGCCGTACCGCCGGTGGCGGCAACCGCCCGAAATCGACCTCGAAACGGAGACGTTGACGGGGACCGGGACCGGAGTGGCCCCGGTCGACTACATTCTGCGCCCGTGACGGGACGCTGTGTCATCGCGATCGATGCCGGGACCACGGGGGTGCGCAGCCGTGCGGTCTTCACCGACGGCCGACCCTCGATCGGGTCGTACCGCGAGTTCGCCCAGCACTACCCCGAACCGGGCTGGGTCGAGCACGACGCCGACGAGATCTGGGAGGCGGCGCGACACACGCTCAACTCCGTCGTCGGCGAGGTCCTCGGTCTCGACGATGTGGACGGCGTCGCTGCGATCGGGATCACCAATCAGCGCGAAACCATCCTCGCCTGGAACCGGTCGACCGGTCGTCCCTACGGCACCGCGATCGTGTGGCAGGACCGACGGACGGCAGATCGCTGCGACCAACTGAGCAACGACGGCCATCTTCCGCTGGTCCGCGAGCGCACCGGGCTCGTCCTCGATCCCTACTTCTCCGGCACCAAGGCGGAATGGCTGCTCGCGAACCGTGACATCCCCGTCGACGACGATCTCGCCATCGGCACGATCGACACCTGGCTGATCTGGAAGTTGACCCACGGCGCGGTCTTCGCCACCGACGTCACCAATGCCAGCCGCACGATGCTGTGCGACATCCGCTCGCGGAGCTGGGATCCCGACCTCTGCGCCCTCCTCCACGTCCCGATCGCCGCGCTGCCGACGATCGTGCCGTCGAGTGGCCGGATCGGCACGACCGACGAGCGCGCGGGGGTGCCCGGGAACATCCCGATCAGCGGGGTCGCCGGCGATCAGCAGGCCGCGCTGTTCGGCCAGGCGTGCGTCACGCCGGGGATGGCGAAGAACACCTACGGCACCGGCTCGTTCGTACTCCTCAACGTGGGCGAGACGTGCCCGCCTCCCACCGAGGGGATGCTCACGACCGTGGCCTGGACCCTCGCCGACGGAACGACGCACTACGCGCTCGAGGGATCGATCTTCGCGACGGGCGCAGCGATCCAGTGGCTGCGCGACGGCATCTCGATCATCGAGTCGGCGGCCGAGGCGGGGCCGCTGGCGGAGTCGGTCGACGACACCGGCGGCGTGTACGTCGTGCCCGCATTCGCCGGACTCGGGTCGCCGTGGTGGGATCCCTATGCCCGTGGCACGATCGTCGGCATCACGAGGGGGACCGGTCGGGCGGAGATCACACGAGCCGTCGTGGAGTCGATGGCGTACCAGACCCGCGACGTGATCGATGCGATGACCGCTGCCAGCGGCACACCGATCGTCGACCTGCGCGTGGACGGCGGTGCCTCGGTGATGGACCTGCTGTGTCAGTTCCAGGCCGATCAGTTGGGGGTGACGGTCCAACGCCCGGCCGACCAGGAGACCACCGCGCTCGGCGCCGCGTTCCTCGCCGGCCTGGCCGAGGGTGTGTGGCCGGATCTCGAGGCCGTCGGTGACCAGTGGGAACTCGACGCCGAGTTCACGCCCGCCGCGGATCGCACCGTCTCCGACGCGCTCCACGCCCAGTGGCTCCGCGCCGTCGAACGCTCCCGCGCCTGGATCCCCCACTGACCCACCCCGCACCACCCCGAAAAATGCCTTGATCTGCGCGCCTGGCGCGACGTCCGGGGCATTTTTCGGGTTCGGGGTGAGCGTCAGGGGGCGACGAGGGCGTCGGCGAGGCGCACGAGCAGGGAGAACCGGACCCGTTCGCGCTCGTGGATCGGGTTGCCCGACCGCCCGGCGGCCACCGTGAGCCGCGACACCGTCATGCTCGCCCACAGCAGGTCACTCGGCGCCGAGTCGTCCAATCCGTCGAGGTGCTCGCTGCCGGCCAGGAACGCTGTCAGCCAGCCGAGATCCGGGACCTCGCCGACCGAGGCAACCGGTTCGCCGTCGGCCAGCACGACGACCCAGTCGGTCTCGGAGAACCGCTGGATCCCCTGCACCATCACCCCGAGCCGCTCACCCGACGCGCACTCGGCGATCGCTGCGCCGAGCGCGAGCGCCGACAGGCTCGCATCGGTGCGGTCCGGGTCGACGACCCTGATGCTCTCGACCGACACCCCGTCGACCGCGTCGACCTCTGCGGTCAGCAGCGACAACAGATCGTCATCGGGCAACGAGACGGTGAGTTCGTCGATCGCACGGCCGCCACCCTGCTCGAGGATCTCGATCGCGAGGACGTCACCGCGAACGGCACCGATCCGGCTCGCCACCTGCCCGAGCGCGCCGGGCCGATCGGGCATCCAGACTCTGACGACGATCGTGACCACGGCCGGGCACCGTACCGGTCGACGACACGCCCCTCGGTGACCGCACCGTGACCATCGTGTTACAGCAGGGGTCGAAATCCGTGCTGCACCCTCAAGGCTTCCGCAAGATCGACCGCCCGCGCTCCGAACCCACGCTCGACCCGCCGATCACCAACAGAGACGAGCAGCAAGGGACGGACGGAATGCGACTTGGAGAAGCCGAGGTGACGGGACCTGACGGTCGTGACGCGGTACGTGTACACGACGATCGATCGGTCACCGGCAGGGTGCTCGTGGTCGAGGAACACGCGTTGGTCGCGGCGGGATTGCAGCTGGCGCTGTCCGAGCGTTCCTGGCACGTCGAGACGAGCAGTGGACCGAGCGCGCAGGACGTGATCGATCATGCGCAGGCGTTCCAGCCGCAGTGCGTGCTCATGGACACCCAGATGCGCAACGGCATCGGCAGTGGGATCGGGCTGATCCGGCCGCTGGTGTCGATCGGTTCACAGGTGGTGATGCTCACCGCAGAGCGCCGTCGGTCGGTCCTGGCGGAGTGTCTCGAAGCCGGTGCCGCCGGCTGGATCGGCATCGGCGCCGGGCTCGACGAGGTCGACTCCACCCTGGGTCAGGTCATCGAAGGACGCCCGATCATCGGACGCACCGCCCGCGCCGAGCTGCTCGAACGACTGCGAGCCGAGCGGGCCGCGACACTTCGGGCGCAAGCGACCTTCGCGCAGCTGACACAACGAGAAGCGCTCGTACTCGCCGCGATGATGGAGGGCCTCAACGCCGAGGAGATCGCCCAGGCGCACTTCGTGGCGGTGACCACCGTCCGATCACAGATCCGATCGGTACTCCAGAAGCTCGGCGTCCGGTCACAGCTTGCGGCCGTCGCCCTGGCCGACGGCCATCGAGGCCTGCTGCCCCCCGAGGCGGTCGGCGGACGTGACCGGCGGCGGTCCGAGCCGCTCGGTCGCGGAGCTGCCCCCGACTACTCCGTCAACATCGCCTGACAGATCACTGCGCCGGAGCGGCGACGGGCCGGTTCTACGCGGCGAACAGTACGACGGCGAGGGTGCCCGCGATCAGCGGGGGGCCGAACGAGTAGGTCATGTGGAGCTGCCGCTTGCGAACGCACGTGACGACTGCGATCGCCAGGGCCAGGAGATGTCCGGCGAGGGCGCCGTACAGGACGAAGGGAAGTCCGTACCAGCCCAGCAGCAGCCCGAGGACCGCCGCGAGCCTGACGTCGCCGTACCCGAGCATCATCATTCCGGCGTACTTGGTGGTGAACAGCCAGATCAGGAAGAACGCATTCGTGAAGAGCAGCGCTCCGAGCAACGCCGTGGCCAGAGGCGCCACGTCCCACTCGACGAGCGAGGCGAACACGAGACCTGCGGCGACCCCCGCGAGCGTGAAGTAGACGATCCGCGTCGGGAGACGATGGACCTTCCAGTCGATCACCGCCAGGAGCACGCCACCGAAGATGAACGCGAGCACGGCGGGGAGCTCGGGGCTGAACCCGAGGCGCCAGAACGCGAGTGCGAACAGCAGACCGGTGGCGATGTTGAGCGAGTGCTTGTGCAGGAGTGCGGGAATCGGCATGACGGCAACTGTAGGAATCGGCCGGAAATCCGAATTCATCAATCTTGGGGATTTCCGCTTCGGCGTCCGTCTTTATCGTCGCTCCTACCCAACCCCGATCGGCGGGGATCGGGATCACCCAAGGAGCAAGAACAACATGTTGAACATCGTCGAGAAGTACACGGCCGAGACCGACGTCCAGGCCGACGAGGGCGTCGTCGCCATCGAATACGTCATCACCGCCGCCGCCCTGGTCGTGGCCCTCGCCGCCCTGTGGACGGCGTTCGGCACGACGCTGACGCCAAGCTCAACGCCATCGTCAACGGCATCTGATCCGATTCTTCGGGGGGAGGGTCGACCTCCCCCCGATCGGGGCCCTCTGCTCATGAAGCACTCACCGCATTCCCAGGATGACGACCGAGGTGTCGTTGCGCTCGAACTCGTTCTGGCGCTCCCGATCCTGCTCGGGCTCATCATCGGGTCCGTCGTGCTCGGCAACTTCCTCAGTATCAAGACCCAGACCGTCGGTCTGGCCCGAGACGGGGCACGGGCAGCAGCGCTCAGTCAGCCGCTGCCGTCGGACACCGCAATCGTCGGTGCCGCCTGTTCCGACCCCACCGATCCAACCAAGTTCGTGACGGTCCAGGCCGTCAACACCGTCTCGCTGCGCAGCATCCCGTTCATCCCGATCGATCTGCTCCCGGAGACCATCACGGAAACGGTCACCATGCGATGCGGTGGATGACCGAATCCGATCGCGACGACCGTGGCGTCGCCACGCTGTTCCTGATTCTCGCCATCACGGTCATCTTCGTCGGTGCCGGACTGGCGATCGACGTCGGCCAGTACGTGGTCAACGCACGCTCGGCGCAGAACAGCGCCGATGCCACCGCGCTCGCCGTCGCCACCGACTGCGCCCTCACGGGTGCTCCGATCTCCGACTACTCGCCGTACCGCAAGGACGGCCAGACGATCACCACCCCGACCTGCGGGGATGGCGAAGCCAGCATCACCGTGACCAAGGACGTCGACGGGCTGTTCCTTCCGAAGACGACCGGCGGAGCAGTGCAGCGCAGCGCGACCGCGATCTGGGGAACGCTCGGCAAGGCCACGACCTCCCCATCGTCATCTGCCGACTGCGAGTGCGGCGAAGCCTCCCCGTCGATGCCTCGACGACATCACCATCTACCTGCCGACACCAAGAAGCAGACAGGCTGCGCGTCGGGGCCCGGAGGCTTCGGCCAGTTGGACGGCAACGACTGCGACGTCGAGTGCACCGTTCGGATGCTCGGTCCCGGGCATGAGCTCCGGGAGCCCGGCAACGCCGTTCCCCGGACATCATCCCGCTGCATTCCGTACCTTCCGGCGGAGCTCCTGATTCCGATCTACGACGACGAGGCGTGTCCGGAGACGGGTGCCAGGGCAACAAGCTCTATCCGATCGTCGGGTTCGCCATCTTCCGGGTGACGGGTTACTCCTTCCACGCAGGGACTCCGCCGGGACGCTCGGCAAGAACGACTGCGACACGGAGATCGGGCAGAACTGCCTCCGGGTGACTTCACCGCCGGGAACCACACGGGAGGCACGCCCGGCCCGAGCGCCGACTTCGGCGTCACCAAGATCTCTCTCTCCAGCTAGCCATCAATTCTCTACGAAAAGGACCACAGCACAATGAAGAACAAACGACGAATCGTCGGCCTGGTTGCGGCACTGCTCCTGGCCCTGGTCGGAACGGTGTCCCTGGTGGCGTACGTGCGCTCGGCCAAGGACCAGGCGGTGGCCCAGGAGGAACTCGTCGACGTCTACGTCGTCGACGAGTTCGTGCCGAAGGGCGCCGACCCCGACACCATCAAGTCCTCGGTCGAGATCGAGCAGGTGCCCGCACGTCTGCTGCAGACCGGCGCAGTCACCGATCTCGACACGATCGGCGACCAGGTCGCAGCGAGCGATCTCCAACCCGGCGACCAGCTGCTGGCCGCACGTCTCGGGCTCGAGGAGACGGTGTCCGACGAAGTCACCGACAAGGTGCAGATCTCCACGCTGCTCGAGGCAGCAGCGCGCCGTCGGCGGCGCACTCCAGAAGGGCGATCTCGTCGGGGTGTACGTCTCGTTCGATCCCTTCGACAGCGATGTAGTCCAGCGAGCCGTCGACGCCGCTCGATGCGGCGGAGCCCGCAGCCCTCGACGCCTTCGGCTCGGTGCCCGCCGAGGCGACGTCGTCGGAGGAGTCCACCGGGCCGGCCAAGACCCCGAACATGAGCCGGCTGGAGTTCCGCAACGTCCTCGTGACCAACGTGCAGACGACCAGCGCACCGGTCACGTCCAGCACCGAGGACGACGAGGAGCCGACGATCGCTCAGGTGAGCGGAACGCAGTACGTGGTCACACTGGCGATGTCACCGGAGGAGTCGGAGCGATTCGTGTTCGCCACCGAGTTCGGACGGGTCTGGTTGTCACTCGACCCCGCCGGCGTCGGCGACGACGGCACACGTCCCGTCACCCTCGCCAACATGTTCCGGGTGGTGCAGTGATGAACACGCAGACCCCGACCGTGGTCGTCAGCCACGACATGCCACCCGAGCTGTTCGTCGATGTGTCGGCGACGCTTCGCAGCATGGGTGTGACCGTCACGACCGACGGGTTCGCCCCGTCGACGTCCCGGACCAAGGTGATCGTGGTGGTGTCGCCCAAGGGCGGCTCCGGCAAGACCGCCGTGTCCTCCAACCTTGCCGTCGCCCTGGCGCAACGACATCCCGGCCGCGTCGTCGCCGTGGACCTCGATGTCCAGTTCGGCGATCTCGGACTCGCCCTGTCGCTGACCCCGGAGCGCACGCTCGCCCAGCTGGCTCGTGCGAACCAGATCGATGCCACCACCGTCAAGTTGCACCTGACATCGTCGTCGCACGGTCTCTTCGTCCTCGCAGGGGCCACTGACCCGGTCGATGCCGACTCGATCGGTCACGCCCACGTGTCGCAGGTGTTGCCACTCCTCGCGGAGAGCTTCGACTACGTGATCGTCGACACGCCGGCCGGACTCGACGAACGCACGCTCGCTGCGCTCGAGTGCGCGACCGACGTGCTGCTGGTGTCGAGTCTCGACGTCACCAGCATCCGCAGCCTGCGCAAGGCACACGACGCGCTCGACCACCTCGGCATCGACGCCGAACGGCGGCTGATCCTGAATCGGTCGGATTCCAAGGTCGGCCTCGATCCGTCCGATGCCGAGGATGTCATGGGCATGAAGATCGCCTGCTCGATCCCGTCGAGCCGAGACGTGCCGCTCTCACTCAACCTGGGCACTCCGGTCGTGGCGAGCGAGCCCAAGTCTGCAGTCGCCAGACAGCTCCAGCACCTTGCCGAATTGTATGCGCCCGCCGAGACGCGGCCGGCTCGGAAGGGGTGGCGGCGATGAGCGTCGGCGAACGCATCAGCCAGGCGCAACAGGCAGCGGTCCAGCGAGGTGACGTGGCGCACACCTGGAAGCCGGCACCGGTGCAGAACATCACGGTCGACGGGCTCGACGACTTCAAGGCGAAGGTGCACGAAGCACTCTTCCAACGACTCGGCACCCGACTCTTCGAGGCGACGAACGAGGAGCAGATGCAGACGGTCGTCATGACCGAGATCAGCAAGCTCATGGACGCCCGGGAGTCGGCGCTGTCGCCGCAGGAACGCCAGGTGCTCGTCCGCGACATCGCCCGTGACGTCATGGGCCTCGGACCCCTCGAGCAGTTCCTCGACGACCCGACGGTCAGCGAGGTGATGGTCAACGGCAGCAACAACATCTACGTCGAGCGTGCCGGCGTCCTCGAGCGGACCACGGTGCGGTTCATGTCCGAAGAACACCTGCGCCGGGTCATCGAGCGCATCGTGTCGTCGGTCGGTCGCCGAATCGACGAATCCTCACCGATGGTCGATGCTCGCCTCGCGGACGGATCACGCGTCAACGTGATCGTGCCGCCGCTGTCGCTGGACGGCTCGATCCTCACGATCCGGAAGTTCGCCAAGGATCCCTTCACCGTGACCGACCTGATCGCGATGGGGACGTTCACCGACGCGATCGCATCGGTGCTCGCCGCCTCGGTGGAGGGCGGCATGAACATCCTCGTGTCCGGAGGTACCGGAACCGGCAAGACGACCCTGCTGAACGTCCTGTCGAGCTTCGTGCCCCGCACCGACCGCATCGTCACCATCGAGGACGCGGTGGAACTCCAGTTGCACCAGGAACACGTGATCCGTCTCGAGGCTCGGCCACAGAACACCGAGGGCAACGGCGAGGTCACCATTCGCGACCTGGTCCGCAACGCACTGCGCATGCGTCCCGACCGGATCATCATCGGCGAGGTCCGTGGCGCCGAGGCGCTCGACATGCTCCAGGCGATGAACACCGGCCACGACGGCTCACTGACGACCGTCCACGCCAACGCCCCTCGCGACGCCCTGTCGCGGTTGGAGACGATGGTGTTGATGGCCGGTTACGACCTGCCCACCAGGGCGATCCGTGAGCAGATCTCGTCGGCGCTGAACCTCATCGTCCAGATCGAACGGGCCCGAGACGGCTCACGACGCGTCAGCCACCTCACCGAGGTGGTCGGCATGGAGGGTGAGATCATCACGTTGCAGGACATCTTCCGCTACGACCACAAGGTCGGGGCACTGGTCCCGACCGGCGTCCGGCCCGAGTTCGTCGAGGAGCTCGGCCAGCGAAACGTGACACTGCCCGCCGGGCTGTTCACCGGCGGCGAGGGGTGGGTGCGATGAAGCGGCCGATGCAGTTCCTCGTTCCGCTGCTGCTCGGCGGGTTGGCGGTCGTCTCGCTCGGCACCGATGTTCGCGCCCAGGCCTCCGAAGATGTCGAGGTCATTCTCGCCATCGACACCTCCGGGAGCATGAACGATGCCATCGACGCCGCCAAGGCGGCCGCCAACGAATTCGTTGCTCGATGCCGGCGGACGTCGCCATCGGTCTCGAGACCTTCGCCGACACCGTCACGGTGTTGTCGCCCCCGACCACCGACCGCTCGGTGCTCACGACACAGATCGCTTCGATCACGACCGGTGGCGACACCGCGCTGTACGACCTGGTCGTCATGGCGAGTCGACACTTCACACCGACCGTCGACCACAAGGTCCTCGTGGTGCTCTCCGACGGTAAGGACGAAGGAAGCCTGGCCACCTTGGACGATGCGATCGCATCCGCCGAGGGTCTGCAGATCGAGGCCATCAGCCTCACCACCTCGGAGACCGACCTCGACGGCCTGACTGCGCTCGGCGCGGTCACCGCGGCCGACGACGCAGCGGGCGTCTCAGCGGCGTTCGCACGAGTGGCGGGACTGGTGGTGGAGGTGATCGAGTCGGTCACGGTCCCGAGTACGGTCCCGCCGACCACGCCGCCGACCACGGTCGCCGCGCCCGCCGTGACGTCGCCGACCCCGTCGGTCGTCCCGGCGGCGGCCGCCCCGACCGTCGCCACCCCGGCCGTCGAGGCGTCGACATCGTCGACGTGGCTGTTGTTGGGTGCAGCGGGCATCTTCGCCGGCTTGTTCCTGATCGGCCTGTTGCTTGTTTCCCCGTGAGCGTGTGTCGAAGACCCGGCTGGGCACCAACAAACCGCGCAGCGCGTCGGACATCGGCATGCGGACGATGTCGGCGATCGAGGAAGCGCTCGAGCGCCACGGGAAGCGAACCGATCTGGGCACCGCCCTGGCCGTGGCCGACATCTCGGCGAAACCCGCCGAGTTCGTGGCGACGGTCGGCGTCGTCGCCGTCGTGGCCGGGCTCGTCGGTCTTGCGCTCGTCGGACCGCTGGTCGGCGTGCTCGTTGCAGTCGGAGTGGGTTTCGCCGCTCGGTTCTACGTTCGCCGGGCTGAGGCCAAGCGCCGGGCGGCGTTCGCCGACCAGCTGCCCGACGTCCTCCAGTTGGTGACCACTGCACTTCGCAGCGGCTTCGGTCTCACCCAGGCGCTCGAGTCGGTGGCCGAGGAAGCCGAGGAGCCCGCCCGGAGCGAGTTCAGCCACGTCCTGGTCGAGGCACGGATGGGCCGCGACCTGTCGGACTCGATGCGTGCGCTCGCCCAGCGCATGCAGAGCAAGGATCTCGAGTGGGTGGTCGCAGCAATCGACATCAACCGGGAAACCGGCGGAAATCTGTCGGAGGTCCTCCACACCGTCGGCGCCACGATTCGCGAGCGCGGACGAATGGCCCGCCAGGTCCGAACGCTCACGGCCGAGGGCCGGTTGTCCGCACGGATCCTCATGGCGCTTCCGCTGCTGATGCTCGTGTGGCAATGGCGCACCAATCCTGACAATTTCGAACTGCTGACCTACGGGCTCGGTCTCATCGCACTCTGCTTCGCCGGGATCCTCATGATCCTCGGTGGGATCTGGGTGCACAAGATCGTCAACTCGGTCGCACTGTGACATGGAGGATGTGAACAGATGGAACTCGTACTGATCTTCGGAGCGATGGCGCTCGTCGGCGCCGTCGGCATGTTCTGGTGGGGGCTCACCGCCCGGCCCTCGGCAGCCCGTGGCAACTTGCTCGCTGGGATGCCGGAATCGGTCGCCCGCCCGAGTCCGCTCGTCACCGCAATGCGACAGCTCGGCCAGAGCACCCGGCGGATGCTGCCGAATGCACTCGTCGACGGCCTGGAGGTCAATCTCGTCCAAGCCGGACATCCCGCGGGGCTCGACCTGTCACGGATCCTGGGCATCAAGATCACGCTGGCAGTGTCGGCGGCCTTCGTGCTCGTGGTCAACGGTCAGGTGCTGTTCGGACTGATCGCCGCAGCCGTGTTGTTCTTCCTCCCCGACTACTGGGTCCTGAGCGTGCGGGATCAACGTCAGGACCGGATCCGGTCGGACGCCGCCGACGTGATCGACCAGCTGACGATCTGCGTCGAGGCGGGTCTCGGATTCGATGCCGCACTCGCTCGGGTCGCTGCGACGACCGAAGGTCCGCTGACCGACGAACTGCGCCACACGATGAGCGACATCCGCGCCGGGGTCCCTCGCGGCCAGGCACTTCGAGCGCTGGCCGACCGTGCGCAGATCGCCGAGATCCGGCAGTTGGTGACCGCACTCCTGCAGGCTCAGAAGCACGGCGTGCCGATGGCCGAGACCCTGCGCATCCAGTCGTCCGAGATGCGGCTCAAGCGGACACAGCGGACCGAGGAGAAGGCGGCCAAACTGACCGTCAAGATGATCTTCCCGATCATCCTGTGCTTCCTGCCGGTCTTCATGATCATCGCCATGGTCCCGTCGTTGCTCCGGGTGTTCGAGGCGTTGTAGCCCCTCGTGGCCCTGGCGTCGGTCCCGGCGGGCGGCGCGGGCCGCGGCGGTCGGTCAGCCGAGTTTCGGGAGGCCGCGCTTGAGGTTGCGGATCGCCTGCTGGATGCGCTTCTCGTTCTCGATCAGCGCGAACCGGACGAACCCCTCGCCGCCAGGACCGAAGCCGACACCCGGCGACAGCGCCACGTCGGCGTCGCGCACGATCAGCGAGCAGAACTCCACCGAATCCATCTCGGCGTACGGCTCCGGGATCGGCGCCCAGACGAACATCGAGCCGCCCGGCTTGGGGATGTCCCACCCGATGCGCCCCAGACCCTCGATGAGCGCGTCGCAGCGCGACTCGTAGATCGAACAGACCTCCTTCGGGAAGTCCGGCGCCTCGTTGATCGTCACCGTCGCGGCGATCTGCACGGGCTGGAACATGCCGTAGTCGAGGTAGCTCTTGAGTTTCACCAGGGCTTGGACCACCTCGGCGTTGCCGAGGAGGAAGGCGCTGCGCCATCCCGCCATCGAGAAGCTCTTGGTCATCGAGTAGAGCTCGACGGCGCACTCCTTCGCCCCGTCGGCCTGCAGGATGCTCGGCGGCTGATGGCCGTCGAAGCCGACGTCGGCGTACGCGAAGTCGTGCACGACGATCATCTCGTGCTCGCGACAGAAGTCGACCACACGCTGCATGAACGGCAGGTCGACCGCCGCGCCGGTCGGGTTGTGCGGGAACGAGATCACGAGCACGCGCGGCTTGGGCCAACCGACGTCCCACGCCGTCTGGAGACTGTCCATGAAGTCGTCGGCGAAGTGCTCACGCTGATCGGGATCGGCGAGGAACCGCATCGGCACCTGGCGCAGGTCGGCGCCGGCGAACAGCGGGCCGTAGATGTGGATCGGGTAGCTCGGGCTCGGCACGATCGCCGCATCGCCCCGGTCGAGCAGCACCCACATCAGGTGGCTGAAGCCCTCCTTCGAACCGATCGTGTTGGTGATCTCGAGCTCGGGGTCGAGGTCGACGTCCCACTTGTTCTTGTAGTACCCGGCGATCGCCTCGCGGAGCTTGGGCAGACCCGCGGCTCAACGAGTACCGATGGTTCTTGGGGTTGCGGGCCGCCTCGGCGAGCTTGTCGACGGCGATCTGCGGCGACGGGATGTCGGGGTTGCCGAAACCGAGGTCGACCACGTCGGCCCCGGCACGACGTGCCTCGATCTTCAGACCGTTGATGATCGAAAAGACGTACGGGGGCAGATTCTCGATGCGCCGGAACTCCATCCCCGTGAGGGTATCTCGCCCGCATTGGTGATGACGTGTGCGATGCTGGGAGCAATGCCCAAGACACCAGCCCCCGATTGCATCCACGTCGTCATCGAGATCCCCCGTGGAAGCCGCAACAAGTACGAGATCGACCACGAGGACGGACGCGTCTACCTCGACCGCCGGCTCTTCACTGCCACGACCTACCCGGCCGACTACGGATTCCTCCCCGACACCCTCGCAGGCGACGGCGACCCGCTCGATGCGCTCGTCCTGCTCGAGGATCCGGTGTTTCCGGGCGTGATCGTCGAGTGCCGACCGATCGGTGTGCTCTACATGCGTGACGAGGCCGGCGAGGACGCCAAGTTGATCTGCGTACCGCCACGCGAACCCCGCTTCGAGAACGTCAACGAGCTGTCGGGCCTCCCCCACCAGCTCGTCGAGGAGATCGAGCACTTCTTCAACGTCTACAAGGCATTGGAGCCCGACAAGCACTCCTCCAGCCAGGGCACGGGCGACCGGGCGGCTGCTTGGCGCGAGATCAACCAGGCCCGCGCGAACTACATCCCCCACTGACGAGTTCCGTCGCTACGGGTCAGCGCGGGTAGGCGGGAAGCAACGCTGCGCCGACGGCGCCCGCGAGCGGCCCCCACCTGGCGAACTCGACACGCGGCAGCGGACGCAGATGCGGTTGGTACAACAGCTCACCGAACCAGTGCACGATCGGATCGAGGTAGAGGTCGGCGCCGGCCGCCAAGCCACCTCCGAGGACGAACATCTCCGGGTCGAAGGCGTTCGTCAGGTTCGACAGGCCCAGGGCCACCCATCGAGCGAACTCGTCGATGACCGCAAGCGCCTCGGGATCGCCCTCTCTCGCGGCCGCCTGCACGTGCTCGCCACGCACGGCCTGTGGGTCGCCGCCGGCGTGACGCACCACGTCGTGCAGCCGGCGTCCGGTTGCGGCCTCCCGCGCGAGCATCGCGAGCCCCGACCCGGAGGCGTAGCGCTCCCAACAACCTCGTCGACCGCACGGGCACCGCGGGCCGTCGGGATCGACCACCATGTGGCCGAACTCCCCGGCGAACCCGTTCATCCCACGCAGCACGGTCCCGTTCGCGACCAGTCCTCCGCCGATCCCGGTGCCAAGCGTGACGAGCATCATGTTGTCGGTCCCGACCGCTGCTCCGAGCTGCCACTCGGCGATCGTGGCGCACGTGGCGTCGTTGTCGACGGCGACCGGTGCACCTACCCGATCCGACAGCAGTCGGGCGACGTCGAAGTCGGCCACGCCGTCGAGGTTGGGGGCGGCTCGCAGCACCCCGGCCCGGGTCACCAGCCCCGGGACGCCGACGCCGAGGCTGCCGTCCTCACCGAGTTCGCGCGCCAGGTCGACGAGCACGTCGATCAACGGACCGAGGCTGTCGTCGCCGCGTGGCGTCAGGCGGTGGGCGGTGGCGAGCAGCTCGCCGTCGAGACCGAGCGCGACACCCTGCGCCTTGGTGCCCCCGACATCGATGCCCACCCGGCGCGTCGGCCCGGCGGCGGCGTTCACGCCTCGGCGCGTACCTTGAGCTCGCGGACCGTGTTGAGGATCCGGACCTCGGCGCGGCGCTTGACGAAACCGGGAAGCGGGATCGCGAGGTCGATCTGCAGGTCGTAGCGCACGTTGGTGCGACCGTCACCGTCGGGCTCGAACCGCCACACACCGTCGATCGAGCGCTGGATGTCGCCGCTCAGCATCGTCCAACCCATCTCGAACGGGGCATTCGAGTAGTCGTACTTCAGGATGTAGTGCGTGCTGCGTCCCAACGCCGACGCACGGAACTCCACCTCGAGCGGGCGGCCGAGTTCGTCGGTCGCGCGAATGTTGACGTCCTTGATGTCGTGGGCCCACATCGGATAACTCTCGAGGTCGACGGCGATCTGCCAGACACGCTCGTGAGGAGCCTCGATGGTGATGATCTCGGTCGCGGTCTCAGCCATGACCGTCATTCTGGTCGATCGGAGCGTCCGATGTCGCGCCATCGGGTCGCGGCGGGAACGTGCCATGGAACGCAGACCACAGACCGTTGAGGCCGATCCCGAACATCGGGACCAGCACGCCGACCGCGAGTGACGTCCCCGGCGAGCCGTCCGCGGCCTCCGAACGGGCGACCGCGGTGCCGATGCCGACGACGGTCTGGATCGCCAACATCGACAGCATGATCCGTCGCACGCGTGCCGGTGTCGGCGAACCGAGCAGCAGGTACACCTGGGTGACGGAGATCTCCTCGTCTCGACTGCGTTGCACGGCGTTGTAGAAGGACCACAGGAACGCGAACACGCCGACGGCGAACAGCCCCATCGCCGTGATCGCTCCCACCCACTGGCTCGCCGTGGAGAACACGATCGCCGCAGTGAGCGCCGTGACGACGAAGACGAAGGTGCCGACGACGTCGGCGACGACGATCACGTCACCGGCCGAGCGGGTGGGTGTGTCCTCGTCGGCGTCGACGGCGTGGGCGTTCACCATTTCAGTCTGCCAGCGGCCGATCAGTCGTACACGCCGAGTGTGTCGCCGAGCCGTCGGGCGAGGACGTCATAGGCGAACTCGTCGAGGGCGCGCTGGCGCGACCGCTCGCCCATCCGAGCACGCAGCGCATCGTCGTCGAGCAGGAGCGTGAACGCATCGACCACGGACTGGACGTTCTCGGGATCGGAGATCACGACCCCGGTCTCGCCGTCGGCGACGGCCTCCGCGGCGCCGCCCGAGTCGCCGGCCACCTGTGGCACACCGCACGACGCAGCTTCGACGAAGACGATGCCGAATCCCTCCTGTTCGAGACCGCCCCATCGGTTGCGGCAGAGCATCGTGAAGATGTCGGCACACCCGTACAGCGACGGAAGGTCCTCGTTGGGAACCCGGCCGAGGAACCGGACCGGCGCGTCGAGTTCGGTGGCGAGACGTTCGAGCCGGTCGCGGTCGCGTCCGGCGCCGGCGATCACGAGGAGGAGATCGGGCCGGGTGAGCCGGAGGCGGGCCGCCGCTCGGATCGCCGTGTCGAACCCCTTGCGAGGGACCAGCCGGGAGAGACCCAGGATCACCTCGGCATCGACCGGTATCCCGAAGTGTTCGCGGGCCGCCGCGCGCTCGCTCGTCGAGAGCGGATGGAACTTGTCGGGGTCGACGCCGCACGGCACCACGGTGGTCGGCAGCGGGCGGCCGGCCGCGTGCTCGCCCTCTGCTGCGGGGTAGCCCCCGGCAGCGATGATCTTGCGGGCGCGCCGCAGCGTGTAGGCCAGCGTCTGCTTGGCTCCGGGCAGCCGGCCGGGAACCGTCACCTCGGCGCCGTGGAGCACGAGGTCGTACGGCAGCGAGAGCGACGGCCCGATCAGGCCCAGCGGCACCGCCGGGTCGATGACCACGAAGTCCGCGCCGATCTCCTTCGCCAGTGCGTCGACCTGGCGCACCATGAGCGGGTGCGGCAACAGCACCGGCTCGCGGGTGCGTTCGATGCGATACGGCTCGCCGGCGTCGAAGGCGTCGGCACCCTCGTAGGGGCTGGTGAGCACGGCGAACGATTCCGGCGGCAGGCGACGCCACCACTCCCACAACAGCGACTGGATTCCGCCGATCTTGGGTGGGTAGTCGTTGGTGACGAGCAGGTGTTTCACGCGCGGGATCGTTCGTCGAGTCGGGTGGCGGCCCAGGCGGCGTGTTCGGCGAGGATCGGATCGATCCCCGCACGGTAGTGGTCGACGACGCGGCGGACGCGGCCATCGGCGGGGTCGCCGACGTTGCCGATCACGATCAGCGCGTTGCGCCGAAGCCAGCGGACGTCACGATCGGCGATGTACCAGTGTCCGTGGCGTTGTTCGATCGCGTCGTCGTCGGCGTCGAGCAACTCGATGGCGTCGACCCACGCCTGCGCGGCGGGGTCGAGTTCGATCGTGTCGCGTCGACCGAGGCGCACCGAGATCGGACAGGCGTCCTGGCAGTCGTCGCAGCCGTAGATCCGATCGCCGATCGCCTCGCGGTAGTCGACGGGGACGGAACCCGGTTTCTGGAGCACCCAGCTGAGGCAGCGGTTGGCGTCGATCACGCCGGGGGCGATGATCGCCCCGGTCGGACAGTCGTCGATGCAGCGACGACAGCTGCCACACCCGTCGTCGACGGGCGCTCCGGCGGGTTCGTAGACGGCGGTCGTGACGATGCAGCCGAGCACGTACCAGCTTCCGACGCCCGGGAGCAGGAGGTTCGCGTTCTTGCCGTACCAACCGAGACCGGCTCGGTGGGCGACAGCGCGGTCGACGATCGAGTTGTCGTCGGCGAAGGCGACGGCGCGGTGGTCGGCGCGCCGGATCCGCCGCCCCACGTCGCGCAGCGCCGACCGCAGCGGCGCGTAGTGGTCGACCCAGGCGTAGCGCCCCACGCGGGCGTGCGGTCCGTCGGAGGGTGCCGGCGGGTCGACCTCGGTGAGGTACGAGCGTGCGGCAACGATGACCGACTGCGCACCCGGCACCGCCCGCCGTGGATCGGTGGAGCGGTCGGGGTCACGGTAGGTGAACCCCATGTCGCCGTGGAGCCCCTGCGCCGCCCGATCGCGAAGTGCTGTTCTGGTCTCGTCGAGGACGTCGGCGGTGGTGACACCGATGTGGCGGACCCCGGCCGGGGCGAGCATCCGAGCGATCTCGTCGATCGTGGGGAGTGGTTCGGGCCGCCGCACCGCGTCAGGGTACGGCAGGGTCAGGGCACGACGGCGAGGTCGGAGACGATGCCGCGCTCGAACTCGTCGAGCGTGACGAACCGAACCGGATCGTCGAGCATCCCCGCCTGTGCGAACAGGGCGATCGCACGGTCGGCAGCGGTGACCGGCGGGGCGACCGTGACGAAGTCGATCGGGCCGTCGTCGTTGGCGAGCAGGTGCGAGACGACGCAGTCGGTACACGCCGTGGTGCCCGTGGCGACGCAGGTGCCGCACTCGATGGAGAAGCCGTCGTTGCCGAGATCACTCATGCCGACCATGGTGACGCGGGGCTGTCACAGAGTTGATCCGGCCGGCTCAGAGTGCCGCCAGCAGGGCGTTGCTCGGCAATGTGTTCGCGCCGAGTTGGCGTACGTCGGCGATGATCTCGGCGTCGTTGGTCACCACGACCACGGCTCGGCCCGCCGGGAGACGGCGCACCTCGTCGCGGATCACGTCGTCGGCGATCACGCCCTCCGGCGAGTAGGCGACACGCACCATCCGGCGCCGGTCGGCATGGGCACCGACCACGCTGGAGCCGTCGAAGATCACGGTGATGTCGGTGCCGTGGCGTCGCGCCGCGTTCTCCAGCCCGTCGAGGAGGCGACGACGCTGCTCGTCGAGACGCTCGTCGGGCCAGCCGAGCTTGGCCACGTTGTAGCCGTCGACCACGACCGCGGCATCGGATTTCAGCAGGAAGTCGGCCGCCGCCCTCGAGGTGGCGATCACGCCGCCGGGCAGGCGGAGCGGCCGACGGCGCTGCACGGAGCGCGAGGGGGCTGCGTCCGCCGTCGGTTCGTGCGGTGGCGGTTCGAGCGATGCGGCGAGTGCGTCGACCCGGTCGCCGAGCTGGCGAGCCGCCTCGGCGATCGCCCCCAGCTCGCCGACGTCGATGGGCGCCGCCGGGGTGGCGCCGGACGGCGACCGGTTCCGGCGGCGATGGCGACGACCGCTCCACCGACCCGGCCGCGTCCGCGGTCGCAGCCTCGAGCCGGGCCCGGAGCGCCGCCTCTCGATCACGGGCGTGGCGGGCCTCGTTGCGGACGTCGACCAGTTCGGCGCGGAGTTCGCCGACCGCGTCCTCGGACTTCGCCAGATCGGCGCGCAGGACGTCGAGTTCGGATCGGAGCGCATCGAGCGATGCCGACTGCTCGACGACTGCGGCCTGCGCCCGCACGGCCAACTGCTCGGCGGCTGCCCGACGCTTCTCCGCCCGCTTCAGCTCCGTACGCAGGTCGGCCTCGGTCGCCTCGCGAGCACGGGCGTCGAGCAGGGCCTGCAGCTGGTCCTCCCAGCCCGTGGGACGTTGCAGCCAGAGCATCCCGATGGGATCGACCAGCTCGGGGACGGCACCCACGGCGATCGTTCGCCGGAACGTGTCGTCGGCCTCGATCGACCGGCGCAACCGGCCGAGCGCCCCGGTGGGGATCCTGGTGGCACCGAAATGCGCACGCAGCTCCTTCGGGTACGGCAGCGACCGCTTTCCCCGGTTGGCCTCCTCGGCGAGCGCGACGGCGAACTCGATCGCCGAGCGGAGATCGCGGTGCTCGATCTCGATCGGCTCGGACATGAGTCGAGGATACTCCACGCCGTTGCGATCACGAACGCACGTTCTTGACAGCGTACGCATGTTCGTGCTCTCCTGTTCGAGATGTCCGTTCGTTCGATCGCGTCGCTCCCCCAACAACGGAGTTTCGACGACCTCGGCACGCCCCTCCACGACGTCGTGTTCTGC
This sequence comes from Ilumatobacteraceae bacterium, assembly GCA_963715285.1. GTDB lineage: Bacteria > Actinomycetota > Acidimicrobiia > Acidimicrobiales > Ilumatobacteraceae > Sva-07. The sequence continues at coordinate 85,321 of CAVQRU010000002.1, read as the reverse complement.
GTCATCGACCTCGAGACCACGGGCGGGAACCGCAACGAGGATCAGATCACCGAAGTCGGCGCGGTCAAGGTGCAGGGCGGACACTGCCTCGGCACCTTCCAGACCCTGGTCAATCCGGGCCGTGCGATCCCGCCGCAGATCACCGTGCTCACCGGCCTCACCGATGTCCTCGTCTCGTCGGCGCCGCGCATCGGCGCCGTCCTACCGTCACTGATCGACTTCGTCGGCGATTCGGTCATCGTCGGCCACAACGTCGGCTTCGACGTCGGCTTCCTGCGCGCCGCCTGCGAACGTCACGACCGCCCACCCCTGCCGGGCCGTGTGGTCGACACCGTCGCGCTCGCCCGCCGCCTCGTGCGCGACGAGGTCCCCGACTGTCGCCTCGGCACCCTGGCGTCGAGGTTCCGGCTCGACCACCGACCGAGCCACCGAGCGCTCGACGACGCGCTGGCCACCGCCGACCTCCTGCACCTGCTGATCGAGCGAGCAGCGGGGCTGGGGGTCGTCGGCCTCGACGACCTGATCGCGCTCGCCAAGCTCGCTGGCCATCCGCAGGCCGCGAAGTTGAAGATGACCGCCGATCTGCCACGTACGCCGGGTGTCTACATGTTCCGTGGTCAGCGCGACGACGTCCTCTACGTGGGCAAGGCCACCAACCTGCGTCAGCGGGTCCGCTCGTACTTCGGCAGCGACGACCGCCGCAAGATCGGCCCGATGCTGCGCGAGACGCAGTCGGTCACCCACCTCGATCTTCCCGATGCTCTGTCGGCGGAGGTGATCGAGAGCCGCCTGATCAGTCGTCTCCTCCCCCGGTACAACCGTGCGGGCACGCGGGTCGACCGGTACTGCTACATCCGGCTCGACACCGGCACGCCCTGGCCGCGTCTCTCGGTGGTCAAGAACCCGTCGCCGACCGGGATGCACCTCGGGCCGCTCCCGTCGCGCACGATGGCCAACCTGGTCGTCGAGGCGATTCACAGCGCCGTACCCCTGCGCCGGTGCACCGCTCGCCTCGGCCGGAACTACGTCGCCCCGTCCGACGCACCGATGTGCAGCGCCGCCCAACTCGGTGTGGCCCACTGCCCGTGCTCGGGCACCGCCGATGCCACCGAGTACGCCGCTGCGGTGGCACTCGCCGAGGAGGCGCTCGACGGGCGGCCTCACCGGGTGGCCGACGTGCTCCACGACAAGATGATGCAACTCGCCGGTCAGCAGCGCTTCGAGGAGGCTGCAGCCGCACGCGACCGGCTGACCGCGCTCGTCGGCGCCGCACGACGGTTCCACCTCGTCGACGCGCTCCGCCGGGCGGGACGAGCCGAGATCAGCGACGGTCGGTCGATCTGGATCGTCGACGGGGCACGACTCACGGACGCCGCACGGATCGGTTCGGCGGGCCGCGACCTTCCCGTGCCGCCCCCCGATGTCGCCGAGAGCGCCGTACTGTCTCGCCACCAGATCGACGAGGCGCTCTGCCTGGCCCGGTTCTGCGACAAGCGAGCCGAGCAGCTCACGGTGCGTTGCAGCGGCGACTGGTTGTTCCCGATCAGCGATCGGCTTCCGCAGCTGCGTGGGCTTGCGACACCCTGATCAACGCATCGAGGCTCGCCTGCGCGTGGCCGCTGTCGATCGACGCCGTCGCCTGCTCGACGCCGGCGGCCAGATCGGTGACGGTTCCCGACACCACGAGCGCCGCCGCCGCGTTCAGCACCACGACGTCGCGATGGGCCCCGAGCTCTCCTGCCAGCACGCGACGCACGGCCAGCGCGTTCTCCTCGGGTGCTCCGCCACGCAGGTCGTCGGCCACGGCCCGGCCGAATCCGAGCGTCGCCGGATCGACGCTGAACTCGCTGATCACCCCATGATCGAGCGCCGTGACCTGCGATGGGCCGGTCGTGGTCAGTTCGTCCATGCCCTCGCCGTGTACGACCCAGGCGGTGGTGAGGCCCTGGCGTTCGAGCGCCACCGCCATCGGCATGGCGAACCGGGCGTCGGCGACGCCGATCAGCTGGCGCTCGACGCGTCCCGGGTTGGCCATCGGACCAAGCAGGTTGAATGCGGTCGGCACGCCGAGCTCACGACGCGGCGGGCCGGCGAACCGGAACGCCGGGTGGAAGGCCGGCGCGTAGCAGAATCCGATGCCGGCCTCGCGCACGCACGCCGCGACGCCGGCGGCCGACAGCTCGATCGCCACGCCGAGCAGTTCGAGGACGTCGGCGGTGCCACACTTCGACGACGCCGACCGGTTCCCGTGCTTGCACACCGGAACGCCGGCACCGGCGACCACCAGGGCCGCCATCGTGGACACGTTGATCGAATGCGAGCCGTCTCCTCCGGTGCCGACCACGTCCACGCAGTGGGCCCGTTCGTCGTCGGTGAGGGGCACGAACGTCGCGGCGTGCATCGCCGCGTCGAGCATGCCGTGCAGCTCCTCGGCGGTCTCCCCCTTGGCCCGCAGGGCCACGAGGAACCCCGCGATCTGCGCTGCAGTTGCGTCACCGTCGAGGATCGCCGCCATCGCCGCACCGGCGCGATCGCCGTCGAGATCACGGCCGGAGAGCATCGTGGCGAGCACCACCGACCATTCGAACGGAACCTTCGTCGTCGACATCGCGCCGATGGTAGATGCACGGGTCGGCGCCGAGCCTCAACCGTTGCCTGGAGCCGTGCGATCTCAGTGGATGGGCGTCAGGAGATGCGGCGCCGCTGGCGGATGATCCGTCGGCGATCCCGCTCGGTCGCCCCACCCCACACGCCCGCCTTCTCGCGGAACGACAGGGCGTGCTCCAGGCACGACGCCTGCACGTGGCAACCGGCGCACACGGCCTTCGCGACCTCCGCACCATCGTCGTCGTCGGGATAGAACAACGATGCGTCCAGCCCCCGACATGCTCCGAGGTCCCACCACTTCAACTCCTGTACGGACACTTCGACTCCCCATGACGACTGCTGTCCGAGCGAATCTAGAACGCTGGCGCCGGGTTCGCCAGTGAATTTTCGTGGCGTGCAGGTGTCGCGGGTGGTTCGGAGCCGAACGCGAGGCGGCGACTCAGGGGCGCAGGTCGGTGAGCAGTTCGGCGTGCGTGGTGTCGCTCCTGTGGTCGGCGCGTGCACGATGTGCCAAACGCATCGTGCACGTGGGTCATTCTTCGGGGATGCCGTACGCACGGGCGAGGATCTGCAGCGGATGCTTCGCGTTGCGACCGGTCTGTTCGACGATGGCGGTGTTGGCGAGATGACAGTCGCCGGCCACAGCGTCGCCACCGGCCAGCTCGATGTGTTCGCCCAGCTTCTTCGCAATCGGAACCGAGATGTCCTCGTTGCCTGCCCGGAGACCCCACATGCCGTCGATCCCTGAACACTGCTGGACCAGCTCGACCTTGGCGCCCGTGAGCTTCATCAGATCACGGCTCGTGAAGCCGATGTCCTGGGCTCGCAGGTGGCACGGTGCGTGATACGTGATCGACTCGACGGTCTCGCCGGTGAAGTCGGTTGCGAGCGTCGTGTCGTCGCCCATGTGGATGTTGACCAGGTACTCAGCCGCGTCGAAGGTGTGAGCGGCGACGAGTTCCGCGTCGGCGCGTGCCGACTCGTCGACCACGTAGTCGGGATAGTCCCGCTTGATGATGTAGCTGCACGTCGGCTGTGGCACGACGATGTCGGTCCCCGACCGGACTTCTGCGGCGAGCGTGCTGACGTTGCGCTTCGCGATCTTGGTGAACTCCTTGACGTCACCTGAATGCAGCCAGGGAGCGCCGCAGCAACCGGCCGCCGTGTTGTTGCACTCGATGCCGTTGTGTTCGTACACCTTCACGAGGTCCTTGCCGATCGCGGTCTCCTGGTACTCGACGAGGCAGGTGGGGAACACGGTCACCCTGCCCTGGCGGTTGGTGAGGCGAACCTTCGGACGCTTCTCGAACCACGTCGAGAACCGTTGCTTGGCATAGGGCGGCAGGAGACGCACCGACGAGACACCGGTGAACTTGGCGACGACCTTGCGCATCACGGAGCCGGGCTCGGCGTTGACGACCCGGTTCGCGATCGGGGCTGCGGTGACCGCCATCCTCCCGATGAGGTCGGTGCGTCCCATCACCCGCGTCGCTGCCCTGTGGCGGGTCGACCTGATGCCGTTGGCGTGCTGGAGCGCTTCGGCACGCAACATCAGCCGGGGGAAGTCGAGGTTCCACTCGTGGAGTTCGGGGGTGTACGGACAGTTCCCGTAGCAGAGTTTGCACTGGAAGCATTCGTCGACGACCTGGTCCTGCTCCGCGGGCGTCAATCGGCCGGCGTCCTGGTCATCGTGCTTGTCGATCATCCCGAAAAGCGTCGGGAACGACGTGCACAACTCGAGGCACCGCCGACATCCGTGACACAGGTCGTACACCCGGGTGAGTTCCCCACGCACGTCGGCTTCGTCCAGGTACAGCGGATCGCGCGGGTCGTACGTCGTGGTCATCGGGCCAGTCTTCCGCAGTGTGTGGCACCGTGAACCACCCGATGCGCGCGAAACGGCGGTCGCCGACGCGGAAGGGACTGGATCGAACCAGCGCAGTTGATGGCCTCAGCGCAGGTCATCGCATCCCTGGGCGAAGCGATCGACATGGCTCCGCTCGGCGCGGACGAGCGCCTCGAACCAGTCGGCGATCTCGTCGAGGCCCTCCTCGCGGGCGATCTCGGCGAAGCCGGGGTACATCTCGGTGTACTGGTGGGTCCCGCCGGCGATCGCCGCCCTGAAGTTCTCCTCGGTGTCGCCGATCGGCGCTCCCGTCACCGGGTCTCCCACCTCAGCCAGGTACTCGAGATGGCCGTCAGCGTGCCCGGTCTCGCCGTTGGCGAGGGCGCGGAACAGCGCCGCGGCATCCGGGAAGCCCTCGATGTCGGCCTTCTGAGCGAACCACAGGTAGCGATGGTTGGCCTGGCTCGCGGCGGCGAATGCCTCCTTCAGATTCTCGTGGGTCCGGGTACCGATCAGGTCGACCATGGCGGTGCTCCTTCGTCGAGGGCTGTCGGCGGACGGCGGGCGACGAAGGTCCCTGCGCCGTGCACAGGGGACTCGGCGACAGCGTTCACCATCGGCATTCAACGTGCTTCCGATGTTCGTTGACAACTCGCGCAGGTCGGAGCCGATTCACCGGTTGCCGAGTCGTGGCCGTCGGCTCGAGTGTCGCACGGAACAGAGGTGCCCTAGGATCGCCGCGATGTCGACCAGCTCTCGCCCGTTCGAGCGCACCGGGATGCTCGAGGCACTGCGCGCGACGGCTGCACCCGACGGCGAACCGCTCGACGTGTTGGTGATCGGCGGTGGGATCACCGGCGTGGGCGTGGCGCTCGACGCCGCCTCACGCGGCCTGCGCACCGGATTGGTCGAGCGTGACGACTTCGCGAGCGGGACGTCGTCGAAGAGCTCCAAGATGGTCCACGGTGGCCTGCGGTACCTGCAGAACGGCGATGTCCGGCTCGTCTACGAGGCGCTGCGCGAGCGCCGTCGGCTGATGCGCAACGCACCGCACCTCGTGTCGCTCCTGCCGTTCATGATCCCGATCCTCACCAAGGACGGCGTCGTGTCGAAGAAGGTCGCGAAGGCACTCGGCTCGGCGATGTGGATGTACGACCTGACGGGCGGCTGGCGGATCGGCAAGCTCCACAAGCGGGTGTCGGCCGAGGAAGCAGCCGCCCACTTCCCCACCGCCCATCTCGACAAGCTCAGCGCCGGCTACCTCTACTACGACGCCGGCGCCGACGACGCCCGCCTCACTCTCACGGTGGCGCGCACCGCCGCCCGCCACGGGGCAGTGGTGGCGAACCGCTGTGCCGTGGTCGAGATCACCCGAGACGCCGAGGGTCGAGCCGACGGCGTCCTGGCCGAAGCGGACGGTGAACGCTTCCCGGTGCGCGCTCGCTGCGTCGTCAACGCGGCGGGCGTGTGGGCCGACGAGGTCCGTGCGCTCGACGAGGGCGCCGATCCCGACTCGATCCGACCCGCCAAGGGCGTCCACGTGACGATCCCGTGGGAGAAGGTCCGCAACGACATCGCCGTGATCATCCCGGTACGCAGCGACAAGCGCAGCCTGTTCCTGGTGCCCTGGGGCGAACGGGGCGACGGCACCTTCCGGCACGTGTACGTCGGCACGACCGACACCGACGACGGTGGTCCGCTCGACGATCCGCAGTGCACCGCAATCGACATCGACTACGTGCTCACCGCCCTCAACGAAGCGCTCACCGAGACGGTGAGCCGCGACGACATCACCGGTGTGTGGGCGGGTCTGCGTCCCCTCGTCAAGGCGGCATCCACCGACGACCGATCCGGGAAGACCGCCGATCTGTCGCGTCAGCATCAGGTCGCCGTCAGTGACTCCGGCGTGGTTCGCGTCAACGGCGGCAAGCTGACCACCTACCGCGAAATGGCCGAAGACACCGTCGACGTCGTGGTGGCGCGGCTCGCCGCGCCGCGCCGCGCCCGTCGCTCACGCACCCGCCACCTGGAGCTGGTGGGGGCCACGCGGCGCCATGAACCCTCAGGCACCGTCGAGGCCCACCTGATCGGGCGCTACGGCACCGAGGCCGACGAGCTCCGCGCGCTGATCGCCTTCGACCCTTCCCTTGCCGCCCCACTCGTCGACGGACAGCCGTACCTGCGTGCCGAAGCCGTGTATGCCGCACGCCACGAGATGGTCACCACGCTCGACGACGTCCTCGTCCGGCGCACGCGCGCCCATCTGTTCGATCGACGAGCGTCCCTCGCCGCTGCGCCCGCGGCGGCGGAACTGCTCGCCGCCGAACTCGGTTGGGACGCCGACGAGACGGCCCGACAGCTCCGCGCGTACGAGCAGCTGTGCCTGGCCGAGGAATCAGCCGCCCGACAAACCGCAGGAGCCGACGATGCCCGCCTCGCCAACGCCACCGATTGAGCTCACCGGCGAGGGGTCTCACCTCACCGGCAACGTGATCGACATCCCGGAGGACGCGCTCGCCGCGCTGCAGTCGATCTGCGAGGTCGTCGACGAGGGAGCCGACGTCGCCGAAGCGAGTCGCGACTGGTGGCCGCTCGCCCTGCACTGGGCCCTCGCCGGACGGGTGCCTCAGCTCGCCGACGCCGTCGTACGCCCGACGACCCTCGACGAGGTCGTGCGCGTGATCCAGGTGTGCAACAACGCCCGGCTCCCGTTGACCGTCGCGGGCGGACGCAGCGGTGTGTGCGGCGCCGCGACGCCGGTGTTCGGCGGCGTGGTGCTCGACACGACCGCGCTCGCCGGGGTGATCGACGTCGACGCCGTCTCGGGCGTCGTCGAGGTGCTCCCGGGGACGTTCGGTCCCGACCTCGAAGACGTGCTGGCGCCGATGGGGCTGTCGGTCGGGCACTTCCCGCAGAGCTTCGACCTGGCCACCGTCGGCGGCTGGATCGGCTCGCGGGGCGCCGGGCAGTACTCGACCCGGTACGGCAAGATCGAGGACATCGTCGTCGGGCTCGAGGTCGTGCTCGCCGACGGCTCGGTGATCCGCACCGGTGGCGCGCCCGCCGCGGCGGCCGGGCCCGACCTCACCCAGCTGTTCGTCGGCTCGGAGGGCACCCTCGGCGTGATCACCCGCGTCTGGCTGCGAACGCACCCGGCGCCCGAGCACGAAGCTCGGGCCGCGTACTCGTTGTCGTCGTTCGCCGACGGCGTCGAGGCCTGTCGCACGATCCTGCAGGCCGGCGCCACGCCCGCTGTGCTCCGGCTGTACGACGCTGCCGAGTCGCAACGAGGTCAGGGGGGCGACGGCACCGAGTGCATCCTGCTCGTGCTCGACGAAGGCACCCCCGAGATCGTCGACGCCACGATGACGATCGTCGACCGCAGCTGCCGCGGTGGCGGCGCCCGACCGGCCGACGTCGACCTCGTGGCCCGCTGGCTCGACCATCGCAACGACACGTCCGCGCTCCAGGGCCTCACCCGCAAGGGGTTCGTGGTCGACACGATGGAGATCGCGGCGCCGTGGTCGGCGCTCGGCACGTTGTTCGACGACGTTCGAGCGGCGCTCATGGCCGTCCCGACCGCACGAGCGGCGACCTGTCACCTCTCGCACAGCTACTCGGACGGCGCATGTCTCTACTTCACCTTCGCCGCCACCCCGACACCCGACGAGATCGAGGCGACCTACATCGCGCTGTGGGACGCCGGACAGCGAGCGGTGTTGGCCGGCGGTGGCAACCTGTCGCACCATCACGGCGTCGGGATCAACCGCGGCCGGTTCATGGCCGAGGCGCTCGGACCGGCTCATCGTGTCCTCATCGCCCTGAAGGCGGCACTCGACCCGAACGGGATCATGAACCCCGGCAAGCTCGGGCTGCCGACACCGTTCGGAGCGACACCCTGGCCATGAGTCGGTTCGATCCCGAGGCAATCCGAGCCGGCATCGGTGTCTGCCTGATCCTGGCGGTGCCGCTCACGCTCGTCGCCGCCTTCGTCGACTCCGACGACAGCGGCCTGAACGCGCTGTTCTTCTTCGGCGCGATGTTCGGGTTCGTCCTCGGCGCCGGGTGCGCGGCGTGGCTGCAACAGCGCGGGACACCGATGAGCCACGGCATCGTCACCGCGATCGTCGCCTATCTCGGCGCCCAGGTCGTCTTCGTGTCGTTCCGCCTGCTCCGCGGCGACAGCGTCAACTGGTTCGGCGTCTTCTTCACCCTCTCGCTGGTCATGCTGGCCGGCCTGTTCGGCGGGCTGCTGGGCAGCTCGCTGCAGGCACGCGGCATCGTCCCGTCCCAACGGAGGTCCCGATCGTGACGAACATCCTGGTGGTCGACGTCGGAACGACGGGGCTCCGCGCTGCCGTCGTCGACGACACCCTGTCCGTTCGCGCCTACGAGTACCGGCCGTGTCCTCCCGCCACACCCGCGCCCGGACTCGCCGAGATCGACGGGGCGTTGATGGCGGAGCGCCTGCTCGACGCGGCCCGAACGGCGATGGCGCGTATCGACGCGCCGATCGAGGCCGTCGGGATCACCAACCAGCGCGCCAGCGTCCTCCTGTGGGATCGGACGACAGGTGTCCCGCTCGGCGCCGGGCTCGGATGGCAGGACCTCCGAACGGTCGGCGACTGCATCGTGGCGAAGCTCGAGCACGGCTGGGCCCTCGCCCCGAACCAGTCGGCGACGAAGGCGAGTTGGCTGTTGGCGAACACCCCCGACCTCGACGGACGCGACGTGTGCATCGGCACGATCGATTCGTGGGTGGCGTGGACGCTCACCGAGGGCGCGGTCCACGTCAGCGACCAGACCAACGCCTCGGCGACGACGAACGGGCTGCGACTCGTCGACGGCACGGACTGGAACGCGGCGATCTGCGACGCGCTCGGCGTGCCGATCGCCACGCTGCCGACCGTCGTCGACTCCGTCGGCGTGTGCGGCCATGCGACCGCGCTCGCCGGGGCGCCGCCGATCTCTGCGATGCTCGGTGATCAGCAGGCCTCGTTGATCGGCCAGAGCTGCATCCGGCCCGGACGGGCGAAGATCACCTTCGGCAGCGGTGGCATGCTCGATGTCTGCACCGACCAGCCGACACCGGACGGTGCCCACCGCCATTCGTCGGGCACCTACCCCTTGCCGCTGTGGTCGATCGACGGCCGCCTGACGTGGGGCGTCGAGGGCATCATGCTGTCGGCCGGCACCAACGTCGAGTGGTTGAGCGACGACCTGCAGCTGATCGACGATCCCGCCGACAGCCACGCCGTCGCGAGCCGGTGCGCCGACTCCGGCGGTGTGGTGTACGTGCCGGCACTGATGGGGCTCGGGACCCCGCGGTGGGACTACGGCGCCCGCGGAGCGCTGCTCGGCCTGACCCGGGGAACGGGACGAGAGCACGTGGTGCGGGCGGTGCTCGAGGGCATCGCACACCGTGGCGCCGACCTGCTCGAGGCCGCACATGCCGACACCGGTCTCGACATCCACACCGTGCGGGTCGACGGGGGCATGATCGCCAACCCGACGTTCGTCCAGGCGCTGGCTGATGCCGCCGACCTCCCGATCGAGGTCGCTCCGGTCGCCGAGTCGACGACGATCGGCGCGGCGTTCATGGCCGGCCTCGGTGTCGGGATCTGGGACGACATCCACGAGCTCGACGACCTGTGGAAACCGGCGCGGATCGTCGAACCGAGCCCCGGCGACGACCACGCAGCGCGCCGGGCTCGTTGGCGTGACGCCGTCGACCGGGCTGCCGGCTGGTATCCCGATCTGTCGGCACTGGACTTCTGAGCGATCACCGGATGGACGACTCGCAAACCCTAGAATTGCTCGGATGCCCTCCCAGCGGGAAGGCTGTAGCACGCATGACCTCGAAAGGACACTCCCCCGTGGACCTCGTATCCGCTGAGCCCGCAACATCGCGGCGAAGCCTCATCGGCGCGTTGGGCGCTGCTGGTCTCGCCAGCGCCGCCGCACTCGCCGTCGCCCGGCCGGCCTCCGCCGCCCCGTACAGCCCGACCGAACCCGACAAGGCGGTGCTCGAGCAGGCGCTGCAGTTGGAGCTGGCGGCCAAGCTCCTCTACCGCGACGCGGTCGAGGCCGGGCTGACCGACGCTGCGCTCGAGGTCGCCCAGGTGTTCGGCGACAACCACGAGGCCTACGCCGATCAGTTCGCCGCCATCACGGGGATCTCCGCGGACACCTACAACGAGACGTTCTACGACGAATTCAAGGACGAGTTCGCCACCTCCGATGCAGCCCAGTTCGCGCAGGCGGCATGGGAGCTGGAGAACAACTTCGCTGCCACCTACACCGAGCTCTTCACCGAGTTCGAAGCCGTCGAATCGCAGACGGTCGTCGCCTCGATCGTGGTCATCAACGCTCGGATGGCAACGGTGCTCGCAGACCTGGCAGGTGTGTCGGATCAGCTCAACCTGGTGTTCGACCCGCCGACGGAGATCATCACGCTCACGGAGGTCGAGGAGTCATGAGCACGTTCGTACCACGCGCCGGCTCGCCCATCAGCCGGCGTCAGGCCTTCAAGATCGGCGGCATCACGGTGTCGCTCGCCGCGTTGGTCGCAGCGTGCGGCAACGATCGCGAAGGCGACACGGCGCCCGGGCGGGTCGGCTATGCACCGCCCGTCACCGACCCGCCCGACTACACCGTCGACGATGCGGTACGGCTCCGCACGGCCTCTTCGCTGGAATACACCGTGGTCGGTGTCTACGAGCGAGCGCTCGAGTCCGGCATCATCGAGTCGTCGTCGGACGAGCTCGTTTCGCGTCTGATCGACGACCATCAGGCGACCGCGGATCAGCTGGCTGCACTGACCGAGGCCGAAGGCGGTGTTCCGTGGGAGTGCACCAACCCCTGGCTCGACGATCGCCTGATCGAGCCGGTCTTCCAGGCGATCGAGATCAGCGACGACCCGGCGCGAGATCTGCTGCGTTTCGCCGTCGCACTCGAGAATCTCGCTGCGTCCACGCATCAGGTCTTCGCCGTCGAGTTGACGTCCCCTGCCGCCAAGACCTTCGCACTCGAGACTGCGACCGCCGAATCGCGGCAGGCCGCAGCGATCGTGGCGATCACTCGCGGTGCCGACGGCTACATCAGCCCTGCGGTGTACGGCGAGGGCGTTCCCACCGACGTGGAGGGTTTGCCGAACATCTACGCGATCACGAGCCGCTTCGGGTCGGTCGGTCAGGCCGAGTTGATCGTCGGACCCGCCGACGAGAACGGCTCGCGTGAGTCGTTCAACCTGCAGACACCGGCCGAGAACTCGTTCATCTACAACGAGCTCGAACCCACCTGCTGACGCTCCCCGTCGGCACGGTCCTCCACTCCACCTCGCAATGGTGAGGTGCTCGGTCTCATTCCTGACCAGACCTGATTCTTGACTTGGTCCAGACTCTGTGGTTCACTAGCACACCGTGAAGGAACCCCTGGAGCACGCAACGCCTGCTCGACGTCCGATCGAGCAACGCACGATCGAACAGCAGCTGCGGGCTCGTGGACTCCAGGTCACTGCGCAGCGCTTGGCCGTCATGGAAGCGGTCACTGCGAACTCACACGCCACGACCGAGGAGCTGACCGAGGTCGTCAGGGAGAAGATCGGTTCCATCTCGCGACAGTCCGTGTACGACACGCTCGGAGTCTTCGTCGACAAACGTCTCATCCGTCGGATACAGCCCACCGGCTCGGTTGCCCGATACGAAGACCGGGTCGGTGACAACCACCACCACCTGGTGTGTCGGGGTTGCGGCCTCATCTTCGACATCGACTGTGCCGTCGGGTCGACCCCCTGTCTCACTGCTGACGACGACTTCGGCTTCGAGATCGACGAAGCCGAAGTTGTCTACTGGGGCCGATGCCCCGATTGTCGGGCCTGAGTCCGAGGCCCAGTTCCCACACCCTGTCCATCCCGACATTTCCACCATCAACCAACCCGTAGGAGCGAGAGAGCAACATGACCGAAGAAGCAAGGTGCCCAGTTCTGACCCACGACCACTCGGCACGTGGCAGCCAGGCCAACCAGCACTGGTGGCCGAACCAGCTGAATCTGAACATCCTCCATCAGGGTTCACCCAAGGCCGACCCGATGGGCGACGAATTCGACTACGCCGCCGAGTTCGCCACACTCGACCTCGCCGCCGTGAAGGCCGACCTCACCGCGCTGATGACCGACTCCAAGGACTGGTGGCCTGCTGACTACGGACACTACGGCCCGTTCTTCATTCGTATGGCCTGGCACTCCGCCGGTACCTACCGGACCCACGACGGTCGCGGCGGAGCCGCCACGGGCACCCAGCGATTCGCTCCGCTCAACAGCTGGCCCGACAACGGCAACCTCGACAAGGCGCGGGCGCTCCTCGAGCCCATCAAGAAGAAGTACGGCCGCAAGATCTCCTGGGCCGACCTCATGATCCTCGCCGGCAACGTCGCCCTCGAGTCGATGGGCTTCGAGACGTTCGGCTTCGCCGGCGGTCGTGAAGACGTCTGGGCGCCGGAAGAGGACATCTACTGGGGCCCGGAGAACGTCTGGCTCGACGACCAGCGCTACAGCGGCAACCGACAGCTCCAAGAGCCACTCGGTGCGGTGCAGATGGGTCTCATCTACGTGAACCCCGAGGGCCCGAACGGCAACCCGGACCCGATCGCCTCGGGCGCCGACATCCGCGAGACCTTCGGTCGCATGGCGATGAACGATGAAGAGACGGTGGCGCTGGTCGTCGGCGGCCATGCCTTCGGCAAGATGCACGGCGCCGGCCCCGAGAGCGCCCTCGGCCGCGAGCCCGAGGGCGCACCGATGGAGCAGCAGCTCCTCGGCTGGAAGAACAGCTTCGAATCGGGCGTGGGTATCCACACCACCACCAGCGGTTTCGAAGGTGCCTGGAACTCCACGCCGACGAAGTGGGACAACAACTACCTCGAGACGCTGATGGACAACGATTGGGAACTCACCGAGAGCCCAGCCGGTCACAAGCAGTGGACGTGCCCGGCACTCGCCGGCACCGTTCCCGACGCGCAGCGCCCTGATGTGTTCCATGCGCCGGTCATGAGCACCGCTGACATGGCCATGAAGATGGACCCGATCTACGGCCCCATCTCCCAGCGCTTCCGCGACAACCCCGAACAGCTCGACGAGGCCTTCGCCAAGGCGTGGTACAAGCTGTGCCACCGCGATCTCGGACCGAAGGTCCGGTTCCTCGGCCCGGAGGTTCCCGACGAGGAACTTCTGTGGATGGACCCGATCCCGCAGGGCACCCCGCTGAGCGATGCCGACGTCGCCACCGTGAAGGCTGCCATCATGGCGACCGATCTCACGATCACGGAGCTCGTCGAAACCGCGTGGGCCTCGGCTTCCACGTACCGTCAGAGCGACAAGCGTGGCGGCGCCAACGGCGGTCGTCTCCGCCTCGCCCCGCAGAACGAGTGGGACGTCAACAAGCCCGACCAGCTGCGTCGTGTGCTCGGTGTGCTCGAAGGAGTCCAGTCGAGCGTGGGCGTGCCGGTCTCGATGGCCGACCTCATCGTCCTCGGTGGCGCCGCAGCAGTCGAGGCCGCTGCGAAGGCCGCAGGTCATGACGTCACCGTCTCGGTGAGCACCGGGCGCGGCGACGCCTCCCAGGAGCAGACCGATGTGGAGTCCTTCGCCTGGCTCGAGCCGAAGAACGACGGCTTCCGCAACTTCCTCGGCAAGGGCAGTAGTCATGTCGCGGAGCACCTCCTCGTCGACCGGGCACAGCTGCTCGACCTCGGGGCGCCCGAGATGACCGTTCTCGTCGGTGGCCTTCGCGTCCTCGGGGTGAGCAATGACGGCCACGGTGTGCTCACCGATCGCGTCGGCACGCTCACCAACGACTTCTTCGTCAACCTGATGGATCAGGACACGGTGTGGTCCGCAGCGAGCGGCGCCGAAGACGTGTTCGAGGCCAAGGACCGCGGCAGCAACGACGTGAAGTGGACCGGAACCCGCAACGACCTCGTGTTCGGCTCGAACTCGATCCTGCGTGCGATCTCCGATGTCTACGCGGCCGATGACTCCGAGGCGAAGTTCGTCAACGACTTTGCGGCTGCGTTCGCCAAGGTCATGGACGCCGATCGTTTCGATCTCGCCTGACCTGCTCCGTCGCCGTCGCTCCTGACGGCCGGACGTGACAGACGCCCCGTCGGACCCGTTCCGACGGGGCGTCGTCGCGCCTATGGACGAATCGCTCCGACCGTGGACCGGCGTGCAGGCGCTCGACGCGGTCGTACACTTCCCCTCGCAATGGTGAGGTGGCCGGGTGACCGCGGCGGTGCGTGCTGCACCGTCGAGGAAAGTCGGGACTCCACAGGGCAGGGTGCTGGCGAGAGCCAGGTCGGGGCGACCTGACGGACAAGTGCAACAGAGAGAGACCGCCGATGGACCGGCCCGCTTCGGTGGATCGGTCACAGGTGAGGGTGAAACGGTGCGGTAAGAGCGCACCAGCGGCGACGGTGACGTCGCCGGCTCGGTAAACCCCACCCGGAGCAAGGCCGAGCAGAGGGGCGAACGGCCCGTTCGTCGGCAACGCCTTCGAGCGTTGCCGACACCCTCGGGTAGGCCGCACAGATGGATGGTCACCGTTCACTCGGGCAACCGGGTGTTCACAGAATCCCGCTTACAGGCCACCTCACCGTTGCCCCCACCCCGGGCCCACCGGTGCGCGTGGCTGAACGCCGCGCGCACCGGTAGGCCGGTCGAGGTAGGCGTGGCCGCTCGTTCCGGCGGGTGATCCTCATGCGATACGGTGCGGTCATCACGGCGACTCGCACAAAAGGGGAATCACATGACACGAAATTTACGAGGGGTTCGATTCGGCGTTGCAGCTGTTGCCGTGGCGGGGGCGCTCATCGCCGCAGTCACACCAGCCTACGCAGGTCGCGGCAACTCCAACGGCAACGGCCAGAACGGCAACGGTGCAGCCAACTCCAAGGAGATCGATCTCCAGATCCTGGCGATCAACGACTTCCACGGCAACATCGCGACGTCGTCCAGTTCGTTCGGCGGGACGGGACGGGCCGACTACCTGGCGGCCAACATCGCAGCGCGAGAGGCCGACGCCCCGGGTAATTCGATCTTCGTGTCGGCCGGCGACCTGATCGGCGCGTCGCCGTTGATCTCGGCGTTGTTCCACGACGAGCCGACGATCGAAGCGATGAACCTGCTCGGTCTCGACATCAACGGTGTCGGCAACCACGAGTTCGACGAGGGCCCCGATGAGCTCCTGCGTATGGCCAACGGCGGAACGCATCCCGACGACGGCGACTTCGGCGGCACCGTGTTCGAAGGCGCCGACTTCGAGTTCCTGGCCGCCAACGTCGTGGACGACGAGACCGGCGACACGCTGTTCCCCGCCTACACGATCAGGAACTACCAAGGCGTGAAGGTCGCCTTCATCGGAATGACCCTCGAGGGCACGCCGACGATCGTGACACCGAGCGGGGTCGCCGGCCTCACGTTCAACGACGAAGTTGAGACGGTCAACGCGCTGGTGCCGCAGCTCCAGAAGAACAACGTCGAGTCGATCGTCGTTCTGCTCCATGAAGGTGGCATGTCCGACGGTGGCCCCCAGGACTGCGGAAGCGGGTTGACAGGACCCATCGCTGAGATCGTGCCGTTGCTCGACGACGCCGTCGATCTGGTCATCGCCGGTCACACCAACGACGAGTTCGTGTGTGAAATCGACGGCAAGTGGGTCACCATGGCCGACAATGCCGGGCGGCTCTTCACCGACATCGACGTCACCCTCAACCGGGTCACCAAGGATCTCACGGTGCGGAGCATCGAGAACGTCGGCAACCTCCAGGGCGGAGTCACTCCGGACCCGACGGTCACGTCGCTGATCGACTTCTACGGTGCGTTGTCGGCTCCGCTGGCCAACCAGGTGATCGGCTCGATCACCGCCGACATCCTGCGGTCCGGCAACGCTGCGGGCGAGTCGGCGCTCGGCGACGTCATCGCCGATGTCCAGCTGGCGGCAACGGCACCGGTCGGGTTCGGTGAGGCGCAGATTGCCTTCATGAACCCCGGCGGAATCCGCGACGACCTGTTCTTCGCCGAGGTCTCCGGTGCTGAGGCCGCCGGCGAGGTCACGTACGAAGAGGCGTTCTCGGTCCAGCCGTTCGGCAACAGCCTCGTCACGATGACGCTCACGGGGGCCCAGATCGAGGCACTGCTCGAGCAGCAGTTCGGCAATCCGGGCCCCGGAGCCAGCAGGATACTCCAGGTGTCCGATGGCTTCACCTACACGTGGGATGCTTCTGCGCCGGAGGGCTCCCGAGTCGACCCCGACACGATCAAGGTCGGGGGCATCACCGTCGGGCCAGGCGACAGCTACCGCGTCACCGTGAACAGCTTCCTGGCCGACGGCGGCGACAACTTCACGGTGCTCCGCGACGGCACTGATCGTCTCGGCGGTGAAGTCGACATCGATGCGCTCGTCACGTACTTCGGCGCGAACTCGGCGGTCGCACCCGGTCCGCAGGACCGGATCACGCGCCTGAACTGACCTCAGGAGACTGTGCGATGGTCCCCGGTCCCGTTGTGATCGGGGACCATCGCATGGATGCCCCGGAAGTGGGGGCGGTCATCCCCGCGAGCGGCGCGCCTCGGACCGGGGTAGCGCCTGCGCCAATCGCCGAGGACGGCCGTCCCGTTCCTCCCGTGCGCCCCTGAACACCTCCACCACGGGACGTACCACCGCCTGGAACGCATGGAGATCTCCCTCGAACCTCCGACAAAGTCGACTCGGGCGGCGCGAGGCGCTGGAGGTGCCAGACTCGCAGACATCCCGTGGTGGTTGGTGGGGCGTATGCAAGTGCCGCTGAGCTGGGGCGATGCAACGCTGCCAGTACCGCCGTTACACGGTAAGCGCCGAATCGTTGCACCACCCCCACTGGCCTGGGCTGTTGTGCCCATCCTGAACTCGACCAGGACGTTCGCGTCTGAACCAGCCCTCGCCACGCCACCACCTTCGAGATTTGCCACGCGGCGGTCCGCGTGCGCCACGATGCCCCTCGGCCAGCCACCGATGCCCGCAGAGAGCTTGTTCCCCGCGGCCGTCCAGCGACATGTCATCGGGGTGTGCGCGGGCGCCACGCCAGCGATCACGGTCACCTTGGCCGATGGCTGTGGGGTGGACCCCAACGTCGAGTCGCCGGCGCGGTGAGCGGCAGGCGGATCTCGCACTGGGAGTTCGGGCCCCTCGACATCAGTCCGCCCGGTCGGTCGAGCGACACGACCCAGGTCGAGAACATCGTCGGCCGGGACCCGACCCGCTCAGGGCGCCTCGACGACATTTCGGTGCGCCTCGCCATGTCGACAGGCACGCTGCAGCGATCACGACATGCGGAGGGAACGACGTTCAGCGCCTGTGTCCGCTCGACGCGACTCGTCTTGGCGCGCTCCCTCGTCGAGCGCACCGACCTGAGCATCGGATCAATCGCTGCGGCAACTGGCTTCGCCGACCACGCCCATCTCACCCGCTGCCACCCGCGCCACCTTCGCGACCAACCCAATCCGGGCGCGCTCCACGCCCACACTGAGCTGAGCACACCGTGAACCCAAACAGGTCCTCGGGGCCGTCTTGCAGGCTCGAGGTACTCGAAGGGCCCATGCGACTTCCACCCACCCTCACGCTGCGCAGACATGCCGGAGCCACGCATATCGCTCCAACGGCGAGATCGGTCGGGCTTGCCCATTGCGGCACTTCGATCGATCACCTGGCCCATTGTGCCCAGGCGATACTCGCGGGCAGGATTGCGCGAAATACGTGCTGCGCTTCCGGCGAAGTGTGTGACGTCGGAGCACGATCGGCCCGCCGCATAATCACCCGTCTGCTTCGACCAGAGGCGTCCGGTTGAGGAACCGGTTCTGAGACGTCGTGCGTTCGTCGGACTAAAGATCCATGCGTTCGTTCTGCTGATGGTGCGGTACACCGTGGGTCGTGACACCGAGAACAACTCGCCGAGATCTGAGATCGTGTACTCGCCGGTTTGGTGCATCCTGTTCAGTTCACGCTGCTGCATCGGCGACAGCTTCGGCTGACGGCCCTTCAACTTGCCGTGGGCCCTCGCGACGGCCATCCCTTCACGAGTGCGCATCCGAATCAGGTCCACCTCGAACTCGGCGAACGTCGCGAGGATGTTGAAGAACAACTTCCCCATCGGGTCGTCCGGGTCGTAGATCTGACCGCCGAGCGACAGCGACACACCGCGCTTGGCAAGCGTGTCACCAATGTCTCGAGCATCGGGAACGGATCGAGCAAGCCGGTCGAGCTTCGGCACGACGAGCGTGTCGCCCGTGCGTACCGCTGCGAGTGCTTGATCGAGGCCGGGACGCTCGCGCTTGGTGCCGCTGATGCCGGGGTCGATGTAGACGCGGTCAGGCGGCACGCCGAGTGTGATGAGCGCTTCGCGTTGGGCGGTGAGGTCTTGCTCGTCAGTCGAGCATCGGGCGTATCCAATCTGTGTTTCATCCATCCACGAACCGTGCCGCGGCTGGTTCCGCCGATTCATCGGCAAGCGTCCGAGAGCCGCCCGTCAGGTGAGATAGATCTCGTCTAACCGCCCGTGTGGCTACAACGGGCGATTTCGTCCGACGGTGGCCCCCCTATCGGACGAGTCGCAGGCCGCGATTATCGGGTGGACGGCTTGGGCCGTGATGCGGCGGCTGTGAGACCCGGGTCAGGCGATCACGCGTCACGGAGTGTGCGACCAAGGAGCAATCGCTGCCTCCGGCCCCGCTCCAGGATCGTGCGGGCACCATGCATCGCCTGCGATGCATACTCGATCCACATTGAATGACTCTTGCGCCCCTCGGTGGTAGTTCAGGTTGTCCGGACGAGTTCGTGGACTTTCGGTGGGATTTCTGAACTAGGTTGGGGTGGCTCGGATGTCAATGGGGGTGTCCGACAAGCGGAGACGTAACGCCGCTCGACTACTGGTCGACCGGACACGCGTCGATGCGTCCGATGAGAGGGGAATGAAGTGGCAAAGAGTAGGGCATTTTTCGGTGCGGCGGTGGGTGCGGCGTTGATCGCATCGACGCTCGCCGTCGGTTCGCAGGCGAGCGCCGAACCGGGATCGTGTGACAGCCGGAACAACAACACGTACGAGAAGCTTCTCGAGTGCGTCACCGTCGACGGCGCACGCGAGCACCAGGCGGCGCTCCAGGCGATCGCCGACGCCAACAACGGCATCCGCACCTCCGGCACACCCGGCTACGACCAGTCGGCCGCCTACGTGGCCGAACGGATGGAGGCCGCCGGTTACGACGTCACCGTCCAGGAGTTCAGCTTCCAGACGTTCATCCAGTTGTCGCCGACCGTCCTCGAGCAGGTTGCGCCGCCGCCGGTCGGGCCGATCGCGACCAACATCATGTCGTACTCCGGCAGTGGCGACGTCACTGCGGCGGTGAGCACGCTGTCAGCGATCACCGGCTGCAACCCCGCCGACTTCGCCGGATTCCCGGCGGGGAACATCGCGCTGATCAGCCGCGGCGCGTGCACCTTCGCTCTCAAGGCGACCAACGCGTTCAACGCCGGCGCGTCCGGCGTCGTCATCTACAACAACATCCCCGGCACGCTGAACGGCACCCTGGGCAGCGCGTTCACGCTCGACATCCCCGTCACGTCGGTGACGCTGGACGTCGGCCAGCAGCTCGCCGCCACGCCGGGCCTGGTCATGCGGCTCAAGACCGACACGTTCCGTGGCCATGGCCACGACGTCCGAACGTGTTCGCCGAGACGCCGGGTGGCGATCCCGAACAACGTCGTGATGGTCGGCGCCCACCTCGACTCGGTCAACGCCGGTCCGGGCATCCAGGACAACGGCTCGGGCTGCGCGGCGATCCTCGAGGTCGCCGAGCAGCATGGCCAAGGTCAAGCCGCGTCAACAAGGTGCGCTTCGCATGGTGGGGCGCCGAGGAGTCTGGGTCTCGTCGGGTCGACCTACTACGTCAACAACCTCAGCCCCGAGGAGCAGGCGCAGATCGCCCTGTACCTCAACTTCGACATGATCGGCTCGCCGAACCACGTCTTCTTCGTCTACGACGGTGACGACTCCGACGGCGTCGGAGCCGGCCCTGGCCCCGCTGGCTCCGCCCAGATCGAGATGCTGTTCGAGTCGCTACTACGCCGGTGTCGGCCAGCCGTGGAAGGGCACCGACTTCTCGGGCCGCTCGGACTACGGGCCGTTCATCGCCGTCGGCATCCCGTCCGGCGGCCTCTTCACCGGCGCCGAAGGGATCAAGACCCCCGAGGAGGCGGCCATCTGGGGCGGCACCGCAGGCGATCAGTACGATCCGTGCTATCACCTGGCGTGTGACACGTTCGACAACATCAATCTGCAGGCGTTCGACGTCAACACTGATGCGGTCGCCTTTGCCACGCTCACGTACGCCTACTCGACGAGTTCGGTGAACGGTGCGCCGGGCAAGATCGTGCCGGGTTCCCCGTCGGGCAGGTCCGGCAACAGCTCGGCGGCGGGATACCCGGGTACCTGGCCCATTCGTCGTGTTGATCGGCGAGCACGGCACCGATGAGACGGAGCGCGGCGGTGTCGTTGGGGAAGATGCCGACCACGTTGGTGCGTCGCTTGATCTCTTTGTTCAGGCGCTCGAGCGGGTTGTTCGACCAGATCTTGCGCCAGTGCGCTGGCGGAAACGCGGTGAACATCAACACGTCGGTGCGGGCATCGCGCATCGAGGCTGCGGCCTTCGGGAATCGTTCGTCGAGGGTGTCGACGACTTCGTCCCACCGCTTGTTGACCTCGTCAGGATCCGACAGCGCGAAGATCGACCGGAACGCCGAGGCAACGAGGTCCTGGGAGGCTTTCGGGACGACGGCGAGCAGGTTTCGGATGTAGTGGACGCGACAGCGTTGCCAGGAAGCGCCGAGCATGATCTTGCGGATCGCCGCTTTCAGCCCGGCATGCGCGTCGGAGATCACCAGGCGCACCCCGCCGAGTCCGCGGGTCTTGAGCGAGCGCAGGAACGCCGTCCAGAACGTTTCGTCTTCGGTGTCGCCGATGTCGACGCCGAGCACTTCGCGGTTGCCCTGGGCGGTGATCCCCGTCGCGACCACGACTGCCCGGCTGACGATCTGGCCCAAAGCGTCATCGCGGACGTTGACGTAGGTGGCGTCGAGATACACGTACGGGAACTCGATGTGGCCGAGGGTGCGGTTCCGGAACGCGCCGACGCGTTCGTCGAGGCCGGCACAGATCCGGGAGACCTCGGACTTGGAGATGCCGGTGTCGATGCCCATCGCCGCGACCGAGATCATCGACCGCCCGAGTCGACACCCCAGACACGTAGGCCTCCATCACCACCGCGTACAACGCCTGGTCGATACGACGACGCGGCTCGAGAATGGACGGGAAGAACGAGCCCTTGCGCAGCTTCGGGATGCCGAGCTGCAAGTCACCGGCCTTGGTCGACAACGTCTTGGGCCGGAGGCCGTTACGTTCCGTCACGCGTCCCTCGACGCGTTCATAACGGCCGGCGCCGATCGCCTCGACGGCTTCGGCCTCGATCAACTCCTGAAGGACCCAGCGGGCGATCTCACAGATCAGGTCGACGCCCTCGCCGACGCGGATCGCGTCGAGAAGATCAGACAGGTCAGAATTGGACAGAGCCATCGGTGTGTTCTCCTTGATGTAGTTCTTGCAGGAACACACCAAGAATCACGCCGATGGCTCACCTATCGGTGGACCTCAAAACCCACCACCTCGCGGGCGCTGTCCCGAGAACTACCGGGACACGAAACCGCAGCTAGATCGTCGTTTCCGAGCATCACTCAAGGTCACGGGATCGGGCGCATCGGTCTCCCGCTTACAGGCCACCTCACCGTTGCACACCCCATCTACCAGGGAAGCCGCAGTGGTGGCGCAGGTCGTGGGTCGTGGTCGAGTCGATGCCAACAGAGTTCGCCGCCGCCTTGTACGCCTTCGACCCGTCGGAGTGGTACTCGCTGCCACCGATGAAGCTCACCTGACCGGTGTTCGGGAACCGCCGGTAGAGGATGTCGTCGTAGTACGCGAGGATCTCCGAGCGGCGGGCACGTTCGTGCAGGCCTGCTTCCGGGCCGTCCTCCTGCACGGTTCCGTTACCGAGTTCGGTCGACGCGACCCCGTAGAACACCGACGCCTGGTGCAGTTGCACGAACGGATAAGCGTCCTGCCAGTGGCCGGCGCCTGCGTGGCGACGGTCGACGACGGTGACGTGCACGTCGGCGTGATCGATCAACGCGTCGGTGAACGCCATCCCCATGGCGCCCGCACCGACGACGAGGTAGTCGGTCGAGACAGTTCGCACCGCCGGCGATCGTAGGTCACCGAGGGTCGGACCCCACGGCGGCATTCGCCAGGTCCGTCTCCACCCGTGCCGCCGGATCGATCGGGGCCCGGTGACGGAGCAGGTGTCGCATCACGTGCCGGGTGTCTCGCTGCATGCCGACGATCGAGTCCGAGGACGTCGCGAACTGGAAGTGGAGCCCGCAGAAGTAGAGCCCGGGTTCCGACTCGACGATTCCTCGTGTGTGCGTCGGTTCCCCTCCGTCGCCGATCACCGGGAGATCGAGCCACGGGAACGATGGACGGTAGCCGGTGCACCACAGGACGCTGGCGACGTCGAGGGGCGCTCCTTCCTCCGCGACGGGCTTGCCGCCCTCCACCCCGACGATGCGGCCGACTCGACGGGTGGCCGCAGCATCGACGTCCTTGGGCTTGACGCGGATGAGCGGCGTCTGGCCGCCGGCGTCGCGGATCTTCCGCCCGAGCGGCGTCCTGAGGGTCAGGAGATGGGTTTGGACGGCGAACACCAGGCTGACCAGGACGTTCCGCGCCAGCCACGGTTCGATCCGAAACGGAATCGCACCGTGCGGCTCACCGGCGACGATCGTGGGGTGGGTCCGACACAGCTCCATTGCGATGTCCGCACCGCTGTTGCCGACCCCCACGATCAGCACCGGCCCCTCCGGAAGCTGCTCCGGGTTCCGGTAGTCGTCGGAATGCATCTGGAAGATTCGGGGGTCGAGCTGGTCGGCGAACGCCGGAATCCTGGGAACTCCGTAACTCGACGTCGCGACGACGACGTTGGAGCAGTGGTAGAGCTGACCGCCCGCCCGAACGGCGAAGCCGTCGTCACGTCGCGCGACGTGGGTGACGGGCGTGCCGAGCCGCACCGGGAGTTCGAAGCGCTCCGCGTAGTGCTCCAGGTAGTCGGCCATCTCGTCCTTCGTGATGAACGTGTCCCGCTTCGCAGGGAACCGCGCATCCGGAAGTCCGTTGAGCCGTGCCGGCGTGAAGAGCAGGAGCGAGTCCCACCGCCTCCTCCAGGCGTCACCGACTCGATCACCGGCATCGAGGATCACGAACTCGCGGCCGGCCCGCTGAAGGTAGCGGCCGGCGGTCAACCCCGACTGACCTCCACCGATGACGATCGTGTCGACGGTCTCGGGTTGGAATGGACGGTTCATGATGGCTCCGATCTCGACGGGCGAATGCATCGTCGACGGTACGGAACTCGCCGCTCGGCCGCATCGGGAGAACCAACCAAACCTCGAGATCGCCGATGGGTGATTCTTCGTACGGCCTGCGGGTCGACGCTCACACCAGGTCGTGCTGGTACGCGTACGCGGTTGCCGCGCTGCGGCTGGACACGCCGAGCTTGGTGAAGATGTTGGAGAGGTGACGGGCGACCGTCTTCTCGCTGATGACGAGCTCGTTCGCCAGCTCGCGATTGGTCATGCCGCTGGCCAGGTGACGCAGGACCTCGGCCTCCCGCCCGGTCAGACCCGCCCCACGATCGTTCGCCGGCACAGGCGACTCGGCTTCGTCGAGCCTGGCGAGGTCGAGGCTCGCGCCGAGCCGCTCGTAGGCGGCGCGGGCCGCATCGAGTTCGAGGTTCGCGCCGTCGACGTCACCCATCGCACGGAGCACGGATGCGATCCGCTCGCGCGTCCGAGCGACGTCGTAGACCGCACCGAGCTCACCGAAGGTCATCACCGCGTCCCGGTACTCGCGCAGCGCAACGGTCAGCTCCTCACCGTCAGCTGCGACAAGCCCTCGTGCGGAGGCCGCCACCGCTCGCACGAACGTGACCTCCGAGCTCTGGCCGAGGGTGGTGAGTTCCGCTGCCGCGGCCGCCGCTGACGGCTGATCGCTGACCGCGAGTGCTGTTTCGACCCGGGCGGCGAGCTGGCGCGTGCGATCCTCCGGGAAGGCTCCTTCCTCGAGCACGCGCGCCAACGCGGCGTCGGCCGCCGCCGCGTGACCCGTTGCGAGTTCGAGCAGTGCCAGCCCGGGTTGTGGATCGCGTCCGTGCTCGCTCGCGCGGCGATAGGAGTCCCGGGCGGCGTCGACGTCGCCGACGAGCCGCTGGAGTTCGCCGAGTTGATACAGCGCAGCGCCCAACGGTGGCTGGCCTGGTGGCTCCGACAGCAGCGAACAGGCCCGCCGCGCCTCCTCGGTCGCCTCGCCCCAGTGACCGTCGATCTGCATGATCTCGGCCCGATGCACGAGACAACGCCCCCGGTACGGCACGAGGTCGGGCTGCGACTCGCACCACGCGGACAGCGCATTCGTCCACGATCGGGCACGAGCGATGTCGACGACCTCGTGGCACGCCTCGATGGTGGCGCAGTACACGATTCCGGCGATCACCGGGGACACCTCGTGTGCGACCACGGCGAGCATGGCCTGATCGAGACAGTGCATGCCGTCGTCGATCTGTCCCAAGCGCAACCGACACTGTCCGGCTCCGAGCCGCCCGAGCGTCGAGACGTCAGGATCGCCACACCGCTCTCCGATCGCCATCGCCGTCGAGAAGAGCTGCAGTGCCGCCACGGGATCGGCACCGAGCACCGCGAGCCCCTTCGGGATCAACACGAAGCCGTGCTCGGCGCACTCGTCGGGGACCCGCTCGAGGAGTTCCTCCGCCCGTCCGATCCAGGCGCCTCCCTGGATGGGATCACCGCGTGTCAGGTAGCTCATACCGAGGAAGAAGGCACACCGCGCGGCCGCCGCTTCGTCGGCGTCCGTCACTCGGGCGCGAAATGCTCGCTGCCAACTCCGTTCGCTGAGATCGTCCTCACCGCACTGGTGCGCCGCAATCGCCAACAACACGACGTCGTCCGTCGACAGTGGCTGGGATCGATCGACCGCAACGAGGCCGTCGACTGCACTCCGCCACGCGCTGGAGTCGTACGCTGCGCGAGCCAGTTCGAGCATCCCCATGCATGCAAGCCTCTCATGCCCGAGCCGCCGGATCGAGTGTGCCCGTTCGTTCACACGAGGGGCTGCAGATCGGGAGCGTCCGCGAGTCGAACGTTGCGGAGCGCACGTCCACCGTGATCGTGGCGTCGATGCCGCCGACGACCAGCGAACGACGAACTCGTGGTCGGCCGACGGCAGCAGCTCGGGCGTGCCGAGGAACGGCGGAGAGGGAACGAGTGGCGGACGGGGAGAACTCCGGTCGTGACAGGGCATTGCCGCCCGCCTACCGTGTGACATGCGCGTTCTCGTGACGTCGACGCCTGGTGCGGGTCATCTGCATCCGTTGGTGCCTCTTGCGCAAGAACTTGTGGCGGTTGGTCATGAAGTCGTCTGGGCGACTGCGCCGTCGGCGTGCACGACGGTGAGCGGATTCGGGTTCCGCTCCGTTCCGTGCGGGCTGGACGGCGCTCTTCGGCGGTCGAAGGTCATGGAGCGGGTGCCGGGTCTCTACGAACTGCCACCGCGCGAACGCCGCGCGGTGATGCTGTCGATGACCTTCGGGGAGGTGGCAGCGCCGGTGATGCGTGACGACCTGGTCGAGGTTTTCGACGAGTTCCAACCCGACGTGGTCGTGCATGACTATGCAGAGCTGGCTGCTGCGCCGATGTCGAGCGCCCGCGCGATCGGTTGCGTGTCGGTCGGGTTCAGCGGTGCAGTCTCCGATGCCGTCCAAGGCGCTGTCGAGGTGAGTGTGGCGCCGGTCTGGGAGCGTGAGGGGGTCCAGATCAACACGGCGACGTTCAACGGCGACCTGTTGCTGTATCCGTTCCCGGACTGGCTCGACACCCCACGGGCCGATGTGCCGTCGGCGCCGATGCGTCCCGCCTCGTTCGACCGGTCAACAGCGACCGATACTCCGCAATGGGTGCAGTCCTTCGGTGCCGATCGCCCCGGTGTCTATGTCACGTACGGGACCGAGATCGGTCCGCGGGCTCCATGGTCGGCGATCTTCGACGGGCTGGCCGATCTCGACGCCGACGTGGTTGCGACCGTCGGTGGCCAGATCGATCCCGCATCGCTGGGGGCGACCCCGGCAAACATCAGAGTGGAGCAGTACGTGCCGCAGAGCTTCGTGCTCGAACGGGCGACCGTCGCGGTATCTCACGGCGGTGCCGGCACGTTGATCGGCGCCGCGACCACTGCAACACCACAGCTCTGCCTGCCCATTGCCGCCGACCAATGGGACAACGCCGACCGCCTCGCTGCGTCAGGCGCCGGACTCCTCCTCGAAGAGGACGAACGCGACCCCGACAGCATCTTCCGAGCGGTGGAGCGCCTACTCCACGAAGGCTCCATACAAACCCACGCCAACCTCCTGAGGGACCACTTCGCCGCCATGCCACACCCGGCGGAACTGGTGCCGACGATCGAGTCACTCGCCTAGCGAAACCGACTGCGTCAGATTGGCCGCCGAGACGCTTGGAACCAGGGTTTTGGCTACCTGCTCGGCCGACGCAAGTTGACCGCCGACCGAGTCGAACGCATGCGCATCGACATCGCACAGAAAGGCAGCGATTGGAGCGTCGCCGAGGTTGACGGGCACGTCGTCGGGTTCATCTCCATCGGCCCATCACGAGATCCAATCGCCGATGATCTCGGAGAACTCGAATCGATCGCCGTCGACCCGCCGCACTGGCGTCAGGGGATCGGGCGAGCGCTCATGGAACTCGCGCTCGACCAGCTCGCGTTGAGGTGGCCGCGAACGATTCTGTGGACTCCGGCCGGCTACGAAAGAGGGCACAGCTTCTACCTCGCCACAGGATGGCAGCCTCTCGGCATCAGCCGTGCCGACGGCACCGAGGCCGCCTTCGGGCGTCCGACCTAGCCGGCACAACCCGCAACCAAGCGGGTATCCCAGAAGTGCTGAGAGGAGACGTCCTGCGAGCGTGCGGCACGGGAGTCGGCCCGACGGTTCGGCCCCCCGACAATCGCCCATCAATCACACAATCCGCCGACAACGGGTGCGAAACGTCGAGAACCAACAGAAGGCGAAGCGCGCCGCTGCCCTCGCTCAGCGTCGCCGACGTCGTCCGAGGAACTTGCGTGCCTCCTCGGCCACGAGCACGAGGCCGGCGAGCATCCAGCAGATCGCCCACTGACGCGCGTCGAGATCGACCGTGTCGAACGCCCGCTGCAGGGGTGGGGTGTGAACGACAGCCACCTGCAGCACGACCGTCAACGCCACCGCCGCCCAGAGCAGCCGATTGTCGAACGGACGCACGAACGCGCTGACGCGGTCCGACCGCGAGTTGAACGCGTTGAAGATCTGCGCGAGCACGATCGTGGTGAACACCATCGTGCGCGCCGACTCGATCGACCCGGATCCGCCGAGGAGCCCTCCGGGAAGCTCGAGATCGAGCGCCACGAGCCCGACGAGCGCGGTGACGGTGCCGACGAGACCGATCGTGAGCACCATCGGCCGGTCGATGACACGATCGGTGAGCCGACGCGGTGGAACGTCCATCACGTTCTCGACCGCGGGGTCCACCCCCAGTGCCAACGCCAGCGCGCTGTCGGTCACCAGGTTGATCCAAAGGATCTGCGTCGCGAGCAACGGCACCGCGAGGCCGTCGGCGGACTCGGCGAGACCGAGGGCCCCTGCCGCGAGCACACCGAGGAACATCACCAGGACCTCCCCCGCGTTCGACGCCAGCAGGTAGCGGAGGAACTTACGGATGTCGGAGAAGATGTCCCGGCCCTCGCGCACGGCGGCGAGGATCGTGGCGAAGTTGTCGTCGGCGAGGATCATGTCCGCCGCCTCCTTCGACACCTCGGTGCCGTTGATGCCCATCGCGACACCGATCTCGGCGCGTCGTAGGGCGGGCGCGTCGTTCACCCCGTCACCGGTCATCGCCACGATGTTCCCGTCGCGTTGGAGCGCCTCGACGATGTCGAGCTTCTGCTCGGGCGTCACGCGTGCGAAAACTGACTCCCGCGCGACGGTCTCGGCGAGCTGGTCGGCGTCGAGTGCGGCGAGCGTCCGGCCCGTGACACCGTCGCGGACACCCTGACCGTCGCCGGCCACGATGCCGAGCTGCTGCGCGATCCGGGCGGCCGTGCGGGGATGGTCGCCCGTGATCATGATCACCCGGATCCCCGCACCGCGGGCCTCGGCGATCGCTGCAGCCGCCTCGGGCCGAGGTGGGTCGATGATGCCGACGACGCCGAGATGGATGAGATCGCTCTCGATCGACTCGTCGATGACCGGCTCGTCGTGGACCGGCCGGTACGCCACTGCGAGCGTCCGCAGGGCGGCATCGGCCATCCGATCGACCCCCGCCAGGATCTCGGCGCGGCGTTCGGCGGAGAGGGGGACGACCTCGCCGCCGACCCGCTCACGATCGCACCGCTCGATCAGGACGTCGGGTGCTCCCTTCGTCGTGATCATCAGCGGCTGCCCGGTCCCCGAGCGGTGGGCGTCGCGATCGACCGTGGTCATCAGCTTGCGCTCGGAGTTGAACGGGACCTCACCGACTCGGCGGAAGCGCCGTTCCCGGCGCTCGGTCAGCCCGAGCTTGCGCTCGGCCACCAGGAACGCCGCCTCGGTCGGGTCGCCGAGCACGTCGACCCGGCCGATGTCGTCGGTCGGTTGAAGCGTCGCGTCGTTGGCCAGGCTGCCGGCACCCACCACGAGGTGGATCTCCTCGAGCAGCTCGGGGTCGTGGACGGGCACACCCGCGCTGCGCACCTCGCCCGACAGGTCGTAGCCGGTCCCGGTGATCTCGACGTCGGCCGAACCGGTCACGACC
Organism: Ilumatobacteraceae bacterium; assembly: GCA_963715285.1. Classification (GTDB taxonomy): domain Bacteria; phylum Actinomycetota; class Acidimicrobiia; order Acidimicrobiales; family Ilumatobacteraceae; genus Sva-07. The sequence goes on along the minus strand of CAVQRU010000002.1, from coordinate 55,828 downwards.
CGCACGATCGTCATCTCGTTGCGGGTGAGCGTGCCCGTCTTGTCGGTGCAGATCACCGACGCCGAACCGAGCGTCTCGACCGAGGACAGCTTCTTGACGATCGCTCGTTCCCGGGCCATGCGTTGCACCCCGAGAGCGAGCACGACGGTGAGGATGGCCGGCAGACCCTCGGGGACGGCGGCAACAGCGAGGGAGACGCCGACCAGCAACGCATCGACCACGTCGGCAAAGGACGCGATCTCCGAGGTGAGCAGGATCGCGCCAACGACGATCGCGGCGAGCACCACGATGACGACGCCGAGCGCCTTGCCCAACCACGAGATCTGCTGCTGCAGCGGCGTCGGTTCCTCAGGGGACCGGCCGAGCATGGTCGCGATCCGCCCGATCTCGGTCTCCATGCCGGTCGCCACCACCACACCGACCCCGCGTCCGCGGACCACGGCGGTCCCGTTGAACACCATGTTGGTGCGATCGCCGAGTTCGACCTCGCCGTCGAGCGGATCGGGCTGTTTGTCGACCGGCGCGCTCTCCCCGGTCAGGGGGGCTTCGGCGGCCTGCAGGGTGGCGACCTCGAGCAAGCGGCAGTCGGCGCCGACGGCATCCCCCTCGGCGAGGAGCACGATGTCACCGGGAACCAGTTCGGAGTTGGCCACCGACACAACCTCGCCATCGCGCCGGACGTGCGAGTGGGTCGCCGACATGTGCGCCAGTGCGGCGACGGCGGCGATCGCCCGGCGCTCCTGCCAGTACCCCAGCACCGCGTTGGCGAGGACGATGGCGGCGATGACCAGTGCCTCGACCGGGGTCTCCCCCGCACCGTCGACCCACCAGGCCAGCAGCGACACGACGATCGCCGCGAGCAGCAGATAGACGAGCGGGTCGCGGAACTGCGCGAGGAATCGGTGCCATGCAGGGATCGGCGGCTCGGCGTCGAGTTCGTTCGGTCCGAAGCGCTCGCGTCGACGCTCGACGTCGACGGCGGACAGCCCTCGATCGTGGTCGACGGACAACGCCGCGACCACCTCCGACGAAGGCCGCCGTATCGCATCGGTGGTCGAGATCATGGGGTCCTTCCCGTGCCCGAACCAATGTGGCGGGGACGACCTGGCCGCTGCCAGGGCCGATCGTCACGAGACGGTCGCCACCAGGAGCGCCGTCGCCACGGCATAGATCAACAGCAGCGGCACCGACGAGCCGCTGCCGTGCACACGCCGACTCGCGGCGACGATCGTCGCGCCGAGCACACCCGCAGCTGCGATCAGGCAGGCGGTGGTCGCCGACGGCGACACTTCGGTCGCACGAATCGCCGGCCCGATTCCGAGCGCGAGCGAGGAGTCGACCAGCGACGAACCGAACAGCTCACCGACGGCCAGTGCGCCGGCGCCGCGGCGAACCGCCGTGAGGTCGACGATCAGCTCGGGCAACGACGTCCCGAGCGCGAGCACGACCGCACTCGCGATCAGCGGCGGGACACCGATCACATCGGTGATCCGGACGAAGCTCTCGACCATGATCGTCGCCGCAGCAGCCACGACCGCGAGCCACGCCAGGGCGATCGTTCCGCTCGTGATCGCGATCCGGTGGTCCCGCTCCGTCTCGACGTCGCCCTCCCGACGGCGCGGGTCCGGTCGACCATCCAGCATCGAGGATCTGAAGCGGATCATCAGCCCCATCGCCACGACCCAGCCGGCGACCAGTGCGAGCCCTTCCTGGCGACTCAACAGCTCGTCGCCGACCAACCAGGCATCGACGAGCAGCACGACCGTGGTGCCGGTGCCGACAGCGACGACCGTGAAGCGATCAGCGCGAAGTGCGGGCGTGGCCAGGCAGAGCAACGCGAGGACGAGGGTCACCTGGGTCATCGCCGACCCCGTGGCGTTGCCGACGTTGATGTCGCCCTGGCCGGCAACCGCGGCCGAGATCGAGTTCGCGATCTCGGGCAGGTCGGTGCCGACGGCGACCACGGTGAGGCCGACGACCGTCGTGGGGAGCCCCGACGCCGCAGACGCGACGAGCGCAGCACCCACGGCACGACGGCTGGCGGCCGCCGCGACCAGGACGCCGATGATCAGCGCGACGGTCCACAGCGGGGTCATCGATGGAGTTCACCTCCCGAGCGGTCGCGTCCAACGTGCACCCGTGGGCAACCGCCGTACCAGGGCCGGAGGTGGGTGACTGCGAGTTCGAATGCGCTCGCCCAGCAAACCCGCAGGTCGCGGCGTTGCGCGAAATGTGTCCCGCTTACAGACCGCCTCACCGTTGCCACCACCCCTGACCAGGGATGATGCACGATTGCGAGCGCGCTGAAGCGCCCTCCGCACACTCCGCGCACGGGTGCTCGCAGTGCCACGTCGATCGCCGACCGCAACCGATCGTCGTCGCCCGGCTTGAGGTGCCCATACGTACCCAGCGAGCGACTGGCCGATCGTCGGGTCCCCCTCACTTCCCCTCGTCCTGGAGGACCGCCATCGGGTGCCCGTTCCCGGGGCGTGCCGAGCGTTGCTAAGTTCGCGCTGGGGGGAATTCACGAATCAGGAGGGAACATCATGGCTGTCGTATCACTGACGAGCTTTCGGAGCGAGCCTGGCCGAGCCGGGGAACACATGGCGCTGCACATGGAGGCCGCGGAGCGGTTGCGGGGAATGGGGATGGCCGCTGCCCCGCTGCAGGTGCTGGCCGGTGGCGACATCGGCACGTTGGCGATGTCGGTCAACTACGCGAACAACGCCGAGTGGGTTGCGGGTGTGAAGAAGATGCAGGCCGACGCGAGCTGGCAGGACTTCTATCGGAACGCGATGGGCACGGGAGCGGCGACACAGGCCGAGAGTTCTCTCTTCACTGACGTCGACCCGAACTTCCAGGCTGCCAATCGCACGCTCGGCGTCGTGCTCGCGGTGCAGTGGCAGGCGCGCCCGGGGCGGCTTGCAGACTTCATGGGCAAGGTCGCCGAATCGTTCCCGCACATCGAGCGGATGGGCGGTCGACCTCGGGCCCTGCAGTCGGTCATCGGCGCACATCCGATGACCACACTGGTGAGTACGGTGTTCGACGACCTCGATGCCTACGGGGCCTACGCAGACGCGACGGCCGCCGACGCAGAGTGGCAGGCGTTCTGGGCCGGCGCGATGTCGGATCCCACTGCCGAACTCATCCGGAGTGGCGTCTACGTCAACATGATGGGGGCCTGATCGCAACCCGCCGACCCGGTGACCGCGGTCGACGCACTCGATGACCAAGGTCACCGGGATCGGCGGAGTGCACTTCAACGCGACGGACCGAGGCAGAGACGACCGTCGGGCTACCAGGCGTACGCTTCGGGTGCGGTACCGCCCGGGCCGGGGAAGATCGCGTCGATCGCTGTCAGCGTGTCGGGAGTGAGGGTCAGCTCGAGGGAGCGCAGTGAGGCGCCGTCGAGCTGACCACGTGTGCGCGGGCCGATGATCGGGCACGTGACGCCGTCCTGGGCGAGGAGCCACGCCAACGCCACTGCTGCGGGCTCCTCCTCGAGATCAGCACACAGCTGCTCCCACTGCTCCAGCTGAGGGCGCAGTCTGTCGATCCGCTTCAGCGACTGGGGGGACCGGCGACGAGCGCGGTCGGAGTCACCGAGCACACCGCCGAGCAGCCCGCCGGACAATGGACTCCACGGGATCACACCGACGCCGTACTCCCGACATGCCGGCAGCACCTCGAGTTCGACGGTTCGCACCAACAGGTTGTAATGGCTCTGCTCGCTGACGAGGCCAAGCGTGTGTCGGCGGGCCGCGGCCTCGTTGGCTCGAGCGATGTGCCATCCGGCGAAGTTGCTGCTGCCGACATAGGTGATCTTGCCCTGCTGGATCAGCGTGTCCATCGCCTGCCAGACCTCCTCCCAGGGCGCGGTGCGATCGATGTGGTGCATCTGGTAGAGGTCGATGTGGTCGGTCTGCATTCGCCGAAGGCTGTCCTCGCACGCCATCCGAATGTGGCGGGCCGACAGCCGGCCGTCATTCGGCCACTCCGACATCGCTCCGAAGAGCTTCGTCGCCAGGACGATCTTGTCCCGCCTGCCACCGCCCTGGGCGAACCACCGTCCGATGATCGACTCGGTGGCACCAGCTCCCTTGTCGCCGCCGTAACGGTTCGCTGTGTCGAAGAAGTTGATCCCGAGCTCGACCGCGCGATCCATGATCGCGAACGACTCGTCCTCGGGAGTCTGCGGCCCGAAGTTCATCGTGCCGAGACAGAGCTCGCTGACCTGCAGAGCGGTGCGGCCCAATCGTCGATAGCGCATGCGCCCAGCCTCGCAGACCCGGTTGCCTGCGCCCGACGCCGAGCGTCTGGCTGATGCGGCGTGGTGGATCGCCGGCGGATGGGCAATCGAAACGTTCACTGGCGTCCATCGCGACACGACAGTGATCGAAGACGTCGAACGCGCGATGTGGGTTGCCGACGATGGGCTGACCTACTTGCGTCCCGAGGTCGCGCTCGCCTCCAAAGCGGCACTCGCCCGACCGAAGGACACCGCCGATCTCGACGCCGCGCTCCCACTGCTCGAGCACGATGCCGAGGCGTGGCTTGCCGACGTCCTCCAACGTGCGCATCCTGCGCATCCCTGGCTCGGCAGACTCCGCTGGCCCAGCCGTCGTGGCCACCCACACTGGGGGATCACCGCCGCAGATCGGCGACCAGACGGGTGAGCGTGTCGCTCACCTGACGAGGCACGAGCGGGTTCGTGACGGCGATGCCGAGCGCGTCCGCCCCGACCAGGTACCGGTGCCGCGGCCGCCTCGACTCCACGGCCGACACGACGGTTCGAGCGACGATGCCAGGGGGCGGAGCGAGCGTCGTGACGAGATCCGCAACCTGCTGCATGCGTGCGTAGGCACGCTGGTACGGCGAGCCGACGACCGATTCCCGTTGCGCAGCCTTCGCCTTCGCTCGCTGCTCGATCTCGGTCTTGAAGAAGCCGGGCTCGATCACCGAGACCCGCACCCCGAACGACGCAACCTCCATCCTCAGCACGTCGGACAGCGCCTCGAGGCCGAACTTCGACGCGTGATACCAGCCGTTCAGAGGAAGGATCGCCGCCCGACCGGCGATCGAGGAGATCATCACGATGCGGCCGGATCCGCGCTCCCGCATCGCTGGAAGCGCACACGACGACACCACCGCCGGGGCGATCAGGTTGACATCGAGCTGGCGGCGCACGTCCGCCGCCGACACCTCCTCCACCGCGCCCAACTCGCTGTAGCCGGCGTTGTTCACGACCGCGTAGAAGCCGGGCAGCTCCGACCAGCGCTCGACGACCGCGTCGTGGTCGCTGACATCGAGCACGACCGGGTGCACACGATCAGCGACTCCTGCCGAGCTCGCCGCCTCTACGAGCACCTCAGCCTTGGCAGAGGAACGAACCGTGCCCCACGTCTCCCACCCGCGGCTCGCGAACCGCAGCGTCGATGCGAGACCGATCCCCGAGTTTGCTCCCGTAACGAGGACCGGACCTGGTCGATCACCCATGGCGCACCTCCCTTTCAGGACCGAACGTACCGATCCGCCGGCCCGTGTCGAGCAGTCGAGCGCGCCGCCGAAGGGCTTCTGGTCGACAGCCCCGTGCCCGCGCATCCCTGCCTGATCCGCAACGACGTCATCCCACTGGACGCCCCACGGGCGGTTGAACCAAAGCCTCTATCGACGTATCGCCCGGCGTTCGTACCGTTGAAGGTGGACCGAGGGAGGCAGTCGTGACGAAGACCTCAACCCGGGTGATTGCAGCGTTCGCCTGTCTGACCATGATCGCCGGCTGTAGCGGCAGCGACGGCCAGTCGGACGCGCCCGCAGAGATGCCACCGACGACGCCCACCACGGAAGTCGCTACCACCGTGCCCGCCACGACGACGACCGCGGTGCCGGCGCCGCCGGCCGATGGGTTGGTTCTGGATCCGCCGTCGGTCCCCGCGGCCGTCGGAGCCGTCGAGATCGAGGTGAGGGGTGACACCACGGGCATCGGCGGTGCTGCCGTCTTCTCCTGCCCTGGGGCGCACACGGACCGACCGAACCCAGAGGTGAGCATCGTGGAGGTGTGCGGGAACGTGCCGCAACGATTCGCCAGCCACCAAGAGATGTTCGACCTCGGCGCCAACGTCGAATCACCCGACGGCGGCCCGTTCGTCGTGTCGCTGGTGGTCTTCGTCGACCAGGAGATGATCGACGATGGTGGCGTGCTCATCGTGCAGGGCGACACCGTCGTCCCCATCGACCGCACGGCGGTGCTCGAGATCGCAGGCACCGGCGCTCCGACACCGTTCTGGGGTCCCCTGCCGATGACCCTCGACCCGCTGGCGGTGCCCGCCGTGGTCGGACCCGTCGAGATTCGGGTCAACGCCAGGGGTGTCGGATCCAACACCGGCGGTGTGCTTGTCATCGCGTGCCCAGCCTTGGGCGGGCTGCAACGCCGCCCCGCACCGACTCCCGGCGACCCCCTCGTTCGCGCCTACTTCGATTCCAGTACCTGCGGGAACGTCCCGGAACGGTTCGATTCCGCCAACCAGATGCGCGAGATGGGCGCCCTCCGCAACCCCGGCCAAGCCGGAGAGGACCCGATCGAGGGCAGCGCGTTCACCACCACGTTGACGGTGTACATCGATCAGCAGATGATCGACGACGGCGCTGTGGTCATCATGGTGGCCGACATGTTCGTCTCGCCGTTCGGGACAGCCGTCCTGGCGATTGGAGCGCCCGCCGAGGTGTGCTCCTCTGCTGACGACGACCTGTGCGAATGAGTAACCCACGAGGAAGTCGCCGGGTTCTTCGTGTTCGCGGCAGGGCTACTCTTCGACAGGAGGTGGTCACATGGCGGAGATGAGTTCTGTTCTGCGTACGGCCTTCTCGCAGCACGCGGCCGAGCCTGATCATCGCGAGTCGGTCATCGTGACGGTCGAGCCCGGCTGTTCCGTTGCCGACGTCGAAGGGTTCGAGGTGACGAACACCGCCCGTTCGGGAACGATCGTGATGGGCACTGCTACCGGCCAAGCCGCCCGTTCGCTCGCCAGCCGAGCCGGTGTGCTCCGAATCGAGCACGACAGCGGTGACATGCACGCGATGGAATGAACTTCGGCGTCGGGATCACGCCGACGAGATTCCCGGGGTGACGAGACCAGTACCTCTCGACGAGCCCGCCGAGGATCGTGAAGCGGTGTCCGGCACGTCGCGCTGGTATCAGAATTCCGGCGGGTTGCCGATGTAGAACGCCGTCGTGTTGGCGTCGACGCGCCCGTCCCCGTACTTCTGTGGGTCACCGTCACCGACGTTGACCGCGAAGGTGTTCAGGAGCCAACGGATCTGCTTGTTGTTGGCCCCACGGTGCGATCCCCACGCCAACGCAGCGACACCGGAGACGTGCGGGCACGCCATCGATGTCCCACTCATGTAGCCGACGCCGCCCCCCTTGGTCGTGGACAGCACGTTGACGCCGGGCGCGCAGACCTCGACGGTCGGTCCGACGCTCGAGAAGCCCGCAATCGTGTCCGTGCTGTCGACCGCCGACACGGCGACGACCGAGTCGTATTTGGCGGGGTACCCGACCGTGTCAGGTGGCCCTCCCGAGTTGCCGGCGGCAGCGACGAGCAGGATGCCGTCGTCGTACGCCGTCTGGCACATGTCGCCCAACGCCTGTGGCGCTCCAGAGCCGCCGAGACTCATGCTCACGATGCGGGCGCCTTTCTTGTCGGTGATCCAGTCGAGCGCCGCGATGAGCCAACTCCAGTTGCCCGATCCTGTGCTGCTGAGCACCTTGACCGGATACACGTATGCGTACGGCGCGACGCCGACGACGCCGCTGCCGTTCAGCGATGCGGCGACCGTCCCGGCGCAGTGTGTGCCGTGGCCGTGGTAGTCCTCGGTCGAACTCTCTGTCGTGACGAAGCTCTTCCCCGCGCGGAGGTTGTCGACGAGGTCCGGATGATCGGAGTCGATCCCGGTGTCACAGATGAAGACCTTGATGCCCTCACCCTGGCTGGTCGGCCAGGCATCGGGCGCCTTGACCTGGTTCACGCCGGCAGGAATCGTCTCGGCCTGCGGAGCCGGAGTCCCCTCGAGGTGCAGATCGAGGGCGTGCATTTCGCCGTCCTCCTCGACGCGCAAGACGTCCTCGTCGGCCTCGAGGGCCTGCGCCTCGTCTTCGGTCAGTCGCGCCATCAAGAGCGGCGCTCCATATCGGTTGACGTCGTAGCCCAGCGTCTCCATGTCCTGGGCGGACGGCACGGGATGCTTGTCTCGTGCGAAGTCCTCGGCGGTGAAGAACTGGACGTCCGACGAGATGACACCTCGCAGGATCTCTTGCTTGTCCGTGGTCCTGGCGCGTTCGTCCTTGCGCTTGAAGGTGACGATGTACGGCTGGCGCTCGTCGCTCGATGGCATGGCGGATTCCCTTCGCTGGCTGCTGTCCCCAATGAACCACCCGCGAAAACCGCTACTCTCAGCGGTCGCCCCACCACATGATGCGCCGTGCCCGAGGAACCGTCAATGCCCGATCTTTCAAGGTTTCGTCAAGTGTCGGGAGTCGCGACGCTTGGGGCCTTCGGCCCGGTACGCAGCGCGAGGTGATCGGTACGGTGGACATCGTCAGGACGCGCAACCGCGGTCGTCGAAACTGGTGGCCGAGAGGGTGATGGCGATGAACGATCTCGACAAGGTACGACTGCGACGGGAGATGCTCCTCAGGGCCGCCGCCTCACTCGAGGCTGCCCTGGCCGCACCCGCCTCCGGCGCTCGGTGGCCCGAGGGGGTGGGCACTGCACTCTCGAGCCTGCGGGCGACGTTCGAAGAGCACGTGACGACCACCGAGGCTCCCGACGGCATCTTCGATCAGGTGCGCGACCGAGCACCCCGGCTCTCGAACCAGATCGACCGGCTCGTCGACGAGCACGTCACGATCGCCGCCGACACGGAACGTCTGATCGACCGGTTCGATCATGCTCCGACGGAACGGACCGCGGAGGAGACTGCAGCCCTGCGGGAGCAGGGGCTCGGGCTGCTCGCAGCGATCGTGCGTCACCGCCAGCTGGGTGCCGATCTCCTCTACGAGGCCTACAACGTCGACGTCGGCGGCCCCGGCTGACGCTCAGGGACGGACGCGTCGACCTCACCTACCGGGTGGTGCGCCTCCAGCAGGCGCATTCGCCTGCAATCGTGAGTGTTCACCGACTCGAAATCGGCGCGCAACAACGCATCCGTACCGTCGATGCCATGGCATTTCACACCACTGTCAGCACCGTCGAACGTCCTCCGATGAAGGCGACCCCGACCAAGACCACGCCGATCAAGCCGACGCCGCTGCGCCAGACCCCGATCAAGCCGATTCGCTGACCTGTCACCTCTGGCGTTGCCGCCGGAGGTGACGATCGGATTCGCCCTCCAGTCCCTCGGGAGGGTCTGACCCCCGACTAGGTTCCGCAGGGACATGGGGGTGTCTCGATCGGGCTGGGGAGCCGCTGACGTCAAACGTTGGTCGGTGCAGTTCGCACCGGCTCTGGGCCTCGTCGCGGTCCAACTCGTGTTCTTCGGATTGCCCGCCGGGGCCTGGATCCGCGGCGTCGTTCTCGGCCTGCTGATCGCCTTGCTCGCCGTCGGCATGGCACTCGTCTACCGGGCCAATCGAGTGATCAACTTCGCTCAGGCCGACCTCGGGTTCGTCCCGACGTCGCTCGCTGTCGGACTGATCGTCTTCTCCGGCCTGCCGTACCTCTTCGGCTTCGGTGTCGGGCTCGCTGCGGCGATCGCTCTGGGCGCGATCGTCGAGCTCGCCTTCGTCCGCCGATTCGCGAAGGCATCGCGCCTCGTCCTGACGGTCGCGACGATCGGCATCACCCAGCTGCTCGCCGCCTTCGCGTTGCTGGTGCCACGCATGTGGGACCAGAGCGCCGCCTCGCAGCGCATCCCGCCACCGGTCGACTGGAAGGTCACCATTGGCACGTTCATCCTCTCGGCCAACGATCTCATCGCACTCGTCGTCGCCCCGCTGGCGATGATCGGCGTGGCCGTCTTCCTCGGCACCACGAGGATCGGCACGGCGATCCGTGGTTCGGCCGAACGCAGCGAGCGGGCGTTGATGCTTGGCATCCCCGTCGCCTGGCTGTCGACGCTGGTGTGGGCGATCGCAGCCGGGCTGTCGTTCCTGGCGCTGTTCCTCCGCGCCGGCATCCTCGGCGTCCCACTCGGTGCCGCACTCAGCCTGACCGCTCTCGTGCAGGCGCTCGCCGCGCTCGTGATCGGACGGCTCCGGAATCTTCCGACGGTCGCCACCACCGCGGTCGCGCTCGGCGTGCTCGAGTACGGCGTCTCCTGGAATGCCAGCAGCCCGCTGCTGGTGATGCCGATCATCGGCGCGTTCGTCCTGATCGCGCTGCTGCTGCAGCGCCGCCAGTACGGCCGCGCCGACCGCGACGAAGCCGCGGGCTGGCGACTCGCCGACGAAGTGCGGCCGCTGCGACCCGCCGTTGCTCGGCTCCCGCTCGTCCGCCTCATGCGCTGGGGTACCGCCCTGCTGATCCTGGTCGGTCTCGCCCTGATCCCGATGCTGTTGCGCACCGACCAGATCATCAAGGCGACCGCAGTCGTCGTGTTCGCGGTGATCGGCCTGTCGCTCGTCGTGTTGTCGGGGTGGGCGGGCCAGATCTCGCTCGGTCAGATGGCGTTCGTCGCCATCGGTGCTGCGGTGAGTGCGAAGTGCACGCTGAACTGGAACGTCGACATCACCCTGGCGCTGCTCGCCGGCGGTGCCGCCGGCGCCGCGGCGGCCTTCGTGGTCGGGTTGCCGGCCCTGCGGCTGCGCGGGCTGTATCTGGCGGTCACCACCCTCGTGTTCGCGCTGGCGGTCAACTCGTGGTTCCTCAACCGGCAGTTCTTCGACTGGGTGCCGCAGGAACGCATCGAGCGGCTCCCGGTCTTCGGGGTCATCGACATCTCCACCCCGACCCGCTTCTACCTGTTCGCCCTCGCCGTGCTGGCGCTCGTGTTCGTCGCGCTGCGAGGCGTGCGCCACAGCCGGACCGGTCGGGCGATCGTGGCGTTGCGCGAGAACGAGCTCGCTGCGCAGGCGTTCTCCGTGTCGCCCGTCCCCGTCAAGCTCACCGCGTTCACCCTGTCGGGAGCCGTCGCCGGCGTCGCCGGCGGCCTGTTCGTGCATCTGAGCCAGAGTTTCGACCTCTCCAGCTACACCGCCGCCGAGAGCCTCAACGTGTTCACCGCCGCCGTGGTCGGCGGCCTGGGTTCGCTGTTCGGTGGTGTGCTCGGCGCCGTGTTCCTGCGCGGAAGCGAGTGGTTCATCACCGCACCCGAGTGGCGCCTGCTGTCGTCGGCGATCGGCGTGCTCATCGTCCTGCTGATCCTGCCGGGCGGCCTGGCGAGCCTCGTGATCAAGGTGCGCGACCGGCTCGTCACGATCATCCTCGCCCGTACTCGACCACCACGAACGGCCGCAGCGCACGACGACGCGGCCCCGAGCGTCGTCACCCACCGCGACGTTGCCGGCGGCAACGGTCAAGCCGGCTCCCCCATCGACGCGATGGTGGCCGGCTCGAACGGCGCCGACGCGACCGGCAGTGACGAGTCGCAGGACGACCTCGACGATCGGACCACGGTGTGAGCACCGCAACGGCGATGCGCAATTTCGGGCGCGGGGTCCGTCATCCGATGGAGTGGCTCAGAGAGATCTGCGGCGGACAGGCGGCCTTCCCGCTCGTGGTGTTGTTCGGGCTCAACGCCGTCGACGAGCTCGACCGGACGGCGTTCGGCATCCTGCTCCCCGAGATCCGCGATTCGTTCGGCATCGACATCCAGACGGCGCTCAGCATCGTCGCGCTGTCGTCGGTCGCCGCGCTCGCGCTGCAGGTACCGATCGCCCAGTACGCCGACAAGACCAACCGGATCCCGTTGGTGGTCTTCGGTGCGCTCGCCTGGGGTTTCTTCTCCGGCATGACCGGCCTCGCGACCGGGCTGATCCTGCTGACGATCGCCAGATCCGGCTCCTCGCTCGGCAAGGCGGTCATCGACCCCACGCACAACTCCCTGATCGCGGACTACTACCCGATCGAGACCCGCTCCAGGGTCTACAGCTTCCACCGCGCCGCCAACGCGGTCGGGGCCTTCATCGGCCCGCTCAGCGCCGGCCTGCTCGCGTACTACTTCGACTGGCGAGTCCCGTTCCTGGTGTTCGTGATCCCCACCGTGATCTTCGCCGTCCTCGCGACCCGGCTGCACGAGCCGACCCGGGGACGCTGGGAGCGTCATGCCACCGGCGCATCGCAGGAGATCATCGACACCGAGGAGGAGTCGCCCTCGTTCGCCGAGAGCTGGCGCACCGCTCACAAGGTGAAGTCGCTGCAACGGATCTGGTGGAGTCTCCCCTTCCTCGCCACGTCGCTGATCGGCTTCGTCACGCTCGCCGCCCTGCTCTACGAGCAGAAGTTCGATCTCGACGAACGAGCCCGCGGCGTCGCCGCCGCCGTCTCCGAACCGTTCGCGCTCGTCGGCCTGGTGATCGGCGCCCGCATCGCCACGCGCCGGTTCGTCGGCAACGTGAAGGGTCTGATCCGGTTCGTGGCGTCGATCGCCGTCGTGGCATCGATCGCCTCCGCCGGGTTCGCCCTCGCACCGAACGTGTACGTCGCCGTCGCCCTCAACTGTGTGATCTCGGCGTCGCTCGCCATCATCGGGCCCGGGGTGCTCGCTGCGCTCTCGCTGGCGATTCCTCCCCGTGCCCGGGCGACCGGCTTCGCCATCGGGTCGCTGTGGGTGATCCCCGGCCTGGCGATCCTGCCGATGATCGGTTGGATCGCCGACAACTGGAGCATCGAGATCGGGATGCTGATGATGATCCCGATGTTCCTGATCGGGAGCCTGATGCTGCGCAGCGTCGCCGACGTGATCGACGGCGACATCGCCCAGGTCTGGCAGTCGGCCGCCGCGCGCTCGGAGGTGTTGTACGAGCGCCGCCAGGGCACCACCAACCTGCTCCTCCTGCGCGGCGTGGAGGCCGGCTACGACAACCGCACCGTGCTGCACGGCGTCGACCTGCACCTCGACGAGGGCGAGGTCGTCGCGCTGCTCGGGACGAACGGTGCCGGCAAGTCGACCCTGCTGAAGTCGATCAGCGGCATCGTCGAGGCCGACCGTGGCGCCATCGTGCTCGACGGCCGCGACATCACCCACGCTCCACCGAACGAGATCGCTGCGCTCGGCATCGTCCAGATGCCCGGCGGTCAGGGCGTGTTCGGCTCGCTCACCGTCCGCGAGAACCTCGAGTTGGCCGGCTGGACGAACCGGCGCGACAGCGAAGGGGTCGCCGTCGCGACCGCCGAGGTACTCGCGATGTTCCCGGTCCTCGCCGAACGGCTCGACTCGCCCGCCGCGAACCTGTCGGGCGGCCAGCAGCAGATGCTCGCGTTGGCGATGAGCTTCGTGATGCGGCCCAAGGTGCTGCTGATCGATGAGTTGTCGCTGGGGCTCGCCCCCGTGGTGGTCGGCGAGTTGCTGCCGATCGTGCGCCGCATGGCCGACGACGGCGTGACCGTCGTGCTCGTCGAGCAGAGCGTCAACGTCGCGCTCACCGTCGCCGAGCGCGCCTACTTCATGGAGCGCGGGACGATCATGTTCGACGGACCGACCAAGGAGTTGCTCGATCGGCCCGACCTGCTGCGGTCGGTGTTCCTCGCGTCGGCGGGCACCACTGGGCCGGACGCCGAGCCTGTCGAGCGCGTCGCCGTCGACCATGCATCCGCGCCGGTGCTCTCGGTCCACGAGCTGTCGGTGACCTTCGGCGGGATCCGGGCGGTCGACGGCACCACGTTCGACGTGTGGCCCGGCGAGATCCTCGGGGTCATCGGACCGAACGGCGCCGGCAAGACCACCGTGTTCGATCTCGTCTCCGGCTTCACGCCGAGCACGGCAGGCACGATCACGCTCAACGGCCGCGACATCACCACCATGAGCGCCGCCGGGCGCGCCGAACTCGGTCTCGGTCGCTCCTTCCAGGACGCCCGGCTGTTCCCCGAGCTCACGGTGCAGGAGACGTTGGCGATCGCCCAGGAACGCTTCGTCGGGAGCCGCAGCGTGTTCGTGGCGGCGCTGCACCTCCCGATGGCCGTCGACGCCGAGCAGCACATCGCGCTGCGCACCGACGAACTGATCGAACTCATGGGTCTCGGCGACTATCGCCATTCGTTCGTGCGGGAGCTGTCCACCGGCACCCGCCGAGTCGTCGACCTGGCGTGCCTCGTGGCGCACCGGCCGGCGGTCATCCTGCTGGACGAACCCACATCGGGTATCGCCCAACGGGAAGTGGAGGCGCTGTCGCCGGTCGTCCGGCGCCTGCGCGACGAGATGGGGGCCAGCCTGGTCATCGTCGAACACGACATTCCGTTCGTGTCCGAGGTGTCCGACCGGTTGCTCGCACTCGAACAGGGCCGGGTCATCGCGACCGGTCGGCCAGCCGACGTCCTGGAACACCCGGACGTCATCGAGTCATACCTCGGCACTTCCGGTGCCGCGATCGCCCGATCAGGGGGAACGGAGTAGTTCATGCAACCAGCACAGGCAGAGGGCGGGGGCTCCTCGTCCAGCAGTTTGAAGAAGTGGGGACCGATCGGCGCGATCGTGCTCGTCGTGGCCGCGGTGGTGGGGCTCGTCGTCGTCTCGGGGGGAGACGACGACGACGGCGGCGACGCTGCGGCCGACACGACCACGGCGGTCACCGAAGCTCCGGAGGCGACCGACGCACCGGACACCACCGAAGCGCCGGACAGCACCGAGGCGCCCGACGAGACAACCCCTGAGAGCGGTGGTGGCGAGATCACCTTCCCGCTGTCGTTCAGCCAGGCCCAGGAACAGGGCATCGATGTGGCGTGGGACGAACGCTGCGACACCGACACCGGCAACCTCGCGATCCAGTGGTTCTTCGCTCCGGAGTGCTACGCGCCGTTCGAGGGCGACAACGGTGGTGAGACCACGCGTGGCGTCACCGCCGACACGATCAAGATCGTCCAGTACCAGGGGCCCGACGACGATCCGATCATCAACTACCTGTCCGATGCCGTGAGCGTCGACGACACCAACGCCGAATCGGAACAGACCGCCCGCGACATGCTCGGCATGTTCGACCAGTTCTACGAGCTCTACGGCCGCACGATCGAGCTCGAGACCTACGTGAGCACCGGCCTCGCCAACGACGAGGTGACCGCCCGCGCCGATGCAGTCCGCATCGCCGAGGACTTCGAGCCCTTCGCGGTGCTCGGCGGCCCGGCGCTGACCGACGCGTTCGCCGACGAACTCACCGCGCGCGAGGTGGTGTGCATCGGCTGTGGCGGATCCGGCCAGGAGTGGTACGCCGCTCGCGACCCGTACGCCTACTCGCTCGGCATCGACGCCGAACAGGCACGCGCGCACGCTCGGGAGTTCATCGCCAAACAGCTGATCGGCGGCAACGCCGAGTTCGCCGGCGACGAGGCGTTCACGTCGCAGCCCCGGGTGTTCGGCCACGTCTACATCTCGTCGACCGACCGTTCGCAGTCGATCGCCGAGACGCTCGTGGCGGGGATGATCGAGGACGGTGCGACCGTCGCTGAGACCCTGCCGTACACGCTCGACCCCGGCACGATCCAGGCCCAGGCGTCGCAGATCATCGCCAAGCTGAAGGCGTCGGGGGTCACGACGGTCGTGCTCGCCAGCGACGGCATCGCCCCGCGCGACTTCACCCGCGAGGCGACCGCGCAGGAGTACTTCCCCGAATGGGTGGTCGTCGCTCCCTCGCTGTCGGACCTGACCGCGTTCGGGCGCACCTACGACCAGGAGCAGTGGGCCCACGCAGTCGGCGTCACCCACATCATCGCCGTTCCCGTGACGCCGGAGATCTCCGGCTTCTACGGCCTCTACGAGTGGTTCATTGGCGCCGAGCCTCCCGCCAAGGACACGATCGGCCTCCTGATGCCGAACTACACGTTCCTCGCCGCGAACCTGCAGGCGACCGGGCCGAACCTCACCCCGGAGACCTTCCGTGACGCGTTGTTCGCCGGTGCCGGCACGACCCCGGCGATCACCCAACCGCTGCTGACGTACGGCACCGCCGCCGGGTTCTGGCCGGAGACCGACTACAACGGCGTCGACGACGCGGCGCTGATGTGGTGGGATCCGGCTGCGACCGGACCCGACGAGATCCGCAAGGACGGAACGGGCATGTGGGCCTTCGTCGACGGCGGCAAGCGCTACCTGCCGGGTGAATGGCCGTCGGAGAACAAGCTGTTCGACCCCGAGGGCGCCGTGACGATCTACGACGCGCCGCCCCCGGAGGAGACGCCTCCGCAGTACCCCAGCCCCGCCGGCTGACCCGAGACCATTCTCGTGAACGAGGTGCGCCCCTGGGGCGCACCTCGTTCACGAGATCGGCGCGATCGGCACGACGGCGGTTTCGTTGAAGGTCTGGAGGATCGGACGGTCGCCGCGGATCGCGATCCGGCACACCGATGCCTGGTCGAGGTGGCAGTTGAACGAGATGTCGATGTCGACGCCGAGCGCCCACGCAACGGCGGACTTCATCGGCGACACGTGGCTGACCACCACGACGTTGGCAGCACTCGCCCGCGGCAACAACTCCTCGCACGCTCCGCGGACGCGGGCGTCGAGGGTGGCCAGCGACTCTCCTCCCTCGGGTGTGAAGTGCTGATCCTCACGCCAGCGTGACCACACCTCCGACGGCACATCCGCATGCGGCGTCCCTTCGTACTCGCCGTACGACAACTCCATCCATCGGTCGTCGATCTCGACCGGCCGGCCGAACGCCTCGGCGGTCTGCATCGCCCGTTTGAGCGGACTCGACACCACGAAGTCGACCTCGCAGCGGTCCTGGACGTAGGCGGCGATCGCCACCGCCTGCTGGCGCCCCCGGTCGTCGAGGTCCTGGTCGAGGCGGCCCTGCAGGCGGCCCTCCAGATTCGCCTGGGTTCGGCCATGTCGCACGAGGATCAGCACGCCATGCAGTGTTCCACAGCGGCCGTGGTCGTCGCCGGGTCAGCCGAGACGCTCGGGCACCGCATCGAGACGGCCGTCGCGGAGGAAGGCTCGGCGACGTTCGGGGTCGCCCAGGCGGTTGTGCCGCCAGAGCCAGGCGCACAGCGCCACCCCGATCGCCTCCAACAGCAGGCTCCACGCACCGCGATCGACGACCGGGAGCGGTGCATCGTCGAATGCCCAGCCGAAGAATGGCCACCAGAACACCTCGGTGTTGTTCCAGGCACCGTCGAAGACGAGATGCAGGATCATGCCGATCGGCAGACCGAGCAACACCTTGCGAATCGGCTTGCGTCCGGACGTCGCCAGCACGATCACGGCGAGCAACAGCACGCTGAACGTGACGCTGTGCAACACCCTCGCCCCGCCGAACACTCCCTCACCGACGGGGAGCACCGAGCCGACGATCAGCAGGCGGTAGTCGAAGCGCGGGTCACGGAAGACGAGGCCGACCGAGATCACCGCGGTGCCGATGAACCAGAAGAACACGGCTCAGACGATCAGCAGTCGACCACAATCGGGGCAGTCGGCGACGCCCGTCTCCGCGGCCTCGTCCTTGACGGTGTCGATCTCGGCGGCAGACAGCTCGAGGTGGCAGCCCTGGCACTGCTTGCCGACGAGCGATGCGACCGCGACACCGAAGGCGGCCCGTTTGCGGTCGTAGGTGGCCAGGTGTGCGTCGTCGATCTCGGCGCGCACCTCCTCACGCCGCTGGGCCAGGGCCGCCAGTTCTGCCTCGATGTCCGCGACCTCCTCGGCGAAGGCCGTGTCGGCGAGACGCACCGCCGTGGTGACGACATCCTCCTCCGCGAGATGGGCAGCGAGCTGGTCGTCGACCGCTGCCTGCTCCTCCAGTGCCGCCAGCTCCCGGGTGTCGAGTTCGTCGCGTTCGGACTCGACGGTGGCGATCTCGTGCATCAGCGCTTCGGCCTCTCGCGGCGCGATCACGGTCCTCAACTGCTGCTCGAGCCGACGGTGCTGCGCCGACAGCTCCTCGCCCTTCGTCTCGGCCGCGTCGATCGCAGCGCCCAACTCGTCGATACGCGCCCGGAGCGCGGTGCGCCGTCGCTCCCAGTCCTTCGCTCGCTCGGTGGCCGAGGCGAACTCGGCGCGCAGCGCGGAGTGCTCACGCCGATGCGCCAGCTGATCGGCCGACGTGTCGATCGATTGGAGGTCGAGGAGCAGCTGCGCGAGGGTCATCGCCACACAGTGTGGCAGGTCATCGACACGGGCCGACATTGTCGGCGATCGGCAGGATCGGCAACGGCACGTTGGGATCGAGCACGTCCGGCGGGATCGTGTCGCCCACCTCGACCGACCGGGTCACGACCGTGACCGGTGGTGCGGTCTCGACCGGCTCGGCCGGCTCGGCGTCGGGCGCCGAGGTCGTGGTCGGCGCGTCCGGGTCGACCGGGACCGTCGGTGCCGGTACGACCGACGTCACCAGGATGCACTCGTTGCCGGGAAGATAGAGGCGGGCGTTCGGGCGTTCGGGTGGCGGCGGCCGATCCCAGTCGATCGGCGGCAGCAGGCTGTGCGCGGGCTCCATGAACGCCTTCCAGATCACGGCCGGATAGTGACCGCCCTGGACGTTCGGGCCGTAGTCGGTGAGGCCGGGAACGCGCTGCATCGGGGTGTAGGCGTTGGGGTCGCCGACCCACACGGCCGTCGACAGCTGCTTGGTACCTCCGACGAACCAGGCATTGGTGTTGTTCTCCTGGGTACCCGTCTTGCCGAACGCCGGACGACGGTCGTCGAACGCCGCGCGGCGTCCCGTGCCACCGCCGTAGATCGGACCCTTCATGATCTGCACGATCTCGAGCGCGGCGTTGCGGTCGAGCACCTCGGTGCCGGGATCGAGATGTGTGTAGATGCGCTCGCCGGCAGCGTTCTCGATGTACTCGACGTAGTACGGCTCGTGGTGGACGCCCTCGTTGGCGATCGACTGCACGCCGGAGGCCATGTCGATCGGCGCCAACTCGTTGGCGCCGGTGGCGAAGCTGATGAACGGGTCGATCGGGAGACGCTCCGTGGCCGGCTGGTTCTTGTAGAGGTACGGCGAGCGCGCCATCCGGTAGGTGGTGTCGACCACCCGGTTGAGTCCGACGATCTGGGACAGGCGCACGAAGGCGCAGTTGATCGACTTGGTGGTCTGGGCCTGCAGCGTTGCGAGCCCGCCGTTGACCGCGTCGACCACGAAGTCCTCGTCGCCGGGAACGGCGAACCGACACGGGTCGGAACCGTCGATCAGGTCGTTCTGCTGCGCTCCCGCCTGCACGGCGGCAGCGAGGATGAACATCTTGATGCTCGACCCCGTCTGGCGGGGCGAGATCGCCATGTTGACCTCACGTTCGTTGGGCACGAACCCTCGCCCGCCGACCATCACGCGGATGGCGCCGCTGGTCGAGTCGAGCGACACGATCGACGCGTCGAAGCCCTGGAACGTCTCGGGCAGTCGATCGCGGGCCTGCACGGCCATCGCCTGCAGGTTGGCGTCGAGCGTCGTGTGGATCCGCAGGCCGCCGCGGAACAGCTGGTTGTAGCGCTCCTGGTAGGTGTCGCCGAGCACGGTGCTGCGGTTCAACAGGTAATCGCGCAGCGCCTCCGTGTAGTACGTGCGCTCGTACGAGCGGTCCGGCAGCGTCTTGACGCGAGACGGCAGCACGAACTCGGTGAGCTGTTCGGCCTCGAGCGGCGTGACCTTGCCCTCGTCCTCCAAGCGCTCGACCACCTGCAGCCAACGCGCCCGGCTGCGCTCGGGTTCGTTGATCGGGTCGAACCCCGACGGAGAGCGCACCAGACCCGCGAGGAACGCCGCCTCCGTGAAGGTCAGCTCCTGAGCGGTCTTGCCGAAGTAGGTCTCGGCGGCCGCTGCGATCCCGTAGGCGTTGTTGCCGAAGAACACCGTGTTCAGGTAGCGGGCGAGGATCTCCTGCTTGGTGAGCTCCTTCTCGAGCATCCGGGCGTAGTGGATCTGGAGCAGCTTGTAACGGCCGTCGCGCTCCAGCCCGGCGAGGAAGTCGTTCTTGACGACCTGCATCGTGATCGTGGAGGCACCCTGCTGAGGCGCGTCGGAGGCGAAGTTCGACAGCGTTGCACGGATCAGGCTGCGGACGTTGACGCCGTCGTGAGTGAAGAACTCCTTGTCCTCGACGGTGAGGAAGGCGTCGACGACGTCCGGTGGGATCTCTTCGAACGGGATCGGTTGGGAGTTCTCGAGTTCGTAGATCCCGATCTCCTGGCCGTTGGCGTCGTAGATGTACGTGCGCTGGGCGAGCGCCTCGAACTCGGGGAGTTCGACGGGCAGTTCCTCGTGCGAGTTCGCCGTCGACCACACCCGGGGCGCGACGCCGACCACCGTGGCGGTGACCAGCAGGGCGCCGGCCGCGACGACGAGCAGCAGCCGAGGGATGAATCCGAGGAGACGCACAGTGGAAGCCACGATACTTGCGCCAGTTGCACCACGGACGGCAGGCCCGGAGGGCTCGCCCCGACGGAACGTCGACTACCGTCGCTCGAGTGGCTGCGAGTCGCTTCCCCGTCAAGCCGTTCCGTTTCGGTGTCCAGTTGTCCACCCCCACCGACGCCCACACGTGGCGCGACACCGCTCGTCGGATCGAGGCGCTCGGGTACTCGGTGGCGACGATGCCCGACCACTTCACCGAACAGTTCGCTCCGATGCCGGCCCTGCAGGCGATCCTCGACGCGACCACCACCTTGCGGGCCGGCGCGCTCGTGTTCGACAACGACTACAAGCACCCGGCGATCCTCGCGAAGGAACTCGCCACGATGGACGTGCTGTCGGGGGGCCGGGTCGAGATCGGGCTCGGTGCCGGCTGGATGATCTCCGACTACGAACAGCTCGGGTTGCCCTACGACCGCGCCGGCGTGCGCGTCGATCGGTTCGTCGAGGGTCTCGCTGTCATCCGCGGCGCGATGGGCCCGGTCCCGTTCAGTTTCGACGGCGAGCACTATTGCGTCACCGACTACGACGGTCAGCCCAAGCCCCTCCAGTCGCCGTGTCCACCGATCCTGATCGGCGGCGGTGGCCCACGCGTGCTCGGCATCGCCGCGCGCGAGGCCGACATCGTCGGGGTCAACGGCACGCTCGATGCGGGTGTGTTCGGGCCCGAGGCGTTCGCCACGATGACGGCCGAAGCGGTCGAGGCGAAGGTCGCCATCGTCGCCGAGCAGGCCGGCGACCGGCTGGCCGACATCGAGATGAACATCCGAACGTTCTTCAACGCGGTCACCGACGATCGGGCTGGACGTGTCGAGCGGATCGCCCGTGCGCTGTCGGTCGACGAGGCGATGCTCGACGCCAGCCCGTACGCGCTGATCGGCAGCCCGGCACGGATCATCGAGGACCTGCTGGCGCTTCGCGCCGACTACGGGTTCAGCTACGTGATCGTGGGTGCGGGGGAGATCGAGTCGTTCGCACCCGTCGTGGCCGAACTCGCCGGGAACTAGCGGCGATGCAACGCCGACCCGACGTGGTGCTCTGGGGTGCGGGCATGGTGGCCGGCGTCCATGCCGCAGCCTGCCAATCGCTCGGCTGGCCGGTCCGGGCCGTCTCCTCACGCGACCTCGAGCGGTCGACCACCCTGGCCCGCGCCGTCGGTGGCCAGCCGCAGCCGTACGACGCGCTGCTGGCGAATCGACTCGGCGATCTGGCGATCGTGGCCACTCCCCCGGCCTCGCACGTCGACGACGCGATCCGCCTGCTCGACGCCGGATACCAGGTCGTCGTCGAGGCGCCGCTCGCCTGCACACTCGCCGACGCCGACCGTCTCATCGACGCCGAGGCGCGAACCGGCCGGGCGGTGCTCTACTCCGAGCATCTCGTGGCCTCGCCGGTGATCGACGCGCTGCTCGCCGACGTCGGCTCGCTCGGCCTCCTCACCCACCTGTCCGCGAGAGCGCTGCAGGCCCCACCGACGTGGCGTCAGGGCGACGGGTCGTCCTGGGGTGGCGGAGCGCTGTTCGACCTCGGCGTCCACCCGGTCGGCCTCGTCCTGCGGACGGCCGCCGAAGCGGGCGCCGGGCCGCCGACGTCGCTCACGGCCGTCATCACGGACGCGGGAACCGACCGGGAACACGGCACGGTCAAGCTCCGGTTCACATCGGGGTTGCTCGCCACGATCGTCGTCGGCTGGCAGCCGGGATCGACACCGAGCTGGGATCTCCAGGCGTCGAGTGCGAGTGGCGTGTTGCGCGCCGAGCTGTATCCGCAACCGTCACTCGAGCGCAACGGTGACGTCGTGCCGGTGGGCGCGCCGACCGGTGACCCACCGTCGCTGGTCGACGACTACGGCTACGCCGCGCAGCTCAAACGATTCTGGACCAACATCCGCACCGGCCGACCGGTGCCGGCCACGTCGCAGCTCGGGCGCCAGGTCCTCGACGTGATCGCCGCTGCGCACTGGTCAGCGGGCCGCAACGCGATCGACGTCACGCTCCCCTTCCCCGGACCCCGCGACCAGACCCCCCGCGACCTTCTCGCCTGACCGTCACCGTTGGGCGAGGTTGCGGCCCTTCTCGATCACGACGACACCTTCGTCGCTGACCGTGAACAGCTCTCGATCGGCATCGAGTTCGAGTCCGATGCGGGTCCACTCGGGCACGACGACGTTCTTGTCGACGATGCAGCGGTGCAGCCGCACGCCGGGACCGATGTGGACGTCGGGGAAGATGATCGAGTCGGTGACGTGCGCATCGTGGTCGATGAACGTGCCGGGACCGACGATCGACCGCTCGACGTGCGACCCCGAGACGATCGAGCCCTGACACAGCAGGCTGCCGTCGACGAACGACGGCTCGCCCCCGCGCCCCCGTGACACCTTCGCCGGCGGGAGCGCCCGGCGCGACGTGAACACCGGCCACTTCTCGTTGTACAGATTGAAGATCGGCACCGGCGCGATCAGGTCCATGTTGGCGTGGAAGAACGAGTCGATCGTTCCGACATCTCGCCAGTAACCCTTCTCACGATCGTCCTGGCCGGGCACGATGTTCTTCGAGAAGTCGTAGGCGCGGGCGACGCCGGCCTCGGTGAGCGCCGGGATCACATGACTGCCGAGATCGGTGTACTGGTTCTCCCGGGGGGTCACCACGTCGATCAATGTCTGGGTGTCGAACACGTAGTTGCCCATGCTGGCGAGACACATGTCGTCGTTGCCGGGCATCGTGGGTGGCGATGCCACCTTCTCGTGGAAGGCGAGGATCCGGCCCTCGTCGTCGACTTCGATCACGCCGAACTCGGTCGCCTCGTGCCTCGGCACCGGGATCGCCGCCACGGTGACGCCGGCGCCGGTCTCGGCGTGTTCCGCCACCATCTGACGAGGGTCCATCCGGTAGATGTGGTCGGCGCCGAACACGCACACGATGTCGGGCGATTCGTCGGCGATCAGGTTGAGGTTCTGGTAGATCGCGTCGGCCGACCCCTGGAACCAGTACGGACCGCGCCGCATCTGCGCGGGCACGGGGGTGACGTAGTTGTCGAGCATCGCCGAGAAGCGCCAGGTCTGGGAGATGTGGCGATCGAGGCTGTGGCTCTTGTACTGGGTGAGCACGACGATCTTCAGGTACCCGGCGTTCGCGAAGTTGGACAGCGCGAAGTCGATCAGTCGGTAGGTACCCGCGAACGGAACCGCCGGCTTGGCTCGGTCGTTGGTGAGCGGTGCGAGGCGCTTGCCCTCACCGCCTGCGAGCACGATCACGAGCACGGTCGGTTCGGCAGCCATCACGCTCCAACGTACACAGCGAGGCAGCGCTCAACCGAGCAGTTCGCGGTAGAGCGCCGAATACTCACCGGCGGGACCGCTCCAGGACCAGTCGATCGCCATGATGCGCCGCCGCAACGTGTCACGACGGCGGGTGTCACGGAGGCGTCGGGCGGCCCTGAACATCGCTGCGAGCAGGTCCTCGGACGTCGTGCGACCGGCGACGAACCCGGTGCCGTTCCGGTGGAGGTCGACATCGATGACGGTGTCGACGAGCCCGCCGACAGCAGTCGTCACGGGCACGGCGCCGTAGCGCATCGCCCGCATCTGTGTCAGGCCGCACGGCTCGAAGCGACTCGGCATCAGCGAGGCGTCCGCCCCGGCGAACATGAGATGCGACAACGCCTCGTCGTTCCCCTCGACGAATGCGAACCACCCCGGGTGGTCGGCGGCGAGCCGATGGAGGTGAGCGGACAACCCGGCATCGCCGGACCCCAGGATCGCGAGTCGCATCGGGATCTGATCGAGCAGGCCGACCAACGGGGTGAGGAGGTCGATGCCCTTCTGATGCGTGAGCCGGGTGACGACCGTGGCGAGCGGCGTCCTGTCGTCTGCGGGGAAGTCGAGGCGCTCGTGGAGCGCGCGACGGTTGTCCGCCCGTGTTGCCAACGCATCGACACCGAACGGTGCGGCGATCAGGGGATCGTTCGCCGGGTCCCAGACCTCGGTGTCGATGCCGTTGAGAATCCCCACGAGTGCATCACCACGGTGACGGAGCTGTTCGTCGAGCCCGAAACCCCCCTCCCGGGTCACGATCTCGGTCGCGTAGTGCGGCGAGACCGCAACGATCCGGTCGGCGAGCGCGATGGCTCCCGACAGCGGGTTGGTGTCACCCCACCACTCGTAGTGCGAGGCTCGGGGGCCGATCAACCCGAGCCACGACCCGTCGGCGACACCCTGGTAGGCGAGGTCGTGCACCGAGAGGACGGTGGGCGGCGGATCGGTCAGCGCGGCCAACACGGCACCGGTGTGCCAGTCGTTGAGATGCAGGACGTCGGGCGGATCGAGTTCGACCCAGGCGGCAACGGCCCGGGCGAAGCGGAAGAATCGCTCGCTGTTGTCGGGCCAGCCCTCGCCGTTCGCCTGCAGGTACGGGTGCGGCCGGGCGATGCCCGGCACCGACACGAGGTGGACCCGCCCCGCCACCGGGTGGATTCCGATGCGCACGCTCGCGAACCCGATCCAGTCGGGCACGTCGAGCGCCACGACCGTCTCGTCGTCGAGCGCGACGCCGTCGTAGTCGGGCATGACGAGCTCGACGTCGACACCCTGGCGCCGCAACTCGGTTCCCAGCCCGGCCGCCGCCGCCGCGAGGCCACCGACCGCTGCAACCGGAGCCAACTCGGCGGTGGCGAACACAACCCTCATCGCGCCAGTCTGCCCCACCCGCGAACGCTTCGCCCTCGAACGCGCTTGACTGGACGGATGTCGGACCGGACCGGAACGGAAGACCAACCGAACGATGCGCTGAGCGACGACATCCGGCTGCTGGGCCGCCTCCTCGGCGACGCGATCAGGGCAACCGAGGGCGACGCCACCTATCGACTGGTCGAGCGGGTTCGCCAGCTGTCGGTCGAGGGTCGCCGCTCGGGTCTCAGCACGGTCGAACCGATACGCGAGGTCCTGGGTCGCGAACCGATCTCCGAACAACTCCTCGTGCTCCGGGCGCTCGACTGGCTGTCGCTGTTGGCCAACACCGCCGAGGACGTCCACGTCGAACGACGGAGCCGCCACCACCGCGCTGCGGGCAGTCCGGCTCGCCCCGGCAGCCTCGCGGCGGCGTTCGAGCGCATCGAGCGCTCCGGCGTTGCCGACGATCGGCTCGTCGAGGTGGTCGCCGAGCTCCAGGTGAGCCCGGTCATCACCGCCCACCCCACCGAGGTGCGACGCAAGACCGTGCTGGAGGTTCTCGACGAGATCTCCCACCTGCTCGACGAACGCAGCCGGGCCACCGATCCATGGGAACACGAGCGACTCGAGGGCGAACTCGCCACGCGCGTGCTGCTGCTCTGGCAGACGGCGCTGCTCCGGTTGTCGAAGCTTCGCGTCCGCGACGAGATCAACGAGGCGATCCGGTACTACTCGGCGAGCCTCTTCGAAGTCGTGCCCGCACTCACGAGGCGTCTCGCCGACGATCTCGCCGCCGTCACCGGCCGGCGCGTCGACACGACGCATGCGATCACGATGGGCTCGTGGATCGGCGGCGACCGCGACGGCAACCCGTTCGTCACCGACGAGGTCGTGCGCTACGCCATCGGGCGCCAGACGGTGACCGCGCTGGACCACCACCTCGCAGGTGTACACCGCCTGTCGCACCAGCTCTCGATGACCGATCGGCTCGTCAGCCCGACCCCCGAGGTCCTCGAGCTCGCCGAGGCGTCCGGTGACGAGTCGCCGTTCCGCGCCGACGAGCCGTACCGCAGGGCACTGCGCGGCATCCACGCCCGACTCCACGCCTATGCACGCGGGGTGCTCGCCCCCGAGGACGACGTCCCTGGTCCGCCGCCGGCCGAACCGCGAGCGGCGTACCAGGATCTCTCCGAACTCCTCGACGATCTCGACGCGGTCACCGCCTCGTTGCACACCCACGGCGCCGGAGCGATCGCCACCCGTCTCGTCGAACCCGTCCGCGACGGGGTCGCCACGTTCGGCGCCCACCTCTGCGGGCTCGACATGCGCCAGAACTCCGCCGTCCACGAGACCGTGATCGCCGACCTCCTCCGTTCCGCCGGTGTCTGCGACGACTACCTGTCGCTCGACGAAGGCGGCCGGGTCGCGATGCTCGAAGACGAACTCCGCTCCCCCCGACTCCTGTGCCACCCGGCGTCGGACCACGCCGACATCACCCGCTCCGAGCTCGCCATCCTCCGAGAGGCCGCCACCGCCGTCGCGCGCGTCGGCCGCACGGTCGTCCCGCACTACGTCATCTCGATGGCCCATGACGTCAGTGACGTCCTCGAGGTCGCCGTGCTCCTCAAGGAGGTCGGGTTGGTCACCGCTGCTTCCTCCGGGCGCGCAGCGACCACGCAACTCGACATCGTCCCGCTGTTCGAGACGATCGACGATCTCGACCGGTCGGCCGACGTCCTCTCCAGCCTGCTCGCCAACCCGGTGTACGCGGACCTCGTGCGGTCGCGCCGCAACCGCCAGGAGGTGATGATCGGCTACTCCGACTCGAACAAGGACGGCGGGTACCTCACCTCGCAGTGGAACCTCTCGGCAGCACAGACCGCGCTCACCCGCGTCGCGGCCGACGCCGGTGTGCGGCTGCGCTTCTTCCACGGCCGCGGTGGCACCGTCGGTCGAGGCGGCGGGCCGGCCCACCAGGCGATCCTCGCACTCCCACCGGGATCGGTCGACGGCTCGATCCGCCTCACCGAGCAGGGCGAGATGGTCGCCGCGAAGTACTCCAACCCGGCGATGGCGCGCCGCAACCTCGAGACGGTGGTGGCGGCCACGCTCGAGGCGTCGCTGCTCCACGCCGAACACGACCCGACCGTCGACGACGTCCACGCCGACACGATGAGTGAGCTCTCCGGTCTCGCCTACGACGCCTACCGGGCATTGGTGTACGGCGACGATCGCTTCGTCGGCTTCTTCAGGGCGATCACGCCGACCGACGAGATCGCCAAGCTCAACGTGGGGAGTCGGCCGGCATCTCGAACGACCTCCCCGGCGATCGAGGACCTCCGTGCGATCCCGTGGGTGTTCGGCTGGACGCAGTGCCGGCTGATGCTCCCGGCGTGGTTCGGGGTCGGATCGGCGGTGCACGCGTTCGTGGGCGGCGACGACCCCGACGAGCAGCGGCTCGATCGACTGGCGCAGATGTACCGGGGGTGGCCGTTCTTCCGCACCGTGATCGACAACATGGGCATGGTGCTCGCCAAGACCGACATCGACATCGCCCGTCGCTACGCCGACGTACTCGTCGAGGACGACGCGACGCGTAGCGACCTGTTCGGGGCGATCGCCGACGAGCACGCCCGGACACTCCACTGGCACCGTCGCATCACCGGGTCGGCCACACCGCTCGCCGACAACCCGTTGCTCGCCCGAAGCCTGCGCAACCGGTATCCGTACCTCGATCCGCTCCACGTGATGCAGGTCGACCTGCTGCGTCGATTCCGCGACGGCGACCACGACGAGATGGTCGAACGAGGCATCCAGTTGTCGATCAACGCGATCGCGACCGGTCTGCGCAACTCGGGCTGACGAACGGTCCCGACGACTCGGGACCGTCGCAGGGGTCGTCGTAGGATCGGTCGACATGTCGATCTCACGTCGCGCCCGCCTCGTCCGACGGGCGCTCCGCCGGGTCGCGAGCGCCGACGAGATGCCGATCGAGGAGGCGCGAGCGCGCATGGACCAGGTCGATCGTCTCCCACGACCGCGCCACGTGGAGTACGTCGACACGCTCGTCGGTGGGGTGCCGGCGATCATCGCAACGCCCACGCTGGTGCCACCGACCCGACACCTGTTCTACATCCACGGCGGCGGCTACGTCGTCGGCTCACCGCGCAGCCACATCGCAATGGTCGCCAACCTGGCCAGGCGGGCATCGGCCACCGCGACCGTGATCGAGTACCGCCTCGCGCCCGAACACGTCTACCCAGCGGCGATCGAGGACTGCATCGCCGCCTACCGTTCGCTCGTCGCCGACATCGATCCCGCACTGGTCACGATCGCCGGCGATTCGGCCGGGGGCGGTGCGACGCTGTCGACGCTGTGCGCACTGCGCGACGCCGGCGATCCGCTTCCGGGCGCGGTGTACCTGCTGTCGCCGTGGACCGATCTCACGGGCTCGGGCGAGTCGGTGATCACGCGAGCCGACGCCGACCCGATGATCGACGGCGCGAAGATCGCCGAGACAGGACGGGTCTACGCCGGCGACGTGTCGCTCGACGATCCGGGAGTCTCACCGCTGTTCGCCGACCTGTCGGGCCTGCCCCCGATGTTGATCCAGACGGGGATGGACGAGGTGTTGCTGTCGGATTCCACCCGGCTCGCGGCACGCGCTCGCGAGGCCGGCGTCGACGTGACGCTCGATCTCGCCGACGGCATGTGGCACGTGTACCCGATGTTCGCCCGGGTCGTCCCCGAGGCGACCGAGGCGCTGGTTCGAGCGGCGGTGTTCATGCGCTCCCGTGTCCCGGCACCGGCACCGGCACCGGTGACGGCGTGACCGACCACACGGCCGCGGTCGAGACCGCCGGCGCACCGAGATTCCCCGAACTGGGCTTCTACACGCTCGCCGGCGGCGCCCAGAACCCGCGCGACCTGGTCGAGGAGTGTCGGCGGGCCGAGGAACTCGGCCTCGGCAGTGTGTTCATCAGCGAACGCTTCAACGTCAAGGAGGCGGTCACGCTGTCGGGAGCCGCCGCGGTCGCCTCCACCAACCTGAGGATCATCACGGGCGCCACCAACCACAACACGCGCCACCCGATGGTCACCGCGTCGTACGCCACGACGATGCACCGGCTCACCGGCGGCCGGTTCGTACTCGGGATCGGCCGCGGCATCGGCCCGATGTTCGACGCCTACGGCATTCCCAGGATCACGACGGCCCAGATGGAGGACTTCGCCGCAGTGATGCGGCGACTGTGGCACGGCGACACGATCATCGGCAACGACAGCCCGATCGGGTCGTATCCGGTCCTCCGACTCGATCCGACCTTCGACGAGGACATCCCACTCGCCCTGGTGGCGTTCGGGCCGAACTCGCTCGAACTCGGCGGGCGGGCGTTCGACCACGTCATCCTGCACACGTTCTTCACCGACGAGACGCTCCAGCGATGCGTGCGGACCGTGAAGGACGCCGCCGAACGGGCCGGCCGCGACCCCGACGCCGTCACCGTGTGGTCGTGCTTCGCCACGATCGGCGATCACCTTCCCGAGCCGGTCCGCCTGAAGAAGACGGTGGGACGACTCGCGACGTACCTCCAGGCATACGGCGACCTGATGGTCGACACCAACCGGTGGGACCCCGCGGTGCTCGCGACGTTCCGGGCCGACGAGATGGTCGCCGGTTTCCGGTCGGCGATCGACGTCGATGCCACGACCGAACAGCTCGAACACATCGCCACGCTGATCCCCGACGAGTGGCTGGCACCGTCGGCGTCCGGCTCAGCGGCCCGGTGCGCGAGTGCCGTGCGCGATCAGCTCGAACTCGGCGCCGACGCGGTGATCATGCACGGCGCCTCCCCCGACGAGCTGTCGCCGATCGTCGAGGCATACGCCGACTCGACCGAGTGACGGGGCCGGCGCGCCCGGCTATCCGCCCTGGAGTTCCGTCGTGACCGAGGCGGCGACCCGACGAAGCGTCGCGAGCTGGACGTCGTCGAGGTGGCGGGGCCGGTAGTCGGCGACGCAGAGCGTGCCGACACGGCTGCCGTCATCGAGCGTGAGCGGCATGCCGGCGTAGAAGCGAAGACGAGGTTCTCCGGCGACCAACGGATTGTCGGCGAATCGGGGATCGGCCAGGGTGTCCTCGACTTGCAGCACGTCGGAGCCGAGGATGGCGTGAGCGCACAGCGACATTTCTCGTGGCGTCTCGACGACGTCGACGCCGCGGTGCGACTTGAACCACTGCCGGTCGACGTCGACCAGGCTCACGAGCGCGATGGGGACGTCGAGGGCCGCGCGGACCTCGTCGGCGTGGCGATCGAACCGCGGCTCGGGCGCCGTGTCGAGGACTCCGAGACGGTGGAGGGCCTCGATCCGCTGGGGCTCGTCGTCCGGCAGCGGTGCGTTCTGCCAGCGGCTCGATCGCCGCAGCAACCAGGCGCGGAGCTTCGTGCGCAGGAAGAACGGGCTCGCCGGCCAGACGAGCCACTCGGTGATGCGGGTCTCGTCCGCATCCACCCGCCACCGCGATTCGGTCTGGCCCACCATGATGATCGGGACGCGGGATCCGTTCGACGTGCCGAGATTGCGAATCGCTTCGACGAGGTCGAATTCTCGGTCGTCGTCGATCGCCTCGACGAGCACGATTCCCGGCTCGCGTGCGCTCACGGCGGCGAACGCCTCGCGCAGGTCAGCGGTGGCGACGACCTCGAGGTGCTCGGCGCGCGCCGCGCCGGCCAGGGTCTCGGCGATCTCCTGGGTCCGCGCGCAGACGACGGCGAGTTTGGAGTACGAGCCGAGCGCTGACGCCACCGCCGACGCGGCCGGTGCACCGGGCCGCAACTGCTTCGGCCGCTCACCACGGACGTCGATCGTGCGCCCTTCCGTGGCGGCGAGGATCTCGCCGTCGTAGCCCGACATCCTGGCATGGGTGCGGGCGAGTTCCAGGAGTCGATCGAGCTGGTCATCGGTGCGGCCCGGATCGTGGTGGAAGAGGGCGACACGGTGAACGCCGGCGCGTCGAGCGAGGTCGACGACGTACTCGACGGTGCTGTGACCCCAGCCGACGTGGGCGGGGTACTCCGCGCCGAGGTACTGCGCATCGTGGATCAGCAGGTCGGCGCCGGCGACGAAGCTGGCGTGGGCGTCGTCGTGGCGGTTCCGACCGAGGTCTCCTCCCACCGCGAGCTCCTGGTCGTACGGCTCGTGGTCGGAGGAGTACACGACGACGGCACCGTCGACCTCGATCCGGTAGCCGAGCGTGAGCGCCGGGTGGTTGAGGTACTGGGTGAGGACGGTGACGTCGTCGATCTCCAGGGCGCCCTCGACGAGGTCGTGATGTTCGACGTGGGCCGACAGCTGGCCGATCTCGACCGGGAAGTAGCGGTACTCCATCTGACCGGCGAGGATCTCGCCGAGCGAACCTCCGAGACCGCTCGGGCCGTAGATGTCCCAGGTGTTGCCCTGCACGAACAGGGGCGCGAAGAACGGCAACCCCTGGATGTGATCCCAGTGGGTGTGACTGATCAGGATGTGGCCGTCCACCGGCTGGCCGTCGGCCGTCGCGATCAGGTGCTGTCCGAGGCCGTGGGCACCGGTCCCGCAGTCGATGACCAGTTGCGTTCCGGCATCGGAACGGACCGACACACACGACGTGTTGCCGCCATAGCGCACCGTGCCCGGACCGGCCTTGGCGATCGAGCCTCGTGTTCCCCAGAACGTCACCTGCATCCGCGATCCTCCCTGTGATGACTGTACGGGGCCACACCGGTTTCTCGGCGCAGCACGACGGACGACGGCGTCAGCCGGTGCCGGTCACGACCGTGACCGGAAGCTTCACCTTGCGTTCGATTCGGTGTGGCAGGTCCTGGTGGAGCCACCGCGAGATCGTGGTCGGCAAGGTCGACACGATGATCTCGTCGACGTGTTCGGAGTCGACGATTCGGGCGACCGCAGCGGCAGGATCGCACTCGGTGGACAGCTCGCCGGTCGCGGTGGCGCCGAGTGACGCGAGCCACTCGAGTCCGAACGCGAGACGATCGCGGGCGATGCGGCGTTCGTCGGCGACCTCGAACGACGCCGTGGGCGACAGGTTCGCGGCGTCGCCCGCGGCGACGCCGATGGCGACCGCCGACGACACGGGACTGGCGACGGGCACGACCAGGTGGAACACGTACTCCCCCGCGTCGACACGCCGACGGACCTCGGCAGCCAGCTCGTCTCCACCGACGGTGCGATTCGCCACGATCAACGTCTTGTGCACCCCTCGACCCCCCGGATCGCCACCTCGATGATTCCCTTGCGCAGATCCTAGGTCACCGAGCACGACCCGGATCAGCGACCTGGTCGAACTCCGCTTCGCCGAGGTAGCTCGCCTCGATCAGATGACGACTCGACGAGAGCGCTTCGACCGATCCCTCCAGCACCATCTCACCGTGGCCGAGGACGTACCCACGGTCCGCGACCTCCAGGGCCATGTGAACGTGCTGCTCGACGAGGAGGATGCCGCACCCCGTCTCGTCGGCGATCGAACGAACGATCGGCAGCAACTGCTCGACGATCATCGGCGCCAGGCCGAGGCTCATCTCGTCGACGAGCATGCACCGCGGCTCGGACACCAACGCCCGCGCCATCGCCAGCATCTGCTGCTCGCCTCCCGACAGCAACCCAGCGCGTCGCTTGGCGAGTGGCCGCAGAGCGGGCATCAGCTCCATGGCCCGGTCGTGCGCGTGGCGTCTCGACCGGTGGCCGCCCGTGAGCCCGAGACGGATGTTCTCGTCGACAGTGAGGTCGAAGAAGAGCGAGCGGTCCTCGGGCACGTGAGCCAGCCCTCGACGAGCCACGAGGTGTGGTCGGCGGCCGTCGACCACTGCACCCAGTACCTCGACGCTCCCGGCCAGCGGAGCGAGCAGACCCGAGATCGTGAGGAGTGTGGTGGTCTTGCCGGCACCGTTCGGGCCCAGGAGCACGACGACTTCGCCCGGCCCGACGTTCAACGTGACATCACGGACGACGGGAACCGATTCGTATCCCGCGTGGAGCCCGCGTACGTCGATCAGCAGTTCGTCAGACATCGCGGGCGACCTCCCGATCGGTCGCGGGGTTCGGTCCCGGTGCCTGCGTGTCCGTCCCGACCGGGACCCTCTCGGTCGACTCGCCCAGGTAGGCAGCGATCACCACCGGATCGGTCCGGATGTCAGCCGGCGGGCCGTGCGCGATGACCTTGCCGAAGTCGAGGACGTAGACGTCGTCGCACACGTCGAGGACCAGGCCCATGTCGTGGTCGATCAGGAAGAGGCTCACGCCCAGGTCGAGGAAGCTCCGGAGGTGATCGCCGAGTTGCCGGCTCTCGGCGGTGTCCAGCCCCGCGGCGGGTTCGTCCAACAGGAGGAGCTTGGGGGAGGCGGCCAGCGCACGGGCAACGCCGACCAGCTTTCGCTGGCCGTGACTCAGTTCGCCCGGATGGGTGTCGGCGATGTCACGGATCCCGAGCGCGTCCAACGCCTGCTCGACGCGTCCGGCCGCACCGACATCGTTCCGCCTCGGATGGAACACGTCGGCGAGCAGCGAGTACCAGCGCGGCCGCTCGGCTGCCACCATGAGGTTGTCGCTGACGGTCAGGTCCTCGAACAGCTCGAGCGACTGGAACGTGCGGAGGAGGCCGAGTTGCGCGCGTTCGTTGGGGCGCTTGCCGCCGAGATCGGTTCCGTCGAAGGACACCGAGCCGGCCGTGAGCGGAGTGAACCCGGTGATCGCGTCGATGAACGTGGTCTTTCCCGCTCCGTTGGGGCCGATGAGTCCGACGATCGTTCCGGGTTCGCACGTGAGGTCGACCGCATCGTTCGCGTAGATTCCGCCGTACGCCACGCTCAGACCGCGGGTCTCGAGCAGCGCCACTTCAGGGACCCACCTGTGCAGGCACGGCCACGGTGGCACGACTCGTCCGGCGCAAGCGGGTGCGGCGTTGCCGCCCGGCCCGGGCGCGTACGCCGCCGGCGATCCCCTCCGGGTTCAACACGGCGGTGAGGATCAGGAGCACGCCCCCGATCAGCACCGCCCACTCGCCGAGGCTGCCGACGACCTCTGCCATCGCGAAGAAGGCCACGCCCGAGGTCGCCATGACCCCCGCCGTCGCGGCGCCGCTCACGCAGGTGATCCCACCCAGATACGCCACGGCCAGCGCAGTCAGCGAGGCGACGGTGCCGAACGAGGCATCCGACACGCTGCCGAACCGGTAGGCGATCAGGCACCCACCGATCCCGGCGATGAACGACGATGCAGCGAAGACCTCGAGCTTCACCCGTGCCACGCCGACCCCGCTGGCGCTCGCCGCACGCTCGTTGGACCGAGCCGCCAGCATCCGACGGCCCGACGAACTCCGGCGCACGTTGGCGACAGCCAGCGCGAGGAGCAGCGCCACCACCACGAGGAGCACCCCGAAGATCGGTCGCGAAGCGTTCGAACCCAGGATCAGGCCGAGGTCCCAGGAGCCGATCCGCGGAGTCGGCACCTTGGCCCCACCGGTCGACGCGTCACCGACGTACTTCGGGTTCTTGAAGATGAACTCGGAGATCGCCACGCCGCCCGCCAACGTGACGATGGCAAGATTGGTCCCGCGGACGCGGAGCGCCGGCAGCCCGACCAGGACACCGAACACCATCGCGACGAGCGAGGCCATGACCGGGGCGAGCGGGAACGGGATGTTCCAGTTCATCGCGAGCTTCGACAACGTGAACCCGGCGACGCCTGCGAACGCCATCTGCGCCAACGACGCCTGCCCGCCGAATCCGGTGAGCAGCACCAACGACAACGCCAGCACCATCGCGATCGTCGTGGTCATGATGGCACCGCGCCACAGGGGCCCGAGCACGAACAGGCCCGTGACCGCCAACGCCACCGGCGCGATCACGCTGGCCGGGGTGACCTTCGCCGGCGGGATCCTGGGCAACTTCCACTTGTCGACCGTTCCACGATCGGGGATCCGCTCGCCCAGCACGACCATCGCGACGATGATCACCAGGAACGGGAGGCCCTCACGGGCCCCGTACTGCGGGAACCACGAGAAGTCGGTCTGCATCTTCGTGAACGACGACTGCACCATGCCGATCGCGAGGCCGGCGGCAACGGTCGGCCAGACGTGCCGGAAGCCGCCGAGGAGCGCGGCACCGAGCGCGGGGATGAGGAACCCGAAGGTGAACACCCCGGACGAGAGCTGGATCATCGGTGATGCGAGGATGACGATCAGCGCCCCGACCAGTGAAGCGAGGACGAAGCTCGCCCGCGCGAGGGCACTCGGCGAGTAGCCGAGCAGGACCGCTCCCTTCTCGTTGCCGGCGGCGGCGCGGGTCGCGAGACCCAGCCGCGTGTACTTCGAGGCGAGGAAGAAACCGCCGGTGATGAGCGCCACGACCAGGACGAGCCACAACCCGTCGCGGGGCACGGTCACCCCGTCGGCGAACGTGACCGGCTCGCGCGGCAGGATCGCATCCACCCTCAGGCCGGCGTTGTCGGGGAATCGACGCTCGATGAGCGCCGTGAAGACGATCACCAGGCCGATGCTCGCCACGATCTTGGCGAGGCCGGGCGCCCTCAGCAGCGGCCGGAACACGAACTGGTAGACGGCGAGGCCCATCACGGCAGCGGTGAGCAACGCGAGCGCCATCGCCCATGCGAAGCCGACGTCGTCGCCGAAGTGGTACCTGGCCGGGAGCCCGGGGATCGGGAACGTGTAGTTCCCCTGGCGGAGATCCGCATACACGTACGCCGACCAGGTCGCCATCGCTCCGTAGCCGAAGTTGACGACTCCCGACCCCTGGTAGGTGATCACGAGGCCGAGACCGAACGCGGCGATGATCGCGCCGGCCCCGGTACCGAGCAGCAGGAAGAAGAGGTAGTCGTTCATCGCGGGAGCATCACGATCGTTGACGCGACGCGATCACGGCAGGTAGTCGACGACCGAGATCGCCTCGAAGCCGGGAATCGTGCGGATCTCGCCACCCTCCACGTACTCGCCGATGGGGAACTCGAAGCTGCAGATGCTCGGATAATCCGGTGCCAGCCCGCAGGCGAGCAGGTTGTCGTTCGGGAAGTTGCGGATGTCGGTCGCCGAGGCGAGCGCATCGTGGATCGAGGCTCCGGTGACCTCGCCACCGTCCGCTGCGACGCGATTCGCCACCCTCGCCAGCGTCATGATCTGCGTCACGCCGAGCGCGCCCAGCCCGAGCGAGGTCGCGTCCGCATCGCCATGGCCCGGCTCGATCAGGGCTGCGAAGTCCGATGTGGCCGGTGTCTCCTGGGGACTGCCGATCGCGATGAAGTTCCAGCCCACGGCATCGTCACCGACGACGTCGATGACCTCCGAACTCGCGCAGATCGGCGTCGTGATCACCGGGGTCGTGATACCGAGTGCCGTACGACCCCGCATCGCACCGATGCACCCCGCATCCGAGTACAGCGAGATCAACACGTCGGGGTCGCCGTCGTTGGCCTGGCGCATCAGGCCCTGGAAACCCGCATCGGTCTCGTTGTCACCACCCTTGATCGAGACGTAGCTGATGCCCGCCTTGTCGAGCGCAGCGGTCAGTGCTGCCTCGGAGCCGTTCGCGCCGACGTTGTCGGCGCTGATGATGCCGACGCTCTGCGCCTCGAAGTGCCGTTCGGCGAGCGCGACCATCGCCGCCATCGTGGTGGCGTTGCCGCCCGACACGAACAGCGCGTCGGCGGTGTAGTCGCCCGGCAGGATGGGCAGGGCTCCGGTCACCGGGATGTCCGACGCAGCGAACGTGTCGTAGCCGGGGAAGAGGTCGAGTCCCAGCATGACCATCTCGACGTTCTTGCCGGCGAGTTCCTGGGCGCAGGCCTGCGAGGTCTCCGGCGAGCCGGCCGCAGCGCAGTGGGCGATCTCGATCGGGCGGCCGCCCATGCCACCGTGCTGGTTCAGGTAGTCGACTGCGAGGTCGGTATCGGTGCGCATCTCGGGGAAGTCGAGGCCGGGGGTGCCCTCCGTGTTGACCATGCCGATCACGATCGGCTCACCGGTCGGCGGATCGAGCACTGCGAAGCCCTCGTCGGCCGATGGCGGCGCCACCGGACTCGAGTCGGCCGGATCGGTGGCGGGCGTGTCGACCGACGACTCGGTTGCGGTCGTCGCCACCGGCGCCGCTTCGGTCGGCGTCACCGAACCGGTCGGCGTGGACGCGTCGTTCGACCCGTCGCTCCCGCACCCGGCGATGACGAGCGACGCGACGGCGACGGTGGCGGCGAGCCCGCGTGCGTGGTGCAGTCCTGTCACGATGTCCCCCTGACGTTGTTCCCCGATGCGACGTGTGCGATCACGCCATGATGTGATCCGGCACCCAGCTGCCGTGCGCACCATAGGGCACACGCCGTGGCAGGTGGATCGTGGCAACCGGCGGGGCCGAGAAGTTCTGTGCGTCGATGATCAACAACCGCGATTCGTCGGAGGTCGTGTCGTGCGAGAGGCTGATGATCCACCCCTCGTCCTCCCCCGAATCGACCGCCGCCGGCGCGAAGACCGGTTCGGCGCCGCGTACGCCGTCACCGAGTTGGTGCTCGACGCAGGCCCCGGTTCGCAGGTCGTACTTCCACAGTGCCGAGCCGTACACGGGCTCCTCGGCGTTTCCTTCACCGGCCATCGCCATCAGGTAGCCGTACCGGGCATCGAGTCCGATCAGGCGATCGTCGACCCGACCGAAGTCGCCGGGGCGATCGTCGATCTGTTCCTCGGTGACGGTGCCGGCATCGAGGTCGATGGTCCAACGCCACAGTCGCCCGACCTCGGCGTAGTCGTCGTTGCTGGTGCCGAACGCTTCCGGCTGCCGAGACACGTGCAGCACCAGCGTGTTGCCGACCTCGTGGGCATTGACCGGGTGGAACACGTAGCAGGGATCGATGTCGAACCAGCGGACGTCCGCGTTCGTCCCGGTTCGCGGCATCACACCGAGGCGTGCTCCGGCGTCGCGATCGAACTGGAAGGGCAGGCCTGTTGCGAGGGCCGCGAGGTCGAAGACGACAGGAAGATCCATGAACACGACGTGGTTCTGCGTGACGTTGAAGTCGTGCATCATCACCATGTTGGGGATGTCGATGCCCTCGAGCTGTTGCACGACACCGTCGGCGCTGATGCGGATGTAGTGCAGGTACGGCGGCTGCGGACTGAGGTAGCTGAATGCGATCAGTTCACCGGTGATCGGGCACACCTTGGGGTGTGCCGTCATCGACGTGGTGAGCGCTCCCCCGAAGTTCTCGAACCCGATCGTGTTGAGTTCGGTGTCGATCTCCCATGGCCAGTGCGCCTCTTCGAGGCACAGCAGTTTCTTGTTGTGCGCCATCACGTGCGTGTTCCCGGTCCCATGAGCGAGGTTGCCCATGTTGGCCATCGGATCGCCGCCGCCGGTGCCGGTGACGTTGGGCGTCTGCACGAAGCGGTTGCGATACCACTCGGCCTTCCCCCCGGCCAGGCGCACGCCGTGCACCATGCCGTCACCGTAGAACCAGTGCTCCGACCGGCCGGACACCGGGTTCGGACCCGTGCGCACGTAGACGCCCT
This sequence comes from Ilumatobacteraceae bacterium, assembly GCA_963715285.1. Lineage (GTDB taxonomy): Bacteria > Actinomycetota > Acidimicrobiia > Acidimicrobiales > Ilumatobacteraceae > Sva-07. The sequence continues at coordinate 17,101 of CAVQRU010000002.1, read as the reverse complement.
GGAGCTCGGTCGGGATGACGCCGTCGACACGGAGTTCGACGTCGGTGCGTTCGTCGAGGACGGGCGCCCAGTTGTTGCGCAGGTGCCAGGGAAGCTCGGTGCGAGTGGTCTCGTCGACGGTCATGTGACGAACGTAACACGCTGGAGCCGGTCATATTTACCATCAGTACGATTTCTGGGAGCGGCTCGCCGCGGCCCTTCGGGACGTTGGTACGGTCGTGCGCGTGCACCAACCACCGCCGGTTCCGGACACCCGCTCGTTGCGGCGCGGCCCGGGCCGGCCGAAGGGCGGCGAAGTCGTGGCCAGCAAGGACCAGTTGCTGGCGGCAGCGGTCCAGGTGATCCGGACGAACGGGCCCGAGGTGACGATGGACGACATCGCGGCGGCCGCCGACGTCACCAAGCCGGTGCTGTATCGGACCATCGGCGACAAGAACGCAGTGATCGGTGCCCTGTCGGAGCGACTGGTCGACGCCATGAGTTCGGCGGTCGACCTGGCCATCTCTGGTGTCGCTCCCCCGAACGGCTCCCCCGTCGACCACGGGCGCGCCGTCTTCCAGGCGGCGTTGCGGGGTTCGCTCGAGGTCATCGACGAAGACCGCAACCTCTTCGTGTTCGTGAACGCCGGCGGGCCGGGCACCGAGTCGTTCCGGGCGCTGGTCGACCGTTCCTCGGGGCAGATGGTCGACCGGTTCACCGCGCTGCGCGAGAGCGCGGGGCTCGACCCAGCTCCGGCTCGCACCTGGGCCTACGCCATGGTCGGCGCCATCCAGGTCGTTGCGATGATGTGGCTGCGTGACGAGTACGACGACCTCGATGCAGTCGCCGCACAACTCGCCGCACTCATGTGGTCGGGAGTCTCGGGCACCGGCTCCTGAGCGGCGACTGCGTCGCGCGACGACGGCCTCGCTCAGCCACTCGAGGGCCGGAGCTTTGCGTATCGAGTGCTGCGACGGATAGACCGGCGAAGTGTCGACGGTGCTGTGGCTGACTGCAATGGCCGGTGGCACTGCAGCCATCGTGTGGGGCGCCGAACGGTTCGCCGAGCACCTGGCCGACGCCTCCAATCGGCTCGGAGTCACGGCATTCGCACTGGCGGTGCTGCTGGCAGGAGCAGAACCGGAGGAACTCGCCACCGTGCTCACGGCATCGGCTCGCGGCGTCGACGGGGTGGCGTTCGGCGACGTGATCGGCGCAAATGCCGCGATCATCACCGTGGCGCTCGGTGTCGGGGCGTGGACGGCGACGATCCCGTTCGGTCCACGGATTCGCCGGTATGCATTCGGCGGCCTCGCAGCCGGACTCCTCGCTGCCGCGTTCATGTGGGACGGCGTGATCGGACGAGTCGAGGCAGCCGTGCTCGTCGCGTCCTACGTCGGGTTCGTCGGCGCGATCTGGATTGCCGAGCGACGACCGCCGGCCATGGGCGAGGTACCTGAACTGGATGAGGAACTCGACGAGGGGGGACGCGTCGGCATCGACCTCGTCTGGGTCGTGGCCGGGCTGGCCGCACTGACCGCCGGTTCGATCGTGCTCGTCGAAGGCGTCCGCCAGATCACCGAGATCGAGGAGACCCAGACCAGGCTCGGCTTGACCGTCGTCGGGTTCGCGACCGCGTTCGAGCTGGTCGTGCTCGCATGGTCAGCGAGCCGTCGCGGCATCACCGAGGCAGTCGTCGCCGGGGTCGTGGGCTCGTACGCCTACAACATGACGATGAGCCTCGGAGCGGGAGCTCTGGTGGCACCCATCTCGATCGACGACAGTGCCATTCTCCACGCTCCGCTCATCGTGATGCTCGCCCTGATGGCCGCCGCGATCGTGCTCGCCGTCCGCGACGATCGACTCGATCGCCGCGATGCGCTCATCCTCTTCGCCGGCTACCCGATCTTCGTGCTCGCCACGTTCGCGTGACCGAAGTGAATGCCGCGGACCGGCCTGACCGCCGCGGGCGGTGACGATGGGCCCTGGCACCCGCAACGACGTTGCGTGCACGATGACCTCGAAGCAGGAATCGACGACGGAGGTCTCGAGCACGGCGCCATCGAGCAGGGAGGAGATCGAGATGGGACGTCATGGAGTGATCGACCCCACCGAACACACCGAGCACCGTGACCGAGCCAGTCGGCCGACGAATCGCGATCGAATTCGACCAGGTCGCAGCCTCCTGTTGTTTCCGGCCATTGCGGCGACCGCGTGGGCGCTGTTGATCGGTGCCTTCGCCGCGGTTTCACAGATGTTCGGCCCGGAAGACGATCGCGGCACCTGGGGCGACGTGTCGGGCGCAGCGCTCGGCAACTTCGTGATGGCGTTCGTGGTGGCGTTCGTGGTGTCCGTTGTCGTGCGGACCTCCACTCACCCCGGCACCACGACGACGGAGAAGCCGGTCGACTGGGACCCGCCGACGTCACCGGCCGAGGGGCAGCAGGCCAAGGCGACCCAGCTGCAACGCCCCCGCTCGCCGGAGCCTCGCCGGGTCGCCAGGGGCGCTGCGATCGGAGCGCTGCCCGGATTCCTGGTCGCCGTCGTTCCCGTCGTGTTGCACGAGTTCGGAGTGATCTCGAGCGATCAGTCCCAGATCGGCTTCATCGGCCTGCCGATGCTCGTGATCGGCACCCTCGTCGGTATCGCCACCGCAGCCTCCGGCAGTGGCAGCGGCTCCACGGCCGTGGTCGGAGGTCTCGTCGGGTTCGTCGTGGGTTTCGTCGCCGGCCTCCTGGTCGCGGCGGCCGTGCAGGGTCTTGCCCTCGCCTGGCTGGTCCTTGCTCCACTCGGCATGATCTCGGGTGCCACCGTGGCCACCCACCTGCGTCTGCGGCACCTGGACGAGCATCTCCACGGCTGACGGCCCCGGCGGATCACGTCGAGACCAGCACGTGACGGCGGCGACGACCGGCGAAGCACCTGCTCGTCGCTGACGTGGTGGCCCAGGAACCGGGCGACCCAGTTGTAGCCGAGCACGCCCATCATCTGGCCCGAAGAAGGGGGCCGTCGCTCGCGAGTGCCATCGTGTCGGACTCGACGGCGCACAACGGGGGTCCGGCCGACGAGATCGCTGTATGCGGAACTCGCGAGCAGCCGCACGCGATCCCATCGATCGCCGACGATGCTGCGCGCTCTTCCGGGGTGCCCGTCTCGCGGTTCGTCACGGTGGTTCCCGCCCGTGTGGCAGGGTGGAGTCGAGGCCGCCGCAGCCGACTGGCGCGGCGATGACGGAAACGGGGTGACGCACCGTGAGCGATTCAGACGACCGGCCACCAGGTCGAGAAGCGGCGCGGCCCGGACGTCCCGCGTCGATCAGGGTCGCCGCAGTCCAGGGAACACCGGTGCTGCTCGACCGCGAGGCGACGGTCGAACTGGTCGCCGAAGAGGTTCGCCACGCGGCGTCGAACGGAGCCGACCTGGTCGTGTTCCCGGAGTCGTTCGTCCCGGGCTACCCGGACTGGGTGTGGCGACAGCCGCCCATGAGCGACCCGGCGTGGTGGCTCCGGTTCGCCGGGTCGGCGGTGGATCTCGCCAGCGACCAGCTGGATCCGGTTCGAGAGGCAGCTCGGTCTGCGGGCGTGTGGGTCGCGCTCGGGCTGACCGAATCGGGCGGTACGGGGACGCTCTACAACACGGTCGTCTACATCGATGCCGACGGTGAGATCGCCGACCGACACCGCAAGCTCATCGCGACCGGTGCCGAACGTCTCGTGTGGGGCCACGGCAACGACCACCTCCTGACCGTGGTCGACATCGGCGGGGTCCGCGTCGGTGCGCTCATCTGCTGGGAGAACTACATGCCACTGGCGCGTGTGGCCATGTACCAGCGCGGTGTCGACGTGCTGCTCGCACCGACGTGGGACAACAGCGACGAATGGGTGCCCACGCTCCGCCACATCGCCAAGGAGGGTCAGATCTTCGTCGTCGGGGTCACTGCCTGCCTCCGAGGAAGCAACGTGCCCCGGGACCTCCCGGGCGCGGACGAGATCTACGGTGGCGACGACGACTGGATGTCGAGGGGGAACAGCACGATCGTCGCCCCCGGTGGCGAGATCCTCGCCGGTCCCCTCGTCGGTGAACCCGGCACGGTGTCGGCTGATCTCGATCTCCGGCGCATCACCGCCGGCCGGCGGATGTTCGATCCGATCGGCCACTACGCCCGACCCGACGTCCTCGAGCTCACGGTCCACCGGTAGCTGCCTGCGACGACCAGTCACCACAGCACTCACCACTCGACAGACGGAGGAGCGTCGCCGCATGGCACCATCTCTGGGATGGCGCATCGACGCGAGGCACGTCGCGGACGCAGACCCCCCACTGAGCAGAGGATGCCCTGATGACCGCGACCGACGAATCGATGTTCTGGGATCTCATCGAGGAACTCCAACTCGAAGACCCGCGGGTCGAGGAGGGCACGATCATGGGCGGCCGGTGTGCCCGTGTCGCCGGCGAGTTCCTCGGCCTCGTCGACTTCAAGGGCAGCGGCCTCGTCGTGAAGCTTCCGCGAGCACGGGTGCAGCAACTGATCGACGAGGGGATCGGGCAGCCGTTCGCTCCAGCCGGCAAGGTCTTCAAGGAGTGGGTCTCGGTCCCCCAGCGCGACGGCACCCTCTGGCGCGCACTGCTGCGCGAGGGCGTGGCGTTCGTCGCCCCGAGCTGAGCGCCGGTCAGCCCAGCCTGCGTTCCATGAACCGCCAGTTGTCGTGGAGTTCGCTGGGGACTTCCGCACCTTCGTAACGGGGGCAGTCCCGGAATCCCTCGGCCTCGTACAACCGATGCGCTGAGGTCATGAACGGACCCGAGTCGAGACGCATGCTGCTGTAGCCGAACGATGCTGCGTCGGCGATCAGACGCTTGACGATGACGGCGCCCAGTCCGCTCCCGCGCTGGTCCGGTCGCACGAACACCCGCTTCATCTCCGCGGCTCCGTCGCTCGTGCGCCGCACGCCGCCCATGCCGACGGCCCGTCCGTCTCGGTGGACCAGGTAGAACGCACCCTCGGGCGGACTCGCTGCGCACAACTCAGGCAACGTGCGGTCCACGTAGCCAGGAATCGGCTCACCGAGCAGTACGGACAGGCCCATCCCGAACTCGCGCTGGATGTTGGCATCCAGCCAGTCGAGGTAGTCGATGTTGAACTCGGTCAGCGGCCCCCGGTCTCGACGGGCATCGGCGAGTTCGAATGTCACCGTCATGCGGTACTCCTCTCTGTCGTTGTGCGCCTCATCTCTCGGCGCCGGCACGTTGCAGCTGGGCCCATGACCACCTCAATCCACGATCCATTGACGTCGCAGTTCGTCCGCGAACGCCGTCTCGGGCTCGCGTTCCAGCAGGAGTGTTCCGATTGCGGTGGTCCAGAGGGTGAGGTCGTCGAGGGTTCCCGGTCGAAGCGCGACGTACCGCTCGAGGTAGCCGTCGGCAATGCGGATGCGTCGCTGGTGTGTCCGTGCAGCTGTCGGCCCATCGCGCAGGCCGCGATACCCGACCGCGAGTACGGAACAGGCGACGTCCGCTGCCGCCGGAGCCCGGTGCGCATTGGACCAATCGATGACCAACCACTGGTCACCGTGAGCGAGCACGTTGCCGGGATGCATGTCGCCGTGGAACACTCGATCGCCGTCGGGGAGACCGTCGATCCCCAGATCGGCGAGCGTGTCGACCAGCCGTGGAAGATCGGCCGGCGCGACGAGGTCATGGATGTCGGCCTGCACACGTGCCGTGATCGATGCTGCGTCGGGCCGATCGAGCGCCCAGGGTCCGTCGACCCGGTCGAAGACCAACCCCGGGCGACCGTCGATGTCGACGAGGTCGTGCACGGCCGGTGACGGTATGCCGGCAGCGTGAACGATGCGTGCCCGTGCCGCCTCGATTGCCGCGAGTTCCTCGAAGCCGGGTTTGAAGACCTTCACGACGAGCCCGGGGTGCCATGCGTGGACCTCGCTCGACGCTCCCCGGCCCAGCCGTTGCCCCAGTTGCACGCCGTGTTGTGCAGGATCGCGTTCACCCATCGCAGCAGCCTGCCCGGCCCGAGGAGCGAGCCGCAAGCAACATCTGGACGAGCGTCACCAGTTGATACGAAGAGGCGGCGCCGATTCCGATCGAGCGCCTCATCTCCGATCGACAACCGGATCGACGACGCTGCCGTAGCCGGGCCGTTCGGTCTGGTCGATGCCGTTGGCTGTCATCGCGTACAAGTGGATTTCGGTGCCATCGGTTCTCGGGGCGATAGCGCAGTGCCGTGAGTCGCATCACGCTGATCTGGAGCGGCACTGCTCATGGCTGAATGCTACGCCCCGGCATCTCTCGCATCACGCATCCGGTGATCGGGTCGTCTACCGCGATCCTCGACAGTCTGATCGCGGGAGCCGACGAGAGCGCGCTGCGACGCCGTGAGAGAGGCGCTGCGGGGTCAGCTCGTCTTGCGTGGACGTCCTTCGAACCGCAGTGCGGTCTCTGGTTGGTGGTGAAGTAGTAGCCGGCTGCGTCCAACAAATGGGTACGCAAGCACGGTGGTCGACGGTGTCTCTTCGTCGTTCAGCCGCGCCGTCGAACCGGACGGTCGGCGCGAGACGAGCGCGGCTGCCATACTCGTCCGACCATGGAGGAAACGCACCCGGTGAGCCAGGACGCCGAAGAACGAGAATTCTGGAACCAGTGGAACGTCGAGCACCGCGAGGAGGCGCAGGGCTTCGTGTCGCTGCGTCAGGCCGAGATCGTCACAGGCTGGCTGGCTGGTGAATCGGGTCTGCGGATTCTCGATGTCGGCTGCGGCTCGGGGTGGATGAGCGAACGGCTCCTGCCATACGGCGAAGTGACTGCTGTAGACCTCGCCGACGAGGTGATCGGACACGCTCAGGTGCGTGCCCCCGACGTGACCTTCGTTGCCGACGACTTCATGACCGTCGACGTAGGTTCGAATTTCGACGTCATCGTGTGCATGGAGGTGTTGAGCTACGTCGCTGACCAGCACCGGTTCCTCGAGCGAATCCGCTCGCTGCTGACGCCTGGCGGCCGACTCATGTTGACCACCGAGAACCGCCCGGTCCTACAGCGCTTCAACAGGCTTGCGCCAGCCGGACGCGCTCGGTTCTATCGCTTGGTTGGTCGCCCCGAGCTTCGTGATCTGATGCGTGCTGCGGGGTTGAACGTGGACGAGATGTACGTCGTCAGCCCGATGTCCGATCACGGGCCGATGCGGCTGGTCGCCAAGGCGGGTCGGGTCCTCCACGCGAGTCGGTTGCTCGAACGGCTCGGATTCGGTTGGACGATCATGGTGAGCGCAACCCTCGCGCCGGACACCGACGTGGCGCGCTGAGCCGCGGAGCGCGACGTCGTTCCCCCGGCCGCTCACCCGCCATCGCATGGTGATGAAGGTTTCGGCGACTTCCCTGGACCGTTCTGACCTCCCAAGCGGGACGCGTTCAAAGCGGTTTCCCGCGGCATGTGGCATCGAGTGGTCGATGTCCTCGACGGAGGCGAGTGGTGGCCTCGTTGGGAGTTGCACCTGTGACACTGCATGACCGACACCTTCCGCCTCGACGTCGAGCCGAGCTGCGTGGCTGGAGCATCGTTGATGGAGTCCGGTCGGCTCCCAGCGCTCGATCTCGGGACGTGTACGCCGAAACCATCGAGCGCGGTCACCGCGACCCGAGTCGACCGGGCTGACCAGACGGTGCGCGCCGTCGAGCGCCTCGAAGTGCGGAGGGCCGACCCGTTGTCGGCACCGGTGTCAGACCGGCTTCGTCGGCTGGTGCACCCGGACCTTGCGGGCCGGGACGACGCTGCGGGCCTCAGGACCGGCTGTTGACCGGCGGCGGGCGCCATCAATGACGTGGAGGCCGAGGGCCTGGAAGCGGGCACGGGCGGGGCCGGTGGTGGTGGCCATGGTGCCTTCGATCGTATGCCGATCGGCAGCCTGGAATCGGCAGACCCGGAAGAGATGGTCGGGGTGGACACCCTCTCTTGCAGTGAACGACAGGTCCACACCATCACCGACCGAAGATCAATGTCGCAACGGTGCCCACGACCAGGGCCAACGCGATCAATGCCAACCATACTCCAGCGGCAGTCGCAACGAACCGACCGTCTCGTTCCGAACCACTGCGGCTGCACCTCATCGTAAGCGCTACACCCACGGCGACTACGGCCAGCACGAGCAACGGAGGCACGGTTCAACTCTCCCGGATCGTTGAGCAGACGAACCAGAGTCCTTGGCCTCCGTCGAAATCGATCTCGATTCTTCAGCACCTGAGAGCCCAGCGAGCACTCCGTGATCCTCGAAGAGGTCGTCGATGATGGTCGAGGCGGCCTTCTGAGTGCCGGAGGTTTCGCGACCACTCCGAGAGTATGCCAAGCGTATACCCATTGGGGTGTTGACTGGGCTGACCGGTCCAGCGCGCCAGCCTGGCCCCGCAACCAGCGGAAGGACCATCGGCTCTCTGCCGATGCGCATGAATGGACAACCCTGATGTCAACACCACCGGTCGAGAGTGAGGGCGGGCATGAACAAGGCGATTGTGATCATCATGAGCGCGTCGATGGCGCTCTGGGGTTGTGGCAGTGACGGTGACGGGGACGGCGGTGATGGCGACGGGGACGGCGGTGATGGCGACGCTGGTTCGACGCAATCGGAGCTGGCCAATCTGCTCGTGGGACAGGCTGTGGGTGTCGGGTTCGACGAGCAGTGCGTTCGGGATAAGACCGACGAACTGTCCGACGGCGACGCGCGGTTCCTCATCGACAACATTGACGCCTCGGACACCGAGGAGTTCAGCTCCGAACTGCAGGACTGGGTTGACGGTCTGATCGACTGCCTCGAGGACTCTGCATCGACCGAAGACACCAGCCGCCACCGAGAACACCGTCGCCGCCGAAGAGCCCGAAGTCACCGAGCCGCCAACCACAACCGAACCGCCACCCCCGTCTGACGCCGTCGACGGCGCCCCTGCCGGCATTCGAGGCGATCGCACATCTCCGGTGCCCGCCGGAGCGATCGCCGACATCGGCGACGGATGGCGACTCCAAGTGCTGAGCGTGACCGAGGACGGCACCGCAGCGGTTCTGGCAGAGATTCAGTTCAACGACCCTCCATCGGATGGAAGCTGGTTCACTCTCGTCGCCGTGTCGCTCGGCTACTACGGGCTCGATGATCCGACCTCGGGATTCATGACCACGATTGCCGGTGTGGCCTCGGCCAACACTGAGCTTGATACCGACTGCGGGGTGATTCCGAACGAACTGAACCGGTACCGCGATGTCTTCGCAGGCGGAGTGGTTGCCGGCAACCTCTGCTTCGTCACGACAGCAGCAGACAGCGGCGTCCTGCAATTGTACGGCACAACCGGATTCGGCGGCCGAGAGGTCTTCCTCGATGCGTCGGCGACACCCGCAAGTGTTGAACCGATGCCGCCGCTTCGAGGCCCCCAGCCAGGAGGCGCAGCGACCGACTACCGGCGATCAGCGATCCAGGTTGGTGTCCCGAGCGAGGTCGGCGAGGGCTGGACGTTCACCGTGACAGCCCCCGCGCAGGACATCACTGATGCAGTCCTGGCCGAGAACCGGTTCAACGATCCGCCACCCGACGGTTACCGCGTTATCGGCGTGCCCGTGAACTTCGAGTACGCAGGCGACAGCAGCGCAAACGCGTTCGAGATCACGGACAAGGGTGTGGGCGATAGCATCGTTGTCCTGGACGAGGGCTGCGGAGTGGTCCCGGCGGAAGTCGACCGGTACGCCGACATCCTCGCCGGAGGTTCCGTGGTCGGGACACTCTGTCTGGTTGCCCCCATCGACGACGCTGGAACGATCACGCTCTACACCTCGGCGCTATTGGATGATGACTACTCGTACTTCGCCACCCAGTAGGGAAGGCGCGGACTGAGCGCTCAACAGCACTTGTACGAGCGGAACGAGGCAACTCGGTTGATAGCCGAGTCGAACTGTCTCTCAATGCGCCTCCTCAACGACAATCGAGGAGTCGTCGCCCTGCCTCGCTCCAGTTGTCATTCCAGACAACGATCTCAACCGGCCGGATCGAACGATCCATTCGGGATCTCCGTCGCTTGAAGAACCGACGTTGGGCGAGCGAGCGCCGCCTTGCCGGCGTTGAGCCTCTGGCGCGAATCGGCGAGCGTTGATCAAGAGACTGTCTCCATCAGCATCACCTGCCCGGACAACACCCAGTCGGCCGAGATCGCCCGGAGAGGCGGTGCCGAACACGGGGACGGGCATCGCGGACGTGAGTTCGGTGCGCCGGAACAGCACTGGAGACTGGTCGAGCACCTCGACCGTTCCCGGACCGATGCGAACGCGCCCTCCGGACGAGTCCCCGTCGTGAACCGCCAGGTGTATCTGGCGAGCGCCACGAGTTCGCTTGCGACGCTCTTCGGCGACGATCCCGTGGGTCCTGGGAGCGGAACGACGTTGTCCGGATACTCCGCGTCGGGGACGAACTGACCTCCGGTCATCTCTCCACCTCCTCGACCGTCGGAGCCAGGGGCTCGCGTCCGCGGGCACGGGCGGAACGACGCCCTCTTCGGCCAGGTGCGCACGGACCAGCCCGCGGATGAGGCCGGACGTGCTCGATCCGGTGGTCTGGGTCAGCCAGGCCCACTCGTCGTCGGACTCGTTACGACGCCGTTATCGGGATCGGCTATTGCTGGTGAGGTTCTGAATCCGACACTTGGGGGTGGGTTGTGAGGGTATTTCGTTCGGCTTTGGCGACTGTCAGCGCCGTGGGGATGTGCGCTGCCATCGCGATCGTGGCCGGTCCGGAGCCGGTGTCGGCAGAGGCGACCGTCGAGGGTTCGATCTCGGTCACGCAACCGTTCGGTGTTGCAGTGGACGAAGCCCGCTCGCGACTCTTCGTGACCAATCCAGCTCAGACGGAGATTCGCGTCTACGACTCGAACGACCTCACCTTTCTCGGCTCGAGAACGATCGCGTCGTTCCCGACGACGGTCGAGGTCAACGAGACGACCGGCAACGTGTACGTTGCGCATCAGGGCTCGGGAAACCAAATCTCGGTGCTCGACAGCTCCCTGAACCTCCTGACGGAACTGCCCCTGGCGAACCCCTGGGGTCCCGCAGTGAACACCCTCACGAATCGGTTCTACGTTGCGAATACGTTCGGGGGTGACGTATGGGTCGTCGACGGGGCCACCAACTCGGTCCTGGAGACGATCGCCCTCCCCGGCAACTCAACACTCGGCGTTGCAGTGGACGAGACCAAGAACCGGGTACTCGCCACGGATCGATACAGCAACGAGCTCTACGTGATTGACGGAACGACCAACTCGGTCTCCAACACCGTTCCGACGGGCAACTACCCGGCATGGGTCGCAGTGGACGAGTCACTCGATCGCATCTACGTGTCGAACCAGAACGACGGAACGGTGTCCGTCTTCGATGGCACGTCGTTCGAACTCGTCGATCTCATCCAGTTCGCCGCTGGGTCGAGGCCGAACAAGATCGCGGTCAACGACGTCACGCACCGTGCGTACGTCTCGCTCCAAGGCGCTGACAACTCGACGACGCCTCCGAGGCCGCCGCGGGTCGCCATCGTCGACACGCAGACGAACGCGGTGGTTGATGAGGTGCCGGTGCCCTCAGGGACTCCCTACCAGCTGGACGTCGACGACTCAACAAGCCGTGTCTTCGTGCCCACCTACAGCGGGGGCACGGTGACGGTGATCGCCGATCCGGTCCCCATCGACAGCGACGGCGACGGGATCCCGGATTCGATCGAGTGCGAGCCCGAGGTCGATGGAGGCTTCTGCGATCCCGATGGTGACGGCCACACCGGGACGGTGCTGTCGAACGGGACCGGTGAGCCGGTGAGGTTCGTCGACTTGCCTTCACCCGAGGGTGTCAAGGTCATCGTCGGCGGTACGTCGGGACAGGCGAAGATCCGAGTGTGCGCGGGTTTCGAACTGACCGCCCAGGCGGGGTCGGAGTTCGACCTCACCTGCGGCAGCGTCGAGCTCACCGTGTACGAGGGTCCGGTCGAGGTGCTCGTCCGGGGCGAACGAGACCAGCTGGTGACGATCCCAGCCGGCACGACGGTGGTGATCTCGACACCCGTCGACGGCGAGTTCACGGTCGAGGTCACCGCCGGTACCTCGTTCGTGGAGGTGAGCGACCCCGACGATCCCTACGGCTACTACAGCACGTACGTGTACGCAGGCCTCGGCCCGGTGACGATCTCGACGACGGCACCGCCCACCGTCGAGTCGACGTCCTTCTCGGCGATCAACGTGCCGCTCGGCGACGAGGTAGAGGTGACCGTGAACTTCACCGACGACGCGGCTGCGACCCACACGTGCGAGGTGACCTGGGCGTCGGGCGTGACCCAGGCGGGTGTCGTGGACACCACGACCTGCACGGCGTCATACACGTACACGACCGTCGGGTTGAAGTCCGTGTCGGTGCGGGTGATCGACGGTGATGGCGGCGTCGGCTACGGCGGCGGCTCGCTCCTCGTGACCGAAGCCGAGCACTACTGGACGCTTGACTCGTCGGCCTCGTTCGCGCTCGACGGCGCCGACGGGTCGAGCGGTGTCGGCATCGACCCGAACACCGGCGACATCTGGGTGATCCACAGCCAGCTCAACACGATCGCCAAGTACGCGCCCGACGGGACCAAGCAGTTCGAGGTCGGCGGGTTCGGCACGGGCGACGGCCAGTTCAACGGGGCGTCGAACATCGCTGTCGGTCCGAACGGTGATGCCTACATCACCGACGTCGGCGGGAACCGGGTGCAGGTGTTCGACCATGACGGCAACTTCGTTCGCACCTTCGGCGGCGGTCCGACCCCGTTCGAGAACCCGACCAGCATCGACGTCGATGCCGACGGGAACGTGTGGGTGTCCGACGTGTTCGGCGATTTCGTGCGCAAGTACAGCCCGACCGGGACGTTCCTCGGCGACCTCGGCACCGTCGTCGAGCCGTCCGCGTCGCGGGTTGACCCCGAGGGGTACATCTGGGTGACCGAGACTCGCGACCGGGTTCACAAGATCGACCCGGACACGAAGGCCCGGGTCGTCACCATCACGGGTTTCGGCCAACCGCTCGACGTGACCTTCGACGAGGACAACGTCCACGTCGTCGACTCCAACTCGAAAGAAATCCGGACCTACACCCGCGATGCCGGGACGTTCGTCGACAGCCGTCCGACCCCGGCCGTGCTCAACCAGTCGGGGGGCTCGTTCCAGCCATACCCGCGGCGGGCAGCCGTCGACGCCGCCGGCCGGCTCCTGCTGGCCAACGGCTCACCGACGCTGATGGTGTTCGATCCTCCCGCTCCCGCGGACACCGATGGCGACGGGATCACGGACGACGTCGACAGCGATCCCAATACCCCGTCGTCGGCGTTCGCCGACGCGAACGGCACGGCCGGGGAGATTCTCGCCAACGGGACCGGGGCACAAGTGAGAGTGATCGACCTGCCGGATCCGGAAGGCGTCAGGATCGTGACCGGCGGGACCACGGGCCAAGTCACGGTCAAGGCATGCGGATTCTTCACGCTCCAGGTCGCCGCTGGCAGCCAGGTCGACCTCGCCTGCGGGAGCATCGTGATCACCGTCGGTCCGGGCGGACCACTCGTCGTGCAGGTCGATGGCGAGAAGGAGCTGTCGATCGAGATCCCGAGCGGCGTCAGTGTTCGCATCTCGACGCCGGTGAACGACGACTTCACGATCGAGTACCTCTCCGGCACTCAGCCGGTCATCGTCCGCGAGCCGTCGGATCCGTGGGACCGCGAGTACCCGGATCCGCGCGAGACCCGAGTCTTCAGCGGGATTCGATCGTTCACGACGAATCTCCCTCCCACGGTGGATTCCGTGTCGTTGTCGACAGCGAACGCAGGAATCGGTGAGCTGGTCGAGTTGACGGCGACCTTCAGCGACCCCGGAGTCGACGACACCCACACCTGCGAAGTGACGTGGGCATCGGGCGTGTCGGTCCCCGGCACGGTCGCAGCCGGCCAGTGCACGTCGAGCTACACGTACAGCGGTCTCGGGTTGAACTCCGTCATCGTGCGGGTCACCGACGACGCGGGCGACGTCGGATCGAGCGGGGCGTCGGTCCTCGTGTTCGACCCCAACACGTACTGGACCTACGACCCGACGACGACGTTCGACGTCGCCGGGATCGGGATCGACGTCGATCCGGTCACCCAGGACGTCTGGATCGTCGAGAACAACAAGAACAAGGTGGCGAAGTACGCAGCCGACGGCACCTTCCTGTTCGAGGTCGGAGGTTTCGGAACGGCGCCCGGTCTGTTCAACAGCCCGTCCGTCGTGGCAGTGCACCCGTCGACCGGGGATGCGTACATCACCGACGTCGGAGGGAACCGGGTCCAACAGTTCGACCGTGACGGCAACTTCGTCCGCGCCTTCGGAGCCGGCTCGGGCACCGCGTTTGACAACCCGCTGGGCATCGACGTCGACGCCGCCGGCAACGTGTGGGTCGCCGACGTCTTCAACGGCAAGGTCCAGAAGTTCTCCTCGACCGGCACCTACCTCAGCACGCTCGGCGGCACGGGCACAGCGCCCTACGCGGTCAGCGTCGACCCCGACGGTTTCGTCTGGGTCAGCGACTTCGAAGGCAGCCGCGACAGGGTGCACAAGATCGACCCTGCTAGCGGCCAGCGCGTGTTGACGCTCACCGGGTTCGGGCAGCCCGTCGACATCACCTTCGACGACGTCGGCCAGGCTCACATCGTCAACTTCAACACCGAGGAGATTCGGACCTACACCGTCGACGGCGACTTCGTGGCGTCACGGCCGATGCCTGTGGTGAAGAGCAACGGCCGGTACTCCCAGCCGTCCCCGTACCGGCTCGCCATCAACGGCGACGGCCGTCTGCTGTTGACGAACGGATCGTCGCAGGTGGCCGTGTTCGACCCGCCGATCCCACCTGACACCGACGGCGACGGCATCCCCGACGCCATCGAGTGTGATCCCGACGTCGAAGGCGCCTTCTGTGACCCCGACGGCGGCGGCCACACCGGCCAGATCATCACCAACGGCACCGGCGCCCCGCTGACCTTCGTCGACCTGCCGGAGCCCGACGGGGTGAAGGTCATCGTCAGTGGCGACGGGGGACAGGCCACCATCCGGCTCTGCGGTGGCTTCGTGCTCGGGGTGTCCGCCGGCGGTGAGGTCAACGTCACCTGCGGCAGCATCACGATCGAGAACGTCAACGATCTCCCCGTGACGCTGACCATCGAAGACGGTGACGTCGTGACGACGATAACGATTCCGGGGCACGTCACGTTCTACGTGAGCAGCGTCGTCGACGACGAGTTCACCGTCAAGTACGTGGCCGGCACGGACCCAGTCGTCGTCGAGGTCGATGGTGTCACGACCGAGATTGATCAGGATACCGCCACGGAGGGTCTGGTCTTTGGTGTCAACGTCGCACCGACCATCGACGCCGTCGACGCGCCGACCGATCCGGTCTCCGTGGCCGAACAGCCGGTCACGGTGGGTGCGGAGTTCAGCGATCCCGGCATCGCCGACACCCACATCTGCTCGGTCGACTGGGGCGACGGCGCGACCGTCGATGGTGTTGCAGCCACCGGCCTGTCGTGTTCCTCGTCGCACACGTACACACAGCCGGGGGTGTACACAGTGGAGGTGACGGTCACCGACGACGCCGACGACTCCGCCACCGCCACATCACTGATCGTGATCTACGACCCAGGCGGTGGGTTCGTCACGGGTGGCGGCTGGATCGACTCGCCCGTCGGCGCCTATGTGCCAGACCCTGACGTCGCTGGCCCGGCCCGTTTCGGGTTCGTGTCCCAGTACAAGAAGGGGGCGACGGTCCCGACGGGAAGCACCCAGTTCCAATTCCAGGCCGGTGACGTCAATCTGCACTCGAACCAGTTCGAGTGGTTGGTCGTCTCCGGGGGCACGGGCTCAGTTCAGGGGGACCGGTTCGGTCAACGGCGACGACGGCTACCGGTTCACGGTGACCGTGATCGACGGCGACGTGATCGGCAAGGGCCAGGTCGACCGCTTCCGGATGCGGATCTGGGAGCCCAGCGGTGGGCTCGTCTACGACAACCAGATGGGCGCAGCCGACAGCGACGACCCGACGACGGCGATCACACAAGGCAGCATCGTCATCCACACCAAGGGCAACAAGTAGCGGCGGCAGACCGAGGCCCGCACCGCAAGGGTCGTCAGGGGTGGGTCGGGCACGATCCGACCCACCCCGGGGTTCCGACTGTCGAGGGGACGACGCGTGTGATCACGAGATTGGACTTGCCGACACGTAACGAGTCCGTTCGCACCTCAGATGCAGCGAATATGGGAGTCGACGACATCACTTCAGACTGACGTTGACCGGGCCAATCGGGTTCGATTCCCGTCCACCTCCGCCACGAACCACCTGGTCACGGTGAACTTTCTCGTACTTCCGATTCGGAATCGACCGTCCTACTGCAACCTTTGATCGCAGCCCGAGATCCTCTATGGGTGTGCGGTCCCGGTTCATGATGGACACCGTGGCTCCGGTTGGTGGGTGACAGTTTCGGGACTGGTTTCGGTGAGGGGGACCCGTTGAGTGGTCCAGTCGCTATGCGGCTTGGGGTTGGTTGATGGTCCAGGCGGCGGCGAACTCGGCGGGGCTGAGGTTGCCGTGGGCGGTGTGGGGTCGGTTGATGTTGTAGTCGATCGGCCAGTCTTCGATGATCACGGCGGGCTTCGAGCAGGCTGTCCCACTGGCGGCCGTTGAGGAGTTCGTCGCGGAGGCGGTCCGTCGAAGCTCTCGATCCAGGCGTTCTGCCACGGTGAGCCGGGGTCGATGAACACCGACTCGCAGCCGGTGAAGCGGCACGCAGTCCGCGACGGCGTGAGCGATGAACTCGGGTCCGTTGAGTTGTCAACCGAAGTCAACCCCTTGTGCCGATCTTCGTCGACGGGTCATGCTGGAGTGGGAACGAGCGGTGTCTCGGAGCGCTTGTCGACTCCTTTCTTGACTCGCTCGTTCCTTCGCGGTTGACGCCCCGTTGCGGTGGCGACGCGTCGAGCAGCGCGGGGTGGCTTTCGGGATGGTGTAGCGCTCAGCCACGATGACCGCGGCCTTCGGTCTCGCTGATTGGGGTGCCGTC
>CAVQRU010000001.1:0-175581 GCA_963715285.1 Ilumatobacteraceae bacterium | reverse complement strand
CGGAATGAGCGTGGGGTTGACCTTCTCGGTCACGGTGGTCTCGTCGATCACGACCTTGCCGATGTCGGTCCGGCCGGGCAGGTCGTACATCGTGTTGAGCAGCACCTCTTCGAGGATCGCCCGCAGGCCGCGAGCGCCGGTGCCGCGCAAGATGGCCTGGTCGGCGATCGCCTGGAGACCGTCGGGGCTGAACTCGAGTTCGACGTCTTCGAAGCTGAACACCTTCTCGTACTGCTTGACCAGGCTGTTCTTGGGCTCGACCAGGATCTTGACCAACGCTTCGCGGTCGAGGCTGCCGACGGCGCCGATCATCGGGAGGCGACCGATGAACTCGGGGATCATGCCGAACTTCACGAGGTCCTCCGGCAGGACCTGGGCGAACAGTTCGCCGGGGTCGCGGTCGGTCTGCGAACGGACCGTGCCGTGGAAGCCGACGCCCTTGTGCCCGATGCGCGACTCGATGATCTGCTCCAGCCCGGCGAACGCGCCACCGAGGATGAACAACACGTTGGTGGTGTCGATCTGGATGAACTCCTGGTGCGGATGCTTTCGACCACCCTGCGGTGGCACCGACGCCTGCGTCCCTTCGAGGATCTTGAGCAGGGCCTGCTGGACGCCCTCGCCCGACACGTCACGGGTGATCGAGGGGTTCTCGCTCTTGCGGGCGACCTTGTCGATCTCGTCGATGTAGACGATGCCGGTCTCGGCCCGCTTGACGTCGAAGTCGGCGGCCTGGATCAGCTTCAGCAGGATGTTCTCGACGTCTTCGCCGACGTACCCGGCCTCGGTCAGCGCGGTGGCGTCGGCGACGGCGAAGGGCACGTTGAGTTGACGAGCCAGGGTCTGCGCGAGATGGGTCTTGCCGCAACCGGTGGGGCCGAGCAGCAGGATGTTCGACTTGGCGAGCTCGACCTCGTCGCGCCGACCGACCGTGGTCGCCTGGTTCTGGTGCTGGATCCGCCGGTAGTGGTTGTACACCGCGACCGAGAGGATCTTCTTCGCCGAGTCCTGGCCGACGACGTAGTCGTCGAGGAACGAGCGGACCTCACGAGGGTTGGGAAGATTGTCGAAGCTCAGCTCTGCCGTCTCGGTGAGCTCCTCCTCGATGATCTCGTTGCAGAGGTCGATGCACTCGTCGCAGATGTACACGCCCGGGCCCGCGATCAGCTTCTTGACCTGCTTCTGCGACTTGCCGCAGAACGAGCACTTCAGCAGTTCGCCGGTGTCCCCGAATTTCGCCACTGTCGGTACCCCTCTGTGTCGTTCCTGCGCTGCATCGTGCCGGTTGGAGCCCGACAGTCTGGCGCATCCACCACGTCGAGTCGTGGACCCGCCCGACGGATCGGGCCGATCACGCCCCGATCAGCGGATGGGACCGGTGCGGTCCACCGCCTCGCGAGACGAGATCACTCTGTCGATGATGCCATATTCCATCGCGTCGTCTGCTTCCATGACGAAGTCGCGATCGGTGTCGGCGTGGATCCGCTCGATCGGCTGGCCGGTGTGTTCGGCCAGGATCTGGTCGATCAACTCGCGCATCCGCATGATCTCGGCGGCGGCGAGTTCGAGATCGGTGACCTGGCCGTAGCCGACCTGACCGCTCGGCTGGTGCAGCAGGATGCGGCTGTGCGGGAGCGCCAGGCGCTTCCCCTTGGTGCCGGCGGCGAGCAGCACCGCAGCGGCAGAGGCCGCCTGCCCCAGGCAGATCGTGGCGATGTCGTTCTTGATGAACTGCATCGTGTCGTAGATCGCGAACAGCGCCGTGATGTCGCCGCCCGGGCTGTTGATGTAGATGTTGATGTCCTTGTCGGGGTTCTCCGACTCGAGGTGGATCAACTGCGCACACAACAGGCTGGCGATCTGATCGTCGACCGGTGTCTGCAGGAAGATGATGTTGTCCTTGAGCAGGCGGCTGTACAGGTCGTACGCGCGCTCGCCACGGCTCGTCTGTTCGACGACGTTCGGAACGAGATAGTTCACGGCATCGAGATTCATCAGGTGGTCTCCTCGTCGTCGGTGTCTTCGGGCTGGTCGGTGGACTCGTCGGCAGTCGCCTCCGCGGTGGCGGCATCGGTGGCGGCGATGACGGCGGAGGCCGCTGCGTCGACGTCGACCGCCGGATCACCGTGACCACCATCGTCGTCGTGCGTGTGGCCGAGCAGCGTGTCGCGGTCGATCGGGTCGCCGCTGGGGTCGACGAACGCCACGTTGTGCAGCAACCAGTCGAAGGCCTTCGACTTGCGGATCTGCGCATGGAGTTCGGGAACCGCATCGTTCTGTTCGTACGCCTTGCGGATGTCCTTGGCCTTCTGCCCGTACTGCATCGCCATCCGTGCGTACTCGGCGTCGAAGTCGTACGGCTCGACCTCGATCGACTCCGCGTCGGCAACCGCGCGCAACGCCAGGTCGACCTTGACGGCCTCGATCGAGGCACCACGCATCGACTCGATGAACTGCTCCGGATCCATGCCGGTCGCAGCGAGCCATTGGCCGAGGTCGACGCCCTGGGACTGGAACTGCTGCACCGTGGCCTGCACACGCTGGTTGAGGTCGGCATCGACCATCGCCTCGGGCGGATCGATCTCGACCAGCTCGGCGAGCGCCGTGTTCAGCGAGGCGACGAGACCCTGGCGCGACTGGTTGAGCTTCACCTCGACGAGCGACGTGCGCAGGCTCTCGTTCCACTCCCCGACGGTGTCGAACTCTCCGAGGTTGTCGGACACCCACTCGTCGGTGAGCTCGGGCTCGGTCATCTCCTGCACGGCCACGACCGTGACGACGAAGTCCGCGGGCTCGTCGAGGCCCTTCGGCGTCGAGACGAACTCGAGGACGTCGCCGGCGGACGCGCCGACCAGGTGCTCGTCGAAGTCGTCGGTCACCCAACCCTGGCCGACCTCGTACGACCACCCCTCGGTGTTGAGCCCGGCAAGTTCCTCGCCGTCACGGGTGACGGCGAGGTCGAGCGTGAGGAAGTCGCCGGTCTGCACCGGGCGGTCCGCGTCGAGGAGCGAGCCGCCGCGCTTCAACTCGGCCTGGCGGGCCTCGGCGAGGTCGTCGTCGGTCACGGTGAGTCCGGGCAACTCGACGCGCAGCTCGCTGTAGCCGGCGAGCGTGATGGTGGGTCGCACCTCGCACGTCGCGTCGAACTCGACCGGGCCGGACTCGGCACCGTCGGTGATCTCGACTTCGGGCGTGGCGATCAGGTCGATCTCGTGCTCGCGCACCGCTTTGGCGAGGTACTGGGGCACCGCGTCACGCAGCGCCTGTTCGCGAGCGGGGCCGATGCCGACGCGGGCCTCGAGGACCCGACGTGGCGCCTTGCCTGCTCGGAAGCCGGGAAGGTTGACCTCCTTCGCGATGAGCTTGAACGCACGATCGATGTCGTGTTCGAACTCCGTCTCGTCGACTTCGACGTACAGCTTGACTTTGTTGCCCTCGAGGGTCTCCACCGAACTCTTCACAGGCGAGCGAGTGTACCGGCGGCGCTCCCTCAGCGGTCCTGCCACCCGGGCGACGGCCTCCAGATCGGAACCTCCGAGCACGCGCCAGTGATCGGAGTCGCGCGTTCGGCCGCCGACCGGGCAGAATGGTGGGCGATGGAGTTCTGGAAGCCGCACGCTCTCGCCACGCCGCACCCCGATCAGCTCGATCTGCGGATGAACGACAAGGTCCGCACGATCGTCGAGATGCACGGCGTGCCGGCCGGCACCGAGGGCAAGGTGATCCTCGCCAACGGCTTCAACTGGCAGCGCTACCGGGTGCTGTTCGAGAACGGCGCGGAGGTCGGCGACCTCGACAAGCGTCAGATCGAACCGATCGGCAAGGCGGCCAAACGGCTCGCAAAGGCCGCCGCCAAGAAGTAGCCGCTGCGAGAACTCGCGGCAGAACGTCAGGGGGCCGGCGACTCGGCCGGGGCGTCCTCGGCGTCGGCGACGCCCGGCGGATACACCAGGAAGTGCACGCTCACGATGAAGACCCATACGGGGAACAGGATCGTGAACCACAGCGTGAAACCCAGGGAGAACAGCTGCACGAGCGCCACGGTGTAGGTGAGCACCACCATCCAGCGGGGCATCGTTCCCGAACGCAGCCAGATCGTGCCCGCTGAGAACATGAACACACCCGCCATGCGCACCCCGAACACGTTGGTGACCCGGAAGATCGTCTCGCGTTCGAGTGCATAGATCCCGTTCTCGATCGTGGCCACGGGATCGAGCTGATAGGCAGCGATGAGCGCTCCCGCGAGCGCGGTCGCGATGAACGTCATCGCGATGAACAGCAGACCGCTACCGAAGAGAACGCTGGAGAAGAACTGATCCTCGTGGACACCGAGCCGGTCGCGGATCACCCCGATGAACCAGAGGAAGGCGATCCCGGCGAACGGCACGAGCCACAGTGCGAAATCGACCCGGCCGCTCCCGGTCGCCAGCCACTCCCCCGCGTCGTTCGGATCCTCCGGAATCGTCGATCGGAGCAGCACGAACGTGACCGTCAGCAGCGCCGAGAACAGGATCCCCGCAAACGCCGCCGCTCGCGGGGTCGTCAGTCGCCGAGCGACCAGCTTCCGTCGATCATCCCTGTCGACGCCGGCTGCACGTTTCACCGGGGCTGAGACTAACCCGACGACCGATCACTTGATGAAGAGCATCTCGCGGTACTTCGGCAGCGGCCAATGCGAGTCGGCGACCAGGGTCTCGAGCGTGTCGGCGCGTGCGCGCACCTCGTCCATGAGGCTGCGCAACGTGTCGGCGCAGTAGTGCATGTGCTCCTCGGTCGTCGCGAAGTCGTGCAACCCCATCGCATGGTCGAGCGCATCAGCGGCGGAGATCAATGCGTTCGACTCCTCGGCCACGACCTTCATCGCCGCGGTGTCGACCTCGACACCGACCAACGATGCCGCACTGACCGTCGCAGCGAGATCGGACAGATACGACATCGCCGCGGGGTAGAGCAGGGTCCTCGCCATCTCGACCGAGAGTGTGGACTCCACGCCGATCGACAGGATGTACTGCTCGGCGTAGACCTCGTAGCGGCTCTCGAGCTCCGCCGCCGACAGCACCCCGGTACGTTCGAACAACGCGACGACGGCGTCGTCCTGGAGCACCGGCAGCGCGTCGGCCGTCGTCGGGATGTTCCGGAGACCTCGTTCCTCGACGGCCGCGACGTGCCAGTCGGACGAGTAGCCGTCGCCGCCGAAGATGACGTCGCCGTGCAGTTCCATCAGTTCCTTGAGCACGGTCGCCACTGCTTCGAGCTGCGGAACGCCGTCGGCGAGCACAGCCTCCAACTTGTCGGAGATCCAGTCGAGCGAGTCGGCGAGCATCGTGTTCATCGCCACCAGGGGCCCCGACACCGACTGCGACGATCCGACCGCTCGGAACTCGAACCGGTTACCGGTGAAGGCGAACGGGGACGTACGGTTCCGGTCGCCGGGATCGCGCGTGAAGGGCAGGATCTGCGAGAGGCCGAGATCCATCACGCCGGCCTCGGCGAGTTCCGACGCCGTTCCGGTCCTGATGTCGTCGAAGACCGCTTCGAGTTGGTCGCCGAGGTACACCGACAGGATGGCCGGCGGCGCCTCGTTGGCGCCGAGTCGATGATCGTTCGCGGCCGACGCGATCACCGCGCGAAGCAGCGGTCCGAACAGGTGCACGCCACGGATGACCGCTCCGCAGAACAGCAAGAAGTTCAGATTGTCGTGCGGGGACGTTCCCGGATCGAGCAGGTTGCCCTGGGTCGAGTTGCCGACCGACCAGTTGACGTGCTTGCCGGACCCGTTGATGCCGGCGAACGGCTTCTCGTGCAACAGACACACGAAGCCGTGGGCCTTCGCGGTCGACTTCATGATCGTCATCATCAACTGCTGGTGATCAGCGGCGACGTTCGCCGCCTCGAAGTACGGGGCGATCTCGAACTGACCGGGCGCCACCTCGTTGTGGTGGGTCTTGGCCGGGATGCCGAGACGGAAGAGTCGGTCTTCGAAGTCCTGCATGAAGACCTGCACCCGTTCGGGGATCGCGCCGAAGTAGTGGTCGTCGAACTCCTGCCCCTTCGGTGACGGAGCGCCGAAGAGCGTCCGACCCGCGAGCAGGAGGTCGGGGCGGCTGTTGGCGAAGTGGGCATCGACGAGGAAGTACTCCTGCTCGGCGCCGCAACTGGAGTTGAGCGTGTCGATCTCGGTCTCGCCCATCAACGTCAGCAGGCGCTGCGCCGCCTTGTCCATCGCAGCGTTCGAACGCAGGAGCGGAATCTTCTTGTCGAGCGACTCCCCCGTCCACGACACGAAGACGCTCGGGATCATCAACGTCGCGCCGTTCGGGGTGTGCATGACGTACGCCGGACTGCTGGGATCCCACGCGGTGTAGCCCCGGGCTTGGTTGGTCATCCGCAGGCTGCCGTTCGGGAACGACGAACCGTCGGGTTCGCCCTTGATCAGCAGACTCCCGGTGAACTCGGTGATCGCGTTGCCGGCCGAGTTCGTGACGATGAAGCCGTCGTGCTTCTCCGCCGTGATGTTCGTCAGCGGATAGAAGATGTGGGAGAAGAACTTGACGCCCTATCGCTGTCTGCCGGGTGTCGTTGCCGGTCATGGTCGTGTCTCGTTCCGTCTCGGACGGGTGCGGGTGAGTGAGAGGATGCAGCCCGGCACACGAGCCTCTCGTGGCGGCGAACGTACCGAGGGCGGCGGCGCTCGGTGAGGGGTGTCGCAGCTGTTCGCACTGCGTTCACGCGATGGAGACGGAGCGCTCACGCGGCACCCCGCCTGGCGAGGGGGTCGTCGTCGACGTACCAGACCGATGGGGCGATCGGCTCTGGTCGCCTGCTCGTCGACACCGTCATGATGAATCCGGATCAGGAGGTGCGAAGTGACACGTGCGATCGGCGACTTCGAGGTGTCGGCGTGCGGACGTCTGGTCGCTGAGTCGACTGCCGCGCGTGAGAGGGACGCATGAACCCCGCCGCCGTCGGACTCGATGCAGTGAGCAAGACGTACCGGAGGGGCGGCAGCGAGGTGCACGCCCTCACCGACGTGTCACTCGACATCGCCGCGGGCGAGTTCGTCGTGCTGCTGGGACCGAGTGGCTCGGGCAAGACGACGCTGCTCAACATCGTGGGAGCGATCGAACCGGCGACGTCCGGTCGCGTGAACGTGGCGGGTATCGACGTGAGCACGCTCGCCGGTGCCGAACTGGACCGCTACCGACGAGACCAGGTCGGATTCGTGTTCCAGTTCTTCAACCTCGTGCCGACGCTCACGGCCGGCGAGAACGTCGAGGTGATCGCCGAGCTGTTCGGCGTCGCTGCACCCGAACGCGCCGTCGATGCGCTGGGCCGGGTCGGGCTGGCCGACAAGGTCGAGCAGTTCCCCGGGCAGCTCTCCGGCGGTGAGCAGCAGCGCGTGGCGATCGCTCGGGCGCTCGTGAAGGGCGCGCCACTGCTCCTCGCCGACGAACCGACCGGATCGCTCGACCTCGACACCGGTCGCCAGATCCTGGGGCTGTTGCGCACCAGCGTCGAGCGCGGTGCGACCGTGATGCTGGTCACCCACAACTCGGCGATCGCCGACATGGCGGACCGGGTCGTCCACCTGCGAGACGGTCGTCTGGTCGACGACCTCCGCGTGGCGGCCCCGATCGAAGCCGAGGAGGTCACCTGGTGAGCGTGTTGCAGCGCGCGACCCGGCGTGAGCTGGTGCGGCAACGCTGGAGCTACCTCGGGGTCGCCGTGACGGTCGTCCTCGGGGTCGCCCTCTTCACCGCCTCGTACGACGCGTTCTTGAACCTCGAGAGCAGCTATCGACGCACCTACGAGCGGCTCGCGTTCGCCGACCTGACCCTGAGGGGAGGCGATGTCGCAGCGATCGCCGGCACGACACCCCGGCCCGATGGCATCGCCGCGCTCACCATTCGGCGCACCGCCGACATGCCGATCCGGGTCGGTGGCGATCACGTGATGCTGGGACGTCTGGTGGAGGTGCCCGACGACGGTCGGCCCGACGTGGGCCGGGTCGACGTCCTCGACGGGTCGATCCCGGGCGGCGCCGCGACCAGCAGCGTCCTGGTCGAGCGCCACATGGCCGACCATTTCGGTCTGCATCCCGGCGATGCGATCGCTCTCCGGACCACCGGGGGCTGGCAGGACGTCGACGTCGCCGCCGTCGCCGCCTCGCCCGAATATCTCTGGCCCGCACGCAGCCGGCAGGACGTGCTGACCTCCGCCGACGACTTCGGCGTCGTGTTCGCGCCGAGTTCCACGTTCGATGCCCTCGGCCCGGCAGGTGCCGTGAGCGAGGCGCTCGTGACGGTCACCCCCGGCGTCGACATCGGCACCGTCACCGCCGGGTTGGTCGCTGCGGCCGGCAGCGGCGCCCGGGTCGAGACACGGGCGGAACAACCGTCCAATGCTGCGCTGCAGGAGGACGTCTCGGGTTTCGGAGAGCTGTCGTTCATGTTTCCCGTCCTCTTCCTGGGCGCGGCGACGATGGCCACGTTCGTGCTGCTCAGCCGGCTCGTGCGCGCTCAGCGAACGGAGATCGCCGCACTGCGCGCCAACGGGGTGCCCACCCACCGGATCGCAGTCCACTACCTCGGTCAGGGCGTGATCGTCACGACCGTTTCCGGGGTGGTCGGCGTCATCGTGGGTGTCGCTGCCGGCCGGGTCGTCACCGGCCTCTACACCGGAGCGATCGATGTTCCCGACACCGTGACCGGGTTCCACGTCGGCACGGTCGTCGCCGGACTCGTGCTGGCGGCGGGCGCCGGTGCGCTGGCCGCCGCCCAGCCGGCCGTCGCAGCAGCGCGCACCGATCCCGCTGCCGCGCTGGGTGGCATCACGCCGGTGGGACGGGGCGGACGTAGCCTCGCCGAGCGGATCGCCCCGCCGCTCGGCCGCCTCCCCGCTCGGTGGCGGATGGTGCTGAGGGGAATCGGCCGCGACCCTCGACGTTCCGTCTCCACGGTCGTCGGTGTCGTGCTGGCCATGGTGCTGATCCTGGCCTCGTGGGGGATGATCGACACGGTCGAGGTCCTGCTCGCCGAACAGTTCACCGAGGTCCAACGCCAGGACGCGCAGGTCTACGTCGCGACGGGCGCCGAGGACGCACTTGCCGCCATCCGGCGCAGACCCGGCGTGGAACGGGCCGAGACGGTCGGACAGGAGAGCGTCGTCATCGGCCACGGCGACCTCCGGTACGCGACGGAACTCGTGGCGTTCGATCCGTCCACGGAGATGCACGGGTTCGGATCCACCGGCGCTCCGACCTCGGGGGTCGTCGCCGGTCGCTCCCTGGCCACCCTGCTCGACGTCGGCGTCGGCGATGTGGTCACGATCTCGGCCCCGAATGCAGGGGACACGGTGATCGAGCTGCCCGTCGAAGGCTTCGTCGACGAACCGCTCGGAACCTTCGTCTACACCGACATCGCGTCGGCCGACGGCGTGGTCGGCGGACCCGGGACGACGACGGTCATGATCCGATTCGCGCCGGACGTCGGGCGAGAGGAGATGCGTCGGTCGATGACCGCCATACCGGGCGTCGTCGCGTACGTCGACTCACGCGCGCTCTTCGACACCGCACAGAGCCTGCTCGGTCTCTTCTACGCGTTCGTCGGTGTGATGCTGGCCTTCGGCGCGTTGATGGCGTTCGCGCTCGTCTTCGCAACGGCCAGCGCGAACGCCAGCGAACGCTCGGCCGAGCTTGCCTCGATGCGCGTGAACGGTATGTCGTCCAGCCGACTCGCCCACCTGTTGGACGGCGAGAACCTGTTGCTCACCGCGCTGGCGATCGTGCCCGGGCTGGTGATCGGCTGGGCGGTGTCGGCGTTCTTCATGGACAGCTTCAGCAGCGACCTGTTCGACTTCAGCCTGCACATGCGGCCGCGAACGCTGATCATCACGGCGGCCGCGGCGCTGGCGGTGGGGGCGATGGCCCACTGGCCCGTGTCGCGCATGATCGCCCGGCTCGACGTCGCCAGGGTGGTCCGCGAGCGTTCCCGCTGAGCAGCGGTGCGACACACCCGCCGGCACACCCAGTCCTGAGCGCGCACCTCAACCGCTCGGAGCGGTCGCGGGCCGCATCCGCCCACGTCGTGCAGGGGTCGCGGTCGCGCACTGTCTCCGGGACGTTGGACTCTGGCGCTCGCGAGAGAACCCGCATAGGAGGGAACCACTCGATTGAGAGCACAAGGAAACCGAACGGGCCGGGAGTCACGTGGCTCCTCGCCGGGAGTTCAGCCATGCGAGACGGATTTTCGCACCACGCCACCGGGGGACGGGGGGTCTTCGACATCTCGTCACTCGAGTCCCCCGCCGAGCGTTGGCGTCAGTTGTTCCTGCTGGTGATCGGGGTTGTGAGCATCTGGCTGGGTCACGAGGTCGCGACGTGGGCGAGCGACCCCAGCACGACCAGCGTGCGCCTCTGCACGGCCGCCGTCGTCGTCTTCGGGTTGATTCAGGTCGCGCGCTCGATCTCTCAGTTCGCAGCCTCGGTGTCCTCACGCCAGGCACGAGTGTTCCGCTGGCGGCACCTGGCGGCCTGCGGTCTCTTCTTGCTCTCGGTCGCGGTCGCGCTGATCATCTCGTTGTTGGTCTGGGACCCGCTCAGCAGCCTGTTGTCGCGCGGGCGGATCACGGGCGACGACATCGCCGACGTCGGCTTCGCGCTCGCCGCAGGGTTGTGTCTGGCCGGTGCCATCATCGCGTTCATCGCAGCCGCCGCCGAACACCGGTCGGAGCAGGACTGGAAGCACTCGACGTTCACGCCGCCGGGTGGTTGGTGACGTTGGCCGCGTCTCTGCGAACCGGGTGGTCCGCAGATCAGGTCCCGTGGTCCCGGGCGCAGCGACCGTGAGCGTTGCATCGACGACATCATCGGTGTCAGGTTGCTCGTCGTTCCCCTGATCCATCGTCGACGTCGAGGGACAGACGGGGCGAGTCCACGTGGTGCCATCGGCGGGGTCGGCGCGATGTCGTGCCGGTGCCGTGCGGCGAGGGACAATGGTCCGATGTGGTGGCTGGCGCACGGTGAGCACGAGGTGCCGTCGCCGCTCGGGTGGCTGTCGCAACACGAGCGCGAGCACCTCGCGTCGATCCGTTTCACGAAGCGTCGCAACGAGTACCTCACCCGCCGCTGGACCGCGAAGCAGGCGATCGCCACCGTGCTGGCCATCGATCGCACGCCGGCGTCGCTCACGCGGATCGAGGTGCGACATCGACCCAACGGCGCGCCGTACGTTCACCTCGACGGGCAGGTGGCGGAGGTCGACGTGTCGATGAGCGACCGCGCCGGGTGGGCCGTGTGCCTCGTTGGACCACCGGGCAGTGCCGAATCCGGAACGCTCGGCATCGACCTCGAGGTGGTCGAACCGCGCAGCGAGGGGTTCGTCACCGACTTCTTCACCTCCGCAGAACTCGAGCACGTGCGGGGACTGACGGACCTCGACGAGCGGCACGAGGCGGCGAACCTCATCTGGTCGGCGAAGGAGGCGGCCCTCAAGGTCCAGCAGGTCGGACTGCGCGTCGACACGAGGACGGTCGAGGTGCAACTACGCGACGAGCGCAGGCCGGACGGGTGGGCCCCGATGAACGTGACGGGAGCGGCCGGCCCGATGCCCGGGTGGTGGCGACGCGACGGTGTCTTCGTGCTGACGATCGCCTTCACGGCCCACCGTGAGCCGCCCGAGCTGCTGACGACCGGTTCCAGCCTCGCGGCCGCGGTGCCGGTGCACTCCTGGGTCGATCGCCCGACCTGCTGATCTCCGAGCCGGTTGGCGCGGCGATCGCTCAGGCGGTCACGCCGTGGCGCGCCATGCCGCGCTCGAGGGCGTCGACCACGTACGGCCGGAGCTCGGCGGCGGCGATGATGCGATCGACGGACCCGACGCGCAGGGCTCGCTCGATCGTGTGGATGCCGTCGAACTCGTCGGCGACCTCGCCGAGCTTCTCCGAGCGCACCTGCTCGGTGATCTTGGCCAGCTCGGTGCGCAGCCGTGCCGCGTCGGTACCGCTGGCCGAGGCAGCAGCCTCGCGCGCCTCGCGGACCTGCGGGTCGCGCTCGGTGCGCTGCTTGACCTCGCGGGCGAACACGGTGGCTGCCGCCGGGGCACCGCCGATCACCGAGGCGTACGATCCCTCGACGGCCGCGATCTCCATCTCCTCGTTGAGTGCCTTGCTGAACACCACGAACGCTCCACCGTGGTATCGAGAGACGACGACGAACACGATCGGACCGTCGAAGTTGGTGACCGCCCGTCCGATCTCGGCGCCGAATTCCAGCTGACGGCGCCGCATCGATTCGGGCGATCCGTCGAAGCCGGACAAGTTGGCGAGGACGACCAGCGGTCGGTTCCCGCTGGCGGCGTTGATCGCCCGAGCCGTCTTGCGTGACGAGTGCGGGAACAACGTGCCGGAGGTCCATGCCGGCGGGCCGTCCGAGGGCACGTACCCCTGCCGTCCGACGGTGTGCGACTCGATGCCGAGGAGGCTGACGGGGATCCCTCCGACCGTCGTGTCCCACACGATCGAGGTGTCACCATCGCTCAGATCCTTCCACCGTTCGAGCGGCGGGGAGTCGCTGTCGGCGACCGCACGCATGATCGAGCGCATGTCGAAGGGTTGCTTGCGTTCGGGGTTGAGCTCGGCGGAGAAGACGTCGCCGACGGTGCTGAACGGGCAGTTCGCAAGCGTCGCATGAGAACTGGCGCGCACGTCGCGTTCGATCGGGTCCGTAGTGGGTCGGCGCCGCGGGAAGCGTTCGCCCGGTACGACGTACGTCAGCTCGTAGTGGCGCAGCAGCAGCGCACAGGCCTCGGCGAACGACGGCGCCCAGTACTGGGCCTGGCCGTTCGGACCCATCACCCGGTGGTAGCCGCCGATGCCGAAGTTGTCCTCCGCGCTGACCGCCCCGGAGAAGTCGAGGGCCTGTTTTCCGGTGAGGACCATCGTCGACGACGGGGTCATCACGAGGATCCCCTTGGTGTGGGTGAGCATCGTCGCTTCCGCGTTCCAATACGGCTGCCCCCCGACGTTGATGCCGGTGACCACGATGTTGATCTCGCCGCCGGCCTGGGTGAACTCGATCAGACGTCGCAAGGTGAGCGCGATCCAGTCCATGTTCTCGGTGCCCGAGTCCATCGCGATCAGTGCGCCGCTCGACACCGCGAACCACTCGACCGGCAGGCCGTGTTCGAGTGCATGGGTGAGCGCCGCGTTCACCCGGCGGCATTCGGGTTCGGCGAGGTTGCCGAGGCCCTGGGTCGGGTCGGAGAGCAGCGCGATCCGCTGCATCCCTTCGGGCACCACCGTCGAGTGGTTCGTCAGCAGCCCGACGACGATGTGAGCGCTGTTGCCGCCCGGCTCACGGTGGACCGGCACGAGCCGGTCGTTGGCGTCGAGATCGAGCTCGACGAACGAGTCGGCGGGCAGACCGGGAATCGGCGGGTGTTGGGTGAACAGCCGCACGATCTCGTACGGATACGGCGAACCGAACCGGGCGGCGGTCAGCACCTTCTGCTGGTAGGTCCCCAATGGCCGCACCGGCTGATCTCCCGCGCGCTCCTCGCGCACGAGCAGACCGTGCCCGACGTCCTCGATGTGCAGCACCGCGTGCCGCAGTCCCTCCGGCTGGGAGTCGTCGGGAATCCGGACCTTGAGCACGACCTTCTCCAGCCCGACGCGCGCCGCCATCGGGGCGAATCGTCGCGCCAGCGCGTTCGACTCGACGAGCGGCAGTGTCCACGGAGCCTGGATGTCGAGCACGAGCCGGTTCGCAACCGGACGGTCGCGCGGGGCGTACCGCGTCAGCTCGGAGCGCATCGCCGCCATCGCCAGCAGGCCGACGCGCTCCAGCCGCGGATACGTCGTTGCGCCGGTCGCCGGGTCGCGCACCGGGGTCAGCCCGCGGATCTCGGCGAGGGCGAACAGCCGATGATCCTGGGGGTTGTCGTGGGCCACACCGTCGAACAGGTAGACGTCCTCGGGCGAGGGGCGGCGCTCGAGCCGGAAGTTGGAGAGCCGCCAGATCTCGAGACGCTCGGCGAGCATCGGGTGCAGGTCGCGGTACAGCAGCTCCTCGGCGAACGACCCGTCGTCGCCGAGGAACGACACGCTGTGGACCCTGCGCCGTTCGGCCTCGGGGACCGGGGAGGTGCTGACGCTGACGTTGACGCGGTGGATGCGTCGCCCGAAGCTGCACGACGCCAGCAGTTCCCCGACTTCGGCGGCCGTGACGGCGATGTCGTGGTGTTCTGCGTCGCTCCACGTGACGAGATCGACCACGACCATGGCGTCGGGACGAACCAGTGCGAGGTGATCGGCGATCGCGATGGACCACTCCGGCAGGTCGTCGAGCGGCAGATACCCCGCCACGACATGGACCGACTCGTGGTCGTGGCCGTAGTCGATCGCAGCGACGAGGAACCGGTCGCGCTGCTCGATGGTGATGACCCCGATCTCGCGCGTCCGGTAGTAGCGGCGGAGATGGACCTCGAGCACGAGCCGGCGCAGGGTGAGCGCAGCCTCGGCGTCGCTCCCCGTCCACGACGCGAGGAGCATCGACCGCATCGGGTGGGGGCACCACACCAGCCGGGCGATCCGTTCTTCACGGTCGGTGGCGTCGGGATGGTCGGCGAGGTAGTCGAGGTGATCGGCCATCTCGCTGTACATCTCGGCGGCGGCGGCCTCGATCGGGGGCTCGTCGAAGTAGTGGAAGCGCACGTCGCGGGCCAGATCGGCGACGGGCTGTTGTCGTCCCTGGGTGGCGGTCGCGAGCCGATCGAGCCGGGCGCGCATCTCGGCATCGGCCGACGACTGCAACGCGTCGCGGTGGGCGAGGCGACGTTCGAGGATCGCCAGCACGACCGGGCTGAGCTCGCTCAATCGCGAGAACGAGCGGAAGAGCCACATCAGAGCAGCCTCGAGCTCGGGCGTACGGCCCAGACCCCGGACACCGAACCGGTCGAGTGCCCGCTCCAGCCGGATGCGGTAGTCGTCCGGGAGCCCGGCGCGGTCGGCGTCGAGCCACTGGAGGAACGACACCAGGTACTCCTGTGTGTTCTCGCTGCTCGGTGCGAGGTCGTCGTGCTCCACTTCGGTCTGCGGTCGGTACAGCGACCCGAGCTCGGCAAAGATGTCGAGCAGGCCGTCTTCGCAGGCGACGAGCGAGGCGTCGGCGGCGTCGGCGATCTCGGCCAGGCGACGCTGCTCGGTGAGCAGTCGGCGCAGCTCGGCCGGGGCGAGGTCGTAGCCGAGGAGGTAGTCGCCGAGCGGCTCGTACACGCGATCGCACGGCTTGCGGGAGAAGTCGATCGTCCGCTCGAAGCCGCTGAGGTCGAGGCGTCGCCCGGCCGGCCGGACCACCTTCGAGACCTGCGGTCGCAACCTGAGCAACGCCGCTCCGCGTTCGACCTGACTGTTGGCGGTGACGAGGATGTCGAGTACGACTCCCGCGAACGGCGCCTCGACGGTCGTCTCCATCTTCATCGACTCGAGCACGGCGATCGGTTGGCCCTCGACGACGACATCACCCGGCTGGACGAGGGTGCTCACGATCAGCGCCGGCCAGCCGGCGCGCACGAGGACGCCGTCCTCGCGCTGGATCACGTGCGAGGCGTGGCCGACCTGCAGACGGAATCCGAACTCGGTCGGGGACACGACCATCCGATGGCGGCGCCCGGCACAGGTGAGGCGTCGTTCGTAGTCGTTGAGACGGTCGACCGTGACGTCGGCAACGGTGCGGCCGGAGCGCACGGAGTAGGTGCGCGGGGCGACGCAATCGACGTCGAGCCGGTACGACTCGCCGAGGTATCCGAGCTCGATGCCGGCCCCCACCTCGTCGGGCTGCTGCGGGCGACCGCGCTCGGCCGAGGCGTAGAACGCTTCCTGGGCGCGGCGACGGTCCGCCTCGTAGGCCTCGACGGCGGCGGCCAGCAGCACGATCGGGTCGGGCTCGGGCGGTGGGCGTTCGGCGATCATCCGGTCGAGCCACCGGTGGTCCACCTCGTCGCGCTGGAACTGTTCGTCGTCGAGGAGGGCCAGCAGGAAGGAGAGATTCGTGGTGCCACCCTCGATCACCACCGCGGTGCGCTCGAGGGCCCGACGGATCCGGGTGAGGGCCACCGATCGGTCGGGCCCCCACGCGGTGATGATGGCGAGCAGCGAGTCGGACTCGTCGATGCGATCACCGGTGCGGCGGTTGGCGTCGACTCGCACGCCGGTGCCGACGGGGAACGACAGGAGCGCCACGCGGCCCGGGCTGACGGCGAATCCGTCGTCGGGATCCTCCGCGAGCAGCCGGACCTCCATGGCGACACCGTCGGCGGCAGGCTCCTGTTCGGGCAGCGCTTCCCCGCGGTGCACCCGCAGGCGCCAGCCGATGAAACTCGCGCCCGATCGCTCCTCGGAGGTGGCGTGGTCGGGCGGCGCGACGCAGTCGACCGCGGTGACGGTGAAGTCGGTGTGGTCGTGGACGACGGTGACCATGCCGGCGCCCCGGTACCCGACGTGTCGGGCCAGATCGGACGCGGCAGCGCAGATTGCGGCCGCCAACTCGTCGGACACCGCTGCGCACGGAGCCTCGGCGACCAACGAGTGGTGGCGCCGCCGCACGCTCACGTCGCGGCCGCCGAGGTTCCAGACCGTGCCGTGGCCATCGACCAGGATGTCGACCTCCACCCGGCGCAACGGGCGGCCGTCGAGCAGCGCGGCGCGATCGCCGATCGACGGGAGCTGGGCCGGATCCGACAGCCGGCGCACGGTGTCGGCGTTCGGGCCGACGACGCCGATGCCGGCTGCGGCGCAGGCCGCGATCAAGTCCGCACGCTCCTCGTCGGCCCATGCGCCGAGCCACAACGTGTCGACGTCGGCCGCGCGGAGACACGCGACGACATCGTCGATCGAGCGCTGCTCGACGTCGGCGCAGAGGGGTCGCACCTCGTCGGCCTCACGGCCGTACCAGGGTTGTGGATCCGGTTCGTCGTGGAACAGCACGGTCGTGATCGGAGCGGCATCGCCGGCGTCGTTGAGTCCACCGACGGCGTTCAGGACACGTACCGCGGTCTCGCCCGAGTCGATCACGCCGAGCCGCCGGACCGTCACCACGGGAGTCACGTCGCTTGCACCTCGCTCACTGCCGGTAGGCCGAATGGAGGGCGTCGGCGACCGATTCGGGAATCGGCGCCGGCAACGGGATCGTCTCGTAGCGATCGAGCCGTGCCACGACCGTCCCCGAGGAATCGACGACGACACAGTCGAACACTCCGGCTGCGGTCTCGTGGGCGACGGCTCGCAACGGACCGTCCGTTTCCGCTGTGGTGTACCAACGCGCCTTGCCCACTCGCATCGGCAACGCCAACCGGTCCTCGAGGCCCGCCTGCCAGAGACCGGCGGTCTGGAAGCACAGCTCGATCAGCCTCGGCGCGGTGGAGAGCGGCTGTTCGGGTGGCGTGTGGTTGGCAGGCAGGGGATCCATCAGCGTCGCCACCGAGGCGTCGCCGTCCCGCCATGCCGCGGACACCACCTGGTACGCCGGGCCGTGGAAGTAGAAGGAGTAGACGCGTTCGGCGTCGAGGGTGGGTCCGCTGGGGTCGCCCAGCGGCTCGATCCGCTCCGTCGCGGGGGCCTGGGTGCCCAGCCTCACGCTGCCGGTGAAGTGCACCGTTCGTTGGGGCTGGTCCTGTCCGGGCAGCCGGCGCTCGGCGCTGAGCGCGCAGTGTGCCACGAGATCATCGCCGTCAGGGCTGAGCACCGCCTGCACGGTCAGCGTGCGGGGTTCGTCCCGATAGAACTTCAATGGCGCAGCGAACGTGACGTCCTCGACCCCCAGCACGTGGTGGTCGGGCGCCAACAGCCGTGAGGTCTCGGCGAACGCCTCCATCCCCATCACGCCCGGCAGCACCGGCGTGCCGTCGATGCGGTGATCGTGGAGGAACGGCTGCTGCAGCGGATCGAGCGTCGTCTCGTTCACGACGCCGTGGTGGACACTGACCGTGGCCTGTCCGATCATCGGTCCGTGCTGGCCGTCGTCGCCCAGCACGGAGGTGAGATCGACGCCGCCACGATCGTCGTACTCGGTCGCCATCATGCCGAGGGTGCCGGCGACGATCACCTCGCCCGCGTACTCGCTCGACAGCAGCTCGCGACGGATCCAGGCGACCCCCGCCTCGGGGGGAAGCATCTGCACTCCGGCCATCTCCATGATCTTGGGGATCGATCCACGGGTCGCCATGCCGATGCCACCCCACGCCGTCCAGTCCAACGCGAGCCCGCGGGTCTCCGGTCGGCTGCGGCGGAAGTTGCTGGTGATCTTGCACAGCAGGTCGTTCGCTGCCGAGTAGTCGGTCTGGCCCTGGTTGCCGAACCGCCCGGCGACCGACGAGAACACCACGGTCGCACCGATCTCCATGTCCTGCGCGGCACGGAACACGTTGAACCAACCGTCGCTCTTGACGTCGAAGACGAGGTCGTACTCGCGCGGTTCCTTGTCGGGCAGATTGCGGCTGATCTCCAGGCCCGCGGCGTGGAGCAGCACGTCGATACGGCCGCTCGAGTGGCGCACGTCGTCGATCGCGGCGGCGACGGCATCGGCGTCGGTGAGATCGACCGAGTGGTAGTGCACGGTCCCGCCGGCGGCCTCCACGGACTGGATGGCGGTCAGCGCAGCGTTGAGGCGCTCGAACCGTGCGAGTTCGCGCTCGATGGTCACCGGCGTCGGGTGGTCACCGGCCGCCTTCATCCGTTCGGCGATCGTGACCTTCAGACCGTCGCGGTCGGCACGGAACGCCATGAGATCGGGGTCGGCGGCGTCGGGCGTCGGGGTCAGGTCGAGGAGGTGGAACGTGGCGCCCGAGGCGGCCGCGAGGTCGGCGGTGATCGCCGACACGATGCTGCCCGCTGCGCCGGTGACGACGAAGACCGAGTCGTGATCGAGCGTCATGCCCGACCCAGCGAACGGCTGGCCGTCGTCGGAACGTTGCGGGAACGGCGCCTCGACGAACGCCACGCCGAAGCGCCGGTCGTCGACCCGCCCGATCTCGACGCAGCCAGGGTCGAACAGGGTCTCCTCGATCAACTGGGCGGCGATCGACGACGTCTTGCGGCTGGGAGCGAGGTCGACGGCCTTCACCAGCGCCTCCGGACGCTCCTTGCGGTACGACTTGGTGAAGCCCGTCACCGGCCCGCCGAGCGGGTTGGTGGCACCGTCAGCGTCGTAGCCGTGGTAGCCGCCGAGGCGGGTTGCCGACACGAGGAACGGGCTCGCGTCGTACAGGCAACGCATGGTCGCGTACAGCGTCTTCACCCGGCGGCGAAGCGCCTCGCGCCAGGTGGCCAGGTCGTATTCGGCGAGGTCGCCGTCGTCGTCGAGGGCCGCGAGCCAGTACACGCCGGTGACCGGCGCGTCGGCGTGCCAGCCCTCGACCTTGTCCAGCAACGCGTCGGTCGCCATGCCGGGCTCCAGCGTGAGCACCTCGGCCCCGGCCTTGTCCAGCTGCTTCACCAGCGCCTCGCCCACTCCACCCTCGTCGAGCATGACGACGAGACGGGCGCCGTCGAGTTCGACGCCGGTCGGCAGGCAGTCCGTCACCGGCGGCCGCAGCGAAGGAACAGGGATCCGGCGCGGCAATGCATCGACGGCATCGAAGTCGCCGTGCACGACACTCGGGGCCGCGACCCCGGCCCCGGCTGCGGTCGCGGTTTCGGCTGCGCCGGGTGCCGGCGCATCGAGACCAGCGCGCTCGCGCACCCACTCCGCGACATGACGCAACGTCGGGAAGTCCCGAAGCTGCAGGTTGTCGTCGCGTTCGAGCTCGTAATGCGTGCGAACCGCAGCAAACACCTCCGCCTGCTTCACCGTGTCCACACCCAAATCGGCCTCCAGATCCAGATCCGGCTCCAACAGATCCGTCGGATAGCCGGTCATCTCCGCGACCACCGCAGTCACCTGCGCCAGCACATCGTCCACACCTCCTGTTGCGACAGGCTCGGGCGCAGCTGCAGATGCAGGCACCGGCTCGGCGGGTGTCGTGTCGAGTCCGGCGCGTGCGCGGACCCACTCGGCGACGTGGCGGAGCGTCGGGAAGTCCCGAAGCTGCAGGTTGTCGTCGCGTTCGAGCTCGTAGTGAGTGCGCACCGCAGCAAACACCTCGGCCTGCTTCACCGTGTCCACACCCAAATCGGCCTCCAGATCCAGATCCGGCTCCAACAACTCGGTGGGATACCCCGTCATCTCCGCAACCACCGCAGTCACCTGCGCCAGCACATCGTCGACACCTCCTGTCGCAGCAGGCTCCGGAGCCGATGCAGACGCGGGCGTGGCAGCGGTGGCGGCCGCGTCGGGTGTGGCGCCGAGACCAGCGCGCTCGCGCACCCACTCCGCGACATGACGCAACGTCGGGAAGTCCCGAAGCTGCAGGTTGTCGTCGCGTTCGAGCTCGTAATGCGTGCGAACCGCAGCAAACACCTCCGCCTGCTTCACCGTGTCCACACCCAAATCGGCCTCCAGATCCAGATCCGGCTCCAACAGATCCGTCGGATAGCCGGTCATCTCCGCGACCACCGCAGTCACCTGCGCCAGCACATCGTCCACACCTCCTGTTGCGACAGGCTCGGGCGCAGCTGCAGATGCAGGCACCGGCTCGGCGGGTGTCGTGTCGAGTCCGGCGCGTGCGCGGACCCACTCGGCGACGTGGCGGAGCGTCGGGAAGTCCCGAAGCTGCAGGTTGTCGTCGCGTTCGAGCTCGTAGTGAGTGCGCACCGCAGCAAACACCTCGGCCTGCTTCACCGTGTCCACACCCAAATCGGCCTCCAGATCCAGATCCGGCTCCAACAACTCGGTGGGATACCCCGTCATCTCCGCAACCACCGCAGTCACCTGCGCCAGCACATCGTCGACACCTCCTGTCGCAGCAGGCTCCGGAGCCGATGCAGACGCGGGCGTGGCAGCGGTGGCGGCCGCGTCGGGTGCCGCTGCCACGACCGCTTCGGCCGGGGTTGCGAGAACCGGCTCCGGTGCGGCTACGGGCGGCGGGGTGGTCGCAGCGGGTGGCGGGGTGGTCGTGGCAGAGAGCGTCCCGAGCACCGACGTGCCCAGTTGGCCGGCGTAGGGCACCGGCACCGCCGAATCGTGCTGCGACGTGGCGGGCGCGCCGACGTCGACCACCCGCAGGCGGCGATGGTCGGTCTCGAGCCGCGCGCCGACATGGCCGGCGAGCAGGTCGAGCCAGCGCTGCCAGGCGGCGGCGTCGATGATGCGGTAGGCGTAGCCGAGCTGGTCCGGCGCACGGTGCTGGCCGTCCGCCACCGGCGTCCACCGGAGCAGCGCCATTGCGACCTGCGAGCCGAAGCCTGCGGCCAGTCGAAGCGCGTAGCGCACCGTGTGAGTGCCGCCTCGCGACAGGTTGAGGTTGCCGAGGTCGGGATCGGGCTCGCGGTAGTTCGGCACCGGCGGCACGATCCCCGTCTCGAGCGCCTTGACGGCGACGACGTCTTCGATCCCGGCTCCCATGGCGTGGCCGGTGAAGCCCTTGGTGTTGGTGATCACGACCCGGTCGGCGTCAGGGCCGAACACCCGACGCAGTGCGTTGATCTCGGCGGCCGCCGACCCGCCGCGGGCGGGCGTGTAGGTCTCGTGGGAGACGAACATCGCTTCGCCGGCGATCTCGCTGCGGCGCACACCGCGCGACTCAGCCTGTTCGACGACCGCTTCCATCACGGCGCCGATGTGCTCGACGTCGAGACGCGTGCCGTGGAACGCCGAGTTGGCGGTGATCGCGCCGAGCACCTCGCAGATCGGCTGCAGCCCGCGCTCGCGGGCGGCCGCGGCCGACTCGACCACGAGCGCAGCAGCGCCCATGCCGACGATCATCCCATGGCGCCGACGGTCGAACGGCGTCGCCGCGTCCTCGACGTGTTCGTCGGTGGCCGCGGCGCCGCTGGCGAGGAAGCCACTGGCGATCCAGGGCATCAGCGAGTCGGCGGTGGCGTCGTCGGCCGACACGATCACCACGCGGCGGCAACGACCGGCGCGGATCCAATCCTCGGCGAGTGAGATCGCCTGGGTCGTCGAGGCGCACGCGGCGTTGACCTGGGTGTTCGGCCCGCGGGCCCCGATGATCTCGGCGAACTGCGAGTGACCCATCGAGAGCACGCGGAACAGGAACCGACGGTCGAAGGCATACGGGTGCGCCTCCATCTCGGCGCGGAGGTTGGCGATCAGGCGATCGACCTCGGCGGCGGCCGGCTCGGTGCCGTCCATCCGAGCCCGCACGCCCTCGAGGGCGAGCAGGTGCTCACGCCGAGCGCGGTCGGCGGTGTAGGCCTCGACGTCCTCCGCGAAGCGGTCGTAGCCGGGAAAGGCGCTCGCGAAGATCACCCCGGTGTCGTCACGGAGCGCGTCGGGCAGCCCCCAGCGATCGGGCAGCTGGGTTCCGATGGTGGTGGTCTTGTAGCGCATCACCAACGGGATCCCGGCGTCGCGCAATGCGTCGAAGCCGGCGCCGATCGCCAGCCGGGTCGTGTTGTCCAGGGCCTCGTCGCGGGCAGTGTCGACCGCGAACTGCTCGACGATGTCGAGCGGTGCGTGGCGGCCGGCGAGCTTGATGACCTCGGCAGGATCGTCGATGGTCTCGAAGCTGGCGCCACCCGATTCGCTCTTGACGAGCCGCGTGATGTGCATGTCGACCATGCGCGCCCGCGCCGCGTCGGGGAGCGTGTCGATGAACTGCTGGCCGGCGAGGATCCGGGCGATGTTGGCATCGTCGAAGGTCTGCTCGACCCCCGGGAGGCCGAGCGCGGCGCCGGTGACGACCACCGGCTCGGCGTCGAGGCGTTCACCCGACGCGTCCGGTGTGGCTGCGGGTGCCGACGCGGTCGGCGTCGCGGGTTCGGTTCCGTAGATCCGCAGCCCCTCCTCGATGACGCCGGCGAACAGCTGCCCGAGCTGCATGATGCGAGCGTCGGGCGATCCCGCTCCCGCGGCGGGCGCCGGCGCAGGGGCGGTCGTCACTACCGGTGCTGCGGGTGCTGCGGGTGCTGGGGTGACGGCAGGAGCCTCGAACCCGACGCCGGCTGCCCACAGGCCGCACAGTGCCTGGTTGATCGACACCGCATCGCCGAGCTTGGGGTGGTTGGTGTAGAGCGAGAGGACGTCGTCGTGTTCGCCGAGCACGTCTTCGACGAACCCGTGCAGCGCTCGTTTCGGGCCGACTTCGACGAAGACGCGGGCGCCGGCGTCGTAGAGCGTGTGGAGCCCCTTGACGAACTGCACGGGCGATGCCACCTGACGCCCGAGGTACTCGAGCATCGTCTCGCTCGTCGCGTCCGATGGGTAGAACTCGCCGGTCACGTTGGCGACCAACGGAATCTGCGGCGGCCGGACGTCGAGTCGCTCCAACGTCGCCACCAGCGGCACCGAGGCCGGAGCGACGATCGTGGTGTGGAACGCGTGGCTCACCGGGATACGAACCGCCTGCATGCCCGCGGCGGTGAACGAGTCGATCGCGGCCAGGACCGCATCGGTCGCCCCACCGACGACCGCCTGGTTGTTCGAGTTGATGTTGGCGACCACGACGTAGCCCGGCGTGGCGTCGACGATCCGCTCGATCTCGGTGAGCGGCCCGAACACGGCCGCCATCGCACCGTTGTCGTCGACCGACAGGCGGGCCATCTCGCGGCCGCGGGCGCTCACCGCTTCGAGTGCCGCAGCGAACGTGAGCGAGCCGGCGGCGATGAGGGCGCCGTACTCGCCGAGGCTGTGCCCCATCACCATGTCGGGATGCATCCCGTACGCACCGAGGAGTCGGCTGATGCTCGAGTCGGTGGCGAGCACGGCGGGTTGGGTGATCTCGGTCTGCAGCAACTGCTGCTCGAGCTGCGCGACGGCGGCGGGGTCGTCGCCGTCGACGAAGATGTACGAGGTGAGCGGGCGCCCGAGCAGCGGCGTCATCACCTCGTCGGCCTCACGGAACGTGCCGTCGACGATCGGTTCGCCGGCGCGCAAACCCTGCAGCATGTTGACGTACTGGGACCCCTGGCCGGTGTAGAGAAATGCCACCTTCGGAGCCGAGCCGCGCCCGACGAACACGCCCTGCTGGCGGAGCATCCGGAACATCGCCGGGTTGTCGGTGGTCAGCGCCTTGACCGCCTTGTCGAGCTTGGTGGCGAGGTCGGCCGCATCGGCGAAGTCGACGGCGATGCGGCGGGCAGCGCGCCCGACCGCCGGGTCGGGCCGAGTGGGCGCCGGTGCTCGGCCGGCCTGCGCGTCGGCGAGTGCCTGGCGCACCTGGGCGAGCAGGTCGGCGTCGTCGCGTCCGCCGAGCACGAGCGCCCCGCGCAGGGGCGGCTTGGTCGGATCGTCCGAAGCCGAAGCGGGTTCGGGCTCGCTCGCCGGGGTGACGGTGGCGGCCTGCCCGACCGATGCCCCGGCGAACACCCGAGCGGGCGGCTGGTGCCGACCGGGGACGTGTTCTTCGAGGACGACGTGGAAGTTCGTACCTCCGAAGCCGAACGCGCTCACACCGCCGCGCCGCACCCCACTCGGGGGGACCGGCCAGTCGCGCAGCGCGGTGTTGACGACGAACGGAGAGGTGTCCCAGTCGACGTTCGGGTTGGGGTCGTTGAAGTTGAGGCTCGGCGCGAGCACCTTGTCGTGCAGGCTCCGCACCATCTTGAACACGCCCGCCGCGCCGGCCGCGGCCTTGAGGTGCCCGATGTTCGACTTCACCGAACCGAGTGCGATGCTCTGCGGGCCGGCCCCGGCCGCACCGAAGACGTCGGTGAGGCTCTGGAGTTCGGTCGCATCACCGACACGGGTCGAGGTGCCGTGCGCCTCGATCGCGTCGACGGTTCCGGGATCCTCACGGGCGGCGCGCCATGCCCGCTCGACGGCGAGACGCTGACCGATCGGATTCGGCGCGGTGATGCCCTTGCCCTTGCCGTCGCTCGATCCGGCGATGCCGAGGATGACGGCGTAGATCCTGTCGCCGTCACGTTCGGCATCTTCCAGCCGCTTCAGCACGAACAGCGCTGCGCCCTCCCCCATCACGAACCCGTCGGCGCCGGCATCGAACGGGCGGGTACCGGTCGCGGACAACGCTCCGATCTTGCAGAACTTCACGAACGCGGCGACCCCCATGTTGTGGTCGATGCCACCGGTGATCGCGGCATCGAAGCGATGGTCGACGAGCCCGTCGACTGCGACGCTCATCGCCGCCAACCCCGACGCGCACGCTGCGTCGGTGGTGAAGTTGGGACCACGGAAGTTGAAGAGGTTGGCGATCCGACCGGCCATCACGTTGGCCAACTCGCCGGGCATCGTGTCCTCGTTGATCTCGCCGTAGTGAGCGAGGAAGTGCGACCGGGTCTCGTCGAGGATGTGCTCGCGCTGCTCGGTGGACAGCGCCGCGAACGACTCGGCCTCCTGCAGATCGCGCAGCACCTCGGGCAGTTCGATGCGCATGTTCGTCTGGTAGTGCTTCTCGCCACCGATCGCGTTGCCGATGATCACGGCGACGTTGTCCGGGTCGGTCTTCCAGTCGGGCCATCCCGCATCGACCAGCGCGGCGCGCGCGGCGGCGATCGCCCACCGCTGACCGTCGTCCATCTGATCGGCGACCTTCGGTGGGATCGGTAGTTTCCAGCGGATCGGGTCCCACGGGAAGTCGCGCACCCAGCCACCGACCTTGGAGTAGGTCTTGTCGGGTTCGTCGTGATCGGGCGAGTAGTACAGCGCCGGATCCCACCGCTCGGGCGGGACGTCGCTGATCGAGTAGCGCCCGCCGGTGATGTTGGCCCAGAAGGCGTCGGCATCGGGCGCGTCGGGCATGATCGCCCCGACGCCGACCACGGCGATCGGCGAGGTGGGCCGGGTGGCGGTGTCAGACATCGTGAAGTGCTCCTGGGCAGTGCAGGTCGGCCTGCGTCGGCGGGTGAGAGGGTGGGCGGAAACGGACGTCGCTCGGCATCACGCGGTGCGGCCGTACAACACGTCGGCAACGAGGTCCATGTCGGCGAGCAGGCCCGCCTGGGAGGAGCGGATGGCGTCATGAGGAATCGTGGCCAGCAGCGGCGCGACATCGGCGCTGCCGGCAACGATCGAACCCGCCACCCAGCGGACGCCTTCCTGGCCCACCTTCTGGGCGGCTTCGCGAGCGAACACACGGCTCATCGCCGCCAGTGCGGCGCCGTCGAAACGATCCGGGCTCTTCTCGTGGCGGGCGCCGTCGAGCGCCGTTGCCGCTCGCTGCGCGAAGGCCTCGGCGCACTCGGCATGGGTGATCAACTCGCCGAGCCGGAACAGGATGTGCTGGTTGCGCGTCAGACGGGCGACGCGACACGCCTCGAGCACCGCCGCCAGCGCCTGCATGGCGAGCGCCGCGTGACCGGCACCGACCGTGGGATGCGTGGCCTCCAGGTGGCTCAACGCCGCCGCGCGGTCGCGGTAGTAGGCACCGCTCGTCTTGAGGTGCTGTTGCCAGCGATCGCGGGCGATCGTCATCTCCATGATCTCCGAGGTGCCCTCGTAGATCGTGGTGATCCTGACGTCGCGCTTGATCTTCTCGACGACGTACTCGCGGGTGTAGCCGTAGCCGCCGTGCGCCTGGATCGCCGCGTCGGCGGCGGCATTGCCGGCCTCGGTGGCCATCAGCTTGGCGATCGCTCCCTCGGTGTTCATCGCCCCGTTCTCCCCGAGGCCGCGGTCGATCTTGTCGGCGGTGTCCTCGATGTAGCTCCGGGCGGCCTCGAGCCGTACCGCGTGGGGCACGATCAGCTTGTGGGTGAAGCCCTGCTTCTCGGCGAGCGGCGCTCCACCCTGCTGGCGCTCGAGCGAGTACTCGATCGCCCGGTCGAGGGCCTCCCACCCACCGCCGAGACCGAAGGCGGCGACCATCACCCGGGTGTAACCGAACACCTGCTGGGCCTGGATCAGCCCCTTGCCCTCGACCTCGCCGATCAGGTGGTCGGCGGGGACCTCGACGTCGTCGAGGAACAGCGCAGCCGTGTTCGACAGTCGGAGGCCGTGCTTGTCCTCCGGGTGCGCGGCGGTCAGCCCCGGCGTCTCCTTCGGCACCACGAACCACGACGGCCCGTCCGGTGTCCGGGCGAGGATCGTGGTGACGTCGGCGATCGATCCGTTGGAGATCCACTGCTTGCGACCGGTGATGCGGTAGCCGGTGACGACGCCGTCGTCCTCGATTCGCACGGCGGTGGTCTTCATCGCTCCGAGGTCGCTCCCCGCGTCGGGTTCGGTCGCCCCGTAGGCGAACACCAGGCCCTGCTCGGCGATCGCTCCGAGCCAGCGCTGTTTCTGCTCCACGGTGCCACCGAACAGGATCGGGTCGCTGCCGAGGAACGTGGCGAACACGGCCGTGGCGAGTCCGATGTCGTGGCGCGCCATCACTTCACAGACCCGGTAGGAGTCGAATGCCCCGCCGTCCATGCCGCCGTACACCTCGGGGACGAACACCAGCTGTACACCGAGCTGGTTCGGGTCGCTCATGGCCCGCACGATGTCCTCGGGACAGACGTCCTCGTGGTCGAGCTCGAGTTGCAGCTTGGCGGGGAGCGCGTGGCCGACGAACTCCCCGAGCGCGTCGAGCATCATCACGAGCGTGTCGGAGTCGAGCCCGGCTGGCGCGACGTGTCCGTCGACCACCTGAAGCGAATCGGTCATCGGTCCCCCCTTGCTAGGTACTCCGGTCCAGAGTACGAGAGATCCGCGTGCGCTTGAATGGCCTTAGGTCACCTGGTTGGCGTCGGCCGGACGAGCGCCGAACAAAC
Organism: Ilumatobacteraceae bacterium; assembly: GCA_963715285.1. GTDB lineage: Bacteria > Actinomycetota > Acidimicrobiia > Acidimicrobiales > Ilumatobacteraceae > Sva-07. Next base: position 147,816 of record CAVQRU010000001.1, on the reverse strand, counting down.
GCGTGGCCTGCTCCTGGCGCAGTGCCAGGAACCGACCTTCTGCCTTCACGAGCGGGGCGTCCGGTGCCGAGGCCAGGCTGATCGAGCCCTGGAGCGCTGCCCGAACGCCGAGCACGTCGATCAGTCGGGCCTGCAGCCTCAGCGGTTGGCCGAGCGGGACCGTCGAGCGGTAGCGCACCTCCAGCCTGGCGGTGACCCCAGGGTGGCCGGCTGCTGCGGCTGCGTAGCCCATGATCTGATCCAGGAGCATTGCGCTGATCCCACCGTGGGCATAGGTGGGCGGCCCCTCGTAGCGCCAGTCGAGCGTGCACGAGCCGATCGCTGCGCCATCGACGATCTCCACGTGCATCGGCGGCGCGACGGGGTTGCCCCGGCCGACGACCGGGTTGAACCATCGCTGGCCCCGGTGGAGATCATCGACCGACGACGGCTCGTCGAGACGACGTTGCCGCTCGGCGAGCACCGCGGCCAGCCGCTGCGCTTCCTCGGCGACGGAACGGAGCACATCGGCGGGGACCTCGCTGCCGATCGCCCGGGACGTGAGGTCGCGCAGCGCGTCACCCAGCTGCGCAACCGCTTCTCGCCGATCGGCGAGCTCTGCGGTCGGCTCCCCCTCGGGAAGGCCCCTGTGCCGAAAGCCGGCGAGCGGCCGATCGGGTGTGGCGACGACGGCTGGTCGAGGTTCGTCCGATGTGGGCATCGAACCATCCTGCCTCCCCGTAGGCCACCCGCCGCGCACGCACGATCCCCGTCCGGCGGTCAGGTCGTCGGGATGGGGAGATTCGAACTCCCGGCCTCCTGCTCCCAAATCTGACTGAGCGCAAAATCGGTGAGATCCGGCTCGTACCGGATCGTGTCGAATCATACCGTTGAGCAGGGACGACGTGTGGACCGGTTGACACTGTCCGGACACGCTGGCACGGCCCGGTGCACCTCGGATTGACACCCCTCTGATACATCGACGACCTCCTGCCACCGACAACAACGACCGTCGGATGTATCAGCGAGGGGCGGATGTATCAGCCGCGGACCCCTGGATGAGCTGACCGCTGCGCAGAGTCAGAGGGTCGCTGGGCGCCTCCGTCGCCGACGGCTTTGGTCTGTCCATCTCAAGCTTCACGCGGAAGCGCCGACGGCGGCGTCATGCGGTGGCCCGATCACCCCTGGAGGCCGCACAGTTCGCCGGAAGCCGAGCGAGGGATCGTTCGTTTCTTGCCGTGAGTATCGCGTGGACATTGAGCGCCGGTCGCCCGATTGAAGGGTGTCGAGGCATGCCGGTTTGCCGGTTGCCGGGCGGTCAGAGCTTTCAACCACACGTCGATTGGTCGCCTGTCCAGATCGATCTTGCGGGTGCATCGTCGCGCGCTAGCTCGACCAGCCAGAAGACGTCGAGGAGTACCAGCTCGCGCGCGCAGCGAACCCCAAGTCGCAGATGCCGTCATCGCCGCCCTTGGCACCGGTGCCTCGTGGCAGAAGATCAGCTACCTGCTCGGCACTTCGGCACGAGCCGCCCAGCAGCGATACGGCTCACTCGTCGACGCCACCTGAACCTAGAACGGTGGCCATCGCCTCGTGCTGCCTACGACCGGGCTCCGCGCGTTCGCTGCACGGAGGGTTCGCTCTGACTTTCGATGTGGACACGCCCTTCTCGGTCACCGTAGTGCGCGCAATTTCGCTGCTCGCATGAGCACGTTGCCGAGCCCGAGTCGCTCGGCAGCCGTCGTGCTCGCCGCGATCAACTCGTCTGCGCAACCTGTGTTCGGATCGGGACGACGGAGGAGGCTGGTCGCCCAGTCGATCTGCGTACGGGCCAACAACAATGGCGCCGGCATCCGTGCATGCCATTCCACCGCCGTCTCGAATGATGCATCTGCTTCGTCGAAGCGGCCCATCGTGTGTTCGAGCAATGCCAGATAGTGCCCGACGCTGCCGAACCAGTTGGTGGCGTTGTCGACGCACTGGTCACGGTAGGGCTCCAGCGCGGCGTGGAGCCGCAGTGCCCGGTCGGCGTCGCCCAGTTGGAAGCAGGCGTCGGCCAGCAACGTGGTCATCACCAGCCAGCTCAGGTCGTGCTGGACTTCGTCGTGGCGGTCGGCGAGATCCTCGAACAGTTCCCGCGCCTTGTCGAGCGAGCCGACCTCGCAGTACAAGAGCGCGAGGGCCGCCTGCAGTGAGGGCAATCCCGGGTTCGCTGCAGACTCCTGCGCGATGATCGCTTCGAGTTCCCCCATCCGTCCCTGGTGGAAGCGGAGATTGACCAACTGGCCGAAGTAGAACGTCAACGAATCGGGCTGGCCCGACGCCTGGCCCAGCTCGAAGCACTCGGTCGCGAGTTGCTCGCCGTGATCCAGGTCGCCGCCGACGATCGCCCTCACCGATTCGCGCATGAGGAGATACGACTTGAGCAGCGGCTGGCGAAGTTCGTCGAGCGTTGACCGCATCTGGGCGAGACAGCGGTCGGCGAGGTCCAGGTCACCCGATTCCATCGCCGCCTGGAACTGGCTCGACGCGGATGTGTACTGCCACTGCGGCGAATCGAGGCGCTCGGTGATCGTTTGGAGACGTTCGCAGAGCCGACGCCGTTCGGCGAGGCCCTCGGCGCTCCACAGCACCCCGATGCGCTGGTTGATGACATGAGCGAGACAGGTCTCGTCGTCGAGTCGTTCCGCCATCGCCACTGACTCATCCGACAGCGCCTGCCGCCGCTCGTCGTTCTCGCCGAACGTGAGCTCGACGCTCAGGTTGGCGAGCAGTTTCGCTCTGTGGACCGAATCGTTGGGGCCGACCGCTTCGAGCGCCATCTCGAGGAGTCGAACCCGGTCGTCGTCGGTGCGACCGGCCGAGCTGAAGAAGCCTCGGGTGTTGGCGAGCGCTGCGCTCACGATCGTGGCCCGGTCGTCGTTGGCGGCACCGATCTCGGCTGCCTCGAACAGCATCGCTCTGCTGCCACGGACCCCGGCACGCTTCATGGCCACGCCGAGGGCGAGCTTGAGCCGTCCGCGGAGCTGCTCGGGGTGGGTGCAGCCGTAGCGATCCATCAGACGAAGTGCGTTCTCGTAGTGGCCCACGGCGGTGGAGAACCCGAGCCGCCTGCTGGCGTTGTCGCCCGCGAGTTGCATCACGATCACGGCACGGTCTGCATCTGCAGGATCTGTCGACCGGTCGTAGTGGTACGCCAGTTCGTCGAGGTAGTCCGAGAGGTCCCTGACATGGACCTCCTCGATGGCGATCGCCATGTCGTGGTGACGTTGACTTCGCCGACCCAGCGACATCGTCTCGTACATCGTCGAGCGAACGAGATCGTGCTGGAACCGAAAGCGCACCGGCGCGTCCGGAACCTCGACCAGGATCGCGGCATGCATGGCCTCCTCGGTTGCGTCGACCAATTCGGAGCGTGGTCGACCCGTCGCGATTGCGAGCACGTCGAGGCTGACCTCGGTGTTCGCCACCGCGATCGCGTTGAGCATCTCGATGGTGGTCGGCGACAGACGCGACAAGCGGTCGAGCACGACCTCTCCCAGCGCCTCGGGGAGTCCGGCCCCGAACTCCTCGATCCCGCGTTCGCGCAACAACGTGATCACCTCGCCGAGGAAGAAGGCGTTGCCCGCAGTCTGATTCTGCAGTCGTTCGGCGAGCGATGCGGTTGATGCCTCGTCGGCGCTGAGGTCGAGTCCCGCGACGCGGAGCAGCGCCAGGATGCCCGCACCGTCGAGGCCCTGCAGGTTGATCGATGCCGTGCCGGTCTGGTGTTGGGTCTCCGCGAGCAACCTGAGCAACTGCGAGCTGCCGTCGGCCTCGGTGTCTCGGTATGTTGCGACTATGCAGAGCGGTGTCTCGGGGACTCGCCGCAGGAGGTGTCGCAGCAGGAGCAGCGTGGGTTCGGCAGCCCAGTGGATGTCGTCCACGACGAGCAGGACCGGCTGCTCGGCAGCGGTGGTCTCGAGCCAACTCAGCACCGCGTCGAACAACCGATACTGCTCGGTGTTCGAATCAGCCTCGATCATGCCCGGCAGCTCGCTGACGCGTTGATCGAGGTCGGGGATGAGCCGGCGGAGTTCGCCTGCGAAGCGGCCGAGGTCGCTCGCGGTTGGCGCATTGTGTTCGACGAAGTGCTCCAATGCGTCGGCGAAGGGCTGGAACGGCGCCCCGACTCCTTCGTCGCAGCGCCCGTAGAGGACGAGCGCACCATCGTCGATTGCCTCGATCGCCAGCTCTCGCGCGAGCCGGGTCTTGCCGACACCGGGTTCGCCGGCGATGAGGATCCCGTTGATCTCGCCGGAGCCGACGCCTGCCCACGCTCGACGTGCGTCGACGAGTTCGCGTTCGCGGCCGACGAAGCTGAAACGGCCACCGGCGCCGAGTTCGGGCGGAAGCGTGCGGAGCTGGCGCTGCGGCTCCACTTCCCAGGTGACGACCCAGCCGGGGATCGGGTCGGTGAACCCCTTCGCTTCGATGGCGACCCGGGTCTCGAACTGGCCATCGCTCCGGTTCCCGACCAGCGAACGCGCCATGTCGGTGCACAACATGCCGGATTCGGTTGCCGAGCTCTCGAGCCGGGCCGCCTCGACGACCGTGGTGCCGTGATAGTCCCCGTTCTCCTCGGTGACGTCGCCGACACTGACACCGACGCGGATCTTCAGCTGAGCGGATCCAGCATTCGCCCGGTTGTCCCGATCGCAGCGCTTGTGCATGGCGATGCCTGCGTTGATCGCCTGGGTGGCGCTCTCGAAGACCGCCATTCGACCATCGCCGGTCTTCTTGACGATCTTGCCGTCGTGCTGGACGATCGCGCTGTCGAGGATGGGTTCCAGCCGTCGCCGGAGTTGATCTGCTTCCAGGTCGCCCAGCTCCTGTAGCAGTGAGGTCGACGCGACCTGATCGACGAAGAGCACGGCGAGCAGTCGGGTGCGAACTGCATTCGACATCGCGCCAGCGTAGGCGTTCTTGCGGGGTTCGGACGCTGGGTGTGCCACCGTGTGTGCGGACAGCCGCACCCTCCGGCGGGCGCTCGGTGACGTGTCCGGAACGAACCCAGCCTTGAACGTTCGCCGTCCACGACGAAGACACCGGTCGGAACTGTTCGCCGGGCGTCTTGATAGCTGGTCGTCAACTGGACGCTTCCGGTCGGCGGCGATTATGCAGTGTCCCCTCGACAGGAAAAGGCGACCGACTTCGCCGGAAGCGCGATCGGCGCGAACGGTTTCGATCGGTGATTGTCGAGTGGCATCTCGGCTCAGGTTCGGAAGGTGACCCGTTCGCGAAGCCAGTTTGCGAGCCAGGTCTCGTCGACCTCGCGTGCCGCGACAGCGAGCATTGCTTCGACGGCGTCGTCGGTGTCAGGTTGCTCGTCGTTCCACGCGCCGTCGTTGAGGTCGATGAACATCACGAGACAGGCCCACGCTGCTCGCTTGTTGCCGTCGGGCAGCGGGTGATTCCAGGCGATCCGACACGCGAGCACGGCGGCCTTGTCGTACACGTCGGGGTAGAAGTCGGTGTCGCCGAAGCCGGCTCGCGGTGCGTGCAGGGCGGAGTCGGCGAGCTCGACGCGGCTGGCCTTGATCAGCGTTCGGGCGTCGATCCCGGTGACGTACTCGGCAAGGTACCAGAACTCAGCGAGGCTGAGATAGCGGGTCACTTGGCGAGGCGGTCGAGAATCTCCCGGTCGCGCTCGAGGAGCTTCTTGGCGCGGGCGGTGAAGTCTTCGTCGGAGCGGACTCGTTCGATCTCGGCGGCGAGTGCGTCGATGATGAGTTGGTTGACGCTGTCGCCGCGGACGCGGGCGACGGCCTCGGCGTCGTCGGCGAGGTCGTCGGGCAACCGAACGGTGGTCTGCTTTGCCATGACATCATGATATCACGATGTGATTCGACGAACTGTTGCAGTTCACGTGCGCATATCGCCGGAAGCCGAGCGCGGATCGGAGCGTTCTTGCCTGGGATTATCGGTCGCGGCTGAGGGGGCAATCGACCGATCGACACGTGCCGATAGCGAGCGGGTCGGCAGACGTGTGGCGGGCGTGAATATGGCGCGGCGTCAGCAGTGCCAAGGGCGTGCGCGTTGGCCGGTTCCCGAGTGGCGACGGAGTGACTTCGTGGGGGCACAGCATGCGACAAGATGACGGTCGCTGGCGGGCCGGGCGCCGGACTTGCCCAGTTGATGCAGGGCTTCGCCGCTACTGGTTGATGCGGCGGGCTGATTCTCTGGCGATGGGGCCCACGTGGTCTGCGAGTTGGACCAGGTGCTTCAGGACGTCCTCGACGGGCTGGCCCACGATTGCCGCAATCGCGTCCGGGTTGTCCACGAGAAGCGGACGGGCCCGCGTCACGAACCCGAGAAACCGCAACGCCACCGCCGCGGCGAATGCCATCCGCACGTCGTCGGTCGCCACTGGACATCCAACGTCGCACAATCCGGCGACGTAGCCGTCGAACACGGCCGCTTCGAACTCGGCGAGGTCATCGGAGGGTACGTCGAGGTGGACAGCGGTGATCACGAACAGTCCGGCGACGTCGACTCCGATTGGTGCCTCGCCAACGAGTGCCCAGTCGATGAGTGTGAGATCGTTGTCGCGTGCGATGACGTTGCGACTGAACGCATCGAGATGAGCCACGCCTTTGGGAAGTGAGTCGAGCGCCGCGAGGAGCCGGTCGCAGTTGTTGGCGACATCGGTCAACTCGCGGCGGCGCCGCTCGCTGTACAGCCGGGCAATCCAATCAGGCGGGGGTGCCATGGTTGCAGCGACGAGCGACGCCGCCCACCGCGCCTCACCGCCAACGAAATCAGTCGTGAACCACGACGGCCGCTGCCTGACCACGTCGCGATTGCCGTTCATCCGACCGAGTAATCGTGCGAAGTTGCCGTACCAGCCGGCAGTGCGGGCCGAGCCATCGTCGGGCCCGAGATCTTCCAACAAGAGCACCGTGCATTCCTCGAGGTCCACCGATGCATGGCAGACCGGAAGTCTCAGGCCGTCAGGCAAGACTCGCTTGATCTCCTTCGACGAGTACGCCTCGGTCTCCCGTCGCCAGTACTGAACGTCTGACGGTTCCTGTTCGTCCTGGCGACGAATGATCTTGGCGATCGACGACCGTGGGCTCACCCCGGCCAATCCGTCGGGCAAGCTGGACACGCGATAGACGACCGATGCGAAGCTTCCACCGCCGCTGCCTGGAAGCAAATCCAAGTCCCACGAATCACCGGACGCACCATCACCCGACTCGAGCCCGAGCGCGGCAGGCACCAGACCGGTCAACGTGTTCAATCCATCCCGGACCCACCCTGGTGTCCTCACGCCAACGCTCGCTCCTCCCATCACCGAACCCTAGATGTGTCAGAGCAGCAGACTTCGCAACCCGTCGGTGCGGGCCGATCACGGCCCGAGTGCAGCGCTAGATTGTTGCGATACCGCGGTGGCCATCTGGCCGAGCAGATCCGGCAAACCTGCGCACTCGATGTGCCGGCTACAGCGCTCATAGCGCGATCGCCGTAACCCGACATCCACCAACGGTCGGCCACTCGGGTACGGCCCAAGCGTGACGCCGCAACTTGTTCACCGCGAGCAGCTATCTGCGGCAGTCGGGCATCTCGATGAACCGGCCGTCGTTGCCGATCACGAAGAACGCGGTCTCCGAGCTGAGCAAGGCTGAGACCTGGTAGATGTGGTCGGGATGGGGAGATTCGAACTCCCGGCCTCCTGCTCCCAAAGCAGGCGCGCTAACCAAGCTGCGCTACATCCCGGATTGGCGGCCCATGCTAGTGATCCGGTCGCCAACAATGGCGGTGCCGGTCAGAGCGCGATCGCGCCGGTCGTGGACTCGGGAGGGGCGGGCCATCGGCGCGTCCCGATCGAGAGGTCGGCGTCGTCGAAGGCCGCCGCGAGCTGGTCGACGTGCAGGGAACGTCGACGGTCGGTCGGCTCGATGTTGGTGACGACCGCGATCACATCGAGGTAGGCAGCCCGAAAGCAGGGCCCGTGCCCCGCGTCGACCCCGGCGAGCGCATGCGCCAGCTCGTGGGCACCGGTGGCGACGGTGGACTGAGCGTCAGCCAGCCGGATCACGGCGACCGCTCCCGTCAGCGACACCGGACAGCGCGTCGACGACGAGCGGGCATCGCGCCGGGCCCGGCGCACCTCGACGACCGGCCCGGACCACCACGGGCCCTCGATGACCGAGGCGAGCAACGACGCCACCCGAGCGAATCCGATCACGTCCTCGAGATCCGTTCCGTCGAACGCGGCGACCTCGGCCGCGTAGACCCTCGCCCGGTCGACGTCCATCAGCCTGAACCGATCGCCCGGCGCCCGACGAGGCGTGCCCGACCCACGTCGGCTCGCTCGGCGGCGTCAGCCCCGGCTCGCCACCCGGTGGCCTGCGCCGCGCCGGGTGCGCGGGCCGCGCGAACCCGGCCGAAGGACTCCTCGGCGAACGCGTCCACTCGCAACCGCCGGGCGCGTAGGGCCGGCGCCGAGCCACCCGTGGGGTCGCCGGCATCCGCCGACGCTTCCGTTTCTCGCCGCGAGCCCGCCAACAATTCACCCATCCTGTCGGCGTACCCGAAGAGGAACGATCGGCGGAAGCGCTGGGTCGCCGCCGCGCTCGATCGCCGCTCCTGCATCATCTGAGCCGCCGCCTGGGCGTGCAGCGACGTGTACATCACCTCGACGACGTCGACGTCGGCTGCGTACCCGGCGACGTAGGCGACCGTGCCGGTCGGGGTCGTGCCGAACACGACCCGTGCATCGTGGGCGGTGCTCACGGCGAGGAGGAGTGCCAGCCGGGCGCGCACGTAGGCGCCCCTTCCCAACAGCAACTCTCTGACCACGAGTTCCGACTGCGCAGCAGGGTCGGTGAGGCGCTCGGGATCGATCCGATGCATCGCGACGAGTTCGGCCGCCTTACGAGCGAACGCATCGGCTTCGTGGGGGTTCGTGGTCGCCGCCGCCTTGTCCATCAGCTTGCGTACCTTCTGCAGCAACGAATCGCTCTCACGGCCTCGGTCGGAACGGGAGTAGGTTGACGTCACCAGTCACGCCATTCGAGGTTCGGGCGTGGACACACGAGGCGAGCGTAGAACGATGGAGCGGATGCCACAGACACCAGTCCTCGACCACGAGGAACCCGTCGACGGTCGCACGATGCGCCGAACCCGCAACCGCAGCGCCGTGATCACGGCGCTGCTCGCGATGATCCGCGAAGGCGACCTGCATCCCGGGGCGGCGGAGATCGCCGAACGCGCCGGGGTGTCACACCGGTCGATCTTCCGCTACTTCGACGATCTCGACGATCTCGTCCGCACCGCGATCGACCAGGCGTTCCAGGACGCCGCACCGCTCAGCGCCGTGCCCGAGGTCGGACACGGATCACTCGCTGAGCGCGTCGAGGGATTCGTCGACGCACGGCTCGAGCTGTTCGCCTTCGTCGACGGCACGATGCAACTCGCCAGGACGCGAGCCCACTCGATCCCGTCGATCGACGAACAGATCGCTGTCATCGCCGAGCAGTTCCGCGTCCAGATCGGCGAGCTCTTCGCAACCGAGCTCGGAGCGGTCGAGCACCCAGCCCGCGGGTTCCTCGTCGATGCGGTGCTGGTCCTCACGAGCTACGACTCGTACACGATTCACCTCCGGCTGCTGGGCAGCTCCGTCGAACGGATCCGTGCAGCGTGGATCACCGGGCTCACCGCACTGCTGGAGAACTGACCGCCGACCGGCGACGCCGATAAGGTGTCGGCGCTCGCGGACGTAGTTCAACGGCTAGAACCTCAGCCTTCCAAGCTGATGATGCGGGTTCGATTCCCGTCGTCCGCTCCACGCGAAACCCCAGGTCAGGAAGGATTTCTTGGCCGGGATTCGTGTAGCGTCAGACGCCAGAAATGGCCGTCGTGCCTACACGTGCCTAGAGAGTTGGCACCGAGCACGAGGAGCCTTCCATGGCCCGAGCCCGTTCCTTCGGCAACATCCGCAAGCTGCCCAGCGGCCGCTATCAAGCGCGCTGCTGGCGCCTTGGGAAGCAGATCGCCGCTGACTCGACCTTCGCCAACAAGACCGACGCCCGGCGCTGGCTCGCCACCGTCGAAGCCGACATGGTGCGCGGCCATTGGATCGATCCCGACGCCGGTTGTATCCCGTTCGGCGAGTACGCGACACGATGGGTCGCCGAGCGGCCGGTGCGTCCGCGGACGCGCGAGATCTACGAGGGTCAGCCTCGACACATCGTCGCTGTCTTCGAGAAGGTGCACCTGTGCGACGTCCACCCCGTCGACGTGCGGACGTGGCACGGCCGGCTCGCAGCGAGCGGACTGCACCACAACACGGTCGCGAAGATGCCCTACCAGGGAGAGTTCGCCGATGACTTCGGCACGTACGACAGCCTGGCCGATCTGATCCGCCAGATCGGCTACGACGAACGTCTCCACAAGATCGAGAGCGAGCAGAACATGCTCGCTCCGCGTTTCGGCTGATCACGTCGGCTCGGCGCAGTCGGGTAGCGTCAGGGTCTGCGGAATCGGATGTGTCGACGGTCCGGTGACGAACACTCGGCCGTCGACCGGAAGGACACACCTCCATGAAGCCGATCGGCAAACTCGCCCAGACCGTCGCAGCACTGTGGATCCTGAACGTCTGGTTCAACCGGTTCAACAAGGACACCGGCTACCGAGGCGGGAACGCGACGAACATGAAAGAGGAGTTCGAGGAGTACGGGCTGTCGGAGACGACGATGTATGCAGTCGGCGCAGCCAAGGTGAGCCTGGCGGGCCTGATGCTCGCGGGGCTCGTCGCTCCTCGGGTCTCGCGACCCGCTTCGATCGGTCTTGCGATGTTCATGCTCGGCGCCATCGGGATGCACATCAAGGTTGGAGACCCCGTCAAGCGGTACCTTCCCGCGTTGTCGGTCTTCTCCCTGGCGACGGTCTCGGCTGCACTCAACGGCGACGACCGCTGACCAACACGTCACCGACGCATCACTGCGCCAAGAAGAGCACGACGAGTGCTGCGTTCAGGGCACCGAGCGAGGCCGCGGGCACCATGAGACGGGGTGCATCATGGATTCTGACGCGCACGATCACCCCGAGGACCATCAGCGCAGTGAGCCCCGCAGCAGCAAGGGCTCCCAACGGTGCGACGGCAAGGCCGAGGAGTACCGCCGTTCCGCCGAGTACCTCCAAGACGCCGACGGATCGGCGCAAGGCGGGCACTCCGTACCGCTCGAATTCTCCCCTCGATCCGGTCCGGACCAGGACCTTGACCCCGTAGTAGAGGAACGACAGGCCCGACACGAGCGCAAGCACGACGAGGACCACGCCGGACGGTACATCAACGTTTCCCGCAGCGCACGACCGACACCACGGCTCAGCGACGCCGCCCTCCGAAGAGGTGGGGAGGCTCACCTCCGTGCGCCGACACCCCGAGGTGAGCCCATGAACCCCATTGGGATCTCTCGACACGAGATTGTTTCACAAGAGCACATAATGAAGAGCTCCGAGTTGTTCGCCCGTCACGTGATGCCGCGCTTCCAGGGCAGCGTCGGCAGCCTCATCGGCGCAGCCGAACGAGCACAACAGGCCCGACCCGAACTCGCCGAGAGCCAGTTGCTGGCGGTCGACGAGGCCACGCAACGCTACGAAGCGGAAATGGCCAACGCCTGAGTACGTCTCAGGAACGCGTGCGCTCGCCGACGGCCACGCTGAACGCACGAACCGCCAGAGCGAAGGCCGCGAGCACGAGCAGCGCGAGCGAACTCAGCAGCGCGTTTCCCGGTGCTCGGCGATCGACCATCACCACGACGACGAGCCACATCGCCCCGGTGGCGATCAACACGTAGACGCATCGGCGCACCCACCGCCGCACCAGCACCCGATCGACCACGGCGGAGCTCGGCGTCACCGCCATCAGGGCGACCACGGTGTGGAAGACGAACAGGCACGACCCCACGACGACGACCCCCGGACTCGTGACGTCATCGGTACCTGCGAGCCACTGCCACACCACCACGGTCTCCACCAGCAACGCCGTGTGAGAGTCCGGGCGGATCACCGCGGCGACCGCAAGGCCGACGAGCAGCACGAGCACGAACCCGACCTGGTCGCCGCCGACGATCGCTGCCGATGTGAACGCTCCCACCACCGACGCCACGGCCAGTGCTGCGAACACCCATCGTTGCGCCGAGACGATCGCCAGCTGGTCGAGCCACTGCTGGAGCTGACCGGCATTCATCGCTGCACCATCCTCGGGCCGGTGGAACGTCGGGCGATGTCACGGATCACCTGGTCGAGGCTCCCCGGCCCGCGCCACTCGACGACGGGAATCCCGGCGGCGAGGACGAGCCGCACCTCCCGGCGGCGTTCGAGGAGGCGGATTCGCCACGCCAAGGCCGTGTACTCGTCGTCGTCCTCACTCACGTGCGCGGGCAGCGTGTCCACGACGATCACCGCCATGCCCTGACGGCCGAGCGACACGGCGAGGTCGAGCGCGTCGGGCGCGACCAGCGGTGACAGCATCACGGTGATCTGGCCACCGATCACGCCTCGCTGGCGCGATGCCGGGGTGCGGTAGCTCGATCGTCCGGGGTCGCCCGGCCGCACCTGTGCGAGCGTGTCGAGGATTCGGCGCAGCTGGGCGCGCCCCGAGCCGGGCGCAACGGTGTGGGCCACCCGCGTCCCGAAGGCTCGCAGCGACACTCGCTCACCGCGCGGCGCGTAGTGCTCGGCGATCGCCCCGGCGGCCCGCACCGACGCGTCGAGGCTCGATGCCAAGCCGTCGATCCCCTCGCTGACGCCGAAGTCGTCGGAAGCGTCGATCACGAGGGCGATGTGGGTGTCGAGATCGGCTCGCGTGGCGTTCACCTGCAGCTCACCGGACCGAGCCGAGCGCGCCCAGTTGATCCGCCGCATCCGATCACCGGCGTGGAACGGTCGGATCCCGGCGAACTCGTTGCCCTCGCCGGCGCGCGTGGACCGGTTCAGGCCGACCAACCCGTCGTCCGGACGGGCAGAGGCGTTCACGTCGAACACGCCCGGCAACGGCAGCGTGATCAACGGGTGCCGCGCCGTCCGGGTGTGCCAGCGGAACGCCGCCCACGGCGTGGCCGCCAGCACGTCCACCGGTTCGATCGCGCGTGTTCCCCAACGGATCGAGCGGAGACCGACCGCGAGACGAGCGGTGCCGTCGATGGCGGCAGCCGTGACGACACCGCTCGACGGCCGGGTCTCGATCCACGGTGCCGGCGTCACGGCCGCCACCGCAATGTCGAGCATCGGCTCGCCCGCCACCTCGCCGCGCCAGGTCGTGGCGTCGCCCTCGCGGATCGTCGGATGGGCGAGACGATCCTCCAGCGTCGGCGCCCGGCCGGGCCGTGTCATCAATGACCAGACCGTCACGACCGCCATCGGTGCGGCGACCACGAGGAGGTCGGGACGGCGCCAGACGAGCGCGATCGCCGTCAGGAACACGGCCCCGACCGATGCGCGCAGGTGAGCGACGGTCGCCCGCCACTGCTCGCTACCCGACCACAGGCCGGCCAGCCTCGCCGTGTTCACGGACGATCCGCGACGGGCTCCAGAGCGCCCGGCGTGGGGACCGAGGCCACGACTTCTGCGACGACGGTGCGGCCCGACACCTGGCTCATCCACAACTCCGGCTTCACCGTGATGCGGTGAGCGAGCACAGGGACAGCGACCGCCTTGACGTCCTCCGGGGTGACGTAGTCGCGGCCGTCGATGATCGCCCACGCCCGCGACGACAGCAGCAGCCCGAGCGCGCCTCGTGGCGATGCCCCCATCAGGACGTGGGCGTGAGACCGCGTCGCCGTCGTCAATGCGACGCAGTACCGCCCGACGCTCTCGTCCACCGTCACCCGCTCGACGGCGGCCTGCATCGCGAGCAGCGTCGCCGCGTCGGTGACCTGGCGGAGCGTCTGGTCCTCACGTTGGCGGTCCATGCGCCGCTGCAGCACGGCCCACTCGTCGTCGACCGACGGGTACCCGAACGAGGTGCGCATCATGAACCGGTCGAGTTGCGCTTCGGGGAGCGGGTAGGTGCCCTCGTACTCGACCGGGTTGGCGGTGGCGAGCACGTGGAACGGCGGCTCGAGCACGAACGTCTCGCCCTCGACCGTGATCTGGTGCTCCTGCATCGCTTCGAGGAGCGCTGCCTGCGTGCGCGGTGGCGTGCGGTTGATCTCGTCGGCGAGCAGCAACCCGGTGAACAGCGGTCCGTGGCGGAACACGAACTCGCCGGAGCGCTGGTCGTACACGAACGACCCCGTGAGGTCGGCGGGCAGGAGATCGGGAGTGAACTGTGCCCGAGCGAAGTCGAGACCGAGCGTCTGAGCGAACGATCGAGCGGCGAGCGTCTTGCCCAGACCCGGGAAGTCCTCCAGGAGCACGTGTCCACCCGCGAGGATCGCGGCGAGCACGAGCGTGAGTGCCTCACGCTTGCCGACCACCGCCACCTCGACCTCGTCGAGCACCTCGGCCGCGAGACGCGACACCTCGTTGAGTTGGAGCTGTTCCATGGGACCTCCCGGTCAGAGCCGTTCGATGAGGGTGAGAATGCGGTCGAGCGATCGCGGCTTCAGCAGTACGGCCGCCGCGTCCGGATCGTTCACGAACGCGTCGAGTTCGTCGCCGAGCACGACCCGCGCAGCCACCGGGTCCTCGCGGCGATCGATCCGGTGGGCCGAACGGAGCTGGTCGTCGACGAGGTCGACGAGGCTCACGCGCAAGTTCTCCAGCGACGCACCGTCGGCTCGCCCGTAGGCGAGCCCGCTGCGTAGACGCATCACCCGGCGATCGCTTCGGGCCGCCGGCTCGACCGGCAACGGGGCGACGGCGCCGCCCGCACCCACCGCCACCCTGGCGAGATCGACCACGAACCACGCCCCGACACCGACCAGCGTGCACAGCGCGGCGACCAGGATGACGTGTGGCCCCATGCCGGTCGCCACCATCAGCACCTCGACCACGATGGTGACCCCGGCGATGAGAGCGACGGCCTTCTTCCACGAGGTCACGTGGTCACCATCGCCGAATCGAGTTCGGACCGGAGTCCGTCGTGGACGGCATCGAGCGCCTCGATCGCCGCGCGACGCGACTCCTCCCCCATCGGGTGCTCGGAGAACCGCGCCTCGCGGTACAGCGCGGCGAGGGTCGAGATCGCAGCACCGTCGACGTCATGGCCGGCCAACACGCGCTCGGTGAGTTCCGCCGACGTGTCGGCCGGATTGCGTTCGACACCGGCGTCGGTCACGGTCGCTTCCAGCCGGAGCCAGCACTCGACGATCGCGTTGCGCGGCGCGCCCCGACCGAGCGCAGCTCGTTGCGCAGAGGCGTCGGCGGTGATCGTCGCCGCCACGTCGTCGAGCACGTCGAAGTCGGCCCGGGCCCGGCGACGCCATCGCGGCCACTGGAACCGGGGGCGGTGGCGCCACAGGACCACCGACGCCACAACGGCGAAGACGGCGAGACAGACGTAGAACACGATCCGAGCGATCACCTCGACGAAGGCAGGGAGTTCCAACGACGATGCACGCTGGACACCGAGGGACACCTCGACCGGCGGGGTCGTCGTGACCGGTTCGGCGGGTGCCGGCTCATCGACGAACTGGGGAGCCCGCTGGGCCAGGTCGACCTCACCGCCCGCCGCGACCGCGGCGAGCAGCACGGCCACGATGATGCCGGTCAGCACGGCCGCCGCTGCTCTCCGGTCCACCGATGCAGGTTACTGCGACCGTCGCTCCGGCCCGAGACGAAGGGGCCGTCGGTCCCTGGCGGACGGCTGATCGTGGAGCAGACAGTGGAGCACATGGCGATCTCCGAGGGTCCCCCCACTCGGCGGCCGGCTCTGGCGGCGTTCGCCGCGCTCAATGCGATCGCCGCGTGGGCAGGGGTCGCCGGGCTGACCCTCGGCGGCATCGAGTTCGGCGACACACTCGAGTCCCGTCTCCCGTTCGAGAGTGTCGTGCTCGCAGGGGTCGGCCTCGCGGCGATCGTCGCCGTGCCGATGACCCTGCTCGCCTGGTGGGCGTGGATCGGGCACGATCGGACGCTCGACCTCTCCTTCCTGGTCGGCATCGCGGTGATCGGTTGGATCGTGCTCCAGGTGGTCGTGCTCCGCGCCGTCTCGCTGTTCCAGCCGGTCTACGTGGCAGTCGGGGTCTGGTTCATTGCCGAGTCGGGGCGGGTGCACCCGCGCCCGATCACTCGAGGTGCACTGGTTGCGTCGGTGGGGGCGCTCGCCGTGGCGGTCGGCGTCGGGCTCGTCCCCCAATTCGTCGAGAACCTCCCGTCGGCCGGTGCACTGCTCTGCGCGGTCGGCATCCTGGGTGGGGGCGCCGCCGTGGTGTCGGGGGCACGCATGATGCTCCGCGGGCGGCCCGTCGTCACGAGGGTGGCGGGAACCGTCGGCACCCTCCTCGGTGTCGTCGTGGCGACGTGGTTGATCGCTCCTGGCGTAGCGGCGACGAACGTGCCTCCGTCGGAGATCACGACCACGCCCGACGACCTCGGTCTGGAGTTCGAGTCGGTCGCCCTGACCACGGTCGACGACGTCGAACTCGCCGGCTGGTATCTCCCCGGCGCCTCCGATGCAGCGATCGTGGTCGCCCACGGGGCCGGATCCACGCGCTCGGACGCCCTGGAACAGGCCGCCGTGCTCAATCGCAACGGCTTCGCCGTGCTCCTGGTCGACGCCCGCGGTCACGGCGACAGCGACGGCACGGCGATGGACTTCGGCTGGTACGGCGATGCCGACCTCATCGCCGCGGTCGACCATCTGGCGGCGCGCCGGGACGTCGATCCCGACCGCATCGGCGTGCTCGGACTGTCGATGGGTGGCGAGGAGACGATCGGAGTGGCCGCGGCGGACGCCCGCGTACGCGCCGTCGTCGCCGAGGGGGCGACGGGGCGCACGGCGCCGGACAAGGCGTGGCTGTCGGACGTCTACGGCTGGCGGGGATGGCTGCAGGAACAGGTCGAGAAGATCCAGTTCGGCGTCACCGACCTGCTGACCGAAGCATCACCGCCGACACCGCTGCGATCGGCCGTCGGCGACGCGGCCGGCACGCCGTTCCTCCTGATCACCGCATCGGCTGTCACCGACGAGGGCGACGCAGCCCGGTACCTCCGCACCGCCGCGCCAGAGCGCGTGACCGTGTGGACCGTCGAGGGCGCGTCGCACACCGGCGGGCTCGAGACCGCGCCCGTCGAATGGGAAGCGCGAGTCGTCTCGTTCCTCGACGAACATCTGAGGTCACCGTGATCCGCCGCCGCAGCGACCGGGCGGAGTTCATCCGACGAGCGGTGGTCGAATCCGGCCGTCCTCGTGTCAGCGCCGTGCTCACCGACGGCGATCTCGGCGATCTCCCCGACCCCGTGGCGCGATACATCCGCCGATCGGGTGCGATCGGTCGGCCCCGAGTCTCGAACTTCCATGCACGGATGCACGGCCGGATCCGCTCGGGCGCCGACGCCGGCTGGATGTCGTTCCGGGGCGAGCAGTTGAACACCTACGGCACCGAACCGAGCCGACTCTTCTTCATCGTGGCGCGCATGAAGGGAGTGCCGATCGATGTGTTCCACTCGTTCATCGGCGCCGAAGCGACGATGCGCGCCACGGCCCTGTCGATCGTGACGATCGTCGACCAGCGCGGTCCGGAGCTCGCTCGGTCGGAGACCGTGACGATCCTGAACGATGCCTGTGTCATGGCGCCGGCCGCCCTCGTCGACCCGGCATTCACGTGGGAAGCGATCGACGACCGGGCTGCTCGGGTCGTGTTCACCCGGCTCGACGAGACGGTGTCCGCGACGCTGTACTTCGACGACGACCGGTTGATCGACTTCGTCTCGGACGACCGTCGGCGGGGCACGACACCGCAGCGATGGTCGACCCCGCTCGGGCGGTACCGCTGGCTCGACGACCGCCGGCTGATGTCGTACGGCGAGGGACGTTGGCACGCGCCTCCCCCGGAGGGCGAGTTCACCTACCTCGAGTTCGAACTCGACGAGATGACCTACGACGTCGACCCGACGACGTTCCGGTGCGGGTTGACGCTCAGCGGATGCTGACGTTCAGCCGACAGCGATGAGGTCGACCACGAAGACGAGTGTCTCGTTGGGGGCGATCACGCCACCGGCGCCGGCAGCGCCGTAACCCATGTGCGGCGGGATGGTGAGACGGCGCCGACCACCGACCTTCATTCCCTGCACGCCGTCGTCCCATCCCTGGATCACCTGACGGCGACCGAGGCCGAACTGGAACGGCTCCATGCGGTCCCACGACGCGTCGAACTGTTCGCCGGTCGACCACGAGACGCCGACGTAGTGGACCGTGACGTTCTGGCCGGCGGTGGCCTCGTCGCCGTCGCCGATCGTCTCGTCATCGATGACGAGTTCGGTGGGCGGGGTTCCTTCGGGGATCGTGACCTCTGGCTTGCGCATGGGCATCGACGCTACCCGCCGCAACCGAAGCCGAACCCGCTCACGGACGATCCAACGCCAGCGAGATCGCGTCGGGATCATGGGCGCGGAGGCCGACGTCGACGACGTAGCGGCCCGGTTCGGTGACCCATGCGCCGTCGAGTCGCAGGTCGAGCGCCGACCAGTCGAGCGCCACGTCGATCGAATCGCTGCTCCCGGCGTGGAGGCGACAGCGTGCGAATCCGACGAGGCGGCGGTGCGGCCGCTCGTGAGCGCTCGCGTCGAGCCCCGCGAACGCGAACACGACCACCGTCGTGTCGGACGCGCCCACGTTCGCAACCGTCACCCGGATCGAGCCGGCATCGATCAGCTCAGCGCGCTCGATGTGAGCGACCCCGTAGCCGATGCCGGATCCGAAGGGGAAGTGCGCCGGGCGGCCGTCACGGTCGAGGACCCACTGACCGTGGAACAGGTCGTAGCGAGCGACGGTTGCGTTGCGATCGAAGTCGACGAGATCGTCGGGATCCGTCGGGATGGCGAACGGGAGCCGGCCACCGGGCTCCGCTCGCCCGGTGACGATCTCGGCGAGCGCCTCACCACCCTCCACACCGGCGTACCAGGTCACGAGCGTGGCGGACACCGCGTCGACCCACGGCATCACCACCGCCGATCCCGTGACCACGACGACGACGACCCGACGATGTCGCGCTGCAGCAGCGATGATCAGGGATTCGTCGGTCTCGGACAGTCGGAGCGATGCCCGGTCGCCGCCTGGCGCCATCACCCCGCTGTCGTCGCTCGGAGCGTTGCCCGTCGTGTCGGGGCGGACCCGGCCCGTGGGCGGGGGGCGGTCGTGAGGGGCATCGGTGCCCAGCGTCGGATGGTCCATCGGTGGAAACAGTTCCGCGACGAGTGGCGCCGTCCCGGTGTCATCGATGTACTCACCTTCATCTTCCTTGGTGTAGCCGACGACGATCACCACCACGTCGGCAGCGTCGACGATGTCGAGGTCGGACTCGTGGTGGTCGACCATCCCGTCACCGAACGCCTGTCGAAGACCGTCGAGTGGGGTGACCACGTCGGATGCCCTCACGTCGCTGGAGCCGCCGTCACCGAGGTTGCGCATGGCGGCGAGGCGGCCCAACACCGCCACACGACCGGTGCGAGCCGGATCGATCGGAAGGAGTCCGTCGTTGTGCAGCATCACCGTGGATGCCACCGCCGCCTCACGCGCCAGGGCCCGATGCTCGCGAGTGCCGACGGCCGACAGCGGAGGCTGCGACTCGTACACGTACGCGAAGCGCAACAGGGTGGCGACGATCCGCTCGACCGCGGTGTCGACCGTGGCCTCGTCGAGCGCACCCGACTCGATCGCGTGCGGCAATCGCATCGCTCGCTGCTGGCGGAACGGCATCTCGATGTCGAGACCGGCCTCGACCGACTTGACCGCGTCGCGCAGGCCGAAGATGAAGTCGGAGGTGACGAAGCCGTCCCAGCCCCACTCGTGCCGCAGGATCTCGGTCAAGAGGGTCGCGTTCTCACCGCACCACTCGCCGTTGACCGAGTTGTACGCGCTCATCACCGAGGCCACTCCCTCCGCTGCGACCCGCCGGAAGTGCGGCAGGTAGACCTCGTGCAGTGACCGCTCGTCCACCTCGACGTCGACGCTGAAGCGAGCGTTCTCCATCGAGTTGAGGGCGAAGTGCTTCATGCAGGCCATCACATGGCGCTGCAGTCCCCGGGTGAACGCTGCGGCCATCACACCGACGTGGTGCGGGTCCTCGCCATAGGTCTCCTGGGCGCGACCCCACGCGGGGTGCCGGAGCAGGTTCATGCAGACTGCCCCCGTGTAGGTGGCACCGCTGGCGCGCAGTTCGGCACCGATCGCTTCACCGATGCGTTCCTCCAGGTCGGGATCGAACGTTGCGCCGCGGGCCATGCTGACCGGGAACGCCGTCGCATCGCCGACCACGCAACCGCGCGGACCGTCGGCGAAGTCGATCCCGGGAATCCCGAGTCGAGGAACCTTCGCCGCCGGCCACGGGTGTCGGTAGTAGCCACCCGACGTCATGTCGAACAGACCGGGCCACAACGGAGTGTCGCCGTCGAGGCAACCCAGCTTCTCCTCGAGCGTCATGCGGGCGACGAGCTCGCGAGCCACGACATGATGATCTGCTCCCGATCGGACTTCGGCCACAGCATCGGCGAACGCGGACATGTGTCGACGATGACACAACCGATCGGCTCACGTGCGCACCGGACCGCCTGGCAGACTGCGCCCATGCCCGGCGCCTTCCTCCATCCGTTCGCCAAGCCGACCCGCGAGCGGTTCATCACGATCGCTCGTGGCGAGGGGTCGCTGCTGTGGGACGCCGAGGGCAACGAGCTGATCGACGCGATGGCGAGCCTCTGGTACTGCCAGGTCGGCCACGGCCGGGCCGAGATCGCCGGCAGGATCGCCCACCAGATCGGCACGATCGAGGCGTACTCGTGCTTCGATCCCTTCACCAATGCACCGGCTGACGCATTGGCCGAGCGAATCGTCGAGCTGACGCCGATCCCCGACGCTCGGGTGTTCTACGCCGGGTCGGGCTCCGAGGCGGTCGACTCCGCGATGAAGCTCGCACGGCTCGCACAGGTCAGGGCCGGCCACCCCGAACGACGGCTCATCATCTCGCGGATGCGGGGATACCACGGCACCAACTACGGCGGCACCAGCGCTCAGGGCCTGCCCCTCAACAAGCAGGGCTACGGCGAGCTGCTCGCCGACGTGGTGCAGGTGCCGAGCGATGACATCGAGGCGCTGTCGCTGCTGATGGCGCAGCGATCCGACGAGCTCTGCGCGGTGATCACCGAGCCGGTGCAGGGCGCGGCCGGAGTGTTCCCGCCCGTCGACGGATATCTCGCCGAGGCGCGGCGTCTGTGTGACCAGCACGGTGCACTGCTGATCTTCGACGAGGTGATCACCGGGTTCGGCCGGATGGGCACCTGGTTCGCCGCCGACCACTACGGCGTCACGCCGGACATGACCACGTTCGCGAAGGGGGTCACGTCGGGCTACCAGCCGCTCGGCGGCGTGATCGTCGGACGCGCGGTTCGCGACGCACTCGAGGCCGACGCCGACTTCATCCTCCGCCACGGGTACACCTACTCGGGTCACCCGACGGCATGCGCGGGCGCACTCGCCAACCTGGAGATCATCGAACGCGAGGGACTCCTCGGCGAGGCGGTCCGGTTGGGTGCCCGACTCGGTGCTGGGC
Source organism: Ilumatobacteraceae bacterium (assembly GCA_963715285.1). Taxonomy (GTDB): domain Bacteria; phylum Actinomycetota; class Acidimicrobiia; order Acidimicrobiales; family Ilumatobacteraceae; genus Sva-07. The sequence goes on along the minus strand of CAVQRU010000001.1, from coordinate 126,142 downwards.
TGCGGGCGCTCGAAGCCGACGGCGCGGTCGATCACGTCCGCGGTGACGTCGCCATCTTCGGGGTGCAGCTCCACGAACACCACGACGCGATGCACGTGCGCGATCGGATGCTGGGGCTCGGGGTGATCACCAGGGCGATCGGTACCGAGACCGTCACGTTCTGCCCGCCGTTCGTGACCACCGACGCACAGGTCGACCGCATCGTCGATGCCCTCGCCACCGCGCTCGCCGACCAGCCCAGCGCGTGACGCGCCAGGCGCCCGACGTCTGCGTCGGCAACACTCCACCGATCGGTGCTTGCCGCCGACACCGAGCAGTGGCTCCGACGGTGCGTCGGCAACAACGCACGATTCGCCGATCGCCGCTGACGCTGACGCTGACCGGAGGGTGGCGAACGTCCGCCCCGGCGCCGTCGGCGGTGACGTGAGAACATGACGCGGTGACCGACACCGCCGCTGAACCCGTGTACAACCCGTTCGATCCGGCATTCCGGGCGAACCCGTACCCGTTCTACGACGTGCTGCGCGAGCAGGCACCGGCCTACGACACCGGGTACGGCCTGATCGTGCTGACCCGCTACAGCGACGTCGGCCACGTGTTGCGCAGCAACGACTTCAGCCGCGACATCGACGCGAACGGCACCCCGAGTGACGATCCCGTCGCGCAACGGCGCCGCCTGCGACGCTCCCAGGGATCGAAGTCGATCCTGAACCTCGACCCACCCGATCACACCCGGCTCCGCCGACTGGTCTCGAAGGCGTTCACACCGACCGCGATCAACGCCCTGCGCGGACGCATCGAGGAGCAGGTCGACGCCGTCCTCGATCGTGCCGCCGAGCGCGGCTCGATGGAGTTGGTCGACGAACTCGCCTTCCCGGTGCCGTTCCAGGTGATCTCCGATCTGCTCGACATCCCTCAGGACCGATCGGTGGAGATGCGGGAATGGGGCCAGCTGCTGACCGCAGCGTTGGAGCCGACGACGACGCTCGAGACGCTCGACGCGGCCGAGGGAGCGCTCGCACAGATGGGCCCGTACCTCGCCGGCGTGGTCGAGGACCGTCGCCGGAATCTCGGCGACGACGTCCTCTCGGCGTTGATCGTCGCCGAGGAGGAGGGCGACCGCCTCACCACCGAGGAGCTGTTGTCGTTCGTGGTGCTGCTGTACGTGGCGGGCCATGAAACGACCGTGAACCTGATCGGCAACGGCATGCTCGCGCTGCTCCGCAACCCGGCGGAACTCGATCGATGGCGACACGATCCGTCCCTCGACGCGAACGCCGTCGACGAACTCCTGCGCTACGACGGCCCGGTTCAGCACACCGTGAGGGTCCCGATGATCCCGATGTCGTTCGGCGAGGGCGACCAGCGCGTCGACGTCGAACCGGGGACGTCGGTCCTGACCGTGCTCGGCGCCGCGAACCACGACCCCGCCGTGTTCGACGACCCGCACACGCTGCACCTCGATCGACCCAACGCGAACCGCCACCTGGCGTTCGCTGCTGGTATCCACTACTGCCTCGGCGCATCGCTCGCCCGTCTCGAAGCCACGGTCGCACTCGGGCGTCTGATTCGGCGATTCGAACGGATCGACCTGCTCTCCGAGCCGACGTTCCGCGACCGCCTGACGATTCGAGGTGTCGACCGCATGGAACTGTCGGTGTCCTGACGAGATGAGCCGGCCGAACATCGTTCTCTTCATGCCCGACCAGCTGCGCGCGGACGCACTCGGTTGCTTCGGGAGCCCCGTCGCATCGACACCGAACATCGACGCACTCGCCGCCCGGGGTGTCCGCTTCGACGACGCGTGGGCCCAACATCCCGTGTGCGGACCGAGCCGCTGCTCGATCCTCACCGGTTGGTACCCACATGTGGCTGGTCACCGCACGCTCGACAACCTGATCGATGACCACGAGCCCAACCTGTTCAAGATCCTCCGGGAAGCGGGCTACTACGTGGCGATCGCCGGCGATCGCGGCGACGTGTTCGCGCCTGGCGTGACCGAGTCGAGCTCCGACTTCTGTGGCTTTCTCGAACCTCCCGTCGATGCGATGACGAGATACACCTCGCCGTACCCGACCGACCACCGGCTGCATCGGGCGATGTACTTCGGGGAATCGGGCGACGCCGACACGGTCGACTTCGACGAGGCGACGATCCGAACCGCCGAACGCTGGCTGCGCGAAGGCGCTCCGACCGATCAACCCTGGGTGCTGTGGGTGCCGCTGATCTTCCCGCACCCACCGTTCACCGTCGAGGAGCCGTGGTTCTCGATGCACGACCGCTCGGCGATGCCCGATCCGATCGCCGCCGCCGATGCCGTGGGCAAGCCTGGATTCATGGACGCCTACCGGGACATCTACGGCTGGGGTGACCTGTCGCTCGACGACTTCCACGAGATCGCCGCGACCTACCACGGCATGGTGAGCCGGGTCGATGCGCAGCTCGCCAGAGTGCTGGATGCCGTCGACGAGATCGGCGCAACCGACGACACGGTGATCGGCTTCTTCGCCGACCACGGCGACTACCTCGGCGACTTCGGACTGGTCGAGAAGTGGCCGTCGGCGATGGATCCCTGCATCCTGCGCAACCCGCTGATCCTCGCCGGTGCGGGTCTCCCGGCCGGCGTGGTGGTCGATCGCCCGGTGGAACTCGTCGACCTGCTGCCGACCGTCTGTGAGCTCGGCGAGGCGGAAGTGAAGCACACCCACTTCGGGCGCAGTCTGCTGCCCGTGATGAACGATCCGACGATCGCCCATCGGGACTTCGCCTGCTCCGAGGGCGGATTCCGCACCAGCGACCAGCTCCGGTTCGAACGCGCGACGGGTATCTACGAGCCCAAGGCTCGGCTGCAACGCGAACAGCCGGAACTGGTCGGGACCGCGATCGCACTGCGCACCCCGACGCACGCCTATGTCCACCGACGCTACGAGTCCGACGAGTTCTACGACCGACTCGCCGATCCGAACGAGATGATCAACCTGATCGGACGACCCGGAAGATCTGGCGCTCCAGGCCGACCTGCGTGACGAGCTGCTCGGATGGATCGCCGACACCTCCGACGTGATCCCCTGGGAACCCAATCCCCGACGCCCACCGATCGTGCACGGCTTCCGCGGCGACGACCCGATCCGTCCCACCGACTGATCGGCGCGGTGTGATCGGTCAGGGGTTGAGCAAGCGGATGAGGCTGCTGGTGTCCCATCGGTCGCCGCCCATCGCGACCACCTGCTTGTAGAACTGGTCGACGAGCGCCGTCACGGGGAGTCTGGCGCCGCTGCGATCGGCCTCGTCGAGCACGATCCCGAGGTCCTTGCGCATCCATTCGACGGCGAAGCCGAAGTCGAACTCGTCCGCCGCCATCGTGCGTGCCCGATTGTCCATCTGCCAGCTCTGAGCCGCGCCCTTGCCGATCACGTCGACGACCTGATCGACGTCGAGGCCGGCGAGCTTGGCGAAGTTGACACCCTCGGCCAGACCCTGGAGCAGGCCGGCGATGCAGATCTGGTTGACCATCTTCGTCAGCTGCCCGGATCCCGCCGGTCCGAGCCGAACGCAGGACTTCGCATACGCGTCGATCACGGCGGCCGCCCGATCGAAGATCTCGCCGTCGTCGCATCCGCACATCACCGTGAGCTGTCCGTTCTCCGCGCCGGCCTGCCCCCCGGAGACCGGGGCGTCGACGAAGCCGATGCCCCGTTCGGCACACGCCGCCGACAACTCGCGGGCCAGCCCCGCCGACGCGGTGGTGTGGTCGACCAACACCGTCCCGGCGGCCATCGCTTCGAGTGCGCCCTGGGGACCGAGCACGACCTCGCGGACGTCGTCGTCGTTGCCGACGCAGAGCGCAACGAACTCGGCGCCGTCGGCAGCTTCGGCGGGCGTGGGTGCGGCGTGGTTGCCGTTGAGTGCAACCCAGGCGAGCGCCTTGGCCGCCGTGCGGTTGTAGACCACCACCTCGTGACCGGCCTTGGCAAGGTGCCTGGCCATCGGGGCGCCCATGACACCCATTCCGAGAAACGCGATCCTGCTCATCGCCGCCGAGTCTGGCACGCCCGCTCCCCCACCCACCGAAAAATGCCTGCATCGGCGCGCATGGCGCGACGAACGGGGCAGATTTCGGGTGGTGGGCGAGCGACGCGCGACACTGCCGGACGTGTCGTCGCCGTCGTCGCCTGCGTCCTGGAGCGTGTTGACCTGGAACCTGCACGGCTCGGCCGGACCGGACATCGACGCAGCCGCCCGATCGATTCGGGAACAGGCGCCCGACATCGTGGTGCTCCAGGAGGTCCGCAAGCATCAGGTAGAGACCCTCGGCCGGGCGTTGACGATGCGCTACGCCTGGGCGCTCAAACACGCGCCGTACACGCGTGCGATGTGGTGGCGATCGGAAGGAATGGCGATCCTGACGCCCCATCTGCTCGACGCCGTCGGGCACACGGAGATCTCCGACGACCAGCCGATGCGGAGTTGGCGGCGGCGAATCGCCCAATGGGCGCTCGTCGGTCGATCCGATCGCAGCATGGTGATGATCTACAACCTGCACCTCTCACCGCACCAGGACGCCGACTCCCGGCGCTCCGAGGCGCGGCGGGTGGCGGACATCGTCGAGGCGATCGGTGACGACCCACCGCCGATCGTCGCCGGCGACTTCAACGACGCCGACGACCCCTCGATCATCGATGCGCTGCCCGGTATCGAGCACGAGCGTCCGGGGAACACGAATCCGTCGGAGTCACCGAGCCAGTTGCTCGATCACGTCCTGCTCCCCGCGCACGCAACCGACGTCGCAGTCACCGTGCCCACCGGCGGTCACGACTGGGCGGCGATCTCCGATCACCTCCCCGTGACCGTCCGCTTCACCCTGCCGAGCGTGACATCTGGGGTCTGACCCCAGATGTAACGGTCACTTCTTCTTCTTGGCCTCCGCGGGCGGAGCCTTGAGGACGCCCTTCGCGAGCGCATCGTCGAGATAGGCCTCGGCCTCCTCGGCCGACACCTTCAGCGCCGGAGAGATCTCCGAGATCAGGTTGACACGGGCGCGCTCGTACATCGTGCGCTCGGCCGCCGACAGCGACGCGTCGCGGTTGCGGGCGGCGAGGTTCCGGACGACTTCGGCGACCTGGTACACGTCGCCGCTCTTGAGCTTCTCCTGGTGGTTCTTGAAGCGACGGCTCCAGTTGGACGGCACGCGGGGGTCCGGCTTCGCCAGCACCGCCACGAGGTCCTCGAGTTCGTCGGCCGACACGGGCGGCCGCACGCCGACCTCCTCGGTGCTCGAGATCGGCACCTTCAGGGTCATCTCGTTGATCACGGTCTTCAGGATCAGGTAGTCCTGCTTCTCGCCGAAGAACTCCATCTTCTTGGTGCCCATCACGACGCACGCGCCGTGCTGGGGATAGATGACGGTTTCGCCCTTCTTGAACTTCACGCAGAACCTCGCCTGGTCGGGGGTGGGGGCCACGGGTGCACGCAGCGCCGTTCCAGGCTACAGCGCCCCCGGCAGGATTCGAACCTGCGACCTTGTCATTAGAAGGGACTTGCTCTGTCCAGCTGAGCTACAGGGGCCTCCCGACGAAACTATCGCCTCTCGATCTCGTCCGAGCATCGGTTGGGTAATCTGTCGCATGGCGATCAGACACCACACGAAGGACAAGGGTGACCTCGCGACGGCACAAGTCCAGGTCGATCTGATCGAACGCGGCGCTCTCGTGCTCCTGCCACTCACCGAGCACGCTCCGTTCGACCTCGTCGCCTACGTCGATGCGACCTTCTTCAGGATTCAGGTGAAGTACCGGGCGACGAGTCGGGGCGTTCTCCCGGTCCACTTCCGGAGCGTCTGGTCGGACAGGCATGGTGTCCACGCAAAGCCGATGGAGCGAGACGAACTCGACGTCCTGGCGATCTACTCTCCTGAAACGCGTCGGTGCTATTACCTCAACCCTGGAGACTTCGCAGCCTCCGTTTCCCTGCGCCTTGCTCCGCCAAAGAACGGTCAGACGGCCAACATTCTCTTCGCTGACGACTTCACGAGCTTCCCGCCTCGACCCCTCGACCAGTCGGGTTCGACCGCCTGAGGCTGCGATGCTCTCGAAAGGCGCTAGCGGGTGGCCAGTTCGGTGCGCAGGAGGCCGAGCGCAGTGATCACCGAGAACTGGCGCATCTGTTCACGCTGACCGGGCAGACGGGCGTGGCGCACCTCGTCGAAGCCGGGGCCCACGAGGCCGACGTAGAGCGTGCCGACCGGCTGGCCGTCTTGCTCGTCGGGACCGGCGACACCCGTGAGCGACAACCCGATGTCGGCGCCGAGCCGTTCTCGCACGCCGTGGGCCATCTGGCGCGCCGCCGCTTCGCTGACCACCGGCCCCTCCCCCACGCCGAGCAGCGACTGCTTCACCTCGGTGGCGTAGCTGACGATCGCCCCGCGGAACGCGTCGCTTGCGCCCGGGATCGCCGTGAGCCGGGCACCGACCAGACCACCGGTGACCGACTCCGCCGTCGCGAGGGTGAGCCCGCGCTGCCGGCAGAGCTCCAGCACGACCGACTCCATCGTGTCGTCGTCGGTTCCGAACACCAGGTCGCCGAGCTCGTCACGGACGACCTGCTCCCAGCGGTCGAGTTGCTCGGTGCACTCCTCGAGCGTGGGCGCCTTGTGGGTGAGGCGGACCTTCAGGCCCTCCCAACCGCTCGCGAGGAACGCCAGCGTCGGTGTGTCCGGACCCTCCAGCTGCTCGATCACGTGGTCGAGGCGCTCGTTGAGCCCGCTCTCGCTCTCGCCCCACGTGCGCAGTACTCGGCTCGCGATCACCGAGTCGTCACCGCTGCGGCGGCGAAGATCCGGCAGGATCGCCCGGTGGACCATGTCGTACATCTCGTGCGGCACGCCGGGCACCGCGTACACCACCTTGTCGACGCCGTTCACGGTGACGGGGCAGATCAGCCCCGGAGCGGTGCCGCGGGTCTGCGGAATGATCGTCGCGCCCACCGGCACGTGGGCCTGGCGAAGGTTGTTGTCCGCCATCCGACGGCCGCGGGCGGCGAACATCTCCCGGATCACGTCGGCGACGCCGTCGTCGATGACGAGGTCGACACCCATCACCGCGGCGATCGCATCGCGCGTCAGGTCGTCGTGGGTCGGGCCGAGGCCGCCGCACATGATCACCGCATCGGCCGACTCGAGGAGCCGCCGGAGTTGGGTCTCGATCCGTCCGACGTTGTCGCCGACCTTCACCTGGACGAGCGAGTCGATCCCGTTGGCCGCCAGCTCCCCGCCGATCCATGCCGAGTTGGAATCGATGATCTGGCCGAGCAGCAGCTCGGTGCCCACGGCGAGGACGTCGCAGCGCAGGGTCATTCGGCGGTCGCCGCTCGCCCGACCGGGTCGACGGTCGTCGACGACGAGACCGCCTCGAGGCGGCGCGCCCGCAGCAGGTACTGCGCGCCGCTCACCAGGGCGAGCACCACTGCGAGCCAGAGGCAACCGTTCCACAGCCATGTCGCATCGACGGCCGTCAGCGGCAGGAGTGCGAACGCCACTGCCAATTGCTGGGACACGGTCTTGTACTTCGCCAGCTTGATCGCCGGGACGCTGATGCCCTTGCCGCCGACGAGCACGCGATACACGCTGATGATCACTTCCCGAGCCGTGATGATCACCACCGGCACCACCCAGAACACCCCCGTGCTCACGAGGGTGAACATCGCTCCGAGGATCAGGACCTTGTCGGCGAGCGGATCGAGGAAGGCGCCCGCGGACGTCGTGCCCTGGCGCCGGGCGAGATAGCCGTCGAGGAAGTCGGTGGAGCTGAACACGATCCACATCCCGAACGCGATCCAGGATCCGAACTCGTCGTTCGGGATCACCCAGAACATCAGCGGCGACAGCAGCAGCCGACCCACGGTGATCGCGTTGGCCCAGGTGGCGAGCTTGTCGGGCTCGACCATCAGATCGTCTCCAACGCTTCCACACTCACACCCGACGCCACGAGGTCGGGACCGAGTGCATCGACGATGTCGACGTCGACGATCTCTCCAGGAGCGAGGTCTTCGTCGAGGTGGATGACCCCGTCGATCTCGGGTGCCTCACGATGGCTCCGTCCCACCCCCGGGGTGTCGACGAGCACACTGAGGGTCTGCCCGATCAGTGCGTCACGGCGGGTGGCGGTGATGTCGTCCTGCAACTCACGCAGCTCCGCGAGCCGCTCCCCCATCAGGCCGGGATCGACGGCACCGTCGAGGTCGGCGGCGTACGTGCCGTCCTCGCGGCTGTAGGTGAAGAACCCGCACCAGTCGAGCTGGGCCTCCTCGACGAAGTGGAGGAGCTGGTCGTGGTCCTCCTCGGTCTCGCCGGGATAGCCGACGATGAAGTTGCTCCGGAACGCCGCGTCCGGCTCGCGCTCGCGGATGTCGGCGATGCGGTCGATGAAGCGTTGGCCGTCGCCCCAGCGGCGCATGCGGCGAAGCAGTGGCTTGCTGACGTGCTGCAACGAGAGGTCGAAGTAGGGCACGCCCGAATCGCAGATCGCGTCGATCAGGCCATCGGTCAGGTCGCTCGGGTACAGGTACAGCAGCCGCACCCGGTCGACCGCGCTCGCAACGGCGTTCACCAGCGGCACGATCGAGCCTGCGCCGAGTTCGTCGGGGCGGTCCTTGCCGTACGAGGCGAGGTCCTGAGCGACGAGCACGATCTCGCGCGCCTCGAGCTGTTCGACCTCGGTCAGGATCGAGGCGACGTCGCGGCTGCGCTGCGGCCCGCGGAAGCTCGGGATCGCACAGAACCCGCAGGAGCGATCGCAGCCCTCGGCGATCTTGACGTAGGCCCAGGGAACCGCCGACTTCGGGCGCGGCAGGTTGAGCAGATCGAACTCCGGCAGCGGTGTGGACGACACCGGGATCAGCTTGCGCTGGGATCCGCTCGGGACCTCGGTGCCATCGCGCGCTTCGGGCGTCACGTTGAAGGCCTGTCCGAAGCCGGCGACCTGGTCGACCTCCGGGAGCTCCGCCGCCAGTTCGGCGCCGTAGCGCTCGGCCATACAACCCGTGACCACCAGCCGCGAGCCGTCACGACGTTGTTCGTCGAGTGCGAGGATCGTGTCGATCGATTCCCGACGGGCCTCGTCGATGAACGCGCAGGTGTTGACGACGACGAGATCGGCGAGCGCGGCATCGTCGGTCGCTTCCATGCCGTCCGCGAGCAACGCGCCGACCAGCTTGTCGGAGTCGACGTCGTTCTTCGGGCAGCCGAGCGTCTCGATGTAGAACCGCTGGGACACGGCCGACCACGCTACCCGAGGGGCCTCCCGCCCAGGCCGATCCCGCCCCCGTCCAACGCGATGAGCCAGACCGCCGCATACGGTGGTTTCGCTCATCGCACACGCCGGCGCGCTCACACCGATGAGCCAAACCCCCGTAGACGGTCGCTTCGCTCATCGACACGCGGTCACATCACGGTCGAGCGGAACTTCTCCATGAGGTGGTGACCGGCGGTCGTCGGTGGGTACTTCGGCGTCTCGCCGTCGGCGACGATGCACTCGATCGTGGCATCCCAGTTCGCGTTGTGGAAGAACGGGATCGACAGTCGGCTGTCGGCGGCCGGCGTCGCGACCACACGGTGCATCGTCGACCGCCACCGATCGTTCGTCCATCGCTGCATGAGATCGCCGAGGTTGACGATCAACCCGCCGTCGACCGGTTCCACGTCGATCCAGGCGCCGTCGAGCGCCTGCACCTGCAGCCCTGGCTCGCCGTCGGTCCACAGGATCGTGAGGGTCCCGTAGTCGGTGTGGGCGCCCGCCCGGAATCGTCCGGGCGCCGGCACCCCCTCGAGTGCCGGGTAGTGGGCGAGCCGCAGCGCCGAGCCGTGCGCATCGATCAGGCCGTCGAAGGTTCGGGCGTCGAGACCCAGGGCGACGGCGAACGCCTCCATCAGGGTCGCCGCGAGGTCTGCCATCGATCGGTAGTACGCCTCGACGGCCGGCCGCAACGACGGCAGACACGCCGGCCACAGATTCGGCGCGTACACCGCCCGCTCGTCGGGGTCGACCATCTCGCCGAGCGGACGCAGCGGTGGATCGATCGGGCCGACGTTGAACGTCTCCTTCAGATCCGCGAGCGCGACGCCTCCGATCGAGCGGTTGAGCGCCTCCGCCTCCAGCGGGTTGTAGCCGTACGGGTAGCCGGGCTCGGGCATCGCCACCTCGAGCCGGTCCTCGAGGGGTGCGTCGAAGAACGCTCGCGCCGAGGATCGCAGCGCGCCGATGGTGGCGTCGTCCACGCCATGGCCGACGACGGTGAAGAACCCGACCTGTCGGCACGCTCGATCGATCCGCTCCCCGAGCGCCCGGCGCGTGTGGACGTCGCCGTCGCGGAACCCGCTGAGGTCGATCACCGGCACCGATGCGGACGGCGTCTGCATCACTGGTGAGCGAGACGCAATCCGGGACGGGGCCACGGGAACGACACGAGCCGACCGCTGCTCGAACACGTGACGTACGCGGTGCGGAGGTCGTCGCCCCCGAAGCAGATGTTGGTCGTGATCGGGTCGCCGGTCTCGTAGAACTCGACCTCCTTGCCGTCGGGCGAGATCGCGGTGATGCCACCGTTGACCAGCGTCGCAACGCACACCCAGCCCTCCCCGTCGACCGCCAACGAGTTGAGCAGCTGGTATCCAGGCAGGCCGTGGAGCACCGCGGTGAGATCGAGCGGCGCGGGTGCGAGGACCTCGCCGGGCGCACTGATCGTGCGACGGTGCACACGCCCGTTGTGGGTCTCGGCCCAGTAGAGCGTGTCGGTGTCCGGTGAGAGACCGATGCCGTTCGGCGAGTCGGTCGGGAACACCACTTCCTGGATGCCGCTGCCGTCGGCGTGGGCGTAGTAGATCCCGGTCAGATCAGCGGTGCGCGCCACGGTGTCACGGATGCCGTGGTCGGTGAACCAGAAGCCGCCGTGGCCGTCCATCACCAGATCGTTCGGCCCGCGCAGCGGGTGCCCGTCGCACTCGGTGTACAGGTCGGTGACCGTGCCGTCGTGGGGGTCGACCCGTTGGATCCGGCCGCCGATGTAGCCCTCTCGGGCGAACCCACCGGGGAAGAGCATTCCGCCGAGCTCGACCGGTGTGAACGAACCGCCGTTGTTGCACACGTAGTAGGCCCCATCGGGACCGACGGCGGCACCGTTCGGCCCGCCGGGGATCTCCGCGATCGTCTCGGTCGTCCCGTCCGCATGGACCTTCGTGAGGCGTGGTCCGAACATCTCCACGAGCACCACCGAACCGTCGGGCAGTGCGATCGGTCCTTCGGGGAAGCGCAGGCCGTCAGCGATCTCGGTCAACTCGGGGACGAACTCACGAACTGCAGGTGTGGCCATGGCGACATGATGTCACCACGGCACCGACGCGTCAGACCTGGCCGTTCTGCTGGAGGAGTTCGAACTCCTCCACGGTCATCAGCACCGCTCGGGCCTTGGACCCCTCGCTCGGGCCCACCACACCGCGTTGTTCGAGTAGGTCCATGATCCGACCGGCGCGGGCGAAACCGACCTTGAGCTTGCGCTGCAACATCGAGGTGGAACCGAGCTGGCTGCGCACGACGAGCTCCATCGCCTGGCGCATCATCGCGGTGTCCTCGTCGTCGTCGCCGGCGGAGAACGCGTTGGCATCGGAGGTGACGTCGAGATCGTCGAACGACGCCATCGGACCGACACCCGACGAACCGCCGGGGCCGCCGACCCCACTGCGGGGCGGGACCAGTGCCGATTGCCCGGCCGGGCCTCCACCGGAACTGTCATCGCCCTCACCGCCGGACTCGACGTCGTCGGAGTAGATCGGCTCGGGCGACTGCGACCGCCAGTGCGCCACGACCTGACGCACCTCCTCCTCACTCACGAAGGATCCCTGGATGCGGTTGGCGACCGAGGAGTTGCCGGGCAGCAGCAACATGTCGCCCTTGCCGACGAGCTTCTCGGCTCCGGGCTGGTCGAGGATCACGCGCGAATCGGTGAGGCTCGACACGGCGAACGCCATCCGAGCGGGGATGTTCGCCTTGATCACACCGGTGATCACGTTGACCGAGGGACGCTGCGTGGCGACGATCAGGTGGATGCCGACCGCTCGGGCCTTCTGGGCGATGCGCGTGATCGACTCCTCGACGTCACGCGCGGCCACCATCATCAGGTCGTTCAGCTCGTCGACCACCACGACGATGTACGGCATGTGCTCGTACTCGATCTCGGAGCCGAGCGGCGGCTGGATCTGACCCTTGGCGAACGCCTTGTTGTAGCCGGTGATGTCGCGATAGCCGAGTTCGGAGAGCACGTCGTAGCGGCGCTCCATCTCCTTGACCGCCCACCCGAGCGCGTTGGCGGCCTTCTTCGGGTTGGTGACCGGTTGGGTCAGCAGGTGCGGCAGGCGGGCGTACTGCCCCATCTCGACCTGCTTGGGGTCGATCAGGATCAGTCGCACGTCGTCGGGTGTGGTGCGCATCAGCAACGAGGTGATGATGCAGTTGATGCCGCTCGACTTGCCGGCGCCGGTGGCGCCCGCGATCAGCATGTGAGGCGTGGTCGCGAGGTCGAGGAACACCGCTTTGCCGGCGATGTCCTTGCCGACGGCCACCTCGAGCGGGTTGGTGGCCTTGGCGGCCTCGGGCGAGGTGAGCAGGTCGCCGAGGGCGACGAGCTGGCGTTGATGGTTCGGCACCTCGACGCCGATCGCCGACCGACCGGGGATCGGGGCGAGGATGCGGACGTCGACGGCGGCCATCGCGTAGGCGATGTCCTTCTGCAGGCTCGTGACGCGTGCGACCTTGACGCCGGGGCCGAGTTCGAGTTCGTAGCGGGTGACCGTGGGCCCGACGGTCATGCCGAGCAGCGTCGTGTCGACGCCGTGCGAGGCGAGCGACTCCTGCAGCATCCGACCGCGCGCCTCGACGGCCTTGCGGTCGATCTTCTGCTCGCCGGGCCGGTCGAGGAAGGCCATCGGCGGCAGGACCCACTCGCCCACCGCCGTGCCGTCGGGGCTCACGGTGCCGGCCGGCTGGCTCCCGGTCGACAGCTTCGGCTTGGAGGTGCGGCGACGCTTCGGAGCCGGCGTGTCGTCGCCCAGTTCGTCACCCTCGGCGGCGAAGTCGTACAACGACGCACCCGACGCGCCGCCCGCCTCGCCGGCGATGTCGGTGAGTCCGGATGCGGGTTCGCCGTTGGCGTCCTCGCGATCGCTGCTGAGGGTGGAGATGTTGCTGATGCCCGATCGTGCGGCGCGATGGAGCGGGCCTGCGATGGCGGCGAGGAAGCCACCGGTGTTCTGCGCGAACGTGCGGATCGAGGTCCGGGTGACGAGCAGGGCGCCGCCCACGAGGGTGAGGGTGAGCAGCACGGCCGCTCCGGCCGTCGCGAGCAGGGCTTCGAGCGGCGAGCCGACGAGCGCACCGACGTACCCACCGGCGTCGATGACCTCGTCGGCGCCGTCGGAGACGGAATCGGGGCCGAGGAACACCTGGAGCAGGCCGAGCGCCGACAACGACACGATCGACCAGCCGATCGCGAGCTGCAACGGATTCGACGATCGTCCCCGGCGGACGAACGACACCCCGACAGCGAGGAGCACCAGCGGGAACGCAAACCGCCCGAGACCGACCAACCAGCCCGCGAGCGTCTCGATCCCCCGTCCCAACGGGCCGGCGAGATCGAGATAGACGGCGAGTCCGAGCACGATCGCGGCCCCGACGAGCGCGAGCCCGACGAACTCGTGCTCGCGTCCACCCATCGCATGGCTCAGACCGGACTGCGGCGCCGCGACCTCACCCCCGGGCGGTGTTGCGTCGCGCACGCTGCCGGACGCCTTCGACCTCCCGGTCGACGACCTCGCCGCGGACTTCCCGGACGACGCCCCCGCGGAACTCGCCGCCGACGACGACTTCGACGTGCTCTTGGCACGGCCGGTCGACTTGGACGGGGACGAGCGCGTCTGCTTCGACGCCGAACGCTTCTTGGACGGGCCCCACGTGGACATGACGATGCACACGGTACCAACCGGGTGTCACACCGGACCGCGACCCTCGTTCGGGGCACGAGGACCAGCTCGGCGACGAGGTGCCCCGCCGAGGTGCTCCCGCCGAGGCGCTCCTGAGCGGTGGCGAACGACCGGCGTCGACGTGGAGTGGCACGATGGCCTGGTGGAGCCCGAGGAACAGCCGACCGTCGACGACGACCCGTGGGCCGAGTATGCGCCAGGCTGGGACGACGACCCCGCCGCTCGTGCCTACTCCGCAGCGGCGTCTGCATCCTTGATCGAGCTGTTGACCGAGCGGGGCCGTTCGGTTGGCGGGATGACCGTTTGCGACTTCGGGTGCGGGACGGGGCTGCTCACCGAGCAACTGGTCGACGAGGCCGAGTCGATCGATGCCGTCGACGCGTCACCGGCGATGCTCCAGGTGCTCACCGCCAAGATCGCCGACCGCGGCTGGACCAATGTGCGGACGGCGACCGACATCCCGAGCGGGCATGGCACCCACGACCTCGTCGTCTGCTCGTCGGTGTGCAGCTTCCTCGACGACTACCCGGGCACGCTGCGGCGCCTGGCCGAGCTGCTCCGACCGGGCGGCATCTTCGTGCAATGGGACTGGGAGCGCGAGGAGCCCGACGGCGACGGCCTGAGCGGCAGCGAGATCACCGACGCGCTGACCGCTGCGGGCTTCGAGGGACTCCACGTCGGCACGGCGTTCGAGGTCCCGTTCGAGGGCGAGGTGATGCGCCCGCTCGTCGGTGTCGGCAGGAAGCCACCCCGCGGCCGACCCTGACCCGGCTCGGGATTCGGGTCGGGCCACCGCTCCGGCAACGTTGACACACCCCCTCGTCATGATGGTCGCATGGAGTCGAAGGCCGTCGCCGAGCGAGTGGAGCGCATCGCCGAGGCGTGCGCCGACGACGCTGCCGATGCCACGACGATCGAAGCGGCTCTGATCGCCGCACGCGAAGCAACGGCGTGGATCGATGCACACCAGGCCGTGCTGATCGCGAAACTCGAGGCGACCGCGAGCTTTCCGGAAGCGGTGATCGCGTCGGCGGCCACGACGTCGATCGCGGCGGCAGGAAGGTGCCGCGACCGCGCGGCGACACTGGCCGCCATGCCGAACCTCGCGGAGGCGCTGGCCGACGGCGCGATCACCGCGCAGCACATCGATGCGGTCACGCGAGGCTCCGGGCAGCTGCCCGCCGATCGACGTGACGACCTCTTCGATCGTGTGGAGTCGCTCGCCGCGGTCGCCGAGGCCGGCACGATCGACCAGTTCCGCAAGCGCGTGGAACTCGAGGTGCGGCGACTCCAGTCAGGCGACGGCATCGATCGCCTCGAACGGCAGCGACGCAACACCCGACTGTCGACATGGGTCGACCACGACGGCATGTGGAACCTGCGCGGTCGCTTCGACCCCGTCACCGGGGTGAGGCTCGCCTCGAGGCTCGAGCAGGCGGTCGAGACGCTGTTCGCCGAGGCGACCCCTGACGGATGTCCGACCGACCCCGTCGAGAAAAAGCAGTTCCTCGCCGCCGGCGCGCTGATCGGATTGCTCGACGAGAGCGGTGGTGTTTCACGGCCAGGACGACCGGAGTTCGTCGTGGTCGTCGATGCCGATCTCGACGCCGGCGGTCGGCCCGGCCCGGTCGCCGAGTGGTCGATTCCCGTCGAGATCCCCGCCCGCGTGCTCGCCGAGCTGGCCCGCACAGCCGACATCCATGCCGTCGTCGTTCGCAACGGTGTCGTTCTCCACGCCCCGGGCGAACTCGACCTCGGCCGCACCACCCGCCTCGCCAACCGGGCCCAACGGCGAGCACTGCGGGGTCTTTACCGTTGCTGCGCCATCCCGGGGTGCGACGTGCGCTCCGACCGCTGCGCGCTCCATCACGTGGTCTGGTGGCGCCACGGTGGCCGAACCGATCTGGCGAACTTGATCCCGGTGTGCTCCCGCCACCACACCCAGATCCACCACGATGGCTGGGTCGTCGAACTCGGACCGAACCGCGAGCTCACCCTCCGACTCCCCGACGGCACGGTCAGGGCAACGGGACCACCCGGCCGGCGCCACGCCGCCTGAACCCCGATCGACGACCCCGGCTCCAGCCGGCGGAGCAGATGTGCACGAGCACGATCAGAGGGGGTCGACGGCGAGGACGGAGCCGTCGCGCGCCACGGTGATCTCGAGCACGCCGCCTTCCGGTGAGCGGGCGGTGACGACGTAGCGCACGGTGCCGCCGTCTCCGCCCTCGATGCTCAGGGCCTCGACGGTGGCCTCGGGCAGTTCCTCGAGGACGGTCGCCAGGATGGCGTCGTCGACCTCGGCCGCGTCGGCGGTGAACGTGAATCCCGACGCCCCCGACAGCTTGGGGGCCGGGGGCTCGAGCTGACCGTCACGGTAGACGTACGGGATCGCCGCTGTCGCGTCCTCGACGGCCACGAAGACGTTGGTGAACTGCGGACCGGCGGTGACCTCGAAGTACTCCTGCCCCGGCCCGCGCTCGGCCTCGATGGCCTCGACCGCCGACGCGACGTCGGCGACGAACCCGGTGTCGGGCTGCCCTCCGTCGTCGCCGCCGCATCCACCGACCGACGCGGCGACGGCAACGACACCGATCGAGGCCAGCCGACGCCAGGTTCCCGACCTCCGCAAGTGTCAGGCCTCCATGACGACGGGAACGATCATCGGACGGCGCTTGGTGCGCTCGCTGACGAACTTCCCGGCGGCGCGACGGACATCGCGCTCCAACGCCTCGACGTCGCGGACACCCTTGCCGAGCGATGCCTCGACGGCATCGGCAACGGCGTCGCAGGCTTCGTCGAGCAGGTCCTCCGCCTCGGGGGCGTACACCCAGCCCCGGGTGATGATCTCCGGGCCGACGAGCACCTTGCCGGTCTGGATGTCGACCGTGACGACAACGACGACCACCCCCTCCTCGGCGAGCTTCTGGCGGTCGCGCAACACGCCCTGGCCCACGTCACCGACGATGCCGTCGACGTACAGATAGCCCGACGGGACCCGACCGACGGGCTTGAGTTCCTCATCGGTCAGCTCCAGGACGTCGCCGTCCTCGCAGAGGACGACGTTGTCGTGCGGGACACCCATCAGCTCGCCGAGCTTCGCGTTGGCCACCATGTGGCGGTACTCGCCGTGGATCGGCACGTACCACTCGGGGTTGACGATCGACAGGTAGGTCTTGATCTCGTCGGCCTGGGCGTGGCCGGTCGCGTGCACGTCGAGCACACCGGAGTGCACGACCTCGGCCCCCATGCGGATCAGCCCGTCGATCACGGCGTTGACGTTGCCCTCGTTGCCAGGGATCGCATGGCTCGACAGCACGACGGTGTCGTGCTCGCCGAGCTTCAGCCACCTGTTCTCGCCGCGAGCCATCAGCCCGAGCGCCGACATCGGTTCGCCCTGCGACCCGGTGGAGATGATGCAGATCTGGCCAGGCTCGTACTTGTCGATCTCCTCGATGTCGATGATCGCCGACTCCGGGATGTCGAGCACCTTCAGCTCTCGACCGAGCCGCACGTTCTTCTTCATGCTCAACCCGAGCGTGGCGATCTTGCGGCCGTCAGCCATCGCCGCAGTGGCGATCTGCTGGATGCGGTGCAGGTGGCTGGCAAAGCTGGCCGTGACGATGCGCCGGTCGCGATGGGCCGCGAACAGCCCCGTCAGCACCGAGCCGACGCTCGTCTCGCTCGGCGAGTAGCCCGCTTCTTCGGCGTTGGTCGAGTCGGCCATCAGCAGCCGGATGCCCGGCGACTTGGCGAGCTGGCCGATGCGGGCGAGGTCGGTGCGGCGATGGTCGACCGGCGTGAGGTCGATCTTGTAGTCGCCCGAGTGCAGCACGACGCCCTGGGCGGTGTGCACGGCGATGGCGTGCGCATGCGGCACGGAGTGCGTGACGGGGATGAACTCCACGACCAACTGCCCGATCTCGACCGAGTCACCGTCGGCGACCTTGCGCATGTCGGTCTTCGGCAGCAGGCCGGCTTCCTCGATCCGATTCCGGGCAAGGCCCAACGTGAGCGCGGCACCGTAGATCGGGAGCGGATCGTCGCGGAGATCGCCGATGCCGTCGTGGTCGCGCAGCAGATACTGGATCGCGCCGACGTGGTCCTCGTGGCCGTGCGTGAGCACGAGGGCCTGGATACGGCTGGCGTTCTCACGCAGGTAGGTGAAGTCGGGCAGGATCAGGTCGATCCCGTGCATGTTGGCCTCGGGGAACATCAACCCGCAGTCGATGAGGATGACGGTCCGGTCGGGATCGTCGGCAGCGCCCTGCTCGATCGCCATGCAGTTGCGTCCGATCTCACCGAGTCCACCGAGGAAGACGATGCGAACGGGGACCGACGGATCGGTGGCGCCGGGGCTCAGCGGCTCAGCCACGGGCGGCGACCAGGCGGTCGTACACACCGCGGGCGGCGTGTTCGAGTCCATGGGGCGTCGGACCCATCGGGGACCTGCACTCCCCGACGTCATGACCGAGCGTTCTCAACATTGCCTTGGACGGTACCGGGTTCGGAGCGTCGTCACCGGTCTCGAACTCGTAACTCTCCAGCTGGCGCGCGTTGATCAGGCGTGCCGCCACGGTGTCTTCGCGCTGCCACGCGTCGAACATCTCCACGTGATCGGGAGCGCACCAGTGGGTCGCGACGCCGATCGCGCCGACCGCGCCCACGGCCAACAACGGAAGGGTCATCGAGTCGTCGCCGGAGTACACCTCGAAGTCGGGCGGCGCCGCAGCGATGACGGCGGCGGTGGCGCCCGGGTCCTTCGCGGCGTCCTTGAGGGCCACGATGTTCGGCACGTCGGTGGCGAGGCGAACGATCGTGCCGCTCGAGATCTTGCGTCCCGTGCGGATCGGGATGTCGTAGAGGACGATCGGCAGGTCGGTCGACGCCGCGATCGCACGGAAGTGCGTTTCGATGCCCGCCTGCGACGGACGGTTGTAGTACGGGCACACGCCGAGGATCCCGGCGACGCCGAGGTGACCGGCCTCCTCGGTGAGGCCGATGTCGTGCAGCGTGTTCGAGCCGGTCGTCCCGGCCACCACCGGCACGGTGACCGCATTGACGACCGCCTCGAACAGCGACAGCTTCTCGTCGATCGACAGCGTCGGTGACTCGCCGGTGGTTCCGGCGACCACGAGCCCCTCGTTGCCCTGCTCGACGAGCCACTTGGCCAACGCGACCGCGGCGTCGATGTTCAGCGCTCCCCCCTCGTCGAAGGGGCTGACCATCGCCGTCAGGATGCGTCCGAACCGGGCCATCACTGCCGCCCGGTGGTCAGCGTCGGCGGGCGGGACGTCAGGACATGGCGGATCACGATGTGCAACCTATTCGATCGCCCGACTTCCTGCGCAGGCCGATTCGACCGACCGGTGGCGCAGATCGGCGCTCAGGCGGACGACAGCCCCGATGCCAGCCACGCGCCGGCGTCGAGGTTGCGGAGCACCGTGAACGCCACCAGCACGGCCGCGACCGTCAGGATCGCAACCGGCCCCCGAATCAGGGTCGGCGTCGGCCGGAGGGACCAGCGCGACCAGGTCCACAGTGCCCAGGAGGTCACGACGAAGACCAGCGCGATCGGAACCAGCGCGTGGTGGTCGACGGCCGCCGCGGGATCGAGGCGGACGAGCGCACCGAGCGACCGGGTCGACCCACACCCCGGACAGTCGAGCCCCGTGAAGTGGGCCACGGGACAGCCGATCGACAGGCCGCCGGCGCCGGCCGGCCGGTACGCGATCCCGGCCAGCGCGATCCACGCGCTTCCGGCCACCCCGACCGCGACGGGAGCGAGGCGCGTCGACGTCACGCTCAACTCGACGTACTGCCCGCCAGGACGGCCAGCAGGATCCAGAGCACCAGCAGCCCGACGGTCACCAGCGCCGACACGATCGCCCACTTCTTGGCGTTGTTCGATGCCTCCAACGAACCGGTCATGTCACCGGCGTTGTACTTCGAGTCGACACGGGCGGCGTAGACGATGCTGACGATGCCGAACGGCAGGCAGCAGAACAGCGTCGTGAGGATCGCCCACACGAGATAGCTGGGCGGCTTCGGCCCGCTCGGTTGCCAGCCGGCGCCGTACCCACCGGGACCGTGACCGCCCGGCGGATAGCCGCCCGGCGGGTACCCCCCTGGCGGATAGCCGCCGGGGGGAGGTGGCGGCGCGCCTCCCGGCGGGGGCGGCGGCCCGACCGGTGGCGGCGGTGGACCCGAGGGTGGCGGCGGTGGCGGCGGGGTGGACGACATCGAAGACCTTTCCGGAAGCGGGCCGAACCCGTTGATCACCGGACGCTACGACAACGAGACGACCGCGGCGGTGGATGCCGGAGCGATGGAGCGGCGACGGCGGACGCCGAGACGCCAGACCACGTACAGCGTCGCACCGACCACGATGGGCGCGACATAGGTCAGCAGCCGGTACACCAGCACCCCGGCCAACGCCGTCGGAGCATCCACCCCGGCGGCGACGAGCGCACCGGTCAGGCCCGCCTCCACCACGCCGACGCCTCCGGGCACCGGGACGAAGGAGCTCAGCAGGGTGACCACGAAGAACACCCTGGCGAACTCGATCGATCCGAGTTCGGCTCCGACACCCAGGCCGCGCAGCGCCACCAGCAGGATCACTGCACCAACCGCCTGGGCGAGCGCCGTGCGCAGGAGCAGCCCGACCGGGCGACGTGCGACCTCACGGAGCGACGCTCGCGTCGCGAGGAAGCCCTCGACGAGGTCGTGTCGGCCACTGGCGGGTACGCGCCGCGCCGCGATCGCCGACGCCCAGCGGAGCCGCCCGACGACCCACGACGTCACCCGGTCGGAGCCGAGTACGACCGCCCAGAACGCGAGCGACCCACCGACGACGACGGCGCACACGACGAGCATCGCAAGATCGGTCGTCGTCGCCGGCCGTCGAGTGAGGTCGACCACGATCACCCCGAACGGGAACAACCAGGTGACGAACGTCGTGGCGACGCCGTACGCCACGAGCGCGGACCAGAACGTCGGCGCCGGGATCGACGCGTCGCGAGCAATCGAATATCGCAGACCGGTGGCGAGCGGCCCGCCCAGCGGGATGCCCTTCGATGCGGAAGTGCCCACGTCGTGGATCGTGAGCGCTCGGCCGAAGCCGACCGGATGCATGAGCCGACGCATGACGTCGGCGCGGGTGACCCGCTCGAGCACACCGAGAGCGACCAGGAGCACGACGACTGCTGCGGACATCGAACGCAGCTCGCCGACGGCGGACGCCACCATGTCCCGGCGCCACCAGACCGCTGCGACGAGAGCGACTCCGACCGCGACGACGACCACGATCCGCACCCAGTCCGTCGACGCTCGACGTGCCACGCGCCGAACGTACGCCCGGTGACTCCCTGATGCCCAGTCGTTCCACCTACTCTCGCGGGCGCCCGGTCCGGTGTGGACACGGCCCACGGGCGACTAGCTTCCTGGCCAGCGTGAACAACAACCACAAGGAGACATCCATGCGACCCTCCCCCGTCATGCGCCGGCTCGTGCCGGCCATCGCGATCAGTGCTCTGGTCCTCGCCGCGTGCGGCAGCGACGACGACTCGGCCAGCGGATCGGAGACCGACAGCACCGAGGCGGCTGCGAGCGATGCGACGGACACCACCGAGGCCGGCGCCGCGAGCGATCTGTGTACCACCACGATCGACGAGGGCGTCCTGACCATCGCGACCGGCGAGCCCGCCTTCTATCCCTGGGTGATCGACGATGCCCCGGAGACCGGCGAGGGATTCGAGGCGGCCGTGGCCTACGCCGTCGCCGCCGAGATGGGCTACGACACCGACACGGTCGTCTGGGTGCGCACGACGTTCGACGAGGCGATCCAGCCCGGAGCGAAGAACTTCGACATGAACCTCCAGCAGTACTCGATCACCGAGGAACGCAAGGAGAACATCGACTTCTCGCTGCCGTACTTCACCAGCAACCAGGCGATCGTCGCCCTCGAGGGCTCCCCCGCCGAGGGAGCGACCACGGTCGCCGATCTGAAGGACGTCAAGTTCGGTGCGCAGGTCGGCACGACCAGCCTGGCATTCATCACCGACGTGATCCAGCCGACCCAGGAGCCGTTCGTCTACGACGACAACGTCGGGGCGAAGGCAGCCCTGGAAGCGAACCAGATCGACGCCGCCGTGTTCGACCTCCCGACCGCCCTGTACGTGTCGGGTGTCGAGATCGAGGGCAGCAGCGTCGTCGGACAGTTCCCCGCCGACGCCGGTGGCACCACCGACCAGTTCGGTTTCGTGCTCGAGAAGGACAACCCGCTCACCGCGTGTGTCGACGCGGCGATCACCACGATCACCGACAACGGTGAACTCGATGCGATCACCCAGGAGTGGTTGGCCGACTTCACCGGTGCGCCGGTGATCACCGTCGAGTGACGCGCGCCGTCCAGACACACACTCCATGAACGATCGACCGACCCGGCGCGAGCTCTACGAGCGGGCTCGACGCCGGCGGTCGAACGTGATCGCCACCGTCAGCACGATCGTCGTCGTCGGCGCGCTGATCGTCCTGATCCCCATGTCGCCGGGGTGGGACCGGGTGCGTCAGGCGTTCTTCGACGGCGACGTGTTCCGCGAGAGCTTTCCGGGTCTGCTCCGTGCGTTCTGGCTCGACGTGCAGATCCTGCTGTGGTCGACCCCGCTGATCCTGGTGGTCTCGCTGTTGCTCGCGCTCGCTCGCAACACGCGCAGCCCGGCCCTGTTTCCCTTGCGGGCGTTCGCAATCGTCTACATCGACGTGCTGCGGGGGATCCCGGTCATCCTGCTGGTGTTCCTGATCGGGTTCGGCGTGCCTGCGCTCGGATTGTCGCGCGAATGGGCCAATCCACTGATCTGGGGCACGGTCACGCTCGTGCTGTCGTACTCGGCGTACACCGCAGAGATCATCAGGGCGGGCATCGACAGCGTCCACGAGAGCCAGCGGGCCGCCGCCCGGTCGCTGGGCATGTCGAGCCGCCAGACGATGTCGACCGTGATCCTGCCGCAGGCGTTCCGACGGATCGTGCCGCCCCTGATGAACACGTTCGTCAGCCTGCAGAAGGACGTGGCGCTCGTCAGCTTGATCGGCCCGGTCGAGATCCTCCGCCAGGCCGGCATCGACAAGGCGACCTACGCCAACTTCACGCCGTACGTGGCCGCGTCGGTGATCTTCCTCGCGCTCACCATTCCCTGCACGCGCCTCGCCGACTACGCGCTCGCCCGGCAGCGCAAGCGCACCGGGGCGACGACGATCGCATGACCTCCGATCCGACCCAGTCGCCCGCCGCGTCGCCCACCGCGTCGCCCACCCCGCCGCCCAGCCCGCCGCCCACCGAGTCGTCGCCGAACGCGCCGCTGCTCAAGCTGCAGCTGCGGAGCGTGTTCAAGGCCTTCGGTGACACCACCGTGCTCGACGGCATCGACCTCGACGTCGCCCAGGGCGACGTGATCACGCTGATCGGAGCGTCGGGCTCCGGCAAGTCGACGCTCCTGCGTTGCATCAACATGCTCGAGCCGGTCGACGACGGCGAGGTGCTGTTCGACGGGGTCGACATCGCCGAGCCGGGCCTCGACCCCGACCCGATCCGCCGACGCATCGGCATGGTGTTCCAGAGCTTCAACCTGTTCCCGCACATGACCGTCACCGACAACGTCGCCGTCGGACCGCGCAAGGTCCTGGGCGTACCGAAGCGCGAGGCACGCGCGAACGCCATGGAGATGCTCACCAGGCTCGGGCTCGCCGCACGCGCCGACGCCTATCCCGACCAGCTGTCGGGCGGCCAACAGCAGCGTGTGGCGATCGCCCGGTCGTTGGCGATGAACCCCGAGGTGATGCTGCTCGACGAGATCACGTCCGCGCTCGACCCCGAACTCGTCGGTGAAGTGCTCGACGTCGTACGCGGCCTGAAGGCCGATGGGATGACCATGCTGATCGCCACCCACGAGATGGCGTTCGCCCGCGAGATCAGCGACCGGGTCTGCTTCCTCCACCAGGGCCGCATCCTCGAAGAGGGGCCTCCGAGTCGGATCTTCGAGACGCCGAGCGAACCGCGCACACAGGCGTTCCTGCAACGCGTCATCGACGCCGGTCGGCTCTAGCGAGAGGCCCGACGCTCACGGAACCGGGCGAGCGTCGACGTGTTCTCGCTGATCACGCCGGCGCGATCGGCCAGGATCTCGTTGAGCTCGCCGCCGACGAGCAGGATCAGACAGACGATCCAGACCCACGTCATGCCGAACAGGAGCGCACCGGCGAGCCCGACCGCCTGGTTTCCGCTGCCGGCCAGTTGGATGTACCAGCCGTACCCCACCGACACGATCAGCCATCCGATGGCAGCGAGGACGGCGCCGGGGAGGTCATAGCGCCATGGCGTGTGATGGTTGGGACCGACGTGGAAGACCGTTGCGGCCCACACGACGAGGACCACCAGCGCAACGGTCACACGCACGACTGGCGACACGCCCGCCGATTCCGAGATCGACCAGAGATACGTCGACAACGCCACCGTCGCGAGCGTGCCGACGCCCAGCCCGACCGCCGCGAGCCTCACCCGGAGGAATCCTCGAGACTCTTCGACGTCGTAGACGACGTCGAGCGCGCGAATCAGCCCGGCGAACCCTCGTGACATGGTGACGAAGGCGATCACGATCGACACCGAGAACAACCCGGCGTAGTTCTGGTCGAACAGCGCATCGATGGTGTCTCGGAGTTCGTCGGCTTCGCCGGTGAACACCCGATCGACGAACTCGTTCGTGACGTCACGAAGCTCCCCGACGAGGTCGTCGCCGAGCAGCGAGATCGACGCGAGTCCGGCGAGCAGTGTGGCCGGCAGGCTGAGCAGCAGCCAGAACGCGACGCTGGCCGCCGAGTCGAGCGCCCCGTCGTCGATCACTTCCCGCACGATCTCGCGGATCGTGCCGCCGACGCGCCGCCACCACGCCGTCGGTGGGTGTGCCGTCAACCGTCCATCAGGGTGGTCGAGTACTCGTCACGCAGGGTCTTCTTGGAGAACTTGCCGACGCTGGTCTTGGGGACCTCGTCGATCCACACGACGCCCTTGGGCATCTGCCACTTGGCGATCTTGCCCTCGAGGAAGGCGAGCACCTCGTCCTCGGTGAGCTCTTCACCCGGGGCGACGACGACGCACGCCAGCGGCGCCTCACCCCAACGCTCGTGGGCGACGCCGATCACGGCGGCTTCGGCGATCTTGGGGTGGGCCATCAGCTCGTTCTCGAGCTCGACCGAGCTGATCCACTCGCCGCCGGACTTGATGAGGTCCTTGGTGCGGTCGACCAGACGGACGAACCCGCGCTCGTCCACCGTCGCGACGTCGCCCGTCTTGAGCCAGCCGTCGTCGGTGAAGCTCTCCCCGGAGCGGGGATCGTCGTAGTAGTCGGCCGCGATCCAGTTGCCGCGACACTGCAGCTCGCCGCTGCTCTCGCCATCCCACGCCACCGGCGTGGTGGTGTCCGGCTCGACCACTCGGCATTCGGCACCGAACACGATCCGCCCCACCTGGGTACGCAGCTCGGCCTGCTCGTCCTGAGACAGGAGTTCCTGGTCGGCGTCGAGCCGGCAGACTGCGGCGATCGGGCTGGTCTCGGTCATCCCCCAGGCCTGGAGGATCGGGAGGCCGGTCTGCTCCCGATAGGCCTCCGACAGCGCCTTCGGAACGGCAGATCCGCCACACGGAATACTGCGCAGCGACGACGTGTCCTTGCCCTTCAGTTCCGGGAGCACCGCCATCCAGATTGTCGGGACGCCGGCGGCGACGGTGACCTTCTCGTCGACGATCAGCTTGGCGATCGCCGGGCCGGACAGGTCGGGGCCGGGCATGATCAGGTCGGCACCGGTGGCGACAGCCGCATGGGCGAGCCCCCAGGCGTTGGCGTGGAACATCGGCACGACGGGCAGGATGACGTCGCTCTCGCGGGCGCCCAGGCTGTCGGCGGTCATCGCTCCCATCGTGTGCAGGAACGTCGATCGGTGGGTGTAGACCACGCCCTTCGGGTTGCCCGTCGTTCCGCTCGTGTAACACATGCTGGCGGCACGTCGCTCGTCGTCGACGTGGAACTCGACCGGCTCGGCGGCGGCGAGCAGCTCCTCGTAGTCGAGCAGCTCGTGCCCGTTGAGATCGGCGGGGATGTCGCCCTTTCCGTCGTCCATCATCACGAGGTGCTTCAAGCGCTCGAACGTCGGCAGCAGCGGGGCGAGCAGGCCGAGCAGCGATCGATCGACGAAGATCACCTCGTCGTCGGCATGGTTGACGATGTAGGTGAGCTGCTCGGGGAACAGACGGATGTTGAGCGTGTGCAGCACACGGCCGGTGCACGGTGCGGCGAAGTACAACTCGAGGTGGCGAGCCGTGTTCCAGGCGAACGTGGCCACCCGGCCGTCGGCGGAGATGCCCAGGTTGTCGAGCGCTCCGCCGAGCTTGCGGGTGCGTGCAGCCCATTCGCCGTAGTTCATGCGTTCGAGCCCCGAGCCGGTGGCGGTGACGATTCCCTTGTGTGGGTAGTACTTCTCGGCTCGTTCGAAGATGTGCGGAATCGCGAGTGGTACGTCTTGCATCAGCCCTTGCATGAACGGTGAACGTATCGCACCTCGCCGTACGCCGGGCCACCCGAACCGGTACCGTTGGTCTCCTGTGACCGAGAGCGCTGCGATCGATGCGGCCGAGGCGCCGCACGTGCGCCCGGCCTGGGCACCCCTGACGCTGGTCGCATTCGTGCTCCTCGTGATCGCGACCAACATCGCGAGCGGCGTGTGGGCACGATGGGTCGAAACGAACCCCGAGGGCCTGCTCCTGTTGTCGTCGCGGAATCGCTACCTCGCGCTCACCCTCGCCGCCGGCGTCTCGGTCCCGGTGTACGTGATGATCGGGTTCGTGCGCATCGGCGCAGCGTTCCTCGTGTGCCACCTGATCGGCCGGGCCTACCACGACGATGCGATCGGCTGGTTCCGCAAGTACCTCGGGGTGCGTGAGGACGCCATCGACTCGTTCAACCGTGGGTTCTCGAAGGCCGAATGGTTCCTCATCCCGTTCTTCGCCGGCTCGAACATCGTCGCGGCGCTGAGTGGCGTCCATCGCACTCCACCGGTGCGCCTGGTCGTTCTCCTCGCGGTCGGCATCGCGGGGCGCCTGGCGTTGATGTGGTGGCTCGCCCGCACGTTCGAGGCGCAACTGGTCGAGTTCCTCGAGTGGCTGCAGCGGTACCAGTGGTGGGCGGTCGGCATCTCGATCGCCCTGGTCGTGCTGGTCAACCTCCGCAACCTCCGCGGCGCCTGATCACCTCAGGGGTCAGACCCGCGGTGTGCTCCCCGGTTGAGGGCCGCTCGCGTGGGCGAAACCGGCCGGACGTTGCTAGAACGACAGACATGGCTGAAGTCACCCTCGGGGGAAGCCCCGTCCACACGTCCGGAGATCTCCCCGCGGTCGGAGCGTCGGCGCCCGCCTACTCGCTGGTCGGCGCCGACCTGAGCGAGTTCGACGCCGGTGAGTTCGCCGGCAAGAACGTGATCCTGAACATCTTCCCGAGCATCGACACGCCGACGTGCGCCACGAGCGTTCGCCAGTTCAACGAACGCGCGGCCGGCATGGACGAGACGGTGGTCGTGTGCGTCTCGGCCGACCTGCCGTTCGCGATGGGTCGGTTCTGCGGCGCCGAGGGCATCGAGAACGTGAAGGTCGGCTCGACGTTCCGGTCCGACTTCGGTGCGGCCTACGGCGTCAACCTGACCGACGGCAAGCTCCAGGGTGTGCTCGCCCGTGCGGTGGTCGTGATCGGCCCCGACGGCACGGTGAAGCACACCGAACTCGTCCCCGAGATCGCCCAGGAACCCGACTACGACGCCGCCCTCGCCGCCCTGTAATTGCACCAGGGGTCAGACCCCTGCTGCAATCCGGCCGGCACGACGAGTTCGGCCGTTCGTTCGACTGCGGCGGCGAACGTGGCATCGGTCGCCAGACGGGAACGAACCCGCGAGACGGCCGACCGCAGCGCGTTGCGGCTCGGGAACTGGAAGGTCGCCAGCATCCAGGCTTCAGAGGTGGCCGGCCCGCCGAGCACGAAAGCGATGGTTGCAGCTCGGGCCAGCGCGGCAAGTTTGCCGTGCTCACCCAGCCCGAACTCTGCCAACACGAACGCCGCAGCCTCCTCGAATCCGACGAGTTCTTTCGTCGTCACAGACCAGTTGATCTGGCCTCGGCCGGAACCACCGACGAACGCCGCGAACGCCGCTGTGTCATTGCCGAAGTGGTCCCTCAGCGCGTCGATGCGAAGCCATGGCGGCGCCTGTCGATGGCCGAGGTATGCGCGATGGCTCGACCATCGATACTGCTCGACCCCGTTGACACCGGGCAGATCGAGCGCGTTGCGGTGGATGTAGCGGATCGTGGAGATGAGTTGGGCATCATCGACGACCAGTCGTGAGTGGAACCGTCCCCGAAAGAGCGCCCCGTCTCGGCCCACTCGATCGTTGAGGTGCCGGGTGTACATCGAGCCGAGCCGCTGCATCGCTTCCGACAATCCACCGTTCGGGCAGTGGAGCAGCAGGTGATAGTGGGTCGTCATGAGACAGTAGGCGTGCGTCTCGACGCCGAAGCGGTCGTAGATGTCGCAGAGCCTCGTCCCGAACTCGATCCGGTCCGAGTCCTCGAGGAACACTGCTCGACGGTCCGCGCCGCGGTTCATGACGTGGTGCCAGCCGTCGTCGAGATCGATGCGTAGGGGTCGTGCCATGCCCGTCACTCTGACGAAGGGGTGTTGCAGCTGGGGTCTGACCCCTGCTGCAACACCTACAGGAACGGGTCGAGGGAGCGGGTCAGGCCGGGGACGGAGCCGATCTTCTTGCAGGCGAGGACGACGCCGGGCATGAAGCTGTCGCGGTCGTAGCTGTCCTGGCGGATCGTCAGGGTCTGGCCCTGAGCTCCCAGGATCACCTCCTGGTGCGCGACCATCCCACGCATTCGTACCGAGTGGACGCGGATCCCGTTCGGACCCTCGCCGCCGCGGGCGCCCTCGTAGACCTCGTCGGTCGTCGGGTCGGGATCGAACCCTCGTCCCCGGGCGTCGGCCATCCGCTCGGCAGTCTTCACCGCGGTCCCGGACGGCGCGTCGATCTTGCGGTCGTGATGCAGTTCGATGATCTCGGCGGTGTCGAAGAACGGCGCTGCCATCTCGGCGAAGCGCATCATCAGCACCGCCGAGATCGCGAAGTTCGGCGCGATCACGCAGTTCGGGCCGCCGTCGGTGCCGAACGTCGACTCGAACAGCTCGAAGTCCGTCGGCGTGAAGCCGGTGGTACCGACCACGGCGTGGATGCCGTGCATCCCGAGCCAGGGCAGTGTGTTGCGGGCCGCGTCGGCGACGGTGAAATCGACCACGACGTCGCATGACGCCTCCGCAAACGAGTGGAGATGTTCCGACACCGCCAGCCCTTCGACGGTCTCGCCCACCCCGAACGGGTCGACGGCGGCGGCGAAAACGAGATCGGGGTCAGCGACCACCGCCGCACAAACGGTTCGACCCATTCGTCCGGCAGCGCCGTTGACCCCGATTCTCATGTGTTCAGTCTGGCCGATGCGCACGCACTGGCCGCGATTGCAGCAGGGGTCTGACCCCTGGTGAAATCAGCGGTGGCGACGACGACCGCCGCTGCGGCCACCACCGTCACCGGACGGACGGTCCGACTTCGGGCCGAGATCGCCGAGCTCGTCGGCGAGCTGGGCGTCGAAGCTGTCCTCGAAGCTCACCTCGACCACGTCGACGCCGCCACCCGAGCTGGCCGGTGCAGTGCCGGAGTCGTTCGAGCGCTCCTTGCGGGGCGCACGCTCACGACGCTCGGACGAGTTCGACTCGCCTCCACCGTTGCTCGACGAGCCCTCCTTGGCGGGGGGCGGATCGCCGGCGGGGGTCAGGCTGACCTTGCCCTTGTCGTCGATCTCCTCGACGCGGACCTCGATCTCCTGACCCAGCTCGAGCACGTCCTCGACCGAGTTGATGCGCTTGCCGCCACCCAGCTTCGAGATGTGCACCAGGCCGTCACGGCCCGGCAGGATGTTGACGAATGCACCGAACTTGGTGATGTTCACCACGCGGCCCGTGTAGACGGCGCCGAGTTCGGCCTTCGGCGGGTCGACGATCGCGAGGATCGCGGCCTTGGCCTCTTCCATGCGCCATGCCTCGACGGCACCGATGGTGACGATGCCACGGGCACCGTCGTCGTCGACGCCGATGTCGGCTCCGGTCTCCTGCTGGATCGTGTTGATGACCTTGCCCTTCGGGCCGATCACTTCACCGACCTTGTCGAGCGGGATGTAGATCGTCGAGATCTTCGGTGCGGTCTCGGCCACCTCGTCACGCGACTGCGCGATGCAGGCGTTCATCACCTCGAGGATCTCGAGACGGGCGACGCGGGCCTGGGCGAGCGCAGCCGACAGCACGTCGGCGGGGATGCCGTCGATCTTCGTGTCGAGCTGGAGCGCCGTGATGGCGTCCTCGGTACCGGCGACCTTGAAGTCCATGTCACCGAATGCATCCTCGGAGCCGAGGATGTCGGTCAGCGTGATGTACTTGCCGTCCTCGTAGATGAGGCCCATGGCGATGCCCGACACGTGGCCGCGCACCGGAACACCGGCATCCATCAGTGACAGGCTGGAGGCACACACCGACGCCATCGACGTGGAACCGTTCGACGACATGACCTCGGAGACGAGGCGCAGCGTGTACGCGAAGTCTTCCTGGTTCGGGATGACCGGCAGGACGGCACGGGCGGCGAGCGCACCGTGGCCGATCTCGCGACGCTTGGGTGAACCGACTCGGCCGGTCTCACCGTTCGCCCACGGCGGCATGTTGTAGTGGTGGAGATAGCGCTTGGTGTCGTTGGGCGACAGCGAGTCGATCATCTGGTTCATGCGCGGCATGGCCATCGTCACGACACTCATGACCTGGGTCTCGCCACGCTGGAACAGCGACGAGCCGTGAGCGGTCGGCAGCACGCCGACTTCGGCGGAGATCGGACGCAGGTCGGCGACGCCACGGCCATCCATGCGGACGCCCTCGTTGACGACACGGGCACGCATCAGCTTCTTGTTGAGTGAACGGACGGCTTCCTTGACCATGCCGTTCTGCCCGGCGAACTCGCCCGGCTCGTCCTTGGTACCGCACAGCTCGGCGAGGATCTCGGCCGTGACGGCGTCGGTCGCTTCGTTGCGCTCGGACTTGTTGGCGATGGTGATGACCGGGGCGAGCTTGTCGCTGCCGACCTTCTCGACGGCGGCGAAGATCTCCGGCGTGTAGTCGAGGACCGGGGTCCACTTCATCGGGGTGATCGGGCCGTCGGTCGCGATGACCGAGGCCACGAGCTGACGCTGCAGGGCGATCGATTCCTTGATCCACACCTTGCAGGCGTCGAGGCCGTCGGCGAGGACTTCCTCGGTGACCTTCTTGGCGCCGTCGTCGTAGTAGTAGAACGCGTTCTCGGATCCACCGGCCTCGACCATCATCACGGCGACGTCGCCGTTGTCGAGTTCACGGCCGGCCACGACCAGTTCGAAGGTGCCGGCGTCGGCCTCTTCGTAGGTCGGGTGGGCGATCCATTCGCCGTCGACGCTGTACGCCATGCGCACCGCACCGATCGGGCCCTCGAACGGGATGCCCGAGATCATCAGCGCCGCCGAAGCTGCGTTGATGGAGAGCACGTCGTGCTGGTTGTGCTGGTCGGCACCGAGCACGGTCGTGACCACCTGGGTCTCGTTGCGGAAGCCGTCCGGGAACGACGGGCGCAGCGGCCGGTCGGTCAGACGGCAGGTGAGGATGGCATCCTCGGTCGGACGACCTTCACGACGGAAGAACGAGCCGGGGATCTTGCCGGCGGCGTACGCCCGCTCCTCGACGTCGACCGTCAGTGGGAAGAAGTCGACACCTTCACGCACGCTCTTGGCGGCGTTGGCAGTGGTGAGGACCTTCGTGCCACCGATCGATGCCACGACGGCACCCATCGACTGGGGGGCAAACTTGCCCGTCTCGAAGGTCAGGGTCTTCTCGGTTCCGGACACGGGTCCGGACACGATGATTGGGTCAGCCACAAGGGCTCCTTTCGCGTGCATTCCCCCTCGGGAATGCGCCTCTGGAGCGATCGGCCGGTTCCCAGTTGGTCAACCCGACGTCGCGTCGACCCGGCAGGGCGGCGGTTCGGATTCAGCAACCGGCAACCGACAACGGTTCGCTCATGTTGCGGGGCCGGACGTTCCGGCTCCGAGGACGCATCCTACCGTGAACCGCGCGCCAATGCGCGGCAGACGGCCCGCCTCAGCGACGCAGGCCCTGGTCGGCGATGATCTTGCGGTAGCGCTCGACGTCGATCGACTTGACGTAGTCGAGCATGCGACGGCGGCGACCGACCAGCATCAGGAGGCCACGACGGCTGTGGTGGTCCTTCTTGTGCACCTTCAGGTGCTCGGTGAGGTGCGTGATGCGCTCGGTGAGCAGTGCGATCTGCACCTCCGGCGAGCCGGTGTCGGTCTCGTGGGTGCGGTACTTCTCGATGGTCGCAGCGGTGTTCGGTGTGGTGTCGGCCAGATCAGCCATGGTGTGTCGCCTTCCGATCGGTGCCGCCGGACGATCCGACGACACGGAGGTCGCATCCCGCTCCTGATGGAGTTGGATGCATCACGCACGAGCCGGAACCTCCAGCCCGAACGGACATCGCAATGCTACGGCGCCGCCGACGCCGCCACAACGGGTCGGGTTCCCGGATCCGCCGGCCGGGTACGCTCGCTCGTCGTGCCTGCCCGAATCGAGCTGCGAGACGTCTCGAAGTCGTTCGGGTCGCTCGCCGCGCTGGCGCCGGTGAGCCTCGACGTCGGCGAGGGTGAGACCGTCACCTTGCTGGGACCGTCGGGCTGCGGCAAGACCACCCTGCTCCGCCTGATCGCCGGACTGGAGCGCCCGACCACCGGCAGCATCGTGGTCAACGGCATGAGCCCTGCCGACGCACGCCGCCACAAGCAGATCGGGTTCATTCCACAGTCGCCGGCACTGCTTCCGTGGCGCACCGTCGAGGCGAACGCGCGACTGCTGCTCGACATCAATCGCGCCAACTCGCCCACCACACCCAACGTGTCGGTCGGGGATCTTCTCGACGAGGTCGGCCTCGGCGAGTTCCGCGATGCTTTTCCCCACGAGCTGTCGGGCGGCATGCAGCAGCGTGTGGGCCTCGTCCGGGCATTCGCCCTCGATGCGCCGATCCTGCTGATGGACGAGCCGTTCGCGGCCCTCGACGAGATGACGCGGACCGACATGCGACACCTGCTCGGGCGGTTGCGCGAGCCGCTCGGCACGACCGTCGTGTTCGTCACCCACTCGATCCCCGAGGCGACCTTCCTCTCCGATCGGGTGGCGGTGATGTCCTCGCGGCCCGGCCGCGTGACCGAGGACGTCGCCATCGAACTCGCGCACCCACGCCACCCCGACATCGAGGACACCGACGATTTCTTCCACCTCACCACACGCCTTCGCGGCGCGCTCAGCGACGGAATGGACCGATGAGTCCCGGGGTCCGCCGGGTCGTCGCGCCGATCGTCGGCATCGTTGCGTTCGCGGTGTTCTGGGAGCTGCTGGTACGGCTGTTCGACATCCGTCGCTTCGTGCTGTTGCCGCCGTCCGCGATCGTCGACACGCTCACCTCGGCGCCGGGCTTCTTCTGGGACAATGCGCTGGTCACCGCCCGCCACATGGTCGTGGGTCTGTCGCTCGCGCTGCTGTTCGCGATCGCCGTCGGGTCGCTGATGGCCGCGTCGCGCTTCGTGGAGGAAGCCGCCCAGCCGGTGCTGATCCTGGTGCTGGTCACCCCGTGGGTCGCGTACATCACCTCGGTCGTCCTGTGGCTCGACGGCGGTGATCCCACGATCTACTTCATGGTTGCGTTCACCTCCTTCCCGGTGTTCACCTTCGGTGTCGTCGGCGGCATGAAGTCGGCGGACCCGGCGGCGCGCGAGCTGCTCGCCAGCGTCGACGCCCGTCCGTGGGAGGTCTTCTGGCGGCTGCGGCTCCCGTCGGCGCTGCCCTCGATCTTCACCACCGCCCGCTTCGCGGTCGGTCTCGGGCTCGCGGCCGCCTACTTCGCGGAGGGATCGGCGCTGACGACCGACGGGCTCGGCGCGATCGGTCGCCGAGCGGCGTCGTTCAACGATGCCGAGATTCTCTGGACGACGATCGTCTGCTCTGCGCTGCTCGGGATCGCTGGGCTGACGTTCGTGTCGGTCCTCGAGCGGCTCCTGCTCAGATGGCACGTCTCCCAGCGAAGCTGACCGGGTACTTCCGCCGGGGTCATGGCAAGATGTCGTACCCCTGTGAGGCCGGCGATCGTCGGCCGCTCCATCCTCGAACGATCGGACCACCGATGCGCTTCCGCAACGCCGCCGCCTTCGCTCTGACCGCCGCCGTCGCCTTCGCCGCCTGCGCGAGCGACGACGACTCGACCGGCACGACCGACACGACCGGCACCGCCGACACGACCGGCGAGGCCACCGCCACCACCTCCGACACGGGCGCCGGAACCACACCGGTGGTCGCCGGTGAGGCGTTCCCGGCGGACCGCTGCGCCGCCAACGAAGCCGCCGGGACCATCACGTACCTGACGGGGTTCGACTTCGCGGCGACCGCTTCGATCGTCGACATCCTCGTCGCGGAGGAGAAGGGGTACTACGACGCGATGTGCCTCGACGTCGAGGTGACCGCCAGCTTCTCGACGGCCAACTACCCGCTCGTGGCGGAGAACGACGCCCAGTTCGCGTCGGGCGGCTCGTTCAGCGAAGTCGTCGAGTTCTCTGCTGCGAACGACGCCGACCTCGTCGTGGTCGCCGTCGAGGGTCCCACCGCCATCGATTCGCTGATCGTGAAGCCGGGCAACGCCACCGAACTCGCCGATCTGGCCGGCACCACGATCGGCGTGAAGGGCAAGCTGCCGCCGAGCGTCGCTGCGATGCTGGCACAGGCCGGGCTCGTCGAAGGCGAGGACTTCGACACCGTGCTGCTCGACGGGTTCGATCCCGTCCAACACATCGCCATCGAGTCGATCGTCGGGTTCCCCGGCTACAAGAGCAACGAGCCGGGCGCCCTCGAGCGCGCCGACATCCCGTTCGACCTGTTCGACCCGATCGACTACGACATCCCCGGCTCGTTCGGTGTGATCTACACGAACCAGCAGTTCATCGACGAACACCCGACCGCCGCGGAGGACTTCGTACGGGCCACGATGCTCGGTCTCGCCGACGCCATCGACGATCCGGAGGCCGCGGCGCAGATCTCCGTCGACCGCATCAACGCCGGCGGCAACCCGAACTTCCTCTCCCCCGAGGGCGAGGTGTTCCGCTGGACCACCGACGCCGCGCTGATCTCCTCGCTGACACCGGCCGGCACCGGATACGGCGTCCCGCAGGCGGGGGCGCTCCAAGCGGAGCTCGACGCCTACGCCGAGATCGGGCTGTTCGACGGCACGGCGCCCGATGCGGTTGCGGTGCTCGGCGACGACATCATCGTCGGGGTCTACGATGCCGACGGCCAGGTCGTCTGGCCGGCGTGATGACGGGTGTCGCGACGGGGGTCTGCCCCTGGCGTGGCGGCGTCAGGGGTCGAGGAGCTGGTGGGCGTGGTCGACATCGTGCGTCAACTGCGCGACCAGTGCATCGACCCCGTCGAACTTGCGCTCACTGCGCAGGAAGTGGGCGAAGCGAACCTCGGCCGCCTCGCCGTACAGATCGACGTCGGCATCGAGCAGGTGGGCCTCGAGCAGCGACGCATCGGCGTGCTCGTAGAACGTCGGGCGTCGGCCCAGGTTGATGGCGCACGGGTAGACCGAGCCGTCGGGTCGCTCGTACCACCCCGCGTACACGCCGTCGGCGGGCATGCACATCCCGTTCGGAACGCCCACGTTCGCCGTCGGGAAGCCGAGCAGCCGGCCGCGCTGGTCGCCTTCGAACACCGTGCCACGCACCTCGTACGGACGGCCGAGCATCTCGTTCGCGCGAGCGATGTCGCCCCCGGCGAGCGCTCGCCGGATCGCGGTGCTGCTGACCGGCTCGTCGACGCCGTCGCGCCGAGCGACGAGCTGCACCGGTTCGACCTCGAAATCGGCCTCCGCGCCGAGCTTGCGGAGGAGATCGACGTTGCCGTCGCGGTGCCGACCGAAATGGAAGTCCTCACCGACCACGATCGCCTGCGTGTGCAGACACCGGACGAGCACGCGATCGACGAACGATTCCGGCGTCTCCGCGGCCTGCTGCTCGTCGAACGGCACGACCACGACCGCGTCGATGCCGGTCGACTCCAACAGTTCCAGCTTCTGCTCCAAGCTCGTGAGCAGACGCGGTGCCGACTCGGGCCGCACGACACTCGCCGGGTGGCGATCGAAGGTGACCACGACCGACTTCGCTGCGAGCTCCGCGGCGCGACGGCGAACCTGGTCGATCACCACACGATGGCCGAGGTGCACTCCGTCGTAGGCCCCGATCGTGATGACGGCGCGGTCGTCGCCCCACGAGCAGTGTTCCAGGTCGGTGACGACGAGCACGGCGGGAACGCTATCGGGCCCGTCGACGCCGACGGGATTCGCAGCTCAGACCGCAAGCACGACGGCGGGCTTGGCCTGGCCGTCGCCGAAGGTCTCGTAGACCGCGAGGAGCCGGCCGGCGGCGTCGGAGACGGCCCATGGCCCCTCACCCTGCCAGGCAGCGAGCACCCGGCCGTTGGCGATCAGCGCCGCCGTGTCGTCGTCGACCTCGACGGGGGTCAGCGCTCGCACCGCGCTCTCCACCGGGAGCAGCGCACACTCGTCGGGCGGCGCGGCGTCGGCGAGCGTGAACTCGCCGACATGGGTGCGCCGCAGGTTGCGGAGATGCGCTCCCCCGCCGAGGAGCCTCCCGAGATCGTCGGCGAGCGTTCGGATGTAGGTGCCTGCGGAGCACTCGACGTCGATGGCCAGGACACCCGGCTCGGCCCAGCCGACGACGTCGAACCGGTGGATCGTCACCGGTCGCGCCGACCGTTCGACCTCGATGCCCTCGCGGGCGAGTTCGTGGAGCCGCTTGCCGTCCACCCGGATGGCCGACACCATCGGTGGGATCTGCTCGATCTCGCCGACGAGGTGCTCAGCAACAGCAGCGCGAGCGTCGTCCAGGGTCACCGCCGACATGTCGAACGTGCCGACGACGTCGCCGGCTGCGTCGAGCGTCGACGTCGAGGTGCCGAGCACCACCTCTCCCGTGTAGCCCTTGCGGGTCTTCTCGACGAAGCGGAGCAGCCGAGTCGCCTTGCCGACGGCGACCACCAGGACGCCGGTCGCATCGGGATCGAGCGTGCCGGCGTGGCCGACCTGGCGTTCACCGAAGCGGCGCCGCAGCATGCCGACCACGTCGTGGCTCGTCACCCCGGCCGGTTTGTCGACCACCGCCACACCGTGGGTGGTCGCCGGCTTGCGCCGCGCCATCAGTCCTCGGGCGTCACGGGAGCAGGCGACTGGGCGCCGGCTTCGCGTTCGATGCGGGCCTGATCGGACTTCAGGATGTCATCGATGCGAGCGGCCGAACGGATCACCATGTCGGGACGGAAGTCGAGAATCGGGGTCTTCTTCGCCCTGATCTGGCGGGCGATCGACGACTGCAGCCGAACGCGGTGATCGGCGAACGCTTCGAGGATCTCCGCGTCGCCCTCCTCGTCAGCGAGCGAATCGAAGAACACGATGGCACGGTTGAGTTCCGGGTCGACGTCGATGCCCGTGACGGTCACGAACGTCAGCCGCTCGTCGTCGATGCGCACGAGCTCGTCGGCGATGATCTCCTGCAGTGTCGTGCCGACCCGCGCGCTGCGCGAGTACTTCGGGGTGCTGCTGCGGCTGTTGCGCTTTCCTGCCATGGGAACCTCCTTGATGGGACAACACGGGGCAGACCCGTGTTGTCTCGGGTCGGGATCAGAGCGTCACGTTCAGGTGAAGTCGAGTGCGACGCGGTTGGATCGCTTGAGTTCGGCCATGCCGGACATGGTGGCCAGCTTCTCGACGGCGTCCCACAGCTCGACCGCCTCGGTCCCGGTGGGCGCCTTCGAGATCACGGGGCCGAAGAAGCTCGCCTCTCGTTCGCCGCCCGGATGGAAGGTGAGGATCGGGGTTCCGACATCGCGGCCGGTTCGACTCAACGCGAGTTCGGTGTCGGCACGGAGGTACTCGTCGTGGGCATCGTCGTCGGCTGCGTCGAGGTAGCCCTCGTCGAACCCGTCGACCGCCAGCAGGCTGCGATACCACCCCAGTGAGTCGTCCCGGGCCTCCGCGCGCTGAGCCTGGACGTGCAGCGCGGTACCGATCGCCGTGTACCAGCGGCCGACCGCGGTCGGGTCGTCCTCGCCGAGCCGAATCGCGTCGGCGATCCGCAGGCCCTGATGTCCCAGGTAGTGCCCGGCGCGATACTGCGGCGTGTACCACTCCCGGTGGTTGTCCTCGTTGAGGATCCACAGCGAGATGAAGCGCCAGTCGACCTCGTAGTTGCGCTGCTCGCTGACGTTCACGACCCACCGTGAGGTGATCCACGCCCACGGGCAGACCGGATCGAAGAAGAAGTCCAGGTCGGCAGCCATCCGGCCAACCTATCGACCACTCACCTCGTGCCGTCAGGTTCGAGCGATCTCGACGTCCTCGTAGGTCTCGATGAGGTCGCCGGGCTTGAGGTCCTGGAAGTCGGACAGGCCGATACCGCACTCGAAGCCCTCACGGACCTCGCGCGCATCGTCCTTGAACCGCTTGAGCGACGCGATGTCGCCCTTCCAGATGATCGTGCCGTCACGAAGGAAACGCACCTTCGAGCCGCGGGTGATGACACCCGAGCGCACGTAACAGCCCGCAATCGCACCGAGCTTGGGCACCCGGAAGATCTCGCGGACCTCGGCTTCGCCGGTGACCTGCTCCTCGAACTCGGGCTCGAGCATGCCGATCACGGCCTGCTCGATGTCCTCGAGGAGCTTGTAGATGATCTCGTAGGTACGGATCTCCACTTCTTCCTGCTCGGCCAGCTTGCGGGCCTTGCCGTCGGGACGGACGTTGAAGCCGATGATCGTCGCGTTGGTCGCGTTCGCCAGCGTGATGTCGTTCTCGGTGATCCCGCCGACGGCGCGGTGCACGAAGCTGACATCGACCTCGTCGCGTTCGAGCCGCCGCAGCGACTCGGTGACGGCCTCGAGCGAACCCTGCACGTCGGCCTTGAGGATGAGGTTGACCGACGCCTTCTCACCCGACTGGATCTGGGCGAAGATGTCCTCGAGCTTCGTTCCGGTCTTGACCCGCGCGTCCTCACGCAGGTGCTTCGCCTTCAGGCGCAGCTCGCGCGATTCGGCCACCGTACGGGCGATCTTGTCGTCGGGCGCGGCACGGAACTCGTCACCCGCCTCGGGAACGAGCGACAGCCCGAGCACCTGCACCGGCGTCGACGGGCCGGCGGTCTTGACCTGCTCGCCCTTGTCGTTGATCATCGCCCGGACCTTGCCCCACGCGGCGCCGGCCACGATCGGGTCGCCGACCTTGAGCTCGCCCTTGTCGACGAGCACCGTGGCGACGGGGCCACGGCCCTTGTCGAGCTGGGCCTCGATCACGATGCCCTTGGCGCGCCCGGTCGGGTTCGCCGTGAGCTCCTCGAGCTCGGCGACGACCTGCAACTGCTCGATCAGCTCGTCGACGCCGACGCCCTGGAGCGCAGACATCTCGACGACGATCGTGTCGCCACCCCACGACTCGGGCACGAGTTCGTACTCGGCGAGCTGCGTGAGTACCCGTTGGGGGTCGGCGTTCTCCTTGTCGATCTTGTTGACGGCGACCACGATCGGCACGTCCGCGGCGCGGGCGTGGTTGATGGCCTCGATGGTCTGGGGCATGATGCCGTCGTCGGCGGCGACCATCAGGACGACGATGTCGGTCGCATCGGCACCGCGAGCACGCATCTGCGTGAACGCGGCGTGGCCGGGGGTGTCGAGGAACGTGACCGAACCGTGCTCGTTCTGCACCTGGTAGGCACCGATGTGCTGGGTGATGCCGCCGGCCTCGCCCTCGACGACGTTGGCGCCGCGGATGTGGTCGAGCAGCGTCGTCTTGCCGTGGTCGACGTGGCCCATCACGGTGATCACCGGCGGGCGCGGTTCCTGCATCTCGTCGTCGTCGGAGTCGTCGAACAACTTCTGCAGCTCGACCTCCTCCTGCTGGCCTGGTTCGACCAGGAGGATCTCCGCGCCGACCTCGAGGGCGAACAGCTCCATCTGCTCGTCGGCGAGCGTCATGGTCGCCGTGACCATCTCGCCGTTGTTGAGCAGGAAGCGGACGACGTCGGCAGCGGTGCGGTTCAGCTTGGGAGCGAACTCCTGCGCCGACACGCCGCGCTCGATGATGACGACACCCTCGGGAACGGGCGCGTCGGAGGACGTGTAGGTCGTGAACTGGGGCTGGAGGTCGTCCTGGTCGCGACGACGACGCCGCCGGCCGGTACGACGCGGCGGACGCCGCTGCCCACTGGGACGATTGCCGCCACCGCCGCCGGGGCGGCCGGGAGCTCCACCACCGGGACCGCCGGGGCGACCCGGGCCACCGCCACCGGGACCGCCGGCCGGACGCGGCGTGTAGCCACCCGGACGCGGCCCGGTCGAACGGGCACCGCCGGGACGGCTCGCCGGGCGTGCAGAGCCAGGGGGCGGTGGAATCGGCTTGCCGCTGGGCGACAGCGGACGCCCCGGGGGCGGCGGAATCGGCTTGCCGGTCGGCGACAGCGGGCGCGCCGCTGCGGCGTCAGGGCGCTCCTCGGCGCGCGCACGCGCCTCGGGAGGGGCGGCCGGCTGCTCCGGCGGGCGACCACCGGCAGTCGGTCGGGCGCTCGAGATCACGCGGGCGCTCGAGTCGGCGTGTGCCGCCGGTTGCTCGGTTTCGGCGTCGGCGGGGGCCGAAGGGGTGTCGTCGGCCACGGCGGGCGACGCTTCGTCGGCTGCCGGCGCTGCGGCGGGCGCCTCGGCGGGCTCGTCGACGACCGGTGCGGCCTCGACCTCCGGAGCCGCCTCGACGTCCGGCGCGGACGCGACCGGTACGGCCTCGGCCTCGGGGGCCACGTCGGCGACGGGCGGCGCCTCGGCCACCTCGACGTCGGGCGTCGCGACGGGAGTCGGAGCTTCGTCGACGGTGGGGGCGTCAGGTGCCACCGACTGGGCGGCTGCCGGCGGGGCGGAAGTCTCGTCGGCGGCGGCCGGTGCGTCGGCCGCCGCTGCGGTCGGCGCTTCGCCCGTATCGGAGGCGGCCGTCTCCGGCTGCTTCTTGGCAGCAGACTTCTTCGCGGGGGTCTTCTTCGCTGCTGCCTTCTTGGCGGCCGCCTTCTTGGCCGGCTTGGCTTCTTCGGGCTGCTCGCCACGGGTGAGCCCATCGCGCTCGGCGCGACGGGTCACCATGTCGGCGTATGCCTCGGCGAGTGAGGATGACGGACCCTTCGCGGCAACGCCGAGTACTCCACACAGGTCGAGGACCTCTGCGTTCGTCATCCCGAGCTCCTTCGCGAGCTCGTGGATCCTGATCTTCTTAGCTGCCACGTTGTCGATTCAACCTTTCACAGTCGTCATTGCCTCGCGGATGCAGGAATCACTGCGCATCCGATTCGTTCTCGCGGTCGCCGTCGCCGACGGTCCGCTCTCTGATCTCCTGCTCGTCAGCGGCGCTGACGACCGTGCGCCACGCCCGGGCGAACGCCCGTCGCGAGACCGCCGCGTCGAGACACGCGGGGTCGACGCGGTCCATCGCACCAGCTCGTCGACAGAGCCAGGCGCCTCGACCGTCGCTGGCGCCGCCGACGACGATGCCCCTCGACGACTTCGTGACACGCACGAGCGCCGACTGCGGACGTCGCCGACGACAGCCGATGCAGCTGCGAACGGGTTCGAGGGGATCGGCAACACTCAGTCGTCGTCGCCCTTCTGGCTGGCGGGCTCGTCGTCCGTCTCCATGACGGGCTCGTCGCCGACGGTTCCCTCGGCGGGCGTGTCTGCGGCGGCGATCTCGACGTCAGCGGTCTCGACGTCGACAGTCTCGACGTCAGCGATCTCGACGTCAGCGATCGCGACGTCGGCGGTCTCGACGTCAGCGGTCACGGCGTCGACATCAGCGGCGTCGGCGGTCTCGCTGTCGGCGGGCGCGACGGCGGCGGCCGCTTGCCAGTCGGACTCGCTGATGACGCTGCCGTCGGCCGCGTGCCACTCCATTTCGCCCGTTTCGGCGTTGGCGCGCCATTCTCCGTCGGCGTACTCGACGTCGAGGTCGCGGCCACCCGCGGGGATGCCCTCGGCGAGTTGCGTCTCGGATCGGATGTCGACCCGCACACCGGTGAGACGTGCGGCGAGACGAGCATTCTGGCCCTCACGGCCGATCGCCAGGCTGAGCTGATGGTCGGGCACGATGACGTCGGCGGCGGTGCCGTCGTCGGAGATGTTGACCTGCGTGACCTTGGCGGGCGACAACGCCTTGGCGACGAAATCGGCCAGGTCCTCGCTGAACGGGACGATGTCGATCTTCTCGCCGCGCATCTCGTTGACGACCATGCGGACGCGCCCACCACGGGCGCCGACGCAGGCGCCGACCGGATCGACGTTGTGGTCGTTCGACCAGACGGCGATCTTCGTGCGGTGACCCGGTTCACGGGCGCACGCCTTGATCTCGACGATGCCGTCGGCGATCTCGGGAACCTCGAGCTCGAAGAGGCGCTTGATCAGACCGGGATGCGTTCGCGACACGACGATCTGCGGACCCTTCGGTGTGCGGCGGACCTCG
Source organism: Ilumatobacteraceae bacterium (assembly GCA_963715285.1). Classification (GTDB taxonomy): domain Bacteria; phylum Actinomycetota; class Acidimicrobiia; order Acidimicrobiales; family Ilumatobacteraceae; genus Sva-07. The sequence continues at coordinate 83,286 of CAVQRU010000001.1, read as the reverse complement.
ACGATGTACGCCTTCTGGCGGTCGCCCTGAGCGGGCCGCTCGAACGGGACCTGCTCGGCCTGCGGCAACAGCGCCTCGACCCGACCGAGGTCGAGCAGCGTGTAGCGGGCGTCGGTGCGCTGGATGATGCCGGTGACGATGTCGCCCTCGCGGTTCGCGTATTCCTCGAACTTGCGCTCGGACTCGACCTCGCGGATGCGCTGACTCATCACCTGGCGGAAGGTCTGCGCGGCGATGCGGCCGAGCTCTTCCTTCTTCGGGGTGTCGTCGCGCTCGTTGACCCAGTTGCCGTCCTCGTCGACGTCGTACGCGATGAACGAGAACTCCATCGTCTCGGGGTTGACCTCGACGACCACTTCGTCGGCGGCGTCGGGACGACGCTTGTAGGCCGACGCCAGAGCGTCGACGAGAACGTGCAGCAGCGTGTCCTCGGAGATGCCCTTCTCCTGGGCCAGCATGCCGATGGCCTCGCTCATGTCGAGGTTGCTCATGACGGTTGCTTCTCCTTCGTCGATGTCGGATTCTTGGTCTTCGGTGCAGACTGCTTCGTGCCGGGCGTCTCGGTGCCCGAGTTCCCGGTGCCCGAGTTCTCGGCGCCCGACTTCTCGGCGCCCGACTTCTCGGCGCCCGACTTCTTGGCGCCCGACTTCTTGCTCGGGCCCTTGCCCGGTTTGGGAGCCGGCCCCCACTCGAACACGGTGCGGGCCTTGTCGATCTCGGCGATGACCACCGTTCGTTCCTCGCCGTCGTCGCACAGGAGCGTGGCCGTGCGATCGTCGGCGGCGACCAGCACGCCCTGCAGACGGCGGGGGTCGGCTTGCGGGTCGCGCAGGCGGGCGGTGATGGTCTTGCCGATCTCTCGCTGGAAGTGCGCCGGCGTGCGCAACGGGCGTTCGAGACCGGGGCTGGTGACCTCGAGGGTGTAGTGACCGGCAATCGGGTCCTCGTGATCGAGTTCCCGCGAGATCAGACGGGTGGCGAGCGAGATCGAGTCGAGGGTGATGCCACCCTCGGAGCCGGGCAGCGTGTCGAGCGTGACCCGGATCGTGGCGCCGCGCCGCTCGATGTCGTAGACGTCGAGCGAGAGGTCGGAGGCGATCGGTCCGACGATGGTGTGCATGCGATCGATCTCTGATGCTGCGCTCATCGGAACTGCCTCCTTTCAACAAACAAGGCGTGGGGCTCAGCCCCACGCCTTTCGGTACCAAACCAAATGGATGAACCATCATAGCAGCGCCCGTCGATCCTTGGACAGGGCCCGGCCGGCGCTCCGCACGGATAGGTTGCGCTGGTGCTTCGGATGTCGACCCTGTTCCTTCGGACCCTCCGCGACGACCCGGCTGACGCCGAGGTCGCGAGCCACCGCCTGCTGGTGCGGGCGGGCTACATCCGGCGGGCTGCGCCGGGCGGCTTCTCCTGGTTGCCGCTCGGCTGGATCGTGTATCGCAACGTCGAGCGGATCGTGCGCGAGGAGATGGACGCAGCCGGCTTCCAGGAGGTGCACTTCCCTGCGCTGCTGCCCCGCGAGCCCTACGAGGCCACCGGGCGGTGGACCGAGTACGGCGACAACCTGTTCCGGCTGCAGGATCGAAAGGGCGCCGACTTCCTGCTCGCTCCCACCCACGAGGAGATGTTCACCCTGCTCGTGAAGGACATCTGCGGGTCGTACAAGGACCTGCCCCTGTCGCTCTATCAGATCCAGACCAAGTACCGCGACGAGGCGCGCCCGCGCGCCGGCCTGCTGCGCGGCCGCGAGTTCGTGATGAAGGACTCCTACAGCTTCGACCTCGACGAGGTGGGCCTCCAGGCCTCGTACGACGCGCACCGAGCGGCCTACATCTCCTTGTTCGATCGTCTCGGCCTGCCGTATGTGATCGTGTCGGCGATGTCCGGCGCGATGGGCGGATCGGCATCCGAGGAGTTCCTCGCCCCGATGGACGTCGGCGAGGACACGTTCATCCGCTGCACGTCGTGCGACTACGCCGCCAACGTCGAAGCGGTGGTCACGCCCGCTCCCCCGGCGATCCCGTTCGAGGGGCTGCGGCCCGCCGTGGTGCACGACACCCCGGGCACACCGACGATCGGCACCCTCGTCGAGTTCGTCAACGCCGACGCCGAGATGCGCCACCCCGACCGCGACTGGACGGCCGCCGACACGCTCAAGAACGTCGTCGTCAAGCTTCGCCACCCCGACGGCACGGTCGAGCCGCTGGCGATCGGTCTGCCGGGCGACCGCGAGGTCGACATGAAGCGCCTCGAGGCCCACGTCGCCCCGGCCGAGCCCGAACCGTTCGGCGAGGAGGACTTCGCCGCTCACCCGTCGCTGGTCAAGGGCTACATCGGGCCGGGCGCGCTCGGCACGACCAACGCCTCGGGAATCCGTTACCTCGTCGACCCGCGGGTCGTCGACGGCACCGCCTGGATCACCGGTGCCGATCACACCGGCAACCACGTGATCGACCTGGTCGCCGGGCGCGACTTCACGCCCGACGGCACGATCGAGGCCGCCGAGATCCGCGACGGCGACGTCTGCCCGATGTGCGCGTCGCCGGTCGAGATCGCCCGTGGCATCGAGATCGGACACATCTTCCAGCTCGGACGCAAGTACGCCGAGGCCCTCGGGCTCACGGTGCAGGACGAGCACGGCAAACCGGTCGTGCCCACGATGGGTTCGTACGGCGTGGGCGTCACCAGGGCGTTGGCAGCGATCGCCGAGGCGAACCACGACGACATCGGACTGGTGTGGCCCCGCGAGATCTCACCTGCCGACGTGCACGTCGTGATCGCCGGAAAGGCCGACGGTCCCCAGATCCCGGCCGGCGAGCAACTCGCTGCCGAACTCGAGGCGGCGGGGCTCCGGGTGCTCCTCGACGATCGTTACGGCCCGTCACCGGGGGTGAAGTTCAAGGACGCCGAGCTGATCGGGATCCCGACGATCGCGATCGTCGGTCGGGGCGTCGCCGACGAGGCCCATCCGACGATCGAGGTCAAGGACCGCCGGTCCGGCGACCGCGAGGACATCGCCCTCGCCGATGCCGTCGAGCACCTCGTCGCCACCTGCCGCTGACCCCCAAACCCCGAAAAATGCCCGATCCGTCGCGCTCAGCGCGCAGATCGAGGCAAGTTTCGGGGGTTTGAGGGTTGACGGGGGTCAGGCGTGGCGGAGGAGGCCTTGATCGATGACGACGCGCTCGGTCGACGGATCGGACGGGTCGACTGCCGAGGTCGTGAAGAACGTCTCGCCGGACCCGCCGGACCACATCGAAATCGTGAGTGAATCGCCGGGCAGCACCGGCGCGGCGAAGCGGGCCTCGATGTGGTGGAAGCGAGCCGGCTCGCTGTCGCAGATCGCATGCAACAGCGCCCGCCCCGTGAAGCCGTAACTGCACAGTCCGTGCAGGATCGGGCGGTCGAAGCCACCGATCGCGGCGAACGCCGGATCGGTGTGGAGCGGGTTGCGGTCACCGGACAGGCGGTACACGAACGCCTGGTCACGCGACGTCTGGTAGGTCACGGTCTGATCGGGCGCGCGGTCGGGCGGCACGTTCTTCGGCCCGGACGGGCCACGGTCGCCACCCCACCCTCCCTCACCGCGAATGAACGCCGATGACGTGTTGGTGTACAGGGGCTCACCGTCCATCACGGCCTCGGTCTCGGTGACGATGACCGCCGCCTTGCCCTTGTCGTACATTCCGACGAGCTCGCTGGTGATCGTCACCGTGCCGTCGACCGGGATCGGGCGGTGGAGCGTCACGGCCTGCTGGCCGTGGACCAGCAACGCCGGGTTGAAGGTGCCGATGTCGCGCATCGCCGAGCCTCGACCCCAGCCGATCACGACCGGGAACGTCGGGAACACCAGCTGGTCGACACCGCTGGTGTTCTCGGTGGTGAACGCCAACTCGTGCTCGCCGGCGCCGATGCCGACCGCGTACAGGAGCGCGTCCTTCGAGGTCCAGCTGACCTCGACCGGATCGCTCCTCGATCCGACGGCTTCGGGATTCAGTGGCATGTCATCTCGCTTTCGTTGATCGATCGATGGAAGTCAGGAGTCGAGCATCGTCTGGGGCCAGGCGCCGGGAACGCCGTTCATCCCGGAGTTCGGTCGGGCGTCGGCGAGGAGCTGCTCGACCACCGGCCCGATCTTCGTGGGGTCGTCGACCGGCGTGGTCGACGGACCGCGCACCCAGCCCTCGGCGACGGCGAGGACCTGACCGGACGCCTCGAACACCCGCCCGGTGACGCCGGCCGACTCGGGCGAGCACAGCCACGTGACGATCGGAGCGATCCAGTGCGGCGCGCGGGCCTCGCGCTCCTCGTCGGTCTCGGGCGCCGGACCGAGCCCCTCGGTCATACGCGTGAGCGCCACCGGTCCGACGGCATTGACCGTCACTCCGTAGCGGGCGACCTCGAGCGCCACGATGTTGGTGAACGCGGCGATCCCGGCCTTGGCGGCGCCGTAGTTGGCCTGGCCCGGGTTGCCGTAGATGCCCGACACCGACGTCGTGTTGACGATCCGGCCGCTCACGGGCTCACCGGCCTTCGCTCGCTCACGCCAGTAGGCGACCGCCCATCGCGAGGGAGCGAACGTTCCCTTGAGATGCACGTTGATGACCGAGTCCCATTCCTCTTCGGTCATGTTGGCCAGGACGCGATCACGCAGGATCCCGGCATTGTTGACGAGCGCATGGAGATCGCCGAAGGTCTCGATCGCCGTGTTGATCATCCGTTGGGCGCCCTCCCAGTCGGCCACGTTGTCGCCGTTGGCGATCGCCTCGCCGCCCATCTCGATGATCTCGTTGACGACCTGCTGTGCCGGGGAGATGTCGCCACCGCTGCCGTCGACGTTGCCGCCGAGGTCGTTCACCACGACCTTCGCGCCCTGCCGAGCGAGGCTCAGCGCGTGCTCGCGGCCGATGCCACGTCCCGCGCCCGTGACGATCGCAACTCGACCTTCGCACAGACCACTCATGAACACGTCTCCTTCGTCGTCGTTCGATCCGACCGTCGGATCGTCGGCGCCCGCACGATCCTGACTCGGCCGGCTCGTCGGCATCGTAGGGTGGCGTCCGGCTGCGGCTGCCAGCGGACGAGACGGGCGCTGCTCCGATCGAGCGCGCCCTCCGGCCCGACACCCACCTCGCCTCATCTCGCTCGTAGCCTGGCCGGCGTGACGGCGCCCGAGACGACCACCCACCTGCAGGCAGACGTCGTCGTCGTCGGCGCCGGGCCGGCGGGAACGGCTGCCGCGATCGAACTACGGCGAGCCGGTCGCTCGGTGATCGTGATCGACAAGGCGCTGTTCCCCCGCGACAAGTGCTGCGGGGACGGGCTCACCACGCTCGCGCTCCGCGAACTCGATCACCTCGGGCTCGATCCCGGAGCGATCCCCGACTGGTTCGACGTCACCGGAGCGGCGATCCGTTCGCCGAGCGGACGCGAGGTGGTGGTCCCGCTGCCGACCACCGGCAAGTACGCCGCGGTCGCGCCGCGCCTCCAGCTCGACGACGCACTGGTCCGTCTCGCCCGCAAGGAGGGCGTCGACGTCCGCGACGGCCACGGCTTCCGCAGCCTCGTGGAACACGCCGACCGCGTCACGGTGGTGGCCGACGGCCTCGAGATCGAGACGCGTTACGTCGTCGCCGCCGACGGGATGTGGAGTCCCGTGCGCAAGGCGGTCGGCGCGAACGAGGGTGGCTACCTCGGCGAGTGGCACGGTTTCCGCCAGTACGGACGCAACGTCACCGGCCCGGCGAGCGAGCAGCTCCACGTCTGGTTCGAGCCCGACCTCGTTCCCGGCTACGCCTGGTCGTTCCCGCTCCCCGACGGTCGGGTGAACATCGGCTTCGGCGTGCTCCGCGACGGCACCTGGAAGGGCCGCGAGATGAAGGAGCTGTGGGTCGACCTGCTCCAGCGACCCCACATCGTCGAGGCGCTCGGCGACCGATTCGAACTCGAGGATCGCCACACCGCATGGCCGATCCCCGCTCGCATCGACGAGGCGGTGCTCGCGACGGGGCGGGTGCTCTTCGCCGGTGACGCGGCGATGGCGACCGACGTGATGACCGGCGAGGGGATCGGCCAAGCTCTGCTCACCGGACGTCTCGCCGCGGAGGCGCTGATCGCCGCCGGCGCGTTGCAGCCCGAACACGCGGCCGGGCGCTACCGCGCGAGCGTGCACCACCACCTCGTGGCCGACCACCGGATGTCGTTGGCGCTCGGCTCGGTTCTGGCGAGACCGTGGGGGGCGCGTGGCGCGATCCGGGTCGTTGCAGCCAGCGGTTCATGGGGCAAGCGGAACTTCGCTCGCTGGATGTTCGAGGACGAGCCGCGGGCGGTGGTGCTCACCCCGAGCCGCTGGCACCGGCGATTCCTCGCCCAACCGGGCGCCTATCTCTCGGGGTGAACACCGGCGTCTCGACGTGATCGGGCGGGATCGGTGTGAACCCGACGAGATCGCGTCCGGTCGAATCGATCGCGATGTCGGAGGCCGGGTCGTAGTCGCGAAGGATTCGCGTTCGTCGGGTCGGACTGCCCGGCGAGGTGCGTCACGAATTCGGGTCGAGGCGTTGCGGCGGAGGCGGCGCCCAGTAGTCGACGTCGGCGACCGTGCCCGAGATGCCGTCGACGTCGATGTCGGTCGGGTCCGCCGGCGACTCGATCTCGATCACGATGTCGTCCTGTTTCGGTGGCCCCTCGTACACGTCGCGCAGACCGATCATCGCGCCGGCCGCTGCGGCGCCGAGCACGCCGCCCTTGCGGCGACCGGCGGCGATCATCGAGAGGCGGAGCGCGGCAGCGCGTTCCTCTGCCTCGATCGCTGCCACGTCGAAGTCGATCTCCGCAGCGAGCTGGTCGGCGACGTCGTCGGGATCGGCAGCCATGGCGTCAGCGTATGACGTCAGGTGATGACCACGGCCGCGACAAGCGCCGCTCCGGCGACCAGCACCCACGACACCAGGCCGAGCACCATCGGCCGGCCGCCGAGGCGTCGGAGCCGCGAGATCACCACCCCGGCGCCGAGACCGAACATGCCGGCGGTCAGGAAGATCTGTTCGGCGTCCTTCGCGGTGGCGAGGAACTCGGGTGACAACCACCCGGTGGCCCGGAGGCAGATCGCCCCGAGGAACCCCGCCACGAAGAGCGGCACCAACGGCACATGCACCTCGGGGAGGGTGTCGCCGCCGTCCGCGCCGGGCTCCCCGGCGGATCCCTCGGCTGACGCCGCGCGCAGCGCGGCGCGTCGACGTCGGCCGGCGACGCCGACGCCGAACACCATCGGCGCCAGCATGATCACACGCGTCAGTTTCACCAGCGTGGCGGGAACCAACGACGCCTCCGAGTACGCGGTCGCCGTCGCGGTCACCTGCCCGACGTCGTGCACGCCGGCACCGACCCAGGTCCCGAACGTCAGGTCGCTCAGGCCGAGTGCGTGGCCGATCACGGGCAGCACCAGGATCGACAGGCTGCCGCACAGCGTGACGAGCCCGATCGCATAGGCGGTCTCCTCCTCGTCGGCGGTCGACAACGGTGCCATCGCGGCCACGGCCGACGCTCCGCAGATCGAGTAGCCGGTGGCGACCAGCAGACCGAGGCCCTCCGACAACCCCATCGCCCGGGCGAGCAGTTGGACGCCGAAGAACGTGAGCAGCACCACGATGATCACTGCGATGACGCCTTGAACACCCAGTTCACGCATCTGGTCGAACGACAGCCGAAGGCCGAGCAGCACGATGCCGAGCCGGAGCAGCCGCTTCGCTGCGAACGTCACGCCGGGGACGAGTCTCGGCGCGAGGAGACCGACGTTGGCGAACACCGCACCGAGCACCACCCCGCCGACCAGCGGCGAGATCCCGAAGAGTGCATCGAGGCCGAACGCGAGCAGCACCGCGAGGGCGACCACGAGCAGGCCGGGGAGCTCGTTGCGTCGGACCAGCTCCACGACCGGCCATTGTGACACCACGCCTCACCCAACTCCTACCTTCACGCGGTCCGGCCTGGTGACGGTCCGGCTACCGTCGATCTCGAATGAGCGACATCACGAGCGACTCCGGCGCCCCTCAACCGGACGATCGACAGACCGCCGAGACGTTCGAGAAGATCTTCTTCGAACTCCGCAAGGTGATGGTCGGCCAGACCCGCCTGCTGGAACGCCTCCTGGTCGGGGTGCTGTGCCGCGGGCACTGCCTGCTCGAGTCCGTACCCGGCCTGGCGAAGACGCTGGCTGCGGAGACCCTCGCCGACGTCGTCGGCGGATCGTTCTCCCGCATCCAGTTCACGCCGGATCTCCTCCCATCGGACATCACCGGGACGAGGATCTACCGTGGGAGCAGCGAGACCTTCGACGTCGAGTTCGGCCCGGTCTTCGTCAACTTCCTGCTCACCGACGAGATCAACCGAGCGCCGGCCAAGGTCCAGTCCGCCCTGCTCGAGGTGATGGCCGAGCAGCAGGTCACGATCGGCGGTATCACCCACGCCGTGCCGACCCCGTTCTTCGTGGTCGCCACCCAGAACCCGATCGAGTCCGAGGGCGTGTACCAACTCCCCGACGCCCAGCGCGACCGCTTCATGATGAAGATCGTCCTCGACTATCCGACCGCCGACGAGGAGATGACGATCATCGACCGGATGAGCGTGAGCGCGCCGATTCCGTCGCAGGTGATCACGCTCGACGAACTGGTCACGCTGCAGGAGCGCGCCGACACGGTGTTCGTCGACCGATCGGTGTCGCAGTACGCGGTCGACCTCGTGCAGTGCACGCGCTCGCCCGACCGGTTCGGCCTCACCGACCTCTCGACGGTGATCGGCCTCGGGGCGAGCCCGCGGGCGTCGCTGAACCTGGTGCGTGGCGCTCGCGCCCTCGCATTGATGCGCGGCCGTTCCTACGCCACACCACAGGACGTGTTCGACCTCGCTCCCGAGGTGCTCCGGCACCGGTTGCTGCTCACCTACGATGCACTGGCGCGCGACATCACGACCGATCACGTCGTGCAGCGTGTGCTCGCCACCGTGCCCGCCACCTGGGTGTCGCCGAAGCCGAACGACGCCTTCCGTCCCGGCCCGACGAGCTGACGATGGTGGCGCTTGGGCCGGCCAGTGTGTCGCCGACGGCGGCCGCGACCGCCGAGTCGAGCGGCGGGTTCGGCCGGTCGGGCCGCGCCACCAACGCGTGGGCAGCCGGGCCGCCGACCGAGACCGTGGCGGAGTTGCTCCGCACGCTGGAGTTGACGATCAACGGCCGTCTCGACGGCGTGCTCCACGGCAACCATCAGGGTCTCACGCCCGGCCATGGGTCGGAGCCGGGCGAGTCGAGGCTGTACCAGCCCGGCGACGACGTCCGCCGTATCGACTGGAACATCACGGCGCGCACCAGGGAGACCCATGTGCGCGAACAGATCGCCGACCGCGACCTCACGGCGTGGCTCGTCGTCGACGTCTCGGCGACGATGCAGTTCGGTACGGTCGCGAACGACAAGGCGCAGACCGCCACCGCCGCAGCGGCGTGCATCGGGTTCCTCACGGCACGGAACCAGAACCGGCTGGGCGCAGTGCTCGTCGCGGGGCCGTCGATCCACGTGATCCCGCCGCGCTCCGGCGCCAACCAGGTTCGCGCCGTGTTGTCGACGCTCAGCGATCCACCCGATTCGGAGGGCCTCGGCCATGCCGACCTCGCCGGCGCGCTCGATCGGGTGGGCGCGATCGCCAACCGCCGCGGGTTCGTCGCCGTGATCAGCGACTTCGCCGGTGAGGAGTGGCAGCGTCCGCTCGCCCGCCTGAGTCTGCGTCATGACCTCCTGGCGATCACCGTGCGCGACCCTCGCGAATACGACGTGCCGCCGATCGGTCTCGTCGACGTGGTCGATCCTTCGACCGGTGCGGTCCGCGAGGTGCGCGTGACGGCCAAGGTGCAAGAGCGTTTCGCCGCTGCTGCCGCCGACGAGCGCGCCCGCCGCGACGACGCACTCGCCCGGTCCGGGGCGGACGTGATCGAACTGTCGACCGACGGCGACTGGCTCGGCACGATCGTGCAACACACCCGACGCAAACGTGTCCAGGCCGTCCGTGGCGACGGAGTGCGACGGTGAGCACCGACTTCCTCGCACCCGGCCGACTGTGGCTCCTCCTCCTGGTCGTTGCCCTCGGCGTCGCCTACGTGCTCGTGCTGCGGTGGCGCAAGACGGCGACGGTCCGCTTCACCCAGGTCGACCTGCTCGACAAGGTGGCACCCCAACGGCCTCGCTGGCGACGCCACGTCGTGGCGGTGCTGATGCTCGTCGGCCTGTCGTTGGCAGTCGTCGCGACCGCGCGGCCCGTGGAGCGCAGCACCGAGAGCACCACCAGCGACGGCCGCATCCTCGTGCTGTTCGACGTGTCGCTGTCGATGATGGCCGATGACGTCGATCCCGACCGGTTCGTCGCAGCGCAGGAGGCCGCTCGGGACTTCGTCGACGAGGTCGATGACGGCGTCGAGGTCGGCCTCGTGTCGTTCTCGGGAACAGTCATCGTCGAGGTCGACCCCACGCTCGACCGGGCGACGATGCAGCGTGGCATCGACAACCTCGAGCTGGCGGAGTCGACCGCGATCGGTGACGCACTGGCGGCCGGCACGCGGCTGCTCGTCAACTCGGCCGACCCCGACGCCGACCCGGACAAGGCGCCCGGTGTGATGGTGCTGCTCACCGACGGCGAGACCACCGTCGGACGGCCGACAGCGGACGGGGCCCAGGAGGCGGCCGACGCCGGCGTGCCGGTGTACACGATCGCCTTCGGGACCGAGAACGGGGCGATCGTCGATCCCGTGAGCGGTGAGGTCGTCGCCGTGCCGGTCCGCCCCGCCGAACTCGAACAGGTCGCCGAGGCCACGGGCGGTCAGGCGTTCGAAGCGCGGACCGGCGACGAGCTGGCGAGCGCATACGACCAGATCGCCGAGTCGCTCGGCGAGACGATCGGCGAACCGATCGAGATCGTCACGGAGCTGACCTGGCAGTGGGCCCTGGCGGCGTTCCTCGCGCTCGGCATCGCCTGGGCGCTCAGCCTCTGGTGGCTGCGCGGCATGGTCTGAATGAGACGTGGGGTCAGACCCCACGTCTCATTCAGAGCATCGACCTGAGCTGCTCGATCGTCCGGACCGGGTTGCCGCCGACCGCGCTCACCGACAGATGCGTCACGCCGGCCTCCTTGAACGCGGCGATGCGCTCCTTGACGTAGCCCGCCGGGCCGACGAGGTTGGTCTTCTCCAGCATCTCGGCCGGGACTGCCGCCGCCGCCTCGTCCTTGCGACCCGACAGGTAGAGGTCCTGGATCTCGATCGCCTCGTCGACGTAGCCGTAGCGCTGGCAGATCGTGTTGTAGAAGTTCTGGTCGCGAGCACCCATGCCACCGACGTACAGCGCCACGTTGGGCCGAGCCATGTCGAGCACTCGCTGGCGGGCGTCGCCGTCGAACTCGTCGCCGATCGCCACCATGCCACCCGCCGAGATCTGCAGCTGGCCCAGCTCCGGATCGCGCTCGGCCTGACCGGCCTTGAGGTCGTCACCCCACACCGACTGGAACTTCTCGGGATCGAAGAAGATCGGCAGCCAACCGTCGGCGTACTTCGCGGTGTTCTTCACCGACTGCCCCATCAGGCTCGCCCAGAAGATCGGGATGTTCTCCCGCACCGGGTGGTTGATCAGCTTGAGGGGTTTGCCGAGGCCCGTCCCCTCTCCCTCCGGCAGGGGGATCTTCGTGGTCGGACCGTCATAGACCACCTTCTCTCGACGCCAGGTCATGCGGCAGACGTTGATGTAGTCCCGGATCCTCGGCATCGGCTTCTCGTACGGCACACCGTGGAAGCCCTCGATCACCTGAGGCCCGGACGCGCCGAGCCCGAGGATGAACCGCCCGCCGGACACGAAGTCGAGGCCGGCGGCGGTCTGCGCCATGCACGTCGCCGTGCGGGAGAACACGTTGAGGATCCCCGATCCGATCTCGATCGTCTCGGTCTTCGCGGCGAGATACCCCATCTGCGAGACGGCGTCGAAGCTGTACGCCTCCGGCACCCACACGACATCGAGGCCGGCCTTCTCGAGTTCGATCACCCGCTTCACGTCCGCGTGGAAATCACCCGAGTAGCTGATGTTCATCGAGAGCTTCATGGCGGCCGACGATACGTGCGGCCCTCCACCGAGTCGCAATCGGACCCGACCGGGCGGTCGCCCGCCGGGGTCAGCCGTTCAGGTTGCCGCTGCGGAAGCCTTCGAGATCGAGCGTCACGTAGCGGTACCCGGCCGAGCGGACCGCCTCGACGATGCGCTCACGATGCTGCAGCACGGCGGCGAAGTCGTCGAGTTCGACCTCGAGTCGCGCCGTGTCGTCGTAGTGGCGGACGCGCACCTGGGCGAACCCGAGGCGGTGGAGCGCCGCTTCGGCCCGGTCGACGCGCGACAGGATGCCGATCGACACCTCGGTGCCGTACGGAATCCGACTCGCGAGGCAGGCCGCTGCCGGCTTGTCCCAGGTGCGCAAGCCCATCCGGCGCGACGCATCACGCACGTCGGCCTTGCTGAATCCGGCTGCCACGAGCGGGAACGCTGCGCCAGCGTCGCTCGCGGCGCGTTGGCCGGGGCGATGGTCACCGAGATCGTCGGTGTTGACCCCGAGCACGACGGTGGCGCCCTCGGCGGCTGCGATCGGTCCGACCACGTCCATCAGTTCCGCCTTGCAGTGGAAACAACGGTCGGAGTCGTTGAGGCGGTACGCCGCTCGTTCCATCTCGGCGGTTGCCACCGGCGTCCACCGCAGACCCCACTCGGCGGCGAGGGCCCGACAGTCGGCCTCCTCGTCGCCGGCGAGCGACGGCGACACGGCGGTGACGGCGTGAACTGCTGCTCGACCGAGTGACCGATGTGCGACCGCAGCGAGGAAGGCTGAGTCCGCGCCACCACTGAACGCCACGACCACGCGTTGGAGCTGACCCAACTCGACGTCGAGGGCAGCGAGTTTCTCGTCGAGATCGACATCCGGGCTGGTCTCCACGGGGCGCAGTATGCCGCGGAGTCGGGCACCTGTGCTCGTCGGTGCGACGGCGGGTTCTCCGATGACGTCCCGACGCGCGACACTGACACCCGATGGGCATGCCGACGTGGTGGGACGAGCGGCGATTCGGCCTGTTCGTTCACTCGAGCCTGGCGACCGTACCGGCCTGGTCACCGATCGGAGAGTACGCGAACTGGTACCGGAGCCATCTCGGCGAGGACGTCGCCGACGTCCGGCTCCATCCCCGCCCGATGGTGGAGGTGTTGGCCCATCATCGCGACCGTTGGGGGCACATCGAACACTTCGACGACTTCCTGCCGTTGCTGACCTACGAGGACTTCGACGCCGAGGCCTGGGCGGAGCTCGCGGTCGACGCGGGCGCCGGCTACGCCGTGCTGGTCACCAAACACCATGACGGCTGGTCGTGGTGGGATGCGCCGAACACGGACCGCACGATGGTCGCCGGCGGGCCACGGCGCAACGTCGTGGCCGAGTACGCCGCGGCCTGCGAGCGCAACGATCTGGTGTTCGGGACGTACTACTCGTTGCTCGACTGGGGCGACCCTCGATATCCGACCGAGGACTACGTGACCGAGGTCCTCCACCCCCACGTGATCGACCTCGTCGAACGATTCGGGTCGAGCGTGCTGTGGGGCGACGGCCACTGGGGACACCCGGCCACGCACTGGCGGACTGCAGCACTGCTGGAACGGGTCTGGTCGATCGACCCGGACGTGGTCGTCAACGATCGTTGGTGGGCGGCCGATGACGTCGTGCCTGCCGGTTCCCCATCTCTCGTCCGGACCTACGAGTACGAGGTGCCCGCCGGGATCGTCGAGGGCCCCTGGGAGCTGTGCCGGGGCATCGGAACGAGCTTCTGCCACAACCGCGCCGAGCGCGCCGAACACCACATGTCGGCGTTCGAGATCGTGTCGTTGCTGACCGAGGTCGTCGCGAAGGGCGGCCATCTGCTCCTCGACGTCGGCCCGGACGCGACCGGCAGGATTCCCGAGCTGCAGGAGCGGCCCCTGCGCGAGGCCGGCGAGTGGATCAGGCGTCACGGCGCGCTCCTCGCGTCGTCACGTCCGTGGACGCAGTGGGGCGACGAACACGTGCGCTACCTCGTCACCGGCGACCGGGACGTCGACGGCGACGTGTTCGCCGTCGACCTCGGCGGACGCGGGCAGTTCGCTGCCTTCGCATCGGACCGGTGCCGGGTCGACGGCGTCGAGCTGCTGGGTGCTGCGGACGGCGAACCGCTCGCAGTCGGCTTTCGTCAACACGACGACGGTCTCGCCGTCGACGTGCCCCGGACGTCGTTCGACCGTCGAGATCGCCGCGACCGCATCGGTCGCGGCGCTCGGCTCGCCGACGTCGCGGTCTACCGGATCACGAGCCACGAACTCGACCGGCCGGTCGGACTCTTCGCGCCCACGCCACGGCAGCCCGTGGATCTCACCCCCCTGATGCGCGGCGTCTCGCCCGGCGACATCGTGCAGTTGGGCGACGGCACGTACACCGGACCGGTCACGATTCCGGCAGGGGTGATCGTGCGTGGACTCGGCGGTCGGCGCACCGTGATCGACGGTGGCGGGGCCACCGCGGTCACGCTCGAACGCGGCTCGCGTCTGGAGCACCTCTCGGTGGTCAACCCGGCTCCGCGCGTCGCATGGCTGCCCACTGCAGCGGTGGAGATCCGTGGCGCCTCGGCCACGGTGATCGGTTGTCGGATCGATGGCCACGTCGTTACGACCGCGGACGACGCACTCGTTCGGGCCACGGCGGCGTGGGGCGTGATCGGCGACGGCGGCGACCGCCTGTCGGTGTCGCGTTGCGACCTGTCCGGCATGCGCTGGGACGTGGGGGTGCACCTGATCGGTGGCGGCGGACACGAGATCGACTCCTGCGAGATCCACGATCACCTCTGCGCCATCCGAGCGTCGGACACGACCGGGACGGTGGTGCGAGGCAACAACATCACGGCGCGTTGGTGGGGCGTTCACCTCGAACGCACCGAAGGTGCCCACGTCTACGGCAACTTCGTGAACCACACGATGCGTGGCGTCGACATCGACGGCGGATCGCAGGCACTCGTCGATGGCAACGCCGTGTGCGACGGTGACTCGGGTTGCATCGTCGAGTGGGGCGCGTCGGACTGTCAGGTGACCGGCAACCGATGGGAGCGATGCCGGATCGGGGTCCTCGCCTGGGAGGCGATGGGACTCCACGAGCACGCCAACGAGGCGATCGACCTCCACGAACCCGACGCCGCCTCCAACACCGGCCCGTGAGTGCGACAACCGGGGTCTGACCCCAGTTGTCCAGTTGTCGCGCTCAGGCGGACTGGGAGCGGCGCTTGGCTTCTCGGGCCCGGTTGGTCGGATCGAGGTCGGCCTTGCGCAGGCGAATGTTGAGCGGTGTCACCTCGACGCACTCGTCGTCGGCGATGAACTCCAGGGCGCCCTCGAGCGACAGCACCCGGTGCGGTGTGAGCTTGACGGTTTCGTCGGCCGATGCGGCACGCACGTTGGTCATCTTCTTCTCGCGACAGATGTTGACGTCCATGTCACCGGCGCGGGAGTTCTCGCCGACGATCATGCCGCAGTAGACCTCGGTGCCCGGCCCGACCATCATCGCCGCGCGGTCTTGCAGGTTCATCATGGCGTAGGTGGTGGCGGGGCCCGTGCGGTCGGCGACCAGCACACCGGACTGGCGGGAACGGATCTCGCCGGCCCAGGGTTCGTAGCCCTCGAAGGTGTGGCTGATCACACCGGTGCCCCGAGTCTCGGTGAGGAACTCGGTGCGGAACCCGATGAGGCCCCGCGCCGGCACGAGGTAGTCGAGACGGACCCAGCCGGAACCGCCCATGTTCTGCATCCGGCCCTTGCGGGTGGCGAGCAGTTGGGTGACCGCACCGAGATGCTCGTTCGGCACGTCGATCGTGACGCGCTCGACCGGCTCGTGGACCTTGCCGTCGATCTCATGGGTGAGGACGACCGGCTTGCCGACGGTGAGCTCGAAGCCCTCGCGACGCATCTGCTCGACGAGGATCGCCAACTGCAGTTCGCCACGGGCCTGGACCTCCCAGGCGTCGGGACGCTCGGTCGGCAGGACCCGGATCGACACGTTGCCGACCAGCTCGGCATCCAGGCGGTTCTTCACGAGGCGGGCGGTGAGCTTCTTGCCCTCGCGTCCGGCGAGCGGCGAGGTGTTGATCCCGATCGTCATCGAGAGCGCCGGCTCGTCGACGGTGATCACGGGCAGCGGAATCGGGGTCTCCGGGTCGGCGAGCGTCTCGCCGATGTAGATGTCCTCGATACCGGCCACGGCGACGAGATCGCCCTGACGGGCGCCGTCGACCGGCACGCGGGTGAGGTGCTCGGTGAGGAACAGCTCGGCGATCCTGGCTCTGGCGACCGTGCCGTCGCGCTTGCACCAGGCGACCGACTGGCCCTTCTTGATCTCGCCCTCCATGACGCGCAGGAGCGCGAGACGACCGAGGTACGGGGAGGCGTCGAGGTTGGTGACCCAGGCCTGGAGCGGGCGGCCCTCGTGGTAGGTCGGTGACGGGATGTGGTCGAGCAGGATCTCGACGAGCTCGGCGAGGTCCTTGTCGCCCTTGCCCTCGGCGATGATCCGGTGCGCCTCGTCGAGGTCGAGGGTCGCCCAGCCGTCACGGCCCGAGCAGTACACGATCGGGAACTCGACCTGGTGCTCCTTGGCATCGAGATCGAAGAACAGTTCGTAGACCTCGTCGATCACCTCGGTGGTACGAGCATCGGCGCGATCGACCTTGTTGATCACGAGGATCACCGGCAGGTTTCGAGCGAGCGCCTTGCGCAGCACGAAGCGGGTCTGCGGCAGCGGGCCCTCGGCGGCGTCGACCAGCAACACGATGCCGTCGACCATCGTGAGTGCCCGCTCGACCTCGCCGCCGAAGTCGGCGTGACCGGGGGTGTCGACGATGTTCAGCGTGATGTCGTGGCCGTTGCGCGGGTCGCGCCAGACCAGCGAGGTGTTCTTGGCGAGGATCGTGATCCCCTTCTCGCGCTCGAGATCGCCCGAGTCCATGACCCGCTCGGCGACTTCCTCGTTCGCCCGGAACGCACCGGACTGGTGCAGCATCGCGTCGACGAGCGTGGTCTTGCCGTGGTCGACGTGCGCAACGATCGCCATGTTGCGGATGTCGGCGCGATGCCGGAGCGTGGCATCGTCGGCGGCGGCCGGTGCCTCGAGGAGGGTTTGGTCGTGGGGGGACACGACAAGCCACGCTATCGCCCGTTCACGAACGAACGATCGCAGGCCGCCAGCCCCACCCCCACCCGAAATCTGCCCCGATCGTTGCGCTCAGCGCGCAGATCCAGGCAGATTTCGGAAACGGAGATGAGTACCCCATGGGGTATATTGCTGAGATGCGCGCGCTGCTGGCTTCGCCCCTGGGCTTCCTGATCGGGTTGTCGCTCGGCGCGCTCGGCGGGGGTGGATCGATCCTCGCCGTGCCGGCGCTGGTCTACGCGGCGGGTCAGGACCCCAAAGCCGCCACCACGACATCGCTCGTGCTCGTCACGATCACCGCACTGATCGGCATCATCCCCCACTGGCGAGCCGGACACGTCCGTCTGGCAGCGGGCGCCGTGTTCGGGCTCGCCGGCATCGGTGGATCGCTGATCGGTTCGGCGTGGAACGAAGCGGTCGACGCCGACGTGTTGCTGCTGGCCTTCTCCATTCTGATGCTCGTCGCCGCCTACGCGATGTGGCGGCGACTGCAGCGCCAGGCTGCGACGACGCCACCACCATCGAGAGTTCGATCGGCTGGAGCGGCGGCCGCATCCCCGGATCAGCTGAGCACCGACCCGGGGGCGCGTCGCCGGTCCGCTTCGACCTGGCGACCGCGGTCAAGGTCGTGATCGCCGGGTCGTTCATCGGGCTCCTCACCGGGTTCTTCGGTGTCGGTGGCGGATTCGTCATCGTGCCGGCGCTGGTGCTCGCACTCGGTTTCTCGATGCCGGACGCCGTGGGGACCTCGCTGATCGTGATCGCCGTCAACTCGACCGTTGCCCTCACGACGCGACTCCCGTCGGGATCGATCGAGTGGGCCACGGTGATCCCCTTCACGATCGCCAGTCTCATCGGCGTCTTCGTGGGCAGTCGCCTGGCGAGCACTCGCGACCCGAGCTTCCTGCAGCGCTGGTTCGTGATCCTGCTGGTGGTGATCGCCCTCTACACGGCGACGAGCTCCATCCTCGCGCTGGTCTGAACCCACCGGGCGCGCAGCACGGTCGTCACGAGCGGTGGTAGTACCGCTTCGACCACACGGCCAACGGGTTCTCGCCTCGCTCGACGATCGGCATCCGCCACGTCGAGACCTCCGAGTCGGCGAGCACCAGTCGGAACAACGCGCGCCGTTCGTCGATCGTGTCGGCCAGATAGGCGTCGGCGAACCGTTCGGGGGTGTAGCGACAGGCGATCGATCGGTACATCTCGCGCCACTCGTCGTCCTCGCCGAGCTCGTGGACCAGCTCCGCGACGCCGCGTGCGATCAACTTGCGCATCGGGTGGTCCGATTCGTCGATCGTCGCGCACACGCCGGGATTCGCCCGGAGGTCGGCCAGCCACGCCGACCGTTCACGCGGCGTGAACCAGATCGCGCCGTCTCGATGGACGAACCAGATCGGCACGACGCGCGGCAGCCCGTCGACGCCGATCGTTCCGAGCCGAAGGAGATGCCCCGGCTCGTCGAGGAAGTCGTGGAGTTCTTCGATCGCGAGGCCGGGCATGACACTCAGCCGACGCGCCGGTCGTGGCCTTCCCAGAACGGCTCGCGCAAGTCCTTCTTCAACACCTTGCCGCTCGGATTGCGCGGCAGCATGTCGGTCCAGTCGACCGACGTCGGGCACTTGAACGTTGCGAGTCGCTCCTTGGCGTAGGCGATGATCTCGGCTTCGGTCACCTCGGAGTCGGGTGCCTTCACCACGATCGCCTTGGCGGTCTCGCCCCACTTCTCGTGTGGCACGCCGATCACCGCCACGTCGGCAATGCCGGGATGACCCATCAGCACGTTCTCGACCTCGGCCGGGTACACGTTCTCGCCGCCCGACACGATCATGTCCTTCACCCGGTCGTGGATGTACAGGTAGCCGTCGGCGTCGAGGTAGCCGGCATCGCCGGACTTGAACCAGCCGTCGGGCGTGACCGCCTTCGCGGTCTCCTCGGGCTGCTTCCAGTACCCCTTCATCACCTGGCCGGACCGGATCCAGATCTCGCCGACCTCACCGACCTCGCACTCCCGGTCGTCGTCGCCGACGATGCGGATCTCGACGCCCGGCCCGGGCAGGCCGCACGACCGGAGGCGGTGACGGTTCGGCCCCGTCGTGTCGTGATCCTCCGGAGCGAGGTTGACGACGGCACCCGTCGTCTCGGTCAGGCCGTAGGCCTGCCAGAACTTGCACGGCTTGAACATCTCGACGCACTTGGCGAGCACGTCCTCGCTGATCGGTGACGCGCCGTACACGACGATCTTCAGGCTCGAGTAGTCGGCGTCGGCCACACCGGGAACCATCAGCATGAAGGCCAGCACCGCCGGAACGATGAACGCGTGGGTGATGTGCTGCTCCTCGATCGTGCGGATCAGCGCCGCCGGATCGAGTTCGCGGAAGATCACCGACGTGCACCCCTCGTACATGCCGGCGACCGCCCAGCCGCCCCCGCCGATGTGGAACAGCGGCATCGCGATCAGGTTGACCGCGTCGGAGTCGAGTTCCCACATCTCCTTGGCCAGCGGCAGCAGGCTGAAGAAGTTGTCGTTCGTCAGCATCACGCCCTTCGGGCGTCCGGTGGTGCCGGACGAGTAGAGCTGGAAGGCGACGTCGTCGTGCGCCGACGCCGTGCCCGGATCGTCGGCGGGGAACGACGCCACCCAGTCCTCGTAGCTCTCGTAGCCGTCGTGGCCGCCGATCACCAGGATCCGCTGCACCGTCGTGAGGTTGTCGCGGATCGCGTCGACGACCGGCACGAAGTCCGGGCCGACGACGAGCACCTTCGCGTCCGCGTCGTTGACGATGTACTCGACTTCAGGCGGAGCGAGTCGCCAGTTGACGTCGACACACACCGCGTTGAGCAGCGCCGCTCCGAAGAACACCTCGAAGTGCTCGATGCCGTTCTTGTCGATGAAGGCCACACGGTCCTGCGAGCCGACGCCGTCGGCGGCGAGACCCTGTGCAACCTGCGCCGACCGCGCCGCGAGCTCGGCCCAGCTGAGCCTGCGACCGTCCTGGATGAGCGCTGGATGTTCCGCACGATCGACCCCGTGGACGCGGATGATGTCAGCCAGGCTGTTGATGTTCCCCATGGCCGCACAAGGTACTGCAGCCCGCGTTCTCGTGATCAAGGCGCGCACCTGGACCGCGCCTCGATCACGAGAACGGCGGATCGGGCTCGTGGTGCGGAGACGTCAACGAACGGTGTAGCCGAGCCGGAACGACTGCACGGCCCGGGCGAAGATGTTCGCCTCGACCACCGGTTCCTCGACGACTCGCAGATCGGTGACCCGACGGCTGAGCTGACCGAACACGGCCGCGAGCGATGCCCGAGCGACGTGTGTGCCGATGCACAGGTGGGTGCCGAAGCCGAACGCGACGTGCGGGTTCGGGTCGCGGCGGATGTCGAAGCTGAACGGGTCGTCGAACACCGCCTCGTCACGGTTGGCCGACGGATACAGCAGGATGATCCGGTCGCCGCGCTCCACCGGCTGGTCCCCGATCCTGTCGTCGGCAGCCGCTCGACGAAAGAAGTTGTTCAACGGCGTCACCCAACGCAGCACCTCTTCGACCGCGCCGGGCACGAGGTCGGGGTCGGCGCCGATCGCCTCCCACTGGTCGGGGTGCTGGGCGAAGGCGTGGAGTCCGTGGCTGATCGCCGTCCGGGTGGTCTCGGCGCCGCCGGCGATGAACAGACCGACCTCGTGGACGATCGCCGCGGGCGGCATCGGTTCGCCGTCGATCGTCGAGTGCAGCCACACGCTGATCAGGTCGTCGCCGGGTTCCGCCAGCTTCTTCGGCGCGATCTCGCCGAGCACACCGACGAACTCCATGTTGGCGGCGAAGAAGTCGCGGAACACCTGGCCGTCGCGATCGCGCATGTCGGTTCGCATCAGCCGCTCGGACCAGGACGTGATCTGTGGCCACATCTCCTCCGGGAAGCCGAGGATGCGCGCCGTGAACCGAGCCGGGAGTTGGCCTGCCAGTGCGTCGATGACGTCCATCTCGTCGCCGGCGGCGAGGGCGTCGTCGATCAGCTCGGTGACGAGCGCTGCGATCTCCGCTTGGCGTTGGGCAACCGACTTCCCGGTGAGCTTCGGTTGTACGAGCATGCGCTGCTGGCGGTGGCGGGGGTCGTCCTGGGCGATCATGTTGATCTCCTCGGGCGACCAGAGCGCCCGGTACCCCTGGCCCGACAGGAACACCGTCGAGCGCCGCTCGACGTCCATCAGGTCGGCGTGGCGGGTGACCGCCCACAGCCCGTTGCGGTCGTCGCGGTACACCGGTTCGTTGGCTCGCATCCACGCCCAGACGTCGTGCGGATCGCGCTGGTACAGCTGCGGATCCAGCAGGTCGACGGTGAGACGATCGGACTCGGTGGCGGTCATCGGCTCATCGTCGCAGACACGTCGGCCCGCCTCCGACCCCGAGGCCCGCCGGCCGGATGATCAGTCGCGCCGACGGTCGCCGAACGTGTTCCAGTGGGTCACGGCGCTCGCGGGCTTGCGTGGGGCGACACCGAAGTTGCCGGCCGGGCGACCCATCGGGATGCACGCGGCGATCTCGAACCGGGGCGAGCCGTCGTCGGTCGCGGGCACGCCGAGCGCGGCGAGCGTCTCGGCGGCGTGGATCCGGATCACCGTGGTCAGCGAGGTGCCGATGCCGAGCGCCCGCGCCGCGACACAGAAGTTCTGGACGGCCGGGTAGACGCTGGCATCGAGACGGCCGATGTCCATCGGGCCGTCGGCGTCGGACGGGGTCCAGGGGATGATCGGTTGGAGGAAGAAGACGATCGCGGGCGCGTCCTGCACGTGGTCGGCGAGGTGCCGGCTCGCGGCACGGGTCCTGCGCCACGACTCGGCCGCCGCTTCGTCGCGGAACGCCGACGCATCGGGCAGCGACCGCTCGTAGCGGTCGAACGACGAGCGGTAGAGCTCGGCGATCTCGGCCTTCTTCGCGGCGTCGGTGACCACGACGTACTGCTGCGGCTGCACGTTGCCACCGCTCGGCGCCTGCTGTGCCGCCCGCAGACAGATCGAGATCTCCTCGTCGGTCACCGGCTCGTCGGTGAACCGCCGGATCGCCCGGGTGGTCATGATCGCCTCGATCGCATCCATGCGATCGACCGTAGTGCTGGCGTGCCACATCGTTTGCGTCGCAGATTTCGTGGGACGGCCCACCGATTTCTCGACGCAAAGGGGGAATGGGTGTCAGTACATCGTCAGAACATCGAGGTGTCGACGTCGATGCCGAGGAGCAGCTTGCCGATCGTCTCGTTGAGCTTCGGGGCCGTCTGGATGTGCTGGGTGACGATGTGGGCGTCGCGAAGGCACCGACCGAGCACGCTCGTGTCGTACACGGCGGTGCCACCCGCGAGGGTGAACGCCGTGTCGGCCACGGCGGCGCACGTGCTCGCAGCGTGCGCCGCTGCGAGCCGGATGCCCGTTCGGGCCCCGACCGTCACCTCGTCGCCGGCCACCGCTGCAGTCCATGCCGAACCCAACTCGTCGAGGAGGAAGGCCCGAGCGGCACGCAGCTGACCTTCGGCCCTCGCGACCTCGACCTGGGTGAAGCCGCTCTGCGCGAGCGTTCTCGACGAGTACTGCGGCTTCTTGCCCTGTGCGAGGTCGACGAGCTCGTCGAGCGCCCGACGCGCCACCCCCAGCCCGACCGCCGACACGCCGGCGGCGAGCAGCGTGAAGTTCGGGAACACCGACAACGGCGTCGTCACGACCGGACGGGTCACCCCCGGCTGCATCGTGCGCTCCGCAGGCACGAACACGTCGGCCACCGAGTAGTCGAGCGAACCGGACCCGCGCATGCCGGTGGTGTACCAGGTGTCGTGGAACGTCACGTCGGCCTGCGGGAACCAGCACAGTCGGAAGGTGCCGTCGTCACACGATGCACCACCGAGCACCCAGCGACAGTGCTGCGTACCGCTCCCCCACGCCCACCGGCCCGTCACCGAGAAGCCGGCGACGTCGCCGGCGACGGTGGCGACACCCTTGCCGTTCGGCGCGAAGACCCCGCCGGTGATCGACGACCGGTCGCCGTAGATCTCCCGTGCGGTCTCCGGCGGGAGGAACGATGCCATCGACGACGTCGTCGAGGCGATCATCGAACACCAGCCCGCTGCACCGTCGGCGTGGGCGACCTCGGCGATCGCCTCGACCATCGTCACCGGGTCGACCTCGGGTCCGCCGTACGCCTCCGGCACACACATGCGCATGAGGCCGGCATCGGCCAGCGCCTTCACCGTCGGCAGCGGCAGCCGTCGGAGTCGTTCGCCGTCGTCGGCGTGCGCCTCGACGAGTTCGGCGAGATCGCGGGCGGCGTCGACGATCGGAGCGTTCCCCATGGCGCGACAGTAGGCCGTCACCGCGCGCGGACATCCATCAACAGGCGGCGGCCGGTACCTGCGCCGGTACGCGTGCACGCCGTCGACGCGTGGTCTACGGTCGGTGTCGTGAAGTTCGGCTTCGTGGTCCCCTGGGGCGACGCCGACGATGTCGGTGATCTTGCTGCTGCTGCCGAGGGCGCGGGCTGGGACGGACTCTTCGTCTGGGAGCCGGTGTGGGGCGTCGACGCGTGGATCTCGCTCGGCCTCGCTGCGGTCCGCACCTCGAAGATCCGTCTCGGAACGCTGCTCACCCCGCCGTCGCGCCGGCGTCCCTGGGAGCTGGCGAGCCAGGTGGCCACCGTCGACCGCCTCTCGAATGGACGGGTGACGCTGTCGGTCGGCCTCGGCGCGCTCGACTCCGGCTTCGAGACCTTCGGCGAGGAGTGCGACCGCCGAGTGCGGGCCGAGCTGATGGACGAGTGTCTCGACATCGTGTGCGGGCTGTGGGGCGGCCAGCCCTTCAACTACGACGGCGCCCACTACCAGGTGCGGTCCACCGAGTTCCCCACGATCGGCAACGCAGTGCAGGACCCGCGTGTGCCGATCTGGTGCGTCGCTGCGCTGGGCCGTGAGAAGTCGGTTCGGCGCGCGCTGCGGTGGGACGGGATGATCCCGCAGGTCCTCGAGAACGGGTCGGTCCGCCAGCCACACCTCGACGAGGTCGCGTCGCTCCGTGGCACCGTCGCGGACGACTACGACATCGTCGTCGAGGGGACGATGTCGGAGCACTCGCCCGCGGCATACGCCGATGCCGGCGCGACGTGGTGGATCGAGTCGATGTGGGACGCGATGGCGGAACACTCACCGGTGACCGCCGCCTACGACCGGCTGCTCCAGGGTCCGCCCGCCTGAACGGTCGTCGACGCACGTGCGCGACTGACGCCGCGACCGTCGTCCAGCGCTACCGTCGTCGAGGTGAGCACTACCGACACGGGCTGGAACTTCGCTGATCTCTGGGAGACGGTGGCGCGCCAGATCCCCGATGCCCTCGCCCAACAGCAGGGCGCCCGCACCCACACCTGGTCCGACTTCAACCGACGGGCGAACGGCGTGGCCGCTGCGCTGCTGCGGCCGGACAGCGCCGAACAGGACAAGGTGGCGCAGTACCTCTACAACTCGCCCGAGTACCTCGAGTCGATGTTCGCGGCGTTCAAGGTCGGCTTCGCCGTCGTCAACACCAACTACCGCTACGCCGCGGACGAACTCGTCTACTTGTGGGACAACGCCGACGTCAAGGCCGTCGTGTTCCACGGCACGTTCGCCGATCAGTGCGAGGCGGTACGCGACCGGGTGCCGATGGTGTCGACCTGGCTGTGGGTCGACGACGGCTCGGGCCCCTGCCCCGACTGGGCCACGCCGTACGAGGACGCGGCAGCGGCCGGCACCGACGTGAACGTGGAAGGCCCGTGGGGTCGCAGCGGCGATCATCTCCTGCTGCTCTACACCGGCGGGACCACCGGCATGCCCAAGGGCGTCATGTGGCGCCAGGACGATCTGTTCGGTGTGCTCGACGCCAACAACAAGAAGCGGATGCCACCCGAGCAGGACCTCGACGCGGTCGCCGACCGGATCGTCAAGGCCGGGCCGCGCAACATGCCGGCGGCGCCGTTGATGCACGGCACCGGGCTGTTCAACGCGATCAGCAACCTGATGATCGGCGGGTCGATCACCACGATGGAGGGCCGGCACTTCAGCGCCGAGGAGTTCCTCGACGACGTCCAGACGTACGGCATCAACTCGACCTCGATCGTCGGCGACGCCTTCGCCAAGCCCATCCTGCGCGCCCTCGATGCCGAACCGGACCGCTGGGACATCTCGACGCTGCGCGTCATCGTGTCGTCGGGCGTGATGTGGTCGAAGGAGACCAAGGAAGGCCTGCTGCGCCACAACCCGCGACTGATCATGGTCGACTCCCTCGGCTCCAGCGAGGCGATCGGCATGGCGACGAACACCACGACGTCGGAGTCGAGTGGCGAGACGGCGAAGTTCGAGCTCAGCCCGACCTCCCGCGTGGTCACCGACGACGGACGCGACGTCGTCCCCGGCTCGGGCGAACTCGGCCGCGTCGCGCTGCGCGGCCGCACACCGATCGGGTACTACAAGGACGAGGCCAAGTCGGCCCAGACCTTCGTGGTCATCGACGGCGAGCGGTACTCGATCCCCGGCGACTACGCCACGGTCGAAGCGGACGGCACGGTCACCCTGCTGGGCCGCGGCAGCCAGTGCATCAACACCGGCGGCGAGAAGGTCTATCCCGAAGAGGTCGAGGAGTGCCTGAAGCTGCATCCGTCGGTCGCCGACGCCGCTGTCGTCGGCGTGCCCGACGAGAAGTGGGGCGAAGCGATCACGGCGCTGGTCGAACCACACGCCGGCGACGTCATCGACCCCGCCGCGCTGATCGCACACGTCAAGGGCCGGCTCGCCGCCTACAAGGCTCCGAAGAAGGTCGTTGCCGTCACGTCGATCGGGCGTGCCGCGAACGGCAAGCTCGACTACAAGAAGCTGCGGTCCGACGCCATGGCCGACACCGCTGTCTAACCTGTTGGAAGTGACGGGGACTGGGACGGCGACGGGGAACGTGGCGGCGTTCGATTGGCGGGTGTTCGGTGCCGTCCTGTTCGACCTCGACGGGGTGATCACGCCGACCGCGTCGATCCACGAGCACGCCTGGGGTGAGCTGTTCGCCGACTTCGACTACACCGAGGCCGACTACCTCGCGTACATCGACGGCAAACCGCGCTACGACGGCGTCCGGTCGTTCCTCGACTCGCGCGACGTGGTGCTGCCCGAAGGCGACCCGACCGACCCACCGGGCACCGACACGGTGTGCGCGATGGGCAACCGCAAGAACGAGCTCTTCAACACGATCCTCGCCCGCGACGGCATCGCGCCGTACGGCGGGTCGGCCGCCACGCTCGACCTGCTCGCCGAACTCGACGTTCCGGCGGCGATCGTGTCGTCGTCGAAGAACGCGCGCACCGTGCTGGATGCCGCAGGCCTGGCGACCCGATTCGACGTGGTCGTCGACGGTGTGGTCGCCGCCAGGCAACACATCCAGGGCAAGCCGGCACCGGACATGTTCCTCGAGGCCGCCTCCGAACTCGGCGTCCCCGCCGATCGGTGTGTCGTGGTCGAGGATGCCGTGTCCGGCGTGGCGGCCGGAGCCGCCGGTGGGTTCGCGGCCGTGATCGGTGTCGACCGGGGGGCGGGACACGACGCACTGTTCCGACACGGAGCGGACCTGGTGGTCGACGATCTCGCCGAACTCCTCCCCACCGAACCAGTGCCCGCCGAACCCCTTCCCGCCGAGCGGGACACCACCGGGTCGGCGTCCGGATGAACCGGCTCCCGGCACCGAACGGACTTCCCACCCACCGCTTCCCGGTCGAGCCGTGGCGGCTGGTGGAACGCTCGTACTCCAGCGACGACCTCGGTCTCACCGAGACCGTGTTCGCGCTGGGCAACGGGTACCTCGGGATGCGTGCCAATCCCGAGGAGGGGCGTGAGGCGCACAGCCACGGCACCTACCTCAACGGGTTCCACGAGACGTGGCGGATCATGCACGCCGAGGACGCGTTCGGGTTCGCGAAGACCGGCCAGACCCTCGTCAACGTTCCCGACGCGAAGCTGATGAAGCTCTACGTCGACGACGAACCGCTGCTGCTCTCGTCGGCCGACCTCGACAGCTACGAGCGCGCCGTCGACTTCCGCAACGGGGTGCTCACCCGCGACATCGTGTGGCGCACACCGGCGGGCAAGCGGGTGCGGGTCTCGTCGCAGCGCATGGTCAGCTTCGCTCACCGTCACCTGGCCGTGCTGACCTTCGAGGTGACCCTGCTCGACGCATCCGCCCCGGTCGTCGTGTCGTCGCAGCTGCTCAACCGACAGGACGGCGAGGACGAGTACCACGTCCGGTCCGCCGCCCTCGGCGAGGGCCAGGATCCCCGACAGGCCCGCAAGTTCGACCACCGCGTCCTCGATCCTCGTCTCCAACGGGAGAAGGACAACGAGATCGTGCTGGGCTACCGCTGCGCCAACAGTCGCATGACCCTCGCGTGCGGTACCCGCCACCACATCGAGACGTCATGTCAGGTCGAGGTGACCACCGACGTCGACGCCGACCTCGCCAAGACGGTGTTCACCGTGCGCGCCACCCCCGGCGACCCGATCAAGATCACCAAGCTCGTGTCGTACCACTCGTCCAACGGCGTGCCGGCGGAGGAGCTCGCCGACCGCTGCTCGCGCACGCTGCAGCGCGCCGAGGCCGACGGGGTCGAGCAGCTGGTGACCGAGCAGCGGGCGTGGCTCGACGAGTTCTGGTCCAACGCCGACATCGAACTGCGCGGCGACGACCAGGCCCAGCAGGCGCTGCGTTGGAACCTCTTCCAGCTCGCGCAGGCGTCGGCGCGTACCCAGGAACAGGGGATCCCGGCCAAGGGTGTCACCGGCGGCGGCTACGACGGCCACTACTTCTGGGACACCGAGGTGTACGTCGCTCCGTTCCTCGCCTACACGACTCCGGAAGCCGCCCGCAAGGTCCTGCGGTTCCGTTGGAAGATGCTCGATGCCGCCCGGACACGGGCTCGGGAGATGAGCCAGGAGGGCGCCCTGTACCCGTGGCGCACCATCAACGGCGAGGAGGCATCCGCGTACTACGCGGCAGGCACGGCGCAGTACCACATCAACGCAGCGATCGTGTTGGCGTTGCGCCGATACCTCGAGGCCTCGGGCGACGTCGACTTCCTGTCACACGAGGGCGCGGAGATGCTCGTGGAGACCGCCCGCCTGTGGGCCGACCTCGGCTTCTACGCCAGCAACGGGTCGCGAACGTTCCACATCCATCGGGTCACGGGGCCCGACGAGTACACCACCGTCGTCAACGACAACTTCTACACCAACGTGATGGCGAGGTTCAATCTCCGCTACGCCGCGCGAACGGTTCGTTTCCTCGCGAACTGGAACCCCGAAGCGTTCGAGGAGCTGTGCCGATCGACGCACCTCGACGTGCAGGAACTCGACGACTGGGACGCGGCGGCCGATGCGATGTTCCTCCCGTTCGACGACGAGCTGGGGATCAATCCGCAGGACTCGGAGTTCCTCGACCTGGAGCCGTGGGACTGGGAGACCACCCCGCCGGAGAAGTTCCCGCTGCTGCTGCACTATCACCCGCTGGTGATCTACCGGCACCAGGTGCTCAAGCAGGCCGATGTCGTCCTGGCGATGTTCCTGCGTTCCGAACGGTTCCCGGTCGAGCAGAAGCGGCGCAACTTCGACTACTACGACCCGATCACGACCGGCGACTCGTCGTTGTCGGCGTGCGTGCAGGCGGTGGTCGCTGCCGAGGTCGGCTACGACGCCCTGGCGCTCGAGTACTTCACCCGTTCGCTGTACCTCGATCTCTGCAACTCGCACGGCAACACCCCCGACGGTGTCCACGTCGCCTCCACCGGTGGGGTCTGGGCGGGCATCGTGCACGGGTTCGCCGGGATGGTCGAGCAGGGCGACCACCTCGAGTTCTCACCGCGTCTGCCGACGCCGTGGGACGGTGTCACGTTCCATCTGCTCCGACACGGCTCCAGGCTGCGTGTCGAACTCGATCCCGACGGGTTGACACTGACGGTGCTCAGCGGTTCCGGCGTGCCGATCCGCGACGGCGACGAGAACGTGCTCGTCACGATGGACGAGCCGTATCGCATCGCTCGGAGCGACTGATCACCGACATCGCGGTGCGCCCCGGTCGGGCAGGCCTCCGGGTCGGTGCCAGGATCGACACATGACACCACCGGCAGCACCACTCACCGGGCGGGTCGCACTGGTCACCGGCGTCTCGCGTTCGATCGGCATCGGCGCCGCCGTCGCGCTCCGGCTCCACGGCCTCGGGGCGACCGTCGCCGCGACGGGATGGGCACCCCACGATGCGGAGATGCCATGGGGCCAGGACCCCTTGGGTCCGCTCCCGTTCTCCGTCGGCCAGCACGACCTCTCCGATCCGGATGTCCCTGCGGCCCTGATCGACGAGGTGGTCGACGAGAACGGCCGCATCGACGTCGTGGTCGCCGCGCACGCCCGGTCGTCGCACGCCTCGTTCGCCGAGGTCACCGCCGCCGAGCTCGACGGGTGCTGGGCGGCCAACGTGCGCAGCATCGTGCTGTTGGCCCAGCGGCTCGCCGACCTCCACGACCCCGCGCCACCCGAGTCCGCCCCCACCGGTCGGATGCTGTGGTTCACGAGCGGCCAGCACCTCGGCCCGATGGACGGCGAGATCGCCTACGCGATCTCGAAGGGAGCGCTCCACCAGATGACCCGGTCGCTCGACCACGCGCTGTCGGCTCGCCGGATCGTTGCGAACTGCATCAACCCCGGCCCCGTCGACACCGGGTACGCCACCGGCGCAGCCCACGACACGGTGGCGCGCAGGTTCCCCGACCATCGCTGGGGAACCCCGAACGACGTCGCCAACCTCGTGGCGTTCCTCGTGGGCGACGAGGGCTCGTGGATCCGCGGCCAGGTACTCGATTCCGAGGGCGGTTTTTCCCGATTCGCATGACCGCCGTTAGCGTTCGGAGCATGACTGATCTCGGATTCGACGGCAAGGTAGCGATCATCACGGGCGCCGGCGGCGGCCTCGGACGGCAGCACGCGCTGATGATGGCAAAGCGCGGTGCGCTGATCGTGGTCAACGACCTCGGCGGCTCCGTCGACGGCACCGGCTCGGACAAGGGCGCCGCCCAACTCGTCGTCGACGAGATCACCGCGGCCGGCGGCGAGGCCGTCGCCAACACCGACTCGGTCGCCACGCCGGAAGGCGGTGCTGCGATCGTCCAGAGCGCCGTCGACGCGTTCGGCAAGGTCGACATCGTGATCAACAACGCCGGCATCCTGCGCGACAAGTCGTTCCACAACATGGACGCCGACCTCTTCGACCCCGTGATCGATGTCCACCTCCGTGGTGCGTTCAACGTCACCCAGCCGGCCTGGAAGATCATGCGCGACCAGGGGTACGGCCGCATCGTGTCGACGTCGTCGGCGGCCGGCATCTTCGGCAACTTCGGCCAGGCCAACTACGGCGCCGCCAAGATGGGGCTCGTCGGGTTCACCAACGTGCTGGCCGTCGAGGGAGCGAAGTACAACATCAAGGCCAACGCGATCGCTCCGCTCGCCAAGACCCGCATGACCGAGGACCTGCTCGGCGGCCTCGGCGACAAGCTCAACCCCGAACTCGTCTCCCCGCTCGTCACCTACCTCGCGCACGAGTCGTGCGAGGCCACCGGCCGGGTGTTCTCCGTCGGCGGCGGTCGGGTCGCCGAGGTGTTCATCGCCGAGGCGGTCGGCTACACCAACACCACCGACCTGACGCCCGAGGACCTCGCCGCGAACTGGGACCAGGTCACCGACCAGGCGGGCTACAGCGTCCCGGCGAGCATCGCCGAGGAGACCGCACTGTTCCTCGGCGCCCTCTCCTGACGCTCCGATCACATCAGAGGCCAGACCCGCGAGGTAACACTGGCGGGGTGATCCCCGTCGAGGAGTTTCAGCGCGACGCTGCCGACTGGCTCGCGTCGAACGCCGTGCTCGCCCCGCGTGACTACGGCGCGATCTGCCCGCCCGACCTGGTCGACGCCGGCCTCGAGTGGCAGCGTCGCCTGACCGATGCGGGCTGGGCGGGGATCCACTGGCCCGTCGAGCACGGCGGCCGAGGCCTCACGCCCGAACACAACGGAGCGTGGTTGTTGGAGTGCGCCCGCGCCGGGGTTCCGGCGGTGTTCAACATGGTCGGCTTCGTCCTCGCGGGCGGCGCGGTCATGCGGTACGGAACGCCGGAGCAACAGAGTGTCCATCTGCACTCGACCCTCACCACCGACCACGTGTGGTGCCAGCTGTTCTCCGAGCCCGGCGCCGGCAGCGACCTCGGATCGTTGGCGACCCGGGCCGAACTCGACGGCGACCGCTACGTCGTCAACGGCCAGAAGGTGTGGTGCTCGGGCGGCCGGTACTCCAACTGGGGCATCCTGATGGCGCGCACCCGTCCCCTCGACCCGACCGGCGAATACGGCGCTCCGAAGCACGAGGGCATCTCGTTCTTCCTCTGCCCGATGGACCTGCCGGGCATCGAGGTGCGACCGCTGAAGCAGATGACCGGCGAGTCCGAATTCGACGAGGTGTTCTTCACCGACGTGTCGCTGCCGGCCGACTGCCTCCTCGGGCCACTCCACGGCGGCTGGGGCGTCGGGATGGCGGTGCTCACCAGCGAGCGCGGGCACATCGGCACCTCGGTGATCGGGCTCGAACGCCGTCTCGACCAGATGGCCCGACTGGCCGAGGGCCGGTCGCTCGACCCGATCGAACGCGAGGCGCTGACGTCGCTCCTGAGCAGGGGTTCGGCCGCGAAGGCGATGGCGCAACGACAGGGCCCGATCGCATCGACGGCTGCGTCGTTGATGAAGCTCGGCATCACCGAGATGATGTTCGACGTGGCGATGCTCCGCGGCGACATCGCCGGCGCCGAGGCGATGCTCGACGGCGCCGACTCCGCCGGGATGCTCGCCGCGCCGGGCGGGCGCATCGCCGGCGGCACGAGCCAGGTGCAGCGCAACATCATCGGCGAACGTCTGCTCGGCCTCCCCCGCGAGCCCAAGCCCGCCTGACAACGGTGTTGCACCTGGGGTCTGACCCCAGATGCAACGATTCGCAGTGGTGGGTGGCGCGCCACCAAGATGGCTCGGTGCGCGTGATGTCGTCGGACCATGTGAGTGTCGCCGTCCACGAGTTCGGCGGTGCGGGACGCCCGTTGCTCCTGTCGCATGCGACCGGGTTCCACGCCTACTGCTACCTGCCGATCGCCGACGAACTCGCCGACGAATTCAGGTCCTACGCGATCGACTACCGCGGGCACGGCGACACCGCCCGTCCGGACGACTGGCAGGTCGACTGGGAGCGTTACGGCGACGACGCGCTCGCAGCCGCCCGTGCGGTTGCGCCCGACGGCGGGCTGGTCGGCTTCGGCCACTCGATGGGCGGCGCCTGCCTGCTGATGGCGGCGCACCGCGACCCGGGCCTGTTCGACCTGATCGTGGCGTTCGAGCCGATCGTGTTCCCGCCCCGCGATCCCGACGGTCCGCAGGGCGACGGGCCCACGCTGTCGATCGGGGCCCGCAAACGGCGCGCGACGTTCGACTCGTTCGACGATGCGATCGCCAACTACTCGTCCAAGCCGCCGATGATGGCGTTCGATCCCGACGTGTTGCGGCTGTACGTCGCACACGGCTTCCGGCCCTCGCCCGAGGGCGTCCGCCTGAAGTGCGATCCCGAGCACGAGGCTCGCACGTTCGACACGGGGGGCGATCACGGCACGTGGAGCCTGCTCCCCGAGATCGAGACCCCGGTGGTCGTGCTGGTGGGCGGCGAAGAGTACGGGCCCGGTGCGATCGCCGAGAGCATCGCGGCGCGGCTGCCGAACAGCACGTACGTCCAGCACGACGACTGGAACCACTTCACGCCGTTCATCGACCCAGCGGCGATGGCGAGGATCATCGCCGATGCCGCCACCGCGTGACCGGGCGTCTCCCCCTGTGTCCATGATCGGCCAACCTCGTCACACCCCCGCCCTACGATGAGCTCCATGAACGCCAACGCCGATCTCGCGCCCGTCTTCCCGGTGCCGACGTCGCTGTCGCCGTCTCGGGTGTCGTCGTTCACGTCGTGTCCGATGCAGTTCCGGTTCTCGAGCATCGAGAAGCTTCCGGAGGCACCCGGGCCGGCCACGACGAAGGGCAGCATCGTGCACCGTGCCCTGGAGCTGCTGTTCGTCCGACCCGCCGGCGATCGCACCCCCGAGGCCCTCACCGCCGACATGGCGTCCGCACTCGAGGAGTACCGCACCCACCCCGACTACGTGGGCCTGCGCCTCGACGCTGCTGCAGCGGAGCAGTTCGACCGGGATTGCCACGCGCTGATCGACAAGTACTTCGCGATGGAGGACCCCACGCGCGTGCGCGAAATCGGCCTCGAACTGTGGATGGAGGCCGAGGTCGGCGCGCTGACGCTGCGCGGCATCATCGACCGGCTCGAACTCGACGACGACGGCGAACTCGTCGTCACCGACTACAAGACCGGCAAGGCACCGTCGGGCAACTACGAGCAGAAGAGCCTCGCCGGCGTGCACTTCTACTCGTTCCTCTGCGAAGCGGTGTTCGGCAAGCGCCCGGCCCGGATCCGGTTGATGTACCTGTCGACGGGCGAGACGATCGAGACGGTGCCGTCGGCGCAATCGGTGAAGTTCATCACCACTCGCACCACCGCCGTGTGGTCGGCGGTCGAGCGGGCGTGCGTCACCGGAGATTTCCGCCCGCGCCAGAGCAAGTTGTGCGACTGGTGCTCGTTCCAGCAGTGGTGCCCTGCATTCGGTGGCGATCCGTCGCTGGCTTCCACCGAGGCCGTCGCCGCCCACGAGGCACTCCTCGCCCAGCCGGTCGACATCGGCGCCGCATGAACGATCCTGCTTCGCACGAGGTCGCGCCGTTGCCGGTCATCCCGGGCCAGGGCCAATTCGGCCCGCGCGTCGATGCGTTCGACGCCCGCGTCGACGAGCTGTTGGAACACCTGCGTGGCCACCCGCTGGCCGACTTACTGTTCACGAACACCACGCACGTCGCGGACTTCAGCATGATCTGGCACGGCATCGGGATCGTGCGAGGCATCGTCAAGGGCCGTCCCGACCAGGTGATCGTGCTCGCCGCCCTCCTCGGTGCCGAGAGCCTGCTCGTCAACCAGGGCATCAAGCGGCTGTTCCGACGCGAGCGGCCCACCACCACCGGCGACGACCGACTCCAGGTGCGACGTCCCTCCACGTCGTCGTTTCCGTCGGGCCATGCCAGTTCGGCCGTGTTCGCCGCGATGGTGCTCTCGGGCTGGGATGGCCCGTGGTTGAGCATGCTCTGGTTCAAGATCGCCGCCGTCGTCGGGATCAGCCGAGCGTACGTGCGGATCCATCACGGATCCGATGTCATCGGTGGAGCCGTCGTCGGCGTCCTGCTCGGCCTCGTGGGCCGCCGCATCGCCCGTCGTTTCGCTCCCTGACGACAGCAAACGCGAGCGCGTCAACGGTGGTCACCCACCGGCGGCCGTCAGACGGCGTCGGTGGTGACGGGTTCGGCCGTCTCGATCAGATGGGTCGGCTCGGCCGTGAGCAGCGTGCGCACGTCGAGCAGTAGGTCTGCAACTTCACCCGTCGAGACGAGTTCACGTTGCATCATTCGTGCAAGGGCGCCATCGATGACGCTCAGTGCTTCGGTGATCACGGCCTCGGAGTCGATGCGCTCATCAGTCATTGGTGAACACGGTACCTGTGTCTCGGCCGTCGCGCGCGCACCTACGAGGCGATGAGCAAGGTGTCACACAACGTTTACACGGCGTGCGGAGCCAGCGCGGTCCGAGAGGACACGGCACCGGGCTCCTACGATGGGCCCGATGGAGTTCACTGGTCGCAACGTGGTGGTCACCGGCGCAGGCCGCGGAATCGGCGAGGCCCTCGCCCGCGAGTTCCACGATCGCGGCGCCAACGTGGTCGTCGCCGACCTCGCCGGGGCCGACGAGGTTGCCGCGTCGATGGAACGGGCGACCGCCGTCACGGCCGACGTGAGCACCGAGGCCGGCAACCGGACCCTGGTCGCCGAGGCGACCGATGCGCTCGGGTCGATCGACCTGTTCTTCTGCAACGCCGGCGTCGGGATCGGCCGCGGGGTGCTCGAGACGCCCGAGGACGACTGGGACCTGGCGTTCGCGGTCAACGTCCACGCGCATCGCTGGGCAGCGAAGTACCTGCTGCCCGAGTGGCTCGAGCGCGGCGAGGGCTACTTCTGCTCGACCGCATCGGCAGCCGGGCTCCTGATGCAGATCGGGTCGGCACCGTACACGCTGACCAAACGGGCGGCCGTGGCCTTCGCCGAGTACATGGCGGTCACCTACGGCGATGCAGGCGTCAAGGTGACGTGCCTGTGCCCACAGGGTGTCAACACCCAGATGCTGCACGCCGGCGACGATGCCGTGTCGGGGAGCAACGTGGTCAAGGCCGCGGGTGCGGTGCTCGAGCCAGCCGACGTCGCCCGCGAGGTCGCCGACGCGATCGAGGCGGAGCGCTTCTTCGTGCTCCCACATCCCGAGGTGGCCGACTACATGGCGCTCAAGGCCACCGATCCCGAGCGATGGCTCGGCGGGATGCGCAAGCTCCAGCGCCGCACCATCGGCGCCTGACCACCAGCGATCCGACGATCCGCTCATGCACCGCTCCCCCGCCTCGCTCGCCCGCCTGGGTCTGCGGATGGGCGAGCCCATCCGCTTTCGCCGCAACGACAAGGGCCGCTGGATCGTCGGTCGGGTCGCAGGCATCGAATTCGACGGCAGCATCGCCATCCGAGACCCCGACGGTTCGGCGCGCTCGCTGCGGGCCGAACGCGTCGAGATCCGCCGTCCCGGTTCACGCGGTCGCCTGCGGTGGCGCGTCGTCAGCGAGGTCGCCGTCACCTGGGAACAACTGGAGATGTTCGAGCCCACCGACTCCTGAGGCGGCCGCCATCGCCGTGGCCGACCACATCGACGCCGCCCAGCCGTTCCGACACCACGGGTTCTTCACGGCCAAGGCCTGGATGCAACACCATCTCCAGCTGTCGGGCGCCGAGGCCTACGGACGCGTGCAGGAAGCCAAGCTGCGGCGCGTCGCCCGGGTGTGGAACGACGCGGTCGCCGGTGGGCAGGTCGGAGTCGCCCAGTCCCGGCTGATGGCCCGTATCGCCGCCAACCCCCGCATCCCCGGCGACCTGCTCGTCGCCGGCGTGTGGGAGCTGATGGTCGACGCCATGGACTGCTCCTACGTCGAGTTCGAACGCCGAGCGCTCACCTTCGAAGCGCTCGCCGATCCGGTCGGCGCCGCCGAGAAGGCCGAGCGCATCCACCAACGCCGAGCAGCGTCACTGCACCAACACCCGAGCGGCGCCTGGACCTTCCACGCCGACCTCGACGAGGTCGGCGGGCCCGAATTCCTCGAGATCTTCTCCTGGTACACCGACCGCGAGTTCGACCGCGACTGGGCCGAAGCGAAAGAACGCCTCGGCGACGGCAACGTCGACGTCTCACTCTGGGCGATGATCCGCCGCGTCGTCACCGACGCCAAGGGCGTCGTGATCGACCTCGGGCGAACCCAACGACTCTTCTCCGGCTACGCCCGAGCAGCCGTCATGCTGCTCGAGCCCACGTGCATCTGGCCCGGCTGCGACCAACCACACAGCTGGTGCCACGCCGACCACCTCACGAGCTGGAGCACACGCGGCCCCACCAACGCCGACAACGGCGCGCCACTGTGCGCCCGCCACAACTCCCTCGAGGAACAGGGCTTCACCGTCAGCCGTGGCAGCGACGGCCACTGGCACATCACCGCTCCCGACGGCACCGACCTCTGCTGAAGGGCGGCCCGCTCAGCGACGTGCGGTGAGCCGGAGACCGAGCCGCGTGCGCTCGACCTCCATGGCGAAGTCGAACGCGTCGACGGTGGCGGCGAGGTTGATGTCGTTCGGGTCGCAGTGTTCGGGGCCGAGGGCGAGGGTCTTGGCCGCCTCGTTCGTTGCCAACAGGGCGGCTGAGGTGGCGGCGGCGTCGAGCGGTTGGCCGAGCCGAGCCCGTTCGATCAAGTCGGCGGCCAGTGCATCGTCGGCGCCGCTGGCATCGGGCCGGTCCTCGAAGCGGCCCGTGATCACGTACACCGGCTCGCCGAGACCGGCATCGTTCACCGCCCGGGCGGTCGCCGACGCGCACGCAAGGCTCGCGGCCCACAACCGGTCGGCAGCGGTCGCAGCGACGACACCGCGGGTGCCGGCCGAGGTGCGTTGCACCAGCGTGCGACCGGTGAGGTCGGCCCGGCTGACCATCGCCGGCGAGTTCGGGTGGTCGAATCCCTCCGGACGCAGGCCACGGTCCTCACCCAGTGCGATCGTGCCGGGGTGGGCGGCCTTGAACGCCAGCGCCTCCTCGACGTCACCGACCAGGTAGATCTCCGCCGCACCGGAACCGAACGCATACGCCGCGGTCGTGAACGCCCGGATCACGTCGACCACCACGACCGGACCGCGCACGCCGTCGAGTTCCCATCGGGCGAGGTGGCGGGCCATCAGCGGCCGCCGGCACCGTTCACGATCGTGCCGATGATCAGGACGACCGGGGCCACGGCGTCAGAACGACGGGCGCACGCCGACGATGCTCGCCCGCTCCATCACCCGGACATCGGGCCAGTAGTCGCTCGACGCGTAGTGCTGTACCGACAGGTTGTCCCACATGGCGACCGAGTTGGGATGCCAGTGGAATCGGCAGTGGTACTCGAGCGTGTTGGCCTGGGCGAACAGGGTGACCAGCAGTTCGTCGGACTCGGCGGGGTCGAGGCCGACGATGCGGGTCGTGAAGAACCGGTTGACGTACAGCAACCGATCACCGGAGACCGGGTGGTGGATCACGACCGGATGCTCGACGACCGGATACTTCTCACGCATCGCGGCGGCGTCGGCACCGGTGATCGTTTGACCGAACGCCTGCATGTAGTCGTGCTCGGCGACGAGGCCCTCGATGCGGTCCTTCACCTCGTCGGACAGGCCCTCGTAGGCGGCGTTCATGTCGCAGAACAGCGTGTCGCCGCCGGTGTCGGGCACCTCGATCGCCCGGAGGACGGCGCCCTTCGAGGGGACCTCTCGCCACGTGACGTCGTGGTGCCAGCCGTTCTCGTAGCCGCCGGTGTCGGCGTCCTTGGCGAAACGGACCAGCTCCGGGCGCTCGTCGTTGCTGGCGAAGAACGGGTGGACCTCCAGCTCGCCGAAGCGCCGAGCGAAGGCGACGTGCTGCTCGGCGGTGAGCTGCTGGTCGCGGAAGAACAGCACCTTGTAGTCGACCCATGCCCGGCAGAGCTCCTCGAGCACGTCGTCGGCGAGCGGCTTCGACAGGTCGAGGCCCTTGACG
This sequence comes from Ilumatobacteraceae bacterium, assembly GCA_963715285.1. GTDB lineage: Bacteria > Actinomycetota > Acidimicrobiia > Acidimicrobiales > Ilumatobacteraceae > Sva-07. The sequence goes on along the minus strand of CAVQRU010000001.1, from coordinate 44,625 downwards.
ATGCCGCCGAGCGTGGCACCGACCTGGCGAACCTCGAAGTGCTCCCACTCGAGCGCCGTCAAGCGGATGCGTTCGGCCGCGAGGTGGGCGACGGGGCCGATCACCACCTTGTCGGGACCGAACGTGAGCTTGCGGGCGTTGAACTCTCCGATGTCTCCCGACGGTTCGATCCCCTCCAACTTGGCGATTGCCGCGGTCGTGCTCTCCAGGTCGTCGTCGGTGATGCTCATCTCGTCCCTCCGGTGCAGCGCCGTTCGCCGCTGCACCCAACGTACTGTCCGAGCGCTCGGGCGACCTCGGCGAAGACGCCGAGGTCGCGAACGTGAGAGCAGTCGACGATCACAGCACGCGGACGCGTGCCGTGATCGTGTGCATGTCAGGCGATGCGCCGCGCGTACATCTGGTTGGAGTCGCTCGTGAACAGACCCGCTCCCGTGGCGTACACCTCTTGGTACTGGGTCGATGCGGCGATCTTCCCGTTCGCCTCGTCGACCGCCGCCGCGTCATCGAAACGAACGAGCCACTGGATGGTGTCCATCGGGCCGGCGGCGTTGGTGGCGACCGCGACCGGAAGCCCGGTCGCCGCGGTCCAGGCATCGGCGATCACCGGCGCCCACGCGAGCGCCTCCATGCCATGGGCCGGATCGGCAGTCGCCGTCACCGCCGCGAGGAAGGAACCGACCTCGGCCTGCCCGGTGATCTCCCCGTGAACGACCTGCATCATCGTGTCGGGCTCCAGCGAGGCGATGTGTTGGCCTGCCTGTGCCAGCAGGGCGAGGTACTCCTCGTTCTCGTTGAGCCGGTCGGTGTTCTCGACCATCGAGGCGAACGAATCGACGAGACTCGACCACGCGATGGTTCCGACGGTCGACCCGGGGCCGCCCGCCCACAGCGATGTCCTGCCCCCCGCGGCCTGCACCACCTTCGTGATCTGCGAAGCCCATTCGATGCCGGGCCTTCCGTTGACGCGCGCCATTCGACGAGTGATGTACATGATGTTCCCCTTTGCGTTTGTCGAACCGCCCCCTGCGATCCGGGTCCCACCATCTCTCGTGGATTGAGTCACTACAAGAGACAGTGGGCACGTGTGCCATCTGTCTCACCGCGCGCATCCACCGGGCAGGCTGATCCTCCGACCCGTCGCCGATCATCGCCGCCCCGTACCGTCGACGGGATGGGTGTACGTCTCGACGAGTCCGACGAATACATGCACGAACTCGGCCCCGAGCCGAACTTCAACGAGAGCATGTACATCAACTGCTTCGACCCGACGCAGGGCGTCGGCGGCTGGTTCCGGATGGGCAACCGGGCCAACGAGGGCACCGCGGAGATGACGGTGTGCCTGTACCTGCCCCCGGAGGTCGACGGCGGCAACCGTCAGGTCGGGTTCATGTTCAAGCGGCCGGCGATCGAGAACAACGACGCCCTCGATGCCGCCGGTCTCACCTGGACGATGGTGAAGCCGTTCGAGGAGCTGCGCGTCGACTACGTCGGCAAGGTCGTCGTGCTCGACGAGCCCGAGCAGATGGCCAACCCCAAGGAGGCGTTCACGAACAACCCGTACGCCGAGGCGGAGATCCACCTCACCTTCACCGGTCAGGGGCGCCCGAGCATGTTCGGCGGCGAGCCCGACGAGCCGCACGAGAAACCGGGCGAGGAGTTCGCCAAGGGCCACTACGAACAGCTCGTCGAGGCGACCGGCACGATGCGCGTCGGCGATCGCGAGTGGCAGCTCGCCGGGTTCGGGCTCCGCGACCACTCGTGGGGGCCTCGCTACTGGCAGGCGCCGTGGTACTACCGGTGGCTGACGGTCAACGTCGACGAGAACTTCGGGTTCATGGCGAGCAGGGTCGCCAAGCGCGACAGCGACGGCACTCGCGGGGGCTTCGTGTGGGAGAACGGCGTGATGCACCTGTGCGACGACGTGCAGATCTCCACCGAGACCCGCGACGCCGAGCACTACCACGACCGCATCGAGGGCACGATCCGCTCCAGTCGCAGCGACCGCGAGTGGAACTTCACCGGCGAGGCGCTCAGCCTGATCCCACTGCGCAACCGACGCCAGACGCCCGACGGGGACTGGTTGCAGACCCGCATCTCCGAGGCGTACACCAAGTGGACGATCCACTCCGGCGACTACGCGGGCCGAATCGGGTTCGGTATGTCGGAGTACCTGGACCAGATCATCGACGACCAGCCGGTCGGCCTCGCCGAGTAGCCGCCGACCCGGCGGGTCGGGTCCCCGCACACTCGGGCTACCGTCAGGCCGCATGAGTCAGCTGCCACCGCCGTCGCCTCCCGTCGCTCCCGCCAACCCCACGCCGGGGCCGTCGCACCGCGAGATCGCAGAGCGGCTGATCGACGGGCGCAGCGTCGTCGGTCAGGTGGCGGTCAGCCCCGACGGGCAACACGTGGCATTCGTGGTGTCCACCACGAACCTCGCGAAGAACACCACCATCACCCGGGTCTGGATCGACGACGCCCCGGTGACGGCGGGTGACCACGACGGCAACCCGACCTGGTCGCCCGACGGTCGATTCCTCGCGTTCACGTCACGCCGCGGGGAGACCAAGGGCGACTCCACCCTGCACGTCCTCCCCGTGGCCGCCGCCGGCGAAGTCAGGACGCTGTGCACGATGCCCGACGGCCTCGGCGACGTCGCCTGGTCACCCGACGGTCGCCTGGTCGCCTTCACCAGCCGAACCCGCCACGAGCGCTACAGCGCCGAGAGCGTCGCCTGGCAGTCGCCGCGCAAGGTCGAACGTCTCTTCAGCCGCCTCAACGGGCAGGACTGGATCTTCGACCGCCCGAACCACGTGTACGTGGTCGCGGCCGACGGAACCGGGACGCCTCGCAACCTCACGCCCGGCGAGTTCCAGCACACGGAGATCAGTTGGCTGCGCGACAGCAGCGGCATCGTGACCTCGGCGCAGCGCCACGAGACATGGGACCGCGACCACGCCAGCGATCTCTACGTCGTGTCGGTGCCCGACCACGGCGACGGCGACGTGGACGGTTCGAACGTCCGGGCCCTCACCGCCCACGACGGCCAGTACGGCCGTCCGTCGGTGTCGCCGGACGGGACGCTCGTCGCGTTCATCGGTTCCACCGATCCGGACACCGCCCCGCAGAACGCCAGGGTAGGGATCCTGCCGGTCGACGGCGACGCCCATCCGCACGGTGACATCCGGTGGATCTCCGCCGGGTTCGACCGCACGTTCTTCCCGGGTCTGGGCGGGCGCGCCCCGGTCTGGGAATCCGACACCCATCTGCTCGCAACCGCCGAGGATCGTGGGGCCACGCACCTGTACCGGCTCCCCGCCGACGGTTCGTTCGTTCCCGCACCGCTCACCGAGGGCCCGGTGTCGGTGACGTCGTTCGATGCGGCGGCCGGCCTCGTGGCCCGAGCGCAGGAATCCGCAACCAGTCCCGCCGAGCTCCACGTCGGCGACGAACGCCGCACCCACGTCGGCGCCGAGTTCGCGGCGGGACTGCTCGGGTGGGAGCACTTCACCGCCCGCACCACCGACGGCACCGACGAGATCGACGCCTGGATCATGCGTCCGGCCGACTTCGACGAGACGAAGCGGTACCCGGTGCTGCTCAATGTCCACGGTGGTCCGCACACCCAGTACGGCGAGTACCTCTACGACGAGTTCCAGATGCAGGCGGCCGCCGGCTTCGTCGTGGTGCTCGGCAACCCGCGCGGGAGCAGCGGCCGGCACACCGACTGGGGGCAGGCGATCCAGGGGCCCAATCATCCGACCGTGCCCGGCCCCGGTTGGGGCACCGTCGACGTCGACGACGTGCTCGCGATCATCGACACCGCTCTCGACCGGTACGACTTCTGCGACGCCGACCGGGTCGGCATGCTGGGCGGCTCCTACGGCGGCTGGATGGCCACGTGGCTCGCCGGCCATCACGGTGATCGGTTCCGAGCGTTCTGCTCCGAGCGGGCGGTCAACAACGCCACTGCCCTGGAGTTGTCGTCCGACATCTCGACCGCGTTCAACGCGGTGCACGGCGTGAACCATCTGGAGGATCCTGCGGAGTACGTGCGCATGTCGCCCATCACCGCGGTTCGCAACATCGACAAGCCGATGCTGATCATCCACTCCGAGGAGGACTGGCGCTGCCCGATCGGTCAGGCCGAGGAGCTGTGGGTCGCCCTCAAGCTGCTCGACAAGGAGGCCGACTTCTACCGGTTCCCCGGCGAGAACCACGAGCTCTCCCGTGCGGGGTCGCCGCTCCACCGCGTCCAGCGCGGCGAGATCATCCTCGACTGGTTCGCCGACAAGCTCGCCTGATTGCAGCAGGGGTCAGACCCCAGGTGAAATTCGGCGGTGGAGTGCCTTGACGGCTTCGACCAGCGCGAGCAGACCGATGCCGGCCGCGGCGCAGACAGCGAGGTCGGCGCCACTGAGTGGATCGAGGTCGAGGAACTCGCTCAGTGGCGTGTAGAGCACGAGGAGCTGCAGCGCGATCACGACGCCGGCGATGCCGAGCATCAGCGGGTTCGTCCGCCACCCGATCGTGCGCAGTGACTCGGTCGACGAGCGGGTAGCGAACGCCTGGCCCACCTGCATGAACGCCAACGTGGTGAACATCACGGTCTGCCACTGGTCGAGATCGGCCGCATAGTACGCGAACCCGAGCGCGAGCGTGACGGCGCCGATCACCGCGCCGATCCAGGCCGTCCGGCGCCCGAGCCCGTTCGCCCAGAGCCCGTCCTGGGGCGAGTGTGGCGGACGCTGCATCACGGTCGTCTCGGCGGGCTCGACGCCCATCGACAACCCGAGCAGTCCGTCGGTCATCAGGTTCAGCCAGAGCAGCTGCAGCGGGAGGAACGCGATCGCCGTGGTCGACTCCGACCCGGCGACCAGGAACGGGATCGGCCAGCCGAGCATCACGATGATCTTGCCGAGGTTTCCGGCGACGGCGAAGCTGACGAAGCGGCGCAGGTTGTCGTAGATCACCCGACCCTCTTCGACCGCAGCGACGATCGTGGCGAAGTTGTCGTCGCGCAGCACCATGTCGGCGGCTTCCTTCGACACGTCGGTGCCGGTGATGCCCATCGCCACGCCGATGTCGGCGCGCTTGAGCGCCGGCGCGTCGTTGACACCGTCGCCGGTCATCGCCACGACCTGGCGCTGCTGCTGCAGCGCGCCGACGATGCGCAGTTTGTGTTCGGGCGAGACGCGGGCGAACACCGACACGTCGCGCACCGCCTCGGTGAACGCTGCGTCGTCGAGCCGGTCGAGGTCGGCGCCCACGAGCACCCGGTCGGACTCGGTGATCCCGAGGTCGGTGGCGATCGCGAGGGCCGTCAACGGGTGGTCACCGGTGATCATCACCGGCCGGATGCCCGCGTTGCGACACACCGCGACGGAATCGCGGACCTCGGGGCGGGGCGGATCGATGATGCCAACGAGCCCCAGGAGGACGAGATCGGACTCCGGGTCGTCGTCCGACGACGCCAACGACCGGAAGGCGACACCGAGCACCCGCATGCCCGCGGCGGCGAGCGCATCGTTCGCATCGGTGATGCGCCCACGCCATCGATCGTCGAATTCGACCGCAGCACCGTTCTCCCACACGGCGGTCGTCTGGTGGAGCAGGCCGTCGACGGCGCCCTTCACGAACGCGATGCGGACGTCCTGGGGCAACGCGTCGAGTTCGAGCACGGCACCGGCGAGCGGCTCGTGGATCGTGCTCATGCGCTTGCGCGTCGAGTCGAACGGCCGCTCGTCGACGCGCGGCGCTCGCGAACGCAGCGATGCCACGTCGAGGCCGGCGTCGGCGGCCACCTGGAGCAGAGCGGTCTCCGTCGGATCACCGAGCCACGCTGTCGTGCCGCCGTCGCCCGTGTCGCCCGTGTCGCCCGTGTCGATGACGCCGTCGTTGCACAGTGCGCCGGCGACGAGCGCGAGGTTCACTGCCGTGGGTGCCGCGCCGACCGTCTGTGCGATGTCGGCGCCGTCGACATCGAAACGCACCTCCTGGCCGGCCACGTCGAGGACGGTCACGGTCATCCGGTTCTGCGTGAGGGTCCCGGTCTTGTCGGAACAGATCACGGTGACCGACCCGAGCGTCTCGACCGCCGGGAGCTTGCGGATGAGCGCCTGCCGGCGCAGCATCCGCTGCGAGCCGATCGCCAACGTGAACGTCACGACGGCGGGGAGGCCCTCGGGGATGACCGCGACCGCCACGCTGATCGCCGTGAGCACGAGGTCGGCCGCGTCCTCCCCCGAGATCGCCCCCATCACGACCACGGCGAGCGCCACGAGCACGCCGATGAGGGCAAGCTGCTTGCCCACACGGTCGAGACGACGCTGCAGCGGCGTCTGCTCCGATTCGACACCCTGGAGCAGGGAGGCGATGCGCCCGAGTTCGGTGCGCATCCCGGTCGCGATGACGACGCCCTGCCCACGTCCAGCGGCGACCTGGGTACCGGAGTACGCCATGCAGAGCCGGTCGCCGAGCGCGAGTTCGTCCCGATCGACCGGCTCGACCTGCTTGTCGATCGGTTCGGATTCGCCGGTCAGCGTCGCCTCCTCGATCCGCAGACTCGCAGACTCGACGAGGCGGAGATCCGCGGGGACGACGGTGCCGGCATCGAGATGCACGATGTCGCCGGGGACCAGTTCGCCGACGGGCACCGAGGTGGTGCGTCCGGCCCGGGTGACCCGCGCCGACGGCACCGCCATGCGTCGGAGCGCGGCGATCGCCTGCTCGGCGCGGTACTCCTGGTAGAAGCCGAGCGCGGTGAACAGCACGACGATCGCCCCGATGGCGCCCGCCTCGAGGAACTTGCCGAGCGCGAGCGAGAGCAGGGCGGCACCGATCAGGATCAGCACCATCACCGAGGAGATCTGCCCCCAGATCAAGCGCAACGGGCTCGTCGTGGGCGTCTCCTGCAGCTCGTTCGGCCCGAACTGCGCCCGTCGCCGCTCGATGGAGGCGTCGTCGAGGCCCGCTGCCGACGACTCGAGCTCGGCCAGGACGGCTTCGGCGGAGCGCCGGTGCCAGTCGGCGGACGACGAGCCGGCGCCGTCGAGCGTGGCTGTGGTGCTCATCGGGCGGCCACAGGGCTCACCCGGGCGCCGAGCAGCCGTGCGATCCGCTCCTCCATCGGTGGGTGCGTCATGAACAGCTTGGTGAAGTCCGCCTGCCTGCCGGTGAGCGGGTTGACGATGTAGGCGGTGGCATGGGCCGGGTCGACGTCCATCGGGATCTGCTTGGACGTGCGGTCGAGCTTGGCGAGCGCGCTGGCGAGCGGGCGCGGATCACCGAGGAGTTCGGCGCCGACGCGGTCGGCTTCGAACTCGCGAGAACGCGACAGCGCCATCTGCATCAGACCGGCTGCCATCGGGGCGAGGATCGCGAGCAACATCGTGACCGCCGGGTTGGGGCCGTCGTCGTCGTTGCTGTTGCCGCCGAACATGCCTGCGAACAGCGCGAGGTTCGCGATCGCCGAGATCGCCGTTGCGACCGCAGCGGCGATCGAGCCGATCAGGATGTCCTTGTTGCGGATGTGGGCAACTTCGTGTGCGACGACGCCGCGCACCTCCTGGCGGTCGAGCACCTGGAGCAGACCGGCGGTGACGCACACGACGGCGGTCCGCTCGTTGCGGCCGGTGGCGAACGCGTTCGGCTGCGGATCGGGTGAGATGAACAGGCGAGGCATGGGCATGTCGGCCCGGCGGGCGATGTCGGCCAGATCGTCGCGCAACCAGTCGAGTTGGCCGGGGGCAACCTCGGTCGCACGGGCCGCCTTGACCGCGAGCTTGTCGGACGACCAGTACGACGCCCCGACGATGCCGAGGCCGAACAGCAGGCCGATGAGCAGGCCGGTCGTGCCGCCGAGCAGGGCGCCGACCAGCACCATGAACCCGGCGAGGCCGGAGAGCAGGACGACGGTCTTGAGGGTGTTGGACGTGTGCATGGCAACCTTTCAGCAAACGGTGGTGGGTTCGCTGAAGGTCTCTCCGCTCCGTCAGGAACTGGCCCCGCCGACCTCGTCCCGACGATCGGGACTCGGTGTGTTGACGACGGGCCTCGAGGGATACTCCCCTTCAGGTATGTCGGTTGAAATCTACCGATTGCCGATCACAACGCGGCGCCGCCGGTCACTCTTCCGGCACTCGATGCAACGTCGCGCTGAGATGGTGTTGGAGCGGTTGCCCGACGGCGGCCATGCGGAACGTGTAGTGGAGGTCGTCGCCGGTCACCGAGATCGTTCGTTCGGTGATCGTGACCTCCTTGGCCGTCGACGTGGCGTTGATCGAGGTCGATCGGACGTCGACCACCAGCGGCGCGTCGCCACCGACGACCGCCCCCTCGTAGATCTCGGCCAGCCCGGTCGGCTGCGCCATCACGATCTCGATGCTGCCGGGCCTCGGCACGCGCAGGTACCCGGACTCGGCGTGCATCGGGAGGCCGGTGTCGGGATGCCTCGTTCGCTGCGTGTAGGCCACGAACGGCTTGCCGACGTGCGTGAACGTGATCGATTCGGTGTAGGCGAAGTCGTCGATCGTCGGGTACTCACCGGCACCGGAGCCCTCCCACGTACCGAGGAGCGGGGCCAGCACGGCCACATCGGGGTGCAGTTCGAGCGCCATGCCCTCACCGTACGGGACGCCCGACCGGTGGCGTGCTACGCATGCGTTCGATGAACCCCGCCACACCGCTTCCCAACTCGGCCGACCTGTACGCGGCGATCAACGTCGAGCCGTCCGACCACACCGGCGGACATCGTTACATCCACGTGATCGGGACCTCGGTCTTCGTCGACACCGAACTCGCCGACGACTCGTGGGAGCGACACGTCGTCGGCATCGTCCAGGGCGACGCCTGGTGGGCCGTCGACGTGCCCGCCGATGCCGACGACCCCTCCTACGGGTCGGCGCTCGACCTCTACAGCTACTTCGGGCGAGCGGCCCAGAGCGAGTGGATGGCCGCCGGGCGCGCCGTGCAGATCGTCGAGTGGGCTCGAACCCACCGCTTCTGCGGACGATGCGCCACCCCGACCGAACCGTCGAGCGGCGAACGAGGCATGAAGTGCCCGGCCTGCGGGCTGATCGCGTATCCCCGCCTCGCCCCGGCGATGATCGTGCTGGTCACGCGAGGCGAACCGGGGCCCGATCAGGAGGCCCTGCTCGCCCGAGGCGTCAACTTCCCGATGCCGATGTACTCGTGCCTGGCCGGTTTCGTCGAGCCCGGCGAGGACCTCGAGGGCGCCGTCGTGCGCGAGGTCGCCGAGGAGGTCGGCCTGCGCGTGACCAACGTGTCGTACCGCGCGAGCCAGCCCTGGCCGTTCCCGCACAGCCTGATGATCGGCTTCCGCGCCGAGTACCTCAGCGGCGACCTCGTGCTCGACGAGACGGAGATCGCCGACGCGAACTGGTATCGCCGCGACGAGATCCCGACCATCCCGCCCGGCATCTCGGTCGCTCGCCGCCTGATCGACGAGTGGCTCCACGACACCTGAGCCCCCAGATCCCCGGGCGATGAGCGAACTCCCCGGATGGCGGGATCTCGCTCATCGCTGGAGCTGCGTCACCGCGGCGATGAGCCAACTCCCCGGATGGCGGGGTCTGGCTCATCGCTCGGGCTGAATCGGAGGAGACGCGACCTTCTACAGTCGGCGGCATGAGCAGCTCAGATGTCGTGATCGTCGATGCCGTCCGCACCCCGATCGGCAAGCGCAACGGTGGCCTGTCGACCCTCCATCCCGCCGAGACCCTCGCCCGAGTGCAACGGGCGATCGTCGACCGCAACGGCGTGGACCCCACCGAGGTCGGCCAGGTCGTCACCGGTTGCGTGAGCCAGGTCGGCGAGCAGGCGTTCAACATCGGCCGCACGGCGTGGCTGTCCGCCGGACTCCCGCTCAGCGTCGCCAACACCACCGTCGACACGCAGTGCGGCTCCAGCCAGCAGGCCACCAACCTCGCGTCGTCGCTCGTCGGCTCCGGCGCGGTCGACATGGCGCTGGCCTGCGGCGTCGAGGCGATGAGCCGGGTGCCGATCGGCGCGTCGGGCAACAAGGCGCTCGGCCTCGGCGTTCCGATTCCGCGGACCTACTTCGAGCAGTACGAGATGACCTCGCAGTTCGAAGGCGCCGAGCGCATCGCCGACAAGTGGGGCATCACCCGTGACGACACCGACGCCTTCGGGTTCGCCTCGCAGCAGCGGGCCGCGCAGGCCTGGGCCGAGGACCGCTTCTCGGGCCAGTACATCACCATCGACGCTCCCGACCTCGACGAGGAGGGCAACCCGACCGACACCATGCACACCGTGACCCGCGACGAGGGGCTGCGTGAGACCACGCTCGAGAAGCTGGCCACCCTGAAGCCGGTCGCCCGCGAGAACGGGGTGCACACCGCCGGCAACTCCTCGCAGATCTCCGACGGCGCCGCCGCCGTCCTGGTCGCCACCGAGGCAAAGGCCGCCGAGCTCGGTCTGAGGGCGCGGGCACGCGTCGTCGACACCTGTCTCGTCGGCACCGATCCTGTGCTGATGCTCACCGGCCCGATGGACGCCACGCAGCACCTGCTGAAGCGCACCGGGCTGTCGATCGACGACATCGACGTGTTCGAGATCAACGAGGCGTTCGCCTCGGTCGTGCTCGCCTGGGCGAAGGAGGTCGGCGCCGACCTCGACAAGACCAACCCCAACGGCGGCGCGATCGCTCTCGGCCACCCGCTCGGCGCCACCGGCGCGTTCCTGATGACGAAGGCGCTGTACGAACTCGAGCGCACCGGTGGCCGCTACGCCCTGATCTCGATGTGCTGCGGCGGTGGACTCGGCACCGGCACGATCATCGAACGCCTCTGACACCGGGTGCATCCCGGCTTGCGTACGGTTTCCGGTGGGACGCCCCACCGGAAACCTCACGCAAACGTTCTGGGGGCGGGGCGCGGGAATGAGGCCGGTAGACCCACCGGATGCGCTTCGCTGCGGCCGCCATCTGCACCTGTGTGCTCGGCACGTCCGGGTGCGTCGGCCGCGGCTCCGGCGACCCGCCCGGCGTCGGCACGGTCGAACAGGTGGTCGACGGTGACACGATCGACGTCGAGTTCGGCGACACCCTCGAACGCATCCGACTGATCGGGATCGACACCCCGGAGACCAAGAAGCCGAACTCACCCGTCGAGTGCTACGGCCCCGAAGCGAGCGCCTTTACCGAGTCGCTGCTCCCGCCGGGCACCCGCGTGCGCGTCGACCGCGACGTCGTCGGCCGCGACGACTACGGGCGCCTGCTCGGCTACGTGTACCTGCTCGGCTCCGACGGGACGGCGGCGCTGTTCGTCAACGACGAGATCATCCGCCAGGGCTACGCCACACCGCTCACGATCGCACCCAACAGCACGTTCGCCCGCGACTTCGCGGACGCCGCGAGCGCCGCCGAGGCCGACGACCTCGGGTTGTGGGCCGCCTGCCCGCCGTGAGCGTCCGCTCCGTCCGGTAGCGTCGCCGCGGTGACCGCCGAGATCACCCTCGCCGAACGTCTCGGGCATCGCCCCGACCAGCGTCTCGTGATCCTCTCGTGCGACGACCTCGGGTCCTGTCACGCTGCGAACGTCGGGGTGTTCCGAGCCCTCCACGACGGCGCCGCCACGTGCGCGTCGATCATGGTCCCTGCGCCGTGGGCGTCGTACGCCGCACGGATGGCGCTGCCGAGCGACGACATCGGGGTCCATCTCACCCTCAACGCCGAGCACGAGTGCTATCGCTGGGGCCCGATCACCCACGCACCGTCGCTGCAGTCGGGCGAGGGTGGCTTTCCGCGCACCCTGGAGGATCTCTGGGAGCACGCCGACCACGACGAGGTGCTGCGCGAACTGCGCGCACAGATCGAGCGGGCGATCGCCTGGGGCCTCGAGATCACCCACCTCGCCCCCCACCTCACGGCGATCACGCTGCGACCCGAGTTCTTCGACGTCTACCTCGAACTCGCCGTCGAGTTCGCGCTGCCGATCCGCCTGCCCTCCACGGTCTCCGCTGAGCAGGCCGGCTTTCCCTTCCGCCGCCTCGCCATCGAGGAGGGCGTCGTGTTCCCCGATCACTTCGACCACGACTGGCGTGCAGGCAGCGCCGAGCGCGTCTTCGCGGCGATCGACGACCTCCGGCCGGGCGTCACCGAGATCCACGTCCAGCCGGCGATCGACACCCCCGAGGTCCGGGCCCTGGGCGACTACACCCAGGGCTGGATCGACGATCTCGCCCTGGTGACCGGAGACGAACTGCGGACGCGCCTCGACGCGAGCGGTGCGACGCTGATCGGCTATCGCGACCTCCGCGACGTGATGCGAGCCGGCTGACTCAGGACTGCGCGACGAGCGAGGCGATGGCGGCGGACGCCGCGCCGGACTTCAGTTCGTCGAGGACCCGGCCGGTGTGACCGGATGCCTTGAGGACCCCACGCATGTACGCCACGGTCGGATCGAACCCCTCGGCGGCGGCATCGACGAGCGGGACCGTGATCACGACATCGGCGTCGTCGGGACCGTCGACGCGTTCGTCCTTCTTCGCCACGACCACGCGGTACTGAACGCTCACTGCGCCACCCGCTCACGGACACCGGCGAACAGGTCGCGCTCGCCGTCGTCGGCCGGGATCGATCCGACGAGCGACCGGGCGAGGATCCAGTCCTCCCACGGATAGGCCTCGGTCAGCTGATCGTCGTCAGCGCCGAACCACCACAGCGCATTCGGATCGACCTGCGTGGCGTGGGCTCGCAGCGATCCGGTCCGGGCGTACATGTACCCGGTGATGTCGATGCGGGTCGTGATCCGATGATCCTGGCCGGGTCGATCGAGCCACTCCTGTTCGAACGGCGACTCGCCCTTCAGTCGCAGCATCATCTCGTGGATCGCGAGGATGCGGGCCTTGGACCACACCGAGTAGTAGAGCTTCGACGGAGCGAACGGTTCGCCGAGGTCGGGATACCAGTCGGGGTCGCCCGCCCGCTCGAACGCGAGCACCGAGATGTCGTGGACGCGCAGGTGGTCGGGGTGCGGGTAGCCGGCCTGGTCGTCGCCGTAGGTGATGATCACCTGGGGTCGCTCCCGGCGGATGAGCGCCACGAGGCGACCGGTCGCTTCGTCGATGTCGGCCTGGTGGAAGCAGTCGGGATGGTTGTTCGGTTCGGTGTCGGCCATGCCGGAGTCGCGGTAGCCGAGCATCTCCACGACGTCGAAGCCGATGATCTCGGCGGACGCCGCGAGTTCGGAGGCTCGCATCGAGGCGACGAGCTCGCGCTCCTGCTCGGGTGTGAGGCCGTGGAACGGCTGGCCCTCCTCGCGCAGCGACGGGTTCTGGAGATCGCCCTCCTCGCCGCCGGTGCAGCACACGAGCACGGTGCGGACGCCCTCGTCGTGGTAGCGCGCCAGCGTCGGGGCGCCCTTGGACGCCTCGTCGTCGGGGTGGGCGTGAACGGTCATCAACGTCAGGCGCTCGGTCACCCGGGGCAGGCTACCGGCGTCGGCCACGCCGATCCCGGTGATCCCGGTGATCCCGGCGATGCGGGGGATGCAGTCCGAACGCGTACGCTCCGACAGGTGATGGGCGTGATCACCTTCCGAGCGGCGACCCTCGGCGTCGCGGCGTCGCTGCTCGCCCTGGGCACGGCGGCGTGTGACACCGGCGACGGCAAGCAGCTCCAGCCGTACGATCCTGCCGACTACCCGGCGCCGGTCGACACGAGCGACGTCAGCACCAGCTCGGAGATCGACCAGGGCCAGTTCGACCAGGGCCAGATCGCCCAGTCCCTCCCCGGACCCGAACTGGCAGCGTCGCTGCCGCCGGTCGCCGCCATCGAGGCGTTCACGATCACGGCGCCGTGGGCCGACGGCCAGCCAATCGATGCTCGCCACACCTGTGACGGGCTCGACGTGGCACCGGCGGTGAGTTGGGGCGCCGTGCCGGCGGGAACGGTCGAGATCGCGCTCGCGCTCGTCGACGATTCTGCCGTCAGCAACGGTCGACCCTTCGTCCACTGGGTGATCGCCGGACTCGACCCCGCCGAGATCGCGTTGGTCGAAGGCGACGTCCCTCCCGATGCGATCCAGGCGTTGAACTTCTTCGGCAACATCGGGTACGACGGCCCGTGTCCGCCGCCCGGTGACGACGCCCACCAGTACCGCCTGACCGCCTACGCGCTCAACACTGCGCTCGAAGGTGCCGATGGAACACTCGCAACCGAACTCCTGGACTCCATCGCTGCGGTCACGATCGGATCAGCCGATCTGATCACGACCTACCAGCGCTGACACGGGTGTCGGACCGACCAGACGAGGAGACCGCCGTGCACGACGGCGACAACGACAACGACAACGAGAGCCGGCAGCCGGACGCGTTCGCGCTCCCGATCGCGATGCGCGAGCTCCTCGACGCAGACCGCACCGCCGTGGTGATCATGACGCTCGACGGTGCCGTCCGGGCGGCAAACGAGTCCGCACTCGAACTGCTCGGCGCCGCTTCGGTCGAGTCGCTCACCGTCGGCTCGGCGAGCCATGGGATGCTCCGCTCGATCCTGGACCATGCTCCTCGCCACCTGGTGAACGGTTCGACTGATGGCACCTGGCAGGGCGATGTCGATCGCATCGACCCCGCCGGCGACCAGCTCGTCTTCCGCGCGACCGTCGCGGTGCGCCACGACGACCAACTCCCCACCGGTGGCTTCATCGGGCTCACCACCCACGACGTCACCTCCGCGCGTGCCACCCTGGCCACGCTGCGCCACCGGGCGACACACGACCCGTTGACCGGTCTGCCCAATCGGCGCCAGATCCTCACGACGCTGTCGCACGCGTTGGCCGATCAACACGGCCGCCCGGGTCACGTCGCTGCGATCTTCGTCGACCTCGACCGGCTGAAGCACGTCAACGACGCACTCGGGCACCAGGTCGGCGACCGGCTGCTCGTGTCGGTCGCGCACCGGCTCGCCGACACCGTGCGTCCGCAGGACCGTGTCGCGCGCATCGGCGGCGACGAATTCCTCGTGATGTGCACCGACATCATCGACGTCGAGGACGCACTCGATCTCGCCGACCGGGTCCGACGAGCACTGACCGGCCGACTTCGCCTGCGTCAGCTCGACCTCCAGTTCTCGGTGAGCATCGGGGTCGCACTCTCCGACGAGGAGGTCTTGCGCGGCGACGACCCGATGCCGGCGTCGACACTGATCAGCAACGCCGACACCGCCATGTACGAGGCCAAGAACGCGGGGCGCAGCCGATGCGTGGTGTTCACCGCCGAGATGCGTTCTGCGGCGCGTGAGCGAACCGAACTCGCCGCCGAACTGGCGCGTGCGATCACCGACAAACGGCTCGACCTCGAGTACCAGCCGGTGTTCTCCGCCGTCACCCGCCAGACCGTGGGAGCCGAGGCGCTCGTGCGATGGCAGCACCCCACCCGAGGCCGGATCGAGCCGATCGAGTTCGTCTCGATCGCCGAGGAGGCCGGATCGATCGGCGAACTCGGTGAATTCGTGCTCGAGCAGGCCATGGTCGAGACGAGGCTGTGGCTCCAACAGGGCCGCGTCGGCAACGATTTCGCCGCGCACGTCAACGTGTCGCCGGTGCAGCTCGCGAGTGCGTCGTTCGTCAACCTGGTGATGTCGATGTTGCGGGTGCACGGACTCGAGCCGCATCAACTCGTGCTCGAAGCCCGCGAGACGGCACTGCTCGGCCGCAACATCGACATCACCCGATCCGTGCGAGCCCTGCGACGGCTGGGTGTTCGCATCGCGATCGACAACTTCGGCACCGGCGCCAACGCGTTGTCGGTCCTCACCGACGTGGGTGCCGACATCGTCAAGCTCGATGGCGCCTTCGGGCTCCCGACCGGGTCGACCGACGCCGACACACGGCTCGTGCGCGCGGTGGTGCTGCTCGCCCACGCGCTCGACATGCGCGTCGTGGCCGAGCGGGTGAGCACGGTCGAACAGCTGCTCCGCCTCCGAGCAGCGGGCTGTGACGAGGTCCAGGGCAATCTGCTCGCCCGCGCATCCGCCGCTCGACACCTGATCACCTCGACGCCCTACTGACCGCGCCGGGAGGCCGGGGCGTTCTGAGTGTCCGGGGTCGGTACCCTGAGTGCGTGCCGTTGCCGCCGCCGCCCCCACCCGGCTCCTCGGGCGCCACCAGCGCGGGATCAGCGGGTGGGTCGACACGAGGATCAGCAGCGGGCCCGACCGGTCCGCTGCCCACCCCGCCGTCCCCGACCACCACCTGCTATCGCCACCCCGACCGCCCGGCCGGTCGGCGCTGCACGCGATGCGGCACGCCCGCCTGCGAGTCGTGTCTCGTCCAGGCCGCGGTCGGCAGCCACTGCCTGTCGTGTGCGAAGGCGTCGCGTCCCGACGTCAAGACCCGCGCCCGATTCTGGTCGGCGCGCCAGCCGTTGCTCGTGACGATGTCGTTGATCGCGATGAACGTCGTGATCTTCGTCGCCGTCCTGCTGTTCACCCGCGACCCCGGCGCCCTCACGGGCAGCGTCACCGATGCGCACCTGCGGTTCGGGCTCAGTCGCGATGTGTTGGCCCAACGGATCCTCTGGCAGAGCGACGGCGACGTCCTCGTCACCGAACCCGACGGCTGGTACCGGCTGGTCACCTCCGGGTTCATGCACTTCGGTGTGCTCCACATCGCGTTCAACATGTACTTCCTCTACGCCCTCGGGCGGATGCTCGAACCCGCGCTCGGTCGCGTGAAGTACCTGCTCCTCTACCTGGCGTCGTTGTTCGGTGGCTCGCTCGGCGTGGTCGCGATGGGCGGCGTCGGGATCACCGCCGGTGCGTCCGGTGCGGTGTTCGGGCTGCTGGCCGCCGCCACGATCGGGCTGTGGCGGCGCGGTGTCAACCCGTTCTCGACCGGGATCGGCGCCACGCTGCTCCTGAACCTGTTCATCACGTTCGCGATCCCGGGGATCTCGATCGGTGGTCACGTCGGCGGCATCGTCGCCGGTTCGATCTGCGGACTGGTGATGTTGGCACCGCCGTACAAGGCGTTTCCCTCCTGGGCGAGCTTCGCCACCCCGATCGCGGTCGCGGCGGTCAGCGTGATCGGGTCGATTGCGATCGTGGCGGGATGACGGGAGCGTCGTGACCCTTCGTGATCGCCATCTGCAGCGCCTGCGCAGCGAGCACTTCGACACGCTGGTGATCGGCGGCGGCATCAACGGCGCTGTCGCCGCTGCCTCCCTCGCGGGGCGGGGTGCGTCGGTGGCCCTGATCGATCGAGGAGACTTCGCGTCGTTCACCAGCCAGGCCTCCTCCAACCTGGTGTGGGGCGGATTCAAGTACCTCGAGAACTACGAGCTGTGGCTCGTGTTCAAGCTCTGCCGATCCCGCAACCGCCTGATGCGCGCCTACCCGGCCAACATCCGCCAGATCGGGTTCTACGGCGCGCTCGACGACACCGCCCCGTACACGCCGTGGTTCGCCGGTCTCGGCGCGCTCGGCTACTGGATCATCGGCCAGTTCGGCACCAAGCCGCCGCGGCTGCTGTCGGCCGAGAAGATCGAACGGGAGGAGCCCGTCGTCGACACCACCACGGTCGCCGGAGGCATCGAGTACTTCGACGGCATCCTCGTCGACAACGACGCCCGGTTCGTGTTCTCCTTCGTCCGAGCAGCGATCGAAGCCGGCGCGGCAGCGGCGAACTACGTCGAGCTCGTGTCGGCGGAGCGTGTCGACGACCGGTGGGTCGCCACACTGCGCGACGTCGACCGCGGCAACGAGTTCACGGTCACGGCCACCACGATCGTCAACGCCGCAGGACCGTTCGTCGACGAGCTGAACGAGCAGTGGGGCGTCCGCACCGACCACCGCATCGTGTACTCGAAGGGAATCCACCTGGTCGTACCCCGTCTCACGACGCACGATCACCAGCGCGTGCTCGCCTTCTTCGACGACACGCAGCGCCTGTTCTACGTGATCCCGATGGGCCGTCGATCGGTCATCGGAACCACCGACACCCGGGTCGACACCCCGTTCACCGAGGTCACCGACGACGACATCGAGTTCCTGCTCGGTCAGATCAACGCTCGGCTCGACCTCGACGAGCCACTGACCAAGGCCGACATCATCGCCGAACGAACCGGCGTGAGGCCCCTCGTGGTGCCGACGAGACCGAAACGCCGGTGGTGGTCGCGGGGCAGCTCGGCCGACACCGATCACTCGAAGGTCGACTGGACCAAGCTCAGCCGCAAGCACGCCGTCGAGACCGACCGGAACCGTCGGATCGTCACGATCTTCGGGGGCAAGTTGACCGACTGTCTCAACGTCGGCGAGGAGGTCGCGGCCGAGATCGAGTCGCTCGGCGTGCCCCTCGAACCCGATCTGCGGAACTGGTACGGCGAGCCGGCGCCCGCCACCCGCGAAGAGTTCTACCGACAGGCCCGCCTGATGCGGCTCGACCAGTACCGCGCGAAGGCCGACACGGAGCCGTTGACCGATCGGCTCTGGCGGCGGTACGGGCGCCGAGCGTTCGGGATGCTGGAGGCGATCCGCGAGGACCCCACGATGGCCGAGGACGTGATGGGATCGGCCGACTACCTCCGCGTGGAGCTCCATTCGGCGGCCCGCTCCGAGATGGTCACTCGCCTCGAGGACTTCATGCGGCGCCGCTCGAAGATCGACCTGGTCGTGAGCGACGCCGACATCGCCGGTTCGGAGGGCCTGTACGAGGTCGCGGAGATCCTGTTCGGCGACGAGGCCGAGCACCGTCTCGCCGAGTACTTCGGCGGTCGCGACGCCATCCCTGCCGGCGTGCTGGGACGACATCGGCCGGTCTCCGGCTCGACCAGCTGAGCCCGATGTTCGCATCGATCCGTCGTCGGTGGGCCCGTCGCACCGTCTCGGAGGGTTTCGACGAGTCCTGGCGCACGGTGCTCGACGCCGGTTTCGAGCACTGGAGATCGCTCACCCCCGACGAACTCGCTCGGATGGAGTTGCTCGTGGCCCGGTTCGTCCACGAGACGCGATGGGAGGCGGCGAACGGGTTCGTGCTCGACGAACCGCTCAAGGTGCTGATCGCCGCCCAGGCGTCGATGCTGCTGCTGGGGCTCGACATCGACGACTACCCGCAGCTCACGTCCGTGATCGTGCACCCGTCCACGGTGCGCCTGCACGGCGACCATGCCGCCGGCAGCGGGCTGCGATCCACGGGCACGCAGTTGCTCGCCGGTCAGGCCCACTACCGGGGTCCGGTGGTGCTCTCGTGGAACGCCGCACGTCGGGGCGCCCGCTTCCCCGGATCGGGCCAGAACGTGGTCTACCACGAGTTCGCACACCAGCTCGACATGCTCGACGGGATCACCGACGGCACACCGCCGCTGGGCGACGAGGACGCTCGGCGACGCTGGGTGGAGGTGTGCACCGCCGCGTACGACGCGGTGCGCGCCGAGGGCTCCCCGGTGCTGCGCCCCTACGCCGGCACCAACCCGGCGGAGTTCTTCGCCGTGGCGACGGAGGTGTTCTTCAATCGTCCCGTCGAGCTGCGTGAGCACGAGCCGGCGCTGTACACCGAGCTGGCGGCGTTCTACCACCAGGACCCCGCTGCACGTGTCGAGACGATGCTCGCCGACAGCACCCCTGACGGCACGGCGACCTGATCGGGTTCGATGCCCATCCTTCTCGGGGCGCTCGCCTCGGTCCTGATCGGCTGCTCCGACTTCCTCGGCCGGTACGGGACGCGTCGCTCCAACGCCGTGACAGCGACCAGCGGCGCCATGCTCGGCGGTGCAGTGGTGGCGACCGCGGCGCTGCTGGTGGTCCCCGGGGTCCTGACGGGTCGCGACGTCCTGCTCGGAGGCACGTCCGGGCTCGTCGTCGGGATCGCCCTGGCCCTGCTCTACGAGGCGATGGCCACGTCGTCGGCAGCGGTCGCCGGGCCGTTGGTGGCCCTGGGCGCGGCGTTCATTCCCCTCGTCTGGGACCTCTCGAGGGGCAACACGCCGTCGCAACTCGTCGCCGTCGGGGTGGCCGTCGCGATCGCCAGCCTGCTCCTGGTGATGTACTCACCGTCGTTGCGCGGGACGCTGCGGCGCGGTATCGGGCTGTCGCTGGTGGCGGCACTCCTGTTCGGCATCGCCTTCACACTGGTCGGCGAGGCAGGCGACGACAGCGGAGCGTGGGCGCCCGCGGCCCAACGCGTGGTCGCGCTCGCGGTGATGCTGGTGCTGGCAACGGTCCGAGGCGTCCCACGTCTGCCCCCGCGTCGTCTGATCGGACCGATGCTCGTGTCGGGGGCCTGCGGATCGCTCGCGATCGTCGCGTTCGCGCTCGGCACGCAGCGGGGCTCGCTCGCCGCCGTGGCCGTTTCCGCGTCGATGTTCCCCGCGGTGTCGGCGACCCTGGCAGCGGCGTTCGACGAGGACACGTTGCGCTGGTGGCAGATGATCGGGATCCTCGGCGTGGTCGCCGGGATCTCCCTGATGGCGCTCGGCTGAGAACACCGGTCAACTCTGCGACACCCCTTCGTCAGAATCGGTTCCATGATGACCAACGCTTCCTCACCCCGTCGGGCGAACGTCGCTCTCCCCGCCGAGCAGCTCACCCTGCTGCCGAACGAGGCCGTCACTGCCCGGTTCCGTCTCAGCCGTGAGACCCGCGAACGCGGTCTCCGCCACGTCGCCGAGATCCGCCGGATGCTCGCCGAACGGGCCGACCTCGCCGCGATGGCGACCTCGACCGAGATGGTCCACGACCGGGCCGCGTGAGGCCCGGCGACCCGTTCAGCCGGCGCTCGGGGAGAGGTCGGTGACGGCCTGCCAGTAGTCGAGGGCGGGGTCGAGCGGCAGGATCGCGAGCGAACTGGTGGTGACGCCGTTGTCGAAGTACGCCTGGATCTGCGCTCGACACTCGGCCGGCGAGCCGTGCACCACCAGGTCGTCGACCACCGAGTCCGGGATCTCGGCCAACGCCGCTTTGCGGTCGCCGGCCGCCCACGCGTCCCACATCCCCTGCAACTGCTCCCCCCGTCCGAGCCACTGGTGGAACGCGGCGTACACCGGCACGTTCAGGTACGCAGCGATGGCGAACTTCGCCGCGCCGCGCACGATGTCGGCGTTCTCGCTGGGACAGCAGAAGATGCGAGCCACGATCTCCCGGTCGTCACCGCCGGCGGCGTCACGGACCACGGGAACCACCGTCGACACGTCCGTGGCCGACAACCAGTTGATGATCGCTCCGTCCGCTTCCCGACCGGCGAGTCGCAGCATGCCCTCACGCAGCGCTGCGACGAGGATCGGCGGTGTCTGTTCCGGGCGCACACCGAGTTTGAACCCGTTGATCTCGAACGTGTCGTAGCTGTGCTTGATCTTCTCACCGGCCAACGCGTCCTTCAGGAAGCGCACCACGTCACGAACCTTCTTGTACGGCTCCTCGAACGGGACCCCGTTCCACCGCTCGACGATCACGTTGCTCGACGATCCGATCCCGATGGCGAAACGCCCGGGGGCGGCGTCGGCCATCGACGCGACGCTCTGCGCCATGCAGGCGGGGGCACGTGTGTAGGCGGGCACGATCGCCGTTCCCAGGCGCAGTCGGGGCTCCCAGGCCGCCGCCAGCGCGAGCGGCGTGAACGCATCGGCTCCGTCGGACTCGGCCGACCAGATGTCGGTGTAGCCCATGTCGGCCAGGGCGGAGAGCTTCTCACGGTGGCTGTGCAGCGGGCCGGGAAGCGGGACGGTCATACCAGGTCGTGTCGGAAGCGCCATCGCACCGACACTACGCACGGCACCGTCGCCGGACGGAACCCGGTCGCTCACACCCGAAGTACACCTCGGAGCGGCGACGGCTACTCGACGAGTTGGTCCGCCGAACACGACGGCGGTGCGCTGACCGGGTTGCACCGCGCGATCACCCCGTCAGCGAACGCGACGACGTACGGGCTGTCGAAGTGGGCACTGGGCTCGTAGTAGTCGGTGCTCAGGTAGTGCGCGCCCGATGCGAAGGCGAGGTCGCGATCGGTGGTGTCGTTGGCCCGGGCGTCGGCGGTGGGCGAGTCGGTTCGGGTCCTGACGAGATAACCGGCCCGGACGGCCTCGTCGATGCCGTCCGACGACGGGTCGTCGAATCGCACGAACGCGGCGTCGGGATCACCCGGCTCGGCGCTGGTGAACATCGGCCGACCCTCGAGACTCGGGCGCCCATCGGTGTAGAGCGCACGGATGTCACCCGTGTTGTTGAGCGCCACGAGCACCTTGCCGCGACTGTCGTCGAGGGTCGGCCAACCACCGGCCAGCACGGCCGATTCCAGGGTCGGCGCGTCGCCCCGCACGTCGTCGGGCGTGATCAGGCCGTCGTCGGGGAACACCGAGGTGACCTCGGCATCGAGCGCATCGAGCAGCTCCGGGGTGGTGGCCAGCGGGATCGTCCACGGCAGGTCGATGGCGAGTTCCACCCCCTCGGCCGCCGCTGCGTCGGGCACCGACTGCGTCTTGATCTCGATCATCACCATGATCGGCAGGTGGTCGGGGTTGGCGCTCGACCACGCCTCGATCTCGCCGAGGCAGGCGACCAGGGTGAGACACGTCGTCTCGTAGTCGTAGTCCTGGGTGTGCAGCACCTTGTAGCCGGGCAGTTGCAGCTCGGGCTCGGGAGCGAGCGGATCCAGTCCGATCACGGCGTTGGCGACTCGGTTCGCGTACAGCCCGCCCTCGGGATCGGCGAACACGTCGAGTTCGAACTGGCGGATCCCGAACTGTTCCAGCTGCTCGGTCAACGGTCGATGGGAGTACTCGATGCTCTCGGCGAGTTCGGGCGACACCGCAGTGATCGCGTCGAATGCGGCGTCCTGCGGCTTGAGGTGGAAGCTGTTGTGCGAGCCGATCACCTGTACGTGGTTGATCGCAAGCGGCTCGACTGGCTCGGCGGTCGTCGGCGCGGCCGTGGTGACGGCCGTCGAGGGGACGACGTTCGACTCGACCGTTGCGTCGGTCGCCGGACCAGCAGTGGCCTGGGTGCCCGCTCCGTCGTCGCCCGAACTCCCGCACGAGGCGAACGTGAGGGCCGCGGTGACTCCGAGGACGACATTGCGACGCATCACGGCAGTCTCCACGACAGCAGACCCGCCCGGTGCATCGGTCGCCCATCGGGTCGTCGGGAGTCCGGCCGTTCGGCGGTCAGTCCTTCCAGGACCGAGTTCGGGTTCGAGCTGCCCGAGTTCGCCATGTTTCCGTTGCTGGACGACCCGCGAGCGGTGAATGAGCTGCGGGCGATGTACGAGCGCTACCTCGAGACCGCTTGTGCCCATGGGTTCGGTGCGTTGATGGGGGGCCTCGACTATCGGGCAAGCCCAGACTGGGCAGAACTGCTCGGCTACTCACCGATCGCGTTGGAGGAGATGCAGCTCAGGGCCATCGGCTTCCTGCGTGAGGTCAGCGGCCCATACGCTGATCAGCTTCGCGCCTTGATGTTCGTTGGCATCGTCGGGCCACGCGGCGACGCGTACACACTCGATCGGCAAATGACCGCAGAGGCGGCCGAGGACTACCACTCGTCCCAGATCGAGACACTGGCGAAAGCCAACGTCGACTTGGTCCAGGCCATGACCTTCAACAGCGTCCCCGAGGCAGTAGGAGTAGCGCGAGCTGCCGCTCGAGTCGGGACGCCAGCGTCGATCCTGTTCACGCTGGACAGCAATCACCGTCTGCACTCGGGCCCAACCCTGAAGGAGGCGATCGAGTCCGTCGACGCCGAATGCGGCGAGGACCGGCCAGCCTTCTTCGGCATCAACTGTTCGCATCCACTGGAGTTCCTGCCTGCCATCGAGCCGGGCGACTGGTTCGAGCGGGTCCGGTGTCTGCGCCCGAACGCGGCCATGATGGACAAGATCTCGCTGTGCACGCTCGGGCACCTCGAATCCGGCGACCCTGTCGACCTCGGCCGGCGCATGGGTGCAGTCGCCAAGCAGCATCCCCACATCGACATTTGGGGCGGATGCTGCGGCACGTGGGAATCACACCTGGACGAAATTGCCCGCAATGTCGCGGCGCACTGAGGGCTGCTCGTCAGGTGGAACTACGACCATGCTCCCTGCATGGGGTCGAGCCGAACGTGACCGGGTTGGCTACCGATCCGTGCTGATTTGGTACACGATGGCCCGACCCCTCGTGGAGGAAGGTCAGGGCATCTTGACGAGCACCATTTCTTCGACTGACCCATCGACGAACAGTCCGTCGGCACCCGCCTGAGCGATCATGCCCTGATAGTCGGCATCTCCGTTCATCGCCTGCCGCGCTGCGTCGAGGTCCTCGACGGTGTCGGACCCTGCGAACCAGTACACCTGGAACATGTTCCCGGCGGCGGTAGTCGCCACCGTGCCAGTTTGTCCCGTCACCTTCGTGGCGCGGTCCATCGCCGCACACGACCACGCGATGGATTGAGCGAGGTCCCTGCCAGCAATGGTCGCTCGCGTGACGGTGGTGAACTGCCTCGGCTCGGCGGGCTCGCCCGTCATGTGGATCACCTCCGCCAGATATGTGTCGGCCGGATGCGCCAATACCCCGCCCGCCTCGGAAGCCAGACCTGCCCACGCCTCCGAGCCGATCAACTTCGCCTGGGTCGCGACCATGTCGGCGAAGCCGTCGGCCCGAGTGCTGATCAACTGGGTGCCGAACGGACGCCCGGCGAGCGCAGCCCAGGACCACCACTGCTTTCCCGTCTCCTCTGACAGGATGTCGCGCATCCTCGTCACCAAAGGACCGAGATCGCCACTTCTTCCTGGTGCGGCCGTCAGCTCTGCAGATTGAATGAACATGTCTGGTTCCCCTCCTCCAGAGGACACCGGATGCGCCCCCCGCCCCGATGCTCCCACAGCGGACCACTGGGCGACAGGGGGAATCTTGTGAGACAGGTCTCGCAGCAAGGTTCTCACTCCCAGGAGCGGTTCCACACGACTCCGGACCCCACTCTGCTGCGTTGTTGTTGTTGGTGGTGTTCGTCGTGACCAACCCGCTCTGGCGACCCCTGCTCGGCCACGATCGTGCTCGTGCGCCGGTCTGCGGTGAGTCGGAGCTTGTTTTGTGATCGGTATGCGAAGATGCCGGATGAATGACGTACCCGATCGGGAACTGAGGATCGTCGATCCCCACCACCATCTGTGGGACTTGTCGGCGCTGGTCCCGCACCTTCCGAACGACGACCATCCGTTCTACGACATGTTGCGCGGCGCTGCGACGTATGGCGTTGAGGACCTGGTCGCCGACCTCGACAGCGGACATCGGGTCGTGGCGACGGTGTTCGTCGAGTGCGGGACCAACTATCGGCCCGATGGGCCACCTGAGCTTCGATCCGTCGGCGAGACCGAGTTCGTAGCCGGAGTGGCGCTCGGGAGCGTTCGGCCAGGTGTCTGTGCCGGCATCGTGGCCAATGCTGACATGACACTCGGCAACGCTGTCGTTCCGGTTCTCGAAGCGCATGTCGAGGCAGGCGGTGGTCTCCTGCGGGGCATCAGAGACGCGGTCAACGTCGACGCCGATCCGACGGTGTTGCCAGGGTTCATGATGAAGCCTCCCGGCTTGCTGACCGATCCGACGTTTCGAGCTGGCGTGGCGCAGCTGGAACGGTTCGGGCTGTCGTTCGACGTGCTGGCGCTCGAGCCGCAGATCGTCGACGTCGTCGACCTTGCACGCGCGCTGCCCGGCGTCTCGTTCGTGCTCAACCATTGTGGTGAGCCGATAGGACTGGGCTCCTACGCCGGCACGCTCGACGAACGGTTCCCGATCTGGCAGCAGTCGATGGAGCAACTGGCGCAGTGCCCGAACGTCACGGTGAAGCTCGGCGGCCTGACCCTTCCCCTGCACCACACGACAGCATTCACCAACCCCGGCGCAGCCGTACTCGCCCAGGAGTGGCGTCGCTACATCGAAACCTGTATCGAACTGTTCGGTGCCGAGCGGTGCATGTTCGAGAGCAACTACCCGGTCGAATCTGCAGCCGGGAGCTACTCGACGGTCTGGACGGCATTCAAGCTGCTCGCCGCCGATTGTTCCGACGACGAACGCGAAGCGCTCTTCAGTGGTACCGCCTCACGCGTGTACCGACTCGACGTCAGCGCAGAGCCCTGACCTCCGCAGATGGGAGCGGCGCGGCGATTTGGCCTTCGATTCCGACGTCGCGGGCATTCTGGGGCTGGCGACGTCACAGCGAAGACGCTGACTCTCTTCCCCCTGGCAGATGATTCGGGTGCCGGGCCATCCGGACTTCGCGCTGATGCAGGGGATTCGGGCTATCGCTGGTCGCGGTCATCGAGCACCCGGTTTGGGCCGCAGTCGTGCGGTTCTGGGCCTCGTGAGGCTGGGATTCCGTGCCGGTGATGTCGAGTGGTCGACGTTCGTTCAGCCGATTCCGAGGATTCGGCCCGATGATCCAGGTGGTGCCGCGGGTCAAAATTGTCAGGCTGGTTCGTGGTCCTGAGTCAGTTGACCTCGTACGCGTCCAGGCCCTCACTGCCCTTGAGCGTGTGCTCGCCGCGGTTCTCGAATTCGATCCCGCCGCCGCCCAACAGCAAGTCCTTCATCGTCGATGAGACGAAGATGGATCCGTCAGATGCTGCTTGTTCGACGCGAGCAGCCAGGTTGACGGCCAAACCGGAGATGTCACGGTCCGCGTGTTCCTCGATTTCTCCGGCGTGAATTCCCACCCGGATCGTGAGCCCGATTTCTTCGAGTGCTGAGCGCAGCGACGACGCGACGTCGACAGCTGCGGACGGCGAATCGAACACGGCAAGAATTCCGTCACCGGTGCTCTTGACAACCCGCCCGCGATTGCTGGTTGTCACACGGTGAGCGATCCGGTCATGTTGCTCGATGACCTCACGGTATCGATGATCCCCCATCGAGCTGGAAAGGGTCGTCGATCCGACAATGTCGGTGAACATCACCGCCGCGAATCGTCGCTGAAGCGAGTGCGGTGGTGTCACATCGGTGAAGAATTCGATCACCGGATCGACCACCTCTCGCCAATTGTCGAGTGAGTACATCAGATGGTCGGTTCCCTCCACCTCCACCAGCTTCGAATTCGGGATGCGCTCGGCAAGAACGCGTCCGTTTCCGATCGGGACACACCTGTCGCCAGTCAGGTGGACGACGATGGTTGGCGCACCCACCCGCGCTGGTTCGGTGGTGCCGGCGATTCCAACGATGCTCTCGACTTGACGAGTGAAATCGGCGGGACTCGCGGACAGGCGATTCAGACGATTCATCCAACGCAGGTACGCATGGTTCCCCGTCTGGCTGGGCGCCATCAGCCTCGCAAACGGCAGTGGGTCCTCGCCCACGTCTGCACGACAGTACCAAAATCCGCCGGCAGTCAACGATGGCGCGTGGCGGCACCTTTGATCCTGCCCGGCGGCAGCTACGAGGTACAAGGCCGCCCTGATGATCTCGCTCAGGGTGAGAACGGCGGAGTCTGGGCCACGCCGCCCCACAGACCGAACATTCGCCTGACGCTGCCCAGGCATCCTGAGCATCAAGTCCTCATTCGTTCGTCAAGCGTCGGCTGTTCCTCGAACCGGTCCGAGAGCCCGATACCTCGCTTGTCGAAGTGCACGATCCGAAGAAAAGATCCGAGGTGTTCCAACATCCGCCGATAGAACTCGTGGTCCCACACCACATCGATGTTCGACGTGATCGGCGGAATGATGACTGTTCGCGCACCGGTGCCGAACTCCTGGAAGGCGATGCGTAGGTCGCCGGCTCTGGCGAAGTGAGTCTCCGGCACGTCCATATCGTCAACCTATGGACGACCGCCTCCGATGTCCAGGGTGGTCCTTGTGCGATCACGATGCGACCAACTGGATCACCGACAACATCAACTCGCGAATCGCTACGGCCACCGGGAGCTTCCAGAGCGAGCTGGGCTGCGCTGGCGACTGGGATCCAGGCTGCCTTCGGTCGTGGCTGCAAGACGTCGACGGCGACGGGATCTACAGGTTCACGACGACAGACCTGCCACCGGGCGACTACGAGTGGAAGGTAGCGGTGAATGAAGCCTGGGATGAGAACTACGGCGCTGGCGGCGCACCGGGAGGCGCCAACATCGGCTTCACGGTGGGTAGCGGCGACGAGGTCACGTTCTCATGGGACACTGCGACGAACATCCCCACCGTCACCGTCGCGTCGCCAGACAGCGACGACGACGGTGTTGCCGACGATGTCGACAACTGCACTGCGACACCCAACGTGGACCAGGCGAACTTCGACGGCGACGCCCTTGGTGATGCCTGCGACCCTGACGACGACAACGACGGAGTTGCTGATGGTGACGACGCGTTCCCGCTCGACCCCTCAGAGTCATCAGACAGCGACGGTGACGGCCTCGGCGACAACGCCGACCCCGACGACGACAACGACGGACAAAGCGATGCAGACGAGGCTGCTTGTGGCTCCGACCCAACGAATGCTGCGAGCATGTCGACCGACTCCGACGGCGACCACGTCCCTCTTGACGATGACCTGAACCTCCTCCGATCGCTACGCCACCTGCGAGCCCAGACGAGCTGGGCTGCGCTGCGACTGCGGATCAGCTGCTCGTCGCGGTGCATTGACTCAGACGGCGACTGGATCGACAGGTTCACGGCGACTGAGCTGCCCACCGACGGCGACAACGACTGGCAGGTAGCGTATGAAGCCTGGGATGAGCCTACGGCGCTGGCGAGTGCACACGGGAGCAACGCCACAGCGACTGTGTTGACCTCGATGATGACAACGAACCGACGACCCTTCACGATCTACTTGCGCTACCTCATCAGCCCGCCGTCACCGTGGTTTCCACCAAGGATCGAGATGCAGCGAGGGCCGAATTCGCCGCGGAATCGACTGGGCACGCTCAATCGGAGCACGCAGCTTCGAATCGGCGTAGCTGACGCCGCCGACACTGTCGGTGCCCCACGACTCGACCTCGCCGGTGACACCGCACCGGGGCACCACTGAAGAACCTGAATCGGGATGTCGTCCAACAACAGCGGCGAGTTCCTCGCACATGAGCCGCTGGCCGACGCGTTCACGCGCTTCGATCCGCGATGCGATTCGGGGACGGATCACCCGCCGGCGTCACCTCGCGACACCCTCGGATGCTCGGCCAGTCAAGTCATCGACGACGCTGGCCATCGGTGCTGAATCTGTCAGCAACATGATGGGTCGACGGGTCGGGCCTCAGCGCATTCCGGCTGAGGCCGTCGAGAGAGCCCGAGACCGCCGAGCGGTCGAGGACCTCACCGTTTCCGATATCGCAGCACGCTCGATCATCGAGTTGGTGGAAATCGGGAGTAGCCCGGATCGCTTTCGCTCCGAATCCATGAAAGAGACCTCGCTCGACGAATGACTCCGCTATGGCCCCGGTCCAAAACCGGGTGTCTGAGTAGAGGAAGCTCTATCACAGGCTTCAGCACCGCGTGCCGGTGGCGATGCGGTCTGATCGGACTCGGCAACGGGTAACACGAGAACCCTGAATGTCGGCATTAGCAAGACACAGATGCTGGGCGCCGCCGAACGTCCAATATCGCCAGGTGCGACTGAAGGACTCACCTCTCGTCAATCCGATCAACCCGCCGAAGCCCTCGACGGCCACTTCGTTGACGTGCCGGCGCTCGAACACTTCGCCACATTGAGTGAGGATGGCGAGGCCCGTTGTCGATGAAGAGACCGTCACACCCCACCGAGTGACCGACGAACCGACCGCCGAGGACCTCGAACAGTTCGCCTGATCGGTCGCCATCTCGAGTGTGCTCGGCGATCGTGACCGCATCGTGGTCGTGGTCGCGCTGGGCCGGGTGACTGAGATCGACGAGGCGTAGCGCCGACACCCATCGGGCGGACGGCGCAGCGACTAAGCCGGCGGTATGTCGGAGACTTCGCCCCCGGCACGCTCGATCTGTTCGGCCACCCGTTCGACTCGGTCCCTCGGTCGATCCTTCCAGAAGCGCACGATCACCGACTGACTTGCTGTTGCCAACAGCGTGCCTCTGGCGTCGTCGGCGAACATGTGGACGAGGCCGTGTCCGAAGCCGCGCTCGACCGCATGGACCCGGATGTCCATCAGGACCCACTCGGTCGGCACGATCCGGCCGACGCGCAGCGTGTTGTCGAGGCTGTTGCCGCCGGCACGGGCGCCGAGCGCCTGGCCGATTCCCATCGGCACGAAGTCACCGAGGATCGCGAGGGTCGTCGCGTCGACCCCGGTGATCACGTCGGGCAGGCGGGCCCACAGCATCGTCTGTCCGTCGCCCTGCACGCTGCCGTCCAGTCCCTCGAACGGACGCGCCTTCACCATCCGCTCCTCCAGCCGGTCGTTGATCGTTCCCGCCATCTCCGAGTATCGCGGCCGCTCGTGGCACTCCTCGGGCCGCGGTACGTCCTCGGGCATCTGTTCCCACTGACCCGAGGCCTCCATCGGTCGATCGCCGAGCGCTGCGTTCACCGTGAGGATCTCCCGGTCGGCGACATGACAGACGGCGCGAGCCTGGGTGATCTGGTGGCCGTCGACCGCCACGTGCACGTCGATGTCGAGCACCTCACCCGGCTTCGCGTACGACAGGTACTGCGCCGTCGCCCACACGCACTGCCGGCCCGACGTCCCCTCCAGGGCGGAGATCGCCGCCCCGAGACCCGACCCACCGAACAGGAAGTTTCCCGTCGTCGAGATGCCCTCGGTGACCGGCAGCTTCCAGCGGAACGGGTTGTGCGTCGGTTCGAGTCCGAGAAACGTGCGCGAGTCCATGGCGACGACGATCGTAGGCGCCACCTACAGTCCGGCCCCATGAGTGATTCGACCTGGACGGGTGACGCGGTGGGACTGGTGGAGGCGTTCCGGGCCGGCGAGCGCTCGCCCCGGGAAGAGCTCGAGGCGGTGTTTGCCGCCGTCGACACGAGCGAACTCAACGCCGTGTGCTTCGAAGACCGCGACGCCGCTCGCGCCGCAGCCGCCGCCGCCGACGTGTCGTTGCCGTTCGGTGGTGTGCCGATCGGCGTGAAGGAACTCACCCCGGTCGAAGGCTGGCCCGACACCGAAGCGTCGGTGCCGCTGCGCGACGGGATCGCGTCCCACACTGCGACGATGGTGCGCCGGATCGTCGAGCGCGGCGGCGCAGTCCTCGCCGGGCAGACCACGGCGAGTGAGTTCGGCGGCGTCAACCTCACCCGCACGAAGCTCCACGGCGCCACGCACAATCCCTGGCAGAACGGCCGCACGCCCGGAGGGTCGTCGGGGGGTTCCGCGTCGGCGGTCGCCGGCGCGATCTATCCGATCGCCACCGGCGGCGACGGGGGCGGGTCGATCCGCATCCCCGCCGGGTTCACCGGGCTCGTCGGGTTGAAGGGCACCTTCGGCCGGATCCCCCGCGGCCCGCATGCCGAATACGGAAACCTCACGGTGTCGACCGGGTGCATGGCCCGATCGGTGCGCGACACCGCCCGCTGGTTCGACGTCACCAACGGGCACGACCCCCGCGACCCCCTCAGCCTGCCTCGGGTCGAGGGATGGGAGGCCGACCTGGGAGGCCACCTCGATGCACTGCGCGGCATGCGTGTCGCAGTGGTCGACGACTGGGGCGGGGCGACGGTGTCGCCGGTCATGTGGGAGCTGCTCGAGGAGGCAGCCACGATGCTGATCGCCGACTGTGGGCTGCAGCGCGTGGTCGGCCTCGACACCCACGTCCCGCGCATGGGGGGCGCGTGGTCGATCTCCGGCATGATCTCGATCGCAGCGCAGCTCGCCGACAAGTGGCCGGCATGTGCCGACGACCTCACACCCGAGATGCGCTTCGGCCTCGAAGCCACCGATGGAAAGTACGACGCCACGTCGAGAGCGCGGATCGAGCGGCGGCGCACCGAGGTCAACGAAGCGATGGCGCGGATCTTCGACACGAGTGACGGTGGCGTCGACTTCGTGATCACGGCCACCAATCCGGACGTCGCGTTCGACGCCGAGGGCCCGATTCCCGGCGTGTTCGGCGGCATCGAAGCGGGCGCGGCGAACAACGGCCGCCTGACGTTCCCGGCGAACCTCCACGGCAATCCGGCGATCTCGGTGCCGGCGGGCATGCTCGACGGACTGCCGATCGGCCTGCAGATCGTCGGGCGGCACTTCAGCGAGCCGCTGCTGCTCGACCTGGCGCTCACGATGGAGCGCAACCGCCCCTGGCCGCTCACCGCCCCCTCATCCGGGTCTCAGGGACCAGTCGCCGCCGAATAGGTTGCGCACCATGAAGGTGCCACTGACCGTCAACGACTTCCTCCGCCGCGCCGAGCTCGTGTACCCCGACCGGGTCGCGATCGTCGACGAACCGGACCAACCGGCCGAGTCGTGGGGGACAATCACCTATCGCGACATGGCCGACCGCGCGCGTGCGATGGGAGCGGCGCTCGACGCACTCGGCATCGGCGTGGGCGAGCGGGTCGCGATGGTCAGTCACAACTCGGCTCGTCTCCTGACGGCGCTCTTCGGCGTGTCGGGGTCCGGCCGGGTACTGGTGCCGATCAACTTCCGCCTCGTGGCCGAGGAGGTCAAGTACATCGTCGCCCACTCGGGCGCTCGCGTCCTGCTGATCGATCCCGAACTCGCCGATGCGATGGCCGACGTCGAGTGCGAACACAAGCTCGTCATCGGCGCCGAGGCCGACGCTGCCGTGATGACCTTCGGCGTGGAGCCGATCCCGTGGGAAGGCGACGAGGACGCCACCGCGACAATCAACTACACGTCCGGCACGACCGCCCGCCCGAAGGGCGTGCAGCTCACCCATCGCAACCTGTGGCTGAACGCGTCGGTGTTCGGCTGGCACATGGGCGTGAGCGACCGCGACGTGTATCTGCACACCCTCCCCCAGTTCCACTGCAACGGCTGGGGCATGCTCTACGCCGTCACGGGGATGGGTGCGAAGCACGTCATCATCCGCAAGATCGACGGCGCCGAGATCCTCCGCCGGGTCGAGGAGCACGGGGTCACCCTGATGTGTGGTGCGCCGGCCGTGCTCAACATGGTGCTCGACGCCGCCGCGACGTGGGAGGCCGACACCGGGCGGCCGATTCCGGGACGCGGTCGGGTGCGCATCGTCGTCGCCGGCGCTCCCCCGCCGACACGCACGATCGAGCGCTGCGAGACCGAACTCGGCTGGGAGTTCGTACAGATCTACGGCCTGACCGAGACCACACCCGTGATCACGATGAACCGCTCGCGGGAGGAGTTCGACGACCTCGATCCGAGCGACCGGGCGGTGAAGCTCAGCCGTGCGGGCGCGCCGGTGGTGGGGTGCACGATGGCGGTCAGCAAGGACGGCGAGATCCTGGCGCGCGGCAACATGGTGATGGCCGGCTACTGGGAGCAGCCCGACCAGACCGACGCCGCGATCCACGACGGGTTCTTCCACACCGGCGACGGTGGCTTCATCGACGACGACAACTACGTCACGATCTCCGACCGCAAGAAGGACGTGATCATCACCGGTGGGGAGAACGTGTCGTCGATCGAGGTCGAGGACGCGATCTTCCAGCATCCAGAGGTGACCGAGGTCGCAGTGATCGGGATCCCCGACGAGAAGTGGGGCGAACTGGTCACGGCGCTCGTGGTGACGTCGCCGGGAAGCGAGCTGACCGAGGCCGACCTGATCGCGTTCACCAAGACCAAGCTGGCGGGCTACAAGTGCCCCAAGCGCGTCGAATTCCGCGACGAGTTGGCACGCACGGCGACCGGCAAGCTCCAGAAGTTCAAACTGCGCGAGCCCTTCTGGGCCGACGCCCAACGCCAGGTCAACTGACGCCACCCCACGAAGCGATGAGCGACACCTCCCGATACGGGGGGTCCGCTCATCGCCCGGCACCACGCAGCGGTCCGAGACCGATCCGATGAGCGACACCTCCCCATGCGGGGGGTTCGCTCATCGCTGAGGTGTGGGGGGCGGGTCATTCGAGCGTGGCGTAGTTGGTGCTGCGGTCGTCCGTACGGGTGCCGACGACCGCAGCGACACACTCCGCCAGGTCGGCCAGGTAGTCGTCGATCACGCCGGTGTTCGAGTTGCTGATCGTCGAGTGCAGGCTGTCCGGCGGCGTCTGGCGGTCGTGGAACCACCCCTTGGCGAGCAGCGCGTCACCGAGTGCGAACATGTCGATCTCCGGCTCGAACATCGGGTCGGCCGCGATCGAGACGAGGTGGAACCGGCCGTCGCCGAGCACCTGGATGCCGTCGATCTCGGCGACGCCGGCACGGAACATGTCGGCGTTGACGAGCACCTGCCGAGTGAGGTCGACGTACCCATCGATTCCGAGATGCGACATCACGGCCCAGGCACAGGCCATCGGAAGGCCGGAGCGAGTGCCCTGCATGTTCGGCGAGGCGTAGAAGCCGCCGAGCCAGCCGTCGAACACGAACGTCTGGTAGGCCCGCGACTGTTTGTTGCGGTGCAGGATCACCGACACACCCTTCGGCGCATACCCGAGCTTGTGGATGTCGGCCGAGATCGTGGTGACACCCTCGACCCGGAAGTCCCACGGCTTCACCTCTCGCCCGAGCATCTCGGCGAACGGCAGCACGAAGCCACCCATGCAGGCGTCGACGTGGCAGTTGGCGCCGAACGACGACGCCAGTGCCGCGATCGCCGGGATGTCGTCCTGCACGCCCTGCGGATACTGCGGCGCCGAGCCGACCACCAGCACGGTGTTCTCGTTGCAGAGGGCCGCCATCGCATCGACGTCAGCGGTCCAGTCGTCCTTGACCGGCGCCTTGTGGAGCTCGAGGCCGAAGTTGTGCGCCGCTTTGTGGAACGCGGCATGCGCCGACTCGGCGACGACCATCTCCGGGGCGGTGATCCCTCGCTCGGCAGCGCCGCGCTCGCGGGCCGCGAGGACGCCGCACAGGATCGATTCGGTGCCACCGCTCGTGAGGAACCCGGCCACCGCATCGTCGCCGTGCAGGAGATCGGCGGTCCAACCGACGACCTCGGACTGGATCTGGCCGAGCGACGGGAAGGCCTTCGTGTTGAGGGCGTTCTCGTGCAGGTAGAGACGGGCAGCCTGCTCGGCGACCTCGTGCACCGACGGCCCTCCGTCGTAGACCATTCCGAACGTGCGACCGTCGGCCCACTTGACGTCGTTGACGCGCTTGTCGGTGAGATCGGAGATCACGTCCTCGACCGGACGACGATGCTGCTGCAGTGATGCCATGCCCGACAGTGTCGCGTACGCGACGCAGGGGCCGCCCGTTCGAGGCGCCGCCCGTTCGGGGCGTCACGCGTTGCGCCCGTACCCTGCGAAGATGCAACTCCACGACCTCCGCATCTTCACCGAACCCCAGCAGGGAGCGTCGTACCGCGACCTGCTCGCGGTCGCGCAGCGTGCCGAGACGCTCGGCTACGGCGCGTTCTTCCGCAGCGACCACTTCCTCGCGATGGGCGGCGGCGACGGTCTCCCCGGTCCCACCGACGCGTGGATCACGCTCGGAGCGATTGCACGGGAGACGTCGACGATCCGGCTCGGCACGCTGGTCACCTCGGCGACGTTCCGTCTCCCTGGACCGCTCGCCATCGGCGTCGCGCAGGTCGACGACATGTCGGGCGGGCGCGTCGAGCTGGGCCTCGGCGCCGGGTGGTACCAGCAGGAGCACGAGGCGTACGGCATCGAGTTCCCGCCGCTGGGTGAACGCTTCGACCGATTGGAGGAACAGCTGGAGATCATCACCGGGATGTGGTCGACGCCGGTCGGCGACACCTTCGAGTCTCCCGGCGGCCACTACCCGGTCACCGCATCGCCGGCGCTGCCGAAGCCGGTGCAGTCGCCGGTGCCGATCGTCATCGGCGGCGGCGGACCGAAGCGGACCCCGGCGCTCGCGGCCCGCTTCGCCACGGAGTTCAACACACCGTTCGTGTCTCGCGAGTTCTTCGCCACGCAGACCGCCAGGGTGAGAGCCGCGTGCGAGGCGATCGATCGCGACCCCGCCACGATGACGTTCTCCGCGGCGCTGGTCGTGTGCTGCGGTGCCGACGAGGCCGACGTGGAGCGCCGCGCGGCTGCCATCGGCCGAGAACCGGCCGAGTTGCGCCAGAACGGCGCGGCCGGAACCCCCGACGAGGTCGTGGAGACGTTGCGCGCCTGGAGCGCCGCAGGGGCGGACCGGATCTATCTGCAGATGCTCGATCTCGCCGACCTCGACCACCTCGACCTGGTTGCCGCCGAGGTCGCTCCGAACCTCACCTGACCGGCCACGGCAGATACCGTCGCAAGATGAGCGAGATCACCGTGTTTCCGGCGCGCACGATCGTCACGATGGACCCTGCGCAACCCGAGGTCGAGGCGGTGGCGGTCCGTGACGGCAAGGTCCTCGCTGCCGGATCGGTCGACGAGTGCGCGAGCTGGGGACCTCACGAGGTCGACCGGACCTTCGCCGAGCACGTGCTCGTCCCGGGGATGATCGAAGCGCACGCACACACGCTCGAGGGCGCGTTCTCGCTGATCCCGTACGTCGGCTGGTTCGACCGCCATCGCGTCGACGGCGGCACGTCGCCGGGTATCCGTACCTACGACGCCCTGCTCGATCGGCTCCGCGAGATCGACGCCGAGACCGCCGGTTCGTCCGAGCCGATCGTCGTCGGCGGGTTCGACCCGATCTACTTCACCACCGAGGAACGCCTCACACGCGAGCACCTCGACCGAGTATCGACCGACCGGCCGATCTTCGTGTTCCACGCGAGCGCGCACCTCGCCACCGTCAACTCGGCGATGCTCGAGCGCCACGACATCACCCGCGATGCGACGACACCCGGTGTCGCCCGCGACGGCCAGGGCGAACCGAACGGCGAGCTCCAGGAGATGCCGGCGATCGCCCTCGCCCGGTCCGGCGTGAGCGTGATCCTGCGCATGCTCAACGACCCGCGGGCGATCGAGGCGCTCGGGCAACTCTGCGCGAACACCGGGATCACGATGCTGTGCGACCTCGGCAGTGCGGGCCTCTCACGGCCCGACGATCAGCGGGTCCTCCACGAGGTGGTCGACCGCGACGACTACCCCGCCCGGCTCCTCCAACGGCACCTGCACGCCCTTCCGCCGGGGAGCACCGACTGGGCCGATGCGGCCGAGGCGATGCAGCAGCTCGCCGCGGCCGACACCGACAAGCTGCGCACCGTCGGCCTCAAGTTGGTCCTCGACGGTTCGATCCAGGGCTTCACGGCGATGATGGGCTGGCCCGGCTACTACACCGGCACCGACCACGGCCAGTGGATGGTGCCGCCCGATCAGCTCGTCGACATCTGCCGGCCGTTCCACGAACGCGGGATCAACATCCACGCCCACTGCAACGGCGACCTCACGATCGACGCGTGGATCGACACCGTCGAGCAGCTCGTCATCGACCGCCCGTGGCTCGATCACCGACACACGGTGCAACACTGCCAGCTCACCTCGGCGGCACAGTTCCGCCGGATGGCCAGACTCGGCATGTGCGCCAACATCTTCGCCAACCACCTCTGGTACTGGGGCGACCAGCACCACGACATCACCGTCGGCCCCGAGCGCGCCCGCCGGATGGAGGCGGCCGCGACGGCCGAACGCGAAGGCGTGTCGTTCTCGCTGCACTCCGACGCCAACGTCACGCCGCTCGGCCACCTGCACACGATGTGGTGTGCGGTCAATCGCGTCACGCCGTCGGGCCGTGTGCTCGGCGAGCACGAGCGCATCTCGGCCCACTCGGCGTTGCGCGCGGTCACGCTCGGCTCCGCGTACCAGATGCACCTCGACGCCGAGTTCGGCACGATCGAGTGCGGCAAGGCGGCCGACTTCACCGTGCTGGAGGACAACCCGCTCACCGTCGACCCGATGGCGATCCGCGACATCGGCGTGTGGGGCACCGTCGTCGGCGGTCGCCCGTTCGAAGCCGCCCGCCCGACTGACCGCAGGGCACCCGCAGTTCGCCTTTCCGGCCCAGGCCGTCGGGTCGACGGTCGGATCCACGTCGCCGCCTACGCTCAGCCGAGCAGCGCCTGCTGGTTCGGTGCCGGGAAGCGGACGCTGAACCTGGTGTCGCCGAGGAAGGTCTGCAGCCGCTCGATCTCGACGGCGAGCAGGTCGTTCTGTGCCCGCGTCAGTCCCGTCGCATCGTGGGCGATGCTGCCGTCGCGTCGTTGCACCCAACCGCCGGCGACTGCCCCGTCGACCCACACCGTCGGGCCGATGTTGCCGTTGCGATCAGTCACCCGCGACGCGATGGCCGGGTCGAGGTACCAGTCGCGTCGCTTCCATCCCATCGCCGTCGAGTCGAGCCCGGGCAGGAGGGCGACCCATGGCGCCGACCGCGGGTCGTCGTCTCCGTCGTCGTCGACGTCGCCGGGCAGCACGAGACCGGTCGAGCCATCGTCGAGCCGGACCTCCACTGCGTCGATCCGTTCGAGTGCCTCCCGGACGAGACGCTTCGTGCCGCCGGTCCACCACACGACGTCGTCGATCGTCGCAGGGCCGAAGCGGTCGAGGTACTTCGCGATCACCTCGGCCGCGCCCGTGACCTCGTCGGGCTCGGACCAGTCGATCGAATGCCAGCCGGCGCTCGGCGCCCAGACGTACTGCGAGCCGATCCACGACCCGGCTGGGCGCCCACGTGCGACGCGACCCTCGAACGCCGCGCACAGGAGCAGGCGCGTGTGAGGCGCCATCGTCCCCTCGGAGGGCTTTCCCGGATTGACCACGCGCGGCTCGGCGAGGTCGGGGAGCCTGAGCCCGATCTCGCGTGCAGCCGATCGGGGCTTCGGCGGCTTCGACAACCGCCACCACCCGGTCGATGCCTTCGGACACCCAGGCGTCGTCCTCGCCGAACAGTGTCGCGGTCCGCTTCCGCTCGCTCACGGCGATCTTGCGGGTGAAGCCGGCGTGCGCCGCCTGCGCCGTGCTCGGCGACATCACCCAGATCGTGCGTCGCATCGCATGGTGGCGGACGGCGATCCGCTCGTCGTAGAGGGCTTCCTCGATCGAGCGCGTCGTCGGTGCGCGCATCCGGGCCGCTGCCGAGAGGAACACGGTCGTCGGGTCGGACGAGTGGAACGCGACCACGGCGTCGACCGCCGCCTCGAACGACCCGGTGCGTGTCGCGGGGACCAGAGCGTGCCGGACGGCCAGCCGGTGGCGGCGCCGGTCGTCGTCGATCGACATCACGAGATCAGAGGTACGAAGCCGGGCCCGTGACCTTGCTGCCGGGTTCGAAGATCGGAGCGGTCACTCGGCTGGTCGGGCTCATGCGAGCATGCCGTCGAGGCGGGCGTAGCTGGTCTCCATCCCGTCGACCATGCCGGTCCCGAGCACGATGTCGCGCACCTCAGCGCTCGGGTAGGTGATGACGAGGCTCAGCAGAGTGCCGCCACGAGTCGGCGTCAGGGTCATCTCGTTCCGGTTGCCCGGACCGTCCATCCCGATCATGCGCTCGGTCGTGACCGCACGGTGTGGCGGGTCGAACTCCAGCAGTTCGCCCTCGAAGCCGAACCGTCCGGGCGAGCCGTCGTCGGACGGGTCCTCGGGTTCCCACTCGTAGCGGTAGGTTCCGCCGACCTCGGTCGTCGTCTCGCAGACGGGCATGGTCCACCCGTCTGGGCCCCAGCAGCCACTGCCGCAACAGTGCTGGGTCGTGATGGGCATGCCACACCTGCTCGACGGTGCCGCGAATGATGCGCGAGATGCGGACCTGGGTGTCGGACAGGACCTGCACTTCGGTGCCGCGGCCGGCCGCAAACGACTCGAGGTCGGCGAGCACGTGATCGATCTGGCCCATCGCCGACGCCATGCCCTCCTCCATGCCCATACCGAGCAGCTGCTCGAGCTGATCGAGTGAGCCGAAATGGGTCGTGGTGACCAGACGCGAGCCGTCGTCGGTGTCCTCGAAGGAGAACGTCATCCGCATCGACGGCATGGCCGTGTTCTCTTCCCCGTCCTCGTCGGCGAATCCGTCGCGCACCTCGAAGAACTTGCCGTCGTCGACGGCGAGGAACTCCCAGAAACCGGCGGAGCGTTCGCCGTCCGGTCCGGTCATGAAGTACGCGGAGCGTCCGCCGACGAACACATCGTGGCGGGTGAACGTCGCCGGCCACTCGACGGGACCCCAGAACTTCTCGATCTGGCGTGGGTCGGTGTACGCCTCCCACAATCGTTCGCGGGTGGCGGAGAAGTCCGCGACGACGGTCATCGTGAGTGCGTCGAGATCCTTCTCGACCGAGGTGATGGGCATGGGTCTTCCTTCTCCTGGCTTGTCGGGGTTCACTCGTCGGTGTCGGCGAGAAGTTCGTCGAGGCGATCGATGCGAGATCTCCAGATCTGCTCGTACCGATCGAGCAACGCCTGGGCACGCTGGATGGCGTGAAGGTTGCCGCGGACCATCCGCTCGCGACCACGGGGAACCGTCGCCGCCGCGCAGATGGGCCACGATCAACGCTGCACTCTCCTCGATCGTCAGGTCGGTCGAATCGACCGTGTACCACAGCTCGGGATCGAGCTCGTCCAGCCAGCCGAGTGTCGGCTCGACGGCATCGACGAGCATCTCGTCGAACCGGCCTCCACGAGCACGAATACGTTCTCGGACGACCTCACCCTCGGCCCGCAGGATGACCGGCCGGGTGGAGCCGAGTGTCAGCAACGGCGCGTATTGCTGCTCGAAGTGACCGTCCGGTGGGATCGGCGCGTCGTCGATCACGGGGACGTACCCTGCCTCGGCCTTTCGCAGAGCCCAGTGGATCACGATCTCGCGTTGGAGAGCGAACTGCCCGATTCCCTCGTCGTGGAACATGTCGGCAGACGGCGTGACGAAGCCGCCCACGATCGACTCCCGGACCACGTCCGCTTCGATGTGGACACTGCGCTCGAACGCCTCCGCGACCAAACGCCCCACCGTCGACTTCCCAGCACCAGGTGGACCCGTGAGCAACACGATCGGCACCGACGGACCACTCGACATGCGCAGAAGGTAGCAGTGGGCGTCCGAGACACCCGCCCGGGCGCGGCTGCCGCCGCTCGAGGAGTCCCGATCAGCAGCTGATCTCACCTCCTGCCGACTCAGCCGGAGGTGAATCCGCCGGCGGCGAGGGCGCGGTCGACGATGCCCGCGAGACGGACCGTGTCGCTCGGGTTCTCGCCACTCACGGTGACGGCCCACGTGACGTTGTCGGCACGGTCGAACACCATGGCGTGCGTGCTCTCGATCGTGCCGGTGTGGCCGGCCGCTCCCCCGCCGTAGAGGATCAGTCCCATCCCGTAGCCGCGGTCGGGGGCGGAGAGATCGGTGGCGCTCGTCTTCATCATGGCCACGGTCTCCGGTTCGAGCGGCTTCCATCCCGGCGTCGTCGGATCCAACGAGTCGATGATCGTCACCAGGTCGGTGGGCGTCGCCACCCACGCCCCCGCGGCACCGAGCACCTCCATGTAGTTGCGCCCGAGCACCGTGCGGTGCTCGACCTCGCCGGGTCCCGGGTCGTACGTGGGGGCGAGGCGCATCCCGGAGATGCCGAGGGGCGTCAGCAGCCGCTCGTAGACCACCTCTTCGTAGCTCCGGCCGGTGAGGTTCTCGATCACCAGGCCGAGCACGCAGTAGTTCATGTTGCTGTAGCGGAACCCTCCGCCGCCCATCGATCGGGTCAGTCCGACCGCCGCCGCCTCCTCACAGGAGCCGACCTGGTTGCGGAAGAACAGGTTCTCGTACTGGCCGAAGCCGCTGGTGTGGGTCAACAGCTGACGGACCGTGACACCGGCGGCGCGATCGGTCGGCGTCGGCACCCCCGCTTCGAACGCGGCGAGACGCCCGACCGGTTCGTCGAGACCGACCAGCCCCTCTTCGACGAGCTGGAGGGCCGTGATCGCGGTGATCGTCTTGGAGATGCTGGCGATGCGGAACCGATCGGTGGTCGCGACCGCCTCGAAGGTGTCGGGGATCCGAGCCCCGAACGCTGCGTCGTGAACGACCTCGCCGTCGATCGCGACCGCGACCGACACCGCGTCGGAGCCACCGCCGAGCACCGAGCGGATGATCTGGTCGTCGAAGGCCGCCCAGCCGGTCAGCGGCGTGTCGACGGAATCGCCGACCTGCGGCAGCGGAGCGATCGTGACACGGTCGACCTCGTAGCCGGGGAACGGGAGCGGATCGCGTTCCTCGATGTCGAACAACTCGGTCGACGGAGGTGCCGTCTCCGGCGTCGGCGGTGTCGGCGGCGCGGTCGACTCCGCCGTCGGTGAGGAGCAGGCCGCCAGCGTCAGCGCGCCCAGCGCCACCCAGGCGCCTCGTCGAACTGCCGGTGCAACCACCGCTCCATGATGACCGGTCCCGACGCGTCAGCGGCGGCACCGACCCCACGAGCGATGAGCGAGTGCCCCGTCTCCGGGGGCCTCGCTCATCGCTGGGCGGTTGGGGCGGGTCAGGACGCGGTCGGGAGGTGCTGTTCGCGGGTGAGCACCGGGGCGAAGAGGTCGCCCGACTCGTCGACCCTCGCCAGCACGTCGCCGGCCTCGAAGCGCAACTCGATGCCACCGTCGGCGCACCGCTCGACCTCGTCCCACGTGACCGGTGTCGACACCGTCGGGTCGTGGCGGGCGCGCAGCGAATACGGGGCGATCGTCGTCTTGTGATGGGCGTTCTGACTCCAGTCGACGAACACCTTGCCGGGTCGCTCGACCTTGGCCATCACCGTCGTCACCCGCCCGGGCAACTGACGCTCCATCACCTGGCCGACTGCGAGTGCGAAGTCCGCGGTCGCGTCGTGGGTCACCCCCGGTGTGTTCAGCGGCACGTAGAGCTGGAGCCCCTTCGAACCCGACGTCTTGCACCATCCCTCCAGGCCGACCGAGTCGAGCACGGTCCGTACGCCCAGGGCCACCTCGCAGCAGTCGACGATCGACGTCCCCGGGCCGGGATCGAAGTCGAACACCAGTGTGCGCGGTGTGTCGAGGTCGGCGGCGAGCGCCATCGGGGCGTGGAGCTCGATCGCGGCGAGGTTCGCCGCCCACACCATCGCGGCGGGCTCCTCGATCCGGCAGTACTCGATGCCGCCCCGGCGATCGCCGGGGCCGAGCGCGACCGGCACCCACTCCGGTCGATGCGCCGGGCAGCGCTTCTCGAAGAAGCCGTCCCGGTCGGTGCCGTCCGGGTAGCGACGGAACGTGATGCACCGGCCGGCGAGGTGAGGGACGATCGTCGGCGCGATGCGCAGGTGGTAGTCGACGACCTCGGCCTTGGTGAACCCGGACGGATACAGGATCTTGTCGAGGTTGGTCAACCGGACGGTTCGGCCCCCGATGTCGACCTCGATCGGCGATGCCACGATCCCGGTGGGTCAGCCGGTCAGGCCGACTTCTTCTTGGCGGCAGCCTTCTTGGTCGACGTCTCGGCAGGGTGGCGTGTCCGCGCCTCCTTGGCCGCCGCCACCGACGCTTCGAGTGCCGCCATGATGTCGACGACCTTGGGCTTCTCCGCGGCCGCTTCGGGCATCTCGAACTCCTCGCCGTCGGCCTTCATCTGGATCAGCGCCATGACTTCCTCGCGGTATTCGTCGCGGTACTTCTCCGGTTCGAAGGCGGCGGTGAGCGAGGCGACGAGGCTCTCGGCCATCGCCACCTCCTTGTCGTTGACCTCGACGTCTTCGAGGCCCTGCAGCTCCTCGATGTCGGCGGGATCGATCACCTCGTCGGCGTAGGCCAATGTCGACATCACGAGTCGTCCGTCCTCGGCGCGGATGGCGGCGGTGTACTGCTTGTTGCGCATCACGAACCGACCGATCGCCACCTTGCCGCTGGCCTCCATCGCTCGCGCGAGCAGGACGTACGGCTTCGGCGGGCCGTCGGGAGCGAGGTGGTAGGCGGTGTCGAAGTAGACCGGGTCGATGTCGGCGAGGTCGACGAACTCCTCGAGGTCGACCGACTTGGTGGCCACCGGCATGAACGGCTCGAGCTCGTCGGGATCGACCACGACGTAGCGATCCTTGGAGATCTCGTACCCCTTGACGATGTGGTCGTCGCCGACCTCCTCACCGGTCTCCGCGTTCACCTTGCGGTAGCGGATGCGGGCCATGTTGCGCTCGTCGAGCTGGTTGAACGACACGCTCTGGCGGCGCACGGCGTGGAACAGCTTGACGGGGATCGCCACC
This sequence comes from Ilumatobacteraceae bacterium, assembly GCA_963715285.1. Lineage (GTDB taxonomy): Bacteria > Actinomycetota > Acidimicrobiia > Acidimicrobiales > Ilumatobacteraceae > Sva-07. The sequence continues at coordinate 532 of CAVQRU010000001.1, read as the reverse complement.
AGACCGAACGAGATGGTCCCACTCCACACGGGCCGTGCCATGCAGAGAGTCAAGCACATCCGAATGAGACGCGGGGTCTGACCCCATGTCTCATTCGTTCAGAAGTCGGCGAGGATGGCGCGCGGGACGATGTCCATCCCGAAACCGGTGAGGATGGCGAGGTAGAGCAGGCCGGTTGCCGCCATCACCGCCGAGTAGTACCGCTCGCGCAGCGCCGCCTTGGTGACGAAGATCAGGATGATCGTGGTCAGCGAACACATCACCCACATCCAGCCCAACATGCCGCCCCAGCCGTCGTCGACCGTGCCGTTGAGCACAGCGATCATCCCGGTCGGCAGCAGCATCACGATCACCTCGACAGGCCACAGCCAGGCGAGCGCATCGACCATCTCGTTGAGCAGCACCCGCGGCAGCCCTGGCTGCGTGAGATACCAGTGACCGAGGAGCATCCCGTCGGACAGCGCGCCGATGAACGCCGCCCCGACCAGCGTGCGAGCGATCGCCACCCAGGTATCGCCGCCGGCATCGACCG